>NZ_LMKF01000036.1:823-1030 GCF_001421275.1 Microbacterium sp. Leaf203 | reverse complement strand
AGCCACAGACCTTCATGAACCTCTCCGGCCAGTCGGTCGGCGAGGCGCTGCGCTTCTACAAGCTCGATGCGTCCGCGGTTACCGTCTTCTACGACGAGATCGACCTCGTGGCGGGCAAGGTGCGGGTCAAGGTCGGCGGCGGCTCCGGTGGCCATAACGGCATCCGCTCGCTCGACCAGCACATCGGCAATGCCTATCGGCGCGTGC
>NZ_LMKF01000036.1:284-665 GCF_001421275.1 Microbacterium sp. Leaf203 | reverse complement strand
CAGCCATGCTGAAGAAGCTGTTCGGCAAGGATTGAGGGATCGGCAGCGAAAGGCTTGACGATCCTCTCCGCTTTCGCCCATAGCCCTGAGCAAATCTGTTTCTCGATAAGGCTTTATCATCATGGGTTTCAAATGCGGCATCGTCGGCCTGCCCAATGTCGGCAAGTCGACGCTTTTCAATGCGCTGACCAGAACGGCCGCGGCGCAGGCCGCCAACTATCCTTTCNNNGAACACCGGCGAGGTGGCGGTTCCGGACCCGCGGCTCGAAAAGATCGCAGCCGTCGCCAAGTCGAAGGAAATCATCCCGACCCGCATCTCCTTCGTCGACATCGCCGGACTGGTGCGTGGCGCATCCAAGGGGGAAGGCCTGGGCAACCAGT
>NZ_LMKF01000036.1:0-195 GCF_001421275.1 Microbacterium sp. Leaf203 | reverse complement strand
GTTTCGAGGATGACGACATCACCCATGTGGAAGGCCGCATCGACCCCGTCGCCGACGCCGAGACCGTCGAAACCGAGCTGATGCTCTCCGATCTCGAAAGCCTCGAGCGCCGCATCGTGCAGATCCGCAAACGCGCCCAGGGCAAGGACAAGGAAGCGCTTGGCGTGCTGCCGATCATGGAAAAGGCGCTGAAAC
>NZ_LMKF01000035.1:1365-1542 GCF_001421275.1 Microbacterium sp. Leaf203 | reverse complement strand
TGTCGATGAACTTCTCGGAAGGATCGAGCCGGATCGCCAGGTAGGTATCGACAATTTTCTCGATGGCGTCGGTAATCTCTTCCGGCTCGAAGCCGCGTCCAACGATATCGCCGACGCTGGTGTTCTCGTCGGCGGAACCACCCAGCGTCACCTGGTAGAGTTCGGAACCCTTCTTCT
>NZ_LMKF01000035.1:1047-1177 GCF_001421275.1 Microbacterium sp. Leaf203 | reverse complement strand
GTCGGTGATGAGATTCGAGTTGGCCGTCGCCAACCCGATCTCGACCAGAGCATCGTAAACAGCCTTGAGATCGGCGCGCGCCACATGCGGCAGGATAAGGTTCTGCTCATGGCTGACGCGCAGTTCATCG
>NZ_LMKF01000035.1:648-973 GCF_001421275.1 Microbacterium sp. Leaf203 | reverse complement strand
TCGGCAGTTGCGTCGCCCGGGACTTCGCCGATGCCCTTCAGAGATATCGTTATCGCCGCATAGTCGGGATGGCGGTGGGTGACGGCGTTCTGGTCCAGCCATTCGCTGAAAGAGCGCGAATCGAGCCGCGCCAGTTTCACTGCATCGTCGCCTTCGGGGCGGTCGAGCAGCGCCGGCGGCGCGAAATAAGCGTCGATGGCCTTGATGTCGGCTTCGGGCAGCTTCAATTCGCCGTCCTTGAGCGCTTCCCACTCGGCCTCGACCTGACGGGTGATTTCCTCAGTCCCCGTCTCGTGGACGAGGATCTTGATGCGCGCCTTGTATT
>NZ_LMKF01000035.1:332-485 GCF_001421275.1 Microbacterium sp. Leaf203 | reverse complement strand
TTAAGATGCAGGCCAATGTCGTGAGTCTGGATTGCGGCGCGGTCGCGTTCCGCCCCGGTAACGGCAATCTTGAACTTGCGCGGCAGGTAGGAAAATTCCGGATGCACCGATGACCACTGGCGCAGGATTTCCGCATAGGGGCGAGGATCGGCG
>NZ_LMKF01000035.1:0-256 GCF_001421275.1 Microbacterium sp. Leaf203 | reverse complement strand
CGGCATATCCGAGAGCGCCGGCCAGTTGAACTGGATGTTCTGGCGCGTGGTGAAATGGCCGTAGCCCTTGTCATATTTGCGGGCGATATGGCCGAGCATACGCAGCTGCTTCGAATTCAGTGTGCCGTAGGGCACTGCGATGCGCAGCATATAGGCGTGCAACTGCAGATAGACACCGTTCATCAGCCGCAGCGGCCGGAACTGGTCTTCGGTGATCTCGCCGACAAGGCGGCGCTGGACCTGGTCGCTGAACTGG
>NZ_LMKF01000034.1:891-1047 GCF_001421275.1 Microbacterium sp. Leaf203 | reverse complement strand
GATATCCAGCTCTTCCGACAATGTCTGGTAGTAGGAACCGCGCGCCGTCAGCTTGACATATTTGGCGTCGCCGCCGACGCCGGCGAACTCGGCGCCGAGATTGGCGTAGATACCGCTATGCGGCTTCTTCTCGTTGTCGATGGTGTTGTAGATCAG
>NZ_LMKF01000034.1:601-851 GCF_001421275.1 Microbacterium sp. Leaf203 | reverse complement strand
ATTGCAGTGGAGACCGTACATTTCAGAGGGTCATATCCACCGGCGGTTATGCAATCGTCATCCAGCTCGTACTTCTCCTGGGAGATATTGTACGCAAGTTGGGTGGTGATGTTGTCGGTGATCGGCAGGCCGAAACGGATCGTCGCGCCGGTCGATTCAGAGTCGTAATTGTCATAGTCGCGGGTCGACTTGAAGATGTCGAAACCAGCCGAGATGCGGTGGCCGAGGAAATACGGCTCCGTGAATGAGA
>NZ_LMKF01000034.1:300-549 GCF_001421275.1 Microbacterium sp. Leaf203 | reverse complement strand
GATGAACTGGCCGCGGCCGAGGAAGTTGCGCTCGGACACCGAACCCTGCACCGAAGCGCCGGGCGTGTCGCCACCGGTCGAATAGCCGGCGCCAATGGAAAATTCACCGGTCGATTTCTCGGTCACATCGACGACCAGGACGACCTGGTCCGGCTCGGAGCCGGGCGCCGTGGAGATATCGACCTTCTCAAAGAAATCGAGGGCTTCCAGCCGCTTCTTCGCGCGCTGGATCAACACCTGGTTGAAGGC
>NZ_LMKF01000034.1:0-190 GCF_001421275.1 Microbacterium sp. Leaf203 | reverse complement strand
GTAGTCGCGCGTACGCGAATTGCCGCGGATCTCGATGCGCTCGACATAGGCCTTGGTGCCCTGATCGACCGTATAGACAACCGAAATGGTGCGGTTTTCGTAATTGCGGTCGCCGCGCGGCGTAACCTGCGCGAAGGCATAGCCCTGGCCAGCAACACGCTCGGTGATGGCGATGATCGAATCTTCGACA
>NZ_LMKF01000033.1:2264-2468 GCF_001421275.1 Microbacterium sp. Leaf203 | reverse complement strand
CTGCGGGCAGACGATGATCCTGGCGGCCGTGTATGGTTACCAGACGCTCTGGCTGACGCTGCCGGCGAGCATCGTCCTGGCCATCGCCATCGCGTTCGCCTATGCGGCGCTGGCGAGCCGGTTCCTGTCCGGCGTCGTCCTCGAACCGCTGGCCAAGAGTTCGCCGAACACGATCGTCGCGGCGACGCTGGGCGTATTGCTGGC
>NZ_LMKF01000033.1:1986-2179 GCF_001421275.1 Microbacterium sp. Leaf203 | reverse complement strand
GCGCGATCTATGGCTGCCGCCGATGTTTGCAGGCCCCGTCGTGTTCGCCGAGGCAGCGGGCTTCAAGGTCACGCTTACCGTCATCCAGTTGGCGAATTGCGCGGTCGGCGTCGCGGCAATCGGGCTTTGCGGCCTCTATCTTTCACGCTCACGCTTCGGCCGTTCATGGCGCGCCGTTTCCGACGATCCGGCT
>NZ_LMKF01000033.1:1744-1885 GCF_001421275.1 Microbacterium sp. Leaf203 | reverse complement strand
GGCCGGCGTGCTGGCGGCGCTTTACTACGGCAATATCGGGTTTGGCGCGGGCCTCATCTACGGGCTGAAAATCCTGTTCGTGACAGCGGTCGGCGGTTTCCTATCGCCAACGCGCGCGGCAGCCGGCGCGGCCGCTTACGG
>NZ_LMKF01000033.1:1372-1646 GCF_001421275.1 Microbacterium sp. Leaf203 | reverse complement strand
GGCGCAACCGCTTCTATGACGCCACGGCGCTGTTGATCGGCGCGGCGACGAGTTGACGCGCTCGTCGGCGAACGTCATACCCGTTATCAAAGGCGCGCTGTAGAAATCCGGGGTTCGCGGCAGCGTCTAATTTATCCATGGGAGGATTTGAGATGGCCTTTCTCAATGCCGTCATTCAATCGCCGACTGCCTTGTCACTAGCCATCCTTCTCCTGATCGTGATCGTCGCCATTGTCTGGACGACGATCTACGACACGCGGATGTCGGTGCTTCT
>NZ_LMKF01000033.1:1092-1311 GCF_001421275.1 Microbacterium sp. Leaf203 | reverse complement strand
CTGATCCTGATCTCGATCCTTGTCAGCGCCAGCAATGCCGTGATCCGCAAGGCGCTCAACAGCTCATCCAACGCCTGGCTGGAACTGCAATGGTATCTGTTCGGCGCGGCCTTCCTGCTGGCGGCCGCCTATACGCTGAAGCAGAACGAACACATCCGCATCGACATCGTCTACGGCATGTTCTCACGCCGCGTTCAGCACTGGATCGATCTGCTTGGG
>NZ_LMKF01000033.1:649-965 GCF_001421275.1 Microbacterium sp. Leaf203 | reverse complement strand
TCATCTGGCCCGCGAAAATGATGCTCCTACTCGGCTTCCTGCTACTCGGTTTCCAGGGTGTTTCGGAGATCATCAAGAAAGTCGCCATCATGTGCGGGCTGATCGACGATCCGAATCCATTCATATCCGTGCACGAACAGGCTGAACTCGAAGCAAAAGCCCTCGCCGAGGAGGTCCGCTCGTGATCGAGTTCATCGCGCAGAACATGGCGCCGATCATGTTCCTCTCGCTGATCGTCTTCCTGCTGATCGGCTACCCGGTGGCATTCTCGCTCGCCGCCAACGGTCTGCTGTTCTTCCTGATCGGCGTCGAGCTG
>NZ_LMKF01000033.1:341-510 GCF_001421275.1 Microbacterium sp. Leaf203 | reverse complement strand
GTTCGCGGCGGCCTGGCCTATGCGGTGATCTTCGTCGGCGCACTGCTTGCCGCGACAACCGGCGTGGTCGCCGCGTCCGTCATTGCGATGGGCCTCATCTCGCTGCCGATCATGCTGCGCTACGGTTACGATCGCAGGGTCGCTACGGGCGTCATCGCCGCGTCGGGTA
>NZ_LMKF01000033.1:0-190 GCF_001421275.1 Microbacterium sp. Leaf203 | reverse complement strand
CGTCCGGCCGCAGTCGGTTCCTGCCTTGCCCCTGGAAGCGCGAACGCTGGGCCATGGCGTTACCTCGCTGCTGGTCGCCCTGGCGGTCGCCGTCGCGGTCGGCTACGGGGCCTATGTCTACCTTGCGCCCACGCATGGCCCTGACGCCGATATCCTGGCGATGGTCGCCGGCGTCGTCTTCATCTATATC
>NZ_LMKF01000032.1:551-1283 GCF_001421275.1 Microbacterium sp. Leaf203 | reverse complement strand
ATCGCAGGTTTGAAGAACGCGGTAACCGATTGGTTCCAGCGCTGGGAGGAGTCATGCGCAATATCGAGTCTGGAATATCTGCCACTCTATCACATGTTTTCCGCATCTGCCGGCGTCACGCATATCGGCCAGGTCTCCTGGGCGCGAGCGTTCTCACGCTGGGAATGGCCCTGGGCGGTATGCCGGCCAAGGCGGCGACCTTCACGATGACGATTGCCCATCTCTATCCGGACGATCTCACCAACAACGAGACGGCGCCTTCGCTCAAACATTTCGAGCAACTGGTCGAAAGCGCCACCAATGGCGATATCGACGTGCAAATCTTCGGCAACGGCGCCCTTGGCGGCGAGGTCGAGGTGGCGCAGCAGGCCCAGGCTGGCGTCACCGTCCAGTCGATCATGCTTGGCTCCGGAACACAGGCCTCGATCTTCAGAAATTACGAGATGATCACGGCGCCGTTCCTGTTCCCCGACTACCAGACGGCTTGGGCGTTTTTCGACTCGCCCTGGTTCGCGGACTTCATGAAGCCGATGGTCAAGGAAAGCGGTCTTCGCTACCTCGGCACGCTCGATGACGGCGGCGGATTCGTAGCCTTCGCCAACAACAAGCGGCTGATAAAGACGGTCAAGGACATTGAGGGCCTGAAGATCCGCGTCGAGGAAAACCAGGCGCATATGGCCATCGTCAAGGCCCTCGGCGGAACGCCGATTTCCCTGCCGTGGGGCGAAGTCC
>NZ_LMKF01000032.1:285-476 GCF_001421275.1 Microbacterium sp. Leaf203 | reverse complement strand
TCTCCAAGCTTCCTGAAAACTACAAGGAGATCGTCATTCGCTCCGCCAGGGAGTCGGTGAAGATGGCGCACGGCATCTCCGCTCAGATTTCCGTCGTCGGCTGGGTCAATTCCTGCAAGAAGTTCAAGGAATGCTACCTCCTGCCCGACAGCGAGAAGCAGAAGATGCGCGAAGTCTCGCAGTCCTACTAT
>NZ_LMKF01000032.1:0-190 GCF_001421275.1 Microbacterium sp. Leaf203 | reverse complement strand
CGATATCCGCACGGAAGTCGATCGCATCAAGGCTTCCCTCGATGAGGCCGACAAGCGCTACCTGAACTGAACAGCGATCACGGCGGTGGGCCCGCCCGCGTGCCGCCGGCGACGATCCCGCACAGCCAAATCGAACAACCGGAAGCTGGGAAGATCACGATGAGCGCTACCCTGCGACTAAGTAGAATAA
>NZ_LMKF01000031.1:412303-741591 GCF_001421275.1 Microbacterium sp. Leaf203 | reverse complement strand
CCCGGTGATCGACCCCGGTCGAACGCCCGGGGATTGGGTTTCAGCGCCGGTGCCCACACCACCCAGAAAATGGAGGGTGTGGGCACCGGCGCTTCGTCCTACCCCGGGGCACTGGTCGGTAGGCTCGAGGGTGTGAGCGAGTTCTCGGGCCATCTCCCCGGGAGTCGCGACTACCGTCGCCTGCTGATCGGACTCTTCTTCGGTGGCGTCGCGACCTTCGCGCAGTTGTACGCGACGCAGGCCGTCCTCCCGGCGATCGCCGACGATCTCGCGTCGGGCCCGGCAGGGGCGGCGCTGACCGTCTCGGCATCCACTCTGGGCCTGGCGGTGGCGGTCATCCCCTGGTCGCTGGTAGCCGATCGCATCGGTCGCGTGTCCGCCATGGCCATCGGCCTGATCGCGGCCACGCTTCTCGGCGCTGTCACGCCCTTCGCCGACGACCTCGGCGTGCTGTTGGCGCTGCGCCTTCTCGAGGGGGCGGCGCTCGGCGCCGTTCCGGCTGTCGCTCTCGCCTACCTGAGCGAGGAGGTGTCGCCCCGCTTCGTGGCGGCCGCGGCTGGCTCCTACATCGCGGGAACGACCGTGGGTGGTCTGTCGGGACGCGTGGCCTCGGGCTGGATCGCCGAACTGGCCGGGTGGCGGTGGGGGGTGGCATCCGTCGTCCTTCTCTGCGTGGCCGCGGCGGTGGTTTTCTTGTGGCTTGTGCCGGCCGCCAGGGGATTCGTTCCCGGTCGGTCCCGGACGGTGAGGGGACCGTCGGTGAGGCGGCGTCTGGCGCTCAACCTCTGCTCTCCGGTGCAGATGGCGCTGTACGCGCAAGCGTTCCTGCTGATGGGCGCCTTCGTCGCGGTCTACAACTATCTGGGCTTCCACGTGGCGGCCCCGCCGTTCGCTCTGCCGCCGGCGATCGTGACGCTGTTGTTCCTCGCGTACCTGGCCGGGACGGTCTCGTCTCCGCGGGCGGGCGCGCTGGCCGTGCGGTACGGCAGGCTCCCCCTCCTGCTCGGCAGCACCGGACTCATGGCGGCGGGCGTGATCGTGATGTTCCTGCCGTTCATCGCCGCGGTGATCGTGGGGCTGCTCGCTTTCACCGCCGGCTTTTTCGGAGCGCACGCGGTGGCCTCGGGCTGGACACCCGTCGCCGCCGATCCCGAGGCCCGCGCGCAGGCGTCGTCGCTGTACTACCTCGGGTACTACGCGGGCTCGAGCCTGTTCGGATGGCTGCTGGGACTGGTCTTCTCCTCCGTCGGGTGGGGGGCGTTCCTCGCCGCGGTGCTCGGGATGTGCTTGCTCGCGCTGGTGATCGCCTGGTCGGCCCTGCGCGGGGCCCCGTCGCGTCCGCGGTGAGCCCGGAGGAATGCGCGCACGACGGATCTGTCGACACCCGGCGGGTCGAGGTCAATGCCCGAGGTCGATGTCGGTGGAAGCGACTAGCGTCGGATATGACGTGAGGGAGGTCGGGAGTGGACGACGCCGATGAGCGCGCTGTGATGGACGACGAGATGGTCGATGCCGGTCGGAACGACGCGGATGACATCGATGCCGAAGAGGCGGTCGAGACGACGACCGAGATCAGTTACGACGAGCAGCGCTATCCGGCGCGACCCCGTCGGCTGCGTCCCCGCGACCAGTTCCGCGGTGGCACTCTCCGTCGATTCCTCACCGATCCCCGCAACGCGAACGGCGGCAATCCCTCCTATGTGGAGTGGCTCGTCCGTCAGTCGATGCTCAAAGACGCCGATGTGCTGAGCCGGCAGCTGTCCGGTCAGCCCTCGATGTGGCGTAATCCGTACGCGCGCCCGGACGCGCGCCGAGCCATCGAATCGACCGACGTCTGGTTCACGGCCTATCCGATCTCGCTCATCACCCGCCCGGGGGAGTCGTTCCTCGAGGCACTCGGCGATGAGGCGCTGTGGGAGGCTTTCGAGTGGGTGGGGATCAACGGCATCCACACCGGTCCCGTCAAGAGAGCCGGAGGCATCACCGGCTGGCAGGAGACCCCCAGCGTCGACGGTCACTTCGATCGCATCAGCACGCAGATCGACCCCGAATTCGGTGACGAGAACGCCTTCCGCCGCGTGGCCGACGTGGCGGAGTCGCACGGCGGCAGCGTCATCGACGACATCGTTCCCGGTCACACCGGTAAGGGCGCGGATTTCCGGCTCGCCGAGATGGCCTACAAGGACTACCCGGGCATCTACCACATGGTCGAGATCCCGCGTGAGGACTGGGACCTGCTTCCCGAGGTGCCCGCCGGACGCGACTCGGTCAACCTCGACGCCGAGACCGAGCGCGAGCTCAGCGCACGCGGCTACATCATCGGCGAGCTGCAGCGCGTCATCTTCTACACCCCGGGGGTGAAAGAGACGAACTGGAGTACGACCGCCCCGGTCGTCGGCACCGACGGTCTCGAGCGACGCTGGGTGTACCTCCACTACTTCAAGGAGGGGCAGCCGTCGATCAACTGGCTCGACCCCACCTTCGCGGGGATGCGGCTCGTGATCGGAGACGCCCTGCACTCCCTCGGCGATCTCGGGACGAGCGCGCTGCGACTCGACGCGAACGGCTTCCTCGGTGTGGAGAAGAGCGCAGAGGGTCTGCCCGCGTGGTCGGAGGGGCACCCGCTGTCGCACGCGGCCAACCACATCATCGCCGGGATGGTCCGAAAGGTCGGCGGGTTCACGTTCCAAGAGCTGAACCTCACGATGGAGGACATCCGCGACACAAGTGCGGTCGGCGCCGACCTGTCGTACGACTTCGTCACGCGGCCCGGGTATCACCACGCCCTCGCCACGGCGAACACGGAGTTCCTGCGGCTCGCTCTCACAACGGCGCTCGAGACCGGCGTCGAGCCCGTGCAGCTCGTGCACGGCATGCAGAATCACGACGAGTTGACTTACGAGCTCGTGCACTGGGCCACGACCCACCGCGACACCGTCTACCCCTTCCGGCACGAGGAGCACACCGGGGGAGAGATCGCCGAGATGGTGCGCGCCGAGCTCACCGAGAAGCTCACCGTCGACGCCGATTACAACCTCGTCTTCACGCAGAACGGGATCGCCTGCACATCGGCATCCCTCATCGCCGCGACGCAGGGCAAGGCGACGCTCGACGAGATCACCGACCAAGACATCCCGGCCATCCGCGATGCGCACCTGCTGCTCGCGAAGTACAACTCCTGGCAGCCGGGGGTCTTCGCCCTCTCGGGCTGGGACCTCACGGGCTCGCTCACGCTTCCGGCGGACGACGTGCGACACCTCATCTCGACCGGCGACACACGCTGGATCGAGCGGGGAGCGCACGACCTGCTCGACGTGGCCCCCGACGCAGCGTCGTCGATGTCGGGCGTGCCGCGCGCGCGCTCGCTCTACGGCTCGCTGGGCCGGCAGCAGGAAGACCCCGAATCCTTCCTGTCGGGGCTGAAAGAGATCCTGCGGATCCGCGGCGATCACGGCATCGCCATCGCCTCTCAGGTCGACATCCCGCAGGTCGGGCATCCGAGCATGCTCGTCATGGTCCATCGTCTCGACGGGGGCGACCGACGGGACGAGTCGGCGCCCTTGCAGATCACGGTGCTGAACTTCTCGGGCGAGACGATCGAGGGAACGGTCCGGTCGGAGTGGCTGGTACCGCAGAGTACCGCGATCGACGCCGCGACCGGCGAGGCCGTCGGCCGAGTGGACGAACTGCAGAGCTTCTCTCTCGAGCTCGGGCCGTACGCCGGTCTGTTCCTCGTTCTGGAGGCGCCGGCCGCCGACGACTGACGGCGATGTCGGGGGTCGGGCGTAGCGTGAGCGCATGTCCGACCCCGACTGCCTCGTGCCCGATTGCCGGCGAGCGGGCGATTCCTCCGCCCCGGTGGCCATGTGCACCTGGCACCTGAGCGTGAGCGCGGACTGGGCCGCCGGACACGACGGCGTGACCGACGTGCTCCCGGCGCCCTGCCGATTGTGCGGGTCGCGGCTGGGCGTGCGGTGGCCGAGCGGGTGGCTCTGCGCGGTGTGCGAGTGGCGGCACGGCGACCCCGTCGACGGCGAACTGCCGCCGCCGCGCGTCGACGTCGTCTACTACCTCCGGTTCGACGACCGCATCAAGATCGGCACCACGGCGAGCCCCCGCCAGCGGCTGGCCGCGATCTGGCACGACGAACTCCTCGCCTTCGAGCCGGGGGACAGGCTCGTCGAGCGGCGTCGACACGCGCAGTTCGGCGACGAGCGATTCGGCAGGACCGAGTGGTTTCACCGCAGTCCCGCGCTCGACGCGCACGTGGCCGAGCTCGCGGCGGGCGTCGACGACCCCTGGGCGTTGTACGCCCGGTGGACGAGCGCGGCGATCGCGCGCCGGGGCTGACGGCTGTCGCACGCTCCGCCTCCCCGTCTGCCACGAGTGCTCCGCCGTCCACAAGCCTCAGGGCGCTCCGAGGCGAGCGGTCTACGGTTCGAGACACACGATCCGAGAGGCGCACCCATGGGTTTGTTCGACAGACTGTTCGGCTCCGGCGACGACGTCTCGCGACGAGCCCCCGAGACGCCGGTGCCCCCCGGTTCGGCGAGCGGCTCTCGCGACGCCGAGGGTCGGTACGCCCCTCCGCCCGCGCAGCAGCAGGCGCCGGCCGCCGCATCCGGGTCCGACGAGGACCGCCAGGCGATCGAACGCTACCGCTACCTGCTCCGGACGGCGCCTCCCGAGACGGTCGAGCAGGTGCACGCCGAAGCCTTCGGCCGATTGACCCCGGCCCAGCGTCAACAGGTGCTCGCCGAGATGTCGGCCGGGTTGGCACCCGCCGAGCGTCCCGCAAGCGATGATCCGGCATCCCTGGCCCGCGCGGCCACCCGCGCCGAGTACTCGCAGCCGGGTTTCATGGAGCGCACCTTCGGCGGGCGCGGGTTCTCGAACGGGCCGGGTTTCGGGTCGATGCTCGGAGCCTCGATGCTCGGGACCATCGGGGGGTACGTCGTCGGTTCCGCTCTCGTCGGGGCGATGTTCGACCCCGGATACGACGCGGGATACGCCGACGGCGCGGTAGCGGACGCCCTGGCCGACGCGGATGCCGCCGGCGTCGCGGACGCGTCGGAGACGGACGCGGGCGCGGCCGATTTCGGCGGGGACCTCGGGGGAGATTTCGGCGGCGATTTCGGGTTCTGACCCCTTCGCGCGAGCCGTCACGACCCCCTGACCGGCGTGCCGGAGCACACCGCCCCTGTCGCGCACTCGGGAAACGCTATGGTCGAGGCCATGGCGCCTCCGACCTCGAGCGAGCGCTTCGGTCTGCGCCGCAGCATCGTGGCGAGCCAGACGCTTCTCGCCGCAGCGACCCTCCTGAGTGTCGTGGTGTCGATCTCGGTGGGGCAGGTGGGCCACGCCTCGCTGTTCTTCGGAGGGACCTCGCTCGTCTTCGCGGGCGCGATCGCCGCCGTGCTCCTGCCCTGGCAGCGCATGCCCCGGTGGGTGGTCGGGCTGTTGCCGATCGTCGACGTCGTGGCGATCGCCGTCATGCGCGAGAGCTCGCCGCTGGCCGGAGTCGGTCTGTTGTGGACGTTCCCCGCGATCTGGATCGGGACGGTCTTCGGTCTGCGCGGCGTCGTCGCCGTGTCGTTGACGGTCACCGCCGTGATGGTCCACCAGCTCACGACCGATGACCTGCAGAGATTCACCGCGTCGACCCTCGTGCTGCCCTTCACCGTGACGGCGCTGTCGTCGATGGCCGCGTTCACCGCTCGACGATCCCGCGCCCAGCGGGTCCTGCTCGAGAAGCAGTCCGCCGAGCTGCGTCGAGCCCTCGATCGTGCCCGGCGTCAGGAGGACCTCGTCACCGAGGTGCTGGATGCCGTCGACTTCGGCGTCACGCGCATCACCCCGACCGGGGAGTTCTCCGTCACCAACACCGCCCACGGGCTCCTGTTGAACAGCACGGACGCCTTCGGCCGGGAGGTCGCGGTGTTCGCCGCCGACGGGTCCACCGCGATCGCCCCCGAATCCGCTCCGCTCGCTCGCGCGCGTTCGGGAGAGGTGTTCGAGGGTGAGGTGGTCTGGTACGGCCTCCCGGGGGAGGACCGCCGCGCCCTCAACGTCACCGCGCGCCGTCTGCCCCGCAGCGACGCCGGCGACGCCGGGGCGGTGGTCGTCTCGCGCGACGTGACGGTGGAGGAGCAAGCCCGTCGAGCCCGCGAAGACCTGGTCGCCAGCGTCTCGCACGAGCTGCGCACCCCGCTCACCTCGATCATCGGCTACCTCGACCTCGCGCTCGACGACGACGAGCTCGATCCCGCGACCCGGGAGAGGCTCGAGGTGGCCGAGCGCAACGCCTCGCGGCTGCTCGAGCTGGTCGCCGACATCCTCGCGGTGTCGTCCACGTCGAGGGAGGGCTTCGGCGTCGACCTGGATCTGCGCACGACCGACGTCTCGGCCATCGTCCGCTCCGCGATCGAGTCGATCGCGTTGAAGGCGCATGATCACGGCATCCTGATCGAGGCCGGCGACCTGCCGACGGCGCACGCGCTGGTCGACGGACGCCGGGTGCGCCAGGTCATCGACAATCTGCTCTCGAACGCCGTGAAGTACAACCCGCGCGGCGGGTCGGTGGCCGTCTCGGTCGGAAACGAACCGCGCTCGATCACGGTCGTCATCTCGGACGACGGGCCGGGCATCAGCGCGAGCGAACAGGCGCGCCTGTTCGAAAGGTTCTTCCGGGGCGACGCCGTGCGCAAATCCTCGACCCACGGCAGCGGGCTGGGCCTCGCCATCAGCCGAGACCTCGTCCGCGCCCACGGCGGCGAGATCACCGTGCACACGGCAGCGGGCGAAGGGGCGACCTTCACCGTGCGGCTGCCACGCGATCCGAGGGAGACCCCGTGAACCTCGACGTCCTCACCCTGCAGGCCGCGGCGACCCTCGTGATCGTCATGTCGACGGTCATGTACCTGCTCGACACCCTCATGCTCAAGGACGGTCTCCCCGGGCGACTGTGGGCGAGCGCCTACCTGTCGGGGACGTTCTCGGCCATGTGCTACCTGGCCTGGCTGCTGCTCCCCGACGTGTACGTCGCGATCGCGGTGGGCAACGGCGCGTTCGTCGCCGCGACCGGCTTCATCTGGCTGGGGTGCGTCGCCTTCAACGGCGGATCGGTTCGCCGCGCCGCGCTCATCCTCACGGCGACCGTCCTCGTGGTCGTCGTCGCCGCTCTGGCCGCAGGGCCCGAGGGAGGATCGTGGGCGGGGGCCGTGCCGTTCTTCCTCGGCAACGCGGTGTTCGCCGCGACGGGGGCGATCGAGACGCGTCGAGGGGCGATCGCCCGTCGCTGGAGCTCGTCGGGACTGACCGTCGTCCTGGCGGTCGAGACGGTGTGGTTCGTCGCTCGCGCGATCGTGTTCCTCTCGCTCGGCCCCGACAGCGCGCTGTTCCGCGACGCGTTCGACACGCGGGTGTCGGCGATCCTCACGATCTCGCTCGTCATCGCGGCGGTGGTGGTGACCTCCGTCCTCCGGGCGAACGAGTCGGCGCTGCGCGGGACGTCCGAGACCCGACGGCTGTCGGTGGACGCGAACGGCGTGCTCTTCCGCGAATCGTTCGAGGCCACTCTCGCCATCATCTGCTCGCGGGCCGAGGAGGCGGGCGAGGGCGTGTGCGTGATCGGCATCCGGATCGACGATCTCAAGCGCGTCGCGGTCGCTTTCGGCCCCGATGACGCCGAGCGGCTGGCCCTCGAGGTGCGCGCGTCCGTGCGTCGGCACTCGCCCACGATGGCTCTCGTGGGGGAGACGGATGCCGCCGGCCTCGCCGTGGCGTTCACCACGACGCCGACGACGGACGTGCGTCGCGCCGCTCGCGTCCTTCATCAGCGCGTGGTCGCCGACCTCGCGCGCCTGGGCGCCGCGGTCGTGCCCACCGTGGGCGTCGGAATGGCTTTGGCCGCCGATCACGGCTATCACTCCGTCGCCCTCACGACACGAGCGGACGAGGCCGCGGCGCACGCGGCTGCGACCGGCGAACAGGCCTTCGGGCTGGCCTGAGTCGGGGGTCAGTCCCGGACGGACTGGGCGAGGTCGGTGATCCGCTGGCGGAGCTCGCGCGGACGGAACGGCTTGGTGAGGTAGTCGTCGGCGCCGGCCTCGCGGCCCGCCCGCTGTTCGTTCTCATCAGCCCGCGCACTCACCATGAGGATGCGGGTGTCGCTGAACGCGCGGATGCGGCGCGCCGTCTCGAACCCGTCGATCCCCGGCATGCTCACGTCCAACGTCGTCACAACGGGGTCGTGCCGACGGACGAGTTCGATGCCGTCGAGGCCGGTCGCGGCCGCGTGGACGACGTATCCGGCGCTCTCGAGGACCGCCGTCACGAGGAGGCGGATGTCGAGGTCGTCCTCGATCACCACAGTGGTGTGTGGGGAGGTCATGGCGGAGCTTTCGTCGGGCCGGAACGGGCGTGCGGCCTGGGCAAATGGTAGACGACAGGTGGACGATCCGCCTCCCCGGTGGGAGGACGTGCGGATATGGCATCCTCGATGGGTGCCTCTTCTCGCGTTGACGGGTGGGATCGCCTCGGGCAAATCCACCATCGCCGGCCTTCTCGCCGACCGCGGAGCCGTCGTGGTCGACGCGGATGCGATCGTGCGGGAGGTGCAGGCCCCGGGGTCCGTGGTGCTCGGCGCGATCGCCGACGAGTTCGGCGCGGACGTCGTGCGACCCGACGGGTCTCTCGATCGGGCCGCGCTCGGAACCCTTGTGTTCGGTCATCCCGATCGACTCGCGCGCCTCAACGCGCTCGTGCACCCGGCCGTGCGCGAGGAGTCGCAGCGGCGTTTCGAGGAGGCCTTCGCCGCGGACGCGGGTGCGGTGGTCGTGTACGACGTCCCCCTGCTCGCGGAGGCCCGCGGCGGCGACTCGTGGGACCTGGTGGTCGTGGCACACTGCCCCGCGGAGCTCCGCGTGCGGCGCCTCGTCGAGCACCGGGGGCTGAGCGAGGCCGACGCCCGCGCGCGCGTGGGTTCGCAGGCGAGCGAGGAGGAGCGACTCGCTCTGGCGGACGTCGTGATCGACACCGCGGCCGACATGGATGCCACGCGTCGACAGGTCGACGAGCTCTGGGCTCGGGTGGTCCGTCCCGCCTGATCGGGCCGATGCGACCCGGGCGCTCGCCCACGGCGAACGCAACCCGACCCCGATGTCGGAGGCCCCGCCTACGCTGGAAGTATGCAGGCCACGCGCTCCGTCCGCCCCTTCGAGGTCATCAGCGAATACACGCCCTCCGGTGATCAGCCACAGGCGATCGCCGATCTCGCGGGGCGCATCAACGCCGGTGAAACCGACGTCGTGCTGCTGGGTGCCACGGGTACCGGCAAGTCGGCGACCACGGCGTGGCTGGTGGAGCAGGTGCAGCGCCCGACGCTGGTGCTCGCGCACAACAAGACGCTGGCCGCCCAGCTGGCCAACGAGTTCCGCGAGCTGATGCCCAACAACGCCGTCGAGTACTTCGTCTCGTATTACGACTACTACCAGCCCGAGGCCTACGTTCCGCAGACGGACACCTTCATCGAGAAGGACAGCTCGATCAACGCAGAGGTGGAGCGCCTTCGGCACTCGACGACGAACTCGCTGCTCTCGCGCCGCGACGTCGTGGTGGTGTCGACGGTCTCGTGCATCTACGGCCTCGGCGCGCCGGAAGAGTACCTCCGCGCGATGGTGGCCCTGCAGGTGGGGGAGCGGTACGACCGCGACGCCCTCATCCGCAAGTTCATCTCGATGCAGTACAACCGCAACGATGTCGACTTCTCGCGCGGAAACTTCCGCGTGCGCGGTGACACGATCGAGATCATCCCGGTGTACGAGGAGTACGCCATCCGCATCGAGATGTTCGGTGACGAGATCGAGGCCCTGTATCTCCTCCACCCCCTGACGGGCGATGTGATCGAGAAGATGGACTCCGTGCCGATCTTCCCCGCATCGCACTACGTCGCTGGGACCGAGACGGTCCAGCGTGCGATCGGAACGATCGAGCACGAACTCGAGGAGCGTCTGAAGGAATTCGAGTCGCAGGGCAAGCTCCTCGAGGCGCAGCGTCTGCGCATGCGCACCACCTTCGACCTCGAGATGCTGCAGCAGCTCGGGTTCTGCTCGGGCATCGAGAACTACTCGCGGCACATGGACGGCCGGATGCCCGGCGACCCGCCGCACACCCTGCTCGACTTCTTCCCCGACGACTTCCTTCTCGTCATCGACGAGTCCCACGTGACCGTCCCGCAGATCGGGGCGATGTACGAGGGCGACGCCTCGCGCAAGCGCACTCTGGTCGAGCACGGATTCCGCCTCCCGAGCGCGATGGACAACCGCCCGCTGCGCTGGGACGAGTTCAAGGAGCGCGTCGGCCAGACGGTCTACCTGTCGGCGACGCCGGGCCGCTACGAGATGGGGATCGCCGACGGCGTGGTCGAGCAGATCATCCGTCCGACCGGTCTCGTGGATCCGGAGATCATCGTCAAGCCCTCGAAGGGACAGATCGACGACCTGCTCGAAGAGATCCGCGTCCGCGTCGAGCGCGACGAGCGCGTGCTCGTCACCACCCTCACGAAGAAGATGGCGGAGGAGCTCACGGACTTCCTCGGCGAGCACGGGGTCCGCGTGCGGTATCTGCACTCCGACGTCGACACGCTGCGCCGTGTCGAGCTGCTCACCGAACTGCGCGCCGGCGTCTACGACGTGCTGGTGGGCATCAACCTCCTGCGGGAGGGTCTCGACCTTCCGGAGGTCTCGTTGGTGTCGATCCTCGATGCCGACAAGGAGGGGTTCCTGCGCAGCGGCACCTCGCTCATCCAGACCATCGGCCGTGCGGCGCGAAACGTCTCGGGCGAGGTGCACATGTACGCCGACAAGATGACCGACTCGATGAGCAAGGCCATCGAGGAAACCGAACGTCGTCGCGAGAAGCAGATCGCCTACAACCTCGAGCACGGGATCGACCCGCAGCCGTTGCGCAAGAAGATCGCCGACATCACCGAGGTGCTCAACCGCGAGGCGTCCGACACGAAGAACCTCCTGGCACGCAACGACAAGTCCGGCAAGGGCAAATCGCCCACGCCGACCCTGCGCCGCACCGGTATCGCGGCCGAGGGCGCCGATCAGCTCGAGTCCACGATCGCGGATCTCACGCAGCAGATGCTCGCGGCCGCGGCCGAGCTCAAGTTCGAGCTCGCCGGACGCCTGCGCGACGAGGTGCAGGACATGAAGAAAGAGCTGCGCGCCATGGAGCGCGCCGGTCACGCCTGACCCTGATCGGGTCCGGCGCACGGAGGTCGTCATGGAACAACGCGTCACTCTCGTCACCCTCGGCGTCAGCGATCTGGAACGGACGATGGCCTTCTACACGGCGCTCGGGTGGCGAGCGCATCCGTCGTCGGTCGCCGGGGAGGTGGCGTTCTTCGACGTCGGAGGTATGGTCGTCGCGTTGTGGGACAGGGCGAAGCTCGCCGAGGACTCCGGGGTCTCGGATGCCGGGGGCTGGGGCGGGGTGACCCTGGCCCACAACGTGGATCACCCGGCTGACGTCGATGCGATCCTCGCGGAGGCGGAGGCGGCGGGAGCCCGGCTCGCGCGCACGGGAGTGAACACCCCATGGGGCGGGTACTCCGGCGTCTTCGTCGACCCCGACGGCCACCCCTGGGAGGTCGCGGTCAACCCGGGCTGGCCACTCGATGACCGGGGGAGGCCCGTGCTCGACGAGTGAGTCGGGTCCGCATCGGAGATCAGGGGCAGTGCAGGAGGGGCTTCGGCCCCGACCGGTCGACGGCGTGCTCGGACATCGCGTGACCGCACAGCGGACAGGGGCGCTCCGTGCGGACGGGCTCGGGGGTGTTCTCGTACGGGCCGACCGACGCGGGTCCGGCGACCCGGATGAGGCGCATGTTGAGGTACTGGTACCAGCCGCCGGCGTCGCGGACGCGCGCGCGCAGAGGCGGGCGGTCGGCATCCCTTCGTGTCATGATAGTTAGTGTACTAACGAATGGAGAGGAGCGCACGTGGACGACCTTCTGAAGCTCGAAAACCAGGTGTGCTTCGCGTTGGTCACGGCCGCCCGGAACGTGGTCTCGATCTACCGCCCCGTGCTCGAGCCGCTCGGACTGACGCACCCGCAGTACCTGGTGATGCTCGCGCTCTGGGAGGAGGAGCCGCGCTCCCTCGGCGCTCTGGCCGTCGAACTCGCGATGGAGCCCGCCACGCTGTCGCCGCTCGTCAAGCGCCTCGAGGCTCAGGGGAGGGTGGCGCGGTCGCGACGCGCCGACGACGAGCGCGTGCTCGACATCGCGCTGACGGACGAGGGTCGCTCTCTGCGCGCGGCCGCGCTCGAAGTTCCGGGCAAGATCATGGAGCGGGTCGGGGTCGACCACGATGCGCTCGTGGCGCTGCGCGATGGTCTGGCTCCCTTCGCGGGACCGACGCGCGACTGACGCCCGGCCTCGAGCGACAGTGCGGGGCGGGTGCCGCGGGGCCCGCACTCTCGCACATCCGTGCGCCCCGGGCGAACCCGGGGCCGATGTCGGAGGTCCGACCTAGACTTAACAGGTGCCCATCGTTCCTGTCGCCCAGCCCTCGTCATCCGCGAATTCCGGTACCAGCGGAAAGCTGAGTGTCCGGGGCGCGCGTGTCCACAACCTCAAGAACGTCGACCTCGACATCCCCCGCGATTCGCTCGTCGTCTTCACCGGTCTGTCGGGTTCTGGCAAGTCGAGCCTCGCCTTCGACACGATCTTCGCCGAGGGGCAGCGTCGGTACGTCGAGTCGCTGAGCGCGTACGCGCGTCAGTTCCTCGGACAGGTCGACCGGCCCGACGTCGACTTCATCGAGGGCCTCAGCCCGGCCGTCTCGATCGATCAGAAGTCGACCAACCGCAACCCCCGCTCGACGGTCGGCACGATCACCGAGATCCACGACTACATGCGCCTGCTCTGGGCGCGCGTCGGCGTTCCCCACTGCCCCGATTGCGGCGCCCGCATCCAGCGTCAGACGGTCCAGCAGATCGCCGACCAGCTCATGGAATTGCCCGAGCGCACGCGCTACCAGATCGTCGCCCCCGTCGTCACCCAGAAGAAGGGCGAGTTCGTCGACCTCTTCAAAGAGCTCAGCGCCAAGGGCTACGCCCGCGCGGTCGTCGACGGCGAGCTCGTCCAGCTGGCCGAGCCCCCGACACTCAAGAAGAGCTACAAGCACGACATCGCGGTCGTCGTCGACCGCCTCGTGGCCTCCGGTGACAACCTGAGCCGCGTCACCGACTCGGTCGAGACCGCGATGGGCCTCGCCGGCGGCATCATGCAGGTCAACTACGTCGACGAAGAGGGCGACGACGCCTGGCAGTCATTCTCCGAGAAGCTCGCGTGCCCCAACGGCCACCCCCTGCAGCTGACCGAGATCGAGCCGCGCACGTTCTCGTTCAACGCGCCGTTCGGTGCGTGCCCCGTGTGTTCGGGCCTCGGCACGCGCATGTCGGTCGACGTCGACCTCATGCTGGGCGATGAAGAACTCTCCATCCGCGACGGAGCGATCCTGCCGTGGACCACGCAGGGCAAGGGCCTGTTCCAGTATTACGAGCGCCTGCTCGAAGGACTCGCGCGCGACCTGGAGTTCTCGCTCGACACCCCGTGGAAGGACCTCTCGCACGACGTCCAGCAGGCTGTCCTCCGCGGCGAGAACTACAAGGTGACCGTCAAATGGAAGAACCGCTACGGCCGTGAGATGCGGTACTCCTCGGGCTTCGAGGGCGTTGTTCCGTACATCGAGCGTCAGTATCTCCAGGCCGAGTCCGACACGCAGCGCCAGCGCTGGTCGGAGTACCTGCGCGAGGTTCCCTGCGCGGTCTGCGACGGCGACCGTCTCAAGCCCGAGGTGCTCTCGGTCCTCGTCGACGGCACCTCGATCGCCGCGGCATCGCGCATGAGCCTCGCCGACGCGCGGGACTTCTTCTCGCAGCTCACCCTGACCGACCGCGAGGCCACGATCGCCGCCGCAGTGCTGCGCGAGATCCGGGCTCGTCTCGACTTCCTGCTGCAGGTCGGCCTGAACTACCTCAGCCTCGGTCGCGCCGCCGGTACGCTCTCGGGCGGCGAGGCCCAGCGCATCCGCCTGGCCACCCAGATCGGTTCCGGCCTCACGGGTGTGCTCTACGTCCTCGATGAGCCGTCGATCGGCCTGCACCAGCGCGACAACCGCCGTCTCATCCAGACCCTCGAGACCCTTCGCGACCTGGGCAACACGCTGATCGTCGTCGAGCACGACGAAGAGACGATCCACGCGGCCGACTGGGTGGTCGACATCGGACCCCGCGCGGGCGTCGACGGCGGAAACGTCGTCCACTCCGGCCCTCTCGCCGAACTCCTCGAAGACGAGCGCTCCCTCACCGGTGCCTACCTTTCGGGCCGCCGTTCGATCGAGGCACCCAAGAAGCGCCGCAAGATCGACAAGAAGCGCCAGGTCACGGTCGTCGGGGCACGCGAGAACAATCTCCAGAATGTGACGGCCGACTTCCCGCTCGGTGTGCTGACCTCCGTCACCGGGGTCAGTGGCTCGGGCAAGTCCACGCTCGTCAACGGCATCCTGTACGAGGTCCTCGCTTCCAAGCTGAACGGCGCGCGGCGCGTACCCGGCAAGCACACGCGCGTCACCGGACTCGACAACCTCGACAAGGTCGTGCACGTCGATCAGGCGCCCATCGGCCGGACGCCGCGCTCGAACCCGGCCACCTATACCGGCGTCTTCGACCGCATCCGCAGCCTGTTCGCCGAGACGCCCGAGGCCAAGGTGCGCGGCTACCAGGCCGGGCGCTTCAGCTTCAACGTCAAGGGCGGGCGCTGCGAGGCGTGCTCCGGCGACGGAACGCTGAAGATCGAGATGAACTTCCTGCCCGACGTCTACGTCGACTGCGAGGTCTGCCACGGAAAGCGCTACAACCGCGACACCCTGTCGGTGCACTACAAGGGCAAGAACATCGCCGAGGTGCTCGAGATGCCCATCTCCGAGGCCGCGGACTTCTTCGAGCCGATCCAGGCGATCCACCGCTACCTGCGGACCCTCGTCGATGTCGGCCTGGGCTACGTGCGCCTCGGACAGTCGGCGACTACCCTGTCGGGCGGTGAGGCGCAACGCGTCAAGCTCGCGACCGAGCTGCAGCGCCGGAGCAACGGCCGCTCGATCTACGTGCTCGACGAGCCGACGACCGGTCTGCACTTCGAAGACGTGTCCCTGCTGCTGAAGGTGCTCAACGGTCTCGTCGACAAGGGCAACACCGTCATCGTCATCGAGCACAACCTCGACGTCATCAAGAGCTCGGACTGGGTCATCGACCTCGGCCCCGAGGGCGGCGCCGGCGGGGGAACGATCGTGGCCACCGGCACGCCCGAGCAGGTCGCGAAGGTCGAGGGCAGCCACACCGGTGCCTTCCTCGCGGAGCTCCTCGAGACCGGTCGCACCGGCGCGCAGCGCAACACGGCGACGGTCGAGACCGGCGACACCGAGCGAGAGCTCGTGAGCGCGGCGCGCTGAGCATGGCGTCCCGCGAACGGGTCTCGCACCTTCCGTATCGTCCCAAGGCCGGCGAGATCCCCACCAATCCGGGGGTCTACCGGTTCCGGGACGCCGAGGGGCGCGTGCTGTACGTCGGCAAGGCGAAGAACCTGCGCGCGCGCCTGTCGAACTACTTCGCTCCGCTGCACTCGCTGCACGAGCGCACGCGCCGCATGGTCACGACGGCGGCGAGCGTGGAGTGGACGGTCGTGCCCAGCGACGTCGACTCTCTGCAGCTCGAGTACATGTGGATCAAGGAGTTCGATCCGCCGTTCAACGTCCGCTACAAGGACGACAAGTCGTACCCCTTCATGGCGATCACCCTCGCCGACGAGGCGCCGCGGGTGATCGTCACGCGCAACCCGAAGATCCGCGGGGCAAAGTACTTCGGCCCGTACCCCAAGGTCTGGGCGGTGCACGACACGATCGACCTGATGATCAAGGTCTTCCCGATCCGCACGTGCAGCGACTCGTCGTACAAGAAGGCGATGGCCTCCGGTCGACCGTGCTTCCCGGGTCAGATCGGGCGCTGCGGTGGTCCCTGTTCGATGAAGGTGACGATCGAGGAGCACCGCGCGATCGTCAACGACTTCGTCGCCTTCATGTCGGGCGGCGACCAGCGCTTCGCGCGCGAGCTGACGTCGCGAATGAAAGAGGCCTCGGCCGCGATGGACTACGAGTCGGCCGCGCACTACCGCGACCGCCTGCAGGCCATCGACGCCGTGCTCGGCAAGAGCGCGCTCGTGCTGGCCTCCGACACGGATGCCGATCTCTTCGGCATCGCCGAGGACGAGCTCGCCGCGACCGTCCAGCACTTCGTGGTGCGCGGCGGACGCGTGCGCGGAGTCCGCGCCACCACGATCGAGAAAGAGATCGACATCTCCGGTGCCGATCTCGTCGACCAGGTCCTCCAGCGCACCTACGGAGACGCGGACTCGAGCGACATCCCCCGTCAGGTTCTCGTTCCCGAACTCCCCGACGACGCGGAGCAGCTCGAGGACTGGCTGCGCGAACGCCGGGGCCGCCCGGTGACCCTGCAGGTCGCCCAGCGGGGCCGCAAGGCCGACCTGCTGAAGACCGCGACGCTCAACGCGCAACAGGCCCTCATGCTTCACAAGACGCGCCGGACGAGCGACTACGTCGCCCGGTCGCAGGCCCTCACCGACCTGCAAGAGGCTCTCGGCATGACCGAGGCGCCGTTGCGCATCGAGTGCTTCGACATCTCGCACCTGTCGGGCACCAACGTGGTGGCATCCATGGTCGTGTTCGAGGACGGCCTTCCGCGCAAGGACCAGTACCGCTCCTTCGGCGTCGCCGAGACGACCGACGACACCGATTCGATGTACCAGGTGCTCAGTCGCCGGCTGGCGTACCTCGACCGGCCCGACGAGATCGAGCCCGAGACCATCGACGGGGCGATCGTGGCCGATCCCGACTCCGAGGAGGCGACGGCCGACGGCGAGGTCGTCACGGCCCGCAAGAGGCCGCGCTTCGCCTACCGCCCGCAGCTGCTCGTGGTCGACGGCGGTCAGCCCCAGGTCGCCGCCGCGGCCCGTGCCCTCGCCGACGCGGGGCACGAGGAGATCGCGCTGTGCGGCATCGCCAAACGTCTCGAAGAAGTGTGGCTGCCGGGGGAGGAGTACCCGGTGATCCTTCCGCGTACCTCGGAGGCGCTGTACTTGCTGCAGCGTCTGCGCGACGAGGCCCACCGCTTCGCGATCGTCCACCAGCGCAAGCGCCGCAAGCGCGACATCACGAGCGTGCTCACCGAGGTGCCCGGACTCGGCGATACGCGCATCAAGGCGCTGCTGCGGCATTTCGGGTCGGTCTCGGCGTTGAAGAACGCCACGCCCGAAGAGATCATGGAGCTCCCCGGCATCGGGCCGACGCTCGCCGAGAACATCCACAGCCATCTGGCTCGGTAGGCTGGACCGACACGACGGGAGGCGATCGCCCATGGAACCGGCACGCGATGACGAGCCAGGCGAGGTGCTGATCGTCACGGGCATGTCGGGCGCCGGGCGATCCACGGTCGCCAACGCCCTCGAAGACCTCGACTGGTACGTGGTCGACAACCTGCCCCCGCGCATGCTGCGGCCGCTTCTCGAGCTCACGGAGCTCGCCGGTGGGGCGGTTCCGCGCGTCGCGGTCGTGGTCGACGTCCGCGGCCGATCGCTGTTCGGCGACCTTCCCGAGGCCATGCGCACCCTGCAGGCGAACCGGCAGGTGAGGGTGGTGTTCCTGGATGCCAGTGACGCGGTGCTCGTGCGCAGGTTCGAGGCGGTGCGCCGGCCGCACCCCCTGCAGCACGACGGCACGATCCTCGACGGCATCCGTCGCGAGCGCGAGCGATTGGCTCCGGTCCGCGAGGCCGCCGACGTCGTGATCGACACCTCCGCCCTGAACGTCCATCAGTTGTCGTTGCGGGCGGTCGAGCTGTTCGGCGAAGAGGGCGCTGCGCGTCACACCGTCACGCTGATGAGTTTCGGGTTCAAGTACGGCCTGCCGCCCGACGTCGATCTCGTCGCCGACATGCGCTTCCTGCCGAATCCGTTCTGGAACGACGATCTGCGCGCGCTCACCGGAGAGGATCCCCGCGTGCGGGAATACGTGCTGGGTCAGCAGGGCGCGGCGGAGTTCCTCGATGCGTACGCGGCGGCGCTGCGCCCCGTGATGGAGGGGTATCAGCGCGAGAACAAGCGGCATTCCGTCGTGGCTGTGGGCTGCACGGGGGGCAAGCATCGTTCGGTGGTGATGGCCCGGGAGTTGGCTGCACGTCTGTCCGATGTGCCCGGGGTGGCCGTCCGTGTGGCTCACCGCGACCTCGGTCGCGAGTAGGCTGTACCGTCGTCCCCGCCGCCCCCACCCGAGGAGAACCGTGCCGCTGACCGCCGACGTGAAGGCCGAACTCATCACCGTTCGCGACCCGCGCCCGACCGCGCGCGTCGCCGAGCTGACGGCCCTCCTGCGCTTCTCCGGTGGTCTGCACTCCATCGCCAACCGCGTCGCGGTCGAGGCCGAACTCGACTCCGACATCCTCGCGCGCCGCGTGGCCCGCGACCTCATGGAGCTCTACGGCGTCCGTCCCGAACTGCACCACGTGCAGGGTTCCGGCGGGCGTGCGGGCGGGCTCTACGCGGTGCGCGTGATCGAGGCGGGCGAGACCCTCGCGCGGCAGACCGGACTCCTCGACCAGCGCCGTCGCCCCGTGCGCGGCCTGCCGAACAAGCTGACCACCGGTTCGCGTCCCGACCTGAGCGCCATCTGGCGTGGAGCATTCCTCGCCGCCGGCACCCTGAGCGACCCCGGTCGTTCCGCGGCCCTCGAGATCTCGTGCCCCTCGTCGGAGGCGGCGATGGCGCTCGTGGGTGCGGGCCACCGCATCGGCATCCCCGCCAAGGCCCGCGAGGTGCGCGGAGTGCCGCGCGTCGTCGTCCGCGACGGCGAGGCGATCCGCGGAGCCCTGTACGAGATGGGTGCCCGCCGCACCGCGGGGGAGTGGGACCAGATGCGCCAGCGCCGCGAGGTGCGGGCCGGGGTCAACCGTCTCGTGAACTTCGACGACGCGAACCTCCGCCGCTCCGCGCAGGCCGCCGTCGCGGCGTGCGCGCGTGTCGAGCGCGCTCTCGAGATCCTCGGCGACGACGTTCCCGCGCACCTTCAGCAGGCGGGTGAGCTGCGCTTGGCGCACCGCGACGCGAGCCTCGACGAGCTCGGCCACCACGCCGACCCGCCCCTCACCAAGGACGCCGTCGCCGGCCGTATCCGCCGCCTCCTCGCCATGGCCGACAAGAAGGCCGACGTCGAGGGCATCCCGGGAACCGAGGCTGCTGTTCCGGTGGGTGCCGAGGACTGAGCCCGGGTGGGGCGCCGCCGGTGCGGGCATCCCGGGAACCGAGGCTGCTGTTCCAGTGGGTGCCGAGGACTGAGCCCGGGTGGGGCGCCGCCGTTGCGGGCATCCCGGGAACCGAGGCCGCTGTTCCGGTCGGTGCCGAGGAGTGAGCCCGGGCGGGATGCCGCCGTTGCGGGCATCCCGGGATCGAGGCCGCTGTTCCGGAGAGATCCGGGGGCGGAGGGGGATGCCGTCCTCGGGGCGCCCCGAGGACGCTCGGGCTGTTGCGATCACCGACGCCCGCTGAGTGCGACCTCGCTCGTCCGGGCTCCGCGGGTCACGGCATCCATCGCCCCCTTCCGACGCGCCCGGGCGTTTATCTTCCGTCATCCGGGGAAGCAACCCCGGTGCGCTGTGGTTACCCCTCAGTAGGATGAACTCGTCACCCTCGCTGCTCGATCCCTCGGCACGTCGTCTCGGCGAAGAGGTTTCGGCAGCGCCCGATTCGGAAGTTGAGATCATGGCGAAGTACACGCTGCCCGAACTGCCCTACGACTACTCGGCGCTGGAGCCGCACATCAGTGCGACCATCATGGAGCTGCACCACAGCAAGCACCACCAGACCTACGTCAACGGTGCCAACACCACTCTCGACCTCCTCGCCGAAGCGCGCGAGAAGGGCGATTTCGCCAACATCAACCGCCTGCAGAAGGACCTCGCGTTCAACCTCGGCGGTCACACGAACCACTCGATCTTCTGGACAAACCTCTCGCCCAACGGTGGAGACAAGCCCACCGGCGACCTCGAGTCGGCCATCGACGACCAGTTCGGCTCGTTCGACGCCTTCCGTGCGCAGTTCACCGCCGCCGCCCTCGGCGTGCAGGGCTCCGGCTGGGCGGGTCTGTTCTGGGACTCGATCGGCGAGAACCTCGTCATCCAGCAGTTCTTCGACCAGCAGGGTCAGATCGTCGCGGGCACCGTGCCGATCCTGCTCCTCGACGTCTGGGAGCACGCGTACTACCTCGACTACAAGAACGTCCGCGCCGACTACGTGAAGGCGTTCTGGAACATCGCGAACTGGGATGACGCCCAGCAGCGCTTCGCCGCCGCCCGAGAGAAGACCGCGGGTCTGCTGGTACTGTCGTAAACGGTGCGGCGTCCCGGTGGGACACCTCACCGGGACGCCGTTGTCCGCCAGCGAACACCGCAATCACGCGCTTCTCGCGCACAACTGATTCAGGAGATATTCCGTGACCGTCAAGATCGGAATCAACGGCTTCGGCCGTATCGGACGCAACTACCTCCGCGCGGCTCTCGCGCAGGGTGCCGACCTCGAAATCGTGGCGGTGAACGACCTCACCGACAACAAGTCGCTGGCGCACCTCCTCAAGTACGACTCCGTCGGCGGCGTGCTGACCGAGGACGTCTCGTACACCGCAGACTCCATCACCGTCGGCGACAAGACCATCAAGGTCTTCGAAGAGCGCGACCCCGCGAACCTCCCCTGGGGCGAGCTGGGCGTCGACATCGTCATCGAGTCGACCGGCCGCTTCACCAAGGCCGAAGACGCCAAGAAGCACATCACCGGTGGGGCCAAGAAGGTCCTCATCTCGGCTCCCGCCACGGGCGACGACGCCACGATCGTCATGGGCGTCAACGAAGAGACGTACAACCCCGAGACCGACGTCATCATCTCGAACGCGTCCTGCACCACGAACTGCCTGGCGCCCCTCGCCCAGGTGTTCAACGAGGCCTTCGGCATCGAGCGCGGCTTCATGATGACCGCTCACGCCTACACCGCCGACCAGAACCTCCAGGACGGCCCGCACAGCGACCTGCGTCGTGCGCGCGGCGCGGCGATCAACATCGTTCCCGCCTCGACCGGTGCCGCCAAGGCCATCGGCCTGGTGCTGCCCGAGCTCAACGGCAAGCTCAGCGGCTCGTCGTACCGCGTTCCGGTTCCCACCGGCTCGATCGTCGACCTCACGATCGTCACGCCCACCGATGGTCTGACCGTCGACCAGGTCAACGAGGTCTACAAGAAGGCCGCTGCCGAGGGTCGCCTCAACGGCATCCTCCAGTACACCGAAGACCCGATCGTCTCGAGCGACATCCAGGGCAACCCGCACTCGTCGATCTTCGACGCCGAGCTGACCAACGTCAGCGGCAACCTCGTCAAGGTCTCGTCGTGGTACGACAACGAGTGGGGCTACTCGAACCGTCTCGTCGACCTGACCGAGTACGTCGCCGAGCGTCTCTGACCCTCCATGGCTCTGCGCACCCTCGATTCGCTGGGGTCGCTGGCCGGCACGCGCGTCATCGTCCGTTGTGATCTCAACGTTCCTCTCAAGGACGGGATCATCACGGACGATGGCCGCGTGCGCGCGTCGCTGCCGACCCTCAACGCACTGATCAACGCCGGCGCGCGTGTGATCGTGTGCTCGCACCTGGGCCGCCCCGACGGGGCCCCCGACCCGAAGTACTCCCTCGAGCCGGTCGCGCAGCGCCTGTCCGAGCTCCTCGGCCAGCCGGTCGCGTTCGCGCGCGACACGGTGGGCGAGTCGGCTCAGGATGCCGTGGCCTCGCTCGAGAACGGTGAGGTCGCCGTCATCGAGAACCTCCGCTTCAACGCGGGCGAGACCTCGAAGGACGAGTCCGAGCGCCAGGCCTTCGCCCGAGAGCTCGCCGCTCTCGGCGATGCCCTCGTGTCGGACGGCTTCGGCGTCGTGCACCGCAAGCAGGCGAGCGTCTACGACCTCGCTCAGCTGGTGCCCTCGGCCGCCGGCCTTCTCATCCAGAAGGAGCTCGAGGTCCTCGACCGTCTCACCGAGAACCCCGAGCGGCCCTACACGGTCGTTCTCGGCGGTTCGAAGGTCAGCGACAAGCTGGGCGTCATCGAGCACCTGCTGCCGCGCGTGGACAAGCTTCTCGTCGGTGGCGGCATGATGTTCACCTTCCTCGTCGCCGAGGGGCACAAGGTCGGCTCGAGCCTGCTCGAGCAGGACCAGATCGACACCGTGAAGGGTTACCTCGCTTCGGCGAAGGAGCGCGGCGTCGAGATCGTGCTGCCGGTGGATGCGGTCGTCGCCGCCTCGTTCTCGGCGGACGCCGATCACGTGGTCGCCGACGCGGACGCCCTCGAAGACACCGCCTTCGGTGCGTCCGGTCTCGGCCTCGACATCGGCCCCCGCACGGCGGAGATGTTCGCCGACGCCGTCCGCGGCTCGCGCACCGTCTTCTGGAACGGCCCGATGGGCGTGTTCGAGATGAAGGCGTTCGAGTCCGGCACCAAGACCGTCGCCCAGGCACTCACCGAGGTCGACGGCCTCAGCGTCGTCGGCGGTGGCGACTCCGCCGCAGCAGTGCGTCAGCTCGGCTTCGCCGACGAGGCGTTCGGCCACATCTCCACGGGTGGCGGCGCCAGCCTGGAGTTCCTCGAAGGCAAGAAGCTCCCCGGACTGGAGGTCCTCGGATGGCAGTGACCAGAACCCCTCTCATCGCCGGCAACTGGAAGATGAACCTCGACCACCTGCAGGCGGTCGCGTTCGTTCAGAAGCTGCACTGGACGTTGAAGGAAGCCAAGCACGAGGCCGGAAGCGTCGAGGTCGCGGTCTTCCCGCCGTTCACCGATCTGCGCACCGTGCAGACGCTGCTCGACGCCGACAAGATCGACTTCGCCCTCGGCGGTCAGGACCTGTCGGCCCACGACTCCGGTGCGTACACCGGCGAGATCTCGGGTCAGTTCTTGGCCAAGCTCGACGCGAAGTACGTGATCATCGGGCACTCGGAGCGTCGTCAGTTCCACCACGAGACCGACGAGGTCGTCGCGGCGAAGACCCAGGCGGCCCTTCGCCACGGTCTCGCGCCGGTCATCTGCGTCGGCGAGACCTCGGAGGACCTCGAGAAGTTCGGCGCCAGCGCCGTTCCGGTCGGTCAGCTCGAGGTCGCGCTCGAGGGCGTGGCGGCGGACGCCGACATCGTCGTGGCCTACGAGCCGGTATGGGCCATCGGTTCGGGTCAGGCGGCGACGCCCGACCAGGCCCAGGAGGTCTGCGCCAAGCTCCGTGCGGTCGTCGCCGACAAGCTGGGCGCCGATGCGGCTGCTCGCACGCGCGTCCTCTACGGCGGTTCGGTGAAGTCGGGGAACATCGCCGGCTTCATGCGCGAGCCCGATGTGGACGGCGCCCTGGTGGGTGGCGCGAGCCTCGTCGTCGACGAGTTCGCCGCGATCGTCCGCTTCCAGAAGCACGTCGGCGTCTGACGCCGACATGGGTGCCCGCGGCGCTTCGCCGCGGGCATCCGTGCGTCTGGGGCGCCTCCCCGTATACTTGACGCTTGTGCGGTCGACCTGATCGCTACGAAAGGCTTTCGACTGTGCAGATTCTCGAGTTCGTCCTGCAGGTGCTCCTGGGTATCACCAGCCTCCTGCTGACCCTGCTCATCCTGCTCCACAAGGGTCGCGGTGGCGGTCTGTCCGACATGTTCGGCGGCGGCATGAGTTCCGCCCTCGGTTCGTCGGGCCTGGCCGAGCGCAACCTCAACCGTTTCACGATCGTGCTCGCGCTGGTGTGGTTCGTCACCATCGTGGGTCTCGGTCTCCTCACCAAGTTCGCGGAGATCTGACATGGCCACTGGCGGCAATGCCATCCGTGGCTCGCGCGTCGGCGCGGGCCCCATGGGCGAGCAGGATCACGGCTTCCACGCCGACCGCGTCGCCGTCTCGTACTGGGACGCCCTCGGCAACGAGACCGTCCGGTATTTCGCCGCGGGAATCCCCGACGACGAGATTCCCGAGACGATCGACTCCCCGCACTCCGGGCTCCCCGCCGGGCGCGACAAGGCCAACCCGCCGGCTCTCGCCAAGGCGGAGCCGTACAAGACGCACCTCGCCTACGTGAAGGAGCGCCGCAGCGACGAAGAAGCCGCTTCGCTCCTCGATGACGCTCTGCAGCAGCTGCGCGAGCGTCGCGGACAGTAAGTCCTCACCGCGCGAACGAGAGAAGGGCCGGATGCCATGGCATCCGGCCCTTTTCCGTTCCACACCCACGTGAGAGGGTGCGGGCGCTAGCGCGCGCGTCGGCGGTCCGAGTCTGTTCAGCGGACCGGGGAGTCGGTGACGATCCTCGTCCACGGGCCCGCGGGGACGTCGGCGTCGTCGACGAAAGCCCAGTCGACGCGGTCGTCCTCCCCGTTGAGATCAGAGAAGCCCAGGCAGCCGTTCAGGGCGGGCGACACGTCGAGGCCCGCGCCGTTGTACCGCGTGTTCGCGGGACGACGATCGTCTGAGCCGAACACGTAGGCGGCGTCGCGATACTCGCCCGGCCCCGCGTCCTCGATCTGGCCGTAGCAGACGTGTCCGTCCTTGCGCAGGACCACCCACCGGTTCTTCATGAGGCTTTGCGAGGGGTCGTCGACGGCCGAGGAGTACGCGGGCTCCTTCGCCCACGGGATGACCGAGCCGCGCGTGGCGAAGCCCTGGTCGTCGTTGACGTCGTCGAACGGCAGGTCGAGGTAGAACGGGTTCTCGCGCGGAGTCATGGCGGTGGGGAAGTAGCCGGCGTCGGCGGTACGGGCCTCGGTGCGGCAATCGGTGCCGTCGACGATCCCATCGCATCCGCCGTAGGACCCCAGCCAGTCCGAGTCGTACGCCGAGATGCGCTGGCTGCCGTCGGAGGCGTTCGGGTCGAACACCTCGCCCACCCAGAAGGTCGTCGCCACGATGTCGGTATGCCACGGGTAGCCGGTGTCGGGGCGCGGCACGGCGGGTGGGGCGCACGCTGACAGGCCGACGGCGGCGACCACCACGAGGGTGATCGCCGCCGCCGGCCGCAGCGTCCGCGTCATCCGGTGACGTCGCTCTCGGTGGGGTGGACCTTCTCCACCGGGCCCTGGGGAGGCGTCGCGGTCATCGGGGCGAACGACGGAGCGGTCACGGTGGCGGGGGCCAGGGACGGGGCACCGGCGCTGTCGTAGAGCTGCAGATCATCGGTGCGGAGGGTGCCGTTGCCGAAGATCGTCAGTGCGAAACTGATGCCGTTGTAGCCGGCGGGGATCGCGGCCGTCGTCCAGTCGGCCTGCGTCCAGTCGGCGGCCGAGGAGAACCACGGGCTCGAGGTCCAGTACGACCACGAACCGCTCGTCGACCGGAGGTAGACCGCGAACTGCGTCACCCCGCTCGACTGGTACCACTCGCGCAGCGTATAGGTCTTGCCTGGTGTGACAGTGGGGGAGCACTGGCCGAGGTCGAACTGCGGGAGGAGTTTGGCATCGCCGTCGACGTACGCGGACATGACGATTCCGCTGGAGATGTTCCCCGTGTGCGCGGGGGAGCCCGTGCTGAACGCGGGGGAGTTGTTGCCGTAACCGCCCCTCATCCAGCAGTCGGGGGCACCGGTCTCCATGCTCGGATTGACGATGCCGTTGGTCGACCCCGTCACGGCGGGCACCGAGGGGCCGTCGACGACGGGCTTGGCCGTGCCGCCGATGACGTCGCCGATCGTCTTGACCACCGTCCCCGCCGCCTGTCGCGTCTTCAGCCACGAGGTGAACTGACTGAACAGCGACGTGGTCACCGCCAGGTCGCTGCACGCGTCGTCGCAGACATCGTGGAAGGTGTACTGCACCCACCCGCCGCCGTTCTTCTCGGCGTTCGTGACCCCCGCCTTGAGGTCGTCGAGGGTCCAGGCGGCGTCGACCTGGTCGAGGGCCTTGAGCGCGTACTTGTCGGCCGGGCGGGTGGACTCCGCGTAGGCGCAGTCGGGGCAGCCGAAGCGGCTCCGGATGTCGCCGAGGAGGCGCCCGCTGCTGTACCCGCAATTCGCCACGGCCTTCTCAACGGCGGGGGTCGACGAGGCGAACGGGTAGGCGAAGCTGCGCACCGTGAAGCCCCACGAGGTGAGGTTCTTGCGGTCGGTGCAGATCTGGCGCGTCGCCTCGTCGACACTGACCTGCGCGAGGTCGGGGTGGTTGACGGTGTGCCCGCCAATCTCGTGCCCCGCGTTCTTGAGATTCGTCAGGTCGGTGCGGGTCATGTGCCCCGCCGCGCCGATGAACCCGGAGTTGATGTAGAACGTCCCCTTCATGCCGTTGGCCTGAAGGGCGGGGAGAGCGTTGAGCTGGTCGGAGTTGGCGTCGTCGAACGTGAGGCTGACGATCGTGCGGGTCGCGGCCTGGGCCGGTGCCGCGGCGGGCGGTGCCGCGGCGATCAGCCCGCCCGCTCCGACGGCGACGGCGGCGAGGACCGCGAGGGCCCGGAGTCGCCGACGCCCGGGGGCGACGTGGCGGTGGATCATGGGGGCGTCCTTTCGGGTGGGGCGGGTCCGTCGGCGGATCCGTGAGTCGTCCGGGCCGGGGACCTCGGAGTCGCGGCCGGTCACGAGACCGTCACCGACTTGGCGAGATTGCGGGGCTTGTCCACGTCGCGGCGCAGGCGCAGGGCGAGCTCGCGAGCGAACATCTGCAGGGGCACCACCGTCTCGAGCGGTCCCCACGAGGGGCCCGTCCGCGGCAGGTGCAGGGGGATGCCGCCCACGTTCAGCACGCGTTCTCCCACGCGGAGCACGCGGCCGCCGCGGGCGAGCACCTCGGCGACGTCGACGTCGAGCCGCGGATCGCCGTTGTCGACGACGAAGACCGGGGTGCCGGCATCCACCAGGGCGAGGGGGCCGTGCTTCAGCTCGCCCGCCGGCTGGTGCTCGGTCCACCGGTACGACAGCTCTTTCAGCTTGAGCGCCCCCTCGGCGGCGTAGACGAGACCCGAGCCGCGTCCGATGAAGAGGAAGCCGGGGGCGTTGACGAATTCGGCGGCCATCTTCGCCGCGGGGCCACGCCAGGTGTCGAGTGCGGCCGACAGGGCCTCCGGGGTCGCGGCGAGCGCGCGCAGGTCACCGTCGAGGGCCATCGCGTCGGCCCGCGACGAGACCGACAATCCCGAGAGGGCGAGGCAGGCGCCCGTGAGGACCTGGGCGATGAACGTCTTCGTCGCGGCGACCCCGATCTCGGGACCGGCGAGGCAATCGAGCGTCGCATCCGCGCGACGGGCCAGCGTCGACGACGGGTTGTTCGTCAGGGCCAACACGGTGCGCCCGCGGGCCGGGAGACCGTCGAGCGCCCGCAGGACGTCGGCCGTCTCACCCGACTGGCTCAGCGCGATCACCAGCGTGCGCGGCTCCCAGACCTCGTGCGCCGCCTCGCTCGCGACGAGCGTGCGAGTGGGAAGGCCGCCGAGGCGGGAGAACACTCCGGCCACCGCACGGCCGGCGTGCAGCGACGTCCCGCACCCGATGACCGTCACCCGATCGACCTCGTCGAGCGGGGGAAGGCCCGCCCCTCGCCACAGGACGCCGTCGGCGATCCCGGGGGTGAGGACCTCGAGCACGCGGCGCGCCACGGCGGGCTGCTCGTCGATCTCGTTGCCCATGTGGTCGCGGTGGCGTCCTTTGCTCGACAGGTACGCCGTCTGCGGGACGGGCCACAGTCCCCGCGGGCGACAACTACCGCCCGCGCGGTGCCAACGCATGCCTCCCGCGTCCACCTCGACCACGTCGTCGTCCTCCAGCACGCGGAACGTCTCGACCACCGGAGTGATCGCACCCACGTCGCTCGCGAAGTAGACCCCTTCCTCGCCCTCGGCGAAGATGAGGGGCGAACCGTGCGCCGTTCCCGCGAGCGATCCCGACCGGCTGTCGAGGGCGACGATCGCCCATGACCCCTCGAGGCGCGTGACGATGTCGGCGAGCGCGTCGCCGAGGCCCACCCCGGGGCGCAGCGCCTGCTCGAGCAGGTGGACGATCACCTCGCTGTCGACGTCGGTGGCGAACCGGTGCCCGTCGGCGACGAGCCGCGCCCGCAGCAGATCGGCGTTCTCGATGATCCCGTTGTGCACCAGGAACAACCGACCGCTGCAGTCCTCGATCGGGTGGGCGTTGCGCTCGCTGACGCCGCCGTGGGTGGCCCAGCGGGTGTGACCGATCGCCGAGGTCGTGGCATCCGTCCCCGATTCGCCCGAACGCACTGCGTCGGTGAGGGATGCCACGCCGTTCAGAGTGCGCACGTGCAGGGCCGTGCCGTCGACGTACCGCGCGGCGATGCCCGCGGAGTCATAGCCCCGGTACTCCAGACGCTCGAGGGCGCTGCGGGCGCGCGAGGCGGCGGACGTCGGACCGCGGTACGCGGTGATGCCGCACATCAGAGGACCCCGCGGAAGGCGCCTGCGCCGGCCAGCGGCATGGCGTCAGAGCCGAGGCGTTCGCGCGAGAGCAGGTCGGCGGCGACCCGCATGATCGTGGAGGTCAGCGAGGTGTGCGGCTCGTAGCCCACGAGGTCGTGCGCCTTGGTGTTGTCGGGGACGCGGCGCCGCATGTCCTCGAAGCCGGGGGCGTACGCCTGCTCGTAGGGGACGAGCTCGATCGTGCTCCGACTGTCGAGGGTGCGGATGATCTCTGTCGCGAGCTCGAAGATCGAGATCTCGCGCGCGCCGCCCAGGTTGTAGGCCTGACCCCGGGCGCGCGGGTCCCTCTCGATGAGCACCATCGCGGGCACGACGTCCTCGACCGCGGAGAAGCAGCGCGTCTGCTGGCCGTCGCCGAACACGGTGAGGGGAGCGCCGCGTAGGGCCTGCCCCACGAGGTTGGGCAGCACCATGCCGTAGCGACCGGTCTGGCGGGGCCCGACGGTGTTGAACAGGCGGACGATCGAGACGTCGAGGCCCTCCTGATCGCAGTAGGCCTTGGCGAAGGCCTCGTCGATGCCCTTGGCTCCCGCATAGGTCCAACGCGAGAGCAGCGGGTCACCGAGGACGCGGTCGGAGTCCTCGCGCAGGCGATCGGCGGTGTTCTTGCCGTACACCTCGCTCGTGGACACCATGAGCACCGAGGCCTGGTGCTCGATGGCCGCCGTCAGCACGTTCTCGGTGCCGTGGATGTTGATGCGCAGACCCCGCAGGGGCTGCTCCACGATGAGCTTCACCCCCACGGCCGCGGCCAGGTGGAACACGCGGTCGCATCCCTGGATCGCCGCGCCCACCGTCTTGGTGTTGAGGATCGAGCCGTGGATCATCTCGAGGCGGGGGTTGTCGGCGACGCCCGCGAGGTTGCGGGCCGAGCCGGTCGAGAGGTCGTCGAGGACGACGACCTCGTCACCCAGGGTCAGCAGGTGCTCGACGAGGTGGCTGCCGACGAACCCGGCGCCCCCGGTCACCAGCGTGCGCGTCCGGGGCGAGGCGGAACCCGGGTAGACCGTCACGCCGCTCACAGGAGCACCCGCCCCGCGATGTCGGCGCTGCGGTAGGTGCCGTCGACGACGACCGCGTCGCCGTCGAGCCAACCCAGGTCGGCGTCGTGGTGGCGGGTGTGCACGAGCACGATGTCGGGATGGAAGGCCGCCGGGTCGGGCAGCGAATCGCGTTCCCGCCCGGAATCGAGGCGGATGTGCGGGGCGTGGGTGTCGACGTACTGCACCTCGGCGCCCACGTCGATCAGGTGGTCGATGATCTCGAGGGCGGGGGATTCGCGCAGGTCGGCGACGTCGGGCTTGTAGGTGACGCCGACGACGAGCACGCGGGCGCCGAGCGTGCCCTTGCCGGCGCGTCCGAGGACATCACGGATGCGGTCGACGACACGGCGCGGGCGGGCGGCGATGCGCGTCATGGCCTCGGTGATGACGCCCGCGTCGACGTGCAGCGCCTTGAGCTGCCAGAGCAGGTAGTGCGGGTCGCAGGGGATGCAGTGTCCACCGACGCCGGGGCCGGGGTAGAACGCCATGAAGCCGTAGGGCTTGGTGCTCGCGGCTTCGATCACCTCGGTGACCGGGACGTCGAGGGCACCGCAGATGTCGGCGAACTCGTTGGCGAGGGCGATGTTGACGGCGCGGAAGGTGTTCTCGAGCAGCTTCGTCATCTCGGCGGTGGCGAGGCTCGACACCCGGTGCACGCGCGCCGCGTATCGGGCGAGCAGGCGCGCGCCCTCTTCTTCGCACTGCGCGGTGGCGCCTCCCACCACGCGGGGAACGATCTCCTGGGCGAAGCCCACGTTGCCGGGGTCGATGCGCTCGGCGCTGAAGGTGACGAAGACGTCGCGTCCGATCTGCATCCCGCGCTCGCGGAGCGGCTTCTCGACGAGGTCGTGGGTGCAGCCGACGTACGTGGTCGAGGTGAGCATGATGAGCTGCCCGGGCCGGACGGCGGCGACGACGGTGGCGCACGCCGCCCGGAGTGCGGTGAGGTCCGGGACCTGCTGGTGGTCGACGGGCGTGGGGACGCACACGACGATGGCGGCCGCGCGGCCGAGCTCGGAGGTGTCGCTCGTGAGGCGGAAGCCGGCCGGCGCGTGCAGGGCGGTCTCCAGGCGCTGCCGGTCGGAGTCGATGAGATCGGCGCTGCGCGCGGCGATATCGCGCAGGCGTCGCGGCGAGACGTCGAGGGCGAGAACGCGCGACCCGCTGGCGTGATAGGCCAAGGCGGTCGGCAGGCCCACGTACCCGAGTCCGACGATGGCGACGTCGAAGTCGAACGTCCGCGTCGGGGCGGGAGCCGGGGGCCGCGGCGTGGTCATCACGTCGGGCCGGACATCGAGAGTGGACATCTTCATCCTCCAAGGCAGGGTCCGAGGGGGCGGCGGGGGAAATGCAGCGCCCCCTCGGACGATTTCGGGTGGTGGGACGGCGTCCGATCGGGTATCGACGCTGATCCGGGATCACAGTGCGTCGTCGGCGCGGGTCGGGTCAAGCGATCTCGGACGATCCTGCGGGGTCCCGCTCCCCGCATCGCGATCTGCGGGAATCCGCAACCGCAACTGCGGGTCGAGGCGGCCTCGACGGGCGCCCGGTCACGTACGGTCGCCTTCGACGCGTCATCCGGTCGCCCGATCCGGAGGCGCGACCCGAACCCTCGACCCGAAGAGGTGGGATGCCATGACCCCTGCACTCGTCGTGCTCGTCGCGGTGTGCACGATCGGCGTCTCGACGCTCGTGTGGGGCACGGCAGCGGTGTGCCGTCTCGTCGCCGAGCGTCGACCGTCCGCCGCGCTGCTGAACCCGTCGATGTTCTTCCGCAGCGCCGAGGTGGCGATCCTCATCGCCGCGCACGACGAGGAGCTCGTGATCGCCGACGCCGTGCGTGCGGCGCGCCGGCTCGTGCCCGCGGGCAACGTGTTCGTCGTGTCGGACGGCTCCCGCGACGGCACCGTCGAGCGGGCGCGGGCCGCCGGTGCCGAGGCCTGGGATCTCACGCCGAATCGGGGGAAGGCGGGCGCCATCCGGGCGGGTCTCGACCACTTCCGGATCCCGGAGCGGTTCCCCCTGCTCCTCCTGCTCGACGCGGACTCCCGGCCCCGCCCCGACTACCTGCGTACCGCGCTTCCGCAGTTCACGGACGACGGTGTCGTCGCGGTGGCCGGTCGGGCGACCACGTCGGCGGATTCTCCGCCCACGGGCGTGGGGCGCCTCCTCACCTCGTATCGCGAGCGCACCTACGTGTGCACGCAGTACCTGCACAAGTTCGGGCAGGCGGCGCGGGGAGCGGATGCCGTGGCGATCGTGCCCGGGTTCGCCAGCCTGTACCGCACCGATGTGCTGGATCGCATCGACATCGACGCCCCCGGGCTGTCGATCGAGGACTTCAACATGACCTTCGAGGTTCACGCCAAGAGGCTCGGACGGATCGCCTTCCACCCGGAGTGCGCCGTCGCCGAGACGCAGGATCCCGCGGTGCTGCGCGACTACTCGGCGCAGGTCCGGCGCTGGAGCCTGGGGTTCTGGCAGACGGTGCGCCGCCACGGTCCCCATCCGGGCCTCTTCTGGTCATCGGTCGGCGTCTTCGCGGTCGAGACCGTCTTGTCCAGTCTGGTCCTGGTGGCGATGCTCCCGCTCCTGGTCGTGGGAGCTCTGGCGGCGCTGATCGCCGCGACGGCCGACGGCACCGTGGCCGCGACGGCGGCCGGGGTGGCCGCGGCGCTTCCGGTGCTTCCCCTGGCCGCGGGGTTCCTGATCGTCGACTTTGTGATGAGTGCGTTCACCTGTGCGGTGTCCCGCACGCGCCCGCACCCCCGGATGCTCGTGTTCCCCCTCCTGCGGGTGTGGGATGCGACCCTGTGCCTGCGTGCCCTCGTCGCCGCGCTCGGGCGTCCGTCCGACGGGCGCTGGCGCAGCCCAGATCGCCGGATGTCGCAGCCGTCGGTCGAACCGGCGGCCGCTCCGCTCAGCTCGCCGCTCCGCGAAGGTGGGCCACGAGCTGTACCCGCGAGGTGATGCCGAGCTTGCGGTAGATGCCGGTCAGGCGCAGCTCGACCGTCCGGAGTGAGATGAACAGGGCAGCCGCGATCTCGCGGTTGCGCAGCCCGCGCTCGACGAGGGCGACGATCTCGCGTTCGTGGCCGGTGAGCTCTCGCGCGTTGAGACTCGGTCGGGGGTTCGGGACGGCGTCGCCACCGATCGCGCGGACGGCCGACACGCGGACGTCCGGCAGGCACCGTTCCTCCGCCCGGCGGAGGCGTTCCCGCTCGAGAGGAGAGTCGTCGCCGCGGAAGAGCGTTTCCGCGTCACGGAAAGCCGCCGCGCCCTCGCGGGCGGACCGGCAGACGGCCCGCGAACGCGCGAGGGCGAGGTGGGTCCACCTTCTCGTCGAATCGGCGGCCGCGCGCTCGAGGCGTTGCAGTTCTTCGAGGGCCTCGTCGTGCCGACCGTCGAGCCAGAGGGCTTCGATGAGGTCGGCGTCGAGGCGCATCACGGCGGGGTCGTCGTCGGCGTGGAGGGAGCGGGCTTCGCGCAGGTGCAGGATGGCCTCGGTGTGCCGCCCCTCGCCGAGGGCGAGGGATCCCTCGATCGCCGCGAACCACGGCGTCAGGGTGCTCGCGCCTTCGCGACGGGCTCGTTCCCGCCCCCGCTCGACGAGGTCGGCGGCACAAGTGGGCGGTTCATGCATTGCCGCCTCGGCGGCGAGGATGAGCGTGCTGGCGGCGTCGGTGCTGCGTCCCGGAATCCACTCGCGCTGCCAGGCGATGACGGCGTCGCGCGCGGCGATCGGGTCTCCGGCGCGGACCTCGACGGTGACGAGCTGGCGCAGAAGATGCTCTCGCCACATCGGCGCGTGTCGCGGGGAACGATCGAGCTCGGCGCGGATGATCCGTCTCGCCGTGCTGTAGTCCTCGCGCAGCAGGGTGAGCCCCGCGTACAGCAGGGCGTGGTCGATCTGGACGTCGTCGCCGTCGTCTTCGAGACGGATGGCCGCCGCGGCGTGGGAGCGCCCGCCCATTTCTTCGGCGATACCGGCGAGCAGCGCCGTCTGAGTGGACGCGACGCCGAGCTTCACGGCGAGGGCGATCCGTTCGACGGCGAGGTCGACCTCTCCCCGGTGCAGGTGCAGGCAGGCGCTCTCGCAGAGAAGCCTCTCGGATGCCGCGGCCTCGGCGCCGACGAGCGGATCGACGTGATCGAGGACGGTGTCGTCGACCGTGTGATCCACCGCCGCGACGGCGCGGAGGCGGGCGATCGCGGCGCGCGTGCGGGTCGCGGGATCGGCGCTCACCCCGGCCCGCCGGAGGTAGTGCTGACCGAGGAGGTCGTGTCCTCCGAGCACGAGCGCCTCGCCGAGGTCGACGAGGAGCTCGCAGCGACGTGCTTCGTCCATCTCCCCGGCCAACGCCCGCTCGGCGAACTCCACGGCGGCGGCGGTCTCAGCGTCTCGAGCGAGCAGGATGGCACCTCCGAGAAGGGCGCTGCGGTCCGCGGTCGGGTCGAGGAAGCTCTCGTGCCAGCGACGCGTCGCCGGGTACGCGCCGGCGTGGTCGGCCGCTCCCCGCGCGTGGAGGGCGCGACGCTCCTCCGGACTCAATCCGGCGTGCAGGCGCAGTCGGCGAGCCGGGTCGGCGATGCGGGCGAGACCGCCGTGGACGGAGACGATGCCGTGATCGAGCAGATCGTCGATGTCGACATCGTGCTCGCCGGCGGTGGCGCGCAGCCGGTCGAGGCCGTACACGGGACCCACGGCGAGCAGATCGAGCACGTGCGCCCAGCGCGGGTCGATGACGCGGCACTCACGCTGCTGTCGCCGGTGGGGTCGCTGCTCGCGCACGCGCAGCGGGACGCTGAGCGGCTCCTCGCCGTTCGCCTCGGCGGGGGTGAGGCGCAACCCCACCAGCACGCCGGGGTCGCCGGCGGCGAGGTCCGCCACGATCCGCAGCACGGCGCGGTCGGCACCCGCCCCGAGGACGGTGCGCGCGAGATCCACGGACTCGTCGAACGATAACCGCTGGATGCGGGTCTGCAGCATGCCGGCGAAGTCGTGGCGTCCCTCGAACGAACCGCTCGTGGCGATGACGCTGACGCCGGTGCCGCGGAGGCGTCCGAAGACGTACGACAGCACGGTGATGCTCGCGCTGTCCATCTCGTCGAGGTCGTCGACGACGACGACGCACGGATCGGCTCGCAGCAGGTGGAGGGTGCGGCTGATCTCCTCGGCGAGGAGGTGCTCCGGCCAGTCACCGCTGCGGGACAGGACGCTGTCGACCGCATCTCGTCGCCCGTCGTCGAGCGCCGCCACCACCGCGGTCACGCCCGAGAGCGGCCACATGCGCTCGCTCGGACTGGCCGTGACCACCACGGCGTCGTGGCGCGCGGCGACCTCGCGTGCCAGGGCGGACTTGCCCGACCCGCTTTCACCGACGAACAAACCCGCGGAGCCGCTGCCCGAACCGATCAGGTTCGCGGCGACATGCAACTCTCGATCTCGACCGACAAATGGCATCCGAACGCTCCCTACTGCGTCGGCCGTTCGTCGCGGATCGACCCTCACGGATCGAGCCCCGCCGAGCGGACCAGGATGCCCCCCACGAAGAGAGTAAATCGGCGCCACGCGGAAGACAATGGGTGGAAGTCCCCTACAGACGTGCGCGGACAACGCAGAGGACCGGATGCCGTGTGGCATCCGGTCCTCCGGCTCGAGCGTGTGAACTCGCGGCGCGTGCGGGGGAGAGTCCCCGTCGGGCGAGCTCCCGCTCCTCAGTACTCGCGGTCGATGAGCTGCGGCGGAACCTGATCAGCCGCGACCTCGTCGACGAAGAACGCCGTGCGACGGCGGCCCTTCGCCCCGGCCGCGGGAACGCTCTGATAGCTCGCACCGGCGAGGGCGAGACCCAGGGCGGCGGCCTTGTCGGCGCCCGCGACGACCATCCACACGCGCTTCGACGAGTTGATGACCGGCCGCGTCAGCGAGACGCGATCGCTCGGCGGCTTGGGGGAGTTGCGCACCGGGACGGTGGCCCGATCGGTCACCGAGATCTCGGGACGATCGGGGAACAGCGAGGCGATGTGCGCGTCGGGTCCGACCCCGAGGAAGCAGATGTCGAAAGCGGGCCAGGGTCCCGTCTCGCTGCGGTCCGAGGGAGCGAACTGCGCCAACTCGTCGGCGTACGCGATCGCCGCGGCATCGAGGTCGAGACCGTCCTCGCTCGAGGCGACGGTGTGGATGTTCTCGGCCGGGATGTCGAGGTGGTCGAGGAACGCCTCGCGGGCCTGCTTCTCGTTGCGGTCGTCCGAGTCGCGCGGAACGAACCGCTCGTCGCCGAACCAGAAGTGCACGAGCGACCAGTCGATCTCGCCGACCCGCGCGTCCTTCGCTGCGGTGCGCAGCACCGCTCCGCCCATCGTGCCGCCGGTGAGGCACACGTGCATGCGCTTGCCCTCGGCGACCCGCTTGACGATGCGGTTCACGAAGCGCGTGGCGACGTACGAGGCGAGGGTCTCGGCGTCCGGCTTGATGATGACCTGCTTGACCGAGCCGTTGTCGGTCATGCGTCGTCCCGCTCGCTCGCGGCGAGCAGCAGGTCGTGCCCCTCGGTGATCACGCGACCGTAGAGGAGGTCGGGGTCGAGGCGGCGCAGCTCCTCGGCGAGGCACTCGCGCAACGTGCGGCGCGGGAACGCCAGGTCGTGGGTGGGCTGACCGGGCTGCGTGAGCACCGCGACCCCCGCCTCGGGCCGCTCGAGCAGCGTGTCGCCGCTCGGACGGGTGAGACGCACCGACTTGATGCCGCTCGCCCACTCCTCGGCCGGCAGGTAGGCGTAGTCGACGGGAGCCTCGAGCTTCATCCCCAACCAGGCCGCCAGTAGGGCGGTGGAGGGGGAGTCGGCGGCGCCGCGGACCTCGATCGCGGTGACCGGCTCGTACGGGGGCTGATCGAGCACGGCCGCGAGCTGCTCGCGCCAGCGCGTCACACGGGTCCAGGCGAAGTCGGTGTCACCGGGGGAGTAGTGCTCGCCGAGCCGGGCGACCCAGGCGGCCGGGTCGGCCTGCGACGACGCGTCGGTGATGCGACGCTGCGCGATCCGACCGATCGCGGAGTGCGAGGGGTCCTCGGGCGCGTCGGCCGGCCACCAGGCCACGACCGGGGCATCGGGGAGCAGCAGGCCGGTGACGAGGCTCTCGGCGTTCGAGCCCGCGGCGCCGTGGGCGCGCAGCACCACGACCTCGCTCGCGCCGGCGTCGCCGCCCACGCGGATCTGGGCGTCGAGGCGGGGCTCGTCGTCGTCGTCGCCGAACAGCACGGCGATCACGCGCATCGGGTGTTCGCGCGAGGCGTCGTTGGCCGCTTCGATGACCTCTTCTTCGGCGCCGTGGTGCGTGACGATGATGAGCGTCAGCACGCGGCCGAGGGCGACGGCGCCGCCCTCTTCGCGCACGCTGACGAGCTTCTTCGAGATGGCGCTGACGGTGGTGTCGGGCAGATCGATGATCACGGGCGTCTCCAGGTGCGACCGTCGCGGGCGAGGAGTTCGTCGGCGGATGCCGGACCCCACGAACCGGGCGAATACTGTTCGAGCGGACCGCCCTGGGCGGACCAGAACTCCTCGATCGGGTCGAGGATCTTCCAGCTGAGCTCCACCTCTTCGTGCCGGGGGAACAGCGGCGGATCGCCCAGCAGCACGTCGAGGATGAGGCGCTCGTAGGCCTCGGGGCTCGCCTCGGTGAAGGCGTGCCCGTAGCCGAAGTCCATCGTGACGTCGCGCACCTGGGTGCCGTCGCCGGGGACCTTCGACCCGAAGCGTATCGTCACGCCCTCGTCGGGCTGGACGCGGATGACGAGGGCGTTCTGCCCCAGCTCCTGCGTCTGACTCTGCGAGAACAGCTGCTGCGGCGCGCGCTTGAACACCACGGCGACCTCGGTCACGCGGCGACCCAGACGCTTTCCGCTGCGGACGTAGAAGGGGACCCCTGACCAGCGGCGGGTGTTGATCTCGAGCTTGATCGCCGCGTACGTCTCGGTGACCGACTCGGGGTTCATGCCGTCTTCCTCGAGGAAGCCGAGCACCTGCTCGCCGCCCTGCCAGCCGCCGGCGTACTGACCGCGAGCGGTCGCCTCGGCGAGGTTCTCGGGCACGCGGACCGCGGCCAGGACCTTCTCTTTCTCGGCGCGCAGGTCGGCGGCGTTGAAGCTGATGGGCTCTTCCATCGCCGTGAGCGCGAGCAGCTGCAGCAGGTGGTTCTGAATGACGTCGCGCGCCGCGCCGATGCCGTCGTAGTACCCGGCGCGACCACCGACGCCGATGTCCTCGGCCATGGTGATCTGCACGTGGTCGACGTAGTTGCGGTTCCAGATCGGCTCGTACAGCTCGTTCGCGAAGCGCAGCGCGAGGATGTTCTGCACCGTCTCTTTACCGAGGTAGTGGTCGATGCGGAAGATCGCGTCGGCGGGGAAAGCGCTCTCGACGACCTCGTTCAGCTCGCGCGCCGAGGCGAGGTCGTGACCGAACGGCTTCTCGATGACGACGCGGCGCCAGCCCGAGGTCTTCGTCTCGTCGTCACCCACGAGCCCCGACGCCTTCAGCTGGGTGGTGACCAGCGGGAAGGCCTTCGGCGGGATCGACAGGTAGTACGCGTGGTTGCCCATCGTGCCGCGCTCGGTGTCGAGCTTGTCGACGGTCTCGCGCAGACGACCGAACGCCTCGGGGTCGTCGAACTCGCCCTGGACGAAGCGGATGCCCTCGAGGAGCTCCTTCCACGTCTCCTCGCGGAACTCCGTACGGGCGTACTTCTTGACCGACTCGTACACGACCTCGGCGAAGTCCTGGTCCTCCCAGTCGCGACGCGCGAAGCCCACGAGCGCGAAGCCCGGGGGCAGCAGGCCGCGGTTGGCGAGGTCGTAGACCGCCGGCATGAGTTTCTTGCGCGAGAGGTCGCCGGTGACGCCGAAGATCACGAGGGCGCTGGGCCCCGCGATCCGGCTCAGACGGCGATCCTCGGGATCGCGCAACGGATTGTGACCCGGAGTGATCTCTACGACCATGCTTTACTGCGCCGCCTCGAAGAGTGAGAGCACGTCGACCTGCGGGTCGGTCAGCGTCAGCGTGACGACGGGACGGCCGTGGCCCTCCGCCAGCACGCTCGCGTCGCCCGCGGCCTGTGCCTGGATGAGTTGTCCGAACGTGAACGGTCGACCGGGGATCTCGAGGTCGACGTCGGTGCGTTCGATGATCTGGAGGAACACGCCGCTGGCGGGTCCTCCCTTGTGGAACTGTCCGGTGGAGTGCAGGAACCGCGGTCCCCAGCCGAACGTGGTGGGGCGACCCGAGTCGGCCGCCACGAGTTCGCGGAGTCCCGCGAGCTGCGCCAGTTCGAGACGGTTCACGTACGCCTGGACGCTGACGTAGCCATCGGCCGGGACCGTCCGCCACAGCGCTTCCAGGACGCCCGCGACCGTGCCGCTCGCCGCGAGGGCGGGGTCGGACACGCGCACCTCGACGCCGCGGTCGACGAAGACCGGGGCGGTGGGAGCGGGCTGCGCGTCGAGCAGGCCGCGCGTCGCCTCTTTCGCCGACTCGACGTCGGGCTGATCGAAGGGATCGATCCCGAGCAGTCGGCCGGCGATCGCGGTGGCGTACTCCCACACGACGAACTGCGCACCGAGCGAACCGCTCATGAGCACTTCGCCGGTGTGCCGCTCGAACAGGTGGAATGCCTCGGCGTCGTCGACGAACCGCACGACCTGAAGGTCGTCGGGCTTCGACTCGAGCTCGGGCGACACGGGGAGCAGGACGACGGGCAGGATGCCGGTGCCCTCCTTCCCGGTCGATTCGGCGACGAGCTGCTCGATCCAGTCGGGCAGGCCGATGATGTGGCTTCCGTCGGTGACCAGACCGAGCTTGTCGCGGCGGTGTACCCCGCCGCCCGCGATCGCCGCGGCGAGCACGAGGGCCGGGTTCTCGGGGGAGTCGATCGCGACCTCGAGCAGAGTGGCATCCGCCTCGTCGAGGAGGTCCTCGATGTCGACGCCGGCGAGGCCGGTGGGCACGAGCCCGAACGCTGTGAGCGCCGAGTAGCGTCCGCCCACGGTCGGATCGGCGGTGAACACCCGGTAGCCGTCGGCGCGAGCCGACTGCTCGAGCGGGGAGCCGGGGTCGGTGACCACCACGATGCGACCGGCGGGGTCGATGCCGAGGTCGCGGAAGGCGGCCTCGAAGGCCCGCTTGGCGGAGTCGGTCTCAATGGTCGCGCCCGACTTGCTCGAGACCACCAGCACGGTCTGCTCGAGACCGCCGGACTCGGCGTCGCCGTCGATCGCGGCGAGCACCTGGCCCGGAGCGGTCGAGTCGAGGATGACGAGCGGCACGCCCGCCGACTGCGCGATGACCTCGGGAGCGAGCGAGGACCCGCCCATTCCGGCGAGGACGACGCGGGTCACACCCTGCGCGACGAGTTCGTCGCGCAGGGCCGTGATCTCGGCCACGAGCGGGCGCGAGACGGTGACCGCCCGCACCCACCCGAGTCGACGCGACGCCTCGTCCTCGGCCGCCGCGCCCCACAGGGTGGGGTCGGCCGCCGTGATCCCCGACGCGATGAGCGAGCCGGTCAGGCCCGGCAGCTCCGCGTCGACGACCGACTTGACGTGGCCGGTGACCTTGACGGCGAGAGTCACTGCGCGGCCTGGGCGCTTCCGGCCTGCAGCGCGGTCTTCACGGTGTCCTGCAGCTCGTGCCACGAGGCGATGAACTTCTCGACACCCTCGTCCTCGAGCACCTGCGTGGCGTCGGCCACGTCGACGCCGGCCGCTGCCAGGCGGTCGAAGACCTCGTGCGCCTCGGCGTAGGCACCGGTGACCGTGTCACCCGCGATGACGCCGTGGTCGAAGGTCGCCTCGAGCGTCTTCTCGGGCATCGTGTTGACGGTGCCGGGGGCGACGAGCTCGGTGACGTACAGCGTGTCGGGCAGCGCGGGGTCCTTGACGCCGGTCGACGCCCAGAGCGGACGCTGCACCGTGGCACCGGCATCCAGCAGCTTCGTGGCGCGGTCCTCCGAGAACTTCTTCTCGTAGAGCTCGTACGCCAGGCGCGCGTTCGCGATGCCGGCCTTGCCCTTGAGGGCTGCGGCCTCGTCGGTGCCGATCGCGGAAAGGCGCTTGTCGATCTCGGTGTCGACGCGCGAGACGAAGAACGACGCCACCGACTGCAGGGTTGAGATGTCGTGACCGGCGGCCTGCGCCTTCTCGACACCGGCGAGGTACGCGTCGATGACCTCTTCGTAGCGCTCGAGGCTGAAGATCAGCGTGACGTTGACCGAGATGCCCGCACCGATGACCTCGGTGATGGCGGGGAGGCCGGCCTTGGTCGCGGGGATCTTGATGAGGACGTTCTTGCGGTCGACGCGGGCCGACAAGTCCTTCGCCTGGGCGATGGTCCCCTCGGTGTCGTGGGCGAGGTCGGGCGAGACCTCGATCGACACGCGGCCGTCGACGCCGTTGGTGGCCTCGAAGACCGGAAGGAAGATGTCGCACGCGTCGCGCACGTCGTCGGTGGTGATCGAGAAGATCGCCTCGTCGACGCTGGCGTCGGCGGCCGCGAGCTCCTTGACCTGGCCCTCGTACGCCTCGCCCTTCGACAGGGCGCCGGCGAAGATGGTCGGGTTCGTGGTGACACCCGAGACGTTGCGCGACTCGATGAGCTCGGCGAGGTTGCCGGACTGGATGCGCTGACGCGACAGGTCGTCCAGCCAGATGCTGACGCCGGCGGCCGAGAGGTCTGCGGTGGGAGTGCTCATGGTTCTGGTTCTCCTCTGATTACTTCTTCGCGGCGGCCAGCGACTCGTGCGCGGCCTCGACGACGTGCTCGGTGGTGATGCCGAACTTCTGGAAAAGGGTCTTGTAGTCGGCCGACGCGCCGAAGTGGTCGATCGCGACGGAGCGGCCGGCGTCGCCGACGATGCCCGCCCAGCTGAGCGCGGAACCGGCTTCGACCGACACGCGGGCCTTGACCGACGACGGCAGCACCGACTCGCGGTACGCCTCGTCCTGCTCGGCGAACCACTCGAGCGAGGGGGCCGACACGACGCGGGCGTGCACGCCCTCGGCGGCGAGCTTCTCGCGCGCCTCGACGGCCAGCTGCACCTCGGAGCCGGTGGCGATCAGGATCATGTCGGGCTCGCCGTTCTTGGCCTCGGCCAGTACGTACGCTCCCTTGACCGCGCCTTCGGCGGAGGCGAACTCATCTCCGGATGCCGCACCCTCGCCGCGGGCGAAGACGGGGATGTTCTGGCGGGTCAGGGCGATGCCGGCGGGACCGGCGGTGCGGCGCAGCATCTCGAGCCAGACGACGCTGGTCTCGTTGGCATCCGCGGGACGCACGAGGGCGAAGTTGGGGATGGCGCGGAGCGTGGCGATCTGCTCGATCGGCTGGTGCGTGGGGCCGTCCTCGCCGAGGGCGACGGAGTCGTGCGTCCAGACGAAGATCGTGGGGATGTTCATCAGGGCGGCCAGACGCACCGGCGGGCGCATGTAGTCGCTGAAGATGAGGAACGTGCCGCCGAAGGGGCGCGTGGGGCCGTGGAGCACGATGCCGTTGAGGATCGCACCCATGGCGTGCTCGCGGATGCCGAAGTGGAGCACGCGGCCGTAGGGGTCGCCCGACCACTCGTGCGTCGACCAGCTGGCGGGGATGAAGGACTTGGCATCCTTGATCGTCGTCAGGTTCGACTCGGCGAGGTCGGCCGAACCGCCCCAGAGCTCGGGGAGCTCGGCGGCGAGGGCGTTGATGACCGTGCCGCTGGCGGCGCGGGTCGAGACGTCCTTGCCCGCCTCGAAGGCGGGGAGCGCGTCGGCGATGCCCTCGGGGAGCTCGCGCGCCTGCAGGCGGTCCCACAGCTGCTTGCGCTCGGGGTGGGCCTCGGCCCACGCGTCGAACTTCTGCTGCCAGGCGGCCTTCTCGGCCTCGCCGCGCTCGACGAGCTTGCGCGTGTGGGCGATGACGTCGTCGGCGACGGCGAAGTGCTGCTCGGGGTCGAAGCCGAGCACCTCCTTCGTGGCCTTCAGCTCGTCGGCGCCGAGGGCCGAGCCGTGGATCTTGCCGGAGTTCTGCTTGCCGGGGGAGGGCCAGCCGATGATCGTCTTGAGGACGATGAGCGAGGGCTTGCTCGTCTCGCCCTTCGCGCGCTCGATCGCGGCGTGGAGTTCGGCGACGTCTTCGACGTACTCGCCGGTCTTCTTCCAGTCGACCGTCTGCACGTGCCAGCCGTAGGCCTCGTAACGCTTCTGGACGTCCTCGGTGAAGGCGACGTTGGTGTCGTCCTCGATCGAGATCTGGTTGGAGTCGTAGATGGCGATGAGGTTGCCGAGCTCCTGGTGGCCGGCGAGCGAGGAGGCCTCGCTGGTCACTCCCTCCTGCAGGTCGCCGTCGCCGGCGATCACGTAGACGTAGTGGTCGAAGGGGCTCTCGCCGGCCGGCGACTCCGGGTCGAACAGGCCGCGCTCGTAGCGGGCGGCGTAGGCGAAGCCGACGGACGAGGCGAGGCCCTGGCCGAGGGGGCCCGTGGTGATCTCGACACCGTCGGTGTGGCCATACTCGGGGTGACCGGGGGTCAGCGAGCCCCAGGTGCGCAGCGCCTCGAGGTCCTTCTTCTCGAGGCCGAAGCCGCCGAGGTAGAGCTGAACGTACTGGGTCAGCGAGGAGTGACCGACCGACAGGATGAAGCGGTCGCGGCCCGGCCAGTGCGTGTCGGCGGGATCGTGGCGCATGACGCGCTGGTAGAGCAGGTAGGCCGCGGGTGCGAGCGACATCGCGGTTCCGGGGTGGCCGTTGCCCACCTTCTCCACGGCATCCGCCGCGAGGATGCGGGCGGTGTCCACCGCGCGCCGATCGATGTCATCCCATTCGAAGTCCGACAACTGGGTCGCCTTTCTCGATACTGAGCGCCCGGGTTCACTTCCGACGCCGCACTCACCACCGTAGGAGTGGGAGAGGGGTGGGGTGTCGGCGCGGGGCGCGCGTTCATCGCCAGCATAGCGAGAACGCCGGTGCAGGTTGCGGTGCGTGACGGGGCTCGACAGACGGCCGGTCGTGTGGTGGACATGGCATAGAATCGTGGAGGTTCTATACGCGCTTACCCCGGGGGACGATGGACATCTCGACGACGTCGCACGTCATTGCGACGACCGATCGCCGCTCCGTCGGACGTACCCTCCGGGCCTACGTCGCTCTGACGAAGCCCCGCGTCCTCGAGCTGCTGCTCGTGACCACCGTGCCGGTGATGATCCTGGCGCAGGGTGGTCTGCCGAATCTGTGGCTGATCCTGGCCACCGTGATCGGCGGCTCGCTGAGCGCGGGCTCGGCCGCGGCGTTCAACATGTATCTCGATCGCGACATCGACGCGCACATGCAGCGCACGGTCAACCGGCCGCTCGTGACGGGCGAGGTCTCGCCCCGCGGCGCGCTGGTCTTCGCGTGGACGTTGGCCGTCGTGTCGACGGTGTGGCTGTGGGCTTTCACCAACGTCCTCGCGGCGGGTCTGTCGGCCGCGGCGATCTTCTTCTACGTGGTGATCTACACGATCATCCTCAAGCGCCGCACCGAGCAGAACATCGTCTGGGGCGGGATCGCCGGGTGCTTCCCGGTCCTCATCGGCTGGTCGGCCGTGACGGGCTCGCTGTCGTGGGCGCCGTTCATCCTCTTCGCGCTGGTGTTCCTGTGGACGCCGCCGCACTACTGGCCGCTGTCGATGAAGTACGCGGCGCAGTACGACGAGGTCGACGTGCCCATGCTGGGCGCCACCCGCAGCGGTTCGCAGGTCGGACTGCAGGTCATCCTGTACGCGTGGGCGACCGTCGCGTGCTCGCTCCTGCTGATCCCGGTCGCGCCGATGGGTCTCGTCTACACCGTGTCGGCCCTCGTCTTCGGTGGCTGGTTCATCTACGAATCGCACCGCCTCTACTCGCGCGCCGTGCGCGGGGGCGAGCCCCGCCCGATGCGCGTGTTCCACGCCTCGATCACGTACCTGACGCTGCTGTTCGTCGCGATCGCCGTCGACCCGCTACTTCCGTTCTGATCGGATTCGACAGCGCCCGTCCCGTCTGCGGGGCGGGCGCTTCGTCGTTTCGGGATGCCGGCTGCCCGCGCGTCCGTCGGGTTGGTCGACCGGTTCAACCGGCGGTCGACGGGCCCCGGGGCAGCGCGGCGACGGCGCGGTCCTCCGCTGATCTCGCGCCGCGACACGGTGCGCGCGCGGTTCCGCCACCAGCGAAGTGCGCGCGATCGGCGTGGCGAGGCGGACCCGACTCGTGCGGTCAGACCCCGCGGTGGTGCGAGGCGATGGTGCTGCGGGGAGGGAGGGTGTCCTTGAGCGACCCGCGGTGCCCACGATGCTGTTCGGTCGTGATCCCGCGCCCGCGGGTGGAGGACTCCCGTACGCGAAAGCGCCCGCCCCCCGAAGGGAGCGGGCGCTTTCTCGTCGCGAGTCAGCGGCCGGTCGAACCGTCACCCGCGTCGAGCTTGGGCGCGTCGTGAGTCGCGGCGGCGGCCTGCGGCGGAGCGGGGGTCGTCGAGGGCACCTCGACGTCGGCGTCCTCGACCGCGAGGGGGGTTGCGGTGGTCGCCGGAGCGAACGGAGCGGCGGGGACGGCGCTCTCGGCGGCCGTCTCGTCGTCGCTGTTCCAGTCGATCGTCTCGATCGCGACGTCGGGGCGGCGGGTCAGCGTGGCCGCGGCGGCGAGCGCCAGGACCGCGACGATGCCGATGGCACCGGCGCCGAGGACGGCGGCGCCGACGACGACCCATGACTGGCCGACGTAGACCTGCACGACGGTGGCGTTCGGGTCGTTGAGCACCTGCTCCATCGCGTCGATCCCGTTCAGGACGATCGCGAGTCCGCCGGCGATGGCGGCCAGGGATGCGACGACGAGCACCCAGAACGGGATGCTGGTCACCAGGCGGGGACGAGTCTTCATGGGGAGTACTCCTTGTCGTTCCGACAGGGGGTTGTCGGGCGGCGGGTCCCGAAGCGGGGGACGACGGGACGGTGGGCACGGAAGTGCCACGATCAACGATGACCTACGAGCCAGTGCTCCGTGTAGGGGTCGCCGATGAATCGCCTATGAGCGTATAAGGGGGTCTCGTGGGCCTTACGCGGGGGAACGCGGTCCGTTCGGCGCAACTCGGTCGCGCGTCGTCGGCGCCTCAGCCGTGAGCAGCCGCCGTCTCGCGCTCGGCACCCTGACGCCCCGCGACCGCGGACACCTTGAGGCGCAGAACGACGACCGTCATGGTCGCGGCGGCCAGAGCGGCCAGGACCATGTGGGTGCCCACGGCCCACTCGGGCAGGCCGTTGCGGGCCTGGTAGAGCCCCACGGCGATCTGCACCAGCTCGACGGCCAGCAGGGCGACGGCCCAGCGGCGCACCGGCAGGCGCAGGCGCCAGGACGCGATGACCACGACGAGCGTCAGGGCGAACAGGGCGTATCCCGGCCAGGAGTGCACGTGCTCGAGCACCTCGGCATCGAAACCGTTGCGTCCGGCCGAGGCGTCGCCCGAGTGCGGGCCGGCGCCGGTGGTGAGAACGCCGAAGACGATGGTGAGGGCGAGGACGCCGGTCGTCGCGTGAACGAGCCCGGCGAACCAGCGCGGGGCGGCGAGCAGGCGCGGCCCGACCGGCTGATTCATGCGCACGAGGAACGCCGCGCACACCGCCACGATCGACACCGACGCGATGTAGTGGAACCCGACGATGAAGGGGTTCAGGCCGGTGAGCACCGTGATGCCGCCCACGACCGCCTGCGCGACGATGCCGACGAGCACGACGAGCGAGAGTACGAACAGCACGCGGCGCTCGTGACGCATGCGCCACACCAGCACGACCACGGCGAGGGCCAGGATGCCGACGAGCCCGGTCAGTGTGCGGTTGCCGAACTCGATGATGCCGTGGATGCCCATCTCGGGGGTGTTCACGAGGGAGTCGGGGGTGCAGCGCGGCCAGGTGGGGCAGCCCAGGCCCGAACCCGTCAGTCGGACGGCCCCGCCGGTGCCGATGATCAGCACTTCGGCGATGAACGACAGCCACGCGAAGACGCGCACACGGCGGTCGACGTCGGTCGGGAGCCACTCGACGATCCGTCGCAGGGGTGCGGGGACGCGCGTCGAGGCGGTGGGGGACGAGGCGGAGGGCATGCGTACGGCTTCCTGGCGTCGAGGTGCTCCGGGCTGTCGGGAGAGCGGGCCTGCCATGCCGGGAGCGGGTGTTACCTGTAGAATCGAAGGGTCCGGGTGCAGCGCTCGCGCGAACCGCACCCACGACAGTCTAGGCGCGCAGCCAGCGCCTTCGAGCGGGCCCACCAGCGACCTTCCTGGGACTTCGACCGGAGTCCGGAATGTCGGGGCGGATGACACCGTTGTGGCCCGAGAAGGAGAGTGATCACCATGTCCGATGTCCTCATCGACCGACCAGAGCTCGAAAGCCTGGGGCAATACGAGTTCGGCTGGCACGACACCGACGCGGCGGGCGCGATCGCGCAGCGCGGCATCAACGAAGACGTCGTCCGCGGCATCTCGGCGCTGAAGTCCGAGCCCGAGTGGATGCTCAAGACGCGCCTGAAGGGCTACCAGCTCTTCGGCAAGAAGCCGATGCCCACGTGGGGCGCCGACCTGTCGGAGATCGACTTCGACAACATCAAGTACTTCGTGCGCTCGACCGAGAAGCAGGCCCAGACCTGGGAAGACCTTCCGGAAGAGATCCGCAACACCTACGAGAAGCTGGGCATCCCCGAGGCCGAGCGTCAGCGCCTGGTCGCCGGCGTCGCCGCCCAGTACGAGTCCGAGGTGGTCTACCACCAGATCCGCGAGGACCTCGAGCAGCAGGGTGTCATCTTCATGGACACCGACACCGCCCTGCGCGAGCACCCCGAGTTCTTCGAGGAGTACTTCGGCACCGTCATCCCCGCCGGTGACAACAAGTTCGCGGCGTTGAACACGGCCGTCTGGTCGGGCGGCTCGTTCGTCTACGTCCCCAAGGGCGTTCACGTCGAGATCCCGCTGCAGGCGTACTTCCGCATCAACACCGAGAACATGGGTCAGTTCGAGCGGACGCTGATCATCGCCGACGAGGACAGCTACGTCCACTACATCGAGGGCTGCACCGCTCCGATCTACAAGAGCGACTCGCTGCACTCGGCCGTGGTCGAGATCATCGTGAAGAAGAACGCCCGCGTGCGCTACACGACGATCCAGAACTGGTCGAACAACGTCTACAACCTCGTCACCAAGCGCGCCGTCGCCCACGAGGGAGCGACCATGGAATGGGTCGACGGCAACATCGGCTCCAAGGTGACGATGAAGTACCCCTCCATCTACCTGATGGGCGAGCACGCCAAGGGCGAGACCCTGTCGGTCGCCTTCGCCGGTCCCGGTCAGCACCAGGACGCCGGCGCCAAGATGATCCACATGGCGCCGTACACGCAGTCGTCGATCGTCTCGAAGTCGATCGCCCGCGGCGGCGGTCGCGCCGGATACCGCGGCGAGGTGCGGGTGGACGCCAACGCGCACCACTCCGCCAACACCGTGCGCTGCGACGCCCTGCTCGTCGACACCATCTCGCGCAGCGACACCTACCCCGCGATCGACATCCGCGTCGACGACGTGCAGCTCGGCCACGAGGCCACGGTCTCGAAGGTCAGCGAAGAGCAGCTGTTCTACCTGCAGTCGCGCGGCATGCCCGAAGACGAGGCCATGGCCATGATCGTCCGCGGGTTCATCGAGCCCATCGCGCGGGAGCTCCCCATGGAGTACGCGCTCGAACTCAACAAGCTCATCGAAATGGGCATGGAAGGATCCGTAGGCTAAATGACGACTGCGACCGAATCACCCACGGCACAGTCGACTGGCGCCGGTACGGGTCACATCGACCCGGCAGCCCTCGTGGCATCCGTCGTTCCGGTTCAGACGCGCTCGGAGCGTCTGACCTCGTTCGACCCGGCCGACTTCGGCACCCCCACGGGGCGCGAGGTCAACTGGAAGCTCAGCCCGATCACGCGCCTGGCTCCGCTGTTCGTCGACGAGGCCGGTCCGTCCGGTGTCATCTCCGTCGACGTGCAGGCGCCGGACGCCGTGGAGCAGCTGCGTCTCGCGGTCGGCGACGCGCCGCGCGGTGAGCACTTCCGGCCCGAAGACCTGCCCGCGGCCCTCGCCTGGACGCACGAGACCGAGGCTCCGCTCTTGCGGATCCCCGCGAACGTCGAGCTCGACGAGCCCGTCGTGGTGCGCTTGACCGGCACGGGCGGCCTCGCGCACGCCCACGTCGTGATCGAGGCTCAGCCCAACTCGCGCGGCACCGTGGTGCTGCGTCACGAGGGCACCGCGAATCACGCGCAGAACGTCGAGATCATCGTGCGCGACGGCGCCGACCTCACGGTCGTGTCGGTGCAGCGCTGGAATGACGCCGCCGTGCACGCGGCATCCCACCAGGCCCGTGTCGACCGCGACGCCAAGCTCACGCATGTCGTGGTGAGCTTCGGCGGCGGTGTCGTGCGCGTGAACCCCTCGGTGGAGCTCTCGGGCCCCGGCGCCGAGGGACGCCTGTACGGCCTGTCGTTCTCGGACGCCGGTCAGCACCTCGAGTCGCAGGTCTACCTGCACCACAAGGGTCCGCACACCGTCGGCGACGTGCTCTACAAGGGCGCGCTGCAGGGCGAGAGCGCGCGCAGCGTCTGGATCGGCGACGTGCTCATCGGACCGGATGCCACGGGCACCGATTCGTACGAGGCGAACCGCAACCTCGTGCTCACCGACGGCGCCCGCGCCGACTCGATCCCGAACCTCGAGATCGAGACAGGCGACATCCAGGGCGCCGGCCACGCCAGCGCCACGGGTCGTTTCGACGACGAGCAGCTGTTCTACCTGCAGGCTCGCGGCATCGCCGAAGACGAGGCGCGTCGCCTGGTCGTGCTCGGCTTCCTCAGCGAGATCGTGCAGCGCATCGGCATCCCCGAGCTCGAGACCGAGCTCATCGAGGCCATCGAGCACGAGCTGGCCGAAGGAGCTGCCGCGTGAGCGCTTCGCGCGTCTGCGCCCTGAGTGAGCTCGTCCAGGACGAGGCCCGTCGCGTCGAGATCGACGGCGTCGCCATGGCGGTCGTGCTCGACGGCAACGGCGAGGTCCACGCGATCGGCGACGTCTGCACGCACGGCGACATCTCGCTGTCGGACGGCTTCGTCGAGGGCGAGACGCTGGAGTGCTGGGCCCACGGCTCGGCGTTCTCGCTGAAGACCGGCCGCCCCCTGAACCTCCCGGCCTACGAGCCGGTCCCCGTGTACGAGGTCGTGATCGACGGAGACGACGTGCTCATCGATCCCGCCGTCACCAAGGCGACGGCCTGAGCGCCGCTCACGACAACGCCCACGACCTGAAGACTTACGAGTAAGGAACACCATGTCTGTCCTCGAGATCCGCGACCTCCACGTGACGGTCGAGACGGAGAACGGTACGACCCCGATCCTCAACGGCGTGACGCTGACCATGCGCACCGGTGAGACCCACGCCATCATGGGCCCCAACGGCTCCGGCAAGTCGACCCTGGCGTACACGATCGCCGGTCACCCCAAGTACACCGTCACGAGCGGCTCGATCACCCTCGACGGTGAAGACGTGCTCGAGATGAGCGTCGACGAACGCGCTCGCGCGGGCCTCTTCCTCGCGATGCAGTACCCGGTCGAGATCCCCGGCGTCACGGTGACGAACTTCCTCCGCACGGCCAAGACGGCCATCGACGGTGAGGCTCCGGCCATCCGCTCGTGGACGAAGGACGTCAAGGGCGCCATGGAGAACCTCCGCATGGACCCGAAGTTCGCCTCGCGCAACGTCAACGAGGGCTTCTCGGGCGGCGAGAAGAAGCGTCACGAGATCCTCCAGCTCGAGCTGCTCAAGCCGAAGATCGCCGTGCTCGACGAGACCGACTCCGGCCTCGACGTCGACGCGCTGAAGATCGTGTCCGAGGGCGTGAACCGCGCCAAGGAGCAGACCGACCTCGGCGTGCTGCTCATCACGCACTACACGCGCATCCTGCGCTACATCCGCCCCGACTTCGTGCACGTGGTCGTCAAGGGGCGGATCGTCGAGGAGGGCGGGCCCGAGCTCGCCGACCGACTCGAAGAAGAGGGTTACGACCGCTTCCTCGAGGCCGGTACGCCGATCGACGCGTAGGATCGTTACATGACCGCAACCCTCGCTCCCGAGAAGTACGACGAGGTCACCGAGGCTCTTAAAGACGTCATGGACCCCGAACTGGGGATCAACGTCGTCGACCTCGGCCTCATCTACGATCTCGCGTGGGACGACGAGAACGACGCGCTCGTCATCCACATGACCCTCACCTCGGCCGGCTGCCCGCTGACCGACGTGCTCGAAGAGCAGACCGCCCAGGCCCTCGACAACGTCGTGGAACGCTTCCGCATCAACTGGGTGTGGATGCCGCCGTGGGGTCCCGAGCGGATCACCGACGACGGCCGCGACATGATGCGCGCGCTCGGCTTCGCGATCTGACCGCAGAATCCGTCCTGAACGCCCATCCCTCCGGGGGTGGGCGTTCGGTGTTCGAGTGAGGGGAACGGTGCCCTTCTCGCGCCCGTGTGTCCTCCTCTGACGCGCAGGGTGCCGGCATCCGGGGTCCTCGTTAGGCTTTTTGCATGAGCGTTCCTCCGTTGCAGGCCCTGCCGCTCGAGCTCCTGCGTCAGCGCAGCAGCACGAAGTGGCGCTCCTACGACGACGACGTCATCCCGATGTTCGTGGCCGAGACCGACTTCCCGCTGGCGCCGGTGATCACCTTGGCGCTGCATCGGGCGGTCGAGATCGGCGACACGGGCTACACGCCTCCGCGTCCCGGCATCGACCTCGATTTCGCCGACTTCGCCGAGCGGCAGTGGGGGTGGCGACCGGACCCGGCGCGCATCCGCTGGACGGGCGACGTGATGATGGGCGTCGTCGAGGTGTTGCGGGGGGTGACCTCGCCCGGCGATCGGGTGATCGTGACGCCCCCCGTGTACCCGCCGTTCTACGACACGGTCGAAGAGGCGGGGGCGGTCGTGGAGCGCGTCCCGCTGATCGACGACGGGGAGCGCTGGCATCTCGACCTCGAGGGCATCGAGGCGGCCCTGGCGGGCGGAGCGCGCGCCGTGTTGCTGTGCAACCCGCACAACCCCACCGGGACCGTCCACTCCCGGGACTCCCTCGCTTCTCTCGCGCATCTCGCGAAGCGGTACGGCGCCAGCGTGGTCAGCGACGAGATCCACGCGCCGCTCACGCACGCCCCCGCGGTCTTCACTCCCTTCCTGGATGCCGGTGACGAGGCGGCCGCGGTCGGGTACATCGTGACGAGCGCGAGCAAGACCTACAACCTCGCCGGATTGAAGTGCGCCGTCATCGTGACCGGCTCGGAGGAGACCGCGGCGGTGGTGCGCGCCCTGCCGTGGGAGGTCGAGTGGCGGGCCGGGTTGTTCGGCGTCATCGCGAACCGGGCTGCGTTCTCGGCCGAGAGCGACGAATGGCTGGCCTCTCTGCTCGTGGCCCTGGACGACAACCGTCGTCTGCTCGCCGACCTGCTCGCCGAGCATCTGCCGCTCGCGCGGTATCGGATCCCCGAGGCGGGGTTCCTCGCGTGGGTCGACGTCTCGGCGTACGGCTGGGGCGACAATCCCGCTCCGTTCATCCGTCGCGAGGCGCAGGTCGCCCTGCACCACGGCCCGCTGTTCGGGGTCGAGGGGATCGGCCACGTGCGCATCAACGTGGGCTGCGCTCCCGAGGTGCTGAGCGAGGCGATCGAGAGGATCGGGAAGCTCGTCGATCGCGCGTAGCCGTCTCGGGTAGCTCGCCGTCGAGGCAGCGGCGTGGCATCCGGAAGCAAGGTAAGGATATCCTTATCTCGTGATCACTGCCACGCGTCCCGCCTACCGCCCGTACGTCGCCGTGGTGAAGACCGCGCGACGTCTCTCGCCGCACTTCGTGCGCGTGACGTTCACCTCACCCGACTTCGACGTCTTCGGCACCGACCGCCGTGACCAGCGCGTCAAGCTGGTGCTGCCCGGCCGCGACGGCACCGTCTGCGACATCGGACAGGACGACCCCGAGGCCATCGCCAACGGCGACTGGTACACGCGCTGGCGCAACCTGCCCGACGAGGAGCGCATGCCCTTCCGCACCTATACCGTGCGCCGCATCGACCCCGAGGCCCTCGAACTCGACATCGACTTCGTCGTGCACCATGACGCCGGTCCGGCCGGGTCCTGGGCCGAAGAGGCGACGGCGGGGGACCACCTGGTGGTCGTCGGCCCCGACGCGCGCAGCGCCGACTCCGCGCAGGGGATCGACTTCCACCCCGGCACGGCGCGGCGCATTCTGCTCGCCGGTGACGAGACCGCCGCTCCTGCGATCTGCGCCGTGCTCGAGGGGCTCGAGCCCGGTCTCGACGTCGACGCGTTCATCGAAGTGCCCGACGTCGACGACGCTCTCCCCGTGCGCAGCGGAGACGCGCGCGTCCACTGGCTCCCGCGGGGCGAACGCCCGCACGGCGAGGCGCTGATCGAAGCGATGGAGGCCTGGGCCGCGGCATCCGGTGACGTTCTGGAGCGCGCGGCCGCGCCCCGTCCGCAGGTTCTCGAAGAGATCGACCTCGATGTCGACCTGCTGTGGGACAGCCCCGCCGACGCCGAAGGCGAGTTCTACGCGTGGATCGCGGGGGAGTCGTCGACCGTGAAGCTCCTGCGGCGCATGCTCGTCTCGGGGTGCGGCGTCGACCGCGGTCGCGTCGCCTTCATGGGCTACTGGCGCGCCGGGCAGGTCGAGCGTACGGCGTAATTACCCGGCATGACGACGACGAAGAGCCCCGGCCGCGGCCGGGGCTCTTCGTGGTTCTCGCGACGTCTCAGGCCGTCTGCGCCCGCGACTGCTCGGGCTCGGCCACGGTGTGGTGACGGCCGATCGGGACCACCATCGGTCGCCCGGTCAGGGGATCGGGCACGACGCGACTGTCGAGGCCGAAGACGCGGCGCACGGTCTCTTCGGTGAGGACGTCGGAGGGGTCGCCGGCCGCGATCACCTCCCCCTGGGCCATGGCCACGAGGTGGTCGGCGTAGCGGGCGGCGAGGTTGAGGTCGTGGAGGACCATGGCCACGGTGGTGCCGCGGTCGCGATTGAGGTCGGTGAGCAGGTCGAGGACGTCGATCTGGTGGCTGATGTCGAGGAAGGTCGTCGGCTCGTCGAGCAGGAGCACGTCGGTCTCTTGCGCGAGGGCCATCGCGATCCAGACGCGCTGGCGTTGACCGCCGCTGAGCTCGTCGACGGGACGGTCGGCGAGGTGCGTGACGTCGGTGGCCTCGAGCGCGCGGGCGACCGCTGCGTCATCGGTGCTCGTCCAGCGCGAGAGGGCGCCCTGGTGCGGGTGACGACCCCGGCTGACGAGGTCGCTGACGGCGATGCCGTCGGGGGCGATCGGCGACTGCGGAAGCAGCCCGAGAACGCGGGCGACCTGTTTCGTCGGCAGGCGATGGATCGACTTGCCGTCGAGCAGGACCTGCCCCGCCGAGGGCGTCAGCAGACGGGCCATCGCCTTCAGCAGCGTCGACTTGCCGCAGGCGTTCGCGCCGACGATGGCGGTCACACGCCCCGGCGGCAGGGCGAGGTCCAGGGAGTCGACGATCGTCCGATCGCCGTAGCCGAGCGTGACGCTCTCGGCGGTCAGGGTGCGCTCGATGGTCATCGGGTGACTCCTCGGTGCTGGGGGACGGGGTGGACCGGGGTGCGGTCGGCGCTCATAGCGATGTCCCTTCGGATCGGCTGCTGCGGACAAGCAGGAAGATGAGGTACGGCGCGCCCAGCACGCCGGTGATGACGCCGACCGGCAGGCGGGTGCCGAAGGCGTACTGCGCGGCGAAGTCGGCGACCAGCACGAGCAGGGCTCCGACGAGGCCCGCGGGCAGGATCGGCGAGCCGACCGAGCCGAGCAGGCGCACAGCGATGGGGCCGGCGAGGAACGAGACGAACGCGATAGGACCGGCGGCGGCCGTGCCGAAGGCGAGGAGGCCGACGGCCGCCACGATCAGCAGCAGGCGGCTGCGTTCGACGGGGAGGCCGATGGCGGCGGCGGTGTCGTCTCCCATGCGGAGGATCTCGAGGCGCCCGGCCAGGACCAGCAGCACCGGACCCAGCACGACGACCGCGAAGAGGACCGGCATCGCTCGATCCCACGTGGCGTCGTTCAGGTTGCCGGTGATCCAGCGCATCGCGGCGGGGAGGTCGTACTGCGCGGCGCGCGCGACGACGTACGAGACGACCGCCTGACACATCGCGGCGACACCGATGCCCACGAGGATGAGTCGCGCGCCCGAGCTGCCGTTGCGATACGAGAGCAGGTAGATCGCGAGCGCCGCGGCCAGAGCCGCCGCCATCGCGAGGAACGACACCGCGGTCTCGCCCCAGCCGAGCACGACGATGCCGATGACGGCCGCCGCACTCGCGCCGGTATTGATGCCGATCACGTCGGGGCTGGCGAGGGCGTTGCGCAGCATGGTCTGGAAGACGACACCGCCCATGCCGAAGCAGAGCCCCGTCAGCAGGGCCGTCATCGCGCGGGGCAGGCGCAGCTCGCCGACGGTGAACGAGGCTCCGGCGACGCGCTGCCCGGTGAGGACGCCCCACACTTCGGCGGGCGAGTAGAACGTCTGGCCCAGCATGAGCGAGAGGGTGAACGCGGCGACGACGGCCGCTGCCAGGGTCGCGGTGACGAGGGTCCACCGGCGGCGGCGACGGCGGCGTCCGGCGATGACGGATGCCAGGGCGTCCGGTGCCGTGATGGGCGCGGCGGCCCGGGGGGAGACGTGCGTGGTCACAGGGCCCTCATCTTCTGACGGCGGACGAGGGCGATGAAGAACGGGGCTCCGATGAGGGCGGTCACGATGCCGACCTCGATCTCTTCGGGACGGGCCACGACACGACCGACGACGTCGGCGAGGGTCAGCAGGGTCGCGCCGCCCAGGGCCGAGACGGGAAGAAGCCATCGGTGGTCGACGCCCACGACGAGGCGGAGCATGTGGGGCACGATGAGGCCCACGAAGCCGATGGGGCCGGCGACGGCGGTCGCGGCTCCGCAGAGCACAACCGCTCCGAGGGTCGCGACCAGACGCGCGGTGCGCACGCGGGCGCCCAGGCCCGCGGCGAGTTCGTCGCCGAGCGCGAGGGTATTCAGCGCCGGGGCGCTTGCGAGGCAGATGATCAGGCCGGCGAGCAGGAAGGGGAGCACCTGGGCGATGGTCTCGACCGTGGCTCCGCCGACGCCGCCGATCTGCCAGAAACGGAAGACGTTCATCACGTCGGTCCGGGGGAGCAGGATCGCGCTCGTCAGCGAGCTGAACGCGACAGCGGTCACCGCGCCGGCGAGGGCCAGGCGCAGGGGTGTCGCCCCGCCGCGGCCGAGTGAACCGATCGTGTACACGAGGACGGCCGCGGCTGCCGCGCCCAGCATGCCCGTCCAGATGTACATCGACGGCGAGCTCAGGCCGAAGAAGGCGATCCCCGTGACGATCGCGAGTCCCGCTCCGCCGTTGATTCCGAGGATCTGCGGATCGGCGAGCGGGTTCCGCGTCGCCCCCTGCAACACGGCGCCCGACACGGCCAGGGCCGCGCCCACCAGGACCGCGAGGATGGTGCGGGGGATGCGCTTGGCGACGGCGGCGGCCGACGTCGTGTCGGTGGAGCCGGTGAGCCCCGCCCACACGTCCGCGGCGGTGACGTCGCGGGCGCCGAAGGTCACGGACAGCACCACGGCGACGACGAGCACGGCGACGAGGGCCGTGACGCCGACGACGCGTCGCCGCCCCCAGCGACGCGGGCGGGCGTCGCCGGGGGCGGTCGGAGCCGGTGCGAGAGCGGTCATCGCGCCGACGGGCGAGGAGCGTGCATCGTGACGAGCGGCGTCCGGACGGACCGCGCCGAGGCCTTCGGCGTCGGGACGGCCCGCACCGGAAGCGCGCTCATCAGGACGCGGCCTTCTCGGCGGCCTTGCCCACGAGGGCGATGTAGTCGTCGCCGTAGGACGTGCCGATCGACAGCGGGCTGGGGTTGCCGGCCGCGGCCATAGTGGTGTTGTCGGGCAGGAACGCCACCGCACCGTTCGCGATCGCGGGGATGCGCGACCACAGCGGGTCGGCCTGCAGCTGCGCGAGGGTCGCGTCCGTGCCGTAGCCGGTGAGGACCTGGACGTCCGAGAAGTTCTCGATCTTCTCGGTGCTCTCGGTGAACCAGAAGGTGTCACCGGTGGCGCTGGAGGCTTCGACGGCCGACGAGGGCACCAGGCCGAGCTCGTCGAGGTACGTCGCGCGCGGGTCCTTGGTCGAGTAGTAGCCGACGGTGCTGAGGTCCGTCGGGTCGATGTAAGTGAACAGCGCCTTCTTCCCCGCCAGAGCCGGGTAGGTGGCGGACTCGTCGGTCACGTGCTTCTCGAGGTCGGAGACCAGCTGCTGCGCCTGGTCTTCGCGGCCGAGGGCCTTGGCATCCGTCAGGGTCATCTGCTGCCATGTGGTGCCCCAGGCGATCTCGGGGAAGGCGACGACGGGGGCGATCTTGCTGAGCGTGTCGTACTGCTCCTGCGTCATGCCCGAGTACGCGCCCAGGATGACGTCGGGCTTCGCGTCGGCGATCGCCTCGTAGTCGAAGCCGTTGGTCTCGTCCATGAGCGTGGGCGTCTGGGCGCCGAGCTCGTCGAGCTTGTCCTTGACCCAGGGGAGCATGCCGTCACCGTCTTCGTCACCCCAGGTGACCTTCGGCATGGCGACGGGCACGACGCCGAGCGCGAGCGCGGCCTCTTGGTTGCCCCAGCTGACGGTGACGACGCGCTTCGGCTCCGCCTCGATCGTGGTCTCGCCGAAGGCGTGGTCGATCGTGACGGGGAAGGACCCCGTTGCCGACGTCGACGACCCTTCCTGCGCGCCGGGGGCGGCTGAGGTACCGGCGCAGCCGGTGAGGACGAGGGCGGTACCGACGGCGAGTGCCGCCAGTGCGCGGAATCGGGACACGAAGAGCCTCCTGCGTGTTAGGTAAGGATAGGCTTAGTTTAGTTCAGGCCTCGGGGGAGAACGCAAACCGGGATGCCGCGAACCCGGGCGAACGTCTCGGCGTCGAGGTAACGGCATCCGGCATCGGCTTGTCGGCACACCCGGCCGCGGTGGGTCCTCGGGCCCGCGGGAAATCCACGCTGTCGGCGGGCATGCAGGGGCGCGTCTTATACTGGGTGGCTGGCCATGTCGGCCTGCTTCCCCATCCCCGAAGAACGGACGTTCGCTGTGCTCGCCGTGCACGACCTCGAGATCCGCGTGGGTGCCCGCGTGCTCATGTCAGACGTGGCGTTCCGCGTCTCCGACGGCGACAAGATCGGCCTCGTCGGGCGCAACGGAGCCGGAAAGACCACCTTGACCAAGGTGCTCGCCGGCGATCTGCTCCCCTCGAACGGCGGCGTCGACCGCGTCGGCGAGCTCGGCTACCTGCCGCAGGACCCCCGCTCGGGCGACCCCGAGATGCTCGCGCGCACGCGCATCCTCGACGCGCGCGGGCTCGGCTCGCTCGCCCTCGGCATGCACGAGGCGTCGATGGCGATGGGCGACGACGACCCCGCCGTCGCGGCGAAGGCGATGAAGAAGTACGGCCGCCTCACCGAGGAGTTCGAGTCGGCCGGCGGATACGCGGCCGAGGCCGAAGCGGCATCCATCGCCCACAACCTCTCTCTTCCCGACCGCATCCTCGACCAGCCGTTGAAGACCCTCTCGGGTGGTCAGCGCCGCCGCATCGAGCTCGCGCGCATCCTCTTCTCGGACGCCCAGACGATGATCCTCGACGAGCCGACCAACCACCTCGACGCCGACAGCGTCGTGTGGCTGCGCGAGTTCCTGAAGGGCTACAAGGGCGGGCTCATCGTGATCTCGCACGACGTCGAGCTCGTCGGCGAGACCGTCAACCGGGTCTTCTACCTGGATGCCAATCGCCAGGTCATCGACGTCTACAACATGAACTGGAAGAACTACCTGCGCCAGCGCGTGGCCGACGAGGAGCGCCGCAAGAAGGAGCGCGTCAACGTCGAGAAGAAGGCCACGGCGCTGCAGCTGCAGGCCGCGCGCTTCGGCGCGAAGGCCTCGAAGGCCGCGGCCGCGCACCAGATGGTCGCCCGCGCCGAGAAGATGCTGTCGGGCCTCGACGACGTTCGTCAGGACGAGCGCGTCGCCAAGCTGCGCTTCCCGAAGCCCGCACCGTGCGGCAAGACCCCGCTCATGGCATCCGGTCTGTCGAAGTCGTACGGCTCGCTCGAGATCTTCACCGACGTCGACCTCGCGATCGACCGCGGCTCGCGCGTGGTCATCCTGGGCCTGAACGGTGCCGGAAAGACGACGCTGCTGCGCATCCTCGCCGGCGTCGACCAGCCCGACACCGGACAGCTCGAGCCGGGCCACGGCCTGAAGATCGGGTACTACGCGCAGGAGCACGAGAACCTCGACGTGAATCGCTCGGTGCTCGAGAACATGATGTCGTCGGCGCCGCACATCACCGCGACCGAGGCCCGCAAGGTGCTCGGCTCGTTCCTCTTCGTCGGCGACGACGTGCTGAAGCCCGCGGGTGTCCTGTCGGGCGGAGAGAAGACGCGCCTGTCGCTTGCGACGCTCGTGGTGTCGTCGGCGAACATGCTGCTGCTCGACGAGCCCACGAACAACCTCGACCCCGCCTCGCGCGAGGAGATCCTCGGCGCCCTGTCGCACTACGAGGGAGCCGTCGTGCTCGTCTCGCACGACGAGGGCGCGGTCGAGGCGCTCAACCCCGAGCGCGTGCTGATCCTGCCCGACGGTGTCGAGGACATCTGGGGCCGCGATTACGCGGACCTCATCACGCTGGCGTAATCGGTATCGTCCTCGGGGTCGGTGCTGTCGAGGACATCTGGGACCGCGATCACGCGGGTGTGATCACGCTGGCGTCGGGGCCTTCGGCCCTCCGCTCGAGACCGATCGCTGTGCGGGTCCGCCGATTCCTCGGGATCCCCTCCCGCGCTCACCGCGCGTCGAGCAGGGCATCCTCGTCGTCGGCGTCGCGATCCTTCGGCCGCTTCCGCGCCCGGTGAAGAGCGACCGGATCGACGCGGCGCTTCTCGCCCGCGGGTCTCTCGGGCGCGGGGATCGGTTCGGGCAGAACGTCGTCGTCCTCGTCATCCGGTTCCTCGCGGCGGAGCTTGCTCTCGCTCACGATGACGTAGGTGATGAAGCCGAACCCCATCACGGCGAACAGGATCCACTGCACGGCGTAGGACAGGTACGGCCCGGGGTCGTTGCTCGGCGGGTCGACCGTGTTGGGCGTGGTCGCCGGCGCCGGCGTCTCGGACATGAGCAGACCGTAGGCACCCTGCTCGAGGGGTCCGGTCTGTTCCGCGACGAGACCGAGGTTGATGGTCGGGACCTGACCGGCCTCAGCGGTCCGTCCCGAGGTCGGCGCGGCCTCTTCGGGGCGGAGGCGCACCTCGACGCTCACCTGGCCCTCGGGCGGCGCGGGGATCTCGTCGGGTTCCGCTTGCCGGTTGCCCGGCGGCAGCCACCCGCGATCGACCAGGAACGTCCGGCCGTCGTCGAGGCGGAAGGGGACGAGCTGCTCGTAGGCCGCCGAACCGCCGTGCGCGCGGTTGCGGACGAGGAGCTGCTCGTCGGCGAGGTATTGCCCCTCCATGCGCACGGGGCGCCACTCGTCGCCGGGGTTCATCTCGGCGCCCGGGGCGAGGAGCTCACCGAGCGGGACGGGGGCGGCGTCGTAATTGTCGGCCACGAGCTGCAACTGCTCGCTGCGTTCGGCGTTGCGCGAGAACTGCCAGTTCGACAAGAACCCGCACGCGATCGCGAACAGGATCGCGATCCCGACGTAGATGGCCCAGCGCCCGGCGGCCGGCATCTCTCGCGCGCTCACGAGGCGTCTCCGTTCGCCGCCGCGGAGCTCACGGGCGTGAGGCGACCGCGCGCATGCACTTCGACAGAGCTGACCACGTCTTCCAGGGTACGTCGGTCGGCGCGGCGCTCACGCGCGATCTCTCGAAAGGGCTGACACCTCGACGGGGAAGTCGCGGGCGCTGAGGAACTCCCTGAGGTAGGACACGTGTTCGTCGCACGCGACCCAGGTCTTGCGGCGGTCAGCGGAGTGGATGCGCGGGTTGCGCCAGCGGATCGCCCAGGCGGCGGTGTCTCGGCATCCGGCCCGCGAGCACTCCGCGGGCTCGTCGGTCACGACGGGTCGCGCGGTGACTCGAGGCGCGGGGTCTCTGCGATGCGGATGACGATGGGGCCATCGGCCGCCGCCGCGGGGGCGGGAGTCGCCGCGGGAGCTTCGATCGCCCGTTCGGGGTTGATCGCCTCGGCGGACCCCTGATCGGCGCCGACATTGGCGACGATGACCGCGAGGTAGGGAAGGAAAATCGCCCCGGCGGCGAACACGAAGGTGTACCAGCCGTAGGGCGTGATCACGGCCATCGCGATGAAGCACGCGATACGGATGCCCATCATCACCATGTATTTGGCGAAGCGGGAGTCGGCGTCCTCCCTCGGTGCCTTGGGGAGCGACGTCGCGGACTGGGCGGTGTGCGATGTCTTCACAGTGGTATCAGGGTACGCCCGCGGCGGTAGGGCAGGGCGCGGCCTTGCGCGGACCGTTCGACGTCGTAACAAGCCGTCGAGGGCGGGTCGCCGGGGCGCGAGGCACCCGGCGGACCCGCCGCCGAAGGTCAGGCGCCGTAGCGCGCGCCGCTGGTCCCTGCGCTCGCGATGAGGATCGAGATCCCGATCACGAACAGGATGACGAACAGCAGCGTGACGTACCCGATGATGACGCCGGCGAGCGCCATGCCGCGGCCGCGCTCGCCCCGATCCTTGATCTGCTTGAGCGAAATGTGGCCCATGATCACACCGGCGATCGATCCGACCACCGGGAGGATGAGGACGAAACCGACGAGGGATGCCACGAGCGAGATGATCGCGAGGACGTTGGTGCGCGCGGGGGCGATGTAGCCGCCGCCGTAGCCGTACCCCGCGTTCGGGGTGCCGTACGCGGGCTGCCCGTAGGTCGAGGTCGTGGGCTGACCGTACGCCGGGGCTCCGTAGGCGGGTGCCTCGGGTGCGGGCGTGCCGGAGGCCGGGGGCGCGGGGGTGCCGTATGCCGGGGCGGCGGGGGTGCCGTATGCCGGGGCGTCCGGGGCCGGGGTGCCGTAGGGGGCAGCGCCGCCGGTCGCGGAGCCCTCCGTCGAGGAGCCGTAGGGCGGAGCGGATGCCGATGACCCGGCCGCCTCGTAGGGCGGAGTCGCCGGTGCCGCGGGGGAGTCGTACCCGGGGACGCCGTCGCTCTGCGGAGCGTACGGGGACGACGAGTTGTCGCCTCCCGAGCTGCTGTCGGACCCGGTGTTGTCGGGATGCTGCGGGTCGGTGGTGCGGTCGTCGCTCACGGGAGCCCCTTTCGTCGCGCGTCCTCCCAGCGTTCCAGCGCCGCTGACCCCGTGTCAAACCTTGCTGCGCGAGGCGATCGGGGCGGCCTCGGTAGGCTGGGCCGGTTCCGTCATCGCAAGCGCAGGAGTCTCACCATGTCCCAGGACCGCGTCGTCGTCGTCACCGGAGGAAACCGGGGCATCGGTCGAGCCATCGCCGAGCGTTTCGTCGCCGAGGGGTGGAAGGTCGCCGTGACCGCCCGCTCGGGTGAGGGCCCCGAGGGAACGCTGACCGTGCGTGCCGACGTGACCGACGCCGCCACCGTCGACGCCGCTTTCACCCAGGTCGAGGCTGAGCTCGGCCCGATCGCCGTGGTCGTGGCCAACGCCGGGGTCACGAAGGACACCCTGCTGCTGCGCATGAGCGAAGACGACTTCGACAGCGTGGTGAACACGAACCTCGGGGGTGCGTTCCGCGTGGTCAAGCGCGCCTCGAAGGGCATGCTCAAGGCCCGCTGGGGTCGCGTCATCCTCATCTCGAGCGTCGTCGGTCTGTATGGCTCGGCCGGTCAGATCAACTACGCCGCCTCGAAGAGTGCTCTCGTCGGTTTCGCGAGGTCGCTGACCCGCGAACTCGGAGGTCGCGGGATCACCGCGAACGTGGTGGCCCCGGGCTTCATCGAGACCGACATGACCGCCGAGCTCCCCGCTGACACGCAGGCCGAGTACAAGAAGAACATCCCCGCCGGGCGCTTCGCGTCGGCCGACGAGGTGGCCGGCGTCGTGACCTGGCTCGCCGGCGATGACGCCGCCTACATCTCGGGCGCCGTGATCCCCGTCGACGGCGGCCTGGGCATGGGCCACTGACCGCGAGCGCTCTCCCGAGGCGTGACCGCGACGATCCCCGGGTGCGCCAGCTGGGCATGGGTCACTGACCGCGAGACTCGCCGGGGTGTCCGGCGCAGTGATTCGTGTTGGCGGCTGGGCGTAGGGCGCTGATCCGCGCGCTCTGCCGAGTCGTGACCGCGGCGGTTCCCGGGCGCCATCTGGGCATGGGTCACTGACCGCGAGACTCGCCGGGGTGCTCTCCGGCGTCCTGGGGTTCGCGTCGGGGCTCGCGTCGCGCCTCGCCGCCGGGAGAGCTCTCGTGCGGCGCAGTGCCCGTCTCACCGCACGGCGGCGGCGAGCGTCTCGGCGAACTTCTGCGGCTGCGAAAACTGCGGCCAATGGCCGGAGTCGAGCGTGACGACTTCAACGCTCTCGATGCAGTCGACCTCTTCGGCGTAGGCCCCCCAGTCGGCCAGGACGCGGTGGAGCGACTCGGCATCGAGCTGCCCTGACAGGATCGTGACGGGGATCGCGAACCGCCGCTCGTCGGTCAACGTGATCGGCGACGTCGGAACGCGGCCCGGAACGTCGACGACCTGCTGCGCGGTCCGCCGACGTGTCTCGTCGTCGATGTCGGCGACGTCGTCATCGTCGAAGAAATGCCACCCGGGGAAGGGCACGACTCCGTCTTCGACGGGGAACTCCGAGATCATCGCGCCCGGGTGCGGGACGATCGTGTCGACGAGGATGACGCGCGCGACCTGTGCGGGTCGCCGATCCGCCGCGCCCCACACGACGTTGCCGCCGCCCGAGTGCCCGACGAGCACCACGTTCTCGCCGAGACGGTCGATCTCGCTGACGACGGCGTCGACCCAGTCGTCGATCACGAGGTCGCCCACCGCGGGCCCGGGCAGGGTCACGGGGTGCGGACGATGACCTGCCGCCTCGAGGGCGGGGGTGATGTCGTCCCACGACGACGCGTCGAGCCAGAGACCGGGAACCAGAATGACGTCCATGCGGCGAGCGTAGAACGGGCCTCCGACATCGGGAAGGGCACCGTGCGGAGGCAGGCGACTCCGCGCGCGCCGGCGAGGAACCGAGCCCGATCCGCTCAGCGGGGGAGCAGTGCGACGACGTGGGCGAGGTCGACGGGGCCGATCACCAGATCCGCCCGCTCGCGCACGGCCGGCTTGGCGTTGAACGCCAGTCCGAGCCCCGCGGTCGCCATCATCTCGAGGTCGTTCGCCCCGTCGCCGATCGCGAACGTGAGGGGGAGGGGGACGCCGAGCTCTTCTGCCCAGCGACGGAGCGTGTCGGCCTTGGCCGTGGCATCCACGATCTCTCCCTCGACCTCTCCCGTGAGGGTGCCGTCGACGGCGCCGAGCCTGTTCGCGCGCCAGAGGTCGACGCCGAGCTCGGGGGCGACCGTGTCGAGGACTTCGTGGAAGCCGCCCGACACGACGCCGACGATTCCGCCGCGCTCGTGAACGGCAGCGATCAGATCGCGGACGCCGGGCGTGGGCTCGATACGGGCGATGGCACGCGCGAAGGCCTCGGTGGGCACGCCGGTGAGCGCCTGCACGCGGGAGCGCAGGCTCGTCGCGAAGTCGACCTCACCGCGCATGGCGGCCTCGGTGGCGGCGGCCACCTCGGGGCCTCGGCCGGCTTCGTCGGCGAGGAGTTCGATGACCTCGTTGCGGATCAGCGTGGAATCGGCGTCGAGGACGACGAGGAATCGGGCGGTCACAGGCACGCGCTCAACGCTAGCGGGTCGGCACGGTGGTCCGTCGTGCGGGTGACCTGCGGTCGCAGGCATCTGCCCGACGCCAGCGAGCCGACGCGCGGGTTCCCGAGGACCCCGCGCCACGCATCCGGGCGGCGTCACGCGGGGTCATCTCGCACCGCACCCACCGTAGGCTTCTGCGGTACCCCGCTTCTCCAGAAGGGACTCGCATGGCCGACGTCGAAAGCTTCACCCTCGATCACACCGCCGTCCTGGCGCCCTACGTGCGCCTCATCGGCACAGAGTCGGGCCCGCGAGGTGACGTCATCTCGAATTTCGACCTGCGCCTCGTGCAGCCGAACGAGCAGGAGATCCCCACGGCCGGTCTCCACACGATCGAGCACCTGCTCGCGAGCCTCGTGCGCGACCGGATCGACGGCCTCATCGACATCTCGCCGTTCGGCTGCCGCACGGGCTTCCACGTGATCATGTGGGGAGAGCCCTCGGTGGGCGACCTCGTCGACGCGATCACCGGCTCGCTCCGCGCCATCGTCGACGACGTGCAGTGGGACGACGTCCCCGGAACCGACGCGTTCAGCTGCGGCAACTACCGCGACCACAGCCTGCACACCGCCAAGGAGTGGTCCAAGGAGGTCCTCGCCAAGGGCATCTCGCGCGACGCGTTCGAGCGCGTCGGAGTGTAGAACATCCGGAATCCCCGGCAGCGGGAATCACGCGTGGACGTGGACGTCCTTGCCGACGACGGTGATGCCCGTCTCGGTGACGGTGAAACCACGGGCCAGGTCGCGCTCGCGATCGACGCCGATGGTCGCCCCGGGCTCGAGGACCACGTTCTTGTCGAGGATCGCGCGGTGGATGCGCGCCCCGGCGCCCACCTGGACGCTGTCGAACAGCACCGAGTCGGTGATGGTCGAGCCACCCCCGGCGAGGGCCCACGGTCCGACGACGCTGCGTTCGAGGTGGGTTCCCGACAGCACCGAGCCCAGCGACACGATCGAGTCGATCGCGTTGCCGATGCGGCCGACCGAGTCGCGCACGAACTTCGCCGGAGGGGCGTTGAAGGTCTGCGAGAAGATCGGCCAGTCGTTGTTGTAGAGGTTGAAGATCGGCAGGGTCGAGATCAGATCCATGTGCGCGTCGTAGAACGACTCGATCGTGCCGACGTCGCGCCAGTACGACCGGTCACGCGGCGTGGACCCGGGCACGTCGTTGCGCTGGAAGTCGTAGACGGCCGCCTCACCGCGGTCGACGAAGTAGGGGACGATGTCGCCGCCCATGTCGTGCGCCGAGGTGGGCAGCTCGCCGTCGTGCGTGACGGCGTCGACGAGGGCGTCTGCGTCGAAGATGTAATTGCCCATCGAGGCGAGCACCTCGTGCGGCGAGTCGGCGAGGCCCGCGGGGCTCTGCGGCTTCTCGAGGAACGCGCGGATCTTCGTCGGGTCGCTGGGGTCGGTGTCGATGACGCCGAACTGGTTCGCGAGCGAGATCGGCTGACGGATGCCGGCGACCGTCGCGCGTGCATCGGAGGCGATATGGGCGTCGAGCATCTGTTTGAAGTCCATGCGGTACACGTGGTCGGCGCCGATGACGACGACGATGTCGGGTTTCTCGTCGCGGATGAGGTTCATCGACTGCAGGATCGCGTCGGCCGAACCCGAGAACCACCGCTTGCCGAGACGCTGCTGGGCGGGGACCGAGGCGACGTACGAGCCGAGCATCGGCGACATGCGCCACGTCTGCGAGATGTGTCGGTCGAGGCTGTGCGACTTGTACTGCGTCAGCACGACGAGCTGACGCAGCCCCGAATTGATGAGATTCGAGATCGCGAAGTCGATGAGGCGGTATTGACCGCCGAAGGGCACGGCGGGTTTGGCGCGGTCAGCCGTCAGGGGCATGAGTCGCTTTCCCTCGCCGCCGGCGAGGATGATTCCGAAGACCTTCGGCGCTGCAGGCATGGCACCACCCTAGGGCTCCGGCGGGCGAGCGGAAACACGTCTGCGGCGCGCCTTGCGCTGTACTACGGTTCGTCTCATGCGCGTCGACATCGTGACCAAGGAGTACCCGCCGGAGATCTACGGGGGAGCCGGGGTCCACGCCACCGAACTCGTCAAGGCGCTGCGCGCCGAGGGCACCGAGGTGCAGGTCCGCGCGTTCGGCGCGTCGCGCGACGAGGCCGACACGACCTCCTACGGCGTGCCCGCCGAATTGGCGTCGGCGAACGGTGCGATCCAGACCCTCGGCACCGACCTCGCGATCGTCTCGGACATCGCGGGCGCCGACGTCGTGCACTCGCACACCTGGTACGCGAACTTCGCCGGGCACCTGGCATCCCTCCTCCACGGCATTCCCCACGTGGTCACCGCGCACAGCCTCGAACCGCTGCGCCCGTGGAAGGCCGAGCAGCTCGGCGGCGGATACGCCGTGTCGAGCTACATCGAGAAGACCGCGTACGAGGGGGCGGCCGCCGTCGTCGCGGTGAGCTCCGGCATGCGCGACGACATCCTGCGCAGCTACCCCTCGCTGGATCCCGACAAGGTGCGGGTCATCTACAACGGCATCGACACCGAGTCGTGGCATCCGGTGTCGGATGACGCGTTCCTGGCGTCGCAGGGCATCGATCCATCGCGCCCCTCGGTCGTCTTCGTCGGTCGCATCACCCGTCAGAAGGGGCTGCCGTACCTTCTGCGCGCGGCGGAGCAGCTGCCGCCCGAGGTGCAGCTGATCCTGTGCGCCGGTGCTCCCGACACCCCGCAGATCATGGCCGAGGTGCAGGAGTTGGTGCGCGGGCTGCAGGCGACCCGCGACGGGGTCGTGTGGATCGAGAAGCTCCTGCCGCGCAACGAGCTCAGCGCGATCCTCACCGCGGCGACCACGTTCGTCTGCCCCTCGGTGTACGAGCCGCTCGGCATCGTGAACCTCGAGGCCATGGCCTGCGGGGCTGCGGTCGTCGGAACGGCGACCGGGGGCATTCCCGAGGTCGTCGTCGACGGCGTGACCGGGCGCCTGGTGCCGATCGAGCAGGTGCAGGACGGAACGGGAACGCCCGTCGATCCCGAGCGGTTCGTCGACGACCTCGCCCGCGTCCTCACGGAGGTCGTGATGGATGCCGAGAAGGCCCGGGCCTACGGAGAGGCCGGGCGCACGCGAGCCGTCGAGGACTTCAGCTGGGCCGCGATCGCGGAGACCACCGCCGCGCTGTACGCGGAGGTCGCAGGAAAGTAGGGCGTCCGCCTCGGTGGCCGGGGCGTTTCGGCGGCGCAGTGGCGGATCGCCGGGGCGGTCATGCGCGACGCGCGCGGATGTGTCAGGCACTGTCCACAGGGGCCGCGTGGCATCCGGATGCCGCTGTCTCGGACAGTAGGCTAGAGCCATGCCCCAGGTGCTCGAGTTCTCCGACGTCGTCGTCCGCCGGAACGCGCGGGACATCGTGTCCCACCTCGACTGGGAGGTGTCGGACGACCAGCGGTGGGTCGTGCTCGGGCCGAACGGCGCGGGCAAGACGACGGTGCTCCAGCTCGCCGACACCCTGCTTCACCCGACCTCGGGTTCGGTGACGATCCTCGGTGAGCGTCTCGGCCGCACCGACGTGTTCGAGCTGCGTCCGCGCATCGGCTTCGCCTCGTCGGCGATGGCGCGTCGCGTGCCGCCGGAAGAGACCGTGCTCGACGTCGTGCTGACGGCCGCGTTCTCGGTCGTGGGTCGCTGGCGCGAGGACTACGACGACATCGACGAGCGTCGCGCGCTGCGCGTGCTCGCCGAGTGGAAGCTCGATCACCTCGCCGACCGCACGTTCGGAACCCTCAGCGACGGCGAGCAGAAGCGCGTGCAGATCGCGCGAGCCGTGATGACCGACCCCGAGCTGCTGTTGCTCGACGAGCCCACCGCGAGCCTCGACCTCGGCGCGCGCGAAGAGCTGCTCGCCCTGCTGTCGGGCTACGCGCAGGCGCCGACGACGCCCGCGATGGTGATGGTCACGCACCACGTGGAAGAGATCCCCGTCGGCTTCACGCACGTTCTGCTGCTGCGTGACGGCGAGGTCGTGGCATCCGGGCCCCTCCAGGAAGCCCTCACGGCCGAGAACCTCACGAAGACGTTCGGGCTCGAGATCGCACTCACGCACGAAGCCGGGCGGTACGCGGCGCGAGCCGTCTGAGCCGCTTCGCCTCGCGGCGGCGCCTTCGTGTCGGGGCAGCGTTCGGGCCTGGTAGACTCTCCCGTTGGTGCCATCGGCGCCGCAGACTTTGACGTCCTGGCAGAATCCAGGACACCACTTCTCAAAGGACCTCCCATGAAGACTGACATCCACCCCACGTACAAGGCCGTCGTGTTCCGCGACCTCGGTTCGGGCGACACGTTCCTCACCCGTTCGACCGTGTCCAGCGACAAGACGATCGAGCTCGACGGCGTGGAGTACCCCGTCATCGACGTGGAAATCTCGTCCGCTTCGCACCCCTTCTACACGGGCAAGCAGCGCATCATGGACTCGGCCGGTCGCGTCGAGAAGTTCAACCAGCGCTTCAAGAACTTCGGCGGTCGTTGAGCCCAGCGGTTCTCGCAGCGAAAGCCCCTCGTCCTTCGGGACGGGGGGCTTTCGCGTTGTGTGCGGGGGCTCGCTTCAGGAGCCTGGCGCGCTGCCGGGTTGCAGTGCGACGAGTCCGGAGCGATCGAAGGACCCCAGGTCGTCTCGGCGGTCGATCCACATGCGCTGATCGCGACGGACCTCTTGCACGACGGCGGGGTCGATGTCGGCGATGGCCAGACCCTCGCGTTCGACGACGTGGGCGACACGACGCCCGAGAGGGTCGGAAATCGCTGAGCCTCCGATGAAGTCGCTCGGAGCACCGACGAGACCGCTGAACACGACATAAATGCCGTTATCGAGGGCGCGAGCCGCGAGGTGAAGGTCCCGACGGCGCTCCCCGCCTGGGAAGTACGCCCCGCTGTTGAGATAGACCGTGGCTCCGGCGGCGGCCGCGGCGGCGGCGTGTTCGGGAAAATTGGCGTCGTAGCAGACGGACAGGGCGAGCTCGACGTCGCCCGCCCGAAACGAGAACCCGCCGGTGCCCGGACTGAAGATCGCGCGCTCGGGCGCATGCAGGTGTTGCTTGGCGTAGACCGGGTGCGCGGGTCGACCGGGCATGAACAAGAAGTCGGTCAGCGTGCGGTGGCCGTCGTCGGCCTGCACCGCGGTGTTGACCACCGCGACGACACCGGTCGTGTCGACGGCGCTCTGAAGCGGCCGCAGCCACTCCCGGCCGTCGATGCGCGGGAGGGGGCGTGTGAAGACGTCCTCGTCGTACCCGGTGAGGAAAGCCTCCGGGAAGAGGACGACATCCGCGCCGGCGTCGGCGCTCGCAGAGATGAACTGCGCGGCGCGAGCGACATTGCGGTCGACGGCGCCGGGGACGGACTCGGCCTGGACGGTAGCGATGCGGACGGTCACGGGGACCAGTCTGACAGGGCTGGTGGGGCGAGTTTCGTGCGGGCGCCGCGGTGGCGGTGAGGGTTGGGCCGGTCGGGCTGAGGCGGTGGGATTGCGCTTTGTGTGGAGCGTCTTGTCCGGTGCCCGGCCACCGGGATGTCCTTTGTTGGGTGTTGGGTGTTGGGTGTTGGGTGTTGGGTGTTGGGTGTCGGGTGCTCGTAACCCGGTGACCGTCGCCGGGTGTTCATCGCCCGGGTTCGCTGTTCGCGGCTCGGGGTTCGGTGCGCGGCGCTCGTTGTTCGGTGTTCGATGTTCGTCGCCCACCGTTCGTCATCGTTTTTCGGATGCCGTATGTCGAGCGCTCATCATCCGCGCCGAGGGGACAGCGCTGCGGGTGGTGTGCTGGCGGCAGGATCCCGCGGATGCGCATTGCGGCCGTCACTCCGTGGTGCGGGGGCGTCCCGTCGCTCGCTCTTCGAGGGCGGCGGGCGAAGGGAGCCCTCCCGAGGGGCACGCGTCAGGACCGCCGCCTCTAGAACGGTGGCGGATCTGTGCCGTACCTGCCGCCGAGGGGCGAGATCCACGCGGTGTCGCCTCCGGCTGTGCGATCGAGGTCCCACCGGGTCTCGTGACGGAGGCGGTGGTGGTGGCGACACTTGGGATCGAGGTTGTCGTCGTCGGTGGTGCCGCGGTCGGCCCACGCGGTGAGATGGTCGATGTCGCACTCCCGCGCGGCGCGGCCGCAGCCGGGGAACACGCACGTGGGCGAAATGACGCCGAGCCACCGTCGGAGCGCCACGGGAACGCGGTACGTCTTGCGGTCGAGCACGAGCGGCGCGCCGGTCACAGGGTGGGTGAGAAGCCGGACCCACGAGGTGGCGTTTCCGGCGAGCCGCCGTGCGGTCGCTAGGTCGATCGGTCCGTAGCCCTCGAGCGTCGCCGGTTCGGTGTCGTGCCCCAGGAGGGTGAGCGCAGGAATCGTCACGACGACGGTTGCCGGGGGAGCAGACCGGAAGGTGCGCCCCGCCGCGGGTTCATGCGGTGTGGGGTTTTCGGCAGCGGGTGTGTGTGGCGCGGGGCGTTCGGCATCGCGTGCGCGCGGCGCGGGGCGTTCGGGGCCCGGTGGGTGCGGTGCGAGGTGTTCGGTGTCCGGGTGCGATGCGGCATGCTCGGCATCTGGCGCTCGTGATGCGGGGCCCGCGAGCGCATGTCGGGCGGGCTCTTTCGCGTCGGCCGCGACGGAACTTTGCTTCGCAATGCCGGGCACTGGGGGCGTGGGCACGGCCGCACCAGGCGGGGAATTCTCCGTCACGCTGTTCGAGGACGGAGCCGTCGCGTTCTGGCCCGGATCCTCCGTCATGGTGACGAGGTCGGCGAAGGCGTCGGCCCGCAACTGCGCGAGCGTGCGTTCTTCATCGGGTGCCGCGCGAAGGTGCCGGGCCGCGCGATCCAGCCGCGACATCACCGCGCGGGCGCGATCCGCGGGGAGAAGGGCGTGCAGGGATGCCATGCCGTCGAGCTCGGCCCTCATCCAGACACCGCGATCCTCGGCTGCCCGGCGATGACGAGCCTCGAGTGACTCGGCATGGATACGCTCGCGGATCGCGCGAGCAGCAACCGCGAATTTCGCCGGGGGGAGGACGAGCGATTGCGGACACGCTTCGTCGTCGAAGCGCTGGAAGGCGGCGTCATCGCCCGCGGGGAGCGTCGACGCCAGTCGAGCTGCGTCGACCGCGTGCTTCTCGGAGACGCGGCCTTCGCTGAAGGCGGTCCACAGCTGCGGGCAACCGACGGCCAGCGTCCGCACGTGGGCGGCCCTCGTCCGAACGGTCTGCTCGGACAGACGCAGGCGGACGGCGACCTCGGCGACGGCGGCGCGCTCAGCGAGGTTGATGCGATCGCGACGCACAGCGCCGGGGGTACATCCGCGGGGATCGTTCCACGCGCGGTCGAGAGTAGGGTCGGGACCGACCCAGGGAGTGGGGTCGAAGGCGGCGTCGTCGAGGATCGCCAGAATCAAGCGGTACTCGTCGGCGCTTGCCCGCTGCCTGTCGTTGACGACGCACTCGAGGTGGCCCAGCCGCGCATCGATGTCAGAGACCGCGGCGGCGCCACCGTCGAGCGGCGAGAGCAGGTCGTCTATCGACCAGACGTCGTCACTGTCGCTGGTGCCGGACGACGTCGCTCCGCCCGGAGTGGCGGCCGGGACGGCTGCAGAAGATGCCTCGCCCGACTGCGCGGGTTCTTCGCCCGTCCACCACTCGACATCGCCGCTCTCGTGGAAAGCCGCCCACTCTGCCTCGAGTTCGAGCTCGTCGTCGCTCGGCCACGGGGCCCCGTCGCACTCCCGGAACACCGGCGTCGGCCGGCCTTCGGAGTGTGCGGTGCGGGTCATGGCAGAGCGCTATCGGTGACCTCCGACATTGAGTCGAGGGTCGGTTCGGCGGAGCCACGGCCGTGGGGAGGGCGTCCGATCGAGCACCTCGGGTCGCTCCGTCAGCCCCTGACGCGGGCGCCCGTCGCAAGGGCCTCAGCCTCGCGCGTCGCGCATCGGGACCGCGCCGCGATGCGACCTTCCGCCGCGCCGATCGAGAAGCATCGACCGTTCCGTAAAGGGGACAGCCGTGTCCTGCTCGCCGAGAGGCGAGCGCCGCGCCGCGAACCAGAGCGCGACCGTTCCCTCGATCGCCACCGCCTCGCCCGCTTCCGGGGTGAGACGGGTGACGGAGGCGGCTACAGCCGGCCGACTCACGACGGATCGCCCCCGGACCCGGCAACCCGGGGCGGGGGCGATCCTCACGACATGCTCAGACCGATTCGACCCGACGAGCGCCACGCCGGCGTCGTACCGCTACCACCGACAGCACCGAGCCGCCGACGAGAGCCGCGAGAGCCCACATGATCGCCGCCATCGGTGCTTCGGAGCCGGTCGCTCCGAGCTGCCCGCGAGGGGGCGAGGCGACGGCGGCTCCCGATGCCGACGGCGAAGGTGAAGGCGCGGGCACGATCGCTGCGACGACCGGGCCGAAGGGCGCGCTCGTGCGCGACTGGGCGACATACCCGGCGAGGCTGCCCGTGACGGTCACCGTCACCGTCCGTCCGACGGCGGCGGCGGGGATCGTGAAGGTCGGGGTCATGGCATCCGGGATCGGGGTTCCGTCGACCGCCCAGGAATACGCGAACGACGTGCCGTCGGTCCACCCGGGGGTGGTCGCCGTGAGCGTCGCACCGGCCGCCGTGTCGCCCGTGATGATCGGCGCCTGCGCGTCGACCGGGTACTCCTGCACGGCAAGGGTGCTCGCGCACGATGCGCACGTTCCGCCGAGGCTGGCGGCGGCCTCGGTGGTCAGCGCTCCGCCCGAGGCGTCTTCGGCCACTGTCGCCGCGAACGTCGTCGTGGCCGTCCGTCCCGGATCCGTCGCCGGAATGGTCCAGACGAGAACATCGCCGGTCAGGGTCACGCCGGCGGGCAAAGCCGTCTGGTCGATGGAGGCCCGATCCAGGATGCCGCGGACATCGAGCCTCGCGGTCGACGAGGCGAGCGGGACGAGTCCGGTGTTCTCCGCCGTGAGGGTGTAGCTCGCCGAGCCGCCGCGCTCGAGTGGGGCGGTCGCGCTCGTGGACAGCGCGAGCGTGAACTGGTCGGGCCACGCGGGCTTGTCGGCATCCAGGATCCAGTCCCGGTAGAACGCCTGCAGGTCACGGCCGGAGAGCTCCTCGGCGAGAGCGAGGAGGTCGGCGCCGGTCCTGCTCGTGCCAGCGTTGCGCAGCTGCCACTGCGTGACGACCGGGAAGAACGCGTCGTCGCCGATCGCGACGCGCAGCGCTGCCCAGAACTGCGCCGAGCGATCATAGGTCTGGTAGTCGTACAGCGAAGCCGAGTCGGTCTGCGCACCCGGCGCAATGGTCCACCTGTCATCGCCCGCGGGGGCGCTGTTCCACGCGTCGAACTGCGCCTCGCGCGACGGAGTGCCCGCACCGAACCCGTCGCTCCCGGCGTAATAGCTTTCGGACCAGGTCGCCATGCCCTCGGCGATCCAGATGTCGGTCCACGTCGTGGGAGACACATTGTTGCCGTACCACTGGTGCGCGAGCTCGTGCACGAGGGTGCTGAAACCGATACGCGTCGGGAAGAAGGAGCGGTCCTGCGTCTCGAGCGCGTAGTTGATGCCGCGCGGCACGCGGTCCACGACGACGCCGGCGCTGCGGCCCGGGTAGGGCCCGTACACGGACTCGAGGTTGCGGATGATCGGGCCGAGCTGGCTCACCGCCGTGGTCACGGTCGCCTTGTTGGCGGTCGTCGACGTCGAGTCGACGAAGGACCACGCGGGAATGGTGCTGCCGTCGGTGAGCGTCACCGATGATTCGATGACGTCGTAGCGGCCGATCGAGATGATGAGCAGCTCGGATGCCATCTGCTTCGTCTGCTGCCAGGCCCAGGTCGTGCGGGTGCCGTCGGTCGACGGCGTCTTCGAGAGCAGCTCGCCGTTGCTGACGGCGGCGGCCGGGGCCGCTCCCGCGCCGGTCGCGTCGGAGAGGGTGGTCGGGACATCGAGCGAGATCGAGTAGGTCGCCTTGTCGCCCGGAGTGTTGTTGTGCGGGAACCCGGTCATGTTGCCGACCGGTTGACCGAGCATCGTCGCCCCGTCGGTCGTGGGGTTCCACCCTTCGTACGAGCCGTCGGCGTCGACGTGGGCCTGCGGGACTCCGTGATAGGCGACCGTGACGCGGAACTCACCGGAAACCGGGGTGGCGGGGGTCACGACGAGCTTGTGTGCGATCGCAGCGGCGTCGGTCTCACGCAGCCACGCAGCGGGCGCGCCGTCCACCGTCACGGAGTCGACCACGAGTCCCTCGAAGTCGAGAGAGAAGCTGCGCAGCGGTTCGGCGGCGCGGGCGGTCATGGTCGAGGTCGCGACGATGGAGCCGGCCACGACGGAGCCGGTTTGAACCGCGTCGGGGGTCCACGCGAGGTCGATGTCGTAGTCGAGGGCGTCGTAGCCGCCGTTGCCCACGTTCGGGAACATGGCGTCGCCCGAGGTGCGCGCGCCGTCCACGGGGTCGGCAGCGAGCGCCGGGGTGACCGCGGCGACGGATGACACGACGAGCCCCGCCGCGAGCGCGGCGGTTCCGAGGAACCGGACGGACCGGTGGAGAAGGGGAGGGTGCGAGGGCGGAGCTGGCGGAGCCTGGCGCATGGGTTCTGTCGTCCGTTCAGAAGATGCGGCAGCGTCGTCCGAAAGAGCGCCGCCGAGATGGTTGTCGCCACCGTAGGGGCGGCACGTTTCGGCGGCGTGTCGAACGAGGACAGGATCCGTCACAGGCGATGCATAGGCGATGCCGCATCGGGCAGCCTCGGATCAGCTCGGTGGCGGGGGTGGACAAGACGGAGACGTCACGGCCGACGACGACGCCGCGCGATGCGGCGGGAACGCGCCAACCGGGCTCAGCGGATCGGCCACGCGCCGTCGATCGCCGGAGCCGTGGCATCCAGCCGACCGATCTTCACGAAGTACTCCGTGAGGCTCTCGGCTTGGACGCGCGCCCAGCCGATCTGGCGGGTGTGGAGCTCGTCGAGGGTCCGGGGCAGCCACGGGCCGAACTTCTCGGCGAGCGCGAGGGCGAGCCGGCCCGCGGCGACGGCGTCGGCGCAGGCCTCGTGCGCGGACTCGAGGGGAACCGCGTAGTGCTCGGCGACGACGGAGAGCGTGCGCTTGCCGCGGCGGTAGCGGTCGAAGGTCTTGTCGACGACGAGGGGGTCGATGACGGGGGAAGGGGCGGCGATCGGTGCCACGCCGTGGCGCACGGCCTCGTTCTTGAGCATCGAGAAATCGAAGGGCGCGTTGTAGGCGACGACCGGAATGCCGGCGGCGAAGAGCGCCCCCAAAGCCTCGACGACCTCGGCCACCACCCGCGGTGCGGGGGCGCCCTCGGCACGAGCGCGTTCGGTCGAGATCCCGTGGATCGCCGCGGCCCCCGCGGGGATCTCGACGCCCGGGTCGGCGAGCCAGTCGCGGGCGTCGACGACGCGGCCGTCGGCGTCGAGGACGCCCACGTGCGCGGTCACGATGCGATCGTTCTCGACGTCGATCCCGGTCGTCTCGAGGTCGAACACGCCCACGAGGCGCGCCCACTCGGGCGTCTGGAAGAGGGGGAGCGGCTCGGCCTGCCACGTGGTCATGCGCTCACGCTAGAGCGGGCCTCCGACATCGCCGTCGAGGCGCGCAGGAACGGGGGTGGATGCCGTGGGCTCGGGCGCGACGCAGGTCCCACGCGGCCGGAGTCGTCGTGGGTGGGGCGAGGGCGCGGCGCAGACCCCGCGGTGAAGGGCATTCCACGGACGCCTCCGCGAGGTGGGGAGGGCCGAAGCGTGCCACCGGCGGTGGTCCGGAGAAGAGATGTCGGACCCCCCCTCGTAGACTCGACCCATGCCGAACCCCTACGCCGACCGCCTCGCTCAGATCCCCGTCGTGCGGCGCGAGGCGAGTGTTCTCGGGGGCACCACGGCGTACTGGGTCTACGGTGACGACGCCGCCGAGACGACGATCGTCGCGGTGCACGGCTTCCGCGGCGAGCACCACGGGCTCGATCCGGTGGTCGCGCATCTTCCCGGCATCCGGGTGGTCTCTCCCGACCTTCCCGGGTTCGGCGAGACCGCGCCCCTCGACGGACGCCCGCACGACCTCGACACCTACGCCGCCTGGCTGCGCGCGTTCGTCGAGAGCGTCGCTCCGGATGCCGTCGTGCTCGGCCACTCGTTCGGTTCGATCGTGTCGTCCGCGGCGGTGGCGGGCGGGTTGTCGACGCCCCGGCTCATCCTCGTCAACCCGATCGGGGCACCCGCGCTCGAGGGTCCTCGCGGGATCCTGACCCGTCTCGCGGTGTTCTACTACCTCGCCGGGGCGAAGCTGCCACGCGCGATCGGCGAGGGACTGCTGCGCAACGGGCTCATCGTGCGCGTCATGAGCAACGCCATGGCCAAGACGCGCGACCCCGGCCTGCGGCGCTTCGTGCACGAACAGCACGACGAGTACTTCTCGCGCTTCGCCGACCGCGACGTGCTGCACGAGGCCTTCGTCACGAGCGTCTCGCACGACGTGCGCGAGTTCGCCCCGCGCATCGCGCAGCCGACGCTGCTCATCGCGGCCGAGAAGGACGACATCACCCCGATCGAGGCCGAGCGGCACCTGGCGACGCTGTTCCCCGACGCCCGGCTCGTCGAGATTCCCGAGGTCGGCCACCTGATCCACTACGAGACCCCGCAGGCCGCGGCGCGGGCGATCGCGGAGTTCCTCGGCTAGGCCTCGGCTCGGCGCTTGCGGTACGCGTTCACGTTCATCCGGTTGCCGCAGTTGCCCGCGTCGCAGTAGCGCTTCGATCCGTTCTTCGAGAAGTCGACGTACACGCCCTCGCAGTCGTCCGCCTCGCAGACGCGCACGCGCGCGTACTCATCGGCGCGGATGACGTCGACGAAGGCCAATGCCGACTCCACCAGGATGCGCGTCGCCAGGGGATCCGCGGGGTCGCTCGCGTGGATGTGCCAGTCGAGTCCGTCGTGGCGCACGAGCTGGGGGAGCGCGCGCCCATCGGCGAGCATGGCGTTCACCAGGGGGACGGCCCCGTCGCGATCCGCACTCCACAGCTCCAGCAGACGGGGGCGGATGCCGCGGACGGCGGCGAGCTCGCGGGCGTCGCGCGTGCGCGAACCGGTGTAGCCGTGACGGTCGGTGAAGGCCTCGAGCTCCGCGACGTCGACGAGGGTGTCGACCCCGCTCACCTCGGTGTGCGGCAGGGTGTTCACAAGTTCGACGGCGGCGCGCAGCACCAGTTCGGTGTCACGAATGAAGACCACGTTGACTCCTGACAGGTAGAGGCCGTACTGTCACGAGTGTAAACCCCCTTCACTCGTGACAGCAGGCCCCCATGACCACGTCTCCCGTGACCCTTCCGCGTCCCACCCACCGCGGATCCACCGCCGTCACCGGCCTCGCGATCGCCGTCGCCTCGGCCCTGGCGTTCTCTTCCAGCGGCCCGTTCGTCAAACCGCTGCTCGACGGCGGCTGGTCTCTCGGCGCGGTGCTCCTCGTGCGCATGGGCCTCGCCGCCCTGCTGCTCTCGCCCGCGCTGATCCTCGCCATCCGCCGTCAGCGCGGATTCCTCCGCCGACACGGGCTGCTCATCGTCGCGTTCGGGCTCACGGCCGTGGCCGGCTGCCAGCTCTTCTACTTCGCCGCGATGCAGCGGATGCCGGTCGCCGTCGCCCTGCTCATCCAGTACATCGCGCCGGTGCTCATCGTCATCGCGGTCTGGGTGCGCACCCGACGCTCCCCGTCGAAGGCGGTGCTCATCGGCTCCGTCGTCGCGATGGCCGGTCTCGTGCTCGTCGTCGACATCAGCGGCGCGCGCTTCGACCTTCTCGGCACGATCTTCGCGCTGTGCGCGGCGGTCTGCGCCGCGGCCTACTTCGTCATCGCCGGGCGCGCGGGCGACGACCTCCCCCCGCTCGCCCTCGCCGCGGGCGGTTTGCTCACCGGAACCCTGCTCATGGGCGTGCTGGTGGCCACCGGGGTCCTGCCCTTCGCCGCCCCCTCGATCACCGTGTCGCTTGCGGGACTCGAGCTCCCCGGCATCCTGCCGCTGCTGTGGGTGGGCGGCGTGGCGACGACCGTCGGCTATGCGCTCGGGGTGATCGCGGTGCCGCTCATCGGCTCGCGTCTCGCATCGTTCGTGGGACTCATCGAGGTGCTGTTCGCGCTCGGGTTCGCGTGGCTGCTGCTCGGTGAGACGCCGGCGCCGGTCCAGTTCGTGGGCGGCGCGCTGATCCTCGTGGGCGTGGTGCTCGTGCGCATGGATGCCGGGAGCCCGAGCGAGCAGAGCACGGAGACGGCAAGCATCCCGGTGGTGCCGGCGCCGTAGAAACGCCGGAGAAAACTAAATCTCCTCGCGTGCCAGCTGCATCAGTGGGCCGACGCGGTAGCCGATGACCTCGCCCATCACGAGCGACGTCTCGGTGCGCTCGACACCCTCGATGGCCAGGATCCGGGCGTCGGTGTCGAACAGGTGCTGGGTGTCGCGGCACGCCACGCGCACGAGCAGGTCGACCTGACCGCTGAGTCCGTGCGCCTGCAGGACCTCGGGCACCTTGGCGAGCTCCGCACGGATCGCCGGCAGCTCCGCCTGCCGAACGGTCACCTGCAGGAACGCCTCGATGGGGAAGCCCAGAGCCTCGGCCGACAGCGTGCGTTCGTACGAGAGGAAGACGCCCCCGCGTTCCAGGCGGCTCATGCGCGCTTGGACGGTGTTCCGGGAGAGTCCGAGTTTCTCGGCGAGCGCGACGACGGTGGCGCGCGGATCGGCGGACAGGGCGCGGAGGAGGTCGAGGTCGACCGCGTCGAGCTTGCTCATGGTGCGAAACATTAGCAGTGTGAAGGTCGGTCACGGTGGGCACGATGCTCAATATGACGGCGAGGTCTTGAGCGGGGTGCGTTCCGCGCGTACGGTCGGCCTCGTCGGCGGTGCTGCCGGCATCCGTACGCCCCGGCTCTCACGAGGAGCCCCGGCCGCACTGGAGGGATGACGATGACGTACACCCAGACCCGAGGCTCTTCGACAGGACGAGCCGACGACCACGATGCCGTCGACGACGTGCTCCGCCTCCTCGAGCCGGACGGCTCCCGGATCGCCGACGACACCCTCGATCCCTGGGTCGCCGATCTCTCGCCGCACGAGTTGCGCGCCCTCCACCGCGACATGGTCCTCACCCGTCGGCTGGATGCCGAGGGCGTCGCCCTGCAGCGCCAAGGACAGCTCGCCCTCTGGGCACCGTGCCGTGGACAGGAGGCCACCCAGGTCGGCACAGCCCACGCCCTCGCCCCGGGAGACTTCGTCTTCCCCAGTTACCGCGAGCACGGAGTGCTGCTGGGCCGCGGTGCCAAGCCCGCTGACTACGTCCTGGCCTGGCGCGGCGAAGAGCACTCCGCCTACGACCACACCACCATCAACGCGGCGCCTCCCCAGATCATCATCGGCGCGCAGTCACTGCACGCCACCGGCTGGGCGATGGGCGCTCAACGCGACGGCTCGACCGACGTCGCCGTCGCGTACTACGGCGACGGGGCGACGAGCCAGGGCGACGTCAACGAGGCGATGGTCTTCGCCTCGTCGTTCCGCGCCCCCGTGGTGTTCGTGTGCTCGAACAACCAATGGGCTATCTCGGAGCCCGTCACCGTCCAAGCCAAGTACCCGATCGCGGGCCGGGCGCCGGGGTTCGGCATCCCGAGCCTCCGCATCGACGGCAACGACGCCCTCGCTTGCGTCGCGGCCATGCGCTGGGCCCTCGACCGCGCCCGTCGTGGCGAAGGACCCTCGTTCATCGAGGCCGTGACCTACCGCATGGGTCCGCACACCACGAGCGACGACCCCACGCGCTACCGCGACGCCGCCGAGGTCGACGAGTGGGCGCAGCGCGACCCGATCGCCCGGCTCGAGGCCTACCTGCGCGCCGAGGGGATGCTCGACGACTCCGGAACGGACGAGGTCGCCCGTGCCGCCGACGCTCTCGCCGCAGAGGTGCGCGCCGCGTGCATCGGGGCCACCACCCGGGCCCCCGAGACCATGTTCGACCACGTGTACGCGGAACCGCATGCCGCGGTCGAACGGCAGAAAGCCGAGTACATGGACTACCTCGCGGGGTTCGAGCAGGAGGGCGCGCGATGACTTCCCTCACCCTCGGGTCCGCGATCAACGCGGGCCTGTCTAAGGCGCTCGAGAACGACGACAAAGTCCTGCTCATGGGCGAGGACATCGGGAAGCTCGGCGGTGTCTTTCGCGTCACCGACGGCCTGCAGAAGCGCTTCGGCGCGCAGCGCGTCGTCGACACCCCGCTCGCCGAGGCCGGCATCGTCGGTACGGCCGTCGGACTCGCGCTGCGCGGCTACCGGCCCGTCGTCGAGATCCAGTTCGACGGCTTCGTCTACCCGGCCTTCGACCAGATCGTCTGCCAGGTCGCGAAGCTCCACTACCGCAGCAACGGTCGCATCCGGATGCCGCTGGTCATCCGCATCCCGTGGGCCGGGGGCGTCGGCGCGGCCGAGCACCACTCCGAGTCGCCCGAGGCGTACTTCGTGCACACCGCCGGACTCCGCGTGATCGCCCCCTCGAACCCGCAGGATGCCTACGTCATGCTGCAGCAGGCGATCGCCTCCGACGACCCGGTGATCTTCTTCGAGCCCAAGCGCCTGTACCACTCCAAGGGTGAGGTCGACCTCGACGCCGACCTCGCCGACGCCCCGCCGATGCACCTCGCGCGCGTCGCCCGCGAGGGCACGGATGCCACGATCGTCACCTACGGCGCCCAGGTGCGCACCGCCCTCGATGCCGCCGTCGCCGCAGAAGACGACGGCATCTCGCTCGAGGTCATCGACCTGCGCTCGCTGTCGCCGATCGACATGAACACGGTCGCGGCATCCGTCCGCAAGACCGGACGCGTCGTCGTCACGCACGAGGCCGCGCGCGAAGCGGGAGTCGGCGCGGAGCTGATCGCGAGCATCACCGAGGAGTGCTTCCACTACCTCGAGACGCCGCCGCGGCGCGTCACCGGGCACGACATCCCCTATCCGCCGTCGAAGCTCGAGAAGCACCACGTGCCCGACCTGGATCGGATCCTGCACGCGGTGGACCTGGTGCTCGAGCGCGGTGCGGGCTCTTCGCCCACCGGCGGCGCATCCGCCGTGACCGTCGAAGGAGGCGTTCGATGATCGCGGAGTTCTTACTTCCCGACCTCGGCGAGGGCCTTCCCGAGGCCGAGATCGTGCAGTGGCATGTGGCCGAGGGCGACACGGTCACCCTCAACCAGACGATCGCCGAGGTCGAGACGGCGAAGGCGATCGTCGAGATCCCCTCGCCGTACGCCGGCACCGTGCAGGGTCTGCACGCCGCGGCCGGAGACGTCGTCGAGGTCGGATCGCCCCTGGTGTCGTTCGACCTGGGCGGGGCGGATGCCGCTACCCCGGCGGCCCCCTCTGCTGCGACGACCCGAGAGGCCGGGGCGGGCGCGGCCGTCGAGACGGTCGCCGACGCGCCGCTCGACGCTCCCGCCGACGACATCGCCGCCCGCGCGACCCCGAATCTCGTCGGGTACGGCGCCGCTCCGGCATCCGGCAACCGTCCGAAGCGACGCGCGCGCGGAGGCGGGACCGCGGTGATCGAGTCCGACCACGCCGTGCGCGAGGCCGCTCCGCACGACGTCGTCAAGACCGGGCCGATCGACTTGCCGCTCGAGCGTCCGCGCTCGACCCCGCCGGTGCGCAAGCTCGCGAAGGACCTCGGGGTCGACCTCGTGCTGGTCGCCGCCGCTCACCCGGGCGAGATGGTGACGCGCGGCCACGTCGAGGAGTTCGCGGCGCGCACTCCGGCGATGCCCGAGGTCACGGCGTCCGCCGTAGTTCACCCCGGTGGGACGGTGGCGCGCGGCCCGGTGAGCGCGGCCACGGCCTCCGCCCCCGCTCCCACGTCGACGGTCCCCCCGACCAGCCTGTCCGGCGACCGGGTGACGCGCACGCCGATCCGCGGCGTGCGCAAGCACACGGCCGCGGCGATGGTGCAGAGCGCGTTCACGGCTCCGCACGCGACGACGTTCCTCACCCTCGACGTCACCGCGACGACCGAGCTGCTCGCCTCGCTCAAGACCGACCGCGCGCTCGACGGGCACCGCATCGGCGTGCTCGCGATCGTCGCGAAGGCCGTGTGCCTGGCGCTCGGGCGGACGCCCGCGCTCAACGCGAAGTGGGATGAGGCGGCGGGTGAGATCGTCGAGCACCACTACGTGAACCTGGGGATCGCCGCCGCGACCGATCGCGGTCTCGTGGTTCCGGTGATCCCGGATGCCGACCGGCTCGACCTCGTCGACCTCGCCGACGCGATCGCCGAGCTCGCCGCCACGGCTCGCGCCGGACGCACCGCTCCGGCCGCGATGACCGGCGGGACGTTCTCGATCACCAACGTCGGCGTGTTCGGCGTCGACGCCGGGACGCCGATCCTCAACCCCGGCGAAGCGGGAATCCTCGCGGTCGGCGCCGTGCGGCGCACGCCGTGGGAGCACCACGGCGAGATCGCCCTGCGCGACGTGCTGACCCTCAGCCTCTCGTTCGACCACCGTTTGGTCGACGGAGCCGAGGCGGCGCGATTCCTCACCGACGTCGCCGGCGTGCTGCGCGAGCCCGGGCGGGCGATGCTGCTGCGCTGAGCGAACCCGCGGCGGTGAGTCCGTCGCGCGGTGCACCGACGGGGTGCCGAGGGAGTGGTCGCCCTCGGCACCTTTGTTCTGCTGCGGTTGCGGGCGGGTGCAGGCTCCGGGGCGCGCGTCGGGGAGTCAGGCCGTCAGCGCGGCCAGCGCCATGCGGGTCAGGGTCGGGCGCACGCGAGCCGCGGGCACGCCGCGCACGCTGTGCGGCGTCGAGTTGATCAGACCGAAGCACGCCAGGGCTCGCACGCGCCGCTCGGCGGGAGTTTCGGCATCAGGATGCGCGGTGGCGAGCGCCTCGGTCCAGACGGCGACGTACGCGTTCTGCAGGCGGCGCACCGTGCGGCGGTCGTCGGGGGAGAGACGGTCGAGGTCGCGGTCCTGCACGCGGATCACGTCGGCCTCGGCGAGCGCGAACGCGACGTGGAAGTCGACGAGCGCGCGGAGCACGGCGTCGGAGTCATCGGCACCATGCGGGGCGGATGCCGGGTGTGCACGATCGCGGGGGGATATGGCGACACGCGGGGTGGGGGTGGTCGCGGGCGGCGTGTCGGGCGGGGGCTCCGCGGATGTGTTCGCGGCGGCAGATTTCGCGACTCGGCGCCCGCCCTCGAGCAGCCGCTCGCTGACGTCGACGAGGATCGCACCGAGCAACGCCTGTTTGCCCGCGACGTGGCGGTATACCGCCGGCCCGCTCACCCCGGCCGCTTCGCCGATGTCGCCGAGGGTCACACCGTCGAAGCCGCGCTCGGCGAACAGGCGCGCCGCGGCGGCGAGCAGGGCGGCGCGACGATCGGCCTTCGCGCGGTCGCGGGCGGTGCCGGGGGAGCGGTCGGGCGCGGTGCCGGAGGAGTGGGCAGGCGTCGGGCGTGACGTGGGGTCAGGCGTATGGCCCCTCACGCCTTCCCGGGCGGCGCCGACAGAGTCGTCCGGAGAGATGTCTTCGCGGGCGGGGGCGACCGCCGTCACCGCGTCAGCGCGCGCCGCGCCGGCGACCGCGGGGGGCTCGTCGTTCGCTCTTGTCATCGGCATCCGCTCGGACTAACCTGGAATCTCAGTTAGCCAACATTAACTGAAAACCCCTCCGGCGGGAACGACCCCGACCGGAACGACGGTGCCGTCGACGGTGCGGCACCGAGACGGAGCCGCCATGAGCACAGCACCGGTCACCGCGGCAGCGCCCGAGACGTCACAGAACGCCGCGCCCGCCGCCGCCCCCACCCAGCGCGACCTCGCGCAAGAGCTCCGCGTGACGCTCGCCACGGCCGCCCGCGGTGGGTCCGACGCCGCGCGAGAGCGTCACACCGCTCGCGGCAAGCTCCTCGCCCGCGACCGCATCGACCGACTTCTCGATGAGGGCAGCCCGTTCCTTGAGGTCGCCCCCCTCGCCGCTCACGGCCTCTACGACGGCGGGGCCCCCGGCGCGGGAGTCGTCGCCGGTATCGGCCTCGTGCACGGACGCCACGTCATGGTCGTCGCCAACGACGCCACCGTCAAGGGCGGGGCGTACTTCCCCCTGACGGTGAAGAAGCACCTGCGCGCGCAGGAGATCGCCCTCGACAACCGCCTGCCCTGCATCTACCTCGTCGACTCGGGCGGGGCGTTCTTGCCCATGCAGGACGAGGTGTTCCCCGACCGCGAGCACTTCGGCCGGATCTTCCGCAACCAGGCGCAGCTGTCGGCCCGCGGCATTCCGCAGATCGCCGCCGTCATGGGCTCGTGCACCGCGGGCGGGGCGTACGTCCCGGCGATGAGCGACGAGAGCGTGATCGTGCGGAACCAGGGCACGGTGTTCCTCGGCGGACCGCCCCTGGTGAAGGCCGCAATCGGCGAAGACGTCACCGCGGAGCAGCTCGGCGGCGGCGACCTGCACGCCCGCCGGTCGGGAGTGGTCGACCACCTCGCCGACGACGACGAGCACGCGCTCGAGATCGTCCGCGACATCGTCGCGACCTTCCCGCCGACCCCCGCGCCGGTCTGGCAGGTCGAGGCGCCGACCGATCCCGCACGCGACCCGCAGGAGCTCTACGACATCGTCCCCGCCGACGTCGCACAGCCCGTCGACATGCGCGCGATCATCGACACCCTCGTCGACGCGGGCACCCTGCACGAGTTCAAGGCGCTGTACGGCGAGAGCGTCATCACGACCTTCGCGCGCCTGCACGGGCACCCGGTCGCGATCATCGCCAACGACGGCGTGCTCTTCAGCGAGTCGGCTCTCAAGGCCGCGCACTTCATCGAGCTCGCCGATCAGCGCGGCATCCCCCTGCTCTTCCTGCAAAACATCACCGGGTTCATGGTGGGGCGGGATGCCGAGGCCGGAGGCATCGCGAAAGACGGCGCCAAGATGGTCACCGCCGTCGCGACCACCCGCGTCCCCAAACTCACGGTCCTCGTCGGCGGGTCGTACGGCGCCGGCAACTACGCCATGTGCGGTCGCGCGTACGACCCGCGGTTCCTCTGGAGCTGGCCCTCGAGCCGCATCTCGGTCATGGGGGGTGCGCAAGCGGCATCCGTGCTCTCGACCGTCACGCGCGACCAGCGCGCCGCGCGCGGGGAGGAGTGGACGGATGCCGACGACCAGGCCTTCCAGAAACCCATCCGCGACCGCTACGAAGAGCAGGGCAGTCCGTACTACGCCACCGCCCGGCTCTGGGACGACGGCGTGATCGACCCCGCCGACACGCGCACGATGCTCGGGCTTGCGCTCGATGTCGTCAGCCGGGTGCCGCTGGCCGACCGGGGCTTCGGCCTCTTCCGGATGTGAACATGAGCATTCCCCCCTTCCCCTGCGTCCTCGTCGCCAACCGCGGTGAGATCGCGCGCCGGGTGTTTCGGACGTTGCGGCGTCTCGGCATCCGCTCGGTCGCCGTCTTCACCGACGCGGATGCCGACGCGCCCCACGCCCGCGAGGCCGATCACGCCGTGCGCGTGCCCTCGTACCTCGACGTCGACGCGGTGGTCGCCGCCGCCGTGTCGTCGGGGGCGGACGCCGTTCACCCGGGCTACGGCTTCCTCAGCGAGAACGCCGGCTTCGCCCGTGCGTGCGCCGTGGCGGGAATCGTGTTCGTCGGCCCCGGAGTTGAGGCGCTCGAGGTGATGGGCGACAAGATCCGCGCGAAGGAGCACGTCGCCGCCCATGACGTGCCGACCGTGCCGGGCTTCTCCGCGACGGGGTTGAGCGACGACGAGATCGCCGCCGAGGCCGACCGCGCCGGATACCCCCTGCTCGTCAAGCCCTCCGCCGGTGGGGGCGGCAAGGGCATGACCGTGGCCACCGGTCCCGCCGACCTCTCCGACGCGCTCGCGACGGCCCGCCGGGTCGCCGCCGCGGCCTTCGGCGACGACACCCTGCTGCTCGAGCGGCTGCTGGAGCGGCCGCGCCACATCGAGGTGCAGGTTCTCGCCGACACGCACGGCACGACCCTCTCGCTCGGCGAGCGCGAGTGCACCCTGCAGCGGCGGCATCAGAAGGTGATCGAAGAGGCTCCCTCACCCGTCGTCGACCCCGCCACCCGTGCCCGCCTGGGCGAGGCCGCCGTCGCCGCCGCCCGCAGCGTCGAATACCTCGGCGCGGGAACCGTGGAGTTCCTCGTCGCGGGCGACCGGCTCGACGAGCCGTTCTTCATCGAGATGAACACGCGCCTGCAGGTCGAGCACCCCGTGACCGAGATGGTCACCGGCATCGACCTCGTCGAGCAGCAGCTGCGGGTCGCGGCGGGCTTCGCGCTCGAGCTCGGCGAGATCCGCCTCGACGGTCACGCGATCGAGGCGCGCGTGTACGCCGAGACGCCCGCCCGCGGATACCTCCCGGCGACCGGGGCCGTGAGCCTGTGGCATCCGGGATCCGCCCGCGTCGACAGCGCCGTCGAGACCGGCAGCGTCGTCAGCTCGCTGTACGACCCGATGATCGCCAAGGTCATCGCACACGGCCCCGACCGCGAGACGGCCCTCGCCCGACTCGACGCGGCCCTCGCCGACACGGTCGTGCTCGGCGTCGACACGAACATCGCGGATCTTCGCGCCCTGCTGGCCGACCCGGCCGTGCGCGCAGGCGACCTCGACACGGGGTTGCTCGATCGGCGGGGGACTCCGGAGGCTCCGGAACCGTCGCAGGCCGCGCTCGCCGCCGTGGCGCAGAGAGCCGCGGATGCCGGGACCCCGGCCGACGGCTCCGTCTGGGGACGCGTCGGGGCGTGGCGGGCCGGGGGAGCGGCGGCCGCTCGCCCGGTGTCGCTCGAAGACGACGCCGGGCAGGTGCACGCGGTGGCGCCCGCGTCTGGCAGGGCCGTGGTCGTCGGGGGCCCGAATGAGTACTGGGTGCACGCCGACGGGGGAGCGCACCGGTTGCGAGTCGTGTCGCGGCGAGATGCCGCCCAGCGCCGCCGGACCGCCGCGGGCCGCGCGCCCGGGGCCGTCGATCCCGACCTGGTCGCCCCTCTCCCCGGAACCGTCGTCGCCGTGCACGTCGTCGATGGAGACAGCGTCGAGGCCGGCGCCCGGCTCCTCACGATCGAGGCGATGAAGATGGAGCACACGGTCGTGGCCCCGCACGCCGGGACGGTGCGGCTGCGCACCTCCGCGGGCTCGCAGGTCGCGCGAGACGCGGTGGTCGCGACGGTGAGCCCTGAGATCCCCCAGTCCCACGATTCCGCCGGCAGCCCGGCATCCCACCCCGCTTCATCCCACAAGGAGACCCTCTCGTGAGCATCGACAGCCAGCAGGTATTCACCGACGACGAGCGCGAACTGAGCGCGATGGTGCGCGAGTTCGCCGACGAGGTGATCGCGCCACGCTCGTACGAAGCCGACCGCGCGCACCAGCTGCCCCTCGACCTCGTTGAGCAGATGGGCGACCTGGGACTGTTCGGTCTGCCGTTCCCCGAAGAGGTCGGTGGCCAGGGCGGCGACTACGCGAGCCTGTGCGTCGCGATCGAGGGGGTGGCGCGCGTCGACCAGTCGATGGCCATCACGCTGGAAGCAGGCGTCGGCCTCGGCGCCATGCCGATCTACCGTTACGGCACCGACGCGCAGAAGGCGGAGTACCTTCCCGACCTCGTCGCCGGTCGCGCGCTCGCCGGATTCGGACTCACCGAAGCCGAGGCCGGCAGCGACGCCGGCGCCACCCGCACGACCGCAAAGCTCGAGGGCGGCGAATGGGTCATCGACGGGACGAAGCAGTTCATCACCAACTCCGGCACCGACATCACCCGATTCGTGACCGTCACCGCGGTTACCGGCCGCACCGACGCGGGCCGCCCCGAGATCTCGACGATCATCGTGCCCAACGGCACGCCCGGCTTCACCGTGGGTCCCGCGTACGACAAGGTCGGTTGGAACGCCTCCGACACGCATCCGCTCACCTTCGACGGCGTGCGAGTTCCCGAGGCGAACCTGCTCGGCCAGCGCGGGCACGGGTTCAAGAACTTCCTCCGCACCCTCGACGAGGGCCGCGTCGCGATCGCCGCCCTCGCCACCGGCGCCGCCGAGGGCTGCCTCGAAGCCGCCGTCGACTACGCCCGCAGCCGCACCGTCTTCGGCGAGCGCCTGTCGACGCGCCAGAACATGCAGTTCCTGCTCGCGCGCATGCACGCCCGCGTACACACCGCCCGCCTCGCGTGGGTGCACGCCGCGCGCCTGTGCGACGCCGGCAAGCCCTTCACCGTCGACGCCGCCGTCGCGAAGATGACCGCGAGCGACGCCGCCATGGCGAACGCGCGCGACGCGACCCAGGTGTTCGGCGGCAACGGCTTCATCAACGAGTACCCGGTCGCGCGGCATTACCGCGACTCGAAGATCCTCGAGATCGGCGAGGGCACGACCGAGGTGCAGCTCATGGTGATCTCGCGTGCGCTGGGGCTCACGGGTACCGTTGCGGCATGATCGAGCAGCGCGGCCTGTATCTGGAGGAGTTCGTCGTCGGTGAGAAGTACGCGCACCGTCCCGGGCGGACGGTGACGGATGCCGACAACGTGGTGTTCACGACCCTGACGATGAATCCGCAGGCGCTGCACCTCGATGCCGCCTACGCGGCGACCCAGCCGTTCGGTCGTCCGCTGGTGAACTCGATGTGGACGCTGTCGACCCTCGTGGGGCTCTCGGTGGGGCAGCTCACCCAGGGCACGCTCGTCGCGCAGCTCGGGCTGACCGACGTGAGCTTCCCGGCTCCGCTGTTCGTCGGTGACACCCTGATCGCCGAGACCGAGATCGTCTCGGTGCGCCCCTCGGCGTCGAGGCCCGGTCAGGGGATCGTCGTCATGGAGCACACCGGACGCTCGCAGAATGACGAGGTGGTCGCCACCGCGACCCGCACGGTACTGGTGTGGGCGCAGGAGGCGGCGGCGTGAGCGGGGCCCTTCCCGAGCCGTGCGGCGCGTTCGACGAGGGCCCCGCGGGTATCTCCGCGGTGCTGCGGGGGTGGGCGGCGTGAGCGCATCGTTCTCGCTCGGTCCCGCACTCCTGTTCGTACCCGGCGACCGGCCGGAACGGCTGTCGAAGGCTCTCGAGCGGGCGGATGCCGCGATCCTCGACCTCGAAGACGCCGTCGCCCCGGATGCCAAGGCTCACGCCCGCGTAGAGTTGATCGCCGCCGACCCCGACCCCGAACGCGTCATCGTGCGGGTCAACGGACCCGAGACGCCCGACTTCGCGCTCGACCTCGACGCCGTCGCCGAGACCCGCGTGCGGCGCGTGATGGTCGCCAAGGCCGAGGATCCTGCCGCGCTCGCGCGGCTCGAGGGGTACGAGGTGATCGCCCTGTGCGAGACGGCTCGTGGGGTGGTCGCCGCCGAGCAGCTCGCCGCCCTGCCGCAGGTGATCGCGCTCATGTGGGGTGCCGAAGACCTCGTCGCGAGCCTCGGCGGAACCTCGAGCCGCAGCGACGACGGCGGGTATCGCGACGTCGCACGCCTCGCGCGGGCTCGGGTGCTGCTCGCCGCCGGAGCCTTCGGCAAGCAGGCGATCGACGCCGTGCACGTCGACATCGCCGACCTCGACGGCCTCTCGGACGAGGCGCGGGATGCCGTGACATCCGGATTCACGGCCACCGCGTGCATTCACCCCGGGCAGGTCGCGACGATCCGCGAGGCGTACGCCCCGCCCCCCGAGCAGGTCGAGTGGGCGCGCGGAGTGCTCGCCGCGGCCGAGGGGGAGCGGGGAGTATTCCGCCACGAGGGGCGGATGATCGACGAGCCGATCCTGCGCCACGCCCGCTCGCTCGTCGCGCGGGCGGAAAACGCTTAGCTCGCGACGCCGGCGTAGGCCAGCATCTCCCAGCGGTCGCCGTCGAGGCGGAAGGTCGTCGCCGAGCAGTTCGGCAGGCGTTCGCCCTCGCGGGGGAACTCGCCGTCGGTGGCGAACATGATGACCTCGCGGATGAGCGCTCCGTGTGCGACGGCGATCACGTCGACGCCGTCGGGCGCGGATGCCACGGCCTCGGCGAGCGCGGCCAGCGCACGCTCGCGCACGACCGGCCAGGTCTCGGCGCCGGGCACATCGGCCGCGTGCCAGGGGCCGTAGGTGTCGGAGAAGGTGGGCGCGTCCATGCCCTCGGCCTCGCCGTACGAGCGCTCCTGCAGGCCGGGGAGGCGCAGGGTCACCGACGTGCCCAGGGCCGCAGCGATGATGTCGGCCGTCTCGGCGGCGCGACCCAGGTCGCTCGAGACGACGACGACCTCACGGCCGGCGTACTCCGCGGCGAGGGTCTCGGCGATGCCGCGCGCCTGCAGTCGACCGGTGTCGTTCAGGGGGATGTCGGTCGACCCCTGGATGCGTCCCTCGTAGTTCCATGCCGTCTCGCCATGCCGCACCAGAGTCAGAATCGTCACGCGTCGAGCCTAACCGGCGGGGGCGGAGCCGGCCCCACGGCGGCGCCCGCGCGAGACGGGGCCACGCGAGGCCCTGTCGTTCCGAACGGGGCCGGGCGCAATCACCCGAGGGGGCGGTCGGGGGTGTCCTCGGGGCAGTCGATCGGGTGTGCGATCACGGGTTTCGTGCCGAGATCGTAGATGCGGCAGGCGCGTCCCCAATCGGGGCGGGCGGTGAGATCCAGGGGACCGCCCTTCCCCCAGTGGTAGTACGCCGCGACCGAGACCGCGTCGTCCGTTGCCGAGAGGAGCGACCATCCATACGGACTCTGATTCGCCCTCCCCGCGATGACACCCTGCTGCAGCGCCGCCGACACCGCGTCCATGCGGTCGGGTGCGATGGCGGTGACCGAGATCGCCGTCAACAGGCCGTGGTCGGCGAAGCCCGCCGCCTCCTCGTCCTCGAGGACGCCGGGCGGTTCGCCGAGGAGGCGTCCCACGGCGATCACGGTCGCGAGAGCGACGAGCAGCAGGACGCTCTTCCGGTGCGGACGGCCCACCGGCGTCGACCGTCGAGGTTCCCCGGGCGCGGTCACGGCCCGACGCCCCGACGGCGAGCCGGAGCGCGAGTCATCAGAGCAGCCCCGGCAGCCGATCCGCGAACGCCCGCAGCACGTGCGTCGTGCCCCCGTCGATCTTGACCGCCGCGCGCTGGTCGGCGCGCGTCTCGCCGCGATTGACGATGACCACGGGGAGGCGCTTGCGTCGCGCCCGCTCGACGAGCCGGATGCCCGAGTTGACCACCAGGGACGAGCCGGCGACGACCAGCGCATCGCTGGTGTGCACGAGCTGCTCCGCCTCGCGGAACTTCTCGACCGGGATGTACTCGCCGAAGAACACGACATCGGGCTTGAGCGTGCCCTCGCACACCGAGCACACCGGCACGACGAAACCGTCGGCGCTCGCCGGGGTGACATCGCCGTCGGGGCCGAGCTCGACATTCTCGGGGAGCGAGATCCAGGGGTTGTCGGCCTCGACGCGTTCGGCCAGGTCGCGGCGGTCGAACACCTGCCCGCACTGCAGACAGCCGACGCGGCGCATCGTGCCGTGCAACTCGACGACGCGTCCGCTGCCGGCCCGCACGTGCAGACCGTCGACGTTCTGCGTGATCACGCCGTTGGCGACTCCGGCGGACTCGAGATCGGCGAGGGCGCGATGACCGTCGTTCGGCTGCGCGGCGGCGAACACCTTCCACCCCAGGTGGCTGCCCACCCAGTAGCGGCGGCGCGCGTCGGCACTCGAGAGGAACTGCTGAGCCGTCATGGGCGTGCGCGTCGGCGCCCCCTTGCCCCGATAGTCGGGTATCCCCGAATCGGTCGACACGCCCGCGCCCGTGAGGACGGCGATCTTGCGCCCGGCGAGGACCTCGACGGCGCGATCGATGGATGCCGAGAACTCGGCGTCCTGCGTCGTGTCGGTCATGCACACCTCCGTCCCATCGAGTCTATGGCGGGGCGCCGACACCGGCTCGCGCCGGCAGCCCCTCCTCCCGTCCCGTCGACGGGTCCGTGTCGCGGGGAGGAGCGCGCGAAAGGGAGACTGGGGGAATGAGCTCCTTCCCCCGGCCCGCCATGCTCGACGTCACCTCCCTCCGCCGCGTGCGTCCGTGGGGCGGTGATCTCGTCGACATCGCCATCGACGGGGGACGGATCACCGCGATCACCCCCGCCGCCGCCGACCCCATCGGCATCCGGGAATTCGACGGACGCGGGCTGCTCGCCCTGCCGGGGCTCGTGAACGCCCACGCGCACGTGGACAAGTCGTGGTGGGGACTGCCGTGGCAGTCGTACGGCGGCGAGGGGTCGACCGAGGGGCGCATCCGACACGAACGGGAGCAGCGCGAGGCGCTCGGCATCCCCTCGCTCGAGCGCTCCGCGTTCGTGCTCCGCGAGCTCGTCCGCCAGGGAACGACCGCGATCCGCACCCACGTCGACGTCGACAACGGGGTGGGCCTGCGCGGGATCGAGGCGGTCGAAGAAGCCGCGGCCGCCTACGGGGGCGCCCTCGACGTGCAGATCGTGGCCTTCCCGCAGGATGGGGTGCTTCGACGCCCGGGTGTCCTCGAGCTGCTGCGCGAGGCCGCAGGCCGCGACAGCGTCACGGGGATCGGTGGTCTCGACCCCGCGTCGATCGACCGCGACCCGGTGGGACAGATCGACGCCCTGACCGCGCTCGCCGCCGACACCGGGGTCGACCTCGACATCCACCTACACGATGCGGCCGAGCTCGGCGCGTTCCAGATCGAACTGCTCATCGAGCGCACGCAGCGCCTGGGACTCGGCGGACGGGTGAACATCGCCCACGGGTTCGCCGTCGCCCAGCTCGACCCCGCGCGTCGGCGCGACCTCCTCGCCGCGATGGGCGCGGCCGGCGTATCGATGACCACCGTCGCCCCGCTGCGGCTGGCGCAGCTTCCCCTCGCCGAGCTCGACGCGGCCGGTGTCCGGCTGGGGCTCGGCACCGACGGCATCCGGGATCTCTGGAGCCCCTTCGGCACCGGCGACACGCTCGCCATCGCCTGGCAGTACGCCCGCGCGGGAGGGCTCGTGCGCGACGAGGAGCTGCTCCGCGTCGTCGAGCTCGCCACCCGCGCGGGTGCGTGGGCGGTCGGTCGAGAGGTGCACGACCTCGTCGAGGGAGCGCGCGCAGACATCGTCCTCGTGGATGCCGAGAACTCCATGGATGCGCTCGTGCGTCAGCCCGAGCGGGCCCTGGTGATCGCCGGGGGTCGGGCGCTGCACGTGGCGTGAGGCCTGGCGCGCGGGCTGCTGGCACCATGGGGGGATGCCCGTCATCCCCCTCGACTCCGCCGCCGACCCGCGCCTCGCCGACTATCGCGATCTCACCGACGTGTCGCTGCGGCGGGTGTCGGAGCCGGCTGGCGGGCTCTACATCGCAGAGTCCTCGAAGGTCCTCGATCGCGCCCTTCGCGCGGGGCACCGGCCGCGCTCCGTCCTCGTGCAGGAGAAGTTCCTCGCCGATGCGCTCGCGCTCGTCGGTGAGGACGCCGAGGTCTACGTCGTCCCGGCCGAGGTCGCCGAACGGGTGACCGGATACACCGTGCACCGGGGGCTCCTGGCGTCCATGCATCGCCCCGCGCTGGCATCCGTCGAAGAAGTCGTGCGCGACGCCCGGCTCGTCGTCGTTCTCGAAGACGTGGTCGATCACACCAACATCGGAGCGGCGTTCCGTTCGGCGGCGGCCCTCGGCGCCGACGCGGTGCTCGTCACCCCGCGCTGCGCCGACCCGCTGTACCGACGCAGCGTCCGCGTCAGCATGGGCACCGTGTTCCAGGTGCCGTGGACGCGACTGCCGGAGTGGTCGGATGCCGCCCCCCTGCTGCACGACGCCGGATTCCACCTCGCCGCACTGGCGTTGTCGGACGACGCGGTGACCCTCGACGCCTTCTCTGCCGCGGGGCACGAGCGCATCGCCCTGCTGATGGGATCCGAGGGCGACGGACTCAGCCGGGGCGCGCTCGCCGCGGCGGACACCGTCGTGACGATCCCGATGGCCGGGGGAGTGGACTCGCTCAACGTCGCCGCGGCGAGCGCGGTGGCGCTGTGGGAACTCGGACGGGGACGCCGGGCCTAAGGCGGGGGATTTCGAACCGGCTCAGCCGGTCGGGTCATCGAACCCGCCCGCACGCATGCGGAGCTCCGACGCGGCGGCGGCGCTCACGCGCTGGTCGGGGTCGGCGCCAAGCGCCGCGAGCAGATCGTCGGGGAGATCGTCCTCGCCGACCAAGTACCACCTCTCGACGACGCTTCCGTCCGCGGCGACGCGGCGGTCACGGGCGTCGTCGCGCGGCAGGCCCTCGGGCGGGGAATCGTCCCGTTCGATCGCGAGGTGCAGATGCGGAGGGAGCGCGTCGGGGCCGATCTGCGCCTCCGGCGCCGTGAACAGTTGCACGACGACACCCCGGCCGCGCCACTCGAGCCAGTCGATCTGCTCGTCGTCCCACCGCGGGTCGTCGGCGTTCCAGCCCGACCAGTCCGGCCCCTCGGTGTCGAAGGCCCATCGTTGCGGCTCGGCGTTGAGCGTCTCGGCGATCGCGAGCGCGTCGCGGCGCACGTCGGAAAGCTCCCCGTCGCGGAACACCGACAGGTTCGGCGGCCACGCCGACGACACGACATCCCACCCCGCGGCGCTGAAGCGACCGCTCTCGACCTCGGGCGCCCACCCGGTGTCGGCGAGGGTCTCGGCGAGCGCATCGGCGTCTCGCAGGAGGGTGTCGGCGTCGGCCACGCGCAGCAGGGCGACGACCGCGTCGGGAAGGGCGTGCACGGGCGTCACGCCTGCGTCTCGCGGGAGTCCGCGGCATCCCGACCCGGGGCGAGGGTCACCACCGGAAGCGGCTCGGGACGCTTGGGCTGGATGTGGTCGCCGGACGACTGGTGTCGCAGACGCCGCAGCACCCAGGGCACGAGGTACTCGCGCGCCCACACGAAGTCCTTCTCGCGGGCGGCGCGCCACGTCGTGATCGCCCTGGTCTCGGCCTTCATCGGCTCGAGGTCGTTGGGCACGTTGAGGGCCCGCAACACCATGCGGGCGACCTCGTGATGACCGAGGGAGTTGTAGTGCAGGCGATCGTCGTCGAAGAAGCGCATGTCCTGCACCTCTTTGAGGCCCCACTGGTCGGCGACCACGCAGTCGTAGCGGTCGGCGATCGAGCGGATGTTCTCGTTGTAGATCGCGACCTTGCCCCGGATGCCGCGGAACACCGGCGTGAACTCGGTGTCGATCGCCGTGAAGACGACGATGGTGGCCCCGCTGGCGCGCAGACGCGCGACGGCGTCTTCGAATTGCCGCGACACGGCATCGGGATCGCTGCCCGGGCGGATGACGTCATTTCCGCCCGCGGAGATGGTGATGAGGTCGGGTTTGAGCGCGAGCGCCGGCTCGATCTGGTCGGCGACGATCTGCGCGATGAGCTTTCCGCGCACCGCGAGGTTGGCGTAGGCGAAATCGTCGACCTGCGCGCCGAGGACCTCGGCGACCCGGTCGGCCCACCCGCGGTGACCGCCGTCGGGCAGCGGGTCGCCGATTCCCTCAGTGAACGAGTCGCCGAGGGCGACGTAGCGCCGCCAGGGGTGGGGGCCGGGGTTGTCGGACGCGGACGGGGTGCGGGGCGAGTGCGGATCGAGTGTCATCGAAACCTCCGGCTTCCACGGTACCCCCGGCCTCCGACACCGCGAGAGAGCCGGACGCGAGAGGCAGCGGCATCCGGCGACGGTCGTCCGGTACAAACGCGATTCACTCGCAGAAACGCGTGCTGCTCGCGTCTCCGGGCGGGGACGGCGTTTTCGGGATCGCACCCGCGCGCACCACGCTGTCACCGCGGCACCGTGAGACATGTCGGCTTCGACCGGTCACGGCGTCGAGCCGCGGGGCGCACGGCCCGCTCGACGACCACCGGGTTGGCGTCTGAGCTCGATGGTTCCGAGCAATCCTCCGGCTGCCACGACGCTCCCGGCGACGACGAGCGCCCCGGATCGACCGGAAAGCGCCAAGCCGGCTGCGCCGACGGCGAATCCGATGCTCTGACCGGCGAAGGCGAGAGTAAGGCCCGTCTTGCGGTGGGCGGCGGCGCCGGAGTCGAACACGTGCGATCGCAGTCCCAGAAGGGCGGCCGTAGGGAGCCCGACGAGCAGCAATCCCGCGAGGGCCGTCAGCCACTGCGGCTCGAAGGTGAGCAAGACGGCGCCGGCGAGGAAGACGGCGATGAGCAGGGGGAGCCGTCGCGACGGATGCCAGCGCTGGAGCCAGATGATGTCCAGCCACGCTCCGACGGCGCTCGATGCGCCCAGAGCCAGGAATGCGAGCCACGCGTCCTGAACCTCAAGGCCCAGTCGGAGGGAAAGGCCCACTGCTCCCGCCTCGACGGCGCCGAGCAGCATTCCGACTCCCACGCTGAAGCAGGTCCAGGTGAACCAATGAAATGACGGTCGCGGTGTCGCGCCCACTGCGTTATCGAGGGCATGCTCGCCGGACGGCGTCGAAGCTGAGTCCGTTGTCTGGAACTGCACACCGATGACTGCCGCGAGTGCGAGTACCGAGACAGCCACTGGCGCACCGACAGCTCCCGCGCTGAGGGCGACGGCTACGAAAACCGGCGCGAGAAAAACGAGCACATCCTGTGCCAAAGCGTCGAGTGTCGATGCTCGAGCCTGTTTCCGCGCCGGCACGGCCGCGGACAGGGTGGAGCGGACGAGCCCCGCCGACCCGGCCATGCTCGAGCCGGCGACAGCCGAGATCGCCATCCAGAGACCGAAGGGGCGGTCCAGGCTGAACGCCAGCGCCAACCAACTCCCAGAACACAGGAGAAGCTGGATGGTCAGCAGTCTCCGAGTCGAGAGAAGGCGTTGAGCGACGATGCTCGCGGGCGTTCCTGCCAGCATCCCGACGACACTCGCCGCCGCGAGGAGTCCGCCCCGGTCCGGGTTCTGGAGCACGAGTGCCGCGATGGCACTGAAGGCGACCGCAGACATGAGAACGGGAGACCTCACGAGCGAGGCGACCCCGAGCCACACCCAAAAGGAACGCCCCACACGGCCGGAATTATTGTGCATTGCGTTAACGTAACGCACACACTCAATTTTGCGCGTTACAATAATGACGTGGACGACGTCACCCCGCAGGGATCTGATCGCGCTCTGTTGCTTGCACTGCTCGACACCCGACCGGAGCCGGGTTTCTCTGACGAGCTGACGACCGTCGGACAATTGCACGGTCTGTCCCCGAACGGCTGGTCCGCCGACCTGGAGACCGTCATCGCCGTGCGTGACGACCTCGTACGCATCTTGCTCGGTCCCCGGGAGGGTGCATCCGAGGCTTTGAGCGAACTTGGTCGCAGATGGGGTCTCACGCTGGCATTCGGTGCCAACGGTGGAGTGAGCCTGAGGTTGAGCGAGGCCGGACCGTCGGCTCCGTTGCTCGAACCGGTCGTCGCCGCTGCTGTCGAGCTGTGGTCCGCTGGAGACCTCGACAAGCTCCGAGTGTGCCGCTCCTCGACGTGCATCGTGCCGTTCGTTGATACCTCCCCGCGAGGACACCGGGAGTTCTGCAGTCCGCGGTGCGCCACGCGAGAGCGCGTGCATCGACACCGCGCCGCGGCTCGTCAGTAGACGCTCGTCTCGACGGCGCTCTGGGCCGGCCACGACCACAGGTGTGCAACGACGCCGGGCAGCGGGGACGACCGGTCTTCTGCCGCCGCGACTCACGCGTGCAGCTCGCTCATGAACGTGACCCGCACGCAGAAATGCGGTCTGCACGCGTTTCTCGGTACGAATCGCGTTTATGGCCGGTGGTGCCACGTATCCGCCTCCGGGTCGGGCGTGGCGGGCTTCGCTGTCGCCTATCGTGGATGTTCGCGCTCGCGAAGGATGGAGGTTCGATGCTGGAAGAAGAAGCCCGCACCTCGGCCCTCCCGCACACGAGCCCGGCCGCCGAAGCGGCGACTCCGCGCATCGCCTCTCCCGGCCCGGTCGCGAGCCCCGGCCCGGTTGCCAGCCCGGGTCCCGTTGCCACCCCCGGTCCCGTTGCCAGCCCGGGTCCCGTCGCCAACCCCGGTCCGGTTGCCACCCCCGGTCCAGTCACGAGCTCCTCCGCGCCCGCCGTCCCGGCATCCGCGCCCGCCGCCGCGGCCCCCGTCGTCGACCCGTCCCACGCGACCGCGCCCGTCGCCGACGAACCGGCGCCCGGGGCGATTCCCGACCCTGCTCTCGACGGGGTCGAGCCGCACTTCGGCTCCTTCGCCGCCGAGCACCTCTCGCCGTCGTTCCCGCAGCGCGCGCCATGGGGAACCGCGCAGCGCCTGCGCGCCTGGCAGGCCGAGGCGCTGGATCAGTACTTCGGCTCCGACGGGCCCGACGGCGTCGGCAAGGGTCCGCGCGACTTCCTCGCGGCGGCCACCCCGGGGGCCGGTAAGACGACCTTCGCCCTTCGTCTCGCGTCCGAGCTCATGCGTCGTCGCGTGGTCGACCGCATCGTCGTCGTCGCCCCCACCGAGCACCTCAAGACCCAGTGGGCCGAGGCGGCCGCGCGTGTCGGCATCCGGCTCGATCCGTTCTTCTCCAACCGGCACGCCACGCCCTCGCGGCAGTACCACGGCGTCGCGGTCACGTACGCGCAGGTCGCGGTGAAGGCCGAGGTGCACCAGCGCCTCACCATGGATGCCCGGACCCTCGTGATCCTCGACGAGGTGCACCACGGTGGCGACGCGCTCAGCTGGGGCGACGCCCTGCGCGAGGCCTACAACCGCGCGACGCGCCGCCTGCTGCTGTCGGGAACCCCGTTCCGCAGCGACACCGCGCCCATCCCGTTCGTGGAGTACCACCCGAACTCGAAGGGCATCCGCCTCTCGCGCACCGACTACGCCTACGGCTACCGCCGTGCCCTCGACGACGGGGTCGTGCGCCCCGTCTTCTTCCTCGTCTATGCCGGTCAGATGCGCTGGCGCACCAAGGCGGGCGAGGAGATGGAGGCCCAGCTCGGCCAGGACAACACCAAGGACATCACCTCGCAGGCCTGGCGCACGGCGCTCGATCCGAACGGCGACTGGATCCCCGCGGTCCTGCGCTCCGCCGACCGCCGCCTCACCGAGGTGCGCGAGACGGTTCCGGATGCCGGTGGCCTGGTCATCGCGACGGATCAGACCGCCGCGCGCGCCTACGCCGCCATCCTCGAGGACATCAGCGGTGAGAAGGTCACCATCGTGCTCTCGGACGAGGCCGAAGCATCGGGACGCATCGAGACGTTCTCGAAGGGCACGAGCCGCTGGATGGTCGCCGTGCGCATGGTGTCCGAGGGCGTCGACGTCCCGCGCCTCGCCGTCGGCGTGTACGCCACGAGCGCGTCGACGCCGCTGTTCTTCGCCCAGGCCATCGGCCGTTTCGTGCGCGCACGCCGCCGCGGTGAGACCGCGAGCGTGTTCCTGCCGAACGTCCCGCAGCTGCTCGCCCTCGCCGGCGAGATGGAGGCGCAGCGCGACCACGCCCTCGACCGTGACAGCGACGCGGAAGACCAGTGGAACGCCGAAGAAGACATGATGGATGCCGCCGAGCGCGAGGACAAAGCCTCCGACGCGCTCGAGCAGGAATTCGAGTACCAGGCGCTCGGCTCGCTCGCGCACTTCGACCGCGTGCTGTTCGACGGGCAGGAGTTCGGCCAGCTCGCGGTTCCGGGAACCATCGAGGAGGAGGAGTTCCTCGGCATCCCGGGTCTTCTCGAACCCGAACAGGTGCACGAGGTGCTCATGTCGCGGGCGACGCGGCAGTCGCGCCACCGCTCCACCCGCGAGGCGACCGAGAAGGAGAGCGGTGAGCCGCCCTCGGTCGACGACGGCGGGCTCCCGGCGCCTCTGCACCGCACCCTCAAGGAGCAGCGCCAGTTGCTCAACACGATGGTCGGTCTGTACGCCCGCCAGAGCGGCGAGCCGCACGGCCTGGTGCACGCCGAGCTCCGCCGCATCTGCGGCGGCCCCGCCGTCTCGCACGCGACGGTCGCGCAGCTGCAGGCGCGCATCGACGTGCTGCGCAAGCGCGTGCACTCCTGACCCGGATCCGGAACGGCTCGGCCCCGCCCCGCCTCCCCGCCGCCCGCGACCCCCGGTTTCGCGACCCCGAAATGCTGGCACCGAGCCCTCGGCATTCGCGTCTTTCCGGCCTTCGGGGGGCCGAAATGCTGTCAGTGTGGGCCGACGCGCCCGAGGGGGTGAACCCGCCTCACTACGGTGGGGACGACCCGAAGGAGCACCCGTGACGACCCCCGCCACACCCACCGCCCGCGATCGCCGCCGCTGGGCGCGCTATCTCGTCGACGAACGCGCCGAGGCGCGCGTGTACCGCGAGCTCGCCTCGCGCCGCACCGGGGAGGAACGCGACATCCTGCTCGCCCTCGCCGAGGCCGAGGGCCGCCACGAGCAGCACTGGGTCGATCTCCTCGGCGAAGCGCCCAAGCGCCTGCCCGCGCCGGGCATCGGCACCCGCCTCCTGGCGTGGATGGCCCGCCGCTTCGGCTCGATCTTCGTGCTCGCCCTCGCGCAGAACGCCGAGGCCCGCTCGCCCTACGCCGACGAGCCCTACGCGACCCCCGCGATGGCCGCCGACGAACGCGTGCACCACGAAGTCGTCCGCGGTCTCGCCGCGCGCGGGCGCCGACGCCTCTCGGGCACCTTCCGCGCCGCCGTCTTCGGTGCGAACGACGGTCTCGTGTCGAACCTCGCCCTGGTGATGGGCGTCGGGGCGACCGGCGTGGCCCCCAGCTTCGTGCTCTTCAGCGGTATCGCGGGCCTGCTCGCCGGCGCCCTGTCGATGGGCGCGGGGGAGTTCGTCTCGGTGCGGTCGCAGCGCGAGCTGCTCGAAGCCACCGAGGAGAGCGACTTCGCCGACTCCGCTCTTCCTCACCTCGACCTGGATGCCAACGAGCTCGCGCTCGTCTACCGCACGCGCGGGATGGATCCGGATGCCGCTCTCGACAAGGCCCGCGACGTGGTCACCGCGGCGCAGGCCGGTACCGCACCCGCCGCAGCCGCCCCGGGGGAGTCGTCGCACGAGGTCGTCGGTAGCGCCTGGGGCGCGGCCCTGTCGAGCTTCCTGTTCTTCGCCTCGGGCGCGATCATCCCGGTACTGCCGTGGATCTTCGGCATGGCCGGCTTCCCGGCCGTGGCTCTCGCGCTGGGCCTCGTCGGCATCGCGCTGATCGGCACCGGCGCCATGGTCGGTCTGCTCTCGGGCGCCTCGCCGATCAAGCGGGGACTCCGCCAGCTCGCGATCGGGTTCGGCGCGGCCGCGGTCACCTACGTGCTCGGCCTGCTGTTCGGCGTGTCGGCGGGCTGACGCGGCGAGGGGCGCTGCCCTCGGGGCAGCGCCCGCCGCGCGGCGCTCACCTCCCGACCACGCCGCCGGTGCCCCGCGGTCGCGTCGCGCTCGACCCCCGCCCGCGGCCCCGCTGTCGCGTCGCGCTCAGCCCCGGCTCGCCGCCGTCACCCGGGCGGCCTCGCGCGCGGCGCCGACGTTCTTCCGCCCCGCCCGCGAGCCGGCGAGCTTGGCGGCGATGTGCTCGCGCACCGTCACCGGCTCGTACAGCGCCGGGGCCTCGGCCGAGACGAAGTGGGGGAGCGGGGCGATCACGGCGTCCGCGTTGCCGTCGTGGAAGAACGCCGCCGACCGTCGGCGCTCGATCGTGCCGTCGACAACCGGTGGCTTCACCCGGTGCAGGGTCGACATCCACCGGTCGTTCGTCAGGCGTGCCGCGACATCACCGAGATTGACGAGCAGAGCGCCTCGGGCGGGCGAGACGTCGTTCCACGAGCCGTCCTGGCCGAGCACCTGGAGTCCCGCGACCTGATCCGCCCAGAGCACGGTGACGAGACCGAAGTCGGTGTGTTCGCCCATGCCGGTCAGCTCCGCCCCCAGCTCGATCGAGCCCGGCGGGAGGGCGTAGTTGTTCATGCGCAGCACGTCGATGGAGTGATCGGTCACGTCGTCGAAGAAGTCGTCGGGCACCCGGAGGGCTGCCGCGAAGATCCGCGTCAGAGTCTGTGCGACACGTCGCGCCTCGCCGTCGTAAGCGCGGACGGCCGGTTCGAAGATGCGCGTCTCGGCGGGCCAGGTGTTCTCGGCGTAGTCCGCCGGCGTCGCGGTGCTCCCCGGGTACTCGGCGGCCGAGGTCCCCACGTTGAACGCCTCGAAGAAGTCGTTCATCCGCGTCACCGGATCGACGCCGAGGCTGTAGCTCAGGGACTCGCTCTTCGGCGGGCTGTACCCGCGATTCTCGGACGCGGGCCGCACGTACGCCTTCTTGGCCTCCAGGGGCAGGGCGAAGAATTCGTCGAGCCCTTCCGTCAGCTCCGAGATGACGGCATCCGGGATGCCATGACCCACCACCTGCATGAAGCCCACGGTGCGACACGCGTGGTCGACCGCGGCGACCACTGCGGCGCGCGCGTCGGGGGAGCCGGGACCCACCCAGGCGGAGATGTCGATCGTCGGCACGGAGAACGCAGGCATGCCCCGACGCTAAGCGGCCGATGTCACGCGGGTGTTTCCGCACCGTCACGGGCGGCGTGACGCGGCGCGTGTCGTTCGCATCGTCACCGCGAGGGCACCGCACCTGGTCGCGTCGCACGTGGTCGAATCGCACGGGGTCACGGCGCCGGGTCACGGCATCCGGGATCGTCCCTCCCGGCGACGACGGCGACGCGCCGCCACGCGTGCCCCCGCGTACAGCAGCGCCCCGATGGCCGTGGCGAAGAAACCGATCGGCAGGTCGGTGCCGACCGACAGCGCGATCGACGTCCAGACCGTGCCGAGCGTGAGGGCGACCGAGAGGGCCATCCCCTGCCCGGGTGTGCGCGCGAGAGACTGCGCCGCCGCCGGGGGACCGACGAGCAGCGCGAACATCAACAGTGCGCCCACCATCGGCACGCTCACCGTCGTCGCCGCGGCGATCACGAGGGCGAACGCGAGGTCCACTCCCGTGACGCGTATTCCGCGCGCCGCGGCGAGGGCGGGCGAGACGGATGCCAGCAGCAGGGGCCGCGCGATGGGCGCGACGAGCGCGAGACAGCAGACTCCGAGCAGGCCCATCGTGGCGAGCTGATCGTGCGACACCCCGAGGATCTGGCCGAACAACAGGGCGAAGACCTGCGCCGAGTACTCGCGCGAGCGGCTGAGGAACAGGGCGCCGAGCGCGAGCATCGTCACCAGCGTCAGGGCCGTGACGACATCGTGCCGCGCCCGGCGCCCGAGGAGCACGATGCCCACCGCCCCGCCCGCGGCGAAGACACCGAGTCCGACCAGCGGGTTGACCCCGACGAGGACGGCCCCCGCCGCCCCGGCGAACGCCCCGTGCGGCACGGCATGGGCGAAGAAGGCGTTGCCGCGCAGCACGACGAAGAAGCCGACGATGCCGGCGACCAGCGCCACGATCGTCCCTCCCGCCCACGCGGTCATCAGGTACGGCGCGAACATCACCCCACCGCCATCCGATGCCCGAAGGGACGCAGGGCCGTCACGATACGCGCCCCGACGTACCCGAGGAACACCGCCGCGACGATCGTGAAACTGACGGGCCAGCTGCTGCCCCCGAACCAGTCGAAACTCGCGAAGGCCACCAGGCACCCCAGCCACACCTCGACCACCGCGATGACCGCGGCGAGCGCCGCTGCCGTGCTCAGACGCCGCGTGAACAGCAGCGCGGTCGCGGCGGGTCCGATCAGCAGTGCGGTCGAGAGGATCGCCCCGATCGACAGGGACGACAACTGGACGGCGAGGGCGAGGGCGACGAGGAAGAGCGTGCTCGCCGTTCTCGGGGGGACACCGCGCGCAGCGGCCAGATCGCGGTCGAGGGTCTCCAGTGCCACCCACCGCCAGATCGCCGTCATGATCGCGAGGGTGACCGCGCCCAGCGCGACGATGACGGGCACGAGGGCGCTGTCGAGGGAGAACAGCGAGCCGAACAGCACCGAGATCGCGGCGTTGCTGGATCCGCCGATGAGGGTGTCGAGGGTCAGGAACAGGGCGGTCAGCCCCATGCCCGCACCGAAGACGATGCCCGTGGCCACATCGCGCCCCTCCAGTCGCCGGGTGCCGATCGCCTCCATCGCGATCGCCGAGATCACCCCCGCGAGGACGAACCCCCACAGTTGGCTCACGCCGAGCAGAAACGCCGCCGACCCCCCGACCGCACCCAGGTCGGCGAGCGCGTGACCGGCGAAGGACTGACCCCGCGCGATCGTGAACACCCCGACGACGCTCGACACCACGGCGACCACGGTTCCGACCGCGAGAGCCGTCTGCACCGTCGGGCTCGCGAAGAACGCCGAGAGCACCCCGCTCACGCGTGCGTCACGGCGTCGTCGGCGACGACGAAGGTGCGCCCGGCCGTCTCGATCACCCGCATCGGCGAGCGGTACAGCGCGCTCAGCACGTCGTCGCGCACCACCTCGGCGGGAGTGCCCACGGCGGCGCGCCCTCCCGCGAGGTAGGCGACGCGGTGGAGCACGGGCAGCAGCAGGGTCAGATCGTGCGCCGTGACCACGATCGCCACGTTCGAGCGGCGCCGCAGGTCGTCGAGGAGGTCGACCACGTCTCTCGCGCTCACTGGGTCGAGGCTCGCGAGCGGCTCGTCCAGCAACAGCAGCGTCGGACGGCTCACGATCGCGTGCGCGAGCAGGACGCGCTGCTGCTGTCCGCCCGAGAGTTCGCCCACCCGCGCGTCGGCGAAATCCGACGCGCCCACCTGTGCCAGCGCAGCGTCGACCGCCCCGCGCAGGCGACGCCGACCGAGAGGGATGCCGAGCCGAGCCCCGTCGAGACCGAGCATCACGACATCGCGGGCGCGCAGCGGCGCCTGCGGGTCGAGGCTGATCTTCTGCGGCACGTACCCGATGCCCGCGCGTCGATCCGGACGCCGCACCCCTCCCGCCTGAGGGCGCAGGATGCCGAGCAGCACCCGGAGCAGGGTGGTCTTGCCCGCGCCGTTCGCTCCGATCAGCCCGACGATCGCCCCCGGCGGCACGTCGAGGTCGACGTCGTCGAGGACGGTCCTGCCACCGAGACGCACCGCGATCCCGCGCGCCCGGAGGACGACGTCGGGATCGCGGAGCGGGGACGCCTCGCTCACAGGTGCTCGGTGGAGGCGCCCTGGGTGACGGCGGTCTCGACAGCCTTCACCTCGTCGAGCATCCAGTCCTGGTAGTGGTGGTTCGCCGGCATCGTCTCGTACACGCCGACCACCGGGATGCCGTTGTCCTTGGCGAGCTGCAGGTACTTGTCGGTCGTGTCGTCGGTGACCTGCTGGTTGTAGAGGAACACCTTCACCTGCTTGCCGGTGAAGAGGGCGTCCTGCGTCGCGGAGTCCTGCGCCGAGGGATCGGTGTCGTTCATGATCGCCGCCTGCAGGTTCCACGGCGTCTCGACGTCGGCATCCGCTGCGTCCAGCATGAAGTCCGCGACGGGCTCGGTCACCGCGACGGGTGTCTTCGGGTGGTCCTCCGCGAACGCCGAGAGCGCGTCGGTCCAGTCCGACAGGGACGCGGTGAAGGTGGCGAGGTTCGCGTGGAACGCGTCGGCGCTCGCCGGGTCGAGCTCGCTGAGCGTGTCGGCCACGGCCTTGGCGACCGCGGGCATGGTCTTCGGGTCGTACCAGAGATGGGGGTTGTCGGTGCTGTCGGGAAGGCCCAGCACGTCCTGTGCCACGATCACCGATCGGCTGTCGTCGGGGGAGGCCTTTTCGAGATCGGACATGAAGTCGTCGTAGCCGAGACCGTTCTGCACGATGAGTTTCGCGCCGGCGATCTCCTTGGCCACGCTCGCGCTCGCCTCGAACGTGTGCGGATCGGTGTTGGGGTCGCTCAGGATCGCCGAGACGTCGACGCGATCTCCGCCGATCTGCTGCACGACGTCGGCGTACTCGTTCTCGCCGGCGACGACCGTGATCTTCGGGCTCGAGTCGGCGGTCGCGGCGGGAGCGGTCGACGATGTGCCTGTCGCACACCCGGCGAGGACCAGGGTCAGGAGCGAGGCGGAGGCGGTGGCGGCGACGACGGTGCGCGCTGTCTTCATGGAGGTCGGTGTCCCTTCACGATCGGTTCTCCGGGAATGAGAACCGTTATCACGAAGGAAGGTAGGGAGGGAGGCTATGCCGAGAGGAGGCGGCGGCTATCGGTTCCCTGAACGCGCGCGGACCCCCACGCGGGCTGCGAGCGCTACCCGGCGCAGAAACGAAGAAGACCCCCCGGGGCGAACCCGGGGGGTCTTTCTCATGTGTGCGCGAGGGGGGACTTGAACCCCCACGCCCGTTAAAGGGCACTAGCACCTCAAGCTAGCGCGTCTACCTATTCCGCCACCCGCGCATCTGGGTGTTTTGCTGCTTTCGCAACGAAGAACGACATTACCACGCTCCCGACCCCGCCTCGAATCGGTGCCGCTTCCCGGGCGCGTCTCGGGGCGACGCGCGGCGGGCTGCGACGCTCGTCCCCGGTACCGTAGTGCGCATGCCCGAGCTCGAATCCGACATCCCCGAGGTCGCCCGCGTCGCGCGCGAGCTCATCCGGTTCGACACCTCGAACTACGGCGGGGGCCGTGCCGAGGGCGAGCGCGAGGCGGCCCAGTACGTCGGCGCGTACCTCGAAGCCCTCGGTCTCGAGGTCGAGTACTACGAGCCCGTCGACCGCCGCACCAACGTCTGCGCCCGCATCCCGGGTCGTAATCCCGACAAGCCCGCCCTGATCCTCCACGGCCACCTCGACGTGGTGCCCGCCGTCGCCGCCGACTGGAGCGTCGATCCGTTCGCCGGCGAGATCCGCGACGGCGTGCTGTGGGGTCGTGGGGCGGTGGACATGAAGGACATGGATGCCATGATCCTCACCGCCGTGGCCGACGTGCTCCGCGCGGGGGAGCAGCCCGAGCGCGACATCATCGTCACGTTCTTCGCCGACGAGGAGAACGGCGGCGTCGAGGGCTCGGCGCTCGTCATCCGCGACCGGCCCGAATGGTTCGCCGGCGCGACCGAGGCCATCAGCGAGGTCGGCGGGTACTCGATCGCCGTCGGCGACCGCCGCGCGTACCTGCTCCAGGTGGGCGAGAAGGCTCTCGTGTGGATCAAGCTCGTCGCCCGAGGCCGTGCGGGCCACGGCAGCGGCCTGCACGCCGACAACGCCGTCACGAAGCTCGCCGAGGCCGTCGCGGCCCTCGGTCGCACCGAGTGGCCGATCCGCCTGACCGACACGACCGCCCAGCTCCTCCAAGGTCTGGCCGAGATCACCGGTGACGACGCGGGCGACCCCGACGCGCTCGCCCTGCGCACCGGCGCGGCATCCAGCTTCATCCGCTCGACCCTGCGCACCACGACGAACCCGACCGGTCTCACCGCCGGGTACAAGCACAACGTCATCCCCGACCGTGCCGAGGCGCTCATCGACGTGCGGGTGCTGCCCGGCACCGAGGAGGCGGCCTTGGCCGACATCCGCCGCATCATCGGCCCCGACGTCGAGATCGAGATCGTCCACCAGGACATCGGGCTCGAGGTGCCGTTCTCGGGCGACCTGGTCGACGCGATGGTCGCTCAGCTCGGCCGTCACGACCCGGGCGTGCCCGTCCTGCCGTACCTCATGGGCGGGGGCACCGACAACAAGGCGCTGTCGACCCTCGGCATCGCAGGTTACGGATTCGCGCCGCTGCGTCTGCCCGCCGGTCTCGACTTCACCGGGATGTTCCACGGTGTCGACGAGCGCGTCCCGATCGACGCGCTCTCCTTCGGTCAGCGAGTTCTCGCCGACCTCATCCGCACGTACTGAAGGACCGCATGCACATCTTCGAGGTCATCATCCTCGGGCTCGTCCAGGGCCTGACCGAGTTCCTCCCCATCTCCTCCAGCGCCCACCTCCGCATCGTCGGAGAGTTCCTCCCGTCGAAGACCGACCCGGGTGCGACCTTCACCGCGATCACGCAGATCGGCACCGAGCTCGCCGTGCTGATCTACTTCCGCAGGAAGATCGTGCGCGTCATCTCGCGCTGGTTCGGCTCGCTCACCGGCAAGGTGCCGCGCACCGACCCCGACGCCCGCATGGGGTGGCTCGTCATCATCGGCACGCTGCCGATCGCGCTGCTGGGTGTGCTCCTGCAGAGCCTCATCCGCGATAATTTCCGCAGCCTGTGGATCACCGCGGTGGTGCTGATCGTGTTCGGCATCCTGCTCGGCCTCGCCGACCACTACGGAAAGCGCCGTCGCGACCTCGACGACCTGACGTACCCGCACGGCATCGCCTTCGGTGTCGCTCAGGCCCTCGCGCTCGTCCCCGGCGTCTCCCGTTCGGGGGCGACCACGACCCTCGGTCGCGCCCTCGGGTACAAGCGCACGGCGGCCGCGGAGTACTCGTTCCTCCTCGCGGTGCCGGCGGTCTTCGCCAGCGGCTTCTTCGAGCTGTACAAGAGCTTCGACGAGGGCACCGGCCCGTACAGCCTGGGTGAGACCGCGATCGCGACGATCATCGCGTTCGTCGTCGGGTACGTCGTCATCGCCTTCCTCATGCAGTACCTCAAGCGCGGCAGCTTCCTGCCCTTCGTGATCTACCGCGTCGCTCTCGGCGTGCTCATCATGATGCTGTTGACCCTCGGTGTGCTGCCGGCGTACTCGGCCATCACCGGCTGACCCCGGATGCCGCGAAGGCGTCGTCCCGTTCGGGGCGGCGCCTTCGTCGTGTGCGGGCGGGCCGTGGGGTCCGGTGGCTTCGACGGGCTCGGTCGCCCCGGCTCGCGCGCGCGGCTTGCGGTGGCGTCGAACGGCACGGCCACCGGAGCGCACCGCAGAAGGTCCCTGAGCCTGTCGAGGGACCGGGGGAGTCGTCGCCGACCCTCCCGCTCAGCGTCGGGGCGGGTCGTCGCGTCCGGGTTTGGTGGGGCCGTCGCCGCCGCGGCGCAGGTAGCGCTCGAACTCCTGGGCGATCGCGTCCCCCGAGGCTTCGGGCGAGTCCCACGTGTCACGGGTCTGCTCGAGCTGGCGGATGTACTCGCTCATCTCGTCGTCGTCGGCCGCGGCCGCGTCGATCGAGGCTTCCCACAGGCGCGACTCGTTCTCGAGGTCTCCGCGCGGGACCGCGATGCCGGTGATCGACTCGAGCTTCTCGAGCAGGGCGAGCGTGGCCTTGGGCGAGGGGGTGTGCCCGGCGACGTAGTGGGGAACGCTCGCCCAGAGGCTCGCGGTCGGGATGCCCACGGTCTCCGAGACATGGCCGATGGCGCTCAGGATGCCGACCGGCCCCTCGTACAGGCTCCGCTCGAGGCCCAGGCTCTGGCGCACGCCCTCGTTGTCGCTGCCCGCGAAGACCGAGATGGGGCGCGTGTGCGGAACGTCGGACATCATCGATCCGAGGGCGACGAAGCCCGTGACGTCCTCGCGCAGGGCGACGTCGATGAACTCGGCGGCGAACGCCTGCCAGGCTCGCGCGGGCTCCACCCCGACCAGCAGCCAGATCTCGGCGTCGTCGGAGCGCTTCACGGGACGCAGGAGCGTGGCCTCGGGCCAGGTGAGGGTGCGGCGGCCCTCGGCATCCAATCCGACCTGGGGGCGGGTGTACTGGTAATCGAAGTACAGCTCGGGGTCCACCGAGTGGACGACCTCGTACTCCACATCGGCGCGCAGCATCGATGCCGCCGCCGATGCGGCTTCTCCGGCATCGTTCCACCCGTCGAACGCGGCGACGATGATCCGGCGACCCAGTGCGTCCACGCAACCTCCTCTGCCCCGTCGGGGCTGGCTTCCAGAATAGGCGCACCCGCGGAGAGCGAGCCGGTCCCGCCCGGCGAACGGCACGGGGGCCGGACGGGTGCGCACCGGGCCCTCAATAGGATGGAGCGATGACTTCCCCCGCTCCCGCCGCCGTCCTCTGGGACATGGACGGCACGCTCGTTGACACCGAGCCGTACTGGATGGCCGCGGAGACCCCGCTCGTGGAGCGCTTCGGGGGGACCTGGTCGCACGAGCAGGCGCTCGGGATGGTCGGCCTGGCCCTCGAGGACTCCGCCCGGCTGCTGCAGAACGCGGGCGTGCCCTGGGGCGTCGACGAGATCATCTCGTACCTGACCGACGAGGTGCAGCGCCAGCTCGCCGTGACGGGTGTGCCGTTCCGCCCCGGTGCCCGCGAGCTCCTCGCCGATCTGCGCGCCTCGGGCGTCAAGACCGCCCTCGTCACGATGTCGATGCGCCGTATGGCGCTGTCGGTGGTGGAGCTCGTCGACTTCCCGGCCTTCGACCTCGTGGTCGCCGGCGACGACGTCGAACGCCCGAAGCCGTACCCCGACCCGTACCTGCAGGCGGCCGCGGCGCTCGGCGTCGACATCCGCGACACCGTGGCGATCGAGGACTCGCCGAACGGTCTGCGCTCCGCCCTCGCGAGCGGTGCCGTGTCGCTGGGCGTGCCCCTCATGGTGCCCCTCGAGGGGCTCGGGGCGCACGCGCTGTGGCCGAGCCTTGAGGGCCGCACGACCTCCGACCTGCGGGCGCTCCACGCCGCCCACACCCCGATCCACCCCGAAGAGACACGAGTCACCCGATGAGCGAGACCCCCCACCTGAGCGGCCCCTTCCGGGTCGGCGACCGGGTGCAGCTGACGGGCCCCAAGGGCCGCATGCACACCATCACCCTGCGCGAGGCGGGCGAACTGCACACCCACAACGGCGTGCTGAAGCACGAGCTGCTGGTCGGCCAGCCCGACGGCAGCGTGGTGACCAACAGCTCCGGGCACGACTACCTGGCCGTGCGCCCGCTGCTGCGCGACTTCGTCATGTCGATGCCGCGCGGCGCCGCGATCGTCTACCCCAAGGACGCCGCGCAGATCCTCGCGCAGGCCGACATCTTCCCGGGCGCCACGGTCGTGGAGGCCGGTGTCGGCTCCGGAGCGCTGTCGCTGTGGCTGCTGCGCGCGATCGGTCCGGCCGGTCGCCTGCTGTCGTTCGAGCGCCGCGAGGAGTTCGCCGACGTCGCCCGCGCCAACGTCGAGACGTTCCACGGCGAGATGCCCGCGACGTGGGAGGTCGTCGTCGGCGATCTGGTCGAGAGCCTCCCGGATGCCGTGGCCCCGGCCTCGGTCGACCGCATCGTGCTCGACATGCTCGCGCCCTGGGAGTGCATCGACGCCGCGGCCGACGCGCTGACCCCCGGCGGCGTGGTGCTCTGCTACATCGCCACCGCCACCCAGCTCAGCCGTGTCGCCGAGTACATCCGCGCCACCGGACTGTTCACCGAGCCGAATGCCAGCGAGACCATGGTCCGCGGGTGGCACGTCGAAGGGCTCGCGGTCCGCCCCGATCACCGCATGGTCGCTCACACGGGCTTCCTCATCACCGCGCGCCGCCTCGCCCCGGGGGCCGTCCCGCCCGAGGTCAAGCGCCGCGCCTCGAAGTCGAGTTACGGCGACGAGGACGTCGAACTGTGGACTCCCGGTGCCGTCGGCGACCGCCAGATCACCGACAAGAACCTGCGCAAGCGCGTGCGCGAGGCGCAGAAGTCCGCCGAGGGGGTCCGTCAGTCCGTCGCGGGCGCCTCGTCGGAGGAGCCCGGTTCGACAGCCTAAACTGATCCGGTGCGTAGACTCCCCGCTCTCGTTGCCGTGACCGCCCTGGCCGGATTCGGCCTCGTCGGGTGCTCGGCATCCGCCGCCTCGTCGTGCCCGACGCCCACCGACAGTGCGATCGCCTCGGTGGTCGACGCCAGCGGTGATTTCGGTACCGCCCCCACGGTCTCGGTGCGTTCTCCTTTCGTGCCCGAGGCGGCCGGGACCCAGACCCTCATCGAGGGCGACGGGCAGCGCATCACGAGCGATGACCAGCTCTCGCTCGTCGACGTGACGGTGCTCGACGCCGCCACCGGCTCGCAGCTCGTGGCGACCACGTACGGGTCCGACGTGAAGTCGGCGACGCCGCTGCCCCGCCTGACGCAGGCCATCCCCGCCGTCGCGCCGCTGCTGCACTGCGTGGCCGAGGGCTCGCGTGTCGCGGTCGCCATCCCCGGTTCCGACCTCGGCGCCCAGGGCGCTCAGGCGCTCGGCGTGAACGAGGGCGACGGAGCGGTCTTCGTCTTCGACGTGCGCAAGGTCTTCCTCCCCGCGGCCGACGGTGCCGACCAGTACAACGCGGACTCGGGCATGCCCTCGGTCGTCCGCGCCCCGGACGGCACGCCCGGTGTGGTCATGCCCGCCGGCGACGCTCCCACGCAGCAGCGTTCGCAGACCATCAAGAAGGGCGACGGCGAGGTGCTGACCGGCGACTCCTCGGTCGTCATCCACGTCCAGGGCGTCGCGTGGGGTGCCACGACCACCTTCGCCTCGACCTGGAAGAACGGCGCGCCCGGCCAGGCGACCGTGTCGCAGCTCCCGCCGGCGATCGCCTCGGCCCTCGAGGGCGCGACGGTCGGATCGCAGTTGCTGATCGTCGTCCCCGCCGACCAGACCGCCCAGGATCAGCAGGTGCTCAAGGCTCCCGCGAACTCCGCACTGGTCTACGTCATCGACGTCCTCGGCACCGTCGGCTGATCGGCATCCCCGATCGGTCCGCGCGGAGCGGGCTCGCGGGGGTCGCGTGGCGCCCGGTGCCGTTCCGGCCGGTCGCTCGGCGCCTAGGATGGGCGGGTGCCCGCCACCGTGTCCCGCAGCGCTCCCGAGGAGCGTCTGGTGAACCTCGTCGTCGCCCTCATGGCGACCGAGCAGGGGCTGACGAAGGACACGATCCTGTCGTCCGTCGCGGGCTACCGGGAGCAGCTCGAGGCGGGTGCGTCGAAGGACGCGCTCGAGAAGATGTTCGAGCGCGACAAAGAGAGCCTGCGCGGCCTCGGTGTCCCGATCGAGACGATCGGCAATCGCGCGGACCCCGACGACCTCCGCGAGGCGCGCTATCGCGTGCCGACCGCCGAGTACGCGCTGCCCGAGGACATCACCTTCAGCCCCGCCGAGGTGGCGCTGCTGAACATCGCGGGCGGCGTGTGGGGGAGCGAGTCCCTCTCCGCCGACGCGCGCAGCGGTCTGCGCAAGATCCGCGCACTCGGCATCGCCGTCGACGAGCCGATCATCGGCTACGCCCCGCGCATCCGCGTCCGCGATGCGTCGTTCGCCGCGCTCCAGAGGGCGATCGAGCAGTGCCGCGTCGTGACCTTCACCTACCTGCGCCCCGGCGAAGCGCGACCGCGCGAACGCCGCGTGCAGCCCCTCGCGCTCGTCGAGTACGAGGCGCGGTGGCACGTCTACGGCTACGACCTGAACGTCGACGCCGACCGCACGTTCCTGCTCTCGCGGATCGTCGGCGAGGTGACGCTCACGCGCAAGGGTTTTCCCGCAGAACTGCGGGAAGGAGCCGGGGAACGGGCCCTCGAGGGCCTGCGCGCCGTCGCCGCACGCCAGCGCGCCCTCCTCGAGGTGCACCCCGGCACCGAGGCGGCCCTGCGCCTGGACCGCCGCGCCGAACAGGCGCCCCAGGGCATCCGCGTGCCCTACGTCGACCTCCACGTCTTCGCCGACGAGCTCGCCTCGTACGGCCCCGAGGTGCGGGTGGTCGAACCCGCCGACCTGCGCGCCGAGGTCATCCGACGGCTCGAGGCCACCCTCGCCCTGCACGGGGGTGCCGAGTGAGCACCGATCGCCCCGTCGCCGCACTGGATCGCGCGGCGCTCCTGCTCCAACTCGTGCCGTACCTGCTCGGCAAGGGCGAGGTGTCGGTGGCCGAGGCCGCCGCGGAGTTCGAGGTCGCCCCCGATCAGATGCGCGCGATGGTCGAGCGTCTCACGGTGATCGGCCTTCCCGGCGAGCAGGGCTACTGGCAGCTCCCGCACGACCTCTTCGACATCGACTGGGACCTGCTCGACCGCGACGACGTCATCGCCATCACGAACACCGTGGGGCTCGAGCGCTCCCCGCGCCTGACCGCGCGGGAGGCGGCCGCTCTTCTGGCCGGGCTGCAGTTGGCCCGCAGCCTTCCCGGCTTCGGCGACAGCGAGCTCGTCACCGGGCTCCTCTCGAAGCTCGCGCGGGGCGCATCGACCGCGCCCGCCGCGGTGATCGTCGCCCCCGGGCCGGTCGACGGCGTCCGGGACGTGGTCGACGAGGCCCTGCGCTCGCGCGTCGCGGTCACGTTCACCTACCGCGCCCCCGGGGCCGAGCCGATCAGCCGGACGGTCGACCCCATCAAGGTCCACATCGCGAACGGGCAGTGGTACCTGCAGGGCTGGGATCACCTGCGCCAGGCCGTGCGCACCTTCCACCTCGACCGCGTCGGCGACGCCCGCGTCACCGACATCCCGGCCGCGCACGGCGCCGACCCCGTGCCCGAGCTGTTCGCCCCGGCGGACGACGAGGTCGTCGCGCGCTTCCGCTTCCCCAGAGAGGTGGCGCCCCTGCTGGCCGACTACCTCGAGCGCGCCGAGATCGACGACGCCGACGACGGCCGGGCCGTGGCATCCCTCCGGCTCGCCGACGAGCAGAGTCTCAAGCGCCTGGCGGCGCGCCGCGGGGGAGAGGTCGAGCTCGTGGAACCCGCGGGAGCCCGCCGGGCCGCCGCCGCGTGGGCGGCCGCGGGTCTCGCGCAGTACGCGCACGAATCCTGACCGTTCCCGCCGGGTTCCCGCGCGTCGGAGCGCACGACGAGCGCCCGGGTTAGACTGAGACACCGCACGAACGAGACGAGGAGTCCTCATGTTCCAGGGTTTGACCGGATGGCACCTGCTCATCGTTCTGGCTGTCATCCTTCTTCTTTTCGGTGCCGCCAAGCTCCCCGCGCTCGCCAAGAGCATGGGACAGTCGGCACGAGTCTTCAAGAGTGAGATGAAGGAGATGAAGCGCGACGACGAGGTCGCTGCCGCATCCGAAGCCCCGCGCGCCACCGACATCGGCACCACGCCGACCGTCGCTCCCGAGCCGCGCAGGTCGACCGACCCCACCGTCTAAACCCGTGGCGACGGCAGGACCGCCGCGTATCGACGTGCCCGAGGGGCCGCGGCGCGACAAGCGCATGTCGATCGGGGCGCACCTGGTCGAGCTGCGCAAGCGGCTCATGATCGCGGCGCTCGCCCTCGTGGTGGGCATGGTGATCGCGTTCATCATCACCGACCCGATCATCCACCTCATCACCGAGCCCATCCGCGTCATCGCGGAGCGGCGCGGAGACGACTTCTCGGCGCTGAACTTCACCTCGGTGACCTCGGCGTTCGACCTGCGCATGCGCATCGCGTTCTCGATCGGCATCTTCCTCTCGGCACCGGTGTGGCTGTGGCAGATCTGGGCGTTCATCATGCCCGGGCTCACGCGCAAAGAGATCCGTTACACGGTCGGGTTCGTGGCATCCGCCGTCCCGCTCTTCTTCGTGGGCTGCTGGGTGGGCCTGCTGATCGTCCCGCACGTGATCGAGCTGATGTGGGGCTTCACGCCCGAGGGTGGCGTCAACTTCTACAACGCGGTCGACTACTACGACTTCGTCTTCAAGCTGATGATCGTGGTCGGCGTCGCGTTCGTGCTGCCGGTGTTCCTCGTCGCGCTCAACGTGGCGGGCATCATGAGCGGCAAGGCGATCCTCAAGGGCTGGCGCGTGGCGATCCTCATCGCCACCCTGTTCTCGGCCCTGGCCACCCCCGCGGCCGACATCATCAGCATGCTGATGCTCGCCGGCATCCTCACCGTGCTGTTCTTCGCGGCGGCCGGGGTCTCGATGCTGTTCGACCGGCGAAAGGCCCGTCGCCTCGCCGCGGCCGAGATGCCGTCGGGGCCCACCGCGTGAGTTCACCGAGTCCGGCCGAGCGCTTCGCTCGCGCCGCCGCCCGCTCCACGCACCCGCACACGGCGGACTTCGCCGAGATGCAGCGTTTCGAGCTCGACGACTTTCAGATCGCGGGATGCCACGCCCTCGAGGACGGCCGCAGCGTGCTGGTGGCCGCGCCCACCGGTGCCGGAAAGACGATCGTCGGCGAGTTCGCGATCCACCTCGCCATGCTCGAGCCCGGCGACAAGGCGTTCTACACCACGCCCATCAAGGCGCTGTCGAATCAGAAGTTCCACGAGCTGCAAGAGGTGTACGGCGACGACGAGGTCGGCCTGCTGACGGGCGACACGAACATCAACGCCTCGGCGCGCATCGTCGTGATGACCACCGAGGTGCTGCGCAACATGCTGTACGCCGACTCGCCGGCCCTGCGCGGTCTGCGATTCGTCGTGATGGACGAGGTGCATTACCTCGCCGACCGCTTCCGCGGCGCGGTGTGGGAAGAAGTGATCATCCACCTTCCGCCGTCGGTGAAGCTCGTCTCGCTGTCGGCGACCGTGTCGAACGCCGAGGAGTTCGGCGACTGGCTCGACACCGTGCGCGGCGACACCGAGGTGATCGTGTCGGAGACCCGCCCGGTTCCCCTCGAGCAGCACGTGCTCGTGCGCGGGGACCTGTTGCCGTTGTTCGACGACCGGGCCGGAGTTGCCACCGCGCAGGTCAATCAGGAGCTGCTGCGCATCCGCGGCGGCAACGCCGGGGGATACGAGAACAACCGGCGCGCGCAGGAGTACCGCTCCCAGCGTCACGCGGGCGGCCCCCGCCACGCCCACCAGCGACGCGGCGGTCACAAGCCGCTGCGCGCCCAGCAGGGCCCGCGCATCGAGCGCATCGACCGGCCCGAGGTCGTCGAGCTGCTGCAGCGCAACCACCTGCTGCCCGCGATCTTCTTCATCTTCAGCCGGGCCGGGTGCGATGCCGCGGTGCAGCAGCTGCGCCGCGCGAACGTGCGGCTGACCTCCGCCGAGGAGCGCGTCGAGATCCGTCAGATCGTTGACGAGCTGACCTTCACCCTCAAGGACGAAGACCTCGCCGTCCTCCACTTCTGGGAGTGGCGCGACAACCTCGAACGCGGAATGGCTTCGCACCACGCGGGTCTCCTCCCGGCGTTCAAAGAGGTCGTCGAAGAGCTGTTCCGCCGCAAGCTCGTCAAGGTCGTCTTCGCGACCGAGACGCTCGCCCTCGGCATCAACATGCCGGCGCGCACCGTCGTGCTCGAAAAGCTCGAGAAGTTCAACGGCGAGGCCCGCGTCGCGATCACGTCGGGGGAGTACACGCAGCTGACCGGTCGCGCCGGCCGTCGCGGCATCGACGTCGAAGGCCACGCGGTCGTACAGTTCACCGAGGGCCTCGACCCGCAGTCGGTCGCAGCCCTCGCCTCGCGCCGCACCTATCCGCTGAACTCGAGCTTCCGGCCCACGTACAACATGGCCGTGAACCTCATCGACCAGTTCGGTCGGGCACGCGCCCGCGAGATCCTCGAGTCGTCGTTCGCGCAGTTCCAGGCCGACCGCTCCGTCGTCGGACTCGCGCGGCAGGTGAAAGAGGCCGAGGAGTCGCTCGCCGGCTACGAGAAGGCGATGACGTGCGACCGCGGCGACTTCCGCGAGTACTCCACGATCCGCCGCGAGCTGAGCGATCTCGAGAAGATCAATCGACGGGATGCCACGGCCCCCCGCCGTCTGCGCGATGAGCGGCAGCAGCAGATCCAGTCGTTGCGCAAGCGCATGCAGCGGCACCCGTGCCAGTCGTGCCCCGATCGCGAGGCCCACGCCCGCTGGGCGGAGCGCTACTGGAAGCTCAAGCGCAGCACCGACAAGACCCGCCACCAGATCGACCAGCGCACGGGCACCGTCGCGCGCGTGTTCGACCGCGTGGTCGAGGTGCTCGCCGCGCTGGAGTACGTCGCCATCGAAGACGACGGTGCGACGGTGCTGACACGTGCCGGGCGCACGATGCGCCGCATCTACGGCGAACGCGACCTGCTCGTGGCCGAGTCGCTGCGGCAGGGTCTGTGGGAGGGGCTGGACGCCCCCTCGCTCGCGGCCCTCGCCTGCTGCCTCGTGTACGAACCGCGTCGGGACGAAGCGGGCCCGGGGGAGCGCGGTCTGCCCCGCGGTGCCTTCCGCGGGGCCCTCGACGCCACGCAGACTCTGTGGCAGGAGCTCGACGACCTCGAACGCGACCACCGGCTGCCGGGCTCGGAGTCGCCCGCCTCGGGCCTCGCGCCGGCGATGCACGCGTGGGCGAAGGGCCTGCCGCTCGACAGCGTGCTGACCCTCGCCGACATGGCCGCGGGTGACTTCGTGCGCTGGGCGAAGCAGACGATCGACCTGCTCGATCAGATCTCGCTGGTCGCCGAACCGCCGCTCGCCAAGACCGCGCGGACGGCGCTCGACTCGGTGCGCCGCGGCATCGTGGCCTACACGTCGGCATGAGCGCGATGACGACGCCCCGGGGGTCGGTGACTCCTCCGTTGCGCCTCGCTTTCGCGGCGCCCCTCGCCGTAGTGGCGGGGCTGCTGCTCGTCACCGCGTTCCCCGCGCTCGCCTGGTGGCCGATGGCGTTCCCCGCCGTCGCCCTGGCCCTGGTGACCCTCATCGGCCGCCGGTTCTGGTCGGCCGTGCTGATCGGGTTCCTCTTCGGGGTGGCGTTCTTCTCGGTCAATCTGCTCTTCACCGCTCGCTACCTTGGACCCATTCCGTGGGCGGCCCTGTTCGTCCTCGAGGCGTTGCTGACAGCCGTTCTGGCGGCACCGATCGCCCTGGCCTATCGATGGATGCCACGCGTCGCGCCGAGGCACGTGGGACGGCTCCTGCTGCTCCCCGCCCTCGTCGCGGCGCTGTGGACCCTGCGCGAGCAGATCGTCGGCTCGTGGCCCTACGGCGGCTTCCCGTGGGGGCGCATCGGCGTCTCGCAGGTGAACGGCCCCTTCGCCGAGGTGGCGTCGTGGGTGGGCATGTCGGGGCTGTCGTTCCTCGTCGTGCTCTTCTGCGCGATGGCCGTCGAGTTCGTGCGCGGTGGCAGCCTTCGTCGTGTGACCGGCGCGGTCCCCGCGGCGGCGGTGCTCGTCGTACTGGTGGCGTTGCCCGCGTTCCCCACCACCGACGCGGGTTCGATCCGCGTGGGCGCGGTGCAGGGCAACGGTCCGGCGGGGTACTTCGACCAGCGCACGCGCAACGCGGTGTTGAACGCGCAGCTCACGGCATCCGCCCCGCTGTTCGGCCAGAAGATGGACGTGCTGCTCTGGCCCGAGGGCGGCGTCGACTCCGACCCCACCTCGAACCCCGCGACAGCGGCGGCGCTCGGCGAACTCTCCCGGCGGATGGACGCCCCGCTGCTGATCTCGGCCGTCACCGAGCGCGGCTCCGAGCTGTTCAACTCGTCGCTGCTGTGGACGGCGGCCGGGCAAGAGGGGACGACGTACGACAAGCGGCATCCCGTGCCCTTCGGCGAGTACGTTCCCGACCGGTCCTTCTGGGAGCCGTTCGCCCCCGACCTCATCGGTCTCATCGGCCGCGAGTACACCCCCGGAACCGCCCCTCCGCTGATCGACCTCAACGGGATCGGCGTGGGCCTGGCGATCTGCTTCGACGTCATCTACGACGACGTCGTATGGGACGGCGCCGACGAAGGCGCCGAGGTTTACATGTTCCAGACGAACAACGCGGACTTCCGGGGCACCGACGAGAACCTTCAGCAGCTCGCGTTCGCGCAGATGCGCGCGATCGAGACGGGCCGCGCGGTGGTCAACCTGTCGACCGTCGGCACGAGTCAGGTGATCGCTCCGGACGGGTCGACGCTCGACTCCCTGCCGCCCGACACCGCCGGGCACATGCTCACCAACGTGCCGCTGCGCACCGGGCTCACCCCCGCGGTCGTGATCGGGCCGGCCGTGAAGATCGTGCTCGGGTGGGGCGGCATCGCCGCTCTCCTCGCCGCCGGCCTGGTCGCCGGGATCCGGGTGCGACGCACGAAGAAGACGCCGACCCCCGAAGGGGCCGGCGTCTGAATCAGCGGGTCAGCGTCAGGCGCTGAGCTTCTCGTTCCCCGCGCCGCGACGAGCGCGGACGAACGCGAGGCGCTCCTCGAGGAGTTCCTCGAGCTCGGGGATGGTGCGACGCTCCAGGAGCATGTCCCAGTGCGTACGGGCGGCCTTGTCGGCGCTGTGGTCGACCGTCGCCGTGCCGTCGCCGATGCGAAGAAGCGCCTCGGCACCGCAGGTGCGGCACTCCCACGCGTCGGGAACCTCGGCGTCGGCAGCGAAGGTCAGGACGGTGTCGCGTCCGCAGGTGCTGCAGGAGTAGGTGTGTTGTGCACGGTCGTGGAACACGACGCCGTCTTCGCTCTGGAGGCTTTGGGCGCCGAGTCGGATGCCGCGGAGACTGCGGTCTGCCATTTTGTGGTCCTCTCGTCGGTCCCCATGTATAACGTTCGCACCTGTGCGCTTTATTCGAACTCCGCGCGTCCTGACGAGTTTCACAGTGGATGCTCAGACAGCCGCTGTTCCCCGTGTGTTCACCAGCGCGATGGCCGCGTCGGCGCGGTCGGTGACGAGGCCGTCCACGCCGAGGTCGAGCAGCCGGGACATGTCGTCTTCGTCGTTCACGGTCCACACGTGCACCTCGACACCGGCGGCGTGCGCGTCTCGCAGCAACCCGCGCGTGACCACGGGGATCGGCCCCTGACGCTCGGGGATCTGCAGGGCGTCGACCTCGCTCAGGAGAGAACGGACCAGGCGGGTCCGGTGCAGCGCGCGAGCGGCGAGAAGGCGGGCGATCGTCGCCGACCCGGGCGAGGTGGCCGGACGCATCCGCGACCCCGCGGCCCGCGCGGCGGCGAGGGCATCGCGTCGACGCTCGTCGGAGAAGCTCGTGACCAGGACGCGCTCGGCGTGCGGGGCGACGAGGCGGCCGACCTCGCCCGCTGCGGCCGCGGCCTTCACATCGAGGTTGAAGCGCACGTCGGGGAAGGACTCGAGGGCCTGGACCAGCGTGATGAGCCCCCCGCGCTCCGACATCAGCTCTTCGATCTCGTGCAGGCGGACGTCGGCGATGGCCCGCGGATCATCGGCGACCCGCCGCAGATCGTCGTCGTGGAACAGCACGACCTCGCCGTCGGCGGTGAGGTGGCAGTCCGACTCGACGTAGTCGGCTCCGGCGGCGTGCGCCTCGGCCACCGCGGCGAAGGAGTTCTCGGCCACCCCGTGCGCGGCGGCATCCGCCGTCACCAGACCGCGGTGGGCGAGCACACGCGGGGCGTCCGGGGAGAGGTAGGGATGCCGCGTCATCACGGAGCCGAGCTCGGCGGGGACGCCGCGGCGGGGGAGTCGTCGCCCGAGCGCGAGACGAACGCGCCGGAGATGCCCTTCAGCGCCTCGGTGAACTCGCTCGGGATGATCCACAGCTTGCTCGACGAGCTGTCGCTGATCTTCGGCAGCGTCTGAAGATACTGGTACGCGAGGAGCTTGTCGTCGGGCCGGCCCTCGTGGATCGCCGTGAACACCGAGTGGATCGCCTCGGCCTCACCCTGCGCGCGCAGGACTGCCGCCTGCTTGTCGCCCTCGGCCTCGAGGATCGCCGCCTGACGGCGCCCCTCGGCCTCGAGGATCTGCGACTGCTTGGACCCCTCGGCGGTCAGGATCGCGGCGCGGCGATCGCGTTCGGCTCTCATCTGCTTCTCCATCGAGTCCTGGATCGAGAGGGGCGGATCGATCGCCTTGAGCTCGACGCGTCCCACCCGAATGCCCCATTTTCCCGTGGCCTCGTCGAGGACGACGCGCAACTGACCGTTGATGTTGTCGCGGCTGGTGAGCGCCTGCTCGAGGTTGAGGCCGCCCACGACGTTGCGCAGGGTCGTGGTCGTCAGTTGCTCGACGGCGCCGAGGTAGTTGGCGATCTCGTAGGTCGCGGCCCGGGCGTCGGTGACCTGGAAGTACACGACCGTGTCGATCGAGACGACCAGGTTGTCCTCGGTGATGACCGGCTGCGGGGGGAACGAGACGACCTGCTCGCGCATGTCGATCAGGGGCCGCACTCGGTCGACGAGGGGAACGACGAGGTTCAGGCCCGGGCTGAGCGTCTTGTGGTACCGGCCGAGTCGCTCGACCACTCCGGCGCGGGCCTGCGGGATGATCCGGATCGCGCGGAACAGCACCACGACGACGAAGATCACCACCACGGCCGCGAGGACCCACCCGATCGTGACGGGGATCAGATCGTTCATGATGTCGCCTCCTGGCTTCGCGCGCGGACGACGGCGGTGGCGCCGTCGATACGGACGACCTCGATGCGCGTGGCGGGGTCGATCCGGGTGTCGGTCTCGGCGCGCGCGGTCCACACGTCACCGTTCGAGAGCTTGACCTGCCCGGGGACCGACGCCGACATCCGCGACAGGACGAGGCCCTCGAGACCCAGTAGCGCCTCGACGTTGGAGGGCCGCGGGTCGGCGTCGCGGTGCAGTCGTTGCAGCAGGGGCGGACGCACGAACAGCAGGAGCGCGACCGAAGCGACGGCCGCGACGATGATTTGCAGCCAGAGCGGTGCGCCCACCAGGTCGGAGACGAGGCCGACGAGGCTCCCCACCGCGACCATCAGGAACGTCAACTCGCCGGTGAGCATCTCGCACACGAGGAAGACGAGGATGAGCAGGATCCAGCCGATCCAGGCCCACATCTCGACGATGGAGAGAACGTCCATTTCGTGCCTCCTGGCCCGAACGTAGCACTGGGCACCGACACCGGGGCCGGTTCTCATCCTCCGCACAGGCGCCGTCGCCCCGGGGCGTCGGCATCCCGCTCGATAGGCTGGGGGCTGATTCCGAATCGTCAGGAGAACTCCCGTGTCCCAGACCCTCCCGTCCGGCTCTCTGAGCGGCAAGACCGCCCTCGTCACCGGCTCGTCGCGCGGCATCGGCGCCGACACCGTCCGCTACTTCGCCGAGGCCGGCGCGAACGTCGTCATCAACTTCCGCAACAAGGCGCCCCGCGCCGAGAAGCTCGCCACGCAGCTGCGGGAGCTCGGCGCCGAGGCCCTCGTCGTCGGCGCCGACCTCACCGACCCCGAATCGGTCAAGGCGATGTTCGACGAGGTCGAGCGCACCTTCGGCGGTCTGGACATCCTCGTGCTCAACGCCTCGGGCGGCATGGAGTCGGGCATGGCCGAGGACTACGCGCTGCTGCTCAACCGCGACGCGCAGGTCAACGTGCTCGAGACGGCTCTGCCGCTGCTCACGGACGACGCGCGCGTCGTCTTCGTGACCAGCCACCAGGCGCACTTCATCCGCACTACCCCGACCATGCCCGAGTACGAGCCGGTCGCCCTGTCGAAGCGCGCCGGCGAAGACGCCCTGCGCGAGAAGATCCCGGCTCTCGAAGAGCGCGGCATCGGCTTCACCGTCGTCTCGGGCGACATGATCGAGGGCACCATCACGGCGACCCTGCTCGAGCGCGCGAACCCCGGCGCCATCTCGGCGCGCCGCGAAGACGCCGGCAAGCTCTACAACGTCTCGGAGTTCGCCGCCGAGGTGGCCCGCGCCGCGGTCGACCCGGTGCCCGCCGACAACACCCGCCTCGTCGGAGACACGGGTTCGTTCGGAGGCGAGTGAGCATGCGGCCGACCGACATCGAGACACTGATCGGGGTCGGTCGGCCCGCGATCGCCGCTTCGGGGGCGTTCGCCGTCTTCGCGACCTCTCGCCCCGACCTCGCCGCCGACCGCGCGGTCGGGCAGCTCTGGCGGGTCGAGTTGCCCGACGGCTCGCCCCGGCGCCTCACGCGGGGGGTCGCCGATCGGGCGCCCCACCTGTCTCCCGACGACGCGACGATCGCGTTCCTCCGCGCCGACGACAAGGGACGCGCGCAGGTCTTCGTCGTGGCCTCGTCCGGGGGCGAGCCCGTGCAGGTCACCGACCAGCCCGGGGGAGTGACCGCCCTGGCGTTCTCGCCCGACGGCGGCCGGCTCGCCTTCACGGCTCGCGTGCCCGAACCCGGCCGCTACGGCACGGTCGAGGGACGGGATGCCGCGGCCGAGCCGCCGCGCCGGATCACCGGCATCCGCTGGCACGCCAACGGGCTCGGCTACCTCGATCGTCCGGCGCAGCTGTTCGTCGTCGACGTCCCTTCGACCGACGCCGAGCCGTTCTACGCGCCGGCGTCGTCCCTCGAGACGCCCGAGGAGCGCGTCGTGGCTGAGCCCGCGACGCAACTCACCCACGGGGAGACGAGCTGGAGCGGCGTCGTCTGGACCGCGGACGGTTCGGAGGTGCTCAGCGTCCCCGACGTGATCGAGACCGCGCGCCGCGACCTGCGCGACCGGGTCGTCGCGGTCGCGGTCGACAGCGGCGAGCAGCGCGAGGTGCTGAGCTCGTCGGAGAACCTCTCGGTGGCGACGGTCGACGTCGCGCCCGACGGCGCGGTCTTCGTGCTCGCGAACGACGTGGGCGATGAGGGGATCGACTTCGTCGCGCCCGGCGTCGCGCTCTTCATCCTCGAGGCCGACGGACCGCGTCCGCTCACCGACCCCGAGACGGTCGACCTCGGCGAGGTCGGCAGTCACCTCTCGTTCGATGGCGACGAGATTCTCGTGCAGGACCGTACGCGCGGTCGCCTGCGGCTCCTGCGTGTGACGCGCGACGGGCGGGTGGAGCAGGTGCTCGGCGGCGACCTCGAGGTGAACGGCCATGCCGTCGCGCGGGGCCGGGTCGTGGCATCCGTCGCCTCTCCCGAGTCCTCCGGCGAGCTCGTCGTGATCAAGGGGCCCGAGGTGCGGGCGCTCACCGCGTTCGGCCAGGCCGCTCGCGCGGTGGGGATCGTGGTCCCGGTCGAGCACGAGATCGTCGGTCGAGAGGGTTATCCCGTGCACGGCTGGGTGGCCGTGCCCGAGGGCGAGGGACCGTTCCCGGTCATCCTGCAGATCCACGGCGGCCCCTACGCGTCGTACGGCGTGCACCTGTTCGACGAGACGCAGGTGCTCGTCGACGCCGGATACGCGGTCGTCTACAGCAACCCGCGGGGGAGTGCCGGTTACGGCCGCTCACACGGTCGCTCGATCCGCCGCCGCATGGGCACCCTCGACTTCTTCGACGTCATGGACTTCTTCGACGGCGTCGTCGGTGCCGACCCGCGGCTCGACGCGGACCGCGTGGGTGTCATGGGCGGCTCGTACGGCGGGTACATGACCGCTTGGATCATCGCGCACGAGCACCGCTTCGCCGCAGCGATCGTCGAGCGCGGATTCCTCGACCCCGCCGCCTTCCCGGGCTCGAGCGACATCGGCTCGTTCTTCGGCGAGGAGTACGTCGGCACCGACTCAGCGCTCGTGGCCGCGCAGAGCCCCATGGCCGTCGTCGACCAGGTCGCCACGCCCACGCTCGTGCTGCATTCCGAACTCGACTACCGCTGCCCGCTCGATCAGGCGACGCGGTACTACGCGGCGCTCAAGCGCAACGGCGTCGAGGCCGAGATGCTCGTCTTCCCGGGCGAGGATCACGAGCTCACGCGCGCCGGGCGCCCGCAGCACCGGGTGCAGCGTTTCGACGCCGTCCTCGAGTGGTGGAATCGCCACCTGCCGGTGGGGTGAGACACGAAGGGCCCGGATGCCATGGCATCCGGGCCCTGTTCGTTCGAGATCAGACGGCTTTGCCGAACTGGATCGCCCGCACGATCTGGAACACGCCCAGGATCACGAGCGAGATGCCGATGAGCAGGAACAGGGTCACCGCGCCGAGCAACGGCGAGAACAGCAGCACGATGCCGGCGAGGATGCTGACGATCGCGAAGAAGATCGTCCAGGCCCGCGCCTTCGACTGATGACCGGCCGTCGTGAGCGAGACGACGCCCTCGATGATCCAGAGGATGCCGACCAGGGTGCCGATGAACACCCCGAACCACGCGGTCGTGGCCGACAGGTTGGCGAACGAGAAGATGCCCGCGACGATGAACAGCACGCCGAGCACGAGGTAGCCGATGCGCGCCCATCCCGAGCGCCAGAACAGGCCGATGGCGATGTTCACAAGACCGGCGATGATCACGTAGATCGAGATGATGCCGACGGCGACCTCGGCGGTGCGTCCCGGCCAGATGAGGATGAGCAGACCGATGACGAGGGAGAGGGCTCCGCTGACGCCGAGCGCGGTGCGCACGGCTCCGACGGCGGGGTTGGTCGTGGAGGTCGGCATGGCGAGCCTTTCTGAGTGAACGCTGGGAACGACTCTCACCCTAGACCCGAAGGTTCACCGCGCGCGAGGACCCTCACGCGGGGGAGTGCTCCAGCAACAGCGCCACCGTGAACAGCACCGGCAGGCACCCGAGCGTCGAGATGAAGACCACGTCGCGCGACAGGATCTCGCCCACTCCGTACCGCTGCGCGAAGTTGAAGACGTTCTGCGCCGTCGGAAGTGCCGCGAGCACCACGACGACGAACACCTGGTCGGCGGGCAGCGCGAAGAGCGTCGCCACGAGCCATGCCAGCGCGGGCATCAACACGAGCTTCAGGGCCGAGGCGATCACCACGTCGACGCGGCGACCCGGCTCGGTCAGCACGCGCTGGCCGTACAGCGACATCCCGTACGACATCAGCAGCACGGGAACGCACGCCCCGGCGATCAGCTGCAGGGGGTCGAAGACGATCGGCGGCAGATCGATGTCGAGGAGCGCCACCAGCACGCCCAGGGCGGAACCGATGAGCATCGGGTTCTTCGCCGTCTGCAACAGGATGCGCCCCACGTTGCGGGAGCCCGAGGTGGCGGCATCCAGGATTGAGAGGGCGATCGGCATGAGGACCAGCAACTGGAACAGGATCACCGGAGCCGAGTACGCCGCGTTCCCGAGCATGTAGAGCGAGATCGGGATGCCGATGTTATTGCTGTTCACCTGGCCCGCCGACAGCGCGCCGATCACCGTCTCACCCACGCGGCGCCGCAGGACCAGCGCCGAAATCAGGGTGTAGACACCGATCACGACCGCCGCCGTGATCATCGACACGGGCAGCAGCGCCGAGAACAGCGTGGCGACGTCGGCCTTCGCGAGCACCGTGAACAGCAGGAACGGCGACAGCACGAAGAACGTCAGGCGGCTCAGCACGGGGCGCGCGTGCGGCCCGAGCAGATCGATGCGGGCGATGATGTAGCCCACCACGACCGCGAGACCGACGACCGCGAAGCCGGTGAAGACGCCGCTCACGCGCCGGACCGGGGGAGAGGGACGCTCGGAGAAGTCATCGGTTCGAGCGTAGCGGGACGCTTGGCTCGCTCCGCGACGCCGTGATGGGATGAGCCGCATGTACTCCGGATTCGCGCGCTTCTACGACGTCCTGCAGGGCGGGACCCCCGAGCCGTTCGCCGCCTGGATCGAGAGACGCGCCGCCGAGCTCGGGCGCGAGGTGGAGTCGATCCTCGAGCTCGGGTGCGGCACCGGGGCCGTGCTCGACCTCCTGCCCGCCGCGTGGGCCAAGGTCGGCATCGACGTGTCACCCGAAATGCTCGAGATCGCCCGAATCAAGGGGGTGGATGCCGACCTGATCGAGGCGGACATCCGCGACATCGCCCTGGATCGTCGGTTCGATGTCATCGCGTGCGTCTACGACACCGTCAACCATGTGCCCGTCTCGGACTGGCCGCGGGTGTTCGCCGTGGCATCCGGTCATCTCGAAACCGACGGGATGTTCCTCTTCGACATGAACACGCTCGGGCACCTCTGCGGCGGCGCGGGGCGGTCCGAGACGACGGTCGCCGGGGGATCGACGGTCACGATTTCGATCAGCGACGAGCGCGACGACCGCTACGACTGGCACGTGCGCATCGAGGGCGACCACGATCCGATCGACGAGACGATCGCCGAGTACGGTGCTTCGTTGACCGACGTCCGCCGCATGCTGACGGAGGCGGGATTCACCCGGGTAGAGGTGAGCGGCGGCCGCGATCGTCCCGTCGACGACGAGGCACCGCGACTGTTCTTTGCGTGCCGCCGCTGACGCGGGCTTCGGGGAAGCGGTCAGTGCTGCGGCTGCGGCCGGCGCAGGATCCAGTCCAGCGTCGAATGCCAGGTCTGGCGCAGGGGGCGACCGCGCCGCCACTCGCGCCAGGTGAGCAGCAGGATGATCAGGTCGAAGACCGTGAGCAGCACGAGGCCGATGCTCGGTGAGACGAACAGTTCGTACACCTGGTAGATGAGGAAGGCGCCGATCGCGGCGATCGCCCACGGGTACACCCGTCGGGTGCCGAGCATTAAAGCGATGACGATCGCGAGCTTCACGACGCCGTGCAGCAGGAGGTACACGGCGAGGAAGACGACCGTGCCCGACCCGAGCTGCGTGATGCTGTGCAGCAGCGCGTTCGCGAGGAAGTCGTTCGGCTCCCGCGCCAGCTCGTGAGCGGTGAGCCGCTGGGCGATCTGCAGGAGCTGGCCGGGGGTCGTGACGAGCAGCACGATCGCACCGACGAGTTCGACCAGGCCGTCGAGGCCCTTCAGGGCGACGCCGATGAGGAACACGAGATCCATCACCCGTTCGCGCACCTGGCGCTCCTCTCCGGCCGACGTCGACGGCGGTCGTCGTCAGGGCCGAGTGTAGGCCGTGAGGCATCGGCACCTCGTCCACAAGACCCGGCTGGTCCTTATGCGCGAGGTCTACCGTCGCGGAAATGAACACCTATGCCCCGAACCTCACCGAGATCCTCGATCGCGAACCCCTCCCGGCATCCGGAATCGAATCGGGCGACGTCGACTACGCCGCCGACGGCGTCGCCTACCGCGGATACCTGGCGCACCCGGCAGGGGAGGGGCGCCACCCGGGGATCATGGTCGTGCACGACTGGCTCGGCGTGACCGACTACGTGCGCATGCGCTGCGACATGCTCGCCCGCCTCGGCTACACGGCCTTCGCGGCGGACGTCTACGGCGCCGACGTGCGACCGGCGCCCGAGGACGCGGCCGGTGTGGCCGGCGGCTTCTACCAGGATCGCCCGCTGTGGAGGAAGCGTCTGACCGAGGCCTTCGCCTACCTGCGCGAGCAGCCGTCGGTCGACGCCGACCGGACCGCGGCGATCGGCTACTGCTTCGGCGGTTCGTCGGTGCTTGAGCTCGCCCGGACGGGCGCCGTCGTCGACGCGGTCGTGAGCTTCCACGGCGGACTGCTCACCGGACCCGAGGGCGAGGCGGAGCAGATCACTGCGAAGCTGCTCGTGCTGCACGGCGCCGCCGATCCCGTCGCACCCGACGACGCGATGCTCGCCTTCGAGAACGACCTGCGCACGGCGCCGTCGGTCGACTGGCAGCTGGTGTCGTACGCGAATGCGATGCACGCTTTCACGCTTCCGGATGCCGATACCCCCGAGCAGGGCGCGCAGTTCCAGGCGACCGCCGAGCGGCGCAGTTGGGCCGCGATGAAGGCGTTCCTGGCGGAGGTGTTCGAAGCCCGGGTGTGACGGGATTCGCCCGCCACGGTTCGCCTGTGCGGTCCGTGGCGGGCGAGCGGGGTCGTGCCGGCGTCAGGCGGCGCGCGACGCGGCGAGGGTGCGTCCGGCGGTGACGGCGGCCTGCTCGGCATCCGTCTTCAGTTCTGCCGCCACGTCGGCGAAGGCGTCGAGCGCGGGATTCACACCGACGAGCGTGAAGGGGCGGTGCACGACGGTGAGGTCGAGGCCCCACACGTCCGCGAAGACGCGGCGCAGCCAGCCTGTCGAGTGGTCCCAGCCCTCCCTGGGGCTCCCGGGCTCGTAATTGCCGCCGAGGACGGTGACGAGCGTGGCGGGCTTGCCGCGCAGCGCCGTGCCCTGCGGATCGATGCGCGGATCGGTGTAGGCGAGATCGAACCAGGTCTTCACGTGCTGCGAGACGCCGTAGTTGTACAGCGGGACGGTGAAGAGCAGGGCGTCGGCGTCGATCAGCTCGTCGGCGAGGCGCGTGCGCAGCGCGATGGCCTCGCGCTGACCGTCGGTGTGCTGATCGGCGGGGGTGAAGCCCGACGTCACGGCGTCGCGCCAGGCGGTGGCGGGCATCGGGTCGGCGGCGACGTCACGGCGGACGACGGTCGACGACGGGTGCGCGGCGAGCCATTCGGCCTCGACGAGGTCGCCGAGCTCGCGGCTCGTAGAGGTGGCGGGCAGGATGCTGGCATCCAGGCGGAACAGGGTCATGCGCTTCTCCGATCAGAGTGGCTATGAAAAACAAAGTGGCTTCGGGAAAGCTAGCACACGTAGGATGGGGTCATGACCGAAGAACATGACGTGCGACGGTGCGACGCCGCTGTCTCGCACGCGTTCTCGGTCCTCGGCAAGCGGTGGAACGGCATGATCCTCGACGTGCTCGGCCAGGGGGAGTTGTCGTTCTCAGGCCTACGGCGAGCGGTCGGCGGCATCAGCGACGCCGTGCTGTCGGACCGCCTCACCGAACTCGCCGACACCGGCCTGGTCGACCGCCGCGTCGACGCCGGGCCGCCGGTCGCCGTCACGTACGCGCTGACGGACGCCGGATGCCGACTGGTTCCGATCCTGGGTCAGCTCGGCGAGTGGGCCGAAGGTAACCTGACGCGGCGCTGACGAGGAAGGCCGACCGGCGGCGTCACGCCACCGCGCCCACGCCCAGGCCGGCGTGTCCCCGAAGGGTGCGACGCAGCTCTCTCATTGCGGTTCGCGTGCGGGATTTGATCGTCCCGAGGGGCTGGCCCAGGCGGGCCGCGATCTGCGACTGCGTGAGGCCGGCGGTGTAGGCGAGCTCCACGCAGAGTCGTTGGTCGGGGGAGAGCTGCGACAGAGCGGCGTGAAGGTGCGCGCGTTCGAGGTAGTGGTCGACGGCATCCGAGGCCACGTCAGCGTCCTCGACCAGAGATCTCGATCCCACGTGCCGGTCCCGATCGTGAGACGCCTGCGTCGCCCTGACGCAGTCGACGGCTCGGCGATACGCGATCGTGCTGATCCACGCCTGCAGGCTGCCCTTCGAGGCGACGAACTTCGACGCGTTCTGCCAGACGTAGACGTACACCTCCTGGAGCACCTCTTCGGCCAGAGCGCGATTCACGACCACCCTGAGCACCACCCCGAACACTCGGGCGGAGGTGAGGTCGTACAGCTGAGCGAACGCTGTGCGATCGCCCTTCGCGACGGCGGCCGCCAGAGCGCTCAGGGTGTCGACGGCGTGATCGTCGACATTATCGGTGTGCGGAGCGCGAGCGGCCATGGGGTGATGCTGACAGATGATCCGGGCGGTGAGAGAGCACTTGCTTGCACCGTTGGAATATGCATCTGAATAAAGTTTGGTTCGCCTGAGGTGGAGCCGACTCCGAGAGTCGCTCGCCATCGTCTGGAAGCGCCGATAATGCACATTATGTCAGTCTTAGTTCCGGCGTCACTCCCCGCGCCCTCTCCGTCCCACCAACGCGGACGGCGGGTCGTGGACCGGCTTCTGCTGGTGTCTCTTCTGGTTCATGCTGTCGTCGTTCTCATCCCGCTCGCGGCTCTCATGGTGATCGTGGGCAGCGTGTGGCCCGCCGCTCGCCGAAAGCTCGGTGTGCTCACTCCGCTGCGGGCCCGGAAGCCCTGCGGGGACGCGCGTTCGACGGCCGCCCGCGTGTCGACGATCGCCATCGCCGTGGTGGCCATCGGTGTGTCGGTCGGCACCACCGTGTCGGTCGTCCAGGTCGGAGACAGCGGTGCGCGCGCCGTCTGGTCGGGCAGTCGGGAACGTCGTCCACCGAGAAGTGACGACGTCGCTGGTTCGCGCCTCTAGCGTTGACCCGTGACGAGCGATCTCGATCTGACGAATGTGCCGCGATTCCTCGCGCACCTCGAGCCCCGGGATGCCGAGGCCGCGGCGCTTGCGCGTGCGCTCCTCGATGCGGGGCACCCTGTCGTCGAATTTTGGGGGCCGGAGCAGATGGACGTCTGGCGGCTCAAGATCCGGAGCGGAGAGGCGGTCGTCCGCTTCGGTATCGAGCGCGGCTTCTCCGATGGAGTCGCCGTCGCACGCGACACCGAGTCGATCACGTACGACGACTTCATCCCCGCCGGCCTGGTCATCTTCGCCTGGGCCCGCGCACTGGCCGTGCCATTCACCATGACGGATCTCGAACCGGGCAAGGTCCCCCTCCTCCCCCACGGTCTCTGGGCCATCAGATGGGCCGGCGCCGGCCACCTCGGCACGGTCGAGCGCGTTTACGGGGCGTGGTGGGGCTCTCACTGGATGAAGACGATCCCGGGGCCTCGTCCCCGGGTCGACGAGGCGGCGCGCCGTGCTCTCATCGCCGAAGGACTCGCCGCAATGGAAGCGGCGGTGAAATCCTCCTAGAGGTCCGTCTCTTCGACGTCGACGAGCCACCCTCTGCGGATGCGCAGACGGCGTTCGGAGGGCTCGGGCCCGTTGAGATCGTTTTTCGTGACCCCATCGTCCGATTCCGGCCGCTCCCCCGGGACGCTGTCGCTGGGCACGAGCTCGACCGCTTCCGGCACGGGCGTGGACACCCGCATCCACCGCGAGGGGCGGTTTCCGATGAAGAACCCGTTCCCGAGGTCCCGGCCCGAAAGCGGCCAGAGCTCTCCCGCGGCGGGCATCTCGGCATCCGGAGGGGCACCGTGTCCGGGTCGACGGAGGGCGAAGCGCTCGATCGTCTCCTGCACGACGATCTGCACGCGCGTGACCCGGCCGAGCACACGATCGTCGGTGGAGCCCTGGGGATGCCGTGCCTCGAAGGCATCCACCGTCGCGGCCAGCTCGACACCCAGCTGACGGATGAAACCGTCGAAGGGCGTCCGGTGTTCGATCACGAAGTCCACGTCGTCGCCGACGCTGAACGGATCACCGCAACACTCCCACTCCAGCGCATCCAGCCACACGCGCGTCATGGATCCCACGGTAACCGGGGCGCGGGCGTGGTTCAGTCGCGCCGCACCCAGCCGGAGGTCATGCCCAGCACTCGCGATCCGTCGAGGTCCGCGAGAGACAGGCCGGCGAATTGGGTCGCCGCATCGGAGGTCTGCCAGCGGAAGCGCGGCGCGGACGTCGTCGAGGCCTCGACGACCGTCTTCGCGGCATCCTCCGCAGATTGCGCGGACGCGAACGAGGTCGCCGCGCGGTCGAGGTACGCCTGCTGCTGCTCGGCGTAGGGCCCGGGGGCGGCGCGGTGGACGGAGTCGACGAACGACGACGCGACGGCGGCGGGCTCGACGATCGACACGTCGATGCCGAAGGGGGCGACGACCGGGGCGAGCGACTGCATGAGCCCCTCGACGGCGAACTTGGCGGCGCAGTACGCGTCCGAGAACGGTTGGCCCACCGCTCCCCCGACGCTGGTGACCGTGACGATGCGTCCGCTCCCCCGTTCGCGCATGCCGGGCAGGACGAGACGGGTCAGGCGCGCGACCGAGAGGTAGTTGGTCTCCAACTGCTCCTGCAGGTCCTCGTCGCTCATCTGCTCGAGGGTGCCCACAGCGCCCCGTCCGGCGTTGTTCACGAGGATGTCGATCGGACCCGCCGCCTCGATCAGCGCACGGGAGGCCGCGGCATCCGTCACGTCCAAGGCCCGGATGTCGAGCTCGACACCCGCCTCGGATGCCGCCGAGCGCAGGGCATCGGCGCGCGCGGTGTCGCGGACCGTGGCGATGACCGTCACTCCCTGCTGCGCAAGCTGGATGGCGGTATGCAGGCCGATGCCGCTGGTGGTTCCGGTGACGAGCGCGAGAGTCATGTGCTCAGTCTGCTCCTCGAACCCATGGGCGCGGTGTGCGGCAGTCATCCAGCCGGTGCTGCCAGGGTTGCCGGGTGACCGACGATCTCGCCTCGCCGCCGCATGCCGCATCCGTCAGCCGGTCTCGACGGCGGGTCATGCTCGTCGCCGGGGCCCTGCTCGTGGTGTTGATCGGCATCGTCGTGGGTGTACAGATCGTGTCCGGGCAGGGTGACGGCACGACAGAAGTGTTGGTCGGATCCTGGTATGGCCGGCACATCACGTTCGTGGCGGTCTTTGCATCCACCGTCGTGTTCTTCGTGCTCGTCTGCGCGATCCCCGCGCCGCGGTGGTGGTTGGTGGTGTTCCTGCCACTGCGGTTCCTGGCGCTCTGTGCGCTTCTGCCCACGGGCTTTCTGGCCGCCGTTGCGTCGGAAAGCACCGTCGTGCCGTTGAAGGCGAACGGGTGCGCGACGGGGTACCTCGTGCGCGAGAGCACTCCGTGGCGGCACACGACGATCGATGTCCTTCGTGCGGACGGCCTCGTAGCCACCGCCGTCGACAGCCAGTCCCGCCGCGGTGGGGAGCATCCCTTCGCCGACGGTGACTACCGCGTCGATGTCGACGGTGACACCCTTCGGGTTCGGACGTATCCGTCGGGCACTCCCTCCTTCACGCTCCCGGTCGTCGTCGAGATGCCACGCGAATCATGCGGTTCGTCCGATGGCCGCGAGCCGCGGCCGACGGCATCGACCACCGCACCGTCTGCGTCCGCGCCTTTCCTGCCCGACTCCGACGAGGGCCCGGCGCCCGCTCCGAGATCCGACGCCCGGTCGGAGGTCGCGCGTATGGCGCAACTCACGATCGACGCCGCAGAGGCTCCGGTGACGGATGCCGCCGGAGCTCCGGTGTCGGCACCGCTTCCCGCCGAACTCCCGTGCGACGGAACGACCTCGTTCGACCTCGCCATCCGCACCGATGACAACACCTCTTCGTACGCGGCGATCCTCGATGCGTGGAGCGCCGAGGGCTACTCGAGGGACCGCGCCATGCAGGAAGACCTGCGGTACAACGGGGTGATACGTCTGTCGGCCCGCGATCGCTCGAGCCTTGACGGGCTGATGCACTTCTCGCTGACGGCGGACTGTCGCGCGCCCTGATCAGAACGAGCAGTCTCACAGAGCTGTGTCCGTCGGGGGGAATCCGAGACCAGAAGGGAAAGCCGAGAGACCGGCCATGGTCCACGCGGCCGGGTACGTCCCCGACCCGCGTCGCTCCGACCGCCCTCAGCCTCCCGGCGTGAGTTCCACCCAGCCGCCGCCGAACTTCGCCTGACGGTTGTCGCCCGACGAGGTGCCGGTGAGCCGGCGACGCACCCACGGTGCCACGTGCTCGCGGTAGTAGGCGGTGCCCTTCAGCCGCTCGGTCTCGGGGATCTCGCGCAGATGCCACCACTCGGCGGGCGGTGTGAGCCCGACCGACTCGATCACCCGGGCGGCGACGCGGTGGTGGCCGCGCGCGTTCATGTGCAGCCGGTCGACGGACCAGAACTCCCCGCCCGCCAGCTCGCGGTCGAACCAGTTGTAGGCGGTGAGCACGTCGGGGCGCGCTTCGAGACGCTTCTCGACGGCGTGCGACAGGCGGTCGCCGCGCGCCTCGATGAGCTTGCCGAGCGGGAGCCCCGCCGACGGGTTCGCCCCCGAGAGCACGATCAGACGCACCCCCTCTTCGTCGCACCGGCGCACGACGTGGTCGAACAGGTCGACGATGCGGTCGATGCCTGTGCGCGGACGCAGCATGTCGTTGCCGCCGCCGTTGAACGACAGGTGCGTCGGCTTGAGCGCCAGCGCCGGCTCGAGTTGTTGAGCGACGATGGGCTCGATGAGCTTGCCGCGGATCGCGAGGTTCGCGTATTCGATGGGCTCCCCCGCGGCATCCGCCCATCCCTGTGCGGCGAGGTCGGCCCACCCTCGGACGGTGCCGTCGGGCAACTCATCGCCGACGCCTTCGGTGAACGAGTCGCCGATCGCGACGTAGCGGACGGATGCCATGACACGAGCCTACGCGGGCGCGCAGAGGGGCTAGGTCAGGGATCGCCCGCGCTGCTCGCGCAGGAACAGTGCCGCGACCACGGCCACGGCGAAGAACGCCGCGAACACCACGAACAGCAGCGGCGCTCCCCCGACGCCGAGCAGCGGCGGCACGGCGAGGGGCGCCAGGATCGAGGCGATGCGTCCGACGCCCGCGGCCCAGCCCGACCCCGTCGCGCGCAGCGCGGTCGGGTAGGTCTCGGGGGTCGCGGCGTACAGGGCGCCCCACGCGCCGAGATTGAAGAACGATAGGGCCATGCCGGCGGCGATGACCGCCACCTCTCCGGTCGCCGTGCCGAACAGCACCGCGGCGACGGCGGAACCGGCGAGGAAGGTCGCGAGGGTCGCGCGCCGGCCCCAGGCCTCGATGAGCCACGCGGCGACGGCGTACCCGGGCAGCTGCGCGAGCGTGATGATGAGCGTGAAACCGAACGAGCGCACGAGGTCGTAGCCCTGCGCGACGAGGATGGTCGGAATCCAGATGAACGCCCCGTAGTACGAGAAGTTCAGGCAGAACCACAGCACCCACAGGCTCGCCGTGCGCGCCCGCAGTGCCGGTGCCCACAGGGCCCGGACCCGGGGACGGTCGGCGGGAGCGGATGCCGAGACTCCCTCCGTCGACGCTTCGAGCGCGATCCGACCGGCTGCGGCCTCGAGATCGCGCACGATGACGATCGCCTCGGCGTTGCGGCCGCGAGACGCCAGCCACCGCGGCGACTCGGGAAGACCCCACCGCACGATGAGCGCGTAGACGGCGGGAATGGCGCCGAGGGCGAAGGCCCATCGCCAGCCATCGGCGGACGACGGCACCACGAGGTAGCCGATGAGCGCCGCGGCCGTCCATCCGACGGCCCAGAACGCCTCGAGGAACACGATGAGTCGACCCCGCATGCGGGCGGGCGCGAACTCGCTGACGTAGGTCGATGCCACCGGCAACTCCGCCCCGAGCCCGAGACCCACGACGAAGCGCAGGACGAGCAGGGCTGCGAGACCACCCACCAGCGCGCTCGCCCCGGTGGCCACGCCGTACACCAGCAGCGTCAGCGCGAAGACGTGACGGCGCCCGAACCGGTCGGCCAGCAGCCCGCCCACGCTCGCTCCGATCGCCATACCGGCGAAGCCCGCCGACGCGATCCACGACGCCTCGGTCGGCGCCAGCTGCCACTGCACGCTGAGAGCGGCGATGACGAACGAGATAAGGCCGACGTCCATGGCATCCAGAGCCCACCCCAGGCCCGATCCGCCGAGGATCCGCCCGTGGCGGCGGGTGAACGGCAGAGCGTCGAGGCGTTCGGACACCCGGATGGTGTCGCTGGTCGTGGTCACCGGATGCCGAGAGCGTCGACCGGCGTGGAGGTTTCGGCGAGCATCTCCTCGACGAGGGGGCGCACGCGCGTGCCGTACAGCTCGATGCTCGACATCAAGCGGTCGTGCGAGATCGACCCGCTCGCGATCTTCATCTGGAAGCGGGAGTTGCCCAGCGCCCGCACGGTCGCGGCGATTTTCCGGGCGACCGTCTCGGGCGAGCCGACGTACATCGAGCCCTCGGGTCCGACATCGTGCTGGAACCGCATGCGGTTGTACTCGGGCCAGCCGCGCTCGCGTCCGATCGTGTTGTTCAGCTCGGCGACGCCCTCGAACGCCTCGTCCCAGGCCTGCTCGTCGGTCTCGGCGACGTGGCCGGGCGAGTGCACCGAGATGGGCATCTGCGGCTTGCCGAGTTCCTGCAGCGACCGACGGTAGAGGTCGGCGTACGGGCGGAACCGAGCGGCGGACCCGCCGATGATCGCGAGGACCAGACCGTAGCCGTAGCGGGCCGTTCGCACCACCGACTCGGGAGAACCTCCGACCCCGACCCAGGCGGTCAGGCCCGTCTCGGTCTTGGGGTACACATCGGCATTTTGCAGCGCGGCGCGCGTGCGGCCCGACCAGGTGACGGGCTTCTCGGTGAGCAGATGCGAGAACAGCTCGAGCTTCTCCTCGAACAGCTGCTCGTAGTCGGCGAGGTCGTAGCCGAACAGCGGGAACGACTCGATGAACGACCCGCGCCCGAGGATGACCTCGGCGCGGCCGTTGGAGACGGCATCCAGCGTCGCGAAACGCTCGTACACGCGCACCGGGTCGTCGCTCGACAGGACGGTCACCGCGGTTCCGAGGTGGATGTTGTTCGTGCGGGCGGCCGCGGCGGCCAGCACGATCTCGGGGCTGGTGACGGCGAAGTCCTTGCGGTGGTGCTCCCCCACTCCGAAGAACGACAGGCCCACCTGGTCGGCGAGCACCGCCTGATCGACGACGTTGCGGATGGTCTGCGCGTCCGACAGCAGCGACCCGTCGGGGCCGCGCGAGATGTCTCCGAAGGTGTCGAGTCCGAGCTCGAGGGGGCGGGCGTCCATGGGATCTCCTTGCATTCGGATGAATGAACTTTACGCGACGGCGGAGTATTCCCCCGCATCGCCAAGGGGCGCCGCCGAAGCGACGCCCCTCGGGGAGATCAGGCGGAGGCCAGAGCCGCGCGCAGCGTGTCGAGACCCACGCCGCCGATGTCGAGCGCCCGCGTGTGGAACTGCTTCATCGAGAAGTCGGGGCCGCGGCGCTGCTGCTCCTCGTCGCGCACCTGCTCCCAGATGCGCTGGCCCACCTTGTACGACGGGGCCTGTCCCGGCCAGCCGAGGTAGCGGTTGACCTCGAAGCGCACGAACTCCTCGCTCATGTTGACGTTCTTCAGCATGAACGCGAGCGCGTAGTCGTGGTCCCACGTGCCGGTGCCGTCGAGACGGGGCTTCTGCAGGTGCACGCCGATGTCGAGCACCACGCGAGCGGCGCGCATGCGCTGGCCGTCGAGCATACCCAGGCGGTCGGCCGGGTCGTCGAGGTAGCCGAGCTGCTCCATCAGGCGCTCGGCGTACAGTGCCCAGCCCTCGGCGTGCCCGCTCGTGCCGGCCAGCAGGCGGCGCCACGAGTTGAGCTCGGCGCGGTTGTGCACGGCCTGGGCGATCTGCAGGTGGTGGCCCGGAACGCCCTCGTGGTAGACCGTGGTCAGCTCGCGCCAGGTGTCGAAGGTGTCGACGCCCTCGGGCACCGACCACCACATGCGGCCGGGGCGCGAGAAGTCGTCGGTGGGGCCGGTGTAATAGATGCCGCCCTCGTTCGTCGGGGCGATCATGCATTCGAGGTGGCGGATCGGCTCGGCGATGTCGAAGTGCGTGCGGCCGAGCTCTTCGACGGCCTTGTCGCTCGTGCGCTGCATCCACTCCTGCAGGGCCTTGGTGCCGCGGAGCTTGCGCGACTCGTCCCTCTCGAGGAACGCCACGGCCTCTTCGACCGTGGAGCCCGGCAGGATCTCGTTCGCGATGGCCTCCTGCTCGGCGACCATGCGGGCGAGTTCTTCGACACCCCACTCGTACGTCTCGTCGAGGTCGACCTCGGCGCCGAGGAAGTGCCGCGACTGCAGGGCGTACACCTCGCGACCGACCGCGTCGACCTCGCCCGCCGCCGATGCGAGCTCCTTCGACAGGAACGACGCCAGACCGTCGTAGGCGACCCGTGCCGCGTTGGAGTTCTCGGCGAGGTCCCGGGCGAGCGAGGCGGGGAGCTGCCCCTCCTCGGGGGCGGCGTCTCCGACGAACTCGGCGAAGAAGCCCGTGTCGGAGGTGTAGCGCGCGATCTGCGTCACGACCTCGCTCACCTGACGGCGCGCGGGCACCACCCCCTCGGCGATGCCCTGGCGCAACGTCGCGACGTACCCGTCGATGGCAGCCGGCAGGGCCTTCATGCGGTCGGAGATCGTGGACCAGTCGTCGACCGTCGCGGTGGGCATGAGGTCGAACGTCGAGCGGATGTCCTGCGCGGGAGACGCGATGACGTTCAGGTCGCGCAGGTTCGTCTTCGCCTCGTGCTGCTCGATCTTGAGGTCGAGCTCGCGCACCAGGTCCATCTTGGTGACGGTGTCGATCGCGTCGGTCGCTTCGGCCGCCTCGAGTGCGGACTTCGTCGAGCGCGCCTCCGACACCAGGGCGTCCGCGCCCTCGGGGCTGTAGTCGCCGAAGCGCCCGTTGTGCTCGAAACGGCCGATGTAGGTCGCGAGCGTCGGGTCCTTCTCCGCCAGGGTGTCGACCCACGCGTCCGCGATCGTGTCGATCGGCGTGGGGGTGCGTTGTGCGTCAGTCATCCTCCGAGCCTAGGGAAGGCGCGGCGCCCGCGCACGCCCCCCTTCGGGTGGTTCGGGATGCCGTGCCCCGGCGCGACTGTGAGCAACCATGACCCGCGGCATCGGCGGTTCGGGATGCCGCGCCCCGGGCCTCGTGTCGGGGCGCGGCGACGCGGGTGCTAATGCCCGGCCTCGTCCCAGTCGCCGCCGCGGCCGATCTGCACGTCGAGCGGAACCGAGAGGTCGGCGGCGTCGGCCATGCGCGCGCGCACGATCTTCTCGACGTCATCCCACTCCCCTGCCGCGACCTCGACGACGAGCTCATCGTGGATCTGCAGCAGCACGCGCGAGCGCAGCTCGGCGTCGGCGAGATCGCGCTGGATGTGGAACAGTGCGACCTTCATGATGTCGGCGGCGCTGCCCTGAATCGGCGCGTTGAGGGCGGCGCGCTCGGCGTTCTCGCGCAGCACGCGGTTCATGCTCGTGAGGTCGGGGAACGGCCGGCGCCGACCGAAGATCGTCTCGGTGTAGCCGTCCTGGCGGGCCTGCTCGACCGAGCCGCGCAGGTAGTCGCGCACCGCGCCGAAGCGGGCGAAGTACTCGAGCATGAGCTTCTTGGCCTCGGACTGCTCGATGCGCAACTGCTTCGACAGGCCGAACGCCGACAGGCCGTAGACCAGGCCGTACGACATCGCCTTGACCTTTGTGCGCATGGCCGGGGTGACCTCGGCGGGCTCGACGCCGAAGACGCGTGCGCCGACGAAGCGGTGCAGGTCTTCACCCGAGTTGAAGGCCTCGATGAGCCCGGGGTCGCCCGACAGGTGCGCCATGATGCGCATCTCGATCTGCGAGTAGTCGGCGGTCAGGAGCGTCTCGTAGCCCTCGCCCACCACGAACGCCGCGCGGATGCGACGGCTCTCTTCGGTGCGGATGGGGATGTTCTGCAGGTTCGGGTCGGTGCTCGACAGACGCCCCGTCTGGCTGCCGGTCTGCACGTAGGTGGTGTGGATGCGACCGTCGGCACCCGTGGCCGTGTCGAGCGCGTCGATGATCTGCTTCAGCTTCGTGGCCTCGCGGTGGCGCAGCAGCAGGTCGAGGAACGGGTGATCGGCACTCTCTTGCAGGTCGGCGAGGGCCGCGGCATCCGTCGTGTATCCGCTCTTGGTCTTGCGGGTCTTCGGCAGCTGCAGCTCGTCGAACAGGACCTCCTGCAGCTGCTTGGGCGAACCGAGATTCACCTCGTGTCCGATCGCGGCGTAGGCGTCGCGGGCGAGGGCGTCGGCGCGGGCCCCGAGCTCGGCCGAGAAGCTCGAGAGCTTCTCGTGCGACACCGCGACACCCGCGAGCTCCATGTCGGCCAGGGCGGTGAGGGTCGGCAGCTCGATGTCGTCGAGCACGCTCGCGACCGACTCGGGCATATCGGCGCGCTGCGCCTCGGCGACGCGGCGCGTGAACCACGACAGCTGGCTCGGGGTCGCGCCCTCGGTCTCGGGAACCAACTGGGTCGGATCGGCGACCGGCAGCTTCTCGTCGAGCATGCGCTCCACGAGATCGCCGAGCGTCTTGTCGGGGAAGCTCGGGCGCACGAGCCACCCGGCGAGGATCACGTCGAACGCCACGCCGCCGACGGCCACACCCTCGCGAGCGAGCGCCTTGATCTGCGGCTTCGCATCGGCGAAGACCTTGGGAGCGTCGGATGCCAGCCACTCGGCCAGCGCGTCGCGCACCGCCGACGACCACTCGGCCTCGACCGCGGCGTCGCCCGAGGCGAGTCCGATCGCGGTGGGCGCGCCGCCGGCCAGTGTGACGGTGACCCCGACCTCGCCGGTTGCTGCGGCCGTCCATGCGGCGAGGGCCGTGGCGTCGAGCCGCGAGGGCGTCGGAGCGGTCGCGGTGGGGCGCTGCTCTTCGACGATGCCCGCGTCGCCGCCGAGGGCGTCGAAAACGCGCGGCAGCAGGGTGCGGAACTCCAGGCGCGCGAAGATGTCGCGAACCGCTTGCGCATCGAGCGGGTGCATCTTGAGGTCGCCGGGGCCGACGGGCAGTTCGACGTCGCGCAGCAGGCGGTTGAGTGCGCGGTTGCGGCGCACGCCGTCGATGTGCTCGCGGAGGTTGCCGCCCACCACGCCGGTGATCTTGTCGGCGTTGTCGAGCAGCGCATCGAGGGAGCCCCACTGGGTGAGCCACTTGACCGCGGTCTTCTCTCCCACCTTCGGCACGCCGGGCAGGTTGTCGCTGGTCTCGCCCACGAGAGCGGCGATCTCGGGATACTGCGCGGGCGGCAGGCCGTACTTCTCGATCACGGCTGCGGTGTCGTAGCGCTTGAGCTGCGAGACGCCCTGGACGTTCGGGTAGAGCAGCGTGACGTCGTCGGTGACGAGCTGGATGGTGTCGCGATCTCCCGAGCAGACGAGCACCTCGAAGCCCTGCTGCTCGCCCTGCGTCGCGAGCGTGGCGAGGATGTCGTCGGCCTCGAAGTCCTCTTTCGCCAGCACCGGTACGCCCATCGCGCGCAGGCAGTCCTGCAGCAGCGGAATCTGCCCCTTGAACTCGGCGGGCGACTCGCTGCGGTTGGCCTTGTAGTCGGCGTACTCGCGCGTGCGGAACGACTGCCGCGAGGTGTCGAACGCCACGGCGAGATGCGTGGGTTTCTCGGCCTTCACGAGGTTCACGAACATCGACAGGAACCCGTAGATGCCGTTGGTGTGCTGGCCGTCCTTGGTCGAGAAGTTGTCGACCGGCAGGGCGTAGAACGCCCGATACGCCAGCGAATGGCCGTCGACGACGAGGAGAGTAGGCTTTTCGGCATCCGTCACCCCTCCAGCGTAACGAGAACCACGGACACTCCCCCGGCCCCGGCCCGATCGACGAAGGCGATGATGACCTCCACGACTCCCGACACGTCCCCCGGCCTCGACTGGGCGAAGGAGCGCGGCATGGGCGCCCTCGCCGAGAAGATGGGCATCGAGTGGGTCGAGTTCTCGGTGGAGCGCAGCGTCGCGACCATGCCGGTCGAGGGCAACACGCAGCCGGTCGGCCTGCTTCACGGCGGTGCGTACGTCGTCCTCGGCGAGTCGCTGGGCTCGATGGCGGCGAACCTCTACGCGGGGTCGGGCAAGCTCGCGGTCGGCATCGACATCAACGCCACGCACACCCGCTCGGCCACGTCGGGCATCGTCACGGGTGTGTGCACCCCGATCCACCTGGGCCGTTCGCTCACGGTGCACGAGATCGCGGTGTCCGACGAACAAGGTCGTCGGTGCTCGACGATCCGGATCACGAACATGATCAAGGACGCCCCCGCGCGCTGACCGCCCCGACTCTCACGGCGGAAACGAGAAATGGATGCCACCTCAGTGGCATCCATTCTCGAAGAGGTCTCGCTCAGCCCTTCTTGGGGGCGAGCTGCTCGATGATCGCCTTGGCGACGTCCTGCATGGTGAGGCGGCGGTCCATCGACGCCTTCTGGATCCAGCGGAAGGCCTCGGGTTCGCTCAGACCCATCTTCTCGTTGAGAAGGCCCTTAGCCCGGTCGACGAGCTTGCGGGTCTCGAAGCGCTCGACCATGTCGGCGACCTCGGCCTCGAGCGTGATGATCTGCTCGTAGCGGGCGAGGGCGATCTCGATCGCGGGGAGCAGGTCGTTCGGGGTGAAGGGCTTGACCACGTACGCCAGAGCGCCGGCCTCGCTGGCCCGCTCGACGAGCTCCTTCTGGCTGAAGGCGGTGAGCAGCACGACCGGGGCGATGTGGTTCTTGCTGAGCTTCTCGGCTGCGCTGATGCCGTCGAGCTGCGGCATCTTGACGTCCATGATCACCAGATCGGGGCGCAGCTCGGTCGCGAGCTGGACGGCGGTCTCTCCGTCGCCGGCCTCGCCGACGACGTCGAAGCCGTTGTCGCGGAGGATCTCGACGATGTCGAGGCGGATGAGCGACTCGTCTTCCGCGACGACGACGCGTCGGGGAGCGGCCGGAGCGCTGGCCGGAACGGCTTCTTGATCAGTCACGGAACCATCCTAAGTCTGCGGGGGCCAGAAGCCCCGGATCGCAGCCCCCATCACTCGGGTGCTGTCACGGGTACCGGTGGTGGGACTCGAACCCACACGTCTTTCGACAGAGCATTTTGAGTGCCCCGCGTCTGCCATTCCGCCACACCGGCAGGTGTTGCCCTCCCAACTTACCGGCGGCGAGACCGGGGTGGGAACGCGAAGACGCGCGCCGGGCGGACCCGGCGCGCGTCATCGAGGCTCAGACCTCTTTGTAGACGGGCGCTGCGCCGTGCACGGCGTCGCCCACGCGGTGGACGCGCAGGTCGTTCGTCGAGCCCGCGATTCCGGGAGGGGAACCGGAGATCACGACGACCTTGTCCCCCACCTCGGCCAGCTTGTGCGAGAGCAGGTAGTCGTCGACCTGCAGGAACATCTTGTCGGTGTGCGACACGTGCTCCACCAGCGTGGAGCGCACGCCCCACGTCAGCGCGAGGCGACGGCGGATGCCGGGCTCGGGCGTGAAGGCGATCATCGGGATGGTCGAACGCAGACGCGACATGCGGCGCGCCGAGTCACCCGACTCGGTGAACACGCAGAGGAACTTCGCCTCGACGAAGTCGGCCACCTCGACGGCGGCGAGCGTGATGGCACCACCCTGCGTGCGGGGCTTGTTGGTCAGCGGCGCGATGCGCTCGAGGCCGTGCTCCTCGGTGGACGCGACGATGCGCGCCATGGTCTCGACGACCACGACCGGGTAGTCGCCGACGCTGGTCTCGCCCGAGAGCATGACCGCGTCCGCACCGTCGAGGACGGCGTTGGCGACGTCGCTGGTCTCGGCGCGCGTGGGGACCGGGCTGTTGATCATCGACTCGAGCATCTGCGTCGCGACGATGACGGGCTTGGCCATGCGGCGGGCGAGCTCGACCGCGCGCTTCTGCACGATCGGGACGGCCTCGAGGGGCAGCTCGACACCGAGGTCACCGCGGGCGACCATGATGCCGTCGAAGGCGTCGATGATCTCCTCGAGGTTGTCGACCGCCTGCGGCTTCTCGATCTTCGCGATGACGGGCACGTAGCGCCCCTCTTCGGCCATGATCTCGTGGACGCGCTCGATGTCCTTGGCGTCGCGGACGAACGACAGGGCGATGAGGTCGGCGCCGGCGTTCAGGCCCCAGCGGAGGTCCGCCTCGTCCTTCTCGCTCAGTGCGGGGACGTTCACGGCCACGCCGGGCAGGTTGATGCCCTTGTTGTTCGAGACCGGGCCGCCGACGATGACCTTGGTGGTCACGACGGTGCCGTCGGTCTCGACGACCTCGACACGGACCTTGCCGTCGTCGATGAGCAGGAAGTCGCCGGGGCGCACGTCCTGGGGCAGGCCCTTGAAGGTCGTGCCGACGATCTCTTTGGTGCCGAGGATGTCCTCGATGGTGATCTTGAAGATGTCACCGGGCAGCAGGTCGTGGGGACCGTTCTCGAACTTGCCGAGGCGGATCTTCGGGCCCTGCAGGTCGACGAGGGCCGCGACCGGGCGTCCGGCGTCTTCTGCCGCCTTGCGCACGTTGGCGAAGTTGGCGTCGTGCACGGAGTAATCTCCGTGGCTCAGGTTGAGGCGGGCGACATCCACACCGGCGTCGATGATGGCGCGAACCATCTCATACGACGACGTGGCGGGCCCGAGTGTTGCGACGATCTTGGCGCGTCTCATCCGGTTTCAAGCTCCGTGAAATTTTCGGGAAGTGGCCGATCGGCCCTTGCCAGCTTAGGCGGGCAGGAGGCCGATGGCGACATCGGTCGGGCGCACCGGCGCGGGCAGCACCGTCTCGCCCATGAGGAACGTGTCGACCTCGGCGGCGGCCGCACGGCCTTCGGCGATGGCCCACACGATGAGGGACTGTCCGCGACCGGCATCTCCGGCGACGAACACCCCCGGGGTGGTGGTGGCGTAGGTCGCGTCGCGCTCCACGTTTCCGCGGTTCGTGAACTGCGTGCCGAGCTGGCTCTCGAGGTGCTCGCGCTCAGGGCCGGTGAAGCCCATCGCGATGAGGACCAGGTCGGCCGGGATCTCGCGCTCGGTGCCGCTCTTGGGGACGCGGCGGCCGTCGACGTACTCGGTCTCGGCGACGCGCAGCGCTCGCACCTCTCCCGCGGCGTTGCCGAGGAACTCCACGGTCGAGGCGAGGAACGTGCGCTCCCCGCCCTCCTCGTGAGCGGATGCCATCTCGAACAGGTTCGGCATCATCGGCCACGGCTGCTCGGCCGGACGCTCCGACGGGGGCTGCTTGCCGATCGCGAGGTTGGTGACGCTCAGCGCACCCTGGCGGTGGGCGGTGCCGATGCAGTCGGCTCCGGTGTCGCCACCACCGATGACGACGACGTGCTTGCCCTCGGCGGTGATCTGGTGCGGCACCTGGTCGCCGGCGACGGCCTTGTTGCCCTCGATGAGGTACTCCATGGCGTAGTGCACGCCGTCGAGGTCGCGGCCGGGGATGGCGAGGTCGCGCGGCACCGTCGAACCGGTGGCCACCACGACGGCGTCGTAGCGCGCCCGCAGGTCGCTCCACGAGACGTCCTTGCCGATCTCGACGCCGGCGCGGAAGCGCGTGCCCTCGGCCTGCATCTGCCGCAGGCGCAGCTCGAGGTGGCGCTTCTCCATCTTGAAGTCGGGGATGCCGTAGCGCAGCAGCCCGCCGATGCGGTCGTCGCGCTCGAAGACCGCGACCGTGTGGCCGGCGCGCGTGAGCTGCTGGGCGGCGGCGAGGCCGGCGGGGCCGGAGCCCACGACGGCGACGGTCTTGCCGGTCAGGCGCTCGGGCGGCTCGGGCTCGACCCAACCGTTGCCGAACGCCTCGTCGATGATCGAGACCTCGACCTGCTTGATCGTGACGGCCGGCTGGTTGATGCCGAGCACGCACGAGCTCTCGCAGGGCGCGGGGCACAGACGACCGGTGAACTCCGGGAAGTTGTTCGTCGCGTGCAGGCGCTCGATGGCCGCGCGGCCCTCGCCGCGCCACGTGAGGTCGTTCCACTCGGGGATCAGGTTCCCGAGCGGGCAGCCCTTGTGGCAGAACGGGATGCCGCAGTCCATGCAGCGACCGGCCTGGCGCTTGATGACGGCCGAATCACCCGGCTCGTACACCTCTTTCCAGTCCATGATGCGCACCGGCACCGGCCGGCGCTTGGGGAGCTCGCGCTCCGTGACCTTGAGAAAGCCCTTCGGGTCAGCCACCCGTCACCTCCAGAATGCGCTTCCAGACGACGTCGCCGTCGGGGTCGAGCCCCTCGGTGACCGCCTCCTGGCGGGTCTGCAGCACGGCGGCGTAGTCGCGCGGCAGCACCCGGACGAAGTTGTCCACCTCGGTCTCGAAGTCGTCTAGCAGACGACGGGCGAGGGTGGAATCGGTCTCTGCGACGTGCTTTTCGAGCAGGTCGCGGAGGATCTCGGCATCCCCCGATCCGAGGGCGCCGAGTTCGAGCTCACCGGATGCCATGGCCTCGCGGTTCACGAGATCGCGGTCGAGCTTGTAGACGTAGGCCTGGCCGCCCGACATGCCGGCGCCGAGGTTGCGGCCCGTGGCGCCGAGGATCACGGCGAGACCACCGGTCATGTACTCGAGCGCGTGGTCTCCCACGCCCTCGACGACCGCCGTCGCTCCGGAGTTGCGCACCAGGAAGCGCTCGCCCACGACGCCGTTGAGGAACATCTGCCCCTGCGTGGCGCCGTAGCCGATGACGTTTCCGGCGATGACGTTCTCGGACGCCGCGAAGCTCGAGCCGCGCGGCGGACGCACGATGATCGTGCCGCCCGATAGGCCCTTGCCGACGTAGTCGTTGGAGTCGCCCTCGAGGCGCAGCGTGATGCCGGCCGGCATGAACGCGCCGAACGACTGCCCGGCCGAGCCGGTCAGACGCACGTCGATCGAGTTCTCGGGCAGACCGTGCTCGCCCCGCGCCTTGGTGACGTGGTGGCCGAGCATGGTCCCCACGGCGCGCGCGGTGTTGCGGATCGGGAGCTCGATCGTGAGCTGACCCCCGTGCGCGATGACGTCCTGCGCGCGCTCGATGAGCTGCACGTCGAAGTGGTCCTCGAGCTCGTGATCCTGGTTGCGCCCGTGGCGGCGCGGCTCGTCCTCGGCGAAGCGGGGTCCTTCGAGGATGGGCGCGAGGTTGAGGCCCCGGGCCTTCCAGTGCTGGATCGCCTCGTTGGCATCGAGCAGCTCCGCGCGTCCGACGATCTCGTCGATCGAGCGGTAGCCGAGGGCGGCGAGGTACTCGCGCACCTCTTGCGCGATGAACTCCATGAAGTTGATGACGTACTCGGCCTTGCCGGTGAAGCGCTCACGCAGCACGGGGTTCTGCGTCGCGACGCCCACGGGGCAGGTGTCGAGGTGGCACACGCGCATCATGATGCAGCCCGAGACCACGAGCGGAGCGGTGGCGAAGCCGAACTCCTCGGCACCCAGGAGTGCGCCGATGATGACGTCGCGACCGGTCTTCATCTGACCGTCGACCTGCACGACCACGCGGTCGCGCATGCCGTTGAGCATGAGCGTCTGCTGCGTCTCGGCCAGGCCCAGCTCCCACGGGGTGCCGGCGTGCTTGAGCGAGTTCATCGGGCTCGCACCCGTGCCGCCGTCCTGGCCCGAGACCAGGATGACGTCGCTGAGCGCCTTGGCGACACCCGCGGCGACCGCACCGATACCCGACTGGCTGACCAGCTTGGTGTGGATGCGGGCCGAGGGGTTGGCGCGCTTGAGGTCGAAGATGAGCTGCTTGAGGTCTTCGATCGAGTAGATGTCGTGGTGCGGCGGCGGCGAGATGAGCCCGACACCCGCGGTCGCGTGCCGCGTGCGCGCCACCCACGGGTACACCTTGGTCGGCGGCAGCTGACCGCCTTCGCCGGGCTTGGCGCCCTGCGCGAGCTTGATCTGGATGTCGTCGGCCTTGGTCAGGTACAGGCTCGTCACCCCGAAGCGACCGGATGCCACCTGCTTGATGGCACTGCGACGCTCGGGGTCGAGCAGACGGTCGACGTCTTCTCCGCCCTCACCGGTGTTGGACTTGCCGCCGATGCGGTTCATCGCGACGGCGAGCACCTCGTGCGCCTCTTTCGAGATCGAGCCGTAGCTCATCGCACCGGTGGAGAAGCGCTTGACGATCGCCGAGACGGGCTCGACCTCATCGATCGGGACGGCGGGTCGCGTTCCCGTGCGCAGGCCGAAGAGACCGCGGAGGGTCTTCAGCTCATGCGCCTGGTCGTCGATCAGCTGCGTGTACTCGCGGAAGATGTCGTACCGACGCTCGCGCGTGGCGTGCTGGAGGCGGAACACCGTGTCGGGGTTGAACAGGTGCGGGGCACCGTCGCGGCGCCACTGGTACTCGCCGCCGGTCCACAGGCGCTCGTGCGCACGGGCCGCTGCATCTTGCGGGTAGGCGTACTCGTGGCGCGCGGCGTTCTCGGCCGCGATGACGTCGAGGCCCACACCGCCGAGCTTGGTCTCGGTGCCGGTGAAGTACGCGTCGATGAAGTCGCGCGACAGGCCCACGGCCTCGAACACCTGGGCGCCGGCGTACGACGACACGGTCGAGATGCCCATCTTCGACATGATCTTCAGCACGCCCTTACCGAGCGCGTAGATCAGGTTCTTGACGGCCTTCTCGGGCGTGATGTTGGTGATGAAGCCGGCGCGCACGAGGTACTCGACGGTCTCCATCGCCAGGTACGGGTTGACCGCCGAGGCGCCGTAACCGATGAGGGTCGCCACGTGGTGCACCTCGCGCACATCGCCGGCCTCGACCACGAGACCGACCTTCATGCGGGTCTCTTTGCGGATGAGGTGGTGGTGCACGGCCGCGAGCATGAGCAGCGACGGGATGGGAGCCAGGTCCTTGTTCGAGTCGCGGTCGCTGAGCACGATGAACTCGGCGCCGTCCTCGATGGCCTGGTCGACCTCGGTGCACATCTGCGTGAGGCGCTTCTGCAGGCCCTTGTGCCCGGCCTCGACGCGGTACAGGCCGCGGATCGTCACCGACGAGCGCCCGGGCAGGGCGGTGTCGATGTGCTGGATCTTCGCGAGCTCGTCGTTGTCGATGACGGGGAAGTCGAGCGTCACCGTGCGGGTGTGCTCGGGGCCCCAATCGAGGAGGTTGCGCTCGGGGCCGAGGCCCAGCGAGAGCGAGGTGACGACCTCTTCGCGGATCGAGTCGAGCGGCGGGTTGGTGACCTGCGCGAACTGCTGCGAGAAGTAGTCGAAGAGCAGGCGCGGACGGTCGCTGAGCACGGCGACGGGTGCGTCGCTGCCCATGGCGCCGAGCGGTTCGGTGCCGCCCTGGCCCATGGGCGTGAGCAGCATGCGCACCTCTTCTTCGGTGTAGCCGAAGGTGCGCTGGCGCCGGGTGATCGAGGCGATCGGGTGCACGATGTGCTCGCGCTCGGGGAGCTCGCTGAGCTTGACGCGGCCCTTGTCGACCCACTCGCCCCAGGGGTGGAGCGCGGCGAGGTCGGACTTGATCTCCTCGTCCTCGACGATGCGGCGCTGGGCCGTGTCGACGAGGAACATGCGACCGGGCTGCAGGCGGCCGCGGCGCTTGATGCGCTCGGGCGCGAAGTCGAGGACGCCCGTCTCGGAGCCGATGACGACGAGGCCGTCGGTGGTTTCGGTCCAGCGGCCCGGGCGGAGCCCGTTGCGGTCGAGGGTCGCGCCGACCAGCGTGCCGTCAGTGAAGATCAGGGCGGCGGGGCCGTCCCACGGCTCCATCTGCATGGAGTGGAAGTCGTAGAAGGCGCGCAGGGCGGGGTCGATCGTCGCCTGCTTCTCGTACGCCTCGGGGACCATCATCATGATCGCGTGAGGCAGGCTGCGGCCCGTGAGGGTCAGCAGTTCGAGGACCTCGTCGAAGGATGCCGAGTCGCTGGCGCCCTCGGTGCAGATCGGAAGCAGCGGGCGGACGTCGCCGATCAGCTCGGATTCGAGCTGCGACTGTCGCGCGCGCATCCAGTTGCGGTTGCCCTTGACCGTGTTGATCTCGCCGTTGTGCGCCAGCATGCGCAGCGGCTGCGCGAGCGGCCACGACGGGAAGGTGTTGGTCGAGTAGCGCGAGTGCACGACCGCGAGCTCCGAGGCGAAGCGCTCGTCCTGCAGGTCGGGGTAGAACGGCTCGAGCTGCAGCGTCGTGACCATGCCCTTGTAGCCGAGCGTCCGGCTCGACAGCGACACGAAGTACGCCTCGAGTTCGTGACGGGCACGCTTGCGCAGGCGGTACACGCGGCGGTCGAGAGCGATGCCGGACAGCGCCGGCTCGTCGCCGGTGGCCGGGCGCGACACGAAGAGCTGCTCGAAGGCGGGACGCGCCTCGAAGGCCAGCTTGCCCAGGTTCGCGGGCTCGACCGGCACCTCGCGCCAGCCGAGGACCTCGAGGTTCTCGTGACGCGCGATCTCTTCGATCCCCGCCTTCATCGCGGCACGCTCGTCGTGACCGAGCGGCAGGAAGATCATTCCCGCGGCGTACTCCCCGACCGGCGGCAGGTCGAAGTCGACGACGGCACGCAGGAAGGCGTCGGGCATCTGGGTCAGGATGCCGGCGCCGTCACCGGTGCCCGCGTCGGACCCGATGGCACCGCGGTGCTCGAGGTTGCGCAGCGCTGTCAGCGCCAGATCGATGATGTCGTGTCCGGCTTCGCCGCGGAGAGTGGCGACCATGGCGAGGCCACAGGCGTCTTTCTCGAACGACGGGTCGTACATTCCCTGGCGGGCGGGGAATGCGCCTCCGACGGTGTCGGAACGCAGGCTGGAAGCCATATCAACCGTCCTCACGTTGATGCTTCGAATGGGACGACGTCGGCCCAGAGTGTTAGTTCGTGGCGGGGCTGCTTGTGGCGCTGGTGCCGACGGTGTCGCTCGTCGCGGGCGGCTCGCTCACGTCGACGAAGTCAGAGGGGTCGCCTGAGTCTACAGCCCCCGAAGCCTTCGACTCGCGCCCCGGCACGTACGGCGAGGGCTCGTAGCCGTGGTGACGGCGCGACTGCACGATGAAGATCACGATGCCGAGGATCACGCCGAAGATGGCGGCCCACACGTTCGTGCGCAGCCCCAGGATGATGTCGCTCGGGTCGACGCGGATCGACTCCCACACGATGCGACCGGCGGAGTACCAGACGAGGTAGATCGCGAACTGCTTGCCCCACTGCAGGGTGAAGCGCGTGCCGACGTACAGGATGACAGCGGCACCCAGGAGGTTCCAGATGACCTCGTACGCGAAGGTGGGGTGGAAGAGCGTGCCGGCGGGCAGGCCGACCGGAATGGCGGGGTTTCCCGCAGCGATCTCGAGGCCCCACGGCAGGTCGGTGGGCTGACCGAAGAGCTCCTGGTTGAACCAGTTGCCGAAGCGCCCCATGGCCTGGGCGATGATGAGGCCGGGCGCCAGCGCGTCGGCGAAGGTCCAGAAGCGGATGCCGGTCCACTTGCACCCGAGGACGGCGCCGATCGCGCCGCCGATGAGGGCACCGTAGATGGCGATGCCGCCCTCCCAGATCGCCCAGACCGAGCCGGGCTGGGTGATGTTCCAGGGGTTCGAGCCGGGGCCGAAATAGAAGCCCGCGTGCGTGGCGACGTGGTAGATGCGCGCCACGATGATCGCGAGCGGCACGGCCAGCAGGCAGATGTCGATGACGACCCACTTCTCGGCGCCGCGACGTGTCAGGCGGGCGTTCGTCAGGAAGATCGCGACGATGATGCCCGCGACGATGCACAGGGCATAGAAGTGGATGCGGAGCGGACCGAGGTCGACGTACGAGATGGTCGGGCTCGGGATGCTGGCGAGCACGCCGGAGGCGGCGCTCGAGAGGGCGAACGTCATGGGTTCGAGTCTAGGCGCGCTGCGCGGTGCCCGCAGACAGCTCCCGCGCGAGGGTCGACAGGCCGTCGACGCCACCGTCGCGGAGCGCCTTGACCAGTGCCGTCCCCACGATCGCTCCGTCGGCGTACTCCGCGACTCCGGCCACCTGCTCGGCGTTCGAGATGCCGATGCCCACGCACGCGTGCTCGGCGCCGAACGAGCGCAGGCGCTCGACCAGGCTTCGCGCGGCGGCGTCGAGAGAGGCGCGCTCCCCCGTGATGCCCATGGTCGAGACGGTGTACACGAAGCCTGTGGAGGCCTCGACGATCATCTTCAACCGCTCGTCCGACGAGGTGGGGGCGGCGAGGAACACCCGGTCGAGGCCGGTGCGCGTGCTCGTCTCGATCCACTGGGCCGCGGCATCCGGGGTCACATCGGGCGTGATGAGGCCCGCACCGCCCGCGGCGACGAGCTCGTCGGCGTATCGGTCGACGCCGTACTGCTCGACGAGGTTCCAGTACGTCATGACGAGGATCGGCACGTCGGTGCGCGCGGTGACCTCGCGGATGATCGTGAACAGGTCGCGCATGCGGAACCCGTTCGCGAGCGCCGTCTGCGTCGCCTCTTGGATGACCAGGCCGTCCATCACCGGGTCGCTGTAGGGCGGGCCGAGCTCGATGACGTCGGCTCCGGCCTCGGCCAGCGCGACGGCCGCCTCGATGCTCGTGGCGACGTCGGGGAAACCGGCGGGGAGGTAGCCGACGAAGGCGCCGCGGCCCTCGGCGTGGGCGGCCTCGATGGCCGCCGAGACGCGAGAGGTCACAGCTCGACTCCCGCGCCGCTGGCCGCGTCCGGAGCCGGGGTCACGTCGACGGGCGAGCCGGGGGCGGATGCCACGGTCTCGGCCGCTCGCGTCTGCGGGGCGCCCTCGGGGCCCTCCGGCGCGTGTTCGGCGTCGTAGAGGTCGAAGTAGCGCGCTGCGGTGTCCATGTCCTTGTCGCCGCGACCGGAGAGGTTGATGGCGATCACGGCATCCGGACCCAACTCGCGACCGATGCGCAGGGCTCCGGCGAGGGCGTGGGCCGACTCGATCGCCGGGATGATGCCCTCGGTGCGCGAGAGCAGACGCAGGGCCTGCATCGCCTCGTCGTCGGTGGCCGGGATGTACTGCGCGCGGCCGATGTCGGCGAGCCACGCGTGCTCGGGACCGACGCCGGGGTAATCGAGGCCGGCCGAGATCGAGTGCGACTCGGTGGTCTGGCCGTCTTCGTCCTGCAGCACGTAGGTGCGCGCGCCGTGCAGGACGCCGGGGCGACCCCGCTCGATCGAGGCCGCGTGCTTGGGGGTGTCGACGCCGTCGCCGGCCGCCTCGACGCCGTAGAGGGCCACGCCCTCGTCGTCGAGGAACGCGTCGAACATGCCGATCGCGTTGGAGCCGCCGCCGACGCACGCGAACACGGCGTCGGGGAGGCGGCCGAGGCGCTCGAGGAACTCGGCGCGCGTCTCTTCGCCGATGATCTTCTGGAAGTCGCGCACCATCGCCGGGAACGGGTGCGGGCCCGCGGCGGTGCCGAAGATGTAGTTGGTCGTCTCAACCGAGGCGACCCAGTCGCGGTAGGCCTCGTTGATCGCGTCCTTCAGAGTGCGCGAGCCGGTCGTGACGGGGATCACCTCGGCGCCGAGGAGGCGCATGCGGGCCACGTTGAGGGCCTGACGCTCGGTGTCGACCTCGCCCATGTAGACGACGCACTCGAGGCCGAACAGGGCCGCGGCGGTCGCGGTGGCGACGCCGTGCTGACCGGCACCGGTCTCGGCGATCACGCGCGTCTTGCCGAGGCGCTTGGTCAGCAGCGCCTGGCCCAGCACGTTGTTGATCTTGTGCGAGCCGGTGTGGTTGAGGTCTTCGCGCTTGAGGAAGACGCGCGCGCCTCCGGCGTGCTCGGCGAAGCGCGGCACCTCGGTGAGCACCGAGGGGCGACCCGCGTAGTCGTGCAGCAGCGCGCGCAGCTCGGTGTGGAACGCGGGGTCGGCCATTGCCGACTCGTAGACCGCGGTGAGCTCGTCGATCGCGGCGATGAGCGATTCGGGCATGAAACGCCCGCCGAAGTCGCCGAAGAACGGCCCCTTCTGATCGCGCAGGTTCTGGGTGGGAGCGGTGGTCATGACGTCTCCTGGAGGAACGCGCGGAGCGTGGCGACGGGGTCGCCGGTGACGAGGGCCTCGCCCACGAGCACGACGTCGGCACCCGCCGCGCGGTAGTGCGCCACATCGGCGGGGGCGAGGACGGCCGATTCGGCGATCTTCACGGCATCCGCGGGGAAACGCTCGACCAGCGAACCGAACAGGTCGCGGTCGAGCTCGAAGGTCGAGAGGTTGCGGGCGTTCACGCCGATGAGCTTCGCGCCCAGCTGCGACGCACGCTCGAGCTCGTCGGCCGAGTGCGTCTCGACGAGGGCGGTCATGCCCAGGTCGGTGACGAGACCGTAGAGCTCGGTGAGCGTCTTCTGGTCGAGGGCCGCGACGATCAGCAGCACGAGGTCTGCCCCCGAGGCGCGGGCCTCGAGCACCTGGTAGGGCGTCGCGATGAAGTCCTTGCGCAGCACCGGGACGCTCACGGCCGAACGAACGGCTTCGAGGTCGGCGAGGCTGCCCTTGAACTTGCGGCGCTCGGTGAGCACGGAGATCGCGGACGCACCGCCCTCTTCGTACAGGCGCGCCTGACGGGCGGGGTCGGGGATCGCCGCGAGGTCTCCGCGAGACGGGCTCGCGCGCTTCACCTCGGCGATGATCTTCACGCGGTCGCCGGGGGCGAGCATCGCCAGCGCGTCGCGCGCCGGCGTCTGCGCGAGAGCATCGCGTTCGACCTCGGCGAGGGGTCGCGACTGCGCGCGCTCCTCGGCGTCCTCAACCGCTCCGGCCGTGAGATCGGCCAGCGCCATCAGTGGGCCTTCGGGTTGGACTTCGCGCCGTTCGCGCCGTAGCCGGCCTTGGTCATGGCCCAGCCGACGATGGCGCCGACGACGAGCAGACCCACCGAGGCCCACACCATGACGGGCATGTCGAGCCAGAAGAACAGCGTGCCGAGCGTGAACGCGACGAGCATGATGATCACGGCCGTCCAGGCGGCGGGCGAGTGTCCGTGGCCGGGGTCGCCGATGGGGTTGCTCATGGGGCTCCTTACAGTCGCGCGCGAGCGCGGGGGAAAGCGTCCGTTCAGTCTACCGAAGCGGGGGTGCGCTCCCGGCGCCGACGTCTCGATGTCGCGAGGTTCGCTCAGGCGGTGGGGTCGTCGCCGCGCGAGAGGTCGTCCCACGAGTCGATCGCGTCGTGCGGGCGCCCCGTGGCGGTGCGCGCCTCTTCGGCCGTGCGGTACTTGCGGCTCGCCCCGGAGGCCCAACGGCGAGCGGTGACGAGAGTGAAGAGGGATGCCGCGAACAGCACGACCTGAGCGATGAGCGTCACCGTCGGCCACGGGGTCAGGGACAGGCCCGAGACGAGCGAGGCCACGGCATCCGTTCCCGAGATGCCCGTCGCGTCGGTGACGGTCGCCGCCGTCGCCGAGACGGGAGTCGAGAACAGGATCTGAACGGTCCCGAAGCCCACGAACGCCGCGATGAGCACCCCCAGCGCGCCGAAGACGTAGCGCAGCACCGGACCGACGATCGAGAGGGCGGCGCCCAGGGCCAGGGCCGCAAGGCTCAGCGGAGTGAGCACCGGAAGCGCCTCGGCGCCCGGGACGGCCAGCGTCTGCTGCGCGCCGTCGTCGAGGGTGACGTCGATCCACGTCTGCGTCGAGGCGATGACCCCGATCGCTCCGGCGAGGAGCATTGCGAGGACCGCCGAGGAACGCGCGCGACGCATCAGCGCTCCCCCACGACCGGGTGCAGGTCGTCGGCGTCGAAGCAGGTGTGATCGCCCGTGTGGCACGCGGCGCCGATCTGGTCGACCTCGATCAACAGGGTGTCGCCGTCGCAGTCCAGGCGCGCGCCCTTGACCAGCTGGATGTGGCCCGAGGTGTCGCCCTTGCGCCAGTACTCCTGACGCGAACGTGACCAGAACGTCACGCGGCCCGTGGTGAGCGTGCGGTTGAGGGCCTCGGCATCCATCCACCCGACCATCAGCACCTCGCGCGAGTCGAACTGCTGGATGACCGCGGCCACGAGACCGTCGGCGTCGTACTTCACACGGTCGACGCTCATCGGCGCACCTCGATCCCTTCGGCGGCCATGGCGTCTTTGACCTGTCCCACGGTGAGCTGGCCGGAGTGGAACACCGATGCCGCGAGCACGGCGTCGGCGCCGGCCTGCACGGCCGGGGCGAAGTGTTCGAGAGCGCCCGCCCCGCCCGAGGCGATCACGGGGACCGCGGCGACCTGGCGCATGAGGCGCACGAGCTCGAGGTCGAAGCCCTGCTTCGTGCCGTCGGCGTCGATCGAGTTGACCAGCAGTTCGCCGGCTCCGCGCTCGACCGCCTCGCGCGCCCATTCGAGGGCGTCCAGGGTCGTCTCGGTGCGGCCGCCGTGAGTGGTCACGACGAAGCCCGAGGGGGTGGATGCCGCCCGCTTGACGTCGAGCGAGAGCACGATCACCTGCGCGCCGAAGCGGTCGGCGATCTCGTCGATCAGGGCAGGCCGTGCGATCGCGGCCGAGTTGACGCCGATCTTGTCGGCACCGACCGCGAGCAGGCGCGCGACGTCGTCGCTCGAGCGCACTCCCCCGCCGACGGTGAGCGGGATGAAGACCTGCTCGGCCGTGCGGCGCACGACGTCGTAGGTCGTGGAGCGCTCGTCGACCGTCGCCGTCACGTCGAGGAAGGTGACCTCGTCGGCCCCCTGCTCGAAGTAGAGCTTCGCGAGCTCGACCGGATCGCCCATGTCGCGCAGGTCGAGGAAGTTGACGCCCTTGACGACGCGGCCCGCGGCGACGTCGAGGCAGGGGATGACGCGACGCGCGAGGGTCATCAGAGCCTCGCGGCGAGGATCTCGGTGACGAGGATCGCGCGCGCGCCGATCGCGTAGAGGGCGTCCATGACCTGGTTGACGTCGCGGCGCGGGCTCATGACCCGCACGGCCACCCATTCGGGATCGCGGAGTGGCGAGATCGTCGGCGACTCCAGGCCCGGGGCCACGGCGACGGCCTGCTCGATCAGGTGAGCGGGCAGGTCGTAATCGATCAGCACGTAGGTGCGGGCGGCGAGCACGCCGCGCAGGCGGCGCAGCAGCGTCTCGGTGCCCTCGGCCTCCTGGGGACCGGCGATCAGCACGGCGTCGGACTCGAGCAGCACCGGCCCGAAGATCTCGAGACCGGCCTGGCGCAGCGTGGTTCCGGTCGAGACGACGTCGGCCACGGCATCCGCCACTCCGAGCTGCACGGCCGATTCGACCGCCCCGTCGAGGGGAACGATGTCGACGGCGATGCCGCGCTCGTCGAGGAAGGCGTCGACCAGGCCCGGGTAGGCCGTCGCGACGCGCAGACCCTCGAGGTCGGCGATGTCGGTGAAGCGACCGGGTCGACCGGCGAAGCGGAACGTCGAACCGGCGAAGCCGAGTGACTCGACCTCGCGGGCGCCGGGCATGCGGGCGTCGAGCAGCAGGTCGCGGCCGGTGATGCCGACGTCGAGCGCGCCCGAGCCGACGTAGGTCGCGATGTCACGCGGACGGAGGTAGAAGAACTCGACCTCGTTCACGGGGTCGACGGTGTACAGGTCTTTCGAGTCGCGACGTCCGGTATACCCGGCCTCCGAGAGCATCTCGGCGGCGGTCTCGGCGAGCGACCCCTTGTTCGGCACGGCGATTCGCAGCATGACGGGGGCTTTCGTGTTGTGTGAGCGTGGGGAGGGCGAGCGCGACTCAGAGATGTCGGTAGACGTCCTGGAGCGACAGGCCCTTCGCGAGCATGAGCGTCTGCAGGTGGTAGAGCAGCTGCGAGATCTCTTCGGCCGCGGCCTCGTCGGACTCGTACTCGGCGGCCATCCACACCTCGGCGGCCTCTTCGACGATCTTCTTGCCGATGGCGTGCACGCCGGCATCCAGCTGAGCGACGGTGCCGGAGCCGGCCGGTCGCTCGACGGCCTTGGCGCTGAGTTCCGCGAACAGGTCGTCGAAAGTTTTCACGGTTCCAGGGTATCGGGTCGGCGGGGGTGGGGCTGTCCGCGGGCTCAGTGGCGGTGGCGGGCGGCCGAGGCGCGCAGCGACTGGATCGCGCGATCGGGGTCGTCGGCGCCGAACACCGCGGACCCCGCGACGAACGTGTCGGCCCCGGCCTCGGCGGCCTGGGCGATCGTCGATTCGCCGATGCCGCCGTCGACCTGCAACCAGACGCTCGATCCCCGGCGCTTCGCCTCGTCGGCGAGCGAGCGGAGCTTCGGCATGGTCTCGGGCATGAACGACTGCCCCCCGAAGCCCGGCTCGACGGTCATGACGAGGATCTGGTCGAACTCGTTCAGCGAATCGAAGAGGTTCTCGACCGGCGTCCCAGGCTTGACGGCCACCCCGGCGCGGGCGCCGATCGAACGCAGCTGCCGGGCGAGCGCCACGGGTGAGGCCGCGGCCTCGAGGTGGAAGGTGACCGATGCCGCACCCAGCTCGGCGTACGCCGGAGCCCACCGGTCGGGGTCGTCGATCATGAGGTGCACGTCGAGCGGCACGGGGCTGGTCTCTTGGATGCGGCCCACCATCTGCGGTCCGAACGTGAGGTTCGGCACGAAGTGGTTGTCCATCACGTCGACGTGCACGAAGTCGGCGCCGGCGATGCGCGCGAGCTCGGCCTCCATGTTCACGAAGTCGGCGGCGAGGATGCTCGGGTTGATGCGCGGGGCGTCGGTAGGCACCCGACCATTATGGGCGCCGGGTCGCCTGCGCCGATCGCGTGAGGGGTCAGAAAGTGTCGCCGAGAGCTGGTCCAGGCGACAAGAACTGACCCCTCACGCGCGAGTGCGGTCTCAGCGCTTGCGCAGCAGGGCGATCGACATCGCGTCGGTACCGTGGCGGTGCGGCCACAGCTGGGCGCGGAGCGACCCGTCCGCCTGATCGGGTAGGTCGATCTCGTCGTTCGCGATCGCTCGGACCACCGCGCGGGCGTCGAGTTCTTCGGCCGCGTCGCCGAGTGCGCGCTTGACCTCGGCCAGCACGCCCGAGGTTTCGGCCAGGTGCGGCGAGCACGTGACATAGGCCACGACTCCCCCGGGCTTCAGCGCCTCGAAGGCCGCGAGCACGAGCTCCTGCTGCAGGGCGGTCAGGTCGGGCACGTCGGCCGGCGTCTTGCGCCAACGCGCTTCGGGACGGCGTCGCAGGGCGCCGATGCCGGTGCACGGCGCGTCGACGAGGATGCGGTCGTACTCCCCCGGCATCCGGGCTGCGCGCTCGCGCCCGTCCTCTTCGCTCACCTCGACCTCGAGGGGCACGGATGCCACGGCCTGGCGAACCAGCCCCGCTCGTGCCGGGGCGATCTCGTTGGCGTCGAGCGTCGCCCCGTGGGCGAGGGCTTCGGCGGCGAGCAGCGCGGTCTTGCCGCCGGGGCCCGCGCACAGGTCGAGCCAGCGCTCGCCCTCGCGCACGGGGAGGGCGCGGCTGAGGGCGAGGGCGGCGAGCTGCGACCCCTCGTCCTGAACGCGGATCGTGCCGCCGGACGAACGGATGAGCCCCTCGGGGTCTCCCCCGCGGGTGGTGAACGCCGTCGGGGCGTAACGCGTGGGCGTCGCGTCGTCGGGCACCTCGGCGAGGCCCGGCAGGGCGATCATCGCGACGCGCGGAGCGACGTTGTCGGCCTCGAGCAGCCCCTCGAGTTCGTCGGCGCGCCCCTCGGCGGTGAGGGCGCGGCGCAGCGCCCGCACGATCCACACCGGGTGCGAGGTCGTCAGGCCGATGCGCTCGTCGTCGCTGCGCGCCGCGGCCGAGATGGTCTGCATCCACCGCCCCGGATTGTCGCGCGAGACGCGGCGGAGCACCGCGTTGGCGAAGCCGGCGGCCCCTCGTCCCCCACCGTGCCGCCGCGCGAGCTCGACGGACTCGTTCACCGCGGCGTGCGAGGCGACGCGGGTCGACAGCAACTGGTGCACGCCCAGGCGGAGGGCGTCGAGGACGGCCGGGTCGATGCGGTCGACCGTGCGGTCGGCGGCCGCGGCGATGATGGCGTCGTAGGTGCCCCGGCGGCGAAGGGTGCCATAGGTCAGCTCGGTCGCGAGCCCGGCGTCCTTGGCATCCAGCTTCTGTCGGCCGATCGCGTGCGGCAGCAGCAGGTTGGCATAGGCCTCGTCTCCCGAGACGGCGCGCAGCACCTCGTAGGCCACGGCACGGGCTCCCTGCACGGTCATGATCCGAGCTCCGGCTCGTCGGTGCGCAGGCCTCGGAACCAGTCGCTCGCGTTCATCGCTCCCTTTCCGGCGGGTTGCACGGTGTCGAGGCGCAGCGGCGTGGTGCCCGTGCCCACGACGACGTCTTTTCCGGATGCCGCGACCCGGCCCGGCGGTAACGGCGGCGCATCGGAGGGGGCGGCGCGCAGCACCTTGAAGCGCGCGCCGTCGAAGGTGGTGTGCGCGCCGGGTTCGGGCGTGACCCCGGCGATCTGGTGCAGGAGGGTGTCGGCATCCCGGGTCAGGTCGAGGGCACCGTCGTCGAGGGTCAGCTTGGGGGCGAGGGTCGGTTCGCCCTGCTGCGGAGTCGCGACCGCCGAGCCGTCGGCGATGCCGTCGACCACGCCCGCCAGCAGCGGAGCGCCGATCTCGGCGAGGTCGTCGAGCACCGTGGCCGAGGTCGCCCCGGCGGGCACCTCGTAGCGCTCCTCGGCGAAGACGTCTCCGGCGTCGAGCGCGGCGACGAGCTGGAACACGCTCGCGCCCGTGACCGCATCGCCCGCCATGAGCGCGCGCTGCACGGGAGCCGCACCGCGCCAGCGTGGGAGCAACGAGAAGTGCAGGTTGATCCAGCCGTGCGCGGGCGTCGACAGCAGCGGCTCGCGCACGAGCCCGCCGTACGCGACGATCACCCCGAGATCGGGCTCGAGTTCCGCGATGCGGGCGGTCACCTCGGCGTCGAGACGGTCGGCCTTGATGACCGGGATGCCGAGCTCATCAGCGACCTGTGCAACCGGCGAGGGGGTCAGTACGCGCTTGCGCCCCAGGGGCGCGTCGCTTCGGGTGATGACGGCGGCGATTTCGTGCGGACCGGCCGCCAGAGCGCGGAGCGACGGGACGGCGACAGCGGGTGTGCCGGCGAAGACGAGGCGCATGGGTCTCCTCAGACTCGGGGAAGCGGACGGGTGCGTGACCCGGTCACAGGTCGGGCTCGGGGATGTCGAGGCGGACTCTGAGCGTACTGCGCGGCCTGGGGCCGCGATCCTTGCGCGATTTGCGCGCGCGCAGGGCGTCGGCGATGACCCCGGCGCGCAGGGCCTCGGCCACGGCGCGACCGTGCGCGTAGTCGAAGCGCACGAGGGCGCGCGAGGTGGACGTGTCGGGGTCCGTCGACGTGTCGACGGGGCCGAGGATCGCCATCGGGTCGAGATCCGGGACGCCGTCCCGCAACGACTCCAGCAGGACATCGACGCTCCGGGCGTGTCCGTCGACGCTGGCGACGCGCACCGCCGGGGGCATTCGGAGGGGCGCGCGATCGACGAGTTCGGCACGGGCGTAGGCCGGCTGGGTCCAGGTCGCCAGAGCACGCGCGACGGGACCGGCGACGCCCACGAGGTGAACCGGGGCGCCCGGGGCCGCCAGGGCGGCGGCATTCGACCACCAGCGCAAGCAGTGCTCGCCGATGCGGAGGGCCTCGTTCTGCAGCATCCGGTCGCCGTCGAGCAGGATCACGGCGCGGTATCCGCCCCGGGCGAGGGGTTCGGCGCCCCGGGTGGCGATCACGAGCGCGGGGACGCCGTCGACCTCGGCGACGGGATGGGCGCCGTCGGCGACGATCACGCGCGTGTTCGGGAAGGCGCGACCGAGCTCGTCGGCCGTGCGCTCGCTTCCCGACGACGCCATGCGCAGTTTGGTCGACGAGCAGTGACCGCAGGCCCAGGCGTGGGCGCTGCGACCGCACCAGGCGCAGACGGGCGTCGCGCCGGGCCGGGCCGCCCGAAGGGGACCGGCGCAGTGCGGGCAGCGCGCGGGTCGACGGCAGTCGGCGCACACGAGCGAGGGGGCGTATCCCGGGCGGGCGACCTGCACCAGGACGGGACCGCTCTGCAACGCCTCGCGCGCGGCGGCGAACGCCGACGAGGGCACGCGCGACTGCCGCTGCTCGCCCTCGCGTGTGGCGCTCAGGACCACACGGGGGCTCGGCCGCCGCGTCTGCGGAATGTCGCGGACGTACCCGACGTCGACCAGGCGCTGCACGTCGGTCGTTCGCGTGTGTCCCGCGAAGAGCAGGGCGGAGCCCTCGATCTCTTGGCGCACGAGCGCGGCGTCGCGCGCGTGCACGCCCGGCGCGAGGGGCTCGGCGAGCAGGGTGTCGCCGTCGTCCCAGATCGCGACGAGACCGGTGTCGTGTGCGGGAGCGTAGACACCCGATCGGCGTCCGACGACGATGCAGGGCACCGGCGCGAGGGTGCGCAGGTACTGGGCGTAGCGCGCGGGACCGGACTGGTCGGAGTCGTCGCGCACGATGGCATCCGGGCTCACGAGCTCGCCGAGTGCGGCGAGGAGCTGTGCCTGGTCGCGGTAGTCGGGAACCACGAGGACGGCGCTGCGCCCACGGGCGAGGGTGTGCACTGCGGCGGCGGCGAGGAGATCGGCCCATGCCCCGCGCGGGAGTTCGGGATGCGGGTGGGGAGGGGCGTCGAGGGCGATCCGCTCCCCCGCGTCAAGGGCGGCCGCGAGACCCGCGTAGGGGGCGAGCAGCGCGGCGGCCCGTTCGGACGCCGCCGGGACGACCTCGTGCGCCACGGGCGCGGGGGCTGCGGCCCACGCCTTCTCGGCGCGCACCATGCGTTTGGGGACCGCCAGGCGCAGCACGTCGCTCACCGACCCCGCGGCCCGATCGGCGACGCGGCGCGCGAGGGTGTAGAGGCGTTCGGGCAGCACGGGCATGGGAGAGACGACCGCTTCGACCGCCGACAGCGGGCGTTCGGTGCCGTCATCGGGCACGACCTCGATGACGAAGGCGTCCATCATGCGACCGGCCGAACGCAACGGCACCTTCACCCGCACGCCGGGTGCGATGTCGGCGACGAGCGGATGCGGAACGGCGTAGTCGAACAGTCGATCAAGCTGCGGGACGGGCGACTCGAGTTGCACGCGCGCCACACGACGCTCGCTCACGTGATCCTCCCCCGGGTGCGGTGGCCATCAGTGGTGCCGGGGCGCACTCCCCCACGCACTCTCAGAGCCCGGCAGCGGTACGCAGATCGTCGACGCGGTCGGTGCGCTCCCAGGTGAAGTCGGGCAGCTCTCGGCCGAAGTGGCCGTAGGTCGCCGTCTGCGCGTAGATCGGGCGCAGCAGGTCGAGCTGGTCGACGATCGCTGCCGGGCGCAGGTCGAACACGTCGCGGATCGCCTTGACGATCACGTCGTCGGCCACGTGCGCGGTGCCGAACGACTCGACGTACAGGCCGACCGGATTGGCCTTGCCGATCGCGTACGCGATCTGCACCTCGAGGCGGTCGGCGAGACCCGCGGCGACGGCGTTCTTCGCGACCCAGCGCATGGCGTACGCGGCCGAGCGGTCGACCTTGGACGGGTCCTTGCCGCTGAACGCGCCGCCGCCGTGCCGCGAGGCGCCGCCGTAGGTGTCGATGATGATCTTGCGACCGGTGAGGCCGGCGTCGCCCTTGGGGCCGCCGATGACGAAGGGACCGGCCGGGTTGATGTAGTACTTCACGTCGGGCAGTTCGAGCCCCGTCTCGGCGAGCACCGGGTCGATGACCGCGGCCTGCACCTCGGCGCGCAGGTCTTCCTGCGAGATGTCGGGGTGGTGCTGCGTCGACAGCACGACGGAGTCGACCGTGCGGGGGACGTGCCCCTCGTAGCCGAGCGTGACCTGGGTCTTGCCGTCGGGACGCAGGAACGGCAGCGAGCCGTCTTTGCGCACGGATGCCAGGCGCTCGGCGATACGGTGAGCGGTCCAGGCGGCCATGGGCATGAGCTGCGGGGTCTCGTTGGTCGCGAAACCGAACATGATGCCCTGGTCGCCCGCACCCTGCAGGTCGCGCGGGTCGACGGAGCCGCGCTCGCGCTGCTCGAACGCCTTGTTGACGCCGGCGGCGATGTCGGACGACTGCGCGCCGATCGACACGCTCACCCCGCACGACTCGCCGTCGAACCCGGTGTCGCTCGAGGTGTAGCCGATGCGGTTGACCACGTCGCGCACGATCGCGGGGATCTCGACGTAGGCGCGGGTGGAGACCTCGCCGGCGACGTGCACGAGACCGGTGGTGACCAGCGTCTCGACGGCCACGCGACCGGTGGGGTCGTCGGTGAGGATCGCGTCGAGGATGCTGTCGGAGATCTGGTCGCAGATCTTGTCGGGGTGTCCTTCGGTCACGGACTCGGACGTGAACAGGCGCAGGTCGGTCAAGACGACTCCGGGAGGATTGAGGGCTGGGGACGGGCACAAGTATGCCCCGGGCGGCGGTGGGCCGCCCGGGGCATCGTCACATGTGTGAACAGATCACGAAATGCGTCGGCTGCGGATCACTCCGCAGCGCGCAGGCGCAGCTTGTCTTCGTGGATCTCGTGCAGCGCGATCGTGAGGGGCTTGTCTTCGACGGTGGAGTCGACCAGCGGTCCCACGTTGTCGAAGAGGTTTCCCTCGTGCAGGTCGGAGTAGTAGTCGTTGATCTGGCGCGCGCGCTTGGACGCGTAGATCACGAGCTGGTACTTCGAGTCGACCTTGTCGAGCAGAGCGTCGATGGGCGGGTCGATGATGCCCTTGTCACGTCCGGCCATGGGGAACCTCCTGGTTCGGCGGGATGGGGTGGATGCGGCGCTCGAGCGCCGAAGCATCCTCTTATTCTAGCCGACGCCGGCGCGGCCTGTGCCGAGGGGCGTCGGGTGGGTCGGATCAGTGCTGCGCCGAGGCGAGCGCCACGACCTGGGCGGCTGCGTGAGCCACCTCGTCGTTCACGACGCGATAGTCGAACTCGTTCTGCGCGGCGAGTTCGACGCGGGCCGTGCGCAGGCGTCGCGCGCGCTCCTCGGCATCCTCGGTCCCCCGTCCGACCAAGCGCTGGACGAGCTCGTCCCAGCTCGGCGGAAGCAGGAACACCAGGGTCGCCGACGGGTCGGCCGCGCGCACCTGGCGCGCGCCCTGGAGGTCGATCTCGAGCAGTGCCGTGCCGCCCTCGGCGAGCACGCGCTCGATGGGAGCGCGCGGGGTACCGTAGCGGCTCTTGTTGTGCACGACGGCCCACTCCAGCAACTCCCCCGCCGCGACCAGACGGTCGAACTCGGCGTCGTCGACGAAGTAGTAGTGCTCCCCCTCGACCTCGCCGGGGCGGGGCGACCGGGTGGTCGCCGACACCGAGAGGTGGATCTCGGGGTAGTTCTCTTTGATGTGGGCGGCGACCGTCCCCTTGCCGACGGCGGTGGGGCCGGCGAGCACGATGAGGCGACTGCGACCCTCTCGGGGGCCCGGCTCCGGCCAGCGCGAGTCGAGGTACTGCCGCAGTGCGTCGCGCTGCCGCGTGCCGAGACCGCCGAGGCGCTTCACCGGAGAGATCGACAGGGAGGCGAGGATGCGATCGCGCTTGCTCTCGCCGATCGCGGGGATCGCGGTGAGGAACTCGGTCACGCGCATCGCCCCGGCCGCCGACAGCGGGTCGGCGAGGCCGCGGCGCAGCAGTTCCTGCGGCGAGATCACACGGGTCGACACGTCGCGCTTGAGCGCGGCGCGCTCGCGACGGGCCTCGACGGCGCGGCGCGAGGCGGCTGCGCGGTCGACCTCGGGCGGACGGCGGGTTTCAGCCATTCGAAGACTCCCGGTAGAGCGCGGCACGCTCATCGATACGGGCGGCGAGACGGTCGGGTCCGACCGCGAGGATGCTGCGGCTCTCGTTCGCGACGACGGCGGATGCCACATACCCGAACAACCGGCGCAGGTCGGCGGGCGCTGCCCCCTGCGCGCCGAAGCCGGGAGCGAGGATCGGCATGCCCGCCAGAGCCATGTCGCTCAATCCGAACGCCGAGCGGTCGACGGTCGCGCCGACCACGACGCCGATCGGACCCAGCGCCCCGGGGGCGCCGATGTTGGCCTGATTGACGTCGTGCGCCACGCGCGCGGCGACGAACTCGTGGTCGCCCACCGCGAGGGCGTCGTCGACGATCGCGCTCTGCAGAGCCCGAGCTTCGGGGTTGCTCGTCGCGGTCAGCACGAACGCGCCCTTGCCGTGGTGCACGGCCAACGCCAGCGCCTCGCGCAGCGAGTCGGCGCCGAGGTAGGGCGACAGGGTCACGGCATCCGCTTCGAGAGGAGAACCGGGCGCGAGCCAGGCGTGGGCGTAGCCCTCCATGGTCGTGCCGATGTCACCGCGCTTGGCGTCGGCGATCACGAGCAGGTCCGCGTCGCGCGCGGCGGCCATCACGTCTTCGAGCGCCGCGAATCCGCGGGAGCCGTAGCGCTCGTAGAACGCGACCTGCGGCTTGACAACGCCGACCCGGCCGCGGGCGGCCTCGACGGTGCGCAGGCCGAACTCCCGCGCGCCCTCGGCCGTGGCATCCAGCCCCCACGCCGACAGCAGTGCGGCGTGGGGGTCGATGCCGACGCACAGAGCGCCGTGCAGGCCGAGGGCGGCGGAGAGCCGCTGACCGAACGTCTCGCTCACAGGCGTCCCGCGCGATCCGAGGCGTGCTCCTGCAGGCTGCGCACCTCGAAGCCGTTCTTCATCGCACCCAGGGCGCTCACCGCGGCGCCGAGAACGGCCATCGTGGTGAACAGGGCTTTGTCGGCGGCCACGGCCGCGGCGCGGATCTCGTAGCCGTCGGCACGGGCCGTGCCGCCCGAGGGGGTGTTGACGATCATGTCGATCTCCCCCGCGTTGATCAGGTCGACCACGTTCTGCTGGTCGGACCCCTGCGTCTCGGAGTACTTCTCGACGACCTTCACCCGGATGCCGTTGCGCGCCAGGATCTCGGCGGTGCCCTCGGTCGCGAGCAACGAGAAGCCGAGCTCCTGCAGGCGGTGGGCCGGCAGGATCACGGCGCGCTTGTCGGCGTCGGCGACCGAGATGAACACGGTTCCCGAGGTCGGCATGCCGCCGTACGCGGCCTCCTGCGACTTCGCGAACGCGGTCGGGAAGTCGCGGTCGATGCCCATGACCTCACCGGTCGAACGCATCTCGGGTCCGAGGACCGAGTCGACCGTGTGCCCGTCGGCGGTGCGGAACCGCTTGAACGGCAGCACGGCCTCCTTGACGGCGACGGGGGCGTCGAGCGGCACGCGCGAGCCGTCCTGCTCGGGCAGCATGCCCTCGGCGATGAGCTCGGCGATCGTGTTCCCGGCCATGATGCGGCTGGCGGCCTTGGCGAGAGGGATGCCCAGCGCCTTAGACACGAACGGCACCGTGCGGCTCGCGCGCGGGTTCGCCTCGATGACGTAGAGGACTCCCGCCGAGATCGCGAACTGCACGTTCAGCAGGCCGCGCACGCCCACGCCCTTCGCGATGGCGAGGGTCGCTTCGCGGACGCGGTCGACCTCGGTGCGACCGAGCGACACGGGCGGGAGGGTGCACGAGGAGTCACCGGAGTGGATGCCGGCTTCCTCGAGGTGCTCCATGACGCCGCCGATGTACAGGTCGGTGCCGTCGAACAGCGCATCGACGTCGAGCTCGATCGCGTCGTCGAGGAAGCGGTCGACGAGCAGCGGGAGGCCGGGTCCGATGATCGCCTGGTCGGCGACGCGCACGAAGTAATCGCGCAGCGCCTCGGTCGAGTAGACGATCTCCATGCCGCGCCCGCCGAGCACGAAGCTCGGACGCACCAGCACCGGGTAGCCGATCTCCTCGGCCACGGTCACGGCGCCCTCGACGTCGATCGCGGTGCCGTTACGGGGCGCCACGAGACCGGCGTCGTCGAGCAGGCGCGAGAACAGCTCGCGCTCCTCAGCGAGGTCGATCGCCTCGGGGCTAGTGCCGAGAATCGTGTAGCCCGCGGCCTCGATCCCCTTTGCCAGGCCCAGCGGCGTCTGGCCGCCGAGCTGGCAGACGACACCGAGGATGGTGCCCGACTGGCTCTCGGCGTGCAGCACCTCGAGCACGTCCTCGAGCGTCAGCGGCTCGAAGTACAGGCGGTCGGAGGTGTCGTAGTCGGTCGACACGGTCTCGGGGTTGCAGTTGACCATGACGGTCTCGTAACCGGCGTCCGACAGGGCGAACGAGGCGTGCACGCACGAGTAGTCGAACTCCACGCCCTGACCGATGCGGTTGGGGCCCGATCCGATGATGACGACCTTCGTGCGGTCGGAGGGGGTGACCTCGGTCTCGGCGTCGTACGAGGAGTAGTGGTACGGCGTGAGGGCCGGGAACTCCCCCGCGCAGGTGTCGACCGTCTTGTAGACCGGGCGCACGTCGAGCGCGTAGCGGCTCTCGCGCACCTCGGTCTCGTCGAGCCCGCGGATCTGCGCGATCTGGGCGTCGCTGAAACCGTGCTCCTTCGCGACGCGGAGGGTGTCGGCATCCAGGCTCTCGGCTGCGCCGATGAACTCCGCGACCTCGTTGATGAGCACCATCTGGTCGATGAACCAGGGGTCGATCGCCGTGGCGTCGAACGCCTGCTCGGGCGTCGCGCCCTTGCGCAGCGCCTGCTGCAGCACGACGATGCGGCCGTCGGTCGGAGTCTTCGCGATCTCGAGCAGTTCGTCGACCGAACGCGACTCCTCGCCCCAGTGGAAGCTCGACCCGCGCTTCTCGAGCGAGCGCAGCGCCTTCTGCAGGGCCGTGGTGTAGTTGCGGCCGATCGCCATCGCCTCACCGACCGACTTCATGGTGGTGGTCAGCGTGGTGTCGGCGGCCGGGAACTTCTCGAAGTTGAAGCGCGGCACCTTGACCACGACGTAGTCGAGCGTGGGCTCGAAGCTCGCCGGGGTCACCTTGGTGATGTCGTTCGGGATCTCGTCGAGGCGGTAGCCGATCGCGAGCTTCGCGGCGATCTTGGCGATCGGGAAGCCGGTGGCCTTCGACGCCAGCGCCGACGAGCGCGAGACGCGCGGGTTCATCTCGATGACGATGATGCGGCCCGTCTTCGGGTCGACGGCGAACTGGATATTGCAGCCACCCGTGTCGACGCCCACCGCGCGGATGATGTCGATGCCGATGTCGCGCAGCTTCTGGTACTCGCGGTCGGTCAGGGTCAGCGCGGGCGCCACCGTGATCGAGTCGCCGGTGTGCACGCCGACCGGGTCGACGTTCTCGATCGAGCAGACGACCACCGTGTTGTCGGCGGTGTCGCGCATGAGCTCGAGCTCGTACTCCTTCCACCCGAGGATCGACTCCTCGAGCAGCACCTCGTTGGTGGGCGAGTCGTGCAGGCCCGCGCCGCCGATGCGGCGCAGGTCGGCCTCGTCGTACGCGAAGCCCGAGCCGAGGCCGCCCATGGTGAACGACGGGCGCACGACCAGCGGGTAGCCGAGCTTCTCGGCGCCGGCGAGCAGCTCGTCCATCGAGTGGCAGATGACGGATGCCGCGACGTCGGCGCCCGCCTCGAGCACGAGCTCCTTGAAGATCTGGCGATCCTCGCCGCGGTTGATCGCGTCGAAGTCGGCGCCGATGAGCTCGACGTTGTACTTCTCGAGGATGCCGCGCTTGTGCAGCTGGATCGCCGCGTTCAGAGCGGTCTGTCCGCCGAGCGTGGGGAGAACGGCATCCGGCTTCTCTTTGGCGATGATCGACTCGATGACCTCGGGGGTGATCGGCTCGATGTAGGTCGCGTCGGCGAAGTCGGGGTCGGTCATGATCGTCGCCGGGTTGGAGTTGACGAGGATGACGCGCACGCCCTCTTCGCGCAGCACGCGGCACGCCTGGGTGCCGGAGTAGTCGAACTCGCAGGCCTGACCGATGACGATCGGGCCGGAGCCGATGACGAGGACGGAGTGGATGTCGTCGCGCTTAGGCATTGGTCTTGGTCTCCTGGGTCGCGATCACCATGTCGCGGAAGCGGTCGAACAGGTAGTTGGCGTCGTGCGGGCCGGCGGCGGCCTCGGGGTGGTACTGCACGCTGAACGCCGGAATGTCGAGGGCGCGCAGGCCCTCGACCACGTTGTCGTTCAGGCCGATGTGGCTGACCTCGACGCGGCCGAAGCCGGCGGGGCTGTCGACGATCTGATCGAGGGGCGCCTCGACCGCGAAGCCGTGGTTCTGCGAGGTGATCTCGACGCGACCGGTGGTCTTGTCGAGCACGGGCTGGTTGATGCCGCGGTGACCGAAGGGCAGCTTGTAGGTGCCGAAGCCGAGGGCGCGACCCAGCAGCTGGTTGCCGAAGCAGATGCCGAAGAAGGGCAGCCCGTCGCCGAGCACGGCGCGCAGCAGTTCGACGTGCTGATCGGATGCCGCGGGGTCGCCGGGGCCGTTCGAGTAGAACGCCGCGACCGGCTCGATCGCGCGGATCTCGTCGATCGTCGCGGACTGCGGGAACACGTGCACGTCGAAACCGCGCGCGGCGAGGTTGTCGATCGTGGACTGCTTCACGCCCAGGTCGAGCACGGCCAGGTTGCCGATACGCTCCGCGGTCGCGGGGGTCACCTCGACCTCGCTGACCGACACCTCGGCGGAGAGGTTGCGACCCGCCATGCCCGGGGCCTCGCGCACGCGGCGCAGCTGCTCGTCGGCGTCGAGGTTCGCGGCCTCGCCCGAGAAGACGCCGCCGCGCATGCTGCCCTCGGAGCGGATGCGGCGGGTGACGGCCCGGGTGTCGATGCCGGAGATGCCGACGATGCCGTCTTCGACGAGCGCGTCGTCGAGCGAGCGGTTCGCGCGCCAGTTCGACACCATGCGCGAGGGGTCGCGCACGACGTAGCCGGCGACCCAGATGCGACGCGACTCGGGGTCTTCGTCGTTCACGCCGGTGTTGCCGATGTGGGGCGCGGTCTGCAGGACGATCTGGCCCGCGTACGAGGGGTCGGTGATCGTCTCCTGGTAACCGGTCATGCCGGTGGCGAAGACGACCTCGCCGAGGGTCTCGCCGCGAGCGCCGTAGGCGCGGCCGGTGTAGCGGGTGCCGTCTTCGAGCACGAGGACGGCCGGGTCGCGCGAGAGGCGCGAGGAAGGGATCAGGGCGGTCATGCGTCGCTTCCTGTCGAGGTGAGGGGGCGGATGGCGTCGGCCAGTGCTTTGGCCGAGGCCTCCTGAGGACGGAGGTAGGTGTCGACGATCGTGTCGTCGTCGATGCGCCAGCTGACGCGCGTCAGGCCGTCGCGCTCGACCACGCGGTCGATGGCGACCGTGGCTTGAGCTGCGTCGACGAGGCGGTCGCGGGTGAGCGCGATGCGGGGCTGGCCCTGCAGGTCGAGGGCGACGCCGGCCGAGGTGACCGTGACGTCGACGCGGGAGCGGAAGCCGAGACCCTTGATGGCGAGACGTTCGAGCGGCTCGTCGTGTCGGGTCGTGGCGACGTAGAGCCCCGAGAACACCGCCGTTTCGACGGCGTCTGCGGGCAGCTCCCCCACCGGAGCCGTGTAGCGCGCATCGCGCCGCGTTCGTCTCACCCAGGCCCACGCGAGCACGGCCAGCAGCACGAGGGCCACGCCGATCATCACGACGAGGGCGCCCTCGCGGCTCATGCGAGCACCCCGGGAGCGTCGAGCACGGCACCGTCGACGACGGTCGGGACGCCGGCGCGCACGGTCCAGCGCACCTCGCCGGGCAGCTCGCGGCCGAGGTAGGGCGAGTTGGTGCTGCGACCGCGCAGGTCGTCGAGGCCGAACATGCGGGAGGGGCGCGGGTCGTAGAGCGTGAAGGTCGCCGGCTGTCCCGCGGCCACGGGGGTGCCGTGTCCGTCGAGGCGTCCGATGCGGGCGGGGTTCGCCGACATCACGCGGGCGACGTCGGCCCAGTCGAGCAGGCCGGTCTCGACCATGGCGTGGTGCACGACGCGCAGCGCGCTCTCGAGGCCCACCATGCCGTTCGCTGCGGCCGCCCACTCGCAGGCCTTCGCCTCCGTGGGGTGCGGGGCGTGGTCGGTGGCGACGATGTCGATCGTGCCGTCGGCCAGACCCTCGCGCACGGCCATCACGTCTTCTTCGCGGCGCAGCGGCGGGTTGACCTTGAACCGTGCGTCGTAGTCGCGCACGAGTTCATCGGTCAGCAGGAGGTGGTGCGGGGTGACCTCGGCGGTGACGTTGACGCCGCGCTTCTTGGCCCAGCGGATGATGTCGACCGAGCCCGCGGTGCTCAGGTGGCACACGTGCAGGCGCGAGCCGACGTGCTCGGCCAGCAGCACGTCGCGCGCGATGATCGACTCCTCGGCGACGGCCGGCCAGCCGGTGAGGCCCAATTCGGCCGAGACGGCGCCCTCGTTCATCTGCGCGCCCTCGGTGAGGCGCGGGTCCTGCGCGTGCTGCGCGATGACGCCGTCGAACGCCTTCACGTACTCCAACGCTCGCCGCATGATCAGCGGGTCGAAGACGCAGAAGCCGTCGTCGCTGAACACGCGGACGCGGGCGCGGGAGTCGGCCATCGCGCCGAGTTCGGCGAGGCGCTCGCCCTTCTGCCCCACGGTCACGGCGCCGATCGGCTGCACGTGCACGTAGCCGGCGGCCTCGCCCAGGGCGAGCTCTTGCTCGACCACGCCCGCCGTGTCGGCGACCGGAGAGGTGTTCGGCATGGCGAAGACGGTGGTGAATCCACCGGCGGCGGCGGCCCGCGAACCGGTGAGGATCGTCTCGGATGCCTCATACCCGGGCTCGCGCAGGTGCACGTGCAGGTCGACGAGGCCCGGCAGGGCGACGAGACCCTCGGCGTCCACGACCGTCGCACCCGCGTGCGAGAGACCGGAGCCGGTTTCGGCGATGATCCCGTCGCGGACGAGGAGGTCCGTGGCATCCCGGCCCTCGATGCGCGCGCCGCGCACCAGAAGGGTCTGAGCGGGGGCGTGGCTCATCGGAGGTCCTCTTTCTCGGTGTGGGGCCGTTCACCCGCCAGGAGCAGGTACAGAACGGCCATCCGCACGGAGACACCGTTCGTGACCTGCTCGAGCACCGTCGAGCGAGGCGAATCGGCGGCTTCGGCGGAGATCTCCAGACCCCGGTTCATGGGGCCGGGGTGCAGGACAATGCTACCGTCCGGCAGAGCCTGCAAACGCCGCGCGTCCAGGCCGTAGCGGCGGGAATATTCCCGTTCAGTCGGGAAATACGCCGCGGACATCCGCTCGAGCTGGATGCGCAGCATCATCAGCGCGTCAGGACCGGCCGCGATCGCGTGGTCGAGGTCGAAGTCGATCTCGACGGGCCAACGGCTGACGTCCTGCGGCACCAGCGTCGGCGGAGCCACCAGCGTCACATGCGCGCCGAGGGTGTGCAGCAGCCACACGTTCGAGCGCGCGACGCGCGAGTGCAGCACGTCACCGACGATCGTGACCCGGATGCCGTCGAGGTCGCGGCCGCGGCTGTCGTCGCCGAACAGGCGCTTGCGGATCGTGAAGGCGTCGAGCAGGGCCTGCGTCGGGTGCTCGTGGGTGCCGTCGCCCGCATTCACCACGCCGGCGCTGATCCAGCCGGAGGTCGCCAGGGTCCGCGGGGCGCCGGACGCGCCGTGGCGGATGACCACGGCATCCGCCCCCATCGCCTGGAGCGTCTGCGCCGTGTCCTGCAGAGACTCGCCCTTGCTGACGCTCGAGCCCTTCGCTGAGAAGTTGATGACATCGGCGGAGAGGCGCTTGGCGGCGGCCTCGAAAGAGATGCGCGTGCGGGTGGAGTCCTCGAAGAAGAGGTTCACCACGGTCTTGCCCCGCAGCGTGGGGAGCTTCTTGACCTCGCGGCGCTGCGTGTCGGCCATGTCTTCGGCGACGTCGAGGATCTCGAGCGCGTCGGCGCGCGAGAGGTGCTGGGTGTCGAGAAGGTGCCTCATGACTCGATCGTCACCTCCTCGATGCCGTCGATCTCGGCGAGGCGCACGTTGACGCGCTCGTCGCGGGCGCTCGGCAGGTTCTTGCCCACGAAGTCGGGGCGGATCGGCAGCTCGCGGTGGCCGCGGTCGATCAGCGTCGCCAGGCGCACGGCGGCGGGGCGACCGATGTCCTGCAGCGCGTCGAGGGCGGCGCGGATGCTGCGACCCGAGAACAGCACGTCGTCGATGAGCACGACGACCTTGCCGTCGATGCCGCCGGCGGGGATCTCGGTGCGGCGCGGCGCCCGCGTGGGATTGCGGTGCAGATCGTCGCGGTACATCGTCACGTCGAGCGAGCCGACCGGCACGGCTGCGCCGCCGAAATCGCTGACGAGGGGGCCGATCCTGTTCGCGAGCGTGACGCCACGGGTCGGGATGCCGAGGAGGACGAGTCCTTCCGGTCCCTTGTTGGACTCCAGGATCTCGTGCGAGATGCGCGTCAAAGCGCGGGCGATATCGGCATCGTGCATGACGGTGCGCGTATTCATCCGCCGCTCCCTTCTCCGCCTCACGGGACGGGGTTAAAGGTTGCTGTGGTTCGACTTCCAGTCTAGCTGCCGGAGCGGGCCGTCGCGTGGCGCGCGGACGGTGCGGTGCCGCCGAGCCCGACAGCACACGTGCGAGTCGAGGTCGTACGTCCCGGCCTGCACGCCGCATGTCGCCTCGCGCGGTTCGGGTGCTCTCGTGCGCGTGAGGGCCGCCGCCGCCGGAGGTCGCGAGAACTCACGTCCGTGGTGTCAGCCCGCAGCGACCTCGGCGGCGGCGCGCTCTCCGCTCGGGGTGGTGCGCACGCGGGACGAGCGGATCGGGTGACCGGTCGTCGTCAGGCACCGGCCCGAGGCGAGGTCCCACTTCCAGTCGTGCAGCGAACAGGTCAGCACGCCGTCCTCGATCTTTCCGGTCTTCGTCAGGTCGGCACGGAGGTGCGGGCACCGACGCTGAACGGTCCAGCCGTCGATCTCGGCATCCTCGGTCTGGTCAGACTGCTCGGCGTACCAGTTCTCGACGTACTCGATGCGGTCGCGCGACAGGCACTTCAGGAACGTCGTCAGGAACTCGTTGAACTTGCCCGAACGACCCACCTCGAACTGCATCGACAGGAAGATCGAGTTCGACCAGTCGATCTCGTGATCGCGGATGTTCGTCGACACGAGATCGGCGGGGATCGTGTACCAGTAGATGCACTCCTCGCCGGCGTACTCGCGCAGCTTCGCCTTCGGAAAATCCACGACCATGTCGAGCTCTCCGATGCGGAACCGCACCATGCCGCCCACGCCGTTGCGGATCGTGCGGGCGCGACGCAGCAGCGGCTCCCACCACTCCTTCAGAGCAGCGAGCATCTCAGCCGGCGGGATGACTTCGGCACGCGTCGCCTCTTCGGCCTGGACCTCGGCCTGGCGGCTGTCGCGCTGCTCGGCCAGGTAGTTCCACTTGTCGCCGAAGACGCGTTCGATCTCGGCATCCGTGTACAGGGTCTGGGTGACCGTGACATCCGACCCCTGCACCTCGACCTCGGTGCCCGGAAGGAACAGGTACCCCTTCTGGTCGGGACGCTGCTCCTTCATGTGGGCGAGGAACTCGCGCTGATCGGTGAAGATCGAGTCGTCGTCCATGCCGGTGCCGTTGTAACGGAACAGCTCCTCGCGCAGGAACATCGGCGGACCCGCCATCGGGAACACGTGCTCGGCGTCGACCTTGTCGATGTAGTACATCGCGCGCTTGTTCTGCGCGTCGCGCTTGAGCTTGGCGAAGTTCTGCTTCGCGTCCTGCGGCAGGTCGTAGACCATCGGCCACCAGATCGCACCCGACACCTGGGTGAAGTACGCGTCGGGCTTGCCGAAGTCGAACAGCTTCTCGAGATCGAGCGGGTGCGAGTCGTTCTGGTTCAGGATCGAGGCGGTCCCGTCGTCGAGCGAGAGCGACGAGTCGCCGATCGGTCCGTCGGAGGGCGCGCGCAGCGGCGTCACCATGAGCTTCAGCTCGCCGAACTGCAGGGGAACGCCCGCTTCGGTGCGAACGAGATTGGTGTAGCCGAGCGCGATGAGGTCCTGCTCGAGGTCATCGGTGGGGTACTCGGGGAGCAGCACCTTGATGTCCTTCGACACGTACCGCTCGAGCATCGCCGGATCGAAGTGATCGCGGTGGCGGTGCGAGATGTACAGGAAGTCCGCCGCGCCGAAGCGCTCCCAGTCCAGGGCGCGGTTGTCGGGGAACGGGAACCACGAGCCGAAGAAGCTCGGACCGATGACGGGGTCGCAGATGATGCTGCCGCCGCGCGTCTCGATGAACATTCCCGCGTGGCCGAGGCCGGTGATCTTCATGTCGCTCCTGTGTCGTTGGCGAACCACACGAGTCTACGCGGGGGCGACTGCGAGAGCCCGGGGAGTGCAGGGGTGTCGAGATGTCGTCGTCAAGCCGCCCTCGTCCATATCGTCGCGGAGTACCGTGCCCGACGAACCGACGAACCCTGTACCGCGCTCTCGCTCGCAACCTGAAGGACCGCCTCGACATCGGCGGGGAGGACCTCGTCGTGAGCATCACCGAGAACGGCGACGCCGACTGGTCGTTCGGTCACGGCACCGCGCAGTTCCTGACGGGCGAGCTCGGCTGAGATCCCGGATGCCGCTTCCCGGGCATCCCGCGACACCTCGCCCGACCGCGGAGCGCGCCATGATCGGACGCCGGCACCCCGGTCACGGCCCGAGCAAGCCCCGGATGTCGTCCGCGTCGAGGGCTGCGGCGAACGCGTCCTCATCATCGATCACCGCGTCGAACAGAGCCGCCTTGCGGTGCTGCAGCGCTCGCACCTTCTCTTCGACCGTTCCCGCGGCGATGAGGCGGTACACGAACACGCTCTTGGTCTGACCGATGCGGTGCACGCGATCGATCGCCTGATTCTCGGCGGCGGGATTCCACCACGGATCCAGAAGGAACACGTACTCCGCCTCGGTGAGGGTCAGACCGAAACCGCCGGCTTTGAGGCTGATGAGGAACACGGGAGCATCCCCCTCGCGGAACCCGTCGATCACCTCGCCTCGGCGAGCCGTTGACCCGTCGAGGTGCGCATACGCGAGACCCGCGGCATCCAGTCGCTCCGCAGCCAGATCGAGGAACGACGTGAACTGACTGAACACCAGCGCACGGTGCCCCTCGGCCGCCACCTCGACGAGACGGTCGAGCAGCACGTCGAGCTTCGCCGAGCCCAGATGCGCGTCGCGGTCGTTGACAAGCCCCGGGGCCAGGGCCAGCATGCGCAGCAGGGTCAGCGAGCGGAAGACGATGAAGCGCTGCCGATCGAGATCGTCGAGCAACCCGAGCACCTTCTGCCGCTCGCGCTGCAGCACACGGTCGTACAGCTCCTGGTGCGCGGGACCGAGGGGAACCGCGATCTCCTGCTCCTGCTTGGGAGGCAGATCGGATGCCACGACGTCCTTCGTGCGACGCAGCAGGAACGGCCGCACCCGACGGCGCAGACGATCGAGCGTCTTCTCGCGGTGCGCGCTCGCCGCGGCCGCCGACAGTGCGGTGGGGGCATCGGACGGCAGTTGCTCGATCGCCCGGGTGTAGTCCTCGCGGAACTGCCGGATCGAGGGGAAGAGCCCCGGAGCGGTGAGCGAGAGCAGCGCCCACAGGTCGTCGAGACCGTTCTCGATCGGCGTCCCGGTCGCGGCGAACACCGCGTCGGTCTGCAACGCCGCGATCGCGCGATGGATACGCGTCGCGGGGTTCTTCACGAACTGCGCCTCATCGAGCACGACGCCCGCCCAGTGCGGTTCGGCGAACTCCGCGGCATCCGCCCGCACGACCCCGTAGGGGGCCACCACGATGTCGACGCCCCCCGCGATGTCGGTGATCGCGGACTGTCGGCGAACGGCCGTCGCCTCGACCATCGCGACCCGCAGGTCGGGTGCGAAGCGCGCCACCTCGTCTCGCCACGTCGGCAGGACCGAGGTGGGCGCGACGACGAGCCAGGGGCGCCGCTCCCCCGCGGCCTTCGCATGGGCGATCAGGGCCAGAAATTGCAGGGTCTTGCCGAGACCCATGTCGTCGGCGAGGATCCCGCCGAGCCGGTGCCGGTGCAGCAGCGCGAGCCACGACAGACCCTCGCGCTGGTACGGGCGCAACTCGGCGCGGAACCCGGATGGGGTCGGCACCTCGGGCACCTCGGCGACTGCCCGCAACGCGCGCGCCAGGCCGCGCCACTCGACGGCTGCCTCGGACTGGTCGGCGAGGTCTTCGAACTCCGCCCACAGGGCGAGGTGCGTGCGCGGAAGCCGCGGACCGGTTTCCCACTCGTCGAGCGCCGCCGCCTCTTCAAGCAGGTCGCGAAGCCGCTGCAGGGCCGGATGCGCGAGCGAGAACCATGCGCCGTCCGAGAGCTTGATGCGCGTGCGCCCCCGCGACAGCGCCGAGAACAGCGTTCCGAACGGGATCGTGCGCCCCTCGATCGTCACGACGATGCCGAGGTCGAACCAGTCGCGATCGAGCGACTCGACCGCCGTGATCCGCAGCGACGGGTCACCCCTCAGCTCGCGGAACGTCGGCGCCGTGCCGGTCGTGCGCACCCGCACCTCGTCGAGCACGTCGATCGCGGGGAGCACCCGGGTCGCGAACACGGCGGCATCCGCGTCGTGCAGGTTCGCGCGGGGCGCCACGGGGAGGTCGGATGCCGCCATCCACGCCGTCTCGAACCGCTCGCCGATCTGCGCCTCGGCGCGGAGGTCGCGCTCGGCGTCGTCGGTCGCGTCGTACGCGACGCGACGAGCACCCGGGTACACCCACTCGAGTCGATAGGCGACGTCGTCATCGGCGTAGGCCACCGCGACCTCGAGCGTCGGGCGATCGGGCGGCGGGGCCGGGACCCCTGCTCCGACCGACAGCGGCGCGCGCCGTGCGAGTCGCGGGTACACCTCGGCGACGAACTCGTCGGCCTCCGTGCGCGGCACATCGACGCCCGCGGTGCCGAGGAGCGTCGGGAGGGGTGCGGGCAACGCCACGGGCGCGAGAACGATCGGCACGGGGTCGCGGTCGAGTTCGAACACGAACAGTCCCGACTCGCCGATCGCGCGCGCTCGCGTCGCGTCGACGGTGTCGCCTTCGAGCGTGAGGTCGGCCGAGATGCGCAACGCTCCCCCACCCACGGCGTCGAGCGCGACCCGTGCGGTCGCTTCGCCCGCGAGACGCACGCTCTGCTGGGGGTTCATCGACACGATCGGGATGCCGAGCTCCGCCGCCGCGTCCAGGTGCGGCCACAGCAGGGGCGAGGACACGGCGTCGAGGGCCACCGTGTCGCCGGATGGGGCGAAGGGTCCCGTGGTCCGGAACGCTTGGGCGAGGGCGAACAGTTCGGCGAACCACTGCACGTGCGCCGGGTCGAACCGCCCCGCCGATCGTCGTACGGTCTCCCACGTGGCATCCGCCCGGATCCAGGCGTCGCGCGCCCCGCGAACGAGCGGACGGGCAGCGAGCTGCAGGTCGTCCTGCCGCTGTGCGAGCAGACGCGGCGTCACGGGAACGACCGCGCGGGCTTCCCACCGTGCGGGGTCGTACGCCTCGCGCTGGCGCAGCTCGATACCCAGCGCGAGCGCCGCGTGCGGCTCGGCCCCGCTCGCGGGGATCAGCTCACGCCACGACGTCACGCCGCGATCCTTCCGCGGACCTCCGACATCGACGCCCGCCCGCGCGGTGCGCAGCGGCCCCCGCCACACGCAGAAACGGTCTTGACGCGCGTGAACGCGAGTTTTTCGCTGTCTTCGGCGCCGACAGCGTCCACAGGCGAAGAATCGCGACGGAGCCGAACTCTGCGACCCACCGACAGTCCGCCGATCCGCACGCGCGCGGCATCCGCCCCGCTCGGGAAACGACGCGACGCGACCGCCGACCGAGGGTCGGGGCCGCGTCGAGACACGTCGATAGGGCTCAGGACGAGCGCGCGATCCGCGCCAGCACGCCGTGCACGAACGAACCGGAGTCGTCGGTCGAGAACTCCTTCGCGAGCTCCACCGCTTCGTCGATCGCGACGGCGGTGGGGACCTCGTCGTTGTAGAGGATCTCCCACGTGCCCATGCGCAGCAGCGCACGGTCGACGGCGGGCATGCGCTGCAGCGACCAGTCTTTCGCGAACGTGGTGATCTGCTCGTCGATCGCGTCGCGGTTGTCGATCACTCCGTCGACGATGTCGCGGGCGTAGAGCCACGAGGCCTCGCGGGCGGGCTCGGAGGCGGCGCGCTTCGCTTCGGTGGCGAGCATGATCGCGAGCTCTTCGCCGCGGACGTCTGCCTGGAAGAGGATGTCGAGGGCGCGCTTGCGCGCTTTGGTACGGGCGCTCAAGGTCAGCTGATGCGGCCGAGGTACTCGCCGGTGCGAGTGTCGACCTTGATCTTCGTGCCGGTCTCGAGGAACAGGGGAACCTGCATCTCGTAGCCGGTCTCGACGGTGGCGGGCTTGGTGCCGGCCGACGAACGGTCGCCCTGCAGGCCGGGCTCGGTGTACGTCACCTCGAGGATGACGGACGGCGGCATCTCGACGTAGAGGGGGTTGCCGTTGTTGAGGGCGATCTGCACCTGCTGGTTCTCGAGCAGGAAGTTCGCGGCGTCGCCGACGGTGGCCGCGCCGACCGTGATCTGGTCGTAGTCGGCGACGTCCATGAACACGAAGCCGTCGCCGTCGTTGTACAGGTAGGTGAAGTCGCGGCGATCGACGTTCTCGGTCTCGATCTTGGCGCCGGCGTTGAAGGTCTTGTCGACGACCTTGCCGCTCATGACGTTCTTCAGCTTCGTGCGGACGAACGCGCCGCCCTTTCCGGGCTTGACGTGCTGGAACTCCACGACGCTCCAGAGCTGACCGTCGATGTTCAGGACGACGCCGTTCTTGATGTCTGCGGTGGATGCCATGAGTGCCGATATTCCGTTTCGTGAGTCGAAGTGGGCGAGAGCCCGACGTCAGAGTCTACGCGATCCCCGCCGTCAGCCGTCTGCGCGACCCGAGATCACCTCGACGAGGAGGTCGACGGCGCGCGCGTAGCCGGGTACTCCCTCGCCGATGACGTGCACCGCGGCGACGTCGTGGATGTACGAGAAGTGGCGGAAGCTCTCGCGCTCGAGGATGTTCGAGATGTGCACTTCGGCGACGGGGAGGTCGACGGATGCCAGCGCATCGCGCAACGACACGGAGGTGTGCGTCAGCCCTCCGGCGTTGATGACGATCCCGGCGCAGTCGAGCCGCGCGGTGTGGATCTCGTCGATCAGCACGCCCTCGTGGTTGCTCTGGACGGCGCGCACCTCGAGGCCGTGACGAGCCGCTGTCTCGCTCGTCACGCGCTCGACGTCGGCGAGGGTGTCGCGACCGTAGATCTCGGGCTGCCGGGTGCCGAGCAGGTTGAGGTTCGGACCGTTGACGAGCAGCAGGCGGCGGGGCGTGGTCATGCTCGGCACGCTATCAGCGCCGACCCTGCGCGCTCAGGCGGACCGGGGCCGTCCCCGCGCCGTATCCGGCGTAGTCGTCCACGCGCTGGACGAACTCGAGGAACACTTCGCCGATCGTGCGCGTGTAGAAGTGCAGGTATTCGCCCGCGGCGTCGCGGTCGTAGCCGAGATGCAGCTCGCGCAGCTCGTCGACCGCGGCATCCGTCATCTCGAACCGTGCGGCGAGGTCGTCGTAGTAGTTGCGGGGCATCGCGAGGGGGACGAAACCCCGCGCCCGTGCGGCGCGCGCCAGGGCGCGCACGTCGGTGCAGGCGAAGGCGACGTGCTGCGGCAGGGCGGCACCGGCGCGCTCGCCCGCGAGGATCGGCGGTGCGACGTTGAGGGGCAGTCGCACTCCGCCGCCGGGGGCGCCGAGCACGCGGCTGGCGACGAGGCCCTGCGGCCCGGGCACCTCGGTGCTGCTGTCGACGCGCAGGGCGAACCCGGCGGTGTAGAAGAGGGTGGCTTCTTCGATCGCCTGCCAGGGCTGCGAGAGGCTCACGTGGTCGACGCCGATCACCTCGCTCGGGCGTTCGGGTTCGCCGTGCTCGAACTCCGCGACCCACGCCGGTTCGCCCTCGTCGGCGGCCTGGGCCCAGTACACCTCGGTGCCGTCGGGAGCGACGGCGCCGTCGAGTCGCTCCTCGCTCGCGTAAGTGCGGCGCCAGGCGCGCGGCACGCGGAGCTCGTCCATGCGCAGGTCGACCGCTTCGGCGTCGTCGACCTCGAGACCGATCGCCGCGAGTCGCGGCTCCCATCCCCGCGCGTGCTGTTCGTTCAGCACGACGCGCGCGTTCCCGGCGGTCCAGAGGATCACGGGCTTCGTACGGTGGCGCCCGCGAGAGGTGAAGCCGAGCTGCCCTAGGAGCTCCTCGACCGCGGAGGTGTCCTCCGCCTTGATCTCGACGAAGTCCACCCCCGAGGGGGCCGCGGAGTCGGGAAGCATGCGCAGCGCGGCCGGCGCCGTCGGTCGGGCGCGCGCCACCGCGTCTTCGAGCCAGCGCAGCGACCGCCGCGCGTGGCGGGCCGTGCGCAGCGCGTCGGTCTGTCGGAAGGTGTCGTTGAACACCTCGAGCGACCACGGGCCCGAGTACCCGGCATCCACGATCCTCGCCGTGAAGTCCACGAGGTCGAAGTCTCCTTCGCCGGGGAAGAGGCGGTGGTGGCGACTCCACGAGAGCACGTCCATGCTCAGGCGCGGGGCGTCGGCGAGTTGGACGAAGAAGATCTTCTCGGCGGGGATCCGGGAGATGTCGGCCGGGTCGTGCCCGCGAGAGAGGATGTGGAACGAATCGAGGCAGACCCCCACCGCGGGGTGAGCGGCGAGCTCGACGATGTGCCAGGCGCGGCGGTAGTCGTCGACGAAACGGCCCCACGCGAGGGCTTCGAAGGCGATCCGGATGCCGTGCCTCTGTGCGAGGTCTCCGAGCCGGCGCAACTGCCCGGCCGACACCTCGTCGTCGTCGATCGTCGCGGTCGCGACGTTGCTGCAGCACAGCACGAGGTCGATGCCGAGGCGGTTCATGAGACGGAACTTGGCCTCGGCGCGGCGGAGAACGGCGGAGAACGCGACCTCGTCGACGCCCTCCACGTCGCGCATCGGTTGGTAGAGGTCGAGGGTGAGGTGCAGGCGGGCCGCGAGCGCGGCGATCTCCTCGGGGCTCTCGGGGGCCGCCAGCAGGTCGGGTTCGAAGATCTCGACGCCGTCGAAACCGGCGTCGGCGCACGCGTGGAGTTTGTCGGCCAGGGTGCCGCTGATGCAGACGGTCGCCATCGAGGTCCTCATGGCGGCCGAATGTACCAGTTAGTACAAACGGGGTCCACTCCCCCGTCCAGTAGGTTGAAGCCATGGCCGAGGCACGTCGAGACGCCGAACGCACGCGTTCCGAACTGCTCGCGGTGGCGACGGAGGTGTTCGCCGAAGACGGCTTCTCGGGCGCCCGCGTCGACGAGATCGCCGCCCGCACGCGCACCACGAAGCGGATGATCTACTACTACTTCGGTAGCAAAGAGGGGCTCTACCGGGCCGTCCTCGAAGAGGCGTACCGCGGGATCCGCGAGGCCGAGCGCTCGATCGACGTCGATCACGCCGACCCGGTCGACGCGATCCGCGCCCTCGCGGAGCTGACCTACGACCACCACGTCGGGCACGACGCTTTCATTCGTCTCGTGGCGATCGAGAACATCCACCGCGGCACCTTCATCCGCCAGATCGAGGGACTGCGCACCCTGTCGCAACCGGCCAAGGGTCTGCTCGACGAGATCCTCGAGCGCGGCCGCGCCGACGGCATCTTCCGCGCCGACGTCGACGCGATCGACGTGCACCTCGTGATCAGCTCCTACTGCGTGTTCCAGGTCGCGAACCGGTACACCTTCGGGCACCTGTTCGACGTCGACCTCTCCTCCCCCGACCGCCGCCCGCACCTGCGCGCGGTGATCGGCGACGTGGTCGTCGGCTGGCTCACGGCTCCCGCGCGCTGATCGCACGGAGGGGGCATGACGGTCCCCGGACCCTTCGGCACCCTCAGGGATCTCGCGACACGGGTGGCTGAGCCCGTCGAAGCCACCGGATACCCGCGCGGCGCCCCGGGTCCACAGCGTGCGGAATCTTGTCGTTGACACCACCGCGCGATCGTGGTTTCCTCTGAACGTACCGGTTAGTACATAAGCCGGTGTCGCGGAGACGAAGGAGTACCGTGATCGACTCGCACCCCTATCTCGTGGGCCTCATCGGCACGGGCGTGCTCCCGTCGCTGACGCCGCCCATGCACATGGCCGAGGCCCGCGCGCTCGGGCTCACCTACGTCTACCGCCCGCTCGATCTGACCGCTCTCGGCATCGATCCCGACCGCATCGGCGACGTGCTCGCCTGGGCCGAACGTCTCGGCTACGACGCCGTCAACGTCACCCACCCCTGCAAGCAGAGCGTGCTCTCCCACCTCGACCGCATCGATCCGGTCGCCGCGGCCCTCGGCGCGGTCAACACCGTGCTCTTCACCCCCACCGGGCGCGTCGGACACAACACCGACACGACCGGTTTCGCCGCCGCGTTCACCGATGGGCTTCCGGATGCCGAGACCCGGCACGTCGTCCAGCTCGGCGCCGGCGGGGCGGGGTCGGCCGTCGCCGACGCGCTGCTGCGCCTGGGCACCGCCCGGCTGAGCATCGTCGATCTCGACCCGTCGCGAGCGCGGGGCCTCGCGGACGACCTCGCCGCACGGCATCCGCTCGCCGTCGTCGACACCGCCTCCCCCACCGACCTGCCCGCCGTGCTCGCCGACGCCGACGGCCTCGTGCACTGCACCCCCGTCGGCATGGCCGAGCACCCGGGACTCCCCCTCGACGCCGACCTGCTGCGGCCCGAGCTGTGGGTCGCCGACATCGTCTACCGGCCCCTCGACACCGAACTCCTCGTCACCGCGCGCGAGCGCGGATGCCGCACCCTCAGCGGCGGACGCATGGCGGTCCACCAGGCCGTCGACGCCTTCGCCCTCATCACCGGGACGCGACCCGATCCCGACCGCATGACCGCCCATTTCCTCGACCTCGTCACCCCCGGCCCGACCGCCGACCTCCCCGTCGGCCCGGCCCTCTCCCGCTAAGGAGCACTCGTCCATGACCACCACCGCAACGACGCGGAAGACTCCCGTGAAGGCGGCCACCGCCAGCTTCATGGGAAGCGCCGTGGAGTACTACGACTTCTTCCTGTTCGGCTCGGCCGCCGCCCTCATCTTCCCGACCGTGTTCTTCCCGTCGGGTGACCAGGCGGCCCTCGTGATGTCGTTCGCGACCTTCGGGTTCGCGTACATCGCGCGTCCCTTCGGCGCGGTCATCCTGGGCCACTTCGGTGACCGCATCGGTCGACAGAAGGTGCTGATGTTCACCCTGCTGCTGATGGGGCTCTCGACCTTCGTCATCGGCTGCCTCCCCGGTTTCGCGCAGATCGGCTGGTTCGCTCCGGCCCTGCTCGTGCTGTGCCGCCTCGCGCAGGGGCTCTCGGCCGCCGGCGAGCAGGCGGGCGCGTCGTCGCTCACCCTCGAGCACGCCCCCGACTCGCGCCGCTCGTTCTTCACGTCGTGGACGCTCACCGGCACCCAGGGCGGGCAGATCCTCGCGGCCCTCATCTTCATCCCGGTGGTCGCCCTCCCCGATGAGATCAAGTTCTCGTGGGGCTGGCGCGTGCCGTTCTGGCTGAGTGCGGTCGTCGTGGTCGTGGCGTTCTTCATCCGCCGCAGCCTGCACGAGACGCCCGAGTTCGAGCAGGCCAAAGCCGACGGCCAGATCGCCCGCATGCCGCTCGTGCCGCTTCTGAAGAACCACTGGCGCGACGTGCTGCGCGTCATCTGCTGCGCGTTCATCGCCGCCGTGTCGACCGTGTTCGGGACGCTCGCCATCGCCTACGGCAAGGAGCAGGGACTCGACGCCAGCGTCACCCTGTGGCTCGTCGTCGTGGCCAACGTCGTCGCCCTGCTCACCCAGCCCCTGTTCGGCAAGCTCGCCGACCGGATCGGCCGCAAGCCCGTCTTCATCTACGGGGCGTTGTCGTCGGCGGTGTTCATGCCGTTCTACATGCTGTCGATGGGGGCGGGGAACACGCTCGTCACCTTCGGTCTCGCGATCCTCACCTTCTCGTGCGGATACGCCGCCGCCAACGCCGTGTGGCCGTCGTTCTACGGCGAGATGTTCAGCGTTCGCGTGCGCTTCTCGGGCATGGCGATCGGCACGCAGCTCGGGTTCCTTATGGCCGGGTTCGCGCCGAGCATCGTCGCAGCGCTCGGCGGAGGGTCCGCCGGCGGCTGGGTCGTGATCAGCGTCTTCACCGCGGTCATCGCCGTGATCGCCTCGGTGAGCGCGCTGACCGCTCGCGAGACGAAGGACGTGCCCACCGACCAGCTGGGTCTCGCGGCCGAGCGTCGCGTCCCGGCCACGGTCTGACCTGTCACGCAGAGGCCCCGTCTCCTTCGGGAGGCGGGGCTTCCGCGTGCGCGGGGCTTTCGTGTCCGCGGGGTGCGGCCTCGCACTAGAGAGGACGAGGGGCGGATGCCGTCGGCTGTACGCGTCAGAGCGTGCGCAGAGACCTGCTCATCGCGAGCTCGGCGCCGATGGGGCCGGTGAAGGTCTCGCCCGTCGCGACGAATCCGGCGCGACGATAGACGGCCTGGGCGCGGTGGTTGTCGACGTGCACGTCGAGCGACAGCGTCTCGAAGCCCTGCTCGGCTGTCCACCGCGCGGCGGCGTCGAGCAGAGCGTCGATCGCGCCGCTGCCCCGCGCTTCGGGCGCGACGTAGACGCCCACGACGTCGGCGCGGCCCTGGGGCAGCCTCCGCCCGGTGTGGTCGATCTCGCCCGCGTGACGCACGAGCACGGTCACCGACCCGACCCACGTGTCGCCGTCTTCGGCCACGAACATCGCCGTCGAGCCGCCGGAGGCTCCGCCGGCGGCTCGTTCGTCCCAGAACGCGGGCTCGCGCTCGAGCTCCTGCTCGCGGGTGGTGAGGAAAGCGATGGATGCCACCGGGTCGCTCACCGCGCGCAGCCGCAGTTCGCACACGCGTGCGCCCTCGCCCGCGCGCACCCGGCGTACGCCGATCCTCACTCCCGCACCCCGCCCGTGGGTGCAGGGCGCGGGGCGCGTCCCGCCCGGGTCCGGTTGCGGCTGACGAACGGGGCGTTGTCGACGGGTGTCCCCCGTCGGGCGGTGCTCACGCACCGACCTCCTGGTACGCCGCGAACAGCAGCGACTCGTCGGGCGCCTGCAGCACCGTCGGGCGGGCGAGGTCGTCGAGCACGATGAACCGCAGCATGCTGCCGCGGCTCTTCTTGTCGCGCTGCATGGTCGCCTTGAGCGTCTGGAACGCGCCGGCGCGGTAGGTCGTGGGGAGCCCCAGCGACTCGAGCACCGTGCGGTGGCGCTGAGCGACGTCGTCGGACAGGCGGCCCGCGAGGCGCGACAGCTCGGCCGCGAACACCATGCCGACCGAGATCGCCGCGCCGTGGCGCCAGCGGTAGCGCTCGGCGTGCTCGATCGCGTGGCCGAGCGTGTGGCCGTAGTTCAGCACCTCGCGCAGCCCGGCCTCGCGCAGGTCCTCGCCGACGACGCGCGCCTTCATGTCGATCGCGAGCTCGACGCAGCGGCGGAAGCCCTCTCCGCGCGGATCGACGATCCCCTCAGGGTCGGCCTCGATGAGGTCGAGGATCTCGGGATGCCAGATGAAGCCCGCCTTGACCACCTCGGCGAACCCGGCGGTCGCCTCGTTCTTCGACAGCGTGTCGAGCAGGTCCAGGTCGCACACCACGGCGACCGGGGGCCAGAACGCGCCGACGAGGTTCTTGCCCTCGGCGGTGTTGATGCCGGTCTTTCCGCCCACCGCGGCATCCACCATTCCGAGCACGGTCGTCGGAACCTGCACGAGCGCGACGCCGCGCAACCAGGTCGCCGCGACGAAGCCCGCGAGGTCGGTAACCGCTCCCCCGCCGAAACCGACGACGACGTCGGTGCGGGTGAAGTCGGCCTGTCCCATGACCTGCCAGCAGAAGGCCGCGACCTCGACGCGTTTTCCGGCCTCGGCGTCGGGGATCTCGGCGAGCAGCACCTGCCGGTCGCCCATCAGCTGCGACCGCAGCTCCTCGGCTTGCTTCGCGAGCGTCGGCGGGTGCACGACGAGCACCTTCTGCGCCCCCGCGGGGAGCGTCTCGCCGAGCGAGGCGAGCAGGCCCCGACCGATCGTGATGTCGTAGCCGGGGTCACCGGCGACGCTGATGGTGGTGGTGTCGGTCATGCCGTCTCTCCGGCCGGCACACGGCGTGCCCAGGCCACGATGTCGTCCACGACCCGCGAGAGGGGGCCGGACGAGGTGTCGAATGCGATGTCGGCCGTCTGCTCGTAGACGGGTCGTCGCTCGTCGAAGATGCGCTGCCAGCGCGCGACGGGGTCTTCTCCGCCGAGCAACGGCCGCTCGTCGCCGTGGATCCGGGATGCCACGACATGCGGCGCCACCGTCAGCAGCACGACGTGATGCGCGCGCAGACGTTCGCGCGTCAGCGGGTCGAGCACTGCTCCCCCGCCGAGCGCCACGACACCGCCGCGGGCCAGGGCCTCGACGACCGCGTCGCGCTCCAGGGCGCGGAAGTGCGGTTCGCCGTGGGCGACGAACAGTGCCGGGATCGGACCGTGGTCGCGCACGACGAGCTTGTCGGTGTCGGTGAACGGCGTTCCGAGCGCGCGCGCCACGCGACGGCCCACGCTCGTCTTTCCCGCCCCCATCGGCCCGATGAGCACGACGGCGGGACCCGCGGACGCGGTCTCGGAAGCGGCGTCAGGCGAGGTCATGCGCGAGGAGCGCCGCGTCGGACGCGTCGGTCGTGCGCAGCGTCTCGGGCAGGTTCGCGAGGTAGGTCTCGACGTTGCGGCGGGTCTCGACGATGTTGTCGCCGCCGAACTTCTCGAGGACGGCGTCGGCGAGGGTGATCGCGACCATGGCCTCGGCGACGACGCCGGCGGCGGGGACCGCGCAGACGTCGGAGCGCTGGTGGTGCGCGGCAGCGGTGTCGCCCGTGGCGACGTCGACCGTGCGCAGGGCCTTCGGGATCGTCGCGATCGGCTTCATGCCGGCGCGCACGCGCAGCACGGTGCCGGTCGACATGCCGCCCTCGGTGCCGCCCGCGCGATCGGACGACCGGGTGATCCCGTCACCCGTGGCGAAGAGCTCGTCGTGCGCCTGCGATCCACGGCGGGTCGTGGTGAGGAAGCCGTCGCCGACCTCGACGCCCTTGATCGCCTGGATGCTCATGAGGGCCTGAGCGAGCTTGGCGTCCAGCCGACGATCCCACTGCACGTGGGAGCCCAGTCCGGGCGGGAGGCCGTAGGCGAGGACCTCGACGACGCCGCCGAGCGTGTCGCCGGCCTTCTTCGCGTCGTCGACCTCGGCGACCATCGCGGCGCTCGTCTCGGCGTGGAAGCAACGCAGCGGATCGGCGTCGAGACGATCGACGTCGTCTGGAGTCGGGAACTCCGCGTCGTCAGGGACGCGCACGGGACCGATCGAGAGCGTGTGGCTGACCAGACGGATGCCGAGTTCGTTCAGGAACGAACGCGCGACGGCGCCGAGGGCGACGCGTGCGGCGGTCTCGCGGGCCGAGGCCCGCTCGAGGATCGGTCGGGCCTCGTCGAAGCCGTACTTCTGCATGCCGACGAGGTCGGCGTGTCCGGGACGCGGGCGCGTGAGAGCGGCCCCGCGGCCGCGAGAGCGGTCGGACAGCTCGACGGGCTCGGGGCTCATGACCTCGGTCCACTTGGGCCACTCGGTGTTGCCGATGCGCAGCGCGATGGGGCTGCCGATCGTGAAGCCGTGCACGATGCCGGTGGACAGCGACAGCTCGTCTTCTTCGAACTTCATGCGCGAGCCCCGGCCGTAGCCGAGGCGACGACGCGCGAGTTCGGCGCGGATCTGGGCCGAAGAGATCGGAACGCCGGCCGGCATCCCTTCCATGAGGGCGATCAGCTCGGGGCCGTGGGACTCGCCGGCGGTGAGAACGCGAAGCATGGTCCTAGTCTCCCATGAGCGCGGTGCGCATTGCGGCCAGCACCTCGGCCTCGCGCTCGACGGCGACCCCGGGGTCTCCCCCGACGAAGACGCGCACTTGCAGCAGGGCCTGGTGCAGAAGCATCGCGAGACCGTCGTGCGCCTCCCCTCCCGCGCGCTCCCACGCCCGCGCGAGCGGGGTCGGCCAGCCCCCGTAGACGACGTCGACGAGCGGACCCGAGACGGATGCCAGATCGTCGGCGACCCGGCCGAGGTCGGTGCCCCCGGGCAAAGCCGCGACGGTGGCGTCGACGGGTGCCAGGAGCGGTTGGTCCAGGGCGGCGACCTGGATCGCCACGCCCAGGGCGTCGCCGAGAGCGGCGATCGGCGCGGCGGCCTCGGGACGGCGGGCGCGCACCTCGACGGTCCGGGCACCGGCGCGGGCCGCCGCGACGACCGCGGAGGTCGCGGTGGCCCCCGCGCCGAGCACGCGGATGGCGTCGGGCTCCCGCACCCCGAACTCGTCCAGTGCCCGCGCGAGGCCGCCCACGTCGGTGTTGAAGCCGCGGGGTCCGTCCTCGCTCAGCAGGAAGGTGTTGACGGCGCCGGTGAGGCGCGCATCGTCGTCGAGCGAGATCGCGTCGCGCGCGGCGGCGTGCTTGAGCGGCATGGTGAGCGAGAGGCCGCGCCAGTCGGGATCCAGACTCCTCCAGGCACTCTCGAAGCCCGCCTCGTCGACCTGCTTGCGCCCGTACTCCCAATCGAGCTCGAGGACGTTGTACGCGGCCGCGTGCAGTCGGGGCGACCGCGAGTGCGCGATCGGGTCGCCCCAGACGGCGAGGCGGCGTGGGGCGGTCAGCATCCGCCGTTCGGGTTCTCGCGGCACCACTGCTGGAACTGCGCGACCGCCTTCTCCTGATCGGCGTAGGTGGTCGAGAACACCGTCTCGCCCGTCGACAGGTTCACGGTCGTGAAGTAGTACCAGGGTCCGTCGACCGGATGCATCGCGGCATCGATCGCGAGGTCTCCGGCATTGGCGATCGGTCCGACCGGCAGCCCGGGGTACTTGTACGTGTTGTACGGGTTGTCGCCGTTAAGGGCGTTCGCGCTCGACGATGACGATCCGGCGTCGAGTTCGTTCGCGCCGTACTGCGCCGTGGAGTCCATCTGCAGCAGACCGTGCGTCTCGGTGTTGTCCGGCTGCAAGCGATTCTCGATCACGCGCGAGACCTTGTAGAAGTCTTCGCTGCTGCGCGCCTCGCGCTCGATGATCGAGGCGATCGTCAGGATGCGCTCCCGGTCGTCGGGTGCGACACCGGCCTTGTCGAGCGACTCGATCGTGCGCTTGACCATGCGGTCGATGACCTGCTGGGCGGTGACGCCGTCGTCGAAGTCGTAGGTGGCGGGGAAGATCCAGCCTTCGAGGGTCGGAGCCGTCACCCCGTACGTCGAGGGCGTCGCCACCGCCGCATCGAGGTCGGCGCGCGGGATGCTCGTCTGCTCGGAGATGATGTCGAGCGACTGCTTCAGGGTCAGGCCCTCGCGCAGCTGCACGGAGTTGTCGAGCCTGTTCGCCGGATCCTTCAGGGCGGCCAGCACCGCCTCCGAGGTCATCTGCTGCTGCAGTTTGTAGACGCCGGGCTGGAACGTGAAACCGACGGCGTTGTCGACCATGTACTTGTAGAGCGAGTTGGAGGCCTTCGTCACCCCCGCCTCGAAGAGCTTGGGCGAGACGGACTCCCCCGTGTCGCCCGCCACGATCGTCACGCGGGCCTCGCCGGTGGCTTGGCCCGCCTCGTACTCGAGCGACTCCCCGTTGCCGAGGAACGCCTGCACGCGGTCACCGTAGGTGTTCCACAGCGCGATACCGCCGCCGGCGACACCACCGACGAGGATCAGCACGATCGCCAGGGCGATCCAGCGACCGACGGACCGGCGCCGCTTCGGGGGTTTCTGCGGCGCCCACCCGATCTGCTGCGTGGTGGTCTCGCCGGTGAACAGGTCTTCGAGGGAGCCGGATGCCGCGCCCGAGCCGGACGCTGCGGAGGCGGCCGCGCCGGCGCCGGCACCGACGAGCACGGGCTCGCGATCGCGCGACGGCTCCGTGCGGCGGGCGTTCGCTCCGGAGCGCGGGGCGTCGGCGGCGCGCGGGGCGTCGGCTCGGCGGGCGGCGGCTTGCCACGCGGCGGACTGCGTGTCGCGGGCCGGCTGTGCGTCGACGGGGGTTCCGGCTACGGCGGGGGCGCCCGTGCGACGGGGGCCGGGAACGGTGTCGCCGCCGCGGCGCGGACCGGGAGCGTCCTCGGATCGGCGGGCCGCGGGAGTCGAGCGCTCGGACGGGATCGAGGAGGCGGCGGGTCGGGGCGACGACGACGGCTCGATCCGGCGCGCAGCCTGCTGCTCATCGGCCGCGCGGGGGGCCGGCGCGGGCGCGGCTGCGGCGGGAAGGGATTCGGTCGGGCGAGGCGCCTCGGCAGACGGGGTGGTGTTCTCGTCCGCTGGGCGAGCGGCCTGCTCCGACCCGATGATCGGGGTCGCTTCCGTCGCGGCCCGGCGGGCCTCTCGAGCTGCTCGGCGCGACGGAGGCGCGGCATCCGTCTGCGGTGCGGACTCTCGCGAGCTGCGGGCGCCGGTGCGGGGGTCGGGCAGGCGACCGTAAAGATCCGCGAACGGGTCGTTCTCGGGGGGCTGGTTCTCGGGCATGTCAGGCGGGCTCCTGTCCCGGTGTGACGGTGGGTCCGGCCGGCTCGCCAGACTGTCGCTCCACGTCGAGCGCCTGCTGCAGAAGGACCACAGCGGCGACTTGGTCCACAATGCTACGAGAATCCCGCTGGGAACGCCCTGCTTCTCTCAACACGCCGTGCGCCGAGACCGTACTCAGCCGTTCGTCGACCAGCCGCACGGGCATGGGGAGCGCCTCCGCCAGAGCAGCCGCGAACGTCCGGGCGTCGGTGGTCGATGCCGTGTCCTCCCCGCGCAGGTTGAGGGGCAGCCCGACCAGGATCTCGAAGGCCTCGTACTCCGCCGCGAGAGCCGCGATCCGGCGGAGCGGCTCCCCCTTGCGGGGTACGGTCTCGACCGGAACGGCCAGCACCCCGTCCGGATCCGACCGTGCCACGCCCACGCGGGCACGCCCGACGTCGATACCGAACCGGATGCCGCGCCGGAACGCCGTCACGCGGTGGTCGCCCGCACGTCCGCGACGATGCCGTCGAGCGCCTGCGGCAGAGCCGTGGCATCCGTCCCGCCACCCTGGGCGACATCGGGACGTCCGCCGCCGCCGCCGCCGAGCACGCCCGCGGCGTTCTTCGCCAGGGCACCGGCGGCGAGACCCCGCTCGCGCGCGGCGTCGTTGGTGACGACGACGACCGTCGCACGGCCACCCGCGACGCTCGCGAGAGCGACGACCGCCGGGTCGGTGCCCAGGCGGTCGCGCACCTGCAGGGCGAGCGAGCGCACGTCGTCGGCCGACGCGGCCTCGCCCAGGCTCTGCGCGACGACGCGCACGGTACCGACGGCGACGGCCGATTCGACCAGCTGCGGCAGGCGACCGGTCAGGGCCTGCGCCTCGAAGGCCGCGATCTTCTTCTCGGCGGCCTTGAGGTTGGCGGCCAGCTCCGCGATGCGCGTGGGCAGCTGCTCGCGCGGGGTCTTCAGGCTCGAGCTGAGCTGCGAGACGATCGCGCGCTCCGCTGCCAGGTCGCGGAAGGCGTCGAGGCCGACCAGGGCCTCCACGCGGCGGTTCGAGGCGCCGACCGACTGCTCGCCGACGAGGTTGACCAGGCCGATCTCCGCGCTGCGGGCGACGTGGGTGCCACCGCACAGCTCGCGCGACCAGGGGCCGCCGATGTCGACCATGCGCACGGTGTCGCCGTACTTCTCGCCGAACAGCGCCATGGCGCCGGCGGCCTTCGCCTCGTCGAGCGACATCACGCGCGTGGTGACCTCGAGGTTGTCGCGCACGGCGTTGTTGGCGATGTCCTCGATCTCGGTGCGGGTCTCGGGCGACAGCGCCGAGCCCCAGCTGAAGTCGAAGCGCATGTACCCGGCGCGGTTGAGCGAGCCGGTCTGCGTCGCGGTCTTGCCGAGCGTGTCGCGGATCGCCGCGTGCACGAGGTGCGTCGCGGTGTGCGCCTGCTGGGCGGCGTGGCGGTTCAGCGCGTCGACGACCGTCGTCGCGGGCGCGCCGACCGACACCTCGCCCGTGGTGACCTCGACGGTGTGGCTGACCAGGCCCGGAACGGGGCGCTGCACGTCGAGCACCTCGAGCTCGTAGCCCGGGCCGACGATGACGCCCTTGTCGGCGACCTGGCCGCCCGACTCCGCGTACAGGGCGGTCTCGGCGAGGATGACCTCAGCGATCTGGCCCTCCGACGCGCGGTCGGTGCCCTGGCCCTGCACGAGGATGCCGAGGATCTTCGATTCCGTCTGCATCTCGGTGTAGCCGGTGAACACCGTCTCACCGAGCGCGCGGAACTCGCGGTACGCGCTCTGATCGGCGATCGCCCCCTTGCGGGCGCGGGCGTCGGCCTTGGCGCGCGTGCGCTGCTCGAGCATGAGGGTGTCGAAGGCGGCGCGGTCGACCGACAGCCCGGCCTCTTCGGCGATCTCGAGGGTGAGATCGATCGGGAACCCGTAGGTGTCGTGCAGCAGGAACGCCTCGGAGCCCGACAGGGTGGTGCCGCCGCCGTTCTTGGCCTCGACGACCGACTGGTCGAGGATCGCGGATCCGGCGGCCAGCGTGCGCAGGAACGTCTGCTCCTCGGCGATCGCGTAGGCCGAGAGGCGCGCGTAGTCGGCCTCGACCTCGGGGTACGACTCCTTCATCGCGTCGCGCGAGGCGGCGAAGAGCTCGGGGAAGGTCGCGCCCTCGACGCCCAGCAGACGCATCGAGCGGATCGCGCGGCGCATGATGCGGCGCAGGATGTAGCCGCGGCCTTCGTTCGAGGGGGTCACGCCGTCGGCGAGCAGCATGAGCGAGGAGCGCACGTGGTCGGCGACGATGCGCAGCCGCACGTCGTCGTCGTGCGACTCCTGGCCGTACGACTTGCCGGCGAGCTTCGCGGCCAGGTCGAGCACGGGGCGCACCTGGTCGGTCTCGTACATGTTGTCGACGCCCTGCTTGATGAACGCGATGCGCTCCAGGCCCATGCCGGTGTCGATGTTCTTGGCGGGGAGTTCGCCGACGATGTCGAAGTCGTACTTGGAGCGCACGTTCGTGATCTCGTACTGCATGAACACGAGGTTCCAGATCTCGACGTAGCGGTCGTCGTCGGTCGCGGGACCGCCGTCGATGCCGTACGCGGGGCCGCGATCGAAGAAGATCTCCGAGCAGGGGCCGGCGGGGCCCGGCAGGCCGGTCGACCAGTAGTTCGTGTCCTTGCCGAGGCGCTGGATGCGCTCGTCGGGCAGGGTGCTGAGCTTCAGCCAGAGGTCGCGCGCCTCTTCGTCCTCTTCGTAGACGGTGACCCACAGGTCCTTCGGGTCGAAGGCGAGTCCGCCCTCCGACTCGGGCGCGGTGAGCAGCTCCCACGCGAAGCGGATCGCGTCTTCCTTGAAGTAGTCGCCGAACGACCAGTTGCCGAGCATCTGGAAGAAGGTGCCGTGACGCGGGGTCTTGCCGACTTCTTCGATGTCGTTGGTGCGGATGCACTTCTGCACGTCGGCCGCGCGCGGGTACGGCGGCGGGACGACACCGCTGAGGTACGGGATGAAGGGCACCATGCCCGCCACGGTGAACAGCAGGGCCGGGTCGTCGGTGACGAGCGAGGCCGAGGGGACGATCGTGTGGTTCTTCTTCTCGAAGAAGTCGAGGAAGCGCTGGGCGATCTCGGCGGTTTTCATGGCGGGTCTTTCCGTACGCATGCGGATCCGCCCCACGTGCCGGGGGCGGGAGGCCGGAGGGGGTCAGTCGGAGGAGGAAACGGCCTTCTTGGCCGCGGCGGCGGCGGATTCCACCGCGTCGCCGGTCTTGTCGACAGCGGAGGAGGCGACGCCCTTGGCGTCGTCGATGATCTCGGAGAGACGGTTCTCCTGCTGGTGGTAGGCGTCGCTCATGTGGTCGGTGAACTCGCCGATGCGCGAGTCGAGCTGCGCGAGCAGCTCCTGACCGCGGGGGTCCTTGTTGACGAGATGGGCGGCGACGAAACCGCCGGCGATACCCAGCGCGAACCAGACGAGGCTTTTCACGATCACCACTTCTTCCTCGATACGACGCCGCGATCACGGCATTCCCCATCGTAGGCGAGGGGCCCCGCGCTACGCACAAGGCAGACCTGTGTATGCCGCGTCTCCGGCGTCCATCCCGCCGACGGCCCCCATCGCGCACCCGCGCCGGCACCGTCCGGGACAGCCGCATCGACTCCCCCGCGGCCGGTTGCCGCGTATGGTCGGCGGCTCGGCGGAGATGCGCCGTCTCGGGCACACGAATCAACGCCGTGCGCGTTCGGTTGCCGCCTATGGTGGACGGCTCGGCGGAGCATGCGCCATCTCGGGCACACGAATCAGCGCCGTGCGCGTTCGGTTGCCGCCTATGGTCGGCGGCTCGGCGGTCGGCGGCTCGGCGGAGATGCGCCATCTCGGGCACACGAATCAACGCCGTGCGCGTTCTGTTGCCGCCTATGGTGGACGGCTCGGCGGAGCATGCGCCATTTCGGGCACACGAATCCACGGCGTGCGCGTTCGGTTGCCGCCTATGGTGGACGGCTCGGCGGAGCATGCGCCATCTCGGGCAGATGACTTCACGGCGTGCGCATTCGATCGCCGCAAACGGTCATCGAGGCCGGGCAAGACCCGCCGTCTGGGGCAAACGAATCCAGCGCGAGCAGAGCGCGCCCCCGGGACGACGAAGGGCCGCGCGAGAGCGCGACCCGAAAAAGGCGAAGGGCCGCGCGAGAGCACGACCCGAAAACGGCGAAGGGCGCCGGGAGAACCCGACGCCCTTCGTGTGCTCGCTGGGATCAGCGGGCGGCGTAGTACTCGACGACGAGCTGCACGTCACACGTGACGGGCACCTCGGCGCGCTTGGGGCGACGCACGAGCTTCGCCTGCAGCGTGGAGAGGTCGACCTCGAGGTAGCCCGGAACGGGGGGCAGCACTTCGGCGTGCCCACCGGCGGCGGCGACCTGGAAGGGCTCGAGGCCCTCGCTCTTGGTCTTGACGTGGATCAGCTGACCCGGCTTCACGCGGAACGACGGGCGGTCCACGAGCTGGCCGTCGACCATGATGTGGCGGTGCACGACGAGCTGGCGAGCCTGCGCGGTGGTGCGGGCGAAGCCCGAACGCACGACGAGGGCGTCCAGACGCATCTCGAGCAGCTCGACCAGGTTCTCACCGGTCAGGCCGTCGGTGCGGCGGGCCTCGTTGAACGCGATGCGCAGCTGCTTCTCGCGGATGCCGTACTGCTCGCGCAGACGCTGCTTCTCACGGAGACGGACGGCGTAGTCGCTGTCGGCCTTGCGCTTGGTACGGCCGTGCTCGCCGGGAGCGTAGGGACGCTTCTCGAGGTAGCGGGCGGCCTTGGGGGTGAGTGCGACGCCGAGGGCGCGCGACAGACGCACCTTGCGGCGGTCCTGAGACTTCGTGGTCACGAAGTTCTCCTTCCGATGACGTGGCCGCGCCTTTCACGGCTCACGGGCGTATCGCCCCCTTCCGCCCGATCCGAAGCGCACGCCGGGGCGCACCGGAAGGTGATCACAGGAAGGAGGGGATGCCCGAAAACCCTGTTTCGAGCCGGTTCATGCTATCAGAGCGGGCCGGGCGCATTCCGGATGCCGTGTCACCGGCCCTCGAGGATGCGGCGGATCTTCTCGAGGCGTGCCGAGACGTCGCGTTCGGCACCGTGACTGGTGGGTTCGTAGTACCGCCTGCCGACGAGCTCGTCGGGCAGGTACTGCTGCGTGACGATGCCGATGTCGCTGTCGTGCGCGTACTTGTAGCCTTTGCCGTGCCCGAGACGCTTGGCTCCGGGATAGTGCGCGTCGCGCAGGTGCATCGGCACGCGACCGAAGCCGCCGGCGCGCACATCGGCGATCGCGGCGTTGATGGCGTTGTAGGCGGCGTTCGACTTGGCGGTCGTGGCCAGGTACACGGTCGCTTCGGCGAGCGGGATCCGCCCCTCGGGCATGCCGATGAACGCCACAGCGTCGGCCGCGGCCACCGCGATCTGCAGGGCCTGCGGGTCGGCCATGCCGATGTCCTCGGCGGCCGAGATGACCAGGCGCCGCGCGATGAAGCGGGGGTCCTCCCCCGCCTCGATCATGCGCGCGAGGTAGTGGATCGCGGCATCCGGATCCGACCCCCGCACCGACTTGATGAAGGCACTGATGACGTCGTAGTGCTCGTCTCCCTGCCGGTCGTAGCGCAGCAGGGCGCGGTCGACGGCCTGGGCGATGTGGTCGGCGGTGATGACGGGCAGTTCGTCGCCCTCGCCCGTGAACGGGCCGGGGTCCTGTTCGTCGTCATCGTCTTCGTCATCGTCTCGGGCCGCAGGAGCCGGGGCCCCCGCGTCGTCACCCGCGACCGAAGCCGCGGCCTCGAGGGCGGTGAGAGCGCGTCGCGCATCGCCGGAGGCCAGACGCACCAGGGCCGCCCGGGCGTCGTCGTCGAGCACCACCCGACCGGCCAGACCGCGTGGGTCGGCCACGGCCCGGTCGACGAGAGCGCCGAGGTCGTCGTCGCCGAGCGGGCGGAGGGTGAGCAGGAGAGATCGCGAGAGCAAGGGAGAGATGACCGAGAACGACGGGTTCTCGGTGGTGGCGGCGATCAACACGACCCAGCCGTTCTCGACACCCGGCAGTAGGGCGTCCTGCTGCGCCTTGGTGAAGCGGTGGATTTCGTCGAGGAAGAGGATGGTCGACTGGCCGTACAGATCTCGTCGCGTCAGCGCTTCTTGCATGACCTCGCGCACGTCTTTGACGCCCGCCGTGATGGCCGAGAGCTCGACGAAACGTCGCCCGGACGACCGGGCGATCGCCTGCGCCAGCGTGGTCTTGCCGGTGCCGGGCGGACCCCACAGGATGACCGAGGCGGCCGAGACGGATGCCGAGGAGTCGGTCGTCGCGAGAGTGACCAGCGGGGAGCCGGGTCGCAGCAGATGCCCTTGGCCGGCCACCTCGTCGAGGCTCATCGGCCGCATGCGCACCGCCAGCGGCGTCTGGCCTTGGAAGAGCGCGGAGGAAGGGGTCACCTCTCCAGGCTAACCGGGGCCTCCGACACGGGGACCTCCCGTGCCCCCGCCGCGATCCGAGACACCCCGACCGCTGTTTGTAGGATCGAGGGGCCCGGACGGGCGGAGGAGGTCGATGTGGCGGCGCGTGGGATAGACCGGCGGACCCGAGAGCAGCGCGAGCGTGCGCGCGCCTACCAGGCTCGACTCGAGCTCCACGACCGTCAGGGACGCCGCCGCACCCGTGACAACCTCGTCGGCCTGATCGTCGGGCTCCTCGTGATCGCCGGGGCGATTGCCCTGCAGACGGCGTACTTCGTGACCGGCCCCGGGGCGCCGACCCCCGAACCGTCGTCGACGGTCAGCCCCGAGACCCCCCTCCCGACCGAGATCCCGGCCCCTCTGCCCTCGGATTCGACCGCGCCCTGAGTGATCCTCCCGCGCCGCCGGATCGGCGGCGTGGCGGGGCGGGAACGACGATCCTGTGTCGGAGCGGTCGCGCGTACTAGGCTCGGAGGGTCCTTCTCCCCCAGGCGGTTCTGCCGCGATGAGGTGCTACCCGTGACTTCCGCTCCCACTCCCGAGACCTCCGACCCGCGCGACGACGCGAGCACCGCCGAGGTCGACCCCACCGCCACGACCCCGGTCGAGGCGGAAACCGACGCTCCCGACGCCGTTCCGGCCGAGGACCCCTCCGCTCCCGACGCCGACGCCTCGTCCGACGACCCGTCGCTCGACGAGCAGTCGACGGATGCCGCTGACCCCGCGTCCCGCGCCGAGCCCACCGTTGAAGAGCCCGCTGCCGAAGCGCCCGCTGCCGAGGCGCCGGCCGAAGGCGAAGAGGCCGCGGCGTCCGAGGGCGACGCCGCTCCCGCCGAGCAGCCCGTGGCCGCGCAGCCCGCCGCCCCGCGTCCCGGCGTGCGACTGCCCGGACCCCCTCCCGGCAAGACCGCGTCCACCTCGGCCACCCAGCCCTGGGGCCGCGTCGACGACGAGGGAACCGTCTCGGTCCGCGAGGGCGACGACTGGCGCGTCGTGGGTCAGTACCCCGACGGCACGCCGGCCGAGGCGCTGGCCTATTTCCAGCGCAAGTTCTCGGACCTCGCCGGCGAGGTCACGCTGATCGAGACGCGCCACCGTCGCGGAGGCGCCTCGGCGTCGGATCTGCGTTCGACGGCGAAGACCCTTCGCGGCAAGCTCGAGGGTGCGGCCGCCGTGGGCGACCTCGCCGCCCTCATCGCCCGCGTCGACGCCCTCACCGCAGAGCTCGCCGAAGCGAGTGAAACCGAGTCCGTCGCCGCCAAGCAGGCCACCGAAGAGGCCGTGCGCGAGCGTACCGCGATCGTCGAGGAGGCCGAGGCCCTCGCCGCCCGCGACCCGCAGACGGTCCAGTGGAAGCAGATGACCGCCGACATGACGGCGCTGTTCGACCGGTGGCAGGCCCACCAGCAGAACGGTCCTCGCCTGTCGAAGTCGACCGCGCAGCAGCTGTGGCGCCGCTTCCGCGACGCGCGCGCCACGGTCGATCGTCATCGCCGCGAGTTCTTCTCGTCGCTCGACGAGACCCACAAGTCGGCTCGCGAGGCCAAGACGCGTCTCGTCGAGCGCGCCGAGGCCCTCGCCCCGCGTGGCGAAGACGGGATCGGGGCCTACCGCGACCTCCTCGACGCGTGGAAGGCCTCGGGCCGCGCCGGCCGCAAGGTCGACGACGCGCTGTGGGCTCGGTTCAAGGCCGCCGGCGACGCGCTCTACGGAGCCCGCATCGAGCGCGAGTCCGCCGACGCCGAGGCCTCGAAGGAGAAGATCGAGCAGAAGCGCGCCCTCCTCGAGCAGGCCGCGCCGATCGTCGACGAGAAGAACCTCGCGACGGCCCGTCAGAAGCTGACCACCATTCAGCGTCAGTGGGACGAGATCGGACGCATCTTCCCGCGCGACAAGGAGCGCGTCCTCGACGACGAGCTCCGCAAGATCGAGCAGAGCGTGCGCACCCGCGAAGACGCCGACTGGAAGCGCAACGACCCCGAGCAGAAGGCCCGCGCCAACGACATGACGCGTCAGCTCACCGACGCGATCGACAAGCTCGAGGCCGAGCTGGCCGAGGCCGAGTCGCGCGGCGACAAGCGTGCCGCAGCGCAGGCGTCGGAGGCTCTCGAAGCGCGCCGCACCTGGCTGCGCGCCCTCGGCGGCTGATCGGGTTCTCCACAGTTCGACGGTTCGACCGTCACGGGCGACACCGCTCCGTCACACTGACGGGATGGTGTCGCCCTTTCTGTTCTTCCCCGGGGAGCGTCTCGCGTTGACCGAGCTCAGCGCGGCGTGCCTCGACGGCCTGCTGGTGCCGCTCGGCGAGGGTTTCATGCCGGCCGACGCGGTCGAGACGGTCTGGATGCGGGCACGGAGCCTGTCTCCTCTGCTCGGCGAACGGTGGGCCGGGGTGCGGCTGACGGCGGCGTGGGTGCACGGCGGCACGGCGACCGAGCCGAGACGGCATCACCTCCAGCGGGTGGGGCCGACGCGGACGCGCGCGCGTGACGCGACGCGGGCGGTGTTCCACGACGTGAGACTCCCGGTCGCCGACACGACCCTCGTGGCGGGTGTTCACCTCAGCACACCGGGGCGAACGCTCGCCGACCTCGCGCGTTCCGACGACGAGGGTGAGGGTGCCGCGGCGATCGAGTGGGCGGCATCCGATGTCGAATCGCGACACGAGGCCCAGGCATGGCTGGCCCGGCACCCGACGTTCCCGTACGGGAGGAGGGGCGCAGCGCTCCTGGCCGACGTCGCGGCGCAGAGGTGATCCGTCCCCCGTGCTACGACGAGGTGACGCGGTACACGTCGTAGACCGCGTCGATGCGCCGCACGGCGTTGAGCACACGGTCGAGGTGCACGGTGTCGCCCATCTCGAACACGAACTTGCTGAGCGCGAGGCGATCGTTCGTGGTCGACACGGTCGCCGAGAGGATGTTCACGTGGTGCTCGCTCAGCACGCGCGTGACGTCGCTCAACAGCCCCGAGCGGTCGAGGGCCTCGACCTGGATCTGCACCAGGAAGACGCTCTTCGTCGTCGGCGCCCACTCGACGTCGATCAGACGATCGGGCTCCTCCTTCAGCGACTTCACGTTCGTGCAGTCGCCGCGGTGGACCGACACCCCGCTGCCGCGCGTGACGAAACCGACGATCTCGTCGCCCGGAACGGGGGTGCAGCACTTGGCGAGCTTGACGAGGATGTCGGGGGCTCCACGCACGAGGACGCCGGAGTCGCCGCCACGCGGAGCACGGCTGCGGCCGACGGGGATGTCGATGGGGCCGGTGCTGGTCTCTTCGACGTTGACGAGAGCGGTGACCTTCTCGATCACCGATTGCGTGGAGACGTGCCCCTCGCCGACCGCGGCGTAGAGCGCGGAGACGTCCTCGTAGTGGAAGAGTCGGGCGACCTCGGTGAACGAATCCTGGTTCATGAGGCGCTGCAGGGGCAGGTTCTGCCGACGCATGGCGCGGGCGATCGAGTCCTTGCCCTGCTCGATGGCCTCTTCGCGGCGTTCCTTCGTGAACCACCCGCGGATCTTGTTGCGCGCGCGGGTGCTCTTGACGAAACCGAGCCAGTCCTGGCTGGGGCCGGCATCGGGGTTCTTCGAGGTGAACACCTCGACGACGTCGCCGCTCTGCAGGGTCGACTCGAGCGGCACCAGACGGCCGTTGACCTTGGCGCCCATCGTGCGGTGACCGATCTCGGTGTGCACGGCGTACGCGAAGTCGACCGGGGTTGCGCCGGTGGGAAGGCCCACCACGCGTCCCTTCGGGGTGAAGACGTAGACCTCTTTCGCGCCGATCTCGAAGCGGAGCGAGTCGAGGAACTCCCCCGGGTCGGCGGTCTCGGCCTGCCAGTCGGAGATGTGAGCGATCCACGCCATGTCGGCGTCGACGGCCTTGGCGTCGGCCTTACCGCCCGCCATCCGCTCCTTGTACTTCCAGTGCGCGGCGACGCCGAACTCCGCCTGCTGGTGCATCTCGTGCGTGCGGATCTGGATCTCGACCGTGCGCCCGCCGGGGCCGATCACCGTGGTGTGCAGCGACTGGTACAGGTTGAACTTGGGCGTGGCGATGTAGTCCTTGAAACGCCCCGGCAGCGGTGTCCACCGCGCGTGGATCGCACCGAGCACGGCGTAGCAATCGCGCACGGTGCCGACCAGGATTCGGATGCCGATGAGGTCGTAGATGTCGTCGAACTCGCGACCGCGGACCACCATCTTCTGGTACACGGAGTACAGCTGCTTGGGTCGGCCCATCACCCGGCCGCGAACGCGGAGTTCGCGTAGGTCCGCGTCGACGGCGTCGATGACGTTCTGCACGTACTGCTCGCGCTGGGGCGTGCGCTGCTTGACCAGGCTGTCGATCTCGGCGTAGAGCTTGGGGTGCATCACCGCGAACGACAAGTCCTCGAGTTCGCTCTTGATCGCCTGGATGCCGAGGCGATGCGCGAGCGGAGCGTAGATCTCGAGGGTTTCCGTGGCCTTCTTCGCGGCCTTGTGCGGCGGCACGAATCCCCAGGTGCGCGCGTTGTGCAGTCGGTCGGCGAGCTTGATGAGCAGCACACGGATGTCTTTCGACATCGCCACGATCATCTTGCGGACCGTCTCGGCCTGCGCGCTGTCGCCGTACTTGACCTTGTCGAGCTTGGTGACGCCGTCGACGAGCATCGCGACCTCGTCGCCGAAGTCGGCGGCGAGCTCGTCGAGCGGATAGCCCGTGTCTTCGACGGTGTCGTGCAGCAGCGCGGCGGCGATCGCCTTGGGGCCGAGGCCGAGCTCGGCCAGGATCTGCGCGACCGCCAGGGGGTGCGTGATGTACGGCTCGCCGCTCTGCCGCTTCTGCCCGTCGTGCGCCTTGTCGGCCACGGCGTAGGCGCGCTCGATGATCGCGAGGTCGCCCTTAGGGTGATGCGTGCGGACCGTGCGGAGCAGCTTGTCGACGTCGTCACGACGGGCCGCGCGCGAGAAGATTCGCGGAACCAGCCGTCGCAGAGAGGACGGCGGCGGCGCGGAGGAAGCGGTCTCGGTCATCACTACCCCTTCCTCACGGCCAGTAGATCGATTCTATGCCTCGCGGCGGGGGTCCCAGGTGCGGGCCCGAGGGGCGGGAGCCCCGGCCGTCAGGCCGGGACGCCCGCCTTCTCACGGGCCGACACGACGCGGGCGTCGCGCAGAGCGATCGGCTTCTCCTTCTCGCGCAGCAGCGCGTACATCGGCACGGCGACGAACAGCGTCGAGTACGCGGCGACGATCGTGCCGACGAAGATCGACAGCGAGATATCGCTGAGCGTGCGCGCACCGAGCGGCACACCGATGAAGAGGATCGCACCCACCGGCAGGATGGCGACCACCGTGGTGTTGATCGAGCGGATCAGCGTCTGGTTGGCGGCGAGGTTCACAGACTCCGAGAACGTGCGTCCGGAGATCTCGCCGTCCTCTCTGGTGTTCTCCCTCACCTTGTCGAAGACGACCGTCGTGTCGTACAGCGCGTAGGACAGGATCGTGAGGAAGCCGATGACGGCAGCCGGCGAGATCTCGAATCCGAAGACGGCGTAGACGCCGATCGTGATGACGAGGACGTCGACGAGGCCGATGATCGCGGCGACCGACATCTTCCAGGTGCGGAAGTACAGCGCGAGGATGAGGAACGTCAACGCGAGGAAGATCGACAGACCCCAGAGCGACTGGCGCGTGACGTCGTTGCCCCAGGTCGGTCCGATGAACGAGTTGGTGATCTCGGATGCCGGCACCTTGTAGGCGGTCGCGAGGGCTGCGGAGACAGCCTGCGTCTGGTCGTTGTCCAACTGGTCGGTCTGCACGCGGACCGACTGGTCGCTGATCGTGGTGACGCGGGTCGTCGCGTCCGGAACCACCGACGTCACGGCCTGCGTCGCAAGGCCCTGATCGAACGTCGACGGGTTCGAGACCGTGAACTGCGAGCCGCCCGTGAACTCGATCGAGAACTGCACGGGGCGGATGAACGGCACGAGGGCCGCACCGATGACCAGAACCGCGGCGATGATGAACCAGAGGCGACGACGCTGCACGAACGGGAAGGACGTCTTCCCCGAGTAGAGGTCGTTACCGAGCTGCGACATGGAGCGCATCAGTCGTCTCCCTCCTTCGTGGGGCGGCTATCGCCGCGGCTGGCGGCGGTCAGCTCGGCCTGCTTGCGTTCGGCGATCGTCTGTCGACGCTGCGCCTCGCCGCGCGACTTCTTCACCCGGCCCGCCTCGATCACGGGGGCGCGGAACTGCGCGCGTCCGCGGTAGACGGCGCCGAGCGCGTTCGGGTCCATGCCCGACAGGGGGTGACCCGAGCCGAAGAAACGCGTGCGAGCGAGCAGCTGCATCACCGGGTGGGTGAACAGGATGAAGATGAGGATGTCGATGGCCGTCGTGAGACCCAGGGTGAACGCGAAGCCCTTCACCGTCGCATCCGCGAGGATGTACAGCACCACCGCCGCGAGGATGTTGATCGACTTCGAGATGTAGATCGTGCGCTTGGCGCGCGACCATCCGTCTTCGACGGCTGCCGTGATCGACTTGCCGTCACGCAGTTCGTCTCGTATTCGCTCGAAGTAGACGATGAAGGAGTCCGCCGTGAAGCCGATGGTGACGATCAGGCCGGCGACACCCGCGAGCGAGAGTCGGAAGCCGGCACGCCACGCGAGGATGCACAGGGCGAGATAGGTCAGGACGGCCATCACGCCGAGCGAAGCGATGATCACCGTGCCGAGCGCTCGATAGACGATCAGCGAGTAGATCGCCACCAGCCCGAGGCCGATGAGACCGGCGATGAAACCGACCTGCAGCTGCTGCGAGCCGAGCGTCGCCGACACGGTGTCGGAGCTGACCACCTGGAAGCTGAGCGGCAGGGCGCCGTACTTCAGCTGGTCGGCGAGGGCCTTGGACGACTCCTGCGTGAACGATCCCGTGATGCTGGGGCGACCGTCGACGATGATGCCGTTCATCGACGGCGCCGACAGGACAGAGCCGTCGAGCACGAACGCGAACTGGTTCAGCGGCGGCTGCGCACCGTAGAGGCGCTGGCTGATCTCGGCGAACTTCTGCGTGCCCTGGTCGTTGAAGACCAGGTTGACCGCCCACTGCCCGGTGTTCTGCTCCTGGCCGTTCGTGGCGTTCGAGATGTCGGTGCCGTCGAGCTCGACGGGGCCGAGGATGTACTTCTGCCCGTCGTTCGTCCCGCACGTGATCATCGGCTGGTCGGCCGGGGCCTGCGCCGGGTTGCTCGGCGGGTTCGCGCAGTCGTACGCGAGGAACTGCGCCTGCAGGGCCGGGGTGATGTAGGCCGGGTCGCTCGCGTTGGTCGGCGACGCGGTGGGCGTCGACGGCAGGTTCGGGTCGGGCGTCGGGTAGGGCGTGGTCACGCCGTCCTGACCCACGAACGTGGTCGCCGGCGAACCGGTGAACAGCACCGGGCGCAGCTGCAGCTGAGCCGAGGACTGAATGCGCTGTCGCGTGGCATCGTCTGCCTGGCCGGGGATCTGCACGACGATGTTGCGGCCACCCTCGGTGGCCACGTCGGCTTCACCCACGCCCGACGCGTCGACGCGCTGGCGGATGATCGTGACGGCCTGCGCCAGCTGTTCGCTGTCGGGCGCGGCGCCGTCGGTGGTCTGGGCTTGCAGGATGATCTGCGTGCCGCCCTGGAGGTCGAGCGCGAGCTCGGGGGTCCAGGAGCTGGCATTGAACACGTACACACCCAGCGCGTTGATGCCGAAGAGCACGCCGGTAATGGCGAGCAATCCGGTCAAAACGCGCCAGGCGTGACGGACGGGAGTCGAGGGCGCCACGGAGTCGGCTTTCTGTGCGGCGGTGAACGAAAAGGCGGGAGGGGGCGATCAGACCGCGGGGCGGTCCTTGTCGTCACGCTCGGCATCGGCGGCGTGCTGGCGGGCGGCACGCTGGTCGTCGCTGATCGAGGTGATGTCACCGTCGGCGACGCCGGCGATGTACTCGGCCTCGGTCTCTTCGGCTTCGATGTACTCGTCTTCGGTCACGGTGCCGGCAGCCGAGTCGACGATACGGAGGATGGCCTGGCTGTGCACCTTGATGACGACGCCGGGAGCGATCTCGACGTGCGCGGGCTTGTCGAGGTCTTCACCGTCGTACTCGACGATCGTGCCGTAGAGGCCGCCCTGCAGCAGCACCTCGGCACCGGGGACCGTCTCGCGGGCCTTCTGCTCGAGCTCGGCCTTCTGCTTCTTCATGCGACGGCGGGAGCTCAGGAACATGAAGACGAGCAGGCCCGCGAACAGAATGAGCAGGAGGAAACTGGAGTCCATGGAGGCGGTGCACCTTTCAGATCAGGCGCGCCGTGCGGCACTGCCTAGCGTGGGTCGGGGAATCCCTCGCCGAGTATAGGTCATGACCCCTGGCTGAATCGGAGCATGCCGTCCGGGTGCGGCGCTCCGAGGTGGTCGTAGGCCTCGGGAGTCGCCACGCGTCCGCGGGGTGTGCGGCCCATGAATCCGATGCGCACGAGGTACGGCTCGACGACCGATTCGATGGTCTCGGGCTCTTCTCCCACGGCCACGGCGAGGGTGCTGAGCCCCACCGGTCCCCCGCGGAATCGGCGGACGAGGGCGTCGAGGACGGCTCTGTCGAGGCGGTCGAGCCCGATGGCATCCACGTCGTAGAGATCGAGCGCGGCGCCGACCGTCCGCACGTCGGCGTGACCTTCGTCGGTGCCGGTCGACGGACCGTTCACGACGAGATAGTCCCGGACACGCCGGAGCAGACGGTTGGCGATACGGGGCGTTCCCCGCGAGCGGCGGGCGATCTCGGAGCGCGCCGTGCCCGGGAGGCCGACATCGAGCATGGATGCCGAGCGTGAGACCACCCGCTCGAGCTCTTCGGGCTCGTAGTACTCGAGGTGGGCGGTGAAACCGAAGCGGTCGCGCAGAGGGTTCGGCAGCAGGCCCGCGCGTGTCGTGGCTCCCACCAGGGTGAAGGGGGCCAGGTCGAGGGGGATGCTGGTCGCTCCCGCGCCCTTGCCGACCATGATGTCGATGCGGAAGTCCTCCATCGCGAGATACAGCATCTCTTCGGCCGAGCGTGCCATGCGGTGGATCTCGTCGATGAAGAGCACCTCCCCCGGCGTGAGCGACGACAGCAGGGCCGCGAGATCGCCCGCGTGCTGGATCGCCGGCCCGCTCGACAAGCGCAGCGGCCGCCCGCTCTCGTGCGCGACAATCATCGCGAGGGTGGTCTTGCCGAGCCCGGGAGGGCCGGAGAGCAGGATGTGGTCGGGAGAGCGCTGCTGGATGCGCGCGGCGTCGAGCAGGAGCTGCAGCTGGCCGCGGACCTTCTGCTGACCGACGAACTCGGCGAGGGAGGTGGGGCGCAGGGCCCCTTCGATCGCGAGTTCGACCTCGTCGTCGGGGGTCCCGGCGTCTCGGACGTCAGCCACTCACGCTCTCCTTGCGGGCCGGGCCCAGCAGGGCGAGCGTGAGTCGGAGCAACGACTGGACCGAGGCGCGGTCGGCCTCGGAGGCGGATTCGGCGACGGATGCCACGGCCTCGGCCGCCGTCCGTTCCGTCCAGCCCAGGCCCACGAGGGCCTGCGTGACCTGCAGGGGCACCTGGCCGCGCGCCGAGGCGGTGGCGGGAGCCGCGGAGGGCGCCACCTGGAGCTTGCCGGCGAGCTGCACCACGATGAGCTTGGCCGTCTTGGGGCCGATGCCCGAGACGCGTCGGAACGGGGCGTCGTCGTCGTCGGCCACGGCCTGGGCGATCTGCGGCACCGTGAGCGACGACAGCACCCCGAGCGCGGACTTCGGGCCGACGCCCGTCACGCTGATCAGCTGGGTGAAGACGGTCAGCTCTTCGCGAGCCTCGAAGCCGTAGAGCGACAGGGCGTCCTCGCGCACGATGAGGTTCGTGTGCAGGTGGACGTCGTCGCCGACGTGCACCGTCCGCGCGAGCTGAGCGGTGACAGCGACGGAGAAGCCGACACCTCCGACCACGATGACCAGCGAGTCGTCGGCGACGTGAGCCGCCGTGCCGTGCAGCGAGGAGATCATCCGACCAGCCTACGCGCCCGTTCGTACATGTGTTCGAGCGACACGCTTCGGCGGGGTCCGCTTCTTCTCGGCATCCCTCCAGGCCTTCTGAGCGGGGGTCGGCGCGTCATCGGCCGAGGCGGCGGCTGCTCCCCCGCGCCAGGCGTGGCAGAGGGCGATCGCGAGAGCGTCGGCGGCGTCCGCCGGTTGGGGAAGCGCGTCGAGGCGCAGCACGCGGGCGACCATCGTCTGCACCTGCAGCTTGTCGGCGGAGCCGTACCCGGTGATCGCGGCCTTGACCTCGCTGGGGGTGTGCGTCGCGGCCGTCAATCCGTGCTCGGCCGCCAGCAGCAGCGCGATGCCGCTGGCCTGGGCCGTGCCCATCACCGAGTGGAGGTTGTTCTGCGCGAAGACGCGCTCGACGGCGACCACATGCGGCTGATGGGTGACCAGCACGTCGCGGATGCCAGCGGCGATCGCCGCGAGACGCTTCTCGATCGGATCGGTGGGCGCGGAACGGGCGACGCCCACGTGGACGAGCGAGGCCGTGCGGTTCGGCGAGACGTCGACGACGCCGAGGCCGCATCGGGTCAGGCCGGGGTCGATGCCGAGGACGCGGAGGGAACGAGACACGGCCCCCACGCTAAGCGCAGGGGCCGTGTCGACATCGAGGGCGCGCCCTTACTCGTCGTTCTCGAGCTCGGCCTGCACCTCGGCGCTCATGTCGAAGTTGGTGTAGACGTTCTGCACGTCGTCGCTGTCTTCGAGGGCGTCGATGAGGCGGAACACCTTGCGAGCGGTGTCGGCGTCGACCTCGACCTTGAGCGAGGGCACGAACTCGACGTCGGCCGAGTCGTACTCGATGCCGGCATCCTGCAGGGCGGAGCGCACCGACACCAGGTCGGAGGCCTCGGTGATGACGCCGAAGCCGTCGCCGTGCGGCTCGACCTCTTCGGCGCCCGCCTCGAGGACGGCGAGCATGACGTCGTCTTCGGTGGTGCCCTCGGAGGGGACGACGATGACGCCCTTGCGGCTGAAGTTGTAGGCGACGCTGCCCGGGTCGGCGAGGGTGCCGCCGTTACGGCTGAGAGCGGTGCGCACCTCGGCCGCGGCGCGGTTCTTGTTGTCGGTCAGACACTCGATGAGGAAGGCGACGCCGTTGGGGCCGTATCCCTCGTACATGATCGACGAGTACTCGACGGCTTCGCCGCCGATACCGGCACCGCGCTTGATCGCGCGATCGATGTTGTCTTTGGGGACCGAGGTCTTCTTCGCCTTGAGGACGGCGTCGAAGAGGGTGGGGTTGCCCTGGAGGTCGGCTCCACCGAGCTTCGCCGCGACCTCGATGTTCTTGATGAGCTTGGCCCACGACTTGGCGCGACGGGAGTCGATGACCGCCTTCTTGTGCTTGGTCGTGGCCCATTTGGAGTGTCCGGACATGCGTCAACATTATCCTGGCTTGCGAGAGGCCGTCGGCCCGGGGAGTTCTGCCGCATGTAGGGCCGTCCGCGCGCATGTTTCTCTGCCGGGCCGCGCTGAGAGGAAGGCCAGGCGGCTCAGGCCCAGAGCGCCGTGACGTCTCCCTCGGTCTGCGAGAGGCGGTCTCCGGCAGACCGCGCGGCGTCGGTGGCCTCCTCGAGAGCCGCTCGCAACCGGCTCATGGGACCCGCCCACTGCCGGTGAGCGTCGTCGTACGCGGCTTGCGCAGCGCCGGACCATTGCCCACGCAACGCCCTGACTTCCTCGTCCAGGGCATCCAAAGTCTCTTGAAGCCCGGCCGCTGCGAGACGAAGACTTGTCATCGTCTCCGCGTGCGGGGTGGCGTCGAATGAAAGAATCATGGGCTTGGCGTTCGAGCGTTGAGCTGAAGGATGTCACCCGGCACGCAGGCGCTTGTCGCGTCGAAGTACACGAGTCCTTCCCCGACATTGAGGGTGAAGAAGCTGCCATGGGGATGTGTGCCCGTGAGATACGGCGGATCGGAAAGAATCCAACGAGGCGGGGTGAGATTTGTGTCACGCTCGACGGTCACGCGGTGGCCGCGCTCCTGCCATGCCCTGGCCAGACGTGCGCGTCGCCGGCACATCGCGATGATCGCTTCGATCTGGCCGGTCGAACCGGGCACCAATGCCACAGGGTCGTCGGTCTGCCCCAACTCCGCCATCAAAAGTGTTCCGCCCGTTCCATGTCGTGCACGCCGTGGTCGTCGGCGGCCTCGTACAACGTGGCCGATGCCGTCAGCGTCTGCGCCACGCCTTCCGTCTGCGAGACCCGTTGCATCCACCCGCCGATCAGCGCCTCCATGAACCTGGACAGTGCCGAGACGAGCCTCGCATCGCCGACGTCTCCCGTCGCGGCGATCGTCGTTTCGCCCTCATTGGATTCCGCGACGCCCGCGAAGACGGAGGCCGCCGCCCGCAAACCCTCGGGATCCACTTTCCACCTCCCCACGACGCATAACGTACCGATCTCGCAGCACGATACGAACGGGAACGAGACGAATTCACCCTCTGCGCGCCTGATTTCGCCCCGGCCAGGCGCACCCCGACCGAGCGGCGCGAGCCGAAGACGCGGCGGTTGCACGGCGGCTCCCGAGTCAGTGCGGTCCCGCGGGCACGCTCATCCCGCGTCTGCTCGTGACGTGGTCCAGGAACCGCTTGTGAAAGCGCGTCTCCCCCGTCGATTCGGGGTGGAACGCGGTGCCCATCAGCATGCCCTGCTCGATCGCCACGACGCGCCCATCGGGGAGGGATGCCAGGGGCTCGGCATCCGGTCCCCATTCGACGACCGCGGGCGCCCGGATGAATGCTGCGTGCACCGGCGGCTCGCCCAGGACGGGCACGTCGAGCTCGGTCTCGAACGACGCGGTCTGGCTGCCGAAGGCGTTGCGCGCGACGCGCGCGTCGATGCCGCCGAACGTCTGCTGGCCCGTGATCGCGCCGTCGATGCGCTCGGCGAGCAAGATGAGCCCCGCGCACGTGCCGTACATGGGCATGCCGTCGGCGATCGCCGCGCGGATCGGGTCGAACAGACCGAAGGCGCGCGCGAGCTTGTCGATCACGCTCGACTCGCCGCCGGGGAGGACCAGGCCCTCCACGGCGGCGAGCTCGTCGAGTCGACGCACGGGCTGCGCGTCGGCGCCGAGCTCGCGCAGCACGGCAAGGTGCTCGCGCACGTCGCCCTGCAGCGCGAGCACTCCGACGCGAGGGGTGTTACCAACCACGCTCGGCCAGGCGGTGCGGGGCGGGGAGGTCGGCGACGTTGATGCCGACCATCGCCTCGCCGAGTCCGCGCGACGCCTCGGCCACGACCTTGGGGTCGTCGTGGAAGGTCGTCGCCTTCACGATGGCCGCTGCGCGCTGTGCGGGGTTGCCCGACTTGAAGATGCCGGAGCCCACGAACACGCCGTCGGCGCCGAGCTGCATCATCATCGCGGCGTCGGCCGGGGTGGCCACTCCCCCGGCGGTGAAGAGCACGACGGGCAGCTCGCCGGTCTCGGCGATCTCGGCGACGAGGTCGTAGGGTGCCTGCAGCTCCTTGGCGGCGACGTAAAGCTCGTCCTTCGTCTTGGCGCGCAGGGCGTTGATCTCGCGGCGGATCGTGCGGATGTGCTTGGTCGCCTCCGACACGTCGCCCGTGCCGGCCTCGCCCTTGGAGCGGATCATCGCCGCGCCCTCGGTGATGCGACGCAGGGCCTCGCCGAGGTTGGTCGCCCCGCAGACGAAGGGGATGGTGAAGTTCCACTTGTCGATGTGGTTGACGTAGTCGGCGGGCGAGAGCACCTCGGACTCGTCGATGTAGTCGACGCCGAGCTCCTGCAGGATCTGCGCCTCGACGAAGTGGCCGATGCGGGCCTTCGCCATGACGGGGATCGAGACCGAGGCGATGATGTCGTCGATCAGGTCGGGGTCGCTCATGCGCGCGACGCCGCCCTGGGCGCGGATGTCGGCGGGCACGCGCTCGAGCGCCATGACGGCGACGGCGCCGGCGTCTTCGGCGATGCGCGCCTGCTCGGCGGTGACGACGTCCATGATCACGCCGCCCTTGAGCATCTCGGCGAGACCGCGCTTGACGCGGGAGGTTCCGGTGTCGGTCATGTCCACTCCGTTCCGCGCCGTGCGGCGCGTGCTTCCGCGCTTCGGGGCGCGATCATTGGCTTAGGCCAAACCGTAGCACGGCTCAGGACATAGGCTGTTCGTGACCCAGGGGGGCCTATGACCATCGACATCACCGGGCGTTCGGCATCGGCCATCGCCGCTGATCTGCGCGAGCGCATCGAGCGCGGCGAGCTCCCTCCAGGCACGCTGCTGCCCTCCGTGCGCGCCGTCGCCGGCGACCTCGGCGTCAACCGCAACACCGTCGTCGCCGCCTACCGGCAACTCGCCCAGGCCGGATTAGTCGAGGCTCGCGGCCGAAGCGGCACGCGCGTTGCGGACCGCACGGCCGTCGCGCAGGAGGGGTACGCGCCCGACACGGTGCTGTGCGACGTGGGCACCGGCAACCCCGACCCCGCACTCATCCCCGACCCGACGGCCGCCCTGGCGCGCTCAGCCCGACCGGTCCTCTACGGCGAGCCGGTTATCGACCCGGGCCTGGAGGCGTGGGCCCGCGGCTGGATGTCCGACCACCTCCCCCACGACGACCTGCTGATCACCGTGACGAGCGGCGCGAGCGATGCGATCGAGCGCCTGCTCGCCCAGGCCCTGCAGCGCGACGACGCCGTGGCGCTCGAAGACCCGTGCTTCCTCTCGGCCCTGCACACGGTCCGCACCGGCGGGTACCGTGCGGTTCCGGTGGCGGTGGATGCCGAGGGCATGACCGTCGACGGGCTGCGCGCGGCCCTGGACGCCGGCGTTCGCGCGGTGATCTGCACGCCCCGCGCGCACAACCCCACGGGGGCCAGTCTCAGCGCCGCGCGTGCCGCGGCTCTGCGCGACGTCCTCGCGGAGCACCCCTACGTCCTCGTGATCGAGGACGACCACTTCTCCCTGCTGTCCCGCGCTCCCCTGCACTCCGTCATCGGGCCCGCGCAGCGCCGATGGGCGCGTATCCGCTCGATGTCGAAGTTCCTCGGACCCGACACGTGCCTCGCCGTCACGGCATCCGATCCCGACACCGCCGACGGCCTCGCCGTACGCCTCACGCCCGGCACCACCTGGGTGAGCCACATCCTGCAGCGCATGACCCTCGCCCTCGTCACCGACGACGCCGTGCGCGCCGGAATCGAGGCGGCCGCCGAACATTACGCCGCGCGCAACGCGGCGTTCGCGGCCGCCCTCACCGAGCGGGGGCTACCGGTGTCCCCGGGCGACGGTCTCAACCTGTGGGTGCCGCTGCCGGTTCCGGCCGCGGTGGTGCGTGAAGAGCTCATGCGCCGCGGATGGCTGGTGCGCGAGGGGGATCCGTTCTTCCTCTCCCCCGACCCGGCCGGCGCGTTCCTGCGCTTGACCGTCCACGACCTCGACGAGACCTCGGCCGAAGCCCTTGCCGACGACCTCGCGCGTGCCGCGGGCGTGCTCCGCGGATCAGGACGAAGTGGGAGGATCGACGCATGAAGGTTCTCTCGATCCAGTCGGCCGTCGCGTTCGGACACGTCGGCAACTCCGCCGCCGTCTTCCCCCTGCAGCGCATCGGCGTCGAGGTGCTACCGGTGTACACCGTGAACTTCTCCAACCACACCGGCTACGGCGCGTGGCGCGGTCCGCTCATCGCCCCCGATGACGTCGCCGCCGTGATCCAGGGCATCGAAGACCGCGGCGTCTTCCCCGAAATCGACGTGGTGCTTTCGGGATACCAGGGCGGCGAGGGCATCGCCGACGTCATCATCGACGCGGTCGCGCGGGTGAAGAAGGCGAACCCGGATGCCGTGTACGCCTGCGACCCCGTCATGGGCAACGCCAAATCGGGGTGCTTCGTGGCGCCCGCGATCCCGGTGCTGCTGCGCGAGCGCGTCGTGCCGGTCGCCGACATCCTGACCCCGAATCAGTTCGAGCTCGGCTTCCTCACCGACACCGAGCCCGGCAGCATCGACTCGACGCTCGAGTCCGCCGACATGCTGCGCGCCCGCGGCCCGCGGACGGTGCTCGTCACGAGCGTTGAGCGCCCCGACCGCGCGCCCGACACCATCGAGATGATGGTCGTCGACGATGCCGGGGCGTGGATCGTGCAGACGCCCCTGATCCCCATGAAGGCGAACGGCTCGGGGGACGTCACGGCGGCGCTGTTCACGGCGCACTACCGCCGCACCGGCGACGCAGCCGATGCGCTCGCGCGCACGGCATCCAGCGTCTTCGACCTGCTCTCGAACACGTTCGAGGCCGGCTCGCGCGAACTCCGACTCGTGGAATCGCAGGAGGCGTACGCGCACCCGCGCCTGCAGTTCGCCGTCCGTCAGGTGCGCTAAGCCGAGGCGCGAGCGCCGGACCTCAGGCTCAGCCCCCGTAGACCTCTTGGTAGGCGGCGAGCCACTGCTCGCCGTCCGCGGGGCACATGAAGGTCGCGCCGAAGACCATGACGCTCGCGATCGGCTTCTCGGCCTCCGTGCGCGCGGCGCCCTGAAGGTCGCTCGGAATGAGCTGGGCGAACAGCGGCGAAGTGGCCACGTGCGTGCTCATGGTCGTGGCGTCGATCTGGTGGCGATTCAGGATCGCCGTCTCACACGCGTCGCCCGCCAGGGCGAGGGCGAGGCTCTCGTCGGTCGCCGTCCACGTCGACCCCTGCTGCTCGACGTAGGCGCGCTGCTCGGCGATGAACTCCTTCTGGGCGGGCGTCACCGCGACCAGGGGGGAACCGTCCATCGGGAGCTGCTGCTCGCGGAAGTACTCCTCGCGCTCCGCGAAGACGTCGCCGACGTCGTCGGGGTCGACCGTGGTCGACTCCTCGGGCGCGGGACTCTGCGCCGCGTCCGGAGCGGACGTCGGCCGCCCCTCGGCACCGTCCGGCCCCAGGGGGCTCGGCAGCGGGATGCACGCCGTCGTCGCGAGGAGCACGGCAGCGAGAGTGAGGGAGAGAACCAGAGGGCGAGTCCGAGCGTTCATACCGTCACGCTAGCGAGAACGCCCGGCCCGGGAGTGGGGCTTGTGGATAACCCGTTTCACACTTCCCAGGCGTCGGCGACCGCCCGGCGCACGTCGCCGAGCAGCTGCGGCAGGGCCTTGGTCTTCGCGATGATGGGGAAGAAATTGGCATCCGACGCCCACCGGGGGACGATGTGCTGGTGCAGGTGCGCGTCGACACCCGCCCCCGCGATCGCTCCCTGGTTCATACCGAGGTTGAAGCCGTCGCAGTTCGACACCGCGCGCAGCACCCTCATGCCGCGCTGGGTGAGCGCGCCGATCTCGGCGACCTCTTCGTCGGTGGCCTGGTCGTACGTCGCGATGTGGCGGTACGGGCACACCAGCAGGTGACCGGAGTTGTACGGGAACAGGTTCAGCAGCACGTACGCCGTCTTCCCCCGCGCGACGATCAGCCCGTCCTCGTCGCTCTTGTCGGGCGCGGCGCAGAACGGACAGGTCTTCTCCATCGGCTCGCGCCCGGCCGAAATGTAGGCCATGCGGTGCGGCGTCCACAGGCGCTGGAACTCGTCGGGCACGCCGGGAAGGGTCGCGGCGTCGACGAGTTCCGCATCGGTCGTGTGCGATCCGGACCCGTCGACGGCGCGCGTCGTAGCGGAATCCGACGACGAGCCTGCCCCGACGGCATCCGGATCGCTCATCACGCCAGGTCCTCCGCGGTGTTCACGAGGGTGCGCTGGGCGATCGCGCCCGTGATGCGCGCGACGGCCTCATCGACCGGGATGCCGTTGAGCTGCGTGCCGTCGCGGAAGCGGAACGAGACCGTGCCGTTGGAGCGGTCCTGCTCTCCAGCGATCAGCATGAGCGGCACCTTCTGCGTGGTGTGCGTGCGGATCTTCTTCTGCATGCGGTCGTCGCTGTGGTCGGCCTCGGCGCGCACGCCCTTGGTCTTGAGGTCGGCGACGATGCCCTGCAGGTAGTCGCCGTACTCGGCGGCCACGGGAACGGCCACGACCTGCACGGGGGCGAGCCACACCGGGAACGCGCCAGCGTAGTGCTCGAGCAGGATCGCGAAGAAGCGCTCGACCGAGCCGAAGAGGGCGCGGTGGATCATCACGGGGCGGTGCTTCTCGCCGTCCGGGCCGGTGTACTCAAGCTCGAAGCGCTCGGGCTGGTTGAAGTCGAGCTGGATGGTCGACATCTGCCAGGTGCGCCCGATCGCGTCGCGCGCCTGCACCGAGATCTTGGGGCCGTAGAACGCGGCCCCACCCGGGTCGGGCACGAGCTCGAGGCCCGACGCCTCGGCGACCTCGCGGAGTGTCTCGGTCGCCTCGGTCCAGAGGGCGTCGTCGCCGATGAACTTCGGGTTGCCCTCCTCCTTCGTCGACAGCTCGAGGTAGAAGTCGTTCAGGCCGTAGTCGCGCAGGGTCTGCAGCACGAAGTCGAGGCTGTGGGTCAGCTCGCCCTTCACCTGGTCGGCGGTGACGTAGATGTGGGTGTCGTCCTGGGTCATGCCGCGCACGCGCGTGAGGCCCGAAAGAGTTCCGCTCTTCTCGTAGCGGTACACCGATCCGAACTCGCTCAGGCGCAGCGGCAGCTCGCGGTAGCTGCGTCCGCGCGAGCGGAAGATCAGATTGTGGAACGGGCAGTTCATGGGCTTGAGGTAGTACTCCTGGCCCTCGCGCGAGACGTGCCCGTCGGCATCCGTCACCTCGTCGAGCACCATCGGGGGGTACATGCCGTCGGCGTACCACTGCAGGTGGCCGCTCGTCATGAACAGGTCGCCCTTGGTGATGTGCGGGGTGTTCACGACCTCGTAGCCGCTCGCGAGCAGGCGCTCGCGCATGTAACGCTCGATCTCGTAGCGGATGATGCCGCCCTTGGGATGGAACACCGACAGCCCCGGACCGATCTCGTCGGGGAACGAGAAGAGGTCGAGCTCCTTGCCGAGTTTGCGGTGGTCGCGCTTGGCCGCCTCTTCGAGGCGGTGCTGGTAGGCGCGCAGTTCGTCCTTGGTGGGCCATGCGGTGCCGTAGATGCGCTGCAGCTGGGGGTTCTTCTCGCTGCCGCGCCAGTAGGCGCCGGCGATGCGGGTGAGGTCCCAGCCGTTGCCGATGAGGCGCGTGCCGGGCACGTGGGGTCCGCGGCACAGGTCTTTCCACGCGGTCTCGCGGTCGCGGGTGACGTTGTCGTAGATGGTCAGCTCGCCGGCGCCGACCTCGACGGACGCGCCCTCCGCGGCCTCGGCCGAGCCGCCCTTGAGCCCGATGAGCTCGAGCTTGAACGGCTCGTCGGCCAGCTCGGCGCGGGCCTCGTCGTCGGTGACGACGCGACGCACGAAGCGCTGGTTCTCGCGGACGATGCGCTCCATCTCCTTCTTGATGACCTTGAGGTCGTCAGGGGTGAAGGGCTCGTCGACCTGGAAGTCGTAGTAGAAGCCGTCGGTGACGGGCGGGCCGATGCCCAGGTTGGCCTGGGGCTTGACACGCTGCACGGCCTGCGCGAGGACGTGTGCGGTCGAGTGGCGCAGGATCGAGAGGCCGTCGGCGCTGTCGATCGTGACCGGCTCCACCTGGTCGTCGGCCGTCACGGTCGTGGCCAGGTCTTTCAACTCCCCGTTGACGCGCAGAGCGACGACCGAACGGTCGGGGAAGAGGGCGAAGCCATCGGCGGGGAAATCAGTCACAGAACATCTCCTGAAAGGGGTCGTTTCCAGGCTACCGGGCGGGCGTGGTCTCGACGGCACGCAACGTGCCCCATAGTGGAGCGGTGACTTTGGCCATCATCGGCGGCGTGCTCTGGGTCCTCGGGATCATCGCGCTGCTCACCGGCGTCTTCCCCGCCGACGCCGCTCTCGCCGTCGCCGACCGCGTCTGGCCCATCCTGCTGTTCGTCGTGGCCGTGACGATCGTCGCCGAACTCGCCTCGAAGGCGGGGCTCTTCGACGTCGTGGCCGCGCGGTTGGCGAAGCTCGCCCGCGGGCGCACCGCGCTGTTGTGGGTGCTGGTCGTGGCTTTGGCCACCGTCGCCACGGCGTTCCTCTCCCTCGACACCACCGCTGTTCTGTTGACCCCCGTGGTGGTGGCGATGGCGGTGGCGCGAAAGCTGAATCCGCTCCCCTTCGCGTTCGTCACCGTCGTGCTCGCGAACACCGCGTCTCTGGTGCTGCCGGTGTCGAACCTGACCAACCTGCTCGCATCCGATGCCCTGGGCGGGGGCCACGACCCCATCGCCTTCCTCGCGCTCCTCGGGCCGTCGGCGCTCATCGCGATCGTGGTCTCGGTCGTCGTGCTGACGGTCGTGTTCCTCCGCCGGCTGCCGAAGACCTACCCCGATGCGACCGCCCCGGACGTGTCCGACCGCGTCCTCCTGCGCATCTCCGCGGTGGTGACGGTTGCATTGCTGCCCCTGCTGGTCGTCGGGCTCGAACCGTGGATGCCGGCCACGGCCGCCGCGGTGGTACTCATCGCGGCGTTCGCCTGGCGCGCGCCGCGGGCCCTCGGCATCCGTCTGGTGCCCTGGTCGCTGCTGGTGTTCGCGGGGGGCCTGTTCCTCGCCGTCGGGGCGCTCGAGGCCCTGGGGATCGGGCGCATCACCTCGGTGCTCGCCGGTTCCGGAGATGACCTGGTGTCGCTGTGGCAGCTGGCGGGTGTCGGAGCCCTCGCGGCGAACGGCATCAACAACCTCCCCGCCTACCTCGCCCTCGAGTCGGTGGCGGGCTCCCCCGCGCGACTCGCGGCGCTGCTGATCGGCGTGAACGCCGGGCCGATCGTCACGCCGTGGGCGTCACTGGCCACCCTCCTCTGGCACGACCGCCTGGTCGCCGCGGGCATCGAGGTGCGGTGGAGTCGGTTCATCCTGCTCGGCGCGATCATCGCGCCGCTGATCCTGTTCCTCGGGGTCCTGCCGCTCGTCTGGTGAGTGTCAGTCCTCGTACGTTCGCGACCAGGCCTTGTGGGGCTCGATGAACCACACGGCCAGGCCCGTTCGCAGACCGTACGCCTCGCCGGTGTACAGCCGCGAGATCCGGTCGACGTAGGGCAGGGCCTCGTCGCCGTCGATCCGTTCGAGGGCCACCCCGCGCACGAACGCCATCGAGTAACTGTTGTCGGCGGCGGTGACCGAGACGGCCACGCGCGGGTCACGTTGAAGGTTGCGGTCCTTCAGGGTGTCGACCTCGGTGAACAGCATCAGGCGGTCCCCGTCGACTCCGACCCAGAGCGGGATCGAGTGCGGCGACCCGTCGCGCATGAGCGTCGCGAGGTGCGCGACGGCGTCGGTCTCGAAGTACGGCTTGGTGCGGGTCCAGTCGCTCATGCTCGGTGCAACCGCCGGGGTGGCGGCATCCATTCCCCGGTCAGGACCCGACGGAATGCGGGGCCTGATCGTTCGGCACCTCGCTGAAGACCATCTCTTCGCGACGGCTGCTCTCGCGCGGAACGAATTCGTCGGGCTCGGTGACGACGTACAGGCCGCGGCCGGAGTTCGCGTTGTAGGTCAGCGCGTGCAGCCACGCGGTGCTCAGCTGCGGAGTTCGACTGCCGTGGAACTTGAACACCAGCGACACGTACGGGTGGATGTAGACCGTCGTGCGCCCCCCGCCCGTGCTGATGTCGTCTTTCCAGGTGAACGGGAAGCTCTCGCCGCGACGCACTTTCGCCATGATCACCGCCTGCAGGTGCGCGAGCAGCCGGTCCTCGAAATCGACCTTGATGTTGCCGTCGTAGATGAACTTGCCCATGGTGACTCCCGTCGGTGCCGCCCGCGGCCCGGCGCCTCTCGGCGAGAAGTCGAACGCGGAGGTCGGGGGGCGGCGACCGCTTTCTCTGCGTGCACCGTCTCTCGGAATCGACGTTCACGCAAACCCCCTTGCGGGAGATTGCGGTTTCGGGATAAAGCCGCGAGAAAAGCGGAGGGATGCCGCGAATCAGGTGTCGCGCGAGATGCGGATGATGACGCGGTCGCCGGGTTTGCGCTGCAGACGACGCACCAACGCCTCGAAGCCGAGGATCGCGCGGTACTGGAAGCCGTACTTGCGCTTGAGGGCGGCGTCGGCGCGAGCGTCGTCCGCGGCGGGGCCGGCGATCCGGCCGTGCGCCTCGACGCGGATGGCATCCGGTTCGACGGCGCCCATCCTGCTGCAGGGCTGCAGGGTCACGCGCGAATCGTTGCGCAGACGCTTCACCTTGCCCGTGGACCGCTCGCTCGTCACGACCAGCTCGTCGCCGTCGCGCGCGACCCACACCGGGACCGCCACGAGGGCTCCGTTGCGGCGATAGGTGCCGAGCGAGACGAAGGACGAGGCCGCGATCTCGCGCCACAGGGTGTCGGGGACGGTCATGGTCTCACCGTACTGGGCGGTCGCAGCGGCGGCGATGGGTTGCGCCGACGGCCCGCCGCGAGGTCCGAACAGATCGAGAACCCCGGGAACGGATGCCATCTCCTCGATGCGCCCGTGTGCGAAGCCGCCCCAGAGCGCACGGACGCTCCGGCCGACAGCGGTGAGCTCGTCGGGGCGCGCGCCGGCGTAGGGCGCGAGCTGCGGCCCGGTCGACTCGGTACCGAAGACGAAGGGCACCTCGATCGCGTGGGAGGCGCGGTAGAGGTCGTTCGCCCGCCACCGGAAGACGTAGCGCAGCGCCGTCCCTCCCGCCCTGCGGTAGTCGCGGGCGAGGCGACGGGCCGGGCGGCCGTAGACGACCGCGTTCATCGCGGTGTCGAGGACCGTTGAGGCGAGGGCGTGCAGCAGCGGCACGGCGCGCAACCCGTCCAGGGCCGTCACGCCGGGGAGGAAGAGCCGCGTCTCCTCGGCGGTGACCCCGATCAGCAGGGGAATGCGTGCGGCCCCCTCGAGCCACCTCTCGGCGATCTCGCCGTGGGGAGGCAGGGGGTCGAACCCGGGCTGCGGAGCGAAGGGCATCAGGGAGAACCGTCCGAAACCGCGCGCGGCCTGCATCGCGTCCGCCTGGAGGTGCATCAGATCGTCCGACGGGGTCGCCGGGCTAAGCTGCGCGGTCGCCGCGCTCATCGCCGCCGTGAGGCCGGCGCGCGCACCCATGGTGCCCATGGGTGCGCTCTGCACGATGGCGCGCGAGAACAGCCCCCGAGCGCGGTCGACGGCCATGAGGTGGAGCACGGCGTCGGCGCCCGCGGATTGTCCGAACGCCGTCACGCGGGCCGGGTCTCCCCCGAACGCCGCGATGTTGCGCTGGACCCACTCGAAGGCGGCGAGCTGATCGAGGAGCCCGAGGTTGGCAGGACGCTCCGCTCCGTCACCGAGATAGCCGAGTACGCCGAGCCGGTAGGTGACCGTGACGACGACGACGTGCTGCTCGGCCGCGAGGACGGCGGGGTCGTAGACGGGCAGATCACCCGCACCGCTCGTGTAGCCACCGCCGTGCACCCACACCATCACGGGCAGCGCGGCGTCCGCGTCGCCGCGGTCGGCCGGAACGGTGATCGAGAGGTGCTGGCACTCCTCGCGGATCGGAAGGCCGCCGGTCTGGTCGCCGAGAGCGTCGATCAGCGGAGTGGGTGCCTGCGGGGCGGCGGGCGAGGGCTCGAGGGCCTCGAAGACGTCGTCGTCAGCCCGGTCCGGCAGAGGGAGGGGACGACCGAAGCGCTCCGCGCGTGCATACGGGATGCCACTGGCCCGCAGCACCGCACCGTCGCGGCGTCCGCGGATGGGGCCCGTCGGCGGGGTGAAGAGGGGGGCTTCGCTCGTCACGCGTTCTCGCTTCCTGTTCCGCCGAAGCAGTGCGTCGCGCCTGCCGCGGGGGTGGCGGAGGCGTCCGGCCACCCTACTGAGCCGCACCCATGGCCCCGCTGTGCAAGCCGGTCCGCAGACCTCAAAGCCAGCGCAAGATCAGCGCAAGGACAGCGCAAGACTGCGCCGAACGTGTCCCCCAAATGGTGGACACGGCGTAGTCTCGTCTCGTTCCCGCCGCCAGGCACTCCGCAGCCCCCCTTACTGGCGGCGGGAACGACCACCCCGGATCTTTCCCCCGTCCGGCGCACCTCTCGGCCCTTCCTCGGCCCGTGCGCAGTGAGCGGAGCGGCGAGAAGTCCCGTGCTCCGGAATGCGAACGGCGACCCGCCGCGCTGTCGGGCCCGTGCGTGCCCGCTGGCGTGTCTTCGTGTCGAGGGTCGACGGCCGCATGTGTGCCGGTCGACCGCTTGAGCTGCGGGCGGCCTGCGCGAGATGGTCCGGAAACGACGAAACCCCCGGCGAACCGGGGGCTTCTTCAGGTGGTGCGCGATACTGGGATCGAACCAGTGACCTCTTCCGTGTCAGGGAAGCGCGCTACCGCTGCGCCAATCGCGCCTGTACAGGCTGTTCTTTTATGAGTTGAGGTGGCGACGGGATTCGAACCCGTGTAAACGGCTTTGCAGGCCGGTGCCTAGCCGCTCGGCCACGCCACCGTGATGTGGTTCGACCCACGTGTCGTGATTCTCCGTCGGTTTCCCAGACGGAGATCCCTCCACTCGAGCGGATGACGAGACTCGAACTCGCGACCCCAACCTTGGCAAGGTTGTGCGCTACCAACTGCGCTACATCCGCATTTCGTTCCCGGGGCTTGCCCCGAGCACTCGTAAGACATTACCCGATCTGAGCGCGGGTGCAAAACGGCGCGCGCCCCGCGCGTGTCCTCTCCTCGTGGTTCGAAGCACCTCTCGGCATCCGGTACGATCGATGAGTCCCGTTCGGGATGAGGGCGATTGGCGCAGTTGGTAGCGCGCTTCCTTCACACGGAAGAGGTCGTCGGTTCGAGTCCGGCATCGCCCACAGTTTCACCCCCGGTCCTTCCGGGGGTTTTCTGTTTCTTCCCCGGGCTGGCGCCCGTGGTCGCAGATCGTCGGCGCACCGCCCGCTCGGCGTCCCGGGCCAACTGGCCGTAGACCCGTGCCGGTCGGGGCGACCGCTCGTCGGCCCCTGCCGATTCGCGCCCCACGTGGTAACGCCCCGGCCGTCGTGAGGCCGGACGCCGGGGCGTCGTCGAATCGCGGGTCAGTCGTCTTCGATGACCACGCGAAGATCGCGGCGGCGCTGACCGAGCTTCTGTCGGCTGCCGGCCCCCGCTCCGTGCTGAGTACCCGCCCCCGTCATTGGGGGCCGCAGACCACCGGGGCCGGTGCCCTGCGCGGCCGACATCGAGGTCGCGGCCATGGCCGCTCCCCCGGTTGTCCCTCCGATGAGGGCGCCGGTGCTTCCGCTGTGGACGCCGGCGAACATTTTCGCGTCGAGCCCGGTCAGCCCACCGAGCGAGCCGCCCGCGCCGCCGGACCCGCCGAGGGAGGCCTGGCCGATGACCGCCCCATCGGGCGTGGGGGCGCCGGATAGGCCTCCGGAGCCGCTGAGGTGGAAGTCCCCCGAGGCGTGCTCGCCCGAAACGGCGAAGGGGCGGTAGACGACCCCGTCGGCACGCTGACCCTTGACGGTGAGGTCGTGGGCCGCGTTGTTTCCGTAGCGGGTGGCGTCCGATGCGTCGACGACGGTCCCCGAGTCGATGCGGATGGTCTGGGCGCTGTTCTGCAGGGCCGCAGCGGTCGTGGTCGACGTGCGGTCGAAGACGCCGCGAAGCTGCTGCACGAGCCCCGTGAGGGCCTTGACCGAGCCGAGCACGGCGCGCAGGGGCCGCACGACCTTGTTCACCATCTCGTTGACCTTCATCACGACGCGCGCGATGGCGTAGCCCATGCCGAGACCGAACGAGGCGGCGACGACCGCCATGGCCTCGATCGCGGTGGCGACGACCTTGGAGATCGCCGACTTGACGACACCCTGCATCTTCGTCACCAGGGTGGAGGCGGAGGTGAGTCCGCTCGCCGCGGCCTCGGCCCACTCGCCCGACGCGCCGAGGTGCTTCGCCGCGTCGGTGGCGAACCGCACGTAGGCGGTGATGCTGCCGCCGGTCATGCCCTCGAGGTCGCTCAACCGGCGGGTGAGGTCGGCGCCCGCCTGTCGCATCGACGACCCGGCGGAGACCCACTGCGACGCGACGGAGGCGACGTTGGAGGCGCTGCCGGCGAGTTGGTCGAGCCAGGTGCTGAGGGGCTTGAGGTGCTCCATCACCCATCCGAGACCACACGCGGTCAACGTGCCGATGGGGTCGGTGAGGGCAGCGGCCGCATCACCCAGGGTGTCGAGGAAGGCCATTCCTCCGTCGAGCCAGTTGCCGCTCTTGACGGCGTCGGCGAGGGCTCGACCCGACTCAATGACGCGGCTCCCCGAGAAGGTGGTGCCGGGGGCGACGGCGGTGCTCATCAGACCCCCATCGCAGACTCGAGCGATCGGATGGTCGCGATGGTGTCGCTCTCGAACTGCTCCCACTGGTCGGCGGTCTGCCGCAGCTCTCCGGCGGTTCGTATGAGCAGTGATTGGTCCTCGCCGAGCAGGCCGGTGGCGGCTGCCGACAGCGCGAGTCCGGGGGGAACGAGGAAAGCGCACAGGAGTCCGAAGGCTTCGGGGAGCAGGTTTCCGCCGCGGAGGACGGAGAGCGCCGATCCGACGTCTCCCACGAGGGAATCGACGAATGCGGCGTGCTGTCGGAGTCGATCGAAGTCGACGGCGATGTCATCGGCCATGAAGAGTCCTCTCGGGTGAGGCGGGTTCGGTGTCGCGCAACTGCGCGACGATGGGATCGTCGGCACCGAGCAGCTCGCTCACCGCGCGGAGAGTACTCTCGCGGGCGTCGGCCTCGGCGTGACGGATGGTCGAGAGGATCTCGGCGGACAGCCGCTGCGCGCCGCGGGCCAGAGCTGCCTCGCTCAGCCGCAGATCGACGACCCGGCCGCCCGAGTCCACCTGGGCGATGACGTCGCGACCACGAGAGCGACCGGTCCCGCGCACCGAAGCGACCGTCGCCTCGAAGGCCGGCATCTGCGCGGCGCGCAGCTCGGCACGACGAACGTCGGCTTCGACCTGCGCGAACGACTCTTCCGGATCCAACGGCACGGCAGAAATTTAGCGACCCGGGCGCCGAGAACGAACGGTTCCCGTCAAGAAAGCCCGGTAGATGAGAGGAATCTCACGTAGCTCTCACGAACAGTTCCTCGTCCGGTTCGGCGATGGACGCAGAGAGTCAGCCGCGCGACCACCCGTAGCGCGCGGCGAGAGCGGCGGCGACGGCGTCGAACCGCGCGCGGTCCAGGGCCGCCGCCTCCCGGCGCATCCCCGCGTCATGGACCAGATACAGCTGGTCGATGTCGATCCACGAGGGACGGCGCTGGGGATCCCACTCCCCCGTGCCCAGCGACAGGTACTGCCGGTCGCCGTCGTGCGGCTTGCTGGTGAGTCGCACGGCGTAGGAGCGGGTGGCATCCGCTCGACCGATGACGAGGACCGGCCGATCCTTTCCACGCCCGTCGCGCTCCTCGTAGGGAACCCACGTCCAGACGATCTCGCCCCCGTCGGGGGCGTTGTCGCGTTTCGGCGCGTACGACAGGGTGAGCCGCCGCGGCGGATCGATCTCGACGGTCTCGCTCCCGCTCGGGGCCGAGGGGCGCGCGGTCGGCGTGACGGGGGCGGAACGACGAACGGGCGGAGCCGCCGGCGTCGACCGGAACATGCCCAGCACGGCGGACAGCAGACGAGAAGCGGTTCCCATACCCACACCCTAGGCACGCCGAACGGGGCGCCGCCGACGAATCGGCGACGCCCCGTTCGGGGTCGGGCGGGTATCAGGCGCGGACGTCGGAGAGGACGTAGCCCTCTTCGCCGTGCACGACGGTGTCGATGCCGGCGATCTCGTCCTCGTTCTTCACGCGGAAGCCGATCGTCTTCTCGATCGCGAAGCCGATGATGAAGGCCAGCACGAACGAGTAGACCAGCACCGCGAGGGCCGCGATCGCCTGGACGATCAGCTGGTTGAACGAGCCACTGTAGATGAGGCCGCTCGTGTTGGCGAAGATGCCGAGGTAGAGCGTTCCGAGCAGACCACCGACGAGGTGGATGCCGACCACGTCGAGCGAGTCATCGAAGCCGAGCTTGAACTTCAGCTCGATGGCGAGGGCGCAGATCGCGCCGGCGAGCAGGCCCAGCACGATGGCCCAGATCGGCGTCAGCGCGGCGCAGGCCGGGGTGATCGCGACGAGACCCGCGACGGCACCGGAGGCGGCGCCGACCGAGGTGGGCTTGCCGTCCTTGATCTTCTCGACGATCAGCCACGACAGAAGGGCCGCGGCGGGAGCGGCGATCGTGTTGACGAAGGCCAGGGCGGCGGTGTTGTCGGCGGCGAGCTCGGAACCGGCGTTGAAGCCGAACCAGCCGAACCACAGCAGACCCGCACCGAGGAGGACGAACGGCGGGTTGTGAGGGACGTGGGCGCCCTTCTGGAACCCGACGCGCTTCCCGAGCACCAGGGCCAGGGCGAGGGCAGCCGCACCGGCGTTGATGTGGACCGCGGTACCACCGGCGAAGTCGATTGCGCCGACGCCGAACACATCCTGCAGACCGTGCGTGATCCAGCCGCCGTAGCTGAAGGTGCCGTCCTCGGCGAGGCCGAAGTTGAAGACCCAGCTCGCCACGGGGAAGTAGACGACCGTGGCCCAGATGCCGGCGAAGATCATCCACGCGCCGAACTTGGCGCGGTCGGCAATCGCGCCCGAGACGAGGGCGACGGTGATGATGGCGAACGTGGCCTGGAAGGCGACGAAGGCGAGCGGCGGGTACGCGGCGCCCTCGGGGGTGGTGAGCACGTTGGCGAGGCCGAAGTCGGTGCCGTCGATGTGCCACGGAGCGTTGGTGACCCCGGCGTCGGTCGCGGGGAACGCGATCGCGTAGCCGTAGAGCACCCACAGGACGCCCATGAGGCCCATCGCGCCGAAGCTCATCATCATCATGCTGATGACGCTCTTGGCCTTGACGAGACCGCCGTAGAAGAACGCGAGTCCTGGCGTCATGAGCAGCACGAGTGCCGCTGCTATCAGGATGAATGCGGTGTTGCCTTGATCCATCTCGGAGGGAACCTCTCTGCAGGGACGCAGGTAAAGCGTCGGGTCCCCTCAGTGTCCACAGCCTCGGTTCCGCCGCCGTTCGCCCCGTGTTTCGGGGGCGTTACAGGCGGGCCGCTCCGGTAAACATCGCGTTTCCTGCGCCCGCGAACCGGCGATGAACTCGCCTCAGGAGTGCGTCAGCGCCACGAGTCGCGAGACCGCGCGCAGGTACTTCTTGCGGTATCCGCCGCCGAGCATCTCTTCGCTGAACACCGTGTTCAGGGGCACGCCCGTCGCCCGGATCGGGATCTGCGCGTCGTAGGCGCGGTCGACGAACGCGACCAGGCGCAGCGCGGCCGACTGATCGTGCAGGACCTGCACGTCGCGCAGGCCGATCACATCGACCCCGTCGATCAGGCGGATGAAGCGCGACGGGTGGACCCGTGCGAGGTGGCCGACGAGGTCGAGGAAGGAGTCGTCGGATGCCACGGCGCCGCCGGCGGCGGCATCCATCGCCTGTCGATACCCCTCGTCGGACAGGACCTTCGCTTCTCCGTCGATCGCGCGCTGACGGAAGTCGGTGCCGTCGATGCGGATCGTGCGGAAGCTGTCGGCCATCGACTGGATCTCGCGCAAGAAGTCCTGCGCCGCGAAGCGCCCCTCGCCCAACGCGTTCGGCGGGGTGTTCGAGGTCGCGGCGAGCCGGGTTCCGGATGCCACGAGCTCGCCGAGCAGGCGCGTCATGACCATCGTGTCGCCCGGGTCGTCGAGTTCGAACTCGTCGATGCAGAGGAGGTCCGAACCGCGGAACAGCTCGACGGCCTTGGCGTAGCCGAGGACCCCCACGAGGGCCGTGTACTCGATGAACGATCCGAAGTACTTCCGGCGGGCGGGCATCGCGTGATAGATCGCCGCGAGGAGGTGGGTCTTTCCGACGCCGAATCCGCCGTCGAGGTAGACGCCCGGCTTGACGGGGGCCACCTTCTCGGCACGGCGGAAGAAGCCGCCCTTCTTGGCCGGCGCCGCCTGTCGACCGGCGAACTCCTGCAGCAGCTCCTTCGCCTCCTGCTGCGAGGGGTAGGCGTCGTCGGCGCGGTACGACTCGAAGGTCGCTCCATCGAACTGGGGAGGCGGAACGAGGGCGTTCACCATGTCGGCGCCCGAGACGGCGGGCTCGCGTTCGGTGAGGTGGATGAGGCCGGTCGTGGCGGGAGTGGAGGTCATGGCCGTCCTGTGTCCAAGTCTTACGGGGAGGGTGCGTGCCCCATGCCGCGGATCTAGGGTCGATGGTGCGGTGTCCACCCTATGCCGCGCCATCCACCGCCTTGACCGAGGAGTCTCCGTGACCGTCGAGTTCGACACCACGTCCCCCAAGTTCGCCGACTACGCCGAGCCCGGCCGTCTCGTCACGGGCGAGTGGCTCCAGGAGCGTCTCGGGCAGCCGGGACTCGTGGTCGTGGAGTCCGACGAAGACGTTCTGCTCTACGAGACGGGGCACATCCCCGGGTCCGTGAAGGTCGACTGGCACACCGAGCTCAACGATCCCGTCGTCCGTGATTACGTGGACGGCGCGGGATTCGCCGAGCTGTTGAGCCGCAAGGGCATCTCGCGCGACGACACCGTCGTGATCTACGGCGACAAGAACAACTGGTGGGCGGCGTACGCCCTGTGGGTCTTCTCGCTCTTCGGTCACGAGGACGTGCGCCTGCTCGACGGGGGCCGCGACAAGTGGATCGCCGAGGGCCGCCCGATCACGACCGACAAGACGGTCCTCGAACCCACCGACTACCCGGTCGTCGAGCGCGACGACTCGGTGTTGCGCGCGTACAAGGACGACGTGCTCGCCCACCTCGGCAACCCGCTGATCGACGTCCGCTCCCCCGAGGAGTACTCGGGCGAGCGCACCACCGCCCCGGCCTACCCCGAAGAGGGCGCTCTCCGCGCCGGCCACATCCCCAGCGCGCAGAGCGTGCCGTGGGGCAAGGCCGTGGCCGAGGACGGCGGGTTCAAGTCGCGTGAAGAGCTGGATGCCATCTACCGCGACGGCGCCGGCCTGGCCGACGGAGACAAGATCGTGGCGTACTGCCGCATCGGTGAGCGCTCGAGCCACACCTGGTTCGTGCTCAAGCACCTGCTGGGCTTCGACGACGTCCGCAACTACGACGGCTCGTGGACCGAGTGGGGCAGCGCGGTCCGCGTGCCGATCGTCGCGGGTGCCGAGCCCGGCGAGGTCCCCTCGCGCTGATCCCGGTCGACGCGGGCGTGGGAGGATGACGGTGATGTCCGACAACGCCCTCCCCGCCCGCCTCGCCGAGATCCGCGACGAGTTCCTCGAGCTCGACGAGCCCGATCGCCTGCAGCTGCTGCTCGAGTTCTCGCAGGAGCTGCCCGAGGTTCCGGCGGAGTACGCCGACCACCCCGAGATGCGTGAGCGTGTCGTCGAGTGCCAGTCGCCGGTGTACATCATCGTCACCGTCGACGACGCCGACCGGGTCGCGATGCACGCCACGGCCCCCGCCGAGGCGCCGACCACGCGCGGCTTCGCGAGCATCCTGTCGCAGGGGCTCACGGGGCTGTCCGCCGACGAGGTGCTCGCGGTGCCCGACGACTTCCCGCAGAGCATCGGTCTGACGCGCGCCGTGAGTCCGTTGCGCATCGCGGGCATGACCGGCATGCTCATGCGCGCCAAACGCCAGGTGCGCGCGAAGCGGGACGCCTGAGCCGCGCGGGTTGCCGGGTTCCCGGCATCCCGGATCAGTCCCGCGCGAGGCCCTGTCCGCGGATCCACTCCTGGATGGCGGAGGTCCACCGGGTCTCGTCGTAGTTCCACAGCTTGGTGTGGCGGGCGACCGTGAACGTCTCCATCGTGACGAGGTCGGGGCGCGCCTGCGCCAGCGCGTGCGAGGCGTCGGCGGGGACGAAGCCGTCGTCGTCGCTGTGCAGGATGAGGACAGGATGCCGCAGCTCGGCCGCCCGGGAGACCCCGTCGAGACGGTCGAGAGGGATGGGCTCGCCGCTGCGTAGCGCCGTGGCTCCCCAGTTCGAGGCGAGCGTGCGTTCCGCGAGCGCGATGACGGGTGCGGGCAGGCGCATCGCGCGCCCCTGGAAGTTCAGCACCGTCCGCCAGTCGACCACCGGCGAATCCAGGACGAGGCCGGCGATCACGTCGGCGTGCGGCGACTCGAGCGCGGCCTGCAGCGACAACGCTCCGCCCATCGACCAGCCCATCAGCAGCACGCGGCGAGCCCCGTGACGGCGGGCGTAGCCGATCGCCGCGTCGACGTCGCGCCATTCGGTCGCGCCGAGGGCGTAGGTGCCGGACGGGCTGCGCGGGGCGTCTCCGTCGTTGCGGTACGAGACCACAAGGCTCGAGATGCCGAGCGCGTGGAACACGGGGACGGCGCGCAGGGTCTCGGACCTGGTCGTGCCGCGGCCGTGCACCTGGATGACCCAGACGTCGGTGTCGCCGTGGGCGGGGAACTCCCACGCGGGGCATGCGCCCACTCCGGTGTCGATGTCGATCGACTGAAACGGCAGGAGCAGGTCGTCCGGCTTGTCGAAGTACCACCCGCTGAAGGCCGCCTCGGCGGCGAGGTCTCCGTCCGCGGGTACGTGGGTGAGGAGTTTGCGGGTGACGGTGTCCTCGTCCTCGCCGACGATCGAGCCGACCCGCAGGTAGTCGGCCGATCCGACGGTGAAGAGACCGTAACGACCGGGCAGCACCGTGTCGGCAGAGCGCCCGAGCGTGATGGTCTGCGCGGCGGCGTCCAGACGCACGATGCGCGTGTCGGGGCGTCGTCCGGCGGGACGGACGACCGTTCGTGCGACGCTCAGCGAGACCGCCCCGAGAGCGGTCGCGGAGGCCGCGAGGGCGACGCCGAGAGCGGAGAGCGTGACGCGGAGGCCGGGGTTCGTGCGCTGCGATGCGCGAGGACCCGCGGCGCGCCTGGGAGCGTTCATCGAGGCCTCACTCTAGTCTGTGGCCGTGAGTGACCAGCGCCCGGCGGAGGCCGACAGCCCCTTCGCGCGAGCCGTCGAAGAGGTGCGCGACACGGCTTTCCGCGACGATCTGGTCGTCCGGCAGATCCCCTCGCCCTCGGGCTTGGCTCCTTTCTCGCTCGCTCTCGCCGGCGATGTCCGCCCCGAGGAGCACGCGACCGACTCCCCCTTCGGCACGGGACGGTTCATCCTGCTCCACGACCCCGAAGAGCCCGAACCGTGGGGCGGTGCGTGGCGCATCGTGTGCTTCGCGCAGGCCCCTCTCGAACCCGAGATCGGGGTCGACCCCCTGCTGGCCGAGGTCGCCTGGTCGTGGCTGATCGACGCGCTGGATTCGCGCGGGGCGCAGCGCCACTCGGAGTCGGGCACCGCCACCAAGACCCTTTCCACCGGCTTCGGCGCCCTGGCAGCCCAGGGTGAGGGGTCGCAGATCGAACTTCGCGCGTCATGGTCGCCGCGCGGTCCCTTCCGCCCGCACCTCGAGGCGTGGGCGGAGCTCGTGTGCATGCTCGCCGGCCTCCCCCCGGGGTCGGAGGGCGTCGCTGTTCTCGGAGCCCGGAGGCCCACGCGTGGTTGAGTACATCGTCATCGAGGATGCCGCGGGGTTCCTCGCCGCGTGCGAGACCCTGGCCGCGGGGAGCGGTCCCGTCGCGGTCGACGTCGAGCGTGCCTCGGGGTTCCGGTATTCGCAGCGTGCGTACCTGATCCAGGTGTTCCGGCGCGAGGCCGGGGTCTTCCTCTTCGACCCCTCCACGATCGAGGACTTCTCGCCCTTGCAGCGCGCCATCGGCGACGTCGAATGGGTGTTCCACGCCGCGAGCCAAGACCTGCCGTCGTTGCGCGAGCGGGGTCTCGAGCCGCCGCGCATCTTCGACACCGAGCTCGGCTCGCGCCTTCTCGGGCATGAGCGGGTCGGTCTCGGGGCCGTCGTCGAGCAGACGCTGGGCATCACCCTGGCCAAGGCCCACTCGGCCGCGGACTGGTCGACGCGCCCCCTGCCGGCATCCTGGCTCGAATACGCGGCCCTCGACGTCGAGCACCTGATCGACGTGCGTGACGTGCTGGATGCCGAGCTCACCGAGCAGGGCAAGACCGAGATCGCGAGGCAGGAGTTCCAGGCCGTGCTCGATCGCGAGCCGAAGCCTCCTCGTGACGACCCGTGGCGGCGCCTGAGCGGCCTGCACAGCGTCCGCGGTCGCCGGTCGCTGGCCGTCGCCCGTTCGCTGTGGCAGGCGCGCGAGGACTACGCCCGCGAGCAGGATGTCGCCCCCGGGCGTCTCGTGCCCGACCGCGCGCTGGTGGCCGCCGTCCTCGCCGATCCCGCGAGCAAACAGGCTCTCGCGGGCGTCAAGGAATTCAATGGCCGGGCAAGCCGCACGCAGCTCGATCGCTGGTGGAACGCGATCGTCGCCGGACGCGAGGCGACGGACCTGCCGGCGGACCGCGTCCCGAGCGACACGCTGCCTCCGCCGCGCGCGTGGGCCGATCGCAATCCCGAGGCCGATCGCCGGCTGAAGAAGGCGCGTCCGGCCGTCGAGGCGCGGGCGGAAGAGCTCCGGATGCCGACCGAGAACCTTCTCACGCCCGAGACGCTGCGTCGTCTCGCCTGGGCGCCGCCCGCCGAGACGACCGCCGAGGCCATCGGGGAGGCTCTCGCGCAGCTGGGGGCGCGGCCGTGGCAGATTGACCGGACCTCACAGGTGATCGCCGATAGTTTTGTAGCTTCCCTCAATGCCGATGACGACGTGTCCGGAACGGATTCGTAGGTTCGGACAACCGATTCTGCGGCGGATTCGCCTCTTCCTAGGCTGGGGTCATCCCAAACTATGGAGGCAGAGTGGCCGAGATGACGGACGTCTTCTTCGTCGACGGAATGCGCACCCCCTTCGGGCGCGCCGGCGAAAAAGGCATGTACTGGAACACCCGCGCCGACGACCTCGTGGTCAAGGCGATCATGGGGTTGATGGAACGCAACGGCGACGTGCCCAAGGACCGGATCGACGACGTGGCGATCGCCGCGACCTCGCAGACCGGTGACCAGGGACTGACCCTCGGGCGCACCGCGGCGATCCTCGCGGGTCTGCCGATGACGGTGCCGGGCCTGGCGATCGAGCGCATGTGCGCGGGCGCCATGACGAGCGTCACGACGATGGGCGCCTCGATCGGCGTCGGCATGTACGACCTCGCCCTCGCCGGCGGCGTCGAGCACATGGGACGCCACCCCATCGGCGGAAACGTCGACCCCAACCCGCGCTTCGTGGCCGAGAAGCTCGTGGACCCGGGCGCGCTCAACATGGGCGTCACCGCTGAACGCATCCACGACCGCTTCCCGCACCTGACGAAGGAGCGCGCCGACCGCTTCGGCGCCGCCAGCCAGCACAAGGTGCAGGCCGCCTACGAGGCGGGCAAGATCCAGCCCGACCTGGTCTCGGTCGCCGTCAAGGACGCCGAGGGCGCGTGGGGTCTCGCCACGGAGGACGAGGGGCGCCGCCCCGAGACCACCGTCGAGGGCCTCGCGACGCTCAAGACGCCGTTCCGCCCCCACGGGCGCGTCACGGCCGGTACGTCGTCGCCCCTCACGGACGGTGCGACCATCAGCCTGCTCGCCGGAGCCGGCGCCGTGAAGGAGTTCGGCCTCGCGCCCAAGATGCGTATGGTGTCGTTCGCCTTCGCCGGCGTCGAGCCCGAGATCATGGGCATCGGCCCGATCCCCTCGACCGAGAAGGCCCTCAAGAAGGCCGGCCTCACGATCGACGACATCGGCCTGTTCGAGCTCAACGAGGCCTTCGCCATCCAGGTGATCTCGCTGCTCGACCACTTCGGCATCGCCGACGACGACCCGCGCGTGAACCCCTGGGGTGGCGCCATCGCCCTGGGCCACCCGCTCGCGGCATCCGGAGTGCGTCTCATGATTCAGCTGGCGGCGCAGTTCGCCGAGCGACCCGACGTGCGCTACGGCCTCACCGCCATGTGCGTGGGCCTGGGTCAGGGCGGCTCGGTCATCTGGGAGAACCCGTTCTTCGACGGAAAGAAGAAGCGCACGTGAGCAACTACACCTCGATCGACTTCACGCCCCTCGACGCCCTCACCGGCGACGAGGTGGTGACCCACTCCCCCGTCCGCGACGTGCGTCTGCCCTCGGGCAACGTGCTCGCGCTGATCACCCTCGACAACGGTCGCGACCACACCCGGCCCAACACGCTGGGACCTGCGACCCTCGCCGAGCTCGGGCAGACGCTCGAGACGCTCAAGAAGCGCGCCGACGCCGGCGAGATCCACGCCGTCGCGATCACCGGCAAGCAGTACATCCTGGCGGCGGGCGCCGACCTGTCCGACGTGGCGAAGCTGCCCTCGAAAGATGTCGCGCGCCTCATCGCACAGCGCGGACACCAGGTGATCGGGTCGCTGTCGGAGCTCGGCGTCCCCTCGTTCGCGTTCGTCAACGGCCTCGCCCTCGGCGGCGGTCTCGAGATCGCGCTCAACTCGACCTATCGCACGGTCGACTCCTCCGCCGCGGCGATCGCGCTGCCCGAGGTGTTCCTCGGGATCATTCCCGGCTGGGGAGGCGCCTACCTGCTGCCGAACCTCATCGGCATCGAGAACGCGCTCGAGGTCGTCATCTCGAACCCGCTCAAGCAGAACCGCATGCTCAAGCCGCAGCAGGCCTTCGATCTCGGGATTATGGATGCCATCTTCCCGGCGGCCAGCTACCTCGAGGACTCGCTGCGGTGGGCCGATGGCGTGCTCACCGGTCGGGTGCGCGTCGAGCGCAAGAACGAGCCGGGCAAGCTCGAGCGCCTCACCAAGTGGCCCATCGCCATCAAGATGGCCCGCGGCATGCTCGAGTCGAAGATCGGCACCGTGCCCCGCTCCCCCTACGTCGCGCTCGACCTGCTCGACAAGGCGAAGGGCGGCACCAAGGCCGAGGGCTTCGCGCGCGAAGACGAGGCGCTGGCCGAGCTCATCACGGGCGACCAGTTCGCGGCATCCATGTACGCCTTCGACCTCGTGCAGAAGCGCGCCAAGCGTCCGGTCGGGGCCCCCGACAAGGCTCTCGCGAAGAAGGTCACCAAGGTCGGCGTCATCGGCGCGGGCCTCATGGCCTCGCAGTTCGCGTTGCTGTTCGTGCGCAAGCTGCGGGTGCCCGTGATCATCACCGACCTCGATCAGGGGCGGGTCGACAAGGGCGTGGCATCCATTCGAGACGAGATCGGCAAGCTGGAGGCCAAGGGCCGCCTGGACGGCGACACCGCCAACCAGCTGCGTGCGCTCGTGCACGGCACGACCGACCGGTCGGAGTTCGCCGACTGCGACTTCGTCATCGAGGCCGTGTTCGAAGAGGTGGGCGTCAAGCAGGAGGTGTTCTCGGCCATCGAGAAGATCGTCGCCGACGACGCCATCCTCGCCACGAACACCTCGTCGCTCTCGGTCGCCGAGATCGGCTCGGTGCTGCAGAACCCGGAGCGCCTGGTGGGCTTCCACTTCTTCAACCCCGTCGCGGTCATGCCGCTCATCGAGGTCGTGAAGACGGATGCCACCTCCGACGCCGCACTGTCGACGGCTTTCGTCGTCGCGAAGGGTCTCGGCAAGAACGCCGTGCTCACCGCGGACGCACCCGGCTTCGTGGTGAACCGCCTGCTGGCGAAGGTCATGGGCGAAGCCGCTCGCGCGGTCTACGAGGGAACGCCGATCATGGTGGTCGAGAAGGCGTTCGCGCCCCTCGGCCTGCCGATGGGGCCGTTCCAGCTCATCGACCTCGTCGGCTGGAAGGTCGCCGCGCACGTGCAGGACACGATGGCGCACGCGTTCCCCGACCGGTTCTTCGCCTCGGAGAACTTCCACGAGCTCGCCGCGCTCCCCGAGGTCGTCGAGAAGGACAAGGGCGGCCGCGTGACCGGCTGGACGAAGGCCGCGCAGAAGGTTCTCGTCACCGGCAAGACGCCCGTTGCGCCTGAGACGATCCTCGCCCGCGTGCAGGACGGCCTCGCACAGGAGATCAAGATCATGCTCGACGAGGGCGTGGTCCCCGAGGTGCAGGACATCGACCTGTGCCTCATCCTCGGCGCCGGCTGGCCCTTCATCGATGGTGGCGCCTCGCCCTACCTCGACCGCGAGGGGGCGTCGGAGCGCGCCTTCGGCGACACGTTCCACCACCCGCCCATCCGCGGCATCGGGGCCTGACCCCGGATACGACAGCGGCGCCGTCCCGAGGGGCGGCGCCGCTGTGGTTCGTGCGGGTCTACGGGCGCGACTTCTCCCACTCCTCGATCGTGGGGATCGAGCCGGTCGGCGTCTGACGCGCCATGGGGATGCGCGTGCCCAGCACCTGGGCGACCACGTCGTGTGCGATCTTCGAGGCCGTCAGGCCGGCATCCTCGAGAATCTGCTCGCGCGTCGCGTGGTCGATGAACTCGTCGGGGATGCCGAGCTCGTCGACGGCCGTGTCGACGCCCGCCTCGCGCAGCACCTGCCGCACGCGCGTGCCGACGCCGCCGACGCGGATGCCGTCTTCGATCGTGATCACGAGACGGTGCTCGCGCGCCAACTCGACGATCGAGGGCTGCACCGGGATCGCCCAGCGCGGGTCGATGACCGTCGCGCCGATGCCCTGCGCCTTGAGACGCTCGGCGACCTCGAGGGCGAGGTGCACCATCGGACCGATGCCGACCAGCAGCACGTCTTCGCTCGAGCCGCGGCTCAGCACATCGACGCCGTCGTGGAGGCGCTCGATCGCCTCGACCTCGTCGTTGACCTTGCCCTTGGGGTAACGCACCACGGTGGGCGCGTCTTCGACCGCGGTGGCCTCGCGGAACACCTCGCGCAGGCGCGCGGCGTCTCGCGGGGCGGCGATGCGGATGCCGGGGACCAGCTGCAGCATCGCCAGATCCCAGATGCCGTGATGACTCGGGCCGTCGGGGCCGGTGACGCCGGCGCGATCGAGCACGAACGTGACGCCGGCCTTGTGCAGGGCGACGTCCATCATGACCTGGTCGAACGCGCGGTTCATGAACGTCGCGTAGATGGCGACGACCGGGTGGAGGCCGCCGAAGGCCAGACCGGCGGCGGATGCCACGGCGTGCTGCTCCGCGATGCCGACGTCGTACACGCGCTCGGGGAATCTCTCGGCGAAGTGCTGCAGACCCGTGGGGCGGAGCATGGCCGCGGTCATCGCGATGATGTCCTGGCGCTCGGTGCCGACCCTCACGAGCTCTTCGGCGAAGATGTCGGTCCACTGCAGACCGCCGCCCGAGCCCAGGGCTTCGCCCGTGATCGGATCGATCTTGCCCACCGCGTGGAACTGGTCGGCCTCGTCGCTCATCGCCGGGGCGTAGCCGCTGCCCTTGTCGGTGATGGCATGCACGATGACCGGAGCACCGTACGACTTCGCCAGCTCGAGGGTCTCGATGAGTGACTCGAAGTCGTGGCCGTCGATGGGACCGAGGTACTTGATGTCGAGGTTGCTGTACAGCGCCTCGTTGTTGGTGAAGCGCGACAGGAAGCCGTGGGTGCCGCCGCGGATGCCGCGATACACGGCACGCGCCGCGGGGCCCAGGCGACGGAAGAGCGTGTCGGAGCCGCGGTGCAGCGTCCGGTAGGCGTCGTTGGTGCGCACGCGGTTGAGGTAGCGCGCCATGCCCCCGATGGTCGGGGCGTAGGACCGGCCGTTGTCGTTGACGACGATCACGAGGTTGCGCTCGTTGTCGTCGCTGATGTTGTTGAGGGCCTCCCAGGTCATGCCGCCGGTGAGGGCGCCGTCGCCCACGACGGCGATCACATGACGGTCTCGACGACCGGTGCGGCTGAACGCGCGCGACACGCCGTCCGCCCAGCTCAACGAGCTCGACGCGTGCGAGGACTCGACGACGTCGTGCTCGCTCTCGGAACGCTGCGGGTAGCCCGCGAGGCCGCCGCGCGAGCGGAGAGCCGAGAAGTCCTGCCGACCGGTGAGCATCTTGTGCACGTAGGACTGGTGCCCGGTGTCGAAGATGATCGGGTCGGACGGTGAATCGAAGACCTTGTGCAGGGCGATCGTCAGCTCGACGACGCCGAGGTTCGGACCGAGGTGCCCGCCGGTGCGGGCGACGTTCTCGACGAGGAACGAACGGACCTCCGCGGCCAGCTGTCGTAGCTGGTCGGGGTTCAGTCCGTCGAGGTCACGGGGGCCGTGAATGCCGGGTAGGAGAGCCATGAGACTCCTCTCGTGCGATGCGCGCGGGGGCCGCGCGTACGGGTCGATTCTAGTCTCCGAGGGTGCGAGAGGCCCGGCAACGGGTTGCGCGCCGGGGCCGTGTACTGTCTGCGAACGCGATGTGCCCCGGGAGCGCGAGGCTCCCGGGGCACATCGATGAAGCGGGTCAGACCAGCGAACGCAGCACGTACTGCAGGATGCCACCGTTGCGGTAGTAGTCGGCCTCACCGGGGGTGTCGATGCGGACCACGGCGTCGAACGTGACGGCCTGCTTGCCCTCGGGCGAGAACTCGCTCGGCTCGGCGGTGACCTTCACGGTCTTCGGCGTGACGCCCTCGTTGAGCTGCTCCAGGCCCTCGATCGAGACGATCTCGGTGCCGTCGAGGCCCAGCGACTTCCAGCTCTCGCCGGCGGGGAACTGCAGCGGAACGACGCCCATGCCGATCAGGTTCGAGCGGTGGATGCGCTCGAAGCTCTCGGTGATGACGGCCTTGACGCCCAGCAGGTTGGTGCCCTTCGCCGCCCAGTCGCGCGACGAGCCGGAGCCGTACTCCTTGCCGCCGAAGATGACGAGCGGGGTGCCCTGCGCCTGGTAGTTCTGGCTCGCGTCGAAGATGTACGACTGCGGGCCGCCCTCCTGGGTGAAGTCGCGGGTGTAGCCGCCCTCGACGACCGTGCCGTCGTTGACCGCTGCCGTGAGCTCGTTCTTGAGGCGGATGTTGGCGAACGTCCCGCGGATCATGACCTCGTGGTTGCCGCGACGCGAGCCGTAGGAGTTGAAGTCCTTCTGCGCGACGCCGTGCTCCATCAGGTACTGCGCGGCGGGGGTACCCGCCTTGATGTTTCCGGCCGGGCTGATGTGGTCGGTCGTGACCGAGTCGCCCAGCGTCGCCATGACGCGTGCGCCGGTGATGTCGCGCACGGCATCGGGCTGCATGGTCATGCCGTCGAAGTACGGGGCCTTGCGGACGTAGGTCGAGTCGGCATCCCACTCGAAGATCGGGCCGGTCGGGGTGGGCAGGTTCTTCCAGCGCTCGTCGCCCTCGAAGACGGTGGCGTACTGCTGGATGAACTGCTCGCGCGAGATCGAGGCGTCGATGATCGTCTGCACCTGGTCGGGGGCCGGCCAGATGTCCTTCAGGAAGACGTCGTCGCCGTTCTGGTCCGTGCCCAGGGCGTCGGTCTCGAAGTCGAAGTTCATCGAGCCGGCGAGGGCGTAGGCGACGACCAGCGGCGGCGAGGCGAGGTAGTTCATCTTCACGTCGGGGCTGATGCGCCCCTCGAAGTTGCGGTTACCCGAGAGGACGGCCGTGACGGCGAGGTCGTTCTCGTTGATGGCCTCGGAGACCTCTTCGATGAGGGGTCCCGAGTTGCCGATGCAGATGGTGCAGCCGTAGCCGACGGTGTAGAAGTCGAGACCCTCGAGCGCCTTGTCGAGGCCGGACTTCTCGTAGTAGTCGGTGACGACCTTCGAGCCGGGTCCGAGCGTCGTCTTGACCCACGGCTTGCGCTTGAGGCCCTTGTCGACGGCGTTCTTGGCGAGCAGGCCCGCCGCGATCATGACCGAGGGGTTCGAGGTGTTCGTGCATGAGGTGATGGCCGCGAGCGTGACCGCGCCGTTGTCGAGCAGGTACGACTGGCCGTCGGGGGTGGTGACCTTGACGGGGTTCGACGCGTTGGCGGGGTGACCCGAAGAGATCAGCACCTCGCTCTCGGTGACGTCCTCGTGCTCTTCGCCGGGAACCGCGCCCGGGTCGGATGCGGGGAAGGTCCCGTCGACCTCGAGGTCGACGATCGAGTCGGAGACCGACGCGCCCGCGTAGTTGAGGATGTCCTTCTCGAACTGGTTCTTGGCCTCAGACAGCAGGATGCGGTCCTGGGGGCGCTTCGGACCGGCGATCGAGGGGACGACCGTCGACAGGTCGAGCTCCATGTACTCGCTGAAGACGAGCTCGCGGTCGGCGTCGTGCCAGAGCTTCTGCTCCTTGGCGTACGCCTCGACCAGGGCGACGGTCTGCTCGTCGCGGCCGGTCAGGCGCAGGTAGTCGAGCGTCACGTCGTCGATGGGGAACATCGCGGCGGTCGAGCCGAACTCGGGGCTCATGTTGCCGATGGTGGCGCGGTTGGCCAGCGGCACCGAGGCGACGCCCTCGCCGTAGAACTCGACGAACTTGCCGACGACGCCGTGCTTGCGCAGCATGTCGGTGATGGTGAGGACGACGTCGGTCGCGGTCACGCCGGCGGGGATCTCGCCCGAGAGCTTGAAGCCGACGACGCGCGGGATCAGCATCGACACGGGCTGGCCGAGCATCGCGGCCTCGGCCTCGATGCCGCCGACGCCCCAGCCGAGCACGCCCAGGCCGTTGACCATCGTCGTGTGCGAGTCGGTGCCGACGCAGGTGTCGGGGTAGGCGCGGAGCACGCCGTCGACCGAGCGGTCGTAGATGACCTTGGCGAGGTGCTCGATGTTGACCTGGTGCACGATTCCCGTTCCCGGGGGGACGACCTTGAAGTCGTCGAACGCCGTCTGGCCCCAGCGGAGGAACTGGTACCGCTCGCCGTTGCGCTCGTACTCGATCTCGACGTTGCGCTCGAGGGCGTTCTCGCTGCCGAACAGGTCGGCGATGACCGAGTGATCGATGACCATCTCGGCGGGCGAGAGCGGGTTGATCTTGCTGGGGTCGCCGCCCAGGGCGGTCACGGCCTCGCGCATGGTGGCGAGGTCGACGATGCAGGGCACACCGGTGAAGTCCTGCATGACCACGCGAGCGGGCGTGAACTGGATCTCGGTGTCGGGGTCGGCCGTGGGGACCCACGAGCCGAGGGCCTCGATCTGCTCCTTGGTGACGTTGGCGCCGTCCTCGGTGCGCAGAAGGTTCTCGAGCAGCACCTTGAGGCTGAACGGGAGCTTCTCGTGACCGGCGACCGTGTCGATGCGGAAGATCTCGTAGTCGGTGCTGCCGACCGTCAGGGTGCTCTTGGCACCGAAGCTGTCAACCGTGGACACGATCGTCTCCTTCGTCGGCGAATGCGCAGGCGTCAGCCCGCATTTCTCCATCTTCCCCGCGCGGAGAGGTCGATTCCAGGAAGGTCGACCTAACCGCTCGGAGCTGCGGATTTATCTTGATGTCAAGATATTATCAGGACTCTCGGCGAGGGTGGAGAGCGCGCACCACGAGCCACGTCACCGCCAGCATCGGGGCGAACAGCGGCAGGCCCATGACGATCTTGAGCGTGCCGAGCGCGGTGACGTCTCCCGCGAAGTACAGCGGCAGCTGCACAGCGAGTCGGGCGGCGAACAGGGCGGCCCAGGCGATCGAGAGCCACGTGTAGGCGCGGCGCTTGCGCTTGTCGGCGCGCCAGCGCGTGCCCTCACCGAGCAGGTACCCGGCGGCCAGACCGATCAGCGGCCAGCCGATGAGGGCCGAGACGAGGAACGCCGTCCCGTACGCGCCGTTCGTGAAGAAGCCCAGCACGAAGTTGTCCTGCCCGCGGCCCGTCACCAGCGACAGGACGGCGGCGCCCGCGGTCGCGAGGAGTCCGCCGATCGCGGCGCTCGGGGGCGACTTGGCGATCAGACGCGCGAGGGTGAAGACGACGGCGAGCCCCACGGACACCCCGAGGCTCACCCACAGGTTGCCCTGGCGCGTCTCGGGGTCGATCGTGACGGTGAAGAGCACCACGAACGCGAGCGAGGGCAGGACGGATTCCAGGATGCCGCGCACCCCGCCCATCGCCGACCACACGGCGGCCCCGGTCGAGGTGTGCTTCGAAGGGTCGAGCCCCGCGCGGCGCGCGGCGTTGCCGAGAGCCGCGCTGACGCTGTCCGCCGCGGACGGCGGGTCGAGGGGGACGCGGTCGTCTTCTCGCGCCGGGCGTGCGGAGTCGTCGCTCATGCGGTTCCGGGGCTCGACGGCATCCGGAGGGGGATGAGGTCGCGCGGCGGCATCGGTGACGATCCGCGGACCACGACGATCGAGCGGAAGAGGTCCTCGACGGCGGCGGCTGCCTCGACGTCGCTGGTCGCGGCTCCCCCGACGACCCCGCGCAGGAACCAGCGGGGCCCGTCGACGCCCACGAAACGCGCGAGGCGCTTGGCGGCGCCGTCCGCGCCGGCCATGACGGGCACCTCGGCGAGCAGCTCGGGACCGAGCGGGCCCTCGCGCTCTTCGACGCGGCCGCCCTGCTGCTTCACCTGCTGGCGGATCTGCTCCCGCGTCTCTTCCCACAGGCCGCTCGAGCGCGGCGCGGCGAAGGGCTGCACCTGCAGGGTGGAGTCGGCGTAGTCGAGGCCCACGGCCACGATGCGTTTGGTCTGCTCCTCGACCTCGAGGCGGAGGTTCAGCCCCTCGCGCGGGAGGATCTTGATGCCACCCAGGTCGATGTAGGGGCGGACGGGGTTCGCCTCGGCCTCGTCGAACGGACCCGCGGTCTCGCGATCGGTGGGGGCGCTCTTGAGCGCCTGCACCGCTTCGTTTCCGGGCTGGTCGGCGGTGTCGGGCGTGGTCTGCGACTCGTCGTCGGTCATCGGGTGCTCCCTTGCAGAGTCTGGTATCCGCTCGATCCGAAGCCGCCTTGACCGCGCACGCTGTCGGGCAGTTCGTCGACGGGGACGAAGCGCACGGCCGGGACGGGCATCACGATGAGCTGGGCGATGCGGTCTCCGACCGCGATGTCATAGGCCTCGTCGAGGTCGGTGTTCAACAGGGCGACCTTGATCTCGCCGCGGTACCCGGCGTCGATCGTGCCGGGCGCGTTCACGATCGTGATGCCGTGTTTGGCGGCCAAGCCGCTGCGCGGCACGACGAACGCGGCGTATCCCTCGGGAAGCGCGATGCGCACACCCGTCGAGACGAGAGCGCGTCGCCCAGGCTCCAGGCGTACCGCCTCGGCGGCGGTCAGGTCGGCTCCGGCGTCGCCGGGGTGGGCGAAGACCGGAGGCTCGGATGCGACAATGAGGACGTCCACCGTTTCGGTCACCCCACGAGGGTAATGCAGAAGAGGGGGTGCGGCATCCGCACCGCAGCCGAGTATCGAGAGCGCCTGAGCCCGTCGCTGTGGGCGTTGGTCGCCGCAGCCGTGTGCGGCCCCATGGCGGCCGTCGTCTTCTCCCCGCTCGACACGACCTTGGCCCTGTTCATCGGGCTGCTCGTGTCGGTGGCGATCGTGACGGGCCTTCTCGCGCTCGCACCGGTCATCGAGATCCGTGACGGGGAGTTCCGAGCGGGACGGGCGCACATCCCGGTCGATCTTCTGGGCGTTCCCACCGGCGTCATCGCCGAAGAAGCGCGTACGGCCCGTGGGAGTGGTCTCGACCACCGGGCGTGGCATGTCATCCGGGGCGGGATCGACGGGATCGTCACGGTTCCCGTGATCGATCCCGATGATCCGACTCCGTCGTGGGTGGTGTCCACCCGCACGCCGGACCGCCTGGTGGCGGCGATCCAGCGCGCTCAGGTCAGGCTGCGCACTCCAGGCAGATGAAGCCGGGGCCGCTCTCTTCGGCGATCTGCGAACGGTGCTTCACGAGGAAGCAGTTCATGCAGGTGAACTCGTCTTCCTGAGGGGGAAGCACGACGACATCGAGCTCGATGTCGGAAAGGTCGGCGCCGGGCAGTTCGAAGCCCGAGGGGTTATCGGCATCCTCGTTGTCGATCGACCCCGACGCCTTGTCAGGCACGCGCTCCTTGAGGGCCTCGATCGACTCGCTGTCGTCCTCGGTCTTGCGCGGTGCGTCGTAATCGGTTGCCATGCGTGCAGGTCTCTACTTCCGGTTTTCGTGGTGCTGTGCCCCATCGGGTGCCCGATCGGGCGGCCATAGTTTGCATGACCCGTCCTCGATAAGCAAATGCTCCGAGACGGGCGTGCGTGTCAGGCCTGACGGGAAACTCGCGGCGCGCCCGCGATATTCCCGGATGCGGACCGTGTGCGTGTCAGCATGAACGCTGACCGCAGATCGGAGGGGTGTTTCGTATGGAACAGCTCAAAGTCATCGGAACCGAAGATGACGTCCTCGTCGTGGCGACGCAGGCGGGCGAACGCTTCGCCCTCGCGCTCGATGAGGTGCTGCGCGCTGAGGCGCGCCGTGCGCGTCGGGACCGCGAGGACGACGACCGTGCCCCGCGCCCGAGCCCCCGAGAGATCCAGGCGCACATCCGCGCCGGCCTGTCGGCGCGCGAGGTGGCGACGCTGCTGAACGCCCGCGTCGAAGACGTCGAGCGTTTCGAGGGACCCGTGCTCGCGGAGCGCGAGCACGTCGTCGCCCAGGCGCTGGCCGTCCCGGTCCTGCTGGGTGGCACTCTCGAGCACGACTCCCCCATCACCTTCGGTGCGGCCGTCCGGGCGAAGCTCGCCGAGGCCGGCGCCTCCGCCGAGCGGTGGACGAGTTGGAAGGAGTCGTCGGGCTGGTCCGTCAAGCTCGAGTTCACCGCCAACGGCATCGACCACGACGCGCGCTGGAGCTTCGACCCGCGCCGCAGCATCCTCTCGCCGCAGAACGCCGACGCGATCCAGTTGTCGCGGCAGGGATCGCTCCCCGAGGGGCTGATCCCCCGTCTGCGCGCTCTCGACAACGTCTCGAAGGACGACTCGCGGTTCGACAGCGGAGCCTTCGGGCCCCGCCGCATCGACATCGACGACGAGCCGGGCGTCGAGGCGACCGGTCCCGTCGCCCCGGCCGTTCAGGCTGCGGCGATCAAGCGAGCGCCCGATGCCCCCGTCACCTCGGCCGAGACCGCCGATCTGCTCGAGGCACTGCGTCGTCGACGCGGACAGCGCGAACCTCTGCCCGGCGCGACCGAGATCGAGCCCGAGCCGCGCCCCTCGTCGAGCGCCCCCGTGGCCCTGTTCGACGCCGTCGAGCCGGGGTGCGCCGACGATGTTGACGAGTCCGCGGGCGAACCCGAGCGACCTTCGTCCGACAACGGCCGCCGGACGAAGGGACGTCCGTCGATGCCCTCGTGGGACGAGATCGTCTTCGGGGCCCGCTCCGACGAGAGCTGACGCGGGTCCTCCCCCGGCTCACGGCGCCGCAGACGCCCCTTCGGAGTGAGGGGGCCGGATGCCGGCATCCGGTGCACTCCGACAGGTTCAGGTGAACGCGCCGAGACGCAGCAACGGAACGGTGCGTTCCTCGTCGGTGAGAGAACCGTGCTGGCCGACCATCCGCTGCGGACGCTTGTCCGCCTCGCGGTCGTCGTAGTACGCGAAGCGCCCCCGCGCGGCGACGAGGACGTCTCCGATCCGCGGACGCACGTCGTCGTCGACGGCGCCGAAGAGGCCCGCCGCGATCGCCTCATCGCGCGTCATCACCCAGGCCCGTGCGGCCTCGGTCTCGCGCCACAGGGAGGCCACGGCATCCGCTCGTCCCTCGTCCGTGTAGAGGTGGAGCATGCGGGGCTCGCCGCCGATGAGGGCGACGCCGTCGAGGCGCGGATCGCCCTCGCGCAGCAGCACATGCTTGTGGGCGGGGACGTCAACCATGCCGTGGTCTGCGGTGATCAGGACGCCCGTGTGCGCGTCGATCCCGTCGGCGAGGCGTCGGGCCGCGGCATCCACCCGCTCGAGGGCGTCGGTCCAGCGATCGGATTCCCACCCGTCGCGGTGACCGGCCGTGTCGAGCTCGGGGGCGTACAGGTAGGTGACCGATCCCGGATGCCGTGCCGCCAGGTCGGCCGCGAGACGCACACGCTCGTCGAGGTCGTCGGAGGGGAAGAACTCGGCCCCGCGCAGCGTCGCCTCGGTGAAACCGGTACCCGTGTACGAGGGACGCGACACCACGAAGCTCGGTCGTCCCGCGGCGGCGCGGCGGGCGAACAGGGGCTCGGACCGCTGCCAGGTGTGCGGGTCGAGGCCGTCGGTCTCCCACCCGTGCAGCTGGTTCGGGGCCTTGTCGGTCCCCGGGATGCGTGCGCGATAGCCGACGATGCCGTGCACGCCCGGACCGGTACCGGTCAGAAGACTCGACAGGGCCGCGGCGGTGGTCGAGGGGAAGACGGTGCGTGCGACATCGCGCCGACCGCCGACCGAGCCGAGGAACCGCGCGTGCCCGCGACGGGCAGCCAGGTTGTGCGAGCCGAGGCCGTCCACGAGCATGACGATCGCGCTGCGAGCGGGGGCGAACCACTCGGATTCGCCGGTCAGCGCGGCGATCGACTGCTCCACCACACCGGTGAGGCTCCGGGAGCGCGGCGGGTCCGCCGGTAGGCTGAGTGACATCGGGCCCAGTCTCCCACAGGAGCCCCGATCCCCGTCGAGACGCGACGCCCGCCCGACCCGAGGCCGTACCTATGCCCGATTCCCGTTCCTCCTCATCCGCGACGTCACCCGTCGTCGAGCGCATCGAAGACGTCGATGTCTCGACCGAGATGCAGGGGTCGTTCCTCGAGTACGCCTACTCGGTCATCTACTCGCGGGCCCTTCCCGACGCCCGCGACGGACTCAAGCCGGTGCAGCGCCGCATCCTGTACCAGATGGCGGAGATGGGGCTGCGACCCGACCGCGGGCACGTCAAGAGCGCTCGCGTCGTCGGCGAGGTGATGGGAAAGCTCCACCCCCACGGTGACGCCCCCATCTACGACGCCCTCGTGCGCCTCGCGCAGTACTTCTCGCTGCGGGTGCCGCTGGTCGACGGCCACGGCAACTTCGGCTCGCTCGACGACGGTCCCGCCGCGCCCCGCTACACCGAGGCGCGCCTGGCCGCCCCGGCGATGGCGCTGACCGAGAACCTCGACGAAGACGTCGTCGACTTCATCCCCAACTACGACGGGCAGTTCCAGCAGCCCGAGGTGCTGCCGGCGGCCTTCCCCAACCTGTTGGTGAACGGCGCGACGGGCATCGCGGTCGGCATGGCCACGAACATGGCCCCGCACAACCTCATCGAGGTCGTCGCCGCCGCGATCCACCTGCTCCAGCATCCGGATGCCACCGTCGAAGAACTCATGGAGTTCGTGCCCGGCCCCGACCTGCCCTCGGGCGGCATCATCGTCGGTCTCGACGGCATCAAAGACGCGTACACGAACGGCCGCGGCACGTTCCGCACCCGCGCGAAGGCGTCGATCGAGTCGCTCGGCCCGCGCCGCACCGGAATCGTCATCACCGAACTGCCCTACCTCGTCGGCCCCGAGCGCGTGATCGAGAAGATCAAAGACGCGGTGCAGGCGAAGAAGCTGACCGGCATCGCCGACGTCACCGACCTCACCGACCGCAACAACGGCCTGCGCCTGGTGATCGGCATCAAGACCGGCTTCGACCCCAAGGCCGTGCTCGAGCAGCTCTACCGCCTCACCCCGCTCGAGGACTCCTTCGGTATCAACAACGTCGCCCTGGTCGACGGTCAGCCGCAGACGCTCGGCCTGCGCGAGATGCTGCGGGTGTACATCGATCACCGCATCCGTGTCGTCACGCGGCGCAGCGAGTTCCGCCTGGCGCGTAAGCGCGAGCGGCTCCACCTGGTCGAGGGTCTGCTCATCGCGATCCTCGACATCGACGAGGTCATCCAGGTCATCCGCTCCTCGGACGACGGTGAGCAGGCCCGCACGAAGCTGCAGGAGGTCTTCGACCTCTCGCACCTGCAGGCCGAGTACATCCTCGAACTGCGCCTGCGCCGCCTCACGAAGTTCTCGCGCATCGAGCTCGAGGCCGAGCGCGATCAGTTGAACGCCGAGATCGCACAATTGGTCGAGCTGCTGGGCAGCGAGACGCTGCTCCGTCAGCAGGTGGCCAGAGAATTGGATGCCGCGGCCGACGCGTACGGCACCCCTCGCCGCACGATGCTGTTGAACGGTGGGCCCGTGCAGCCCCGCTCGGCGCGGGCCGCGGCCGCTGCCGCCGACCTGCAGATCGCCGATGCCCCCTGCCGCGTGTACCTCTCGGCCACCGGACGTATGGTCCGCGCCGAGCTGATCGCCGACGCGCCCGCCGGTGGGGTCGTTCCGCCCGCGCGCCGCTCAAAGCACGACGCGATCCGCTCCTCGGTCGATACGACCACGCGCGGCGACATCGGCGCCGTGACCTCGGCCGGTCGTCTCGTGCGCTTCTCGCCGGTGGACCTGCCGTCGGTCCCTGCGAACTCCGTCCAGGTCGCCGCGGGCACGAAGGTCGAGCAGTACCTTCCGCTCGCGAAGGGCGAGAAGGTCGTGGCCCTCGTGCCGCTGATCGACTCCCCCACCATCGCGCTCGGCACCGAGCAGGGTGTCGTCAAGCGCGTCGCGGCCACCGAGCTCGGCACGAAGGACGAGATCGAGATCATCTCCCTACGCGACGGCGACCGGGTGGTAGGCGCGGCTCCGGCCGGGGACAACGCCGAGCTCGTCTTCGTCGCGAGCGACGCGCAGCTGCTGCGTTTCGAGGCCTCTTCCGTGCGGCCCCAGGGCCGATCCGCGGGCGGGATGGCCGGCATCCGCCTCTCCGACGGCGCCCGGGTGATCGACTTCGCCGTCGTCGGGGCCTCGGCCTTCGACGCGGTGGTCGTGACCATCGCCGGCTCGTCTGCCGCCCTGCCGGGCACCGACGCGGGCAGCGCTAAAGTCTCGGCTTTCACGGAGTTCCCCGCGAAGGGGCGCGCCACCGGAGGCGTGCGCGCCCAGCGCCTGTTGCGCGGCGAAGACGGCCTCGTGCTCGCCTGGGTGGGCACCGATCCGCGCGCGGTCGGGCCCGACGGCTCGGTGCGTGCGCTTCCGGACGTCGGCGCGAAACGCGACGCCTCGGGTCAGCCCCTCGACGCCGTCGTCGGCGCGATCGGCACCGTCGTCCGCTGAGGCGCCTCCGCCGGTGCGCGTCCCTGGGGCGTGCGCGATGGCGGGAGTTTCGGGCGGCGCGCCGGTGGGGCCGAGCCGCGCGCGGCGTGTCGGTCGTGGCATCCGCGGTTGTGCTCGGGTGGGACGTGATGGCCCCAGCGGCCGGCAGGCTCAGACGTCGATGCGCTCGCGCGCGAGCCGGTCGCTCGAGTCGATGATGAACTCGCGGCGCGGGGCCACGTCGCTGCCCATGAGCAGGTCGAACACGGATGCCGCGGCCTCCATGTCCTGCACGCGCACGCGGCGCAGCATGCGGCCGGCGCGATCCATGGTCGTGGTCGCGAGCTGATCGGCATCCATCTCGCCGAGACCCTTGTAGCGCTGGATCGGCTCCTGCCAGCGCTTGTTGCCGCGCTTGAGCTTGGCGAGCAGCGCGTGCAGCTCCTGCTCGCTGTAGGTGTAGATCGTCTCGTTGGGCTTGGTGCCCGGGTTCATGACGATCACCCGGTGCAGCGGCGGGACGGCGGCGAAGACACGCCCCTCTTCGACCAGCGGCCGCATGTACCGGAAGAACAGCGTCAACAGCAGCGTGCGGATGTGCGCGCCATCGACATCGGCGTCGCTCATCAGGATGATCTTGCCGTAGCGGGCGGCGTCGAGATCGAACGAGCGTCCGGAGCCCGCACCGATGACCTGGATGATCGAGGCGCACTCGGCGTTCGACAGCATGTCGCTGATCGAAGCCTTCTGCGTGTTGAGGATCTTGCCGCGGATGGGCAGCAGCGCCTGGAACTCGCTGTTGCGCGCGAGCTTGGCCGTGCCGAGCGCGGAGTCGCCCTCGACGATGATCAGCTCGGAATCGTTGACATCGTTCGAGCGGCAGTCGACCAGCTTGGCGGGCAGCGACGACGACTCGAGGGCGTTCTTGCGTCGCTGGGTCTCTTTGTGGGTGCGCGCGGAGATGCGCGCCTTCATCTCGGAAACGATCTTCTCGAGCAGCTGAGCCGTCTGCGCCTTGTCGTCGCGCTTGGGCGAGGCGAAGCGGGCCGCGAGTTCTTTCTGGACGACGGATGCCACGATCTGGCGTACCGCCGGGGTGCCGAGCACCTCTTTGGTCTGACCCTCGAACTGCGGCTCGGGCAGACGCACGGTGAGCACCGTGGTGAGACCCGCCAGCAGATCGTCCTTCTCGATCTTGTCGTTGCCGACCTTGAGCTTGCGGGCGTTCTGCTCGACCTGCGCGCGCAGCACCTTCATGAGCCCCTGCTCGAAGCCCTGCTGGTGCGTGCCGCCCTTGGGCGTGGCGATGATGTTGACGAATGAGCGGGTCGTGGTGTCGTAGCCCGTGCCCCAGCGCACCGCGATGTCGACCTCGCACTCGCGCGAGACCTCGGTCGGGATCATCGATCCGCCGGGCTGCAGCACGGGCACGGTTTCGGTGAAGGTGCCGGTGCCGGTGAGACGCCAGGTGTCGGTGACCGCCGCGTCGGGCGCGAGGAAGTCGGCGAATTCCGAGATGCCGCCGTCGAAGCGGTAGCTCGTCTCGACGCGCTCGTCGCTCCGCTCGTCCTGCACGACGATCTCGAGCCCCGGCACGAGGAACGCCGTTTGGCGCACGCGCTGCACGAGCTCGTCGAGCCCGAAGGTCGCGTCTTTGGTGAAGATCTGTCGGTCGGCCCAGTAGCGGATGCGCGTGCCGGTGACTCCGCGCGGCGCCTTGCCGATCACGCGCAGCTCACTGCTGCGCTCGAAGGGGGTGAACGTCGAATCGGGGGTGTCGCCCGAGAAGAGACCGGGCTCGCCGCGGTGGAACGACATCGCGTAGGTCTTGCCGCCGCGGTCGACCTCGACGTCGAGGCGCTCCGACAGCGCGTTGACGACCGACGCGCCCACGCCGTGCAGACCGCCGGATGCCGCGTACGAGCCACCGCCGAACTTGCCGCCAGCGTGCAGCTTGGTGAAGACGACCTCGACACCCGTCAGACCCGTGCGAGGTTCGACGTCGACCGGGATGCCGCGGGCGCTGTCGCGCACCTCGACGCTGCCGTCGGCGTGCAGCACGATGTCGATGCGCGAGCCGAAGCCGCCGAGGGCTTCGTCGACGGAGTTGTCGATGATCTCCCATAGGCAGTGCATGAGACCACGGGAGTCGGTGGACCCGATGTACATGCCCGGGCGCTTGCGCACGGCTTCGAGGCCCTCGAGGACCTGCAGATGATGGGCGGAGTACTCGGACGTCACGATTTCCCAGCGTAATCGGGGGCACCGACATCGCCTGCCAGACACACAGCAAGGTCGGGTCACCGTACGCGCACAGCGAAATGTGATCAAGCCGCGGCATAGGGGAAACATCCGCGTGGTTGTATATGGAGACTCGCCCACGACCACCTGAGGAGGGCACCCGACATGACCACCACGACTGCACCCGAAGCGTCAGCCGTCCTCGATCACCGCCTGACGGCGGCCGATCGCTGCGACTCCTGCGGCGCACAGGCGTACATCGCCGCTGAGGTGAACGGCAGTGAGTTGCTGTTCTGCGCACACCACGGCCGCAAGTACGAAGAGAAGCTCCGCAGCGTCGCCACCTCGTGGCACGACGAGACGGCGCGACTCAACGCCGCCGACTGAAACCATCACCTCGAAACGGGCCCCCGCACGCACGAAGTGCGTCGGGGCCCGTTCCGCGTTTCAGGCGTCGGTCGAGACGTAGACGCGCGGAACGGTCGGCGACACGCGCAGCGCGATCTCCTCGCCGATCGTGTCGATCAGTTCGGCCAGATCGGTCGCCGTGTGCAGAGCCGCGGGACCGAACAGGGCGATCTCGTCGCCGGGCTGAGCGCCGGCCCACGGGGCGAGCACCGTCTCGGTCGGCGCGATCGCCTCGACCCGTCGCGGCCCCCCGGGGGTGACAACGTCGAATCGCCCGCCCAGGGCGCTGGGCAACCCGTGCAGACTTCCGAGGTCGAGGTGCACGCCCGCGGCATCCACCGCCGTCACCGTGGCCGACAGCGTCGCGATCGGCTCGATGCCGAGCTCCCGCTCCCCCGGGCCGCCGGCGGGACGGATGCCGTACGAGAACGCCCCGACCCGCACGATGTCTTCGCGGAACTCCTCGCGCGCGAACCCTGCCGCGCTGGCGGCCAAGTGGGAGAAACGCGGGTCGAGCCCCGCGGCGCGCGCCGTCTCGCGCGCGGCCAGGAACACCGCTCGGGCGTCGTCGTCGTCGGCATCCGAGGCCTCGGAGATGTGCGACCAGATCCCCTCGAAGGCCACCCGGCCCGCGGCGACGAGCTCCGAGGTCTGCGCGAGAGCGGCCTCCCATCGTTCGGGACGGATGCCGTTGCGGTGAAGGCCCGTGTCGATCTTGAGGTGCACGCGCGCGGGCCGGTGGGCCTCGAGCCGGGACAGGTCGTCGAGGAGCGCTTCGTCGCCGATGCCCAGGTCGAGGTCGGCCGCGATGCCCGCGGCCAGATCGTCGGATCCGCCGATCAGCCACACGAAGATGCGCACGTCGGGACCGGCGATGCGGCGAACGGCCGCCCCGGTGACGACGTCGAAAGCGCCGATCCAACGGATGCCCTCCGCGACGGCCCGCGTCACGATCTGCTCCAGACCGTGGGCGTAGGCGTCGTCCTTGACGACGAGCATGTGCGCCGCGGGGGCCACGGCCTCTCGCACGCGACGGAGGTTGCGAGCGAAGGCGTCGAGGTCGACGCGGTAAACGGCGCTCACGCGCTCACCCGCCGAACGGCGCGGACGCCCACGACGGCGACGATCTCGGCGGCACCGAGCCCCGTGGCATCCGTCCACTCCTCGAGCGAGGGGTGCCCCTCTGCGGGGTCGCCGAAGAAGACGACCTCCGCTCCGCGCGGCACAGCGGCGTGCTCGACGTCCACGACGCAGACGTCCATGGCCACGCGCCCGACGATGCGGTGCCGGCGCCCGTCGATCGCGACCGTGGCGGCGTTCCCGAGCGAGCGCACCACCCCCTGCGCGTAGCCGCCGGTGACGAGGGCCACGGTGGTGTCGTGAGGAGCGCGGTGCGTGTAGCCGTACGAGACGCCCTCGCCGCGCAGGAGCGGCTTGATTCCCAGAGCGCGTCCGCGCAGCGACATCACGGGCTGTGCGTGCGAGCCGGGCAGGCCGAACAGGACCGCTGCGTCGAGGGGCGCGGCATCCATCCCGAGATCCGAGAGCACGGATGCCACCCACTCGGCGCCGTGCCCCCACGCGTCGTCGGCGAGAACGTCGTCGGTGCCGGTCGCGGTGCCGGCGGCGAGGGCGAGGGGCGCGTTGCGACGCAGGGCCGACTCGGAGACGAGGGCCACCGGGGCTACTCCGCCGGCCGCGGGCAAGCGGGCAGGGAGCGTGGAGGTCACCCCTTTAGACTAACGGGGTCCTTCGTCCCCGACCTCGGAGCCTCATGCCTCAACAGGGTTTCTCCCCCGTCACACGCCTGCGTTACCTCGCTGGGCGGGCCCGCCGCATCGACGTCGGATCCGTCGTCGAACGAGCCAAAGAGGCCTCCGCGCAGCACGGCAAGGCCCTGCCACTCGTCGTCGCGGACATGCTCTTCCAGGCCGGTGTCAAGAACGTCGGCTTCCAGGACTACATCGACTACGACTTCGCGATCCTTACCCCCGCCGAGCGCGCGACGTACATGACGCACCCGGTCTCGAACCAGATCTCGCAGAAGTACGACCACCCCGACTACCGCGGCCTGTTCCAGGACAAGGTCGAGTTCGACAAGACCTTCAGCGAGTTCCTCCGTCGTGACTGGATGGTGGTGGATGCCGGCAACGCCGACGAACTGCACGCCTTCACCGAGCGCCTTGGAACCATCGTCACCAAGGAGCCGGTCGGTCAGGCCGGCACCGGCGTGCACCGGTATCACGCGGCCGAGGTCGACGACTGGAGCGCCTTCCACCGCGGACTGCTCGAGCGCGGGGAGATCCTCGTCGAAGAGGTCATCCGCCAGCACGACGACCTCGCGGCCGTCTGCCCCGGCACCGTCAACACCACGCGCGTCACCGCGTTCTTCGACGGACAGAAGACTCACATCCTTGCAATGGCGCAGAAGTTCGGCCGCGGCGCGGTGAGCGACCAGATGACCTTCGGCGGCTTCTACACGATGCTCGACGAGAACGGCCATGCGCTTGGCGCCGGCTACGACTCGCACGGTCACGTGCACGAGCTGCACCCCGACTCGGGCGTTCGCATCGCCGACTTCCAGCTGCCGATGATCGACAAGGTGAAGGCGTTCGTCGACCAGGTCGCCCGCGTCGTCCCCCAGGTGCAGTACGTCGGTTGGGACATCGTCGTCGGCCCCGACGGCCCCGTACTCGTCGAGGGCAACTGGGGCGCCGGTGTCTACGAGAACAAGCCGAGCGTGACCGGAATCCGCACCGGGCACAAGCCGCGCTACCAGGCCGCCATCGGGTTCTGATCCCGGATGCCGAGAGGCCCGTCCCCCCGCGTGGGGGCGGGCCTCTGCTGTATTCCGTCGGCGCGAAAGATGCTCACTGCCTCGGTCCCCCGCCCGGTGGCGCGCGGCGTGAACACCTACCGGGGCCGCGTGGTGAGTACGCCCCACACGCGCAGCCGCGCCTGAGTGTCGCGAGCCGTTCGTTTGCCGCAAAGGGCCGCCTGGAGTGGCCGGTGGCGTGCATCTGCGGCACATGAGCGTCGTGCGTGAGCGCCGCGGGCCGTTCGTTTGCCGTAAATGGGCGCCTGGAGTGGCCGGTGGCGTGCATCTGCGGCACATGAGCGCCGTGCGTGGGCGCCTCGACCCGCTCGTTTGCCGCAAGTGGGCGCCCGGCGGGGCCGTCGCCGCGCAACCGGGGCGAGACATCTGGGTGACGGGCGCGGGCGGTTGGGAGGAGGCATCCGGGAACGCGAGAGGCCCGCCCCGAGAACGGGACGGGCCTCTCGACGAGGTGTCTCAGGTGTGACGCACGATGCCGAGCGGCGTCGACTCGTGGCCCTGACCGAGCGGGTTGTCCTTGAGGATCGCGACGAGGCGCTTCTCGCCGGCCTTGTCCATCGTCGAGCCGAGGATGTTGCCACCCAGGTCGTTGATGTCGACCACGGCCACCTGCAGGTCGCCGCCGAGCAGCGACTTGAGGCGGGCGGCCACCTCGCGCGGACGCTCGGGTCCGAGCACCACGGCCTGGTTGTATGGCGGGATCGTGCCCTTGGTGGGGCCGTCGATCGCGCGCGCCTTGTCGCCGGCGATGCGGTAGAAGTCGCCCTTGCGTCCGAACGCCTTGGTCACGGCCGAGACGGCCGCGGCGAACAGGATGCGGGGCGTTCCGCACTCGCGTAGCGCCATCTCCATCGTCTCGGGCATGCCGAGACCGATGCCGTAGGGCGTGCGGGTGACGTACTTCGACAGGAAGAGCGCGAGCTTGCGGGGCTTGATCGTGTCGAGCTTGAACGACCGGCCCTGCGTGATCGCGACGATCTTCTCAGTGACGAACAGCAGGTCGCCCGGCTGCACGGCATCCTTCGCGTACTCGAGGATGAACGCGTCGAGGTCGTCGCCCGGCATGACGACCCGCGTGCGGATCGGGATGCGGGCGTACGACGTGCCCTCGACGGTGACGGTGAGCGCCTTGCCGGCGTTGGCCTCGCCGCTCATTCGAGGTAGTCCCGGAGCGACTGCGAGCGGCTGGGGTGACGCAGCTTCGCCATGGTCTTCGACTCGATCTGGCGGATGCGCTCGCGCGTGACACCGAACGTGTCGCCGATCTGGTCGAGGGTCTTGGGCTGACCGTCGCCGAGGCCGAAGCGCATGCGGATCACGCCCGCCTCGCGCTCGCTGAGCGAGTCGAGGAGCGACTCCAGCTGACGCTGCAGCATGGTGAAGCCCACCGCGTCGGCGGGGACGACGGCCTCGGTGTCCTCGATGAGGTCACCGAACTCGCTGTCTCCGTCTTCACCGAGAGGCGTGTGCAGCGAGATCGGCTCGCGGCCGTACTTCTGCACCTCGATGACCTTCTCGGGGGTCATGTCGAGCTCGCGGCTGAGCTCCTCGGGCGTGGGTTCGCGACCGAGGTCCTGCAGCATCTGACGCTGGACGCGCGCGAGCTTGTTGATGACCTCGACCATGTGCACCGGGATGCGGATGGTGCGGGCCTGGTCGGCCATCGCGCGTGTGATGGCCTGACGGATCCACCAGGTGGCGTAGGTCGAGAACTTGAAGCCCTTGGTGTAGTCGAACTTCTCGACCGCACGGATCAGGCCCAGGTTGCCCTCCTGGATGAGGTCGAGGAACTGCATGCCGCGGCCGGTGTAGCGCTTGGCGAGCGAGACGACGAGGCGGAGGTTGGCGCCGAGCAGGTGGCTCTTGGCGCGCTGACCGTCACGGGCGACCCACTGCAGGTCGAGTCCGAGCTGGCTCGTCTTCTCGGCCGCCGACATGTTCGACAGCTTCTCTTCGGCAAACAGACCGGCCTCGATGCGCATCGCGAGCTCGACCTCTTCGGCCGCGTTCAGCAGCGGGACCTTGCCGATCTGCTTCAGGTAGTCCTTGACCGGGTCGGCGGTGGCGCCGGTGATCTGCGCCGAGTAGACGGGGACGTCGTCCTCGTCGCTCGACGAGATGACGATGGCGCCGGTGGGAAGTGCCTCGGCGGGCGCCGCCGGTGTCTCGTCGTCATCGTCGTCGTCGGTCTTCTTCGCGTCGGTCTTGGCCGCGTCGTCGGAGTCGTCGCTGTCGTCGGTCTCGTCGATCTCGACGTCGCCTTCTTCGACCACGTCGTCCTCTTCGAGGTCGTCGTCCTTCTTGGCCTTGGCCTTCGCCTTGGCGGGGGTCGCCTTGGCCTTTGCCGGAGCCTTCTTCGCGGGGGCCTTCTTGGCGGTCGTCGTCTTCGACGCCGTCACGGTCTCCTCGGAGTTCTCGAGCTCGGTGTCCTTCGCACTCCGGGAGCGGGTCTTGGTTGTCGTGTCTGCCACGTTTCGCCTTTCACCGGGAACGTACGCTGCACGGCCACCGGTCGTTCTCGGACACTAGTAAGACCCTTGTCAAGTCCCGAACCGAGGAGCGGGGGCTCCTGGTCCGGTTGACAACGGGTCAGGTTCTTCATTGTCTCACATTCCCGGACCGGGACTTGACGTGGACCGGGGATCTATGCGTAGACAACGCTCGCGCCCGATGGGACATTCCCGGGATGCCGACTCCTCGGCATCCCGTCGACGCGGATGTCGGATGCCGTCAGCCGAGCTTGCCGCGACGATCGTCGTCGCCGGGGCGCGAGGCGAGGAAGCGCTCGAGCTCGGCGGCGAGCTCGTCGGCACTCGGCAGATCGCCCGTGTGGATGATCGGCGTGGCTTGGGTCGAACCCGCCATGTATGCGTCGTAACGCTCCTCGAGGTTCTCGAGCATGCGGGTCAGCTCGTCGCTGCCTTCGACCTGCTCGGTGACCTTCTCGAGGAACTCGCGGTTCTCTTCGCGCAGCACTTCTCCCGAGAACACCAGACCGGTCGCGACGGTCAAGCTGTCGAGAGCGGCGAGGGCTGCGGCGGGGTACTCCGTGTCGCCCAGGTAATGGGGAACGAGCAGGGCGAAGCCCGCCACCTTGGCGCCGGCTTCGGCGAAGCGGTACTCGAGAAGGTGGCCCGCCGTGGAGGGCACCTGGGTGTGAGGGCGCCAGACGGAGTGAGCCTCGGCGAGGTCGGGGCGCGTTCCGCTGACGGTGGTGCCGATGGGGCGCGTGTGCGGGACCGGCATGGGGATCGCGTGCACCCACGAGATCGACGAGACCTGCAGTCCCGCCGACAGCTCGAGGACGGTCTCGGCGAAGGCCTCCCAGAGGAAGTCGGGCTCGTATCCCGCGAGGAGCAGGAAGGGCTGCCCGAGGGAGTCGTGTGCGAGCGACAGCTCGAGGCGCGCGGGTCGGTAGTCCGTGAGGTGGTCCTCCACGAACGTGATCGCGGGTCGGCGCGCGCGGTAATCCAGCAGCGCGTCGTTGTCGAAGACGAAGAGGGCGTTGGGCTGCACGTCGTTTCGGAAGTACTCGACGAGACGGGTCACCGCGCCACCGGCATCGGTGAAGCCGGTGAGGGCGATCACGAGCGGCAGGCCCGACGGCACGGGGGGCGCCGCAGGGGCGCGGTCGTACAGCGGGGCGGAGGAACGCATACCTCCACTCTACGAGCGTGCCGGTTGCGTCGGCCGCGGTGCGTCCCGCTCCTAGCGAACACGCTCGAACCTAGGATGGATGCCATGCCGTTTCCCTCCGTGGCGTATACCGACGCCCCCGTTCTCGAGTCCGACGCCGACGCGATCCTTCTGATCGTCCCCACTGTTTCGGAGGGGGCTCCGGATCCGGCCGGCTGGGAGGGACTGATGGCGTCGCTGTCCGCCGTCGGTTTCACCGGCGCGGCGGGCTCGTTCCAGCGGGTGCACGTCCCGGGCGTCTCCACCCCCGTGGCCGTGGCCGGTGCGGGCTCGAACCCGGCGGACGCGGCTCTGCGTGACGCCGCGGGCACGGGGCTCCGCCAGCTGACCGGCTTCGAGCACGTCGCCGTGCAGTCGCTCGTCGCCTCCCCGTGGCGTCCGATCGCCGAGGGTGCCGCTCTCGGCGGATACCGCTTCGCCGACTACAAGAAGAAGGCGGCGAAGGTGCGCGCGACCCGCGTGACGGTGGTCGCCGATGAGGCGCCCGCCGACAGCGACACCGCTGCGGTCGCGGCCGTCGCCGGTGCGGTCGCGCTGGTGAAGGACCTGGTGACGACCCCGGCCGAGTGGCTCGGGCCCGCCGACTTCGCCGACGCCGCCGTGAAGGCTGTCGAGGGCCTGCCCGTCGAGGTCGAGGTGCTCGACGAGAACGCCCTTCGCGAGGGCGGATACGGCGGCATCCTCGGAGTCGGGCAGGGATCCGACCGCCCGCCGCGCATGGTGCGCCTCGACTACGCGCCCGCCGACGCGGAGCGTCACGTCGCCCTCGTCGGCAAGGGCATCACGTTCGACACCGGTGGCCTCTCGCTCAAGCCGCCGGCATCCATGGTCGGTATGAAGTACGACATGTGCGGCGCCGCGACAGTGCTCGCCGTCCTCAAGGCCGCGGCCGAGATGCGTCTGCCCGTGCACGTGAGCGCCTGGCTCTGCATCGCGGACAACATGCCCTCGGGTCGCGCGACGCGCCCGGGCGACGTACTGCGCACCCTCGACGGCACGACCGTCGAGGTGCTGAACACCGATGCCGAAGGTCGCCTCGTGCTCGCCGACGGCCTCGCCGCGGCCAGCCGCGAGAACCCCGATCTCATCGTCGACGTGGCCACTCTGACGGGGGCGATCACCGTCGCGCTCGGCAACCGCCACACCGGTGTGATGGGAGACGACGAGGCGGTCGCGACGTACCTGGCCGCGTCTTCGCGGACGGCAGAGCTCGCCTGGCAGTTGCCGCTCCCGGGCCACATGGTCGACGACCTCGACTCCCCCATCGCCGACCTGCAGAACGCCAAGATCGGCGACCCCGCGGGCGGCTCGCTGTTCGCCGGATTGTTCCTGCGCCACTTCGTGGGTCGTGTCTCGTCGGACGCCGATGCTCCGCGTATCCCCTGGGTGCACCTCGACATCGCCGGTGTGGGCATGAACAAGTCCGCGCCCTTCGGGTACACCGACAAGGGCGTGACGGGAGCGACGGTCCGCTCGCTCGTCGAGATGCTGGCCACGGACGGCGTACGGTGACCGAGTACTCCGCCGACGTCGTCGTGCTCGGCGGTGGAAGCGGTGGCTACGCCGCCGCCCTCCGCCTCGCCGAGCTGGGCAAAGACGTCGTGCTCGTCGAGAAGGACAAGCTCGGCGGCACCTGCCTGCACCGGGGGTGCATTCCGACCAAGGCGCTCCTCCACGCCGGCGAGGTCGCCGATGCCGCCCGTGGCGCGGCCGACATCGGCGTCGATGTGACCTTCTCGGGCATTGATCCGGCGCGCGTGCGGGCGTACCGCGAAGGCATCGTCGCGAAGAAGTTCAAGGGACTCGAGGGCCTGATCTCGGCTCGCGGCATCCGTGTCGTCCACGGCGAAGGGGTGCTCGCGGCGGGGCCGACGGTTCGCGTCGGCGACGACGTGTACCGCGGAACCGATGTCATCCTCGCCACCGGCTCGTACAGCCGGAGCCTGCCGGGCCTCGAGATCGGCGGGCGGGTGCTCACCAGCGAGCAGGCCCTCGACCTCGACGTGATCCCCGAGCGAGTGGTCGTCCTGGGCGGTGGCGTGATCGGTGTCGAGTTCGCGAGCGTGTGGCGTTCGTTCGGCGTCGACGTCACGATCGTCGAGGCACTCCCCCACCTGCTGCCGGCCGAGGACGTGGCGTCGAGCAAGGCGCTCGAGCGCGCGTTCCGAAAGCGCGGGATCTCGTTCCAGCTCGGGAAGAGGTTCGCCTCCCTCTCGCAGTCCGCGGACTCGGCGACCGTGACCCTGGACGACGGCTCCGAGCTCGTGGCCGATTACGTCCTGGTCGCTGTCGGCCGGGGCCCGGTGACCGCCGGACTCGGCTACGAAGAAGCCGGCGTCGTCCTCGACCGCGGCTTCGTCCAGACCGACGAGCGTCTGCGCACCGCCGCGGACCACGTGTGGGCGGTGGGCGACATCGTCCCCGGCCTGCAGCTCGCGCACCGCGGCTTCCAGCAGGGCATCTTCGTGGCGGAGGAGATAGCCGGGCTGGCGCCCGTGCTGGTCCCCGACGTCGACGTCCCCCGCGTCGCCTACTCGCACCCCGAGGTCGCGTCCGTCGGGCTCACCGAGGCGCAGGCGCAGGATCGTTACGGATCCGATGCCGTGAAGGCGTACGAGTACAACCTGGCCGGAAACGGCCGCAGCGAGATCATCGGCACCTCGGGCATCGCGAAGATCGTCCGACGTGTCGACGGCCCCGTCGTCGGCGCCCACCTCGTGGGCGATCGCGTCGGTGAACTGATCTCGGAGGCGCAGCTCGCCGTGGGATGGGAAGCCCACCCCGAAGACATCGCGCCGTTCGTCCACGCACACCCCACCCAGAGCGAGGCGCTCGGCGAAGCCTTCCTGGCTCTCGCCGGCAAGCCCCTGCACGCACTCTGACCACAAACCGGTCACTAAGCTAGGTACCGCATCCGGTACGAAGGAGACATATCCATGAGCACTTCCGTCGTCCTCCCCGCTCTCGGCGAGAGCGTCACCGAGGGAACGGTCACCCGCTGGCTCAAGCAGGTCGGTGACACCGTCCAGGAGGACGAGGGTCTGCTGGAGATCTCGACCGACAAGGTCGACACCGAGATCCCCTCGCCCGTCTCGGGCGTGATCGAGGAGATCCTGGTCCAGGAAGACGAGACCGTCGAGGTCGGAGCGGTCCTCGCGAAGATCGGTGACGGCTCCGGCGCCGCCTCGTCCGACGACGCCCCGCAGGCCGCCCCGGCCGAGGAGCAGTCCGCTCCGGCCGAAGAGGCGGCCCCCGCCGAGGCCGCTCCCGAGCAGCCCGCCGCCGAGCAGCCCGCTGCCGAGTCCGCGCCCGCCGCGAGTGGCGACTCCACCGAGGTGAAGCTCCCCGAGCTCGGCGAGAGTGTCACCGAGGGCACCGTCACCCGCTGGCTGAAGGCCGTCGGCGACGACGTCGCGGTCGACGAGCCGTTGCTCGAGATCTCGACCGACAAGGTCGACACCGAGATTCCCTCGCCGGTCGCCGGCACGCTGCAGGAGATCCTGGTTCAGGAAGACGAGACGGTCAACGTCGGTGCCGCCCTCGCGCGCATCGGCAGTGGTGCCGCCCCGGCCGCGCAGCCCGAGGCGCCCGCCGCCCCGGCCGCCGAAGAGAAGCCGGCCGAGCAACCCGCCCCCGCGGCGGAGGAGAAGCCGGCCGAGCAGCCCGCTCCCGCCGCCGAGCAGAAGCCGGCCGAACAGCCTGCTCCCGCCGCGGCTCCGGCTGCCTCGTCCAACGACGACGTGACCTACGTCACCCCGCTCGTGCGCCGCCTGGCGCAGCAGCAGGGCGTCGACCTGGCTTCGGTCAAGGGCAGCGGCGTCGGTGGACGCATCCGCAAGGAAGACGTGCTCAAGGCCGCCGAGGCAGCCAAGTCCGCTCCCGCCGCTGCGGCTCCCGCTGCCGCGTCGGCCCCGGCGGCCGCCCCCGCGCCGGTCGAGGTCTCGCCCCTGCGCGGTACCACGCAGAAGATGTCGCGCCTGCGCAAGGTCATCGCCGAGCGCGCCGTCGCGTCGATGCAGGCCACGGCTCAGCTGACGACGGTGGTCGAGGTCGACGTGACCAAGCTCGCGGCTCTGCGTGACCGCATGAAGGGCGAGTTCCAGCAGAAGACGGGCGACAAGCTCTCGTTCCTGCCGTTCTTCGCCATCGCGGCCATCGAGGGTCTCAAGGCGTACCCGATCATCAACTCCACGGTCGAGGGTGACGAGATCGTCTACCCCGCTCACGAGAACGTGTCGATCGCCGTCGACACCGAGCGCGGTCTGCTCACCCCGGTCGTCAAGGACGCCGGCGACAAGAACATCGCGCAGCTGGCGCGCGAGATCGCCGATCTCGCCGCCCGCACGCGCGACAACAAGCTGAAGCCCGACGAGCTCGCCGGCGGCACGTTCACGCTGACCAACACCGGTTCGCGCGGCGCGCTCTTCGACACGCCCATCGTGTTCCTGCCGCAGTCGGCGATCCTCGGCCTCGGTGCCGTGGTGAAGAAGCCCGGTGTGGTCTCGGTCGACGGCAAGGACGCGATCTCGGTCCGCTCGTACGTCTACCTCGCGCTGTCGTACGACCACCGCATCATCGATGGAGCCGACGCCGCTCGCTTCCTCGGCGCGGTCAAGGCTCGCCTCGAGGCGGCGCAGTTCGAGGGTGACCTCGGAATCTGATCGCACCGAGCACCGGCTCATGATGGCTGGTCCGCGACCGTTCTGACGGCGCGGACCAGCCATCGCTCGTTCTGGCGCACGAGGGTGACGTACTGCGTCGCTTCTGCCGCATCGACCCGCACGACGGTCACTCCCCCGAAGTCGTCGACGACGGTGATCTTTCCTGCCGCCGCCCCAGCCGCCACAGGTTCCCGTGGGAAGGCGGAGTTCTCTTCGTACCTGGACACGCAGGCCGCGTCGCCTCGGCATCCCTGCAGCTCAGTGAACAGTGTGCGGGCGATCTGTTCCACGTCGTCGGACAGCGGACGGCGCTCGTCCACCGGCAGCGGGTCCGACAGCCACGGCGTCGTCGAGGTCGGCGCGGGATCGACGTCGGTTTGGCCGGTAGAAGGCTGCGGCGTTGCGCGGTCTTCGGGGATCAGGCAGAAGGCCAGCACGGCGATCACCCCGATGCTCGCGCTCAACGTGGACATGCGGAAGACGCGAGACCGACGCCAGTGTCCGCGGACACGCTCGAGCGCTTGTCGGGTCGCGTCGGCGAGGTCGGCATCGACGAGGTCGAGCACCCGGATCGCCGGACCGTCCTGCTCGCGCGTCGGCGGATCCGCGACGGGTTCCGCTGCCGGGAACAACGGGCCGAGCACGAGCGGAACGGGCGTCGCGTGCGCGAACAGACGCCTCTCGACCGCCTCCCAATCGCGTGGAGGGCGCGTCAACACGCTTTCTCGTGCGCGACCGACGATCTCGCGCGTGGGCGTGTCGTCGGCGATGTTAGCGAGGTGCGAGAGCGTCTCGGCGGTCGCTGCGATCGCGTCGGGTCCGTCCGGGTCGTCGATCGCCACGGGGCACCCGGTCGCGGTGAGCCACCAGGTCTTCCCGTCCGCCGCGGTGGTGGATGCGCGGCATCCGCGAAGGAGGCCGACGGCTGCCGTGACGGCCTCCCCCGGCGTCAGGGGAAGGGTGCTGCGCGCTCGACGTCTGAGGTACGCGTCGAGGGGTTCGGCGAGAACGGATGCCGTGGAGCTGCTCATTCCGCGATGGTGGCCGAACCCGGCGCCCCTCGAGGGCGCGTCGCCCCTGAAGTGGGGAGCGAACGAGGGATCCGCCGCCTGGGGAGGAAGGACTCGCGGCGAAGATAGAATCATTCTCATGGCCGCTCGCACCACCACGCCCGAGAAGCGTCCGGGCTTCTTCTCGCAGATCAAAACCCTGTACACCTTCACCCAGAAGGAGTACCGGTGGTTGCCGTTCCTGCTGGCCGGAATCGTGCTGGTGGGCATCGCCCTCGGTGTGCTCATCGGTTTCCTGATCCCGCCGCTGGCGGCCTGGAGCATCATCCTCTGGGGTGTCACGGGCCTGCTGGCCGGCATCCTGGCGTCGATGATCACGATGACGCGTCTGTCGACGACCGCGATGTACAAGAAGATCGACGGCATGCCCGGCGCCACCGGTCACGTGCTGTCGTCGTCGCTCGGGCGCAACTGGCAGGCCTCCGAGGCTCCGATCGGCGTCAACCCGCGCACGCAGGAGGCCGTCTACCGGGCCATCGGCCGCGGCGGTGTCGTCCTCATCGGCGAGGGTAACCGCAGCCGTCTGACGCGTCTCGTCGGCGAGGAGCGCTCCCGTGTGACGCGCGTCGCCGCCGGCGTGCCCGTCACCGTTCTCTACGTCGGACACGGCGACGACGAGGTGCCGATCGCCAAGCTCGCCTCGACGATCAAGGCGCTCCCGAAGAAGGTCGACCGCTCGACGATGGCGGCCGTCATCAAGCGCGTGTCCTCGGTGTCGCAGGGCCTGTCGTCGCTGCCGATCCCGAAGGGCGTCGACCCGACGAAGATGCGCTCCCCGCGTCCCCGCTGATCTCATGAGAAAGGCCCCCGCTCCGGCGGGGGCCTTTTCCATGGATCGGGGATTCAGGAACGCACGAGGACCGTTCCGACGACTTTGTCGTGCAGGCCGCGCTGGTCGGCGTCCCACACGACCGCGGGGATGATGAGGGCGAGGAGGACGGTTCTCACGATCGGGCGCCAGAGGCCCACCCAGCCCCCGGATGCCAGCTCCAGGCGCATCCCCAGGATCCGGTGTCCGGGGCTGCCGCCGAGGAGGGGGATGAAGAGGATCTGGACGGCGAAGAAGATCAGGTTCGTCGCGATCGGATTCGCGAACGGCACGCCCGTCACCGGGTCGGGTGCGGAGAAGAACGCGTAGCCGATGAGGCCGGCGCTCGCGACGTCGATGAGCAGGGCCGCGATGCGGCGTCCTGGGCGGGCGATGGAGCCGCGACCCTCGCGGGGAAGGCCGAGCCGCTGGCCCGGATACTCGTTCTCGGCGGGGACGCTCACGGCATCCAGCGTAATCGGCGCCGCGTAACATCCCCGAAACATGCGAGATATGACCGGGACACCGGTTCTGGGTAGGGTCGAGGAGGCTGGCCGAGGCCGGCATGATCCCGAATGTTCTACCTCTGGAGTCTTCATGTTCAAAGATTCGTCCGAGGTGCTCAAGTTCATCCAGGACGAGGACGTCAAGTTCCTCGACATCCGTTTCACGGATCTTCCTGGTGTGCAGCAGCACTTCAACATCCCCGCCTCGACCGTCGACGAGGAGTTCTTCACCGTCGGACAGCTGTTCGATGGCTCGTCGATCCGCGGGTTCGCGAACATTCACGAGTCGGACATGCAGCTGATCCCCGACGTGACCACCGCGTACGTCGATCAGTTCCGCGAGGCTAAGACCCTCGTCATGATCTTCGACATCTACAACCCGCGTAATGGTGAGATCTACGGCAAGGACCCGCGTCAGGTCGCCAAGAAGGCCGAGAAGTACCTCGCCTCCACCGGCATCGCCGACACCGCGTTCTTCGCCCCCGAGGCCGAGTTCTACATCTTCGATGACGTCCGCTACGAGGTGAAGCAGAACTCGAGCTTCTACTCGGTGGACTCCGAAGAGGGCGCCTGGAACACCGGACGCGAAGAGGAGGGCGGAAACCTCGCCAACAAGACCCCCTACAAGGGTGGATACTTCCCCGTCTCGCCGGTCGACAAGACGGCCGACCTGCGCGACGACATCACCCTCAAGCTGATCGAGGCGGGCTTTGCGCTCGAGCGTTCGCACCACGAGGTCGGCACCGGTGGTCAGCAGGAGATCAACTACCGCTTCGACACGATGCTGCACGCGGCCGACGACATCCTGAAGTTCAAGTACATCGTCAAGAACACCTGCGAGCAGTGGGGCAAGGTCGCGACCTTCATGCCCAAGCCGCTCTTCGGTGACAACGGCTCCGGCATGCACACGCACCAGTCGCTGTGGAACGACGGCAAGCCGCTGTTCTACGACGAGACCGGCTACGGCGGACTCTCCGACGTCGCCCGCTGGTACATCGGCGGTCTGCTGGCGCACGCCCCCGCGGTCCTCGCGTTCACCAACCCGACCCTCAACAGCTACCACCGCCTGGTGAAGGGCTTCGAGGCTCCGGTCAACCTGGTGTACTCGGCCGGTAACCGCTCCGCGGCCATCCGTATCCCGATCACGGGTACCAACCCCAAGGCAAAGCGCATCGAGTTCCGCGCTCCCGACGCCTCGGGCAACCCGTACCTCGCGTTCGCGGCTCAGCTCATGGCCGGTATCGACGGCATCAAGAACCGCATCGAGCCGCACGAGCCCGTCGACAAGGACCTCTACGAGCTCCCCGCCGAAGAGGCCAAGAACATCCCGCAGGTTCCGAACTCGCTGCTCGACTCGCTCGAGGCTCTGCGCGCCGACCACGAGTTCCTGCTCGCCGGCGGCGTGTTCACGCAGGAGCTCATCGACACCTGGATCGAGTACAAGATCGAGAACGAGATCCAGCCGATCGCCCAGCGCCCGCACCCCTTCGAGTACGAGCTGTACTTCGGGGTCTGATCGCCCGATCCTCCACGTCGACGCCCGTCCCCGCCGTTTCGCGGGGGCGGGCATCGTCGTTCGCCTGCGGATCATCCGGCGCGTGACGCTCGCTTCTGCTCCTGGAAGACGCGGATGGCTTCGTAGCGCTCGGCCGAGCGGGCCTGCCGCTTCGCCGCCTCGACCTCGCGCACCTTCGGCGGGGCTTTCGTCACCAGGTCGTCGAGCAGATTCCGGACGGATGCCGCGATCTCGTCCACGGCGCGATCGAAGACGTCCTGGTTGGCCCGCGATGGCGTCGTCGTCCCCACGATCTTGCGGACGAACTGGAGCGCCGCGTCGTGGCACTCGGCATCCGTCGCCGGAGGCGTGAAGTTGTGCAGGGGAACGATATTGCGGCACATGCGGGCCAGGTTAGGCCGATCGGCCGCCGGTTGCGAGGGTCGTCAGTTTTTCGCCTCGTCGCCGGCTTCCCGGCATCCCTTCAGGTGAACCTCCGCCGCGATGTCGGAGGGGCACGGGAGGATGGGAGCATGGCCGAGTCCCCATACGCGTCGCGTCCGTGGTCCACCTCCTACGCCGAGGGGGTGCCCCTCGAGATCGACGAGCCCTCGCAGACACTGCCCGAGATGCTGGCGGCCTCGGTCGCGCGGTACGGAAAGAAGACCGCCCTCGAGTTCTTCGGTGCGCCGACCACCTATCGCGAGCTCGGCGACCAGGTCTCCCGCGCAGCAGAGGGCCTGCGTCGACTGGGGGTTCGGGCCGGCGACCGCGTCGCCCTCGTCCTCCCGAACTCGCCGCAGCACGTCGTCGCGTTCTATGCCGCGCTGCGCCTCGGCGCGATCGTCATCGAGCACAACCCGCTGTACACGCCCCGCGAACTGCGTCATCAGTTCGAGGACCACGGCGCCCGGTTCGCCATCGTGTGGGACAAGCTGGCCGACACCGTCGCCGAGTTCCCGGCCGACCTGGCGCTCGAGAAGATCATCAGCGTCGACATCACGACCGCCCTCCCCTTCGCGAAGCGCCTCGCGCTGCGCCTCCCGGTGGCGAAAGCCAAGGCCGCGCGCGAGCAGCTCACCAGCGCGCCGCGGTCCAAGCGTCCGCAGGCGTGGGAGAAGCTCCTCACGCACGGCACGTTGTCTCGAAAGCACCCCGGCCCCGTTCTCGACGACATCGCACTGCTGCAGTACACGAGCGGCACCACGGGCAGCCCCAAGGGCGCCGTCCTCACCCACTCGAACCTGCGGGCCAACGCGATGCAGGGCCGCGCGTGGGTACCGGGCCTTCGCGACGGTGAAGAGACGTTCTACGGGGTCCTCCCCCTGTTCCACGCCTACGGGCTCACGCTCTGCCTGACATTCGCCATGAGCATCGGGGCGAAGCTCGTGCTCTTCCCGAAGTATGACCTCGAGCTGGTCGCGGCGGCGGCGAAGAAGAGCCCGCCCACCTTCCTTCCCGCCGTTCCCCCCATCTACGACCAGCTCGCGCGCGCCGCAGCCCGGGGCACGCTCGACCTGAGCACCGTGCGCTTCGCGATCTCGGGGGCGATGAGCCTGCCCGTCGCCACCGTCGATCGGTGGGAGGCCGCCACCGGGGGTCTTCTCGTCGAGGGGTACGGAATGACCGAGTCGTCGCCGGTCGCCCTCGGCAACCCCATCGGCCCGTCCCGCCGCCCCGGAACGGTGGGCGTGCCTTTTCCGAGCACCGACATCCGCGTCGTCGACCCCGAGGACCCGACCGTCGACCGGCCCCTCGGCGAGCCCGGAGAGCTCCTCCTGCGCGGTCCCCAGGTCTTCCAGGGGTACTGGAACCGCCCCTCCGACACGGCGGCGACACTGCTCGACGGCGGGTGGCTGCGCACGGGCGACATCGCCTCGGTCTCACCGGACGGCTTCGTCACCATCGTCGACCGTCTCAAAGAGATCATCATCACGGGCGGGTTCAACGTGTCGCCCAGCGAGGTCGAAGACGTCCTGACCTCGCACCCCGACATCGCCGGAGCGGCGGTCGTCGCCCTACCCAAGTCGAGCGGCGGAGAAGACGTCGCGGCGGCGATCGTGCTGCGCGACGGCGTCCACGTCGAACCCGACGCGATCCGCGACTTCTGCAAGGCGCGCCTCGCGGCCTACAAAGTGCCGCGTCGTGTCGTCGTGGTCGACGACCTGCCCCGCTCCCTCATCGGGAAGGTCCAGCGACGCGAGGTGCGCGAACGTCTCATGTCGTGAGCTGTGCGGAAGGGATGCCGCGAGCGGGCGGCATCCCTTCCGCTCACGGTCATCCGTAAAACAGCTTGTCGAAGACGCGGCGCGCGCGGCGCGTGGTGCCCAGGTAGTCCTCTTCGACCTGCGTGGCCGAGCGCGGAGCATATTCGAGGATGCGACCGATACCGTCGAGCTTCGCTCGGTCCACGGGAAGCACATCGCTCGTCTGGCCCGACAACAGCGTGTTCGCCGAACGAAGACGGCTCGCGAGATGCCAAGCCGCGGCGAGCTTCTCGGCCGCGTCGGCCTCGATGATCCCCTCGTCGACAGCGGCATCCAACGCCTCGAGCGTCGACGTCGTCCGCATCGCGGGGATCGCGCGCGCGTGCTGGAGCTGCAGCAATTGCACGAGCCACTCCACGTCGCTGATCGAACCGGGGCCGAGCTTGAGGTGCCGAGCGGGGTCGGCGCCCTGCGGCAGACGCTCGTTCTCGACGCGCGCCTTGATGCGCCGGATCTCGCGGAGCCCGTTCTGATCGGCCGACACCGGATACCGCACCTCGTCGGCGAGCTCGAGGAACGCCCCGATGAGCTTGACACTGCCGGCCACGCCACGGGCGCGCAGGAGCGCCTGCGCCTCCCACGACAACGACCACCGCCGGTAGTACTCGGCGTAGGCGTCGAGGGAGCGGGCGAGAGGACCGCTCCGCCCCTCGGGTCGGAGCTCCGCATCGAGGTCGAGCGGCAGACGGTGGTCCTCCGACTGCTCGCGCAGGCCGGCGACGAGCTTCAGCGCGAGCTGACTGGCCCGCTGCGGGTCGATTCCGTTCGCGCGATAGACGTACATCACGTCGGCATCCGATCCGAAACCGATCTCGCGTCCGCCGAAGCGTCCCATCGCGATGACCGCGAAGTCGAGATCGTCGTCCTCGGGCGGGACGACGACACGGCGCACGGCGCGCAGGGTGGCCTGGATGGTGACCTCGGTGATGGTGCTGAGGGCGTCGGAGAGCTCCTCGAGCGAGACCGTTCCGAGAACCGCGGCCATCGCGACACGCAGCATCTCGCGCCGGCGCAGCGCCCGCACCGAACGCATCGCGTCGTCGATGTTCTGCCAGCGGGTCTGGATGGCCCGCGCCTCTTCTTCGAGCGCCTTTCCCGAACGGGGGCGCAGCAGCGCGTCGTCGTCGAGCCAGGCCACCGACTCGGGGATCCATTCCATGAGCTCACCGATGTACCGCGAGCCCGAGAGCACCCGCGTGAGACTCTCGGCGGCCCCGGCCGAGTCGCGCAGCATCCGCAGGAACCAGGGGGTGTTGCCGAGCCGCTCGCTGATGCGGCGGAAGACGAGCAGGCCGTAATCGGGATCCACGCCGTCGGCGAACCACCGGATCATGATCGGCATGAGGTGCCGTTGGATCGTCGCCTTGCGGCTCAAGCCGCTGGTCAGCGCGGCGATGTGGCGGAGCGCTCCGGCCGGGTCGCGGAAGCCGATCGCGGCGAGGCGATCGCGCGCCTGCTCGGTCGACAGGGTGCGCTCCCCCTCGGGAAGGGCGGCCACGGCCGACAGCAGGGGGCGGTAGAACAGGCGCACGTGGATGTCGCGCACCTCGCGCTTGATGCCCTCCCACACGGCCTGCACCCCCGATGCCGAGTCGGCCAGTCGCGACGCTCGTGCGAGGACCCGCAGGTCGTCGTCCTTCTCGGGCAACAGCGCCGTGCGGCGGAGACCGCGAAGCTGGAGGCGGTGCTCGAGCAGACGCAGGAGGCGATAGTCGCGACCGAACGCCTCGGCCTCGGACCGCCCGATGTACCCCTCGGCGACCAGCGCGTCGAGCGCCTCGAGCGTGCCGCGCTGGCGGATCCGTTCATCGGTCAGACCGTGGACCAGCTGCAGGAGCTGCACGGTGAACTCGACATCTCGGATGCCGCCGGGCCCGAGCTTGAGCTGTCGATTGACCTCCGCGGACGGAATGTGATCGGTGACGCGTTCGCGCATGCGCTGGACGCCCTCGACGAAGTTCTCTCGCGCGGCGCTGTGCCACACCAGGGGCTGGACGGCGGCGACGTACTCGGCCCCCAACGTCGGGTCCCCGGCGATCGCCCGGGCCTTCAGCAGGGCTTGGAACTCCCAACTCTTCGCCCACCGCGCGTAGTACTGCTCGTGCGAGGCGAGGCTGCGGACGAGCGCGCCCTGCTTGCCCTCGGGGCGCAGGTTCGGGTCGACCTCCCACAGGGGCGGCTCGATCTCGGGACCCGAGATGCCGCGCATCGTCTGCACGGCGAGCCGCGTGCCGATGTCGATCGCGCGCGCCTCGGTGACGGCGTCCTCATCGGCCGATCCCCCCACGAAGATCACGTCGACGTCGCTGACGTAGTTCAGCTCACGCGCGCCCGTCTTGCCCATCGCGATGATCGCGAACCGGGTCGCCTCCACCTGTTCACGAGGGAACGATCCCGGCCCGGGCCCGCTGACCCGCGCCCTCGCCACGCTGAGAGCCGCCTCGAGGGCCGCTCCCGCCAGGTCGGCCAACGACGAGGCCACGGCGGGAATCGCGCCCGCGGGGTCGTCCTGCCCGAGGTCGTAGGCCGCTATCCGGGCCAGCAGTCGCCGATAGCGCACGCGCAACGCCACCCACGCGACATCCGAGGCATCCGACGCGAAGCCCTCGACGTCGCCGACGGATGCCAGGAGCTCGGCGCGCATGAAGGGCTCGTCGGGCAGGGTCAGGCCCGCACCCGAGAGATGCGCGAGCTCATCGGGGTGGCGCAGGTAGAACTCCGCGAAGCCGTCGGAGGCGCCCACGATGTCCCACAGGGCGCGCCACGCTCCCGCGTCCGCCGCCGCCGCGCGAACCGCTTCGCGATCACGGCGGGCGACCTGCAGGATCGACAGCAGGGCACGGTCGGGGTCGGCCACGCGCTGCGCGAGCTGCATGGCATCCGCCCGCTCCACCCCCACCGACTCCTCGAGCTCGGAGAGCAGGGTGTCTGCTTCGGCGAGCCGTGAGAAGCCGGTGCGGGCGAGGGCGGTGAGCGCGGTGGAACGATCGCCCGAGGTCATGGGACGACTGTCAGAGCGCTTCGAGGTTGCTCGCGAGCTCGAACGGCGTCACCTGAGCGCGGTACTGCTGCCACTCGCGCCGCTTGTTGAGCAGCACGTACTTGAAGACCGTCTCGCCGAGCGTCTCGGCGACGAGCTCTGACTCCTCGAGGTATTCGAGGGCGTGGTCGAGGCTCGCCGGCAGCGGTGCGTAGCCGAGCGCGCGGCGCTCCGCGTCGCTGAGCGACCAGACGTTGTCCTCGGCCTCGGCCGGGAGCTCGTACTCCTGCTCGATGCCCTTGAGGCCCGCCGCGAGCATGAGCGCGTACGACAGGTAGGGGTTGGCGGCGGAGTCGAGCGCGCGGTATTCGACCCGCGTCGACTGGCCCTTGTTCGGCTTGTACAGCGGCACGCGCACGAGAGCGGAGCGGTTGTTGTGGCCCCAGCAGATGAAGCTGGGAGCCTCGTCGCCGCCCCACAGGCGCTTGTATGAGTTGACGAACTGGTTGGTCACGGCCGAGATCTCGTTCGCGTGACGCAGCAGGCCCGCGATGAAGTGACGGCCCACCTTCGACAGCTGGTACTGCGCGCCCTCTTCGTAGAACGCGTTCATGTCGCCCTCGAACAGCGACAGGTGCGTGTGCATACCGCTGCCGGGCTGGCCGCTGATCGGTTTCGGCATGAAGGTGGCGTACACGCCCTGCTCGATCGCGACCTCTTTCACGACCGTGCGGAACGTCATGATGTTGTCGGCCGTGGTCAGCGCATCGGCGTAGCGCAGGTCGATCTCGTTCTGGCCGGGTCCACCCTCGTGGTGGCTGAACTCGACCGAGATGCCGAGGTCTTCGAGCATGCGCACCGACCGGCGACGGAAGTCGTGCGCCGTGCCGCCGGGGACGTTGTCGAAGTACCCGGCCGAGTCGACCGGCTGCGGGCGACCGTCGGCACCCAGCTGCGAGGACTTCAACAGGTAGAACTCGATCTCGGGGTGCGTGTAGAACGTGAACCCGGCGTCGGCCGCCTTTGCGAGCGTGCGCTTGAGCACGTGACGCGGGTCGGCGACGGCCGGCTGCCCGTCGGGCGTCGTGATGTCGCAGAACATGCGCGCGGTCGGGTCGATCTCACCGCGCCACGGCAGGATCTGGAAGGTCGTGGGGTCGGGGTGCGCGAGCAGGTCGGACTCGTACGACCGCGTCAGTCCCTCGATCGCGGAGCCGTCGAAGCCCAGCCCCTCGGTGAAGGCGCCCTCGACCTCGGCCGGGGCGATCGCCACCGACTTGAGCGTGCCGACCACGTCGGTGAACCAGAGGCGGACGAACTTGACGCCCCGCTCCTCGATCGTGCGCAAGACGAAATCGCGCTGCTTGTCCATCGTCATCCCTCGTTTCGGTGGGCGTTCAGCGGGTGGAGCCGGAGCCCCAGTCGTCGCGGGCGTCTTCTTCGGCCCACTGCTTCGAGCGCTCCTTCATGAGCTGCGGCGCGTTGGCCGCCTCTTCGGCGGTGTCGAAGGGGCCGGCGCGATCCACCGCGGGCGACTCGTATCCCTGCTCGACCTTGCCGGTCTCGAGGTTGTACCAGTACTTCTTGTCATCGTCGCTCACGATCGCTCCTCACGTGGATCTCGCGTCTCGGCGCGAACCGCCGGTGCTCCCCCGATCCTACTGATCCCGACCGTGCGGCTGGATAGGCTGAGGGGTATGGCAACGAATGCGTCTCGTGCGGTCGGAGTGGACATCGGCGGAACCGGCATCAAGGCCGGGATCGTGGATCTGGATGCCGGTGAGCTGATCAGCGACCGGGTGAAGGTCGCGACGCCCGAGGGTGCAGAGCCGGCCGACGTCCTCGCGGCGGTGAAGCAGGTGCTCGAGACTCTGGAGGCCCCCGCGGATCTTCCCCTGGGCGTCGCGTTCCCCTCGATCGTGAAGGGCGGCCGCACCCTTTCGGCCGCGAACGTCTCGAAGTCGTGGATCGGTTTCGAGGCCGAGAAGTTCTTCGAGCACGGCCTGTCGCGCGACATCCACTTCGCCAACGACGCCGACGTCGCCGGTATCGCCGAGGTGCGCTACGGCGCGGCCAAGGGCGTGAACGGTCTCGTCATCCTCACGACGCTCGGCACGGGCATCGGGTCGGCGATGATCTACGACGGCGTGCTCGTTCCCAACAGCGAGCTCGGTCACCTGCAGCGCGCCGGGCACAAGAAGGACGCCGAGCACTTCGCGGCCTACTCGGCCATGGAGCGCGAGGAACTGTCGTGGGACAAGTGGGCGAAGCGCCTGCAGTGGTACTACGACTACGTCGAGTTCCTCTTCAGCCCCGACCTCATCGTCGTCGGCGGGGGCGTGTCGAAGCACTCCGAGAACTTCCTCCCCCTACTGAAGCTGCGTGCTCCCATCGTCCCGGCGAAGCACCGCAACAACGCCGGCATCATCGGCGCCGCGTCGCTCGCGGTGCCGGTGCCCGAGGCGCTGCCCGCGGTCAAGTAGATCCGGGGCCGGTGCCGTGGCATCCGGAAACCTTTCAGGCGGCGTCTGCCCGACGCAGGCTGACCGCATTGCGCCACACTACGGGTGCCCAGTGGCCGCCCTCGCACGGCACCTCGAGCATGACCACGCGGTCGTTGCCACCCGTCGCCCACGCGGGTTCGCGGGTGGCGGCCCGGTTGGGCCAGGTCACCCACGCCCATACAGGGCGCTTCTGCGCGTACCACTCGATGGGCCGCGCTCCCCAGGTCTCGGGCTGCAACGTGCAGGGGGCGATGGATGCCAATACCCGAGCGACCATCTCGTCGCTGACTCTCGTCGAACCCATGCACCGGACCCCTTCCCCGGCCGTGGTCGAGTGTAGAACATATGTCCGACACTCCGCATCGGGGGTGACCCGCGAGCGCGTCTAGCCGAGCAGCAGATGCACCCGCTCGCGCATGGCGGCGACGGCCTGCTGGCGCGTGCGCCCATTGCTCGGCGCCTGCAGGAGCTCCGCCGCGACCTCGACGAGGATCGCCGTGCCGAGGAACAGGTCGGCCGCGCCGACGGCCCCCGAATCGCCGTCGCGGCTGCGCGTCGTCTGCAGCGCGGCCGCGGGCGTGCCGAAGCGCGCACGCGCGATCGCCCGCTCGTCGGCGGTCGCGTCCCAGAAGGGTCGTCCTGTCGCGTCCGCCCGATCGATGAGATTGACCAGGAAGTCCCGTGCGTCGTCTTGTGCCACGACAGGTCTTCGGAGCCGCACGGCGCTCAGATGCCGACCGGACTACTGGTTTCGGCGTGCGATCCCGAGGGGCGAATGGGCCGGCCTGTACGCCGGGTTCTGTCCGGGGGTCGAAACCCCGTGGACGGTCATCTCTCTCGGCGACACGTTGCCGTGCCGCTCCAGCGGCCTACCCGGGGACTCGGCGAGCCGCGTCGTCATCCCCTGTCTGGCCTTGCTCCGGACGAGGTTTACCTCGCGGGTCGTGTCACCACGACCCCGGTGGTCTCTTACACCACCCTTTCACCCTTACCCCGCACCCCGAGGGGACGGGGCGGTCTGCTCTCTGTGGCACTGTCTCGCGGATTGCTCCGGGTGGGCGTTACCCACCGTCCTGCCCTGTGGAGCCCGGACGTTCCTCGGCACGGGCGAACCCGTGACGCGACCGTCCAGCCGACCCATTCGCGCTCGCTAGTCTACGGGGCCGTGCCGCGCCGACACCGTCACCGGGCGACGAGCAAGACGCCACCGAGGATCGCCGCGGGCACTCCGATGACGAGCCCGAGCAGAATGGCGATGTCGCACCAGACCGAACGCCGCCGCAGACGTCTCCCCGCGGCGGCGACCTGCGTGCGGGGGAACACAGCGCGGGGGTCGGTGTACGGCACGATCTGCGTGCGGACTTCGGCACCCAGGAGGGTCGCGAAGCGCAGCAGAGCGGGCACTTCCGTGGCATCCCGGCCCCGCCGGAATCGGGTGGATGCCACGAGCAGGAGGTCGTCGACGACTTCGACGTCCCAATTCCGTCCGTGCTCGAGGAGGCAGACGAGGACGTCGGGTGTGAGGACTTGGAGAGCGTCGCGCGCGTAGCCAAGAGGAGCGTAGACCGCGAAGTGGCGATCCATCTCGCCCTCGAGGGACACCCGTTGCGCGCCCGGTAGCTCGGCTCGGAGGCGTCCGTTGCGCAGCGAGTCGATCATGATGTGCGGCATCGGGCGGGGCAGCCGGAGAGCGAGGAAGCGAAAAGCGTGGCGCGGCCCGCGCGCGGCATCCCGTCCCCCCTCGAACGTGGCGACGCCCAGGCGAAGCGGGGCATCGTCGAAAGGTGGCCGATACAGCTCGAAGGCGCTCCCGTACGAGGGATCGGCACCGGGGGCCCGCTCGGCGAAGAAGACTCCGCCCATCTCGAGAGGTGCGCCGAATCGCGCGTACGACAACCCCACAGAACGCGCGAAGCGGTGCAGGGCGAGTTCGCGCCGCACTCCGGCCGGATAGGCGACCAGTGCGGCCCCGAGCGCCAGCCCGAGGACACCCGCCCACAGTAGGACGACAGCGACCAGTCCCGCGAGCGTGTCGAGCCATGCGGCTCTGACGACCTCGAACTGCACGAGCGCCCACCCGACGAGGAGCAGGACTCCGAGGGCGAGTGTCCCCACGCCCGACGCGGCCAGGCGGTAGGCGAGCGGATCGGCGTCCCTCACCGCGGCATTCGAGGCGCGTCGCGGGTACGGCGGCAGCTCGATCACCCCTCGAGCGTACCGAGCGCCTGTCAGCCCTTGTCTGCGGTCGTGCCGACGCGGAGGTCGAGGGGGAAGTCGATGGGGAACGCTCCGAAGAGCAAGCGCCCGGCGAATGCCGCCGCCTCCCGCACCGCGTCGGCCACGGCATCCGCGTGCGCAAGAGGGGTGTGCACCACGATTTCGTCGTGCAGGAAGAAGGCGAGGTGCGGCGCCCGGTGGAACACCGGTCCCGACGCAGGCGCCGCGTGGGCGGCATCCACCTCGGGGAATTTCGCGAGACGTGAGCGGAGGTCGGCCAGCCATGCCAGCGCCCACTCGGCTGCCGTGCCCTGGACCACGAAATTGCGTGTGAAGCGTCCGCGGTCGCGCGCGGATCGGCGCGCGCGTGTTTCGTCGATCCCGGATGCCGCAGCGTCGCTCGCCCGAGATTGCAGCGCGCGCCAGGACTCCCCAGCAGTGGGGGACGTCCGACCGAGCCAGGTGTGAACGACCCCGCCGTCCTCTCCCGTGCGCGCCGCGTCGTCGACCAGTTGCATCGCGCAGGGGAACGTGCTCCGCAGCCGCGGGAGAAGCCGTCCGCTCTCTCCGGTGGTGGCGCCGTACATCGCCCCGAGCATCGCGAGCTTCGCTTCGGCGCGGGTGGCGACGGCACCGCGCTCGACGATGCCGGCATAGAGATCGCGACCGGATGCCGCCTCGGCCAACGCCGTGTCACGTGCCATCGCGGCGAGGACACGGGGTTCGAGCTGGGCCACGTCGGCGGTGACGAGCGTCCAGCCGGGGTCGGCCCGCACCGCGGTCCGCAGGGCGCGTGGGATCTGCAGGGCTCCCCCGCCCGACGAGGCCCACCGCCCGGTGACGACGCCGGCCGGCACGTAGACGGGACGGAACCGACCGTCGCGCACCCACTCGGCCAGCCACGCCCAGCCGTTCGCGGTGTAGAGGCGCATCTGCTTTTTATAGGCGATCAGCGGGGCGACGGCGGGGTGGTCGTGCTCGGACAGCTCCCAGCGGCTCGTCGATTGCACGAGCAGGCCGGCGCGGTGCAGGGAGCGCAGCAGTCGCGGCTGCGAGTCGAGCGAGGCTTTCGGGTCGCCGAGCGCGTCGCGGACGACGGCGGCGGTCTGCTCGATGCGCTCCGGGAGCCCGCCGCCGCGCCGCGGCCCGAGCTCGGTCTCCAGCAGGCGCTCGTGCGCCTCGACACTCCACGGCACGCCCGCCGCGTGCAGTTCGACGGCGATGAGCGCACCGGCCGACTCGGCGGCGGCCAGCAGCCGCAGGGCGCCGGGTGTCGCTGCGGCGGCGATGGCGCCATGCTGGCGCCGGTATTCGGCGACCGCTTCGTCGGCGGATTCGGGGACTCCGGATGCCGATTCCCCCAGGTCGAAGAGGGCGTCGCCCGCGTCGGGTGGGGTGGATGCGGCATCCCAGGCGGTCGCGCGGCGGAGCCCGGCGTCGTCGGTGACGGCCACGGCGTCGCGGAGGATCGCGTGCACCAGCCGAAGGTCCCACGCTCGCGCGACGCGTACGCCTGCATTGAGCAGCTCTGGGTAGGCGGTGGTGGTGTCGGGCCAGACCCAGCGCACGTCGCCCGCGTGCTCGCGCGCACGGACGGCCGCGACGAGCTCGTCGACCTCGGTCGAGCGAAGCGGGTTCGCGTCGGCGTCGAGCTCGATCAGGACGGGGGAACCGGATGCCGCGCGGGCGACGACGACCGTGTCAGAGGCCACGGCCGTCTCGGGTCATCGGGACTCTTCGGTGCGGACGAGGATCGCGCCGCACTCGGGGCAGAACACGACCTCGTCTGTCTGCGCGCGGCGGACGACGGCGAGATCGCTCGGCGGAAGCACCATGCGGCACGCTTCGCACGCCCCGGCACGCAGGAGTCCGGCACCGTTGCCGCGCGAGGCGAGCCGCTCGTAGAGCCCGAGCAAGTCGGCGGGAACCGAAGCGGCCACGGCCTCACGATCACGGCGCGCGCCCTCGAGTCGCGTGGTCGCGTCGGTGACGGTGGATTTGGCCTCGGCGCTGAGCTGAGCGCCCTGCGCGTTGGTGTCGGCGATCACTGCCTCTTGCTCGGTGACAGCGGCATCAGCTGCCTCGAGCCGCTCCATGAGCGCGATCTCCATGTCTTCGAGGTCGCTCTTGCGCCGCTTGAGCGAGGTCAGCTCGCTCTCGAAGCCCTGGGCCTGCTTGGGGTTCGACGACGCGGCAAGTCGCTCGGTGTCGCGGGCGATGCGGGCGTCGACCACGGCGACGTCGGACTCGAGGCGCTTCAGTTCGGCGTTGATGTCGTCGCGGACGTTGGCGCGCGTCGAAAGCTCCTGCGTGAGCGTCGCCCTTTGCGCGATGAGCTCGCGCACGCGGTCGGCCTGCGGTGGGTTGCCGGCGACCTTCTCGTCACGGTGGATACGCGCGTCGAGGTCGGCGAGGTCGAGCAGTTTGCGCTGGTCGGCGGGATCGGCATTCACGTCCCCCACGCTACCCCGGGCCTCGGACATCCGCGGTACGCGTACCTGGTGCGCGGTCACCACCGAATCGGGTCGACCGGGTGGAGCGGTGGTGGCGAGGCTTCTTCGAGGATCCGCTCAACTATCCCCGCGTCCGTGCGCTCATGCTGTCGCCGGGGTAGTACCCCTCATAAAGGTCCTCCGCCGCATCGATGGTGCCGACTACACACAGATGAAGCAGCCGACGTATGTCATTGACATCGCGACCGGGGCGTCCTGCTCGAAGTTTCATCGCCAGCAGCGTCTCCGCCGAAGCGACCTCGATGACCACACCATCGGCGTCGTAGAGGTTCTCCCATTCGGCAGGGCGACCGATCCAGGGAGTTGCTCCGAGCTGGTCGACCTCGAAATTCAACCAATCCTTCGGCCATCCGCGTCGCTCGGCGACGCGCGCTGCCGCCTCGGCGACGGCATGATCGTCCTGGCTCGTCACCCCTGTTGCATCCAGGTCGTTTGTGGATTCCCGTTCGAAATGGCGGAGCGCGATTGCGGCTCCCCCGACGAGGCGGATGCCGACGCGATCCCCGCTGGCGACGAGTTCTTCGACGAGATCGCGCAATGCTGCGACGATGTCGTCCCGCCCGAGGATGGGCACCTCAGACGCTCGCGAGGGTGTCGCTCCAGATGAGGACACCGTGCTCGAGGAATTCTTCCGGTACGTCGCCGGGGCCAGGGCGCGGGTCGGCGGGGTCTACCTCCAGTGTCCTCGGTGACGGGAGGTGCCGGTTCGGTGTCTTGGTCCATTCCGGATGCGGCAGATTCTCTTCATTGAGGCGAAGAGAGACGAGCGCGGCGAGCGCGGAGTCCCACACGGCTTCCCCGGTGGGCTCCGGCTCGGCCACCACCAGCACTCCACGGATGAGCCCGCGTTCGGCCTGAAGGTCGTCGCTGAGTTGGATGAACGCGCGAAGCGCGCGGTGTCGATCGCCGCGCCGCAGATGCGAGCGAATGGACGACGCGGCAGTCGCGACATCGTCGCGACGAGTGGGGGCAGAGTACAACCGGTGGCCGGTCGCGCCGAGAATGCGCTCGACCGTTCCATACTCGAGCTCGCCCGCACTCTCGGCGCGCGAAATGCGCCCCTGATCGACGTGAAGCCGATCGGCGATGGCCTTCTGCGTGAGATTGCGGCTCTTGCGAGCGGCGCGAAGCAGCGGTGTCGCGGTCGTCACGTGCCCTCCAATATGTACTACGTGCCATATTACAAGGTTCCCGTCTCGGTGGATCGACGGGGCCGATTAGGATCGGACGGACCAGGGCCTTTAGCTCAGCTGGTAGAGCGCCACGTTTACACCGTGGATGTCGTCGGTTCGATCCCGGCAGGGCCCACCCCTTTCAGTCGCACTGTCTTTTCTCTCCTGGGATCATGGGCGGATGGACCAGCTCACTCCGATCGACCTCGAGACGTGGCCCCGACGTCAGCACTTCGAGCACTACCTGCGCTCGTCGCCCTGCACCTACGCGATGACCGTCGAGATCGACGTCACCGACTTCGTGGCGGTTCGGCGCGCATCGGGGTGCCGCACCTCCATCGCGCAGATCTGGGCCATCGCGTCGATCGTGAACCGGCATCCGGAATTCCGAATGCGCGTCGACGAAGCGGGCGCGCCCGCCGTCTGGAACGTCGTCCACCCGGCCTTCACGGTCTTCCACCCGGAGCGGGAGACGTTCGCCTGTCTCTGGGTGCCGTACGACTCGGACTTCGCGGCCTTCCACGCGAGCGCCGAACAGACCATCGCCGCGCACGCGAACAGTCTCGACTTCTTCCCGCAGGGTGAGCCGCCCCGCAACACCTTCGACGTATCGAGCGTGCCGTGGACGAGCTTCACGGGCTTCACCCTCAACATCGAGAACGGCGCGTCGCACCTCGCCCCCATCGTCACCATCGGGAAGTACGTCGAGCGCGGCGAGCGCCTGTTCATGCCCCTTTCCCTGCAGCTCCACCACGCGGTCGCAGACGGATTCCACGCGGCCCGACTGGTCACCGAGCTCGAGGACCTGATGGGCGCCCCGACCTGGCTGACGGCGTCGCGTTAGTTCAGGATGTTCACGCTGCGCGAGATCACCAGCGCGAGAAGGATGAACCCCGACACCGCCTGCACCATCATGAACAGCTTCGCGCGCGTGCTGAGGGGCATGACGTCGGTGGGGCTGAAGGCCATGGCGTTGGATGCCGAGAAGTACAGGTAGTCGACGTACCCGGGCGCCCAGTCCTCGGTGTCGGACGAACGGCGGGCAACCTCGCTCACCGCGTCGCGGTCGGAGTCCTGCGGGAATTGGAAGTCCGCGGGCGGAAGCTCGTCGCGTGCGTCGCGACGGCGAGCGATGGGCCCTCCGCGGTCCATCTCCCAGTAGACGACGGCGTAGCCGATGACGTTGATCGCCCATACCTGCGCAGCCCCCAGCAGTGTGCCGGCCCCGCTTCCCTCCCCGCGCAGCAGCTGCTGGATGAGCAGGAAGAACGCGACCTGGTTCGCCACGAGCAGCACGGCGGTGAAGGCCAGCGCGAACCCCCTCCCGACCGCCGACTCGCGCGACAGTCGGGAGGGGTTGGTCACGACCATGGGGATGGCGCACAGCACGCCGGCGATGACGACGACGTAGCGGAGCACGCCGGACGCCTCATTCGGCAGCACCGCGTACAGCCCCGTACCGACGGCCAGGGCGATCAGGACCGGCCAGCGATGCTCCGGCCGGGTGCGGAAGCCCTCGCGCTCATGGGTGCTCACGGGCTCAGGGTAGACCTGCGTCCTCGAGCGCCTTGTCGCGGCGCGGGGGCTGCAGGCGTTCTCGACGGGCATCCACTCGTCTCGACATCGAACCGTCTGCGCGCAGGGCGAGGATCGCTCGCGCCCGCCGCGCATCCGATCCCGTTCCGACTCGCTAGGCTGGACGCTGGTTGATTGTGCGGAGCGAACAAGGGTTGCCGCACTCGTATGGCGATTCTCTGGCATGACCTGCCAGACGACGAAAGGTCTTCCGTGACTGTTCACGACCAGGATCCGTATTCGCAGGGGCCGCAGGACAGCGACCCGGAAGAGACCGGGGAGTGGCAGGAATCCCTGCGCCAGCTGGTCCAGGCGAAGGGTCCGGCTCGCGCTCGCGAGATCATGCTGAGCCTGCTCAAGGGCTCGAAAGAACTGCACCTGAACGTGCCGATGGTTCCGACCACCGACTACATCAACACGATCTCGCAGAAAAACGAGCCCGAGTTCCCCGGTGACGAGGAGCTCGAGCGCCGCTACCGCAAGTGGATCCGCTGGAACGCCGCGGTCACCGTGCACCGCGCCCAGCGTCCCGGCATCGGCGTCGGCGGCCACATCTCCACCTACGCCTCGTCGGCGGCGCTCTACGAAGTGGGCTTCAACCACTTCTTCCGCGGCCTCGACGACCCGTCGGGTGGCGACCAGATCTTCATCCAGGGCCACGCCTCCCCCGGCGCCTACGCCCGTGCCTACCTCGAGGGCCGTCTCACCGAGGCGCAGCTCGACGGCTTCCGTCAGGAGAAGTCGCAGGCGCCCAACGGCATCCCGTCGTACCCGCACCCGCGCCTCATGCCGGAGTTCTGGCAGTTCCCTACCGTGTCGATGGGCCTCGGCCCGATCAACGCGATCTACCAGGCGATGTCGAACAAGTACCTGTCGAACCGCGGCATCAAAGACGTCAGCGACTCGCACGTCTGGGCCTACCTCGGCGACGGCGAGATGGACGAGGTCGAGAGCCGCGGTCAGCTGCAGGTCGCGGCGAACGAGGGCCTCGACAACCTGACCTTCATCGTCAACTGCAACCTCCAGCGCCTCGACGGCCCGGTGCGCGGTAACGGCAAGATCATCCAGGAGCTCGAGAGCTTCTTCCGTGGTGCCGGCTGGAACGTCATCAAGGTCGTCTGGGGCCGCGAGTGGGACGACCTGCTCGCCCGCGACACCGAGGGCGCGCTGCTCAACCTCATGAACAGCACCCCCGACGGCGACTACCAGACCTACAAGGCCGAGAACGGCGCCTACGTGCGCGAGAACTTCTTCGGTCGCGACCCGCGTGCCCTCGAGCTCGTCAAGGACTACACCGACGAGCAGGTCTGGGGCCTCAAGCGCGGTGGCCACGACTACCGCAAGGTGTTCGCGGCGTTCAAGGCGGCCAAGGAGCACAAGGGTCAGCCCACCGTCATCCTGGCGAAGACGATCAAGGGCTACGGCCTCGGTCCGCACTTCGAGGGTCGCAACGCGACCCACCAGATGAAGAAGCTGACACTCGACGACCTCAAGTCGTTCCGCGACGCGATGGACATCCCCGTCACCGACGCGCAGCTCGACGAGAACCCGTACCAGCCGCCGTACTACAACCCCGGTGAGCAGGACGAGACGATCAAGTACATGCTCGAGCGTCGTCGCGCGCTCGGCGGGTTCCTGCCCGAGCGCCGCACCACGCACGTCGGTTTCGAGCTGCCCGGTGACGCCGCGTACGCGCTGCCCAAGAAGGGATCGGGGACGCAGGAGATCGCCACGACCATGGCGTTCGTGCGTCTGCTGAAGGACCTGCTGCGGGTCAAGGACTTCGGTCACCGCATCGTGCCGATCATCCCCGACGAGGCGCGCACGTTCGGTATGGACGCGTACTTCCCGACGGCGAAGATTTACAACCCCAAGGGTCAGCACTACACCTCCGTCGACCGCGAGCTGCTGCTGGCGTACAAGGAGAGCCCGCAGGGTCAGATCATCCACGTCGGCATCAACGAGGCGGGCGCCCTCGCGGCGTTCACCGCGGCGGGCACGGCGTACTCGACCCACGGCGAGCCGCTGATCCCGGTCTACGTCTTCTACTCGATGTTCGGCTTCCAGCGCACGGGCGACGCCCAGTGGGCGGCCGGCGACCAGATGGCTCGCGGCTTCATCATCGGCGCCACAGCCGGTCGCACCACCCTGACCGGTGAGGGCCTGCAGCACGCCGACGGCCACTCGCAGCTGCTCGCCTCGACGAACCCGGCGACCGTGTCGTACGACCCGGCCTACGGTTACGAGATCTCGCACATCGTTCGCTCGGGCATCGAGCGCATGTACGGCGGCAACCACCCCGACCCCAACGTCATGTACTACATGACGGTCTACAACGAGCCGTACGTGCAGCCGGCCGAGCCCGAGGGGGTCGACGTCGACGGCATCGTCCGCGGTATCCACCACATCTCGGCGGGCGAGGGCGATGGTCCCCGGACGCAGCTGCTCGCTTCGGGCGTCGGTGTGCCGTGGGCCTTCGAGGCCCAGCGTCTGCTGAAGGACGACTGGGGCGTGACGGCCGACGTCTGGTCGGTCACCTCGTGGAGCGAGCTGCGCCGCGACGGTCTCGCCGCTGACGAGCACAACTTCCTGCACCCCGAGGAAGAGCCCCGCGTGGCCTACCTCACCGACAAGCTGAAGGAAGCCGACGGCCCCGTGGTCGCCGTCAGCGACTGGATGCACGCGGTGCAGGACCAGATCCGCCAGTGGGTCCCCCAGAACTACTGGACCCTCGGCGCCGACGGCTTCGGCTTCTCGGACACGCGTGCCGCGGCCCGTCGTTTCTTCAAGATCGATGGTCCGTCGCTCGCCGTCCGTGCCCTGCAGGCGCTGGTCGCCGAGGGCAAGGTCGACGACGCGGTCGTGGGTCAGGCCATCGAGAAGTACCGCCTGCACGACGTCAACGCCGGTACCAGCGGCAACGCGGGTGGCGAGGCCTGAGCGCGTGACGAGCACCACCGACGGGTCCGGTTCCGCCTCCATGGGCGGGGCCGGGCCCGACCGGTCTGCGGGCGCGGTCGCGGCCGCCGCGCAGGAGAAGGCCGACACCCTCACCTGGCTGCGGCGCATCTCGGGCGATCTCGCGACGGCGACCATCCAGCGCCTCGAAGAGACGCTTCCCTGGTACGCCGAGATGCCGCCAGCCCGGCGGTCCGCCGTCGGGCTCGTCGCCCAGGCCGGCATCACCTCGTTCCTGCAGTGGTTCGAGGAGCCGGCATCCACTCCGGCGATCGCCGCCGACATCTTCGCCGCGGCCCCTCGTGAGCTGCTGCGCAGCGTCAGCCTGACGCAGACCCTGCAGCTCGTGCGCGTCACCGTCGAGGTGATGGAAGAGCGCGTCGCCGGACGCAGCGAGAAGGTGCGCGAGGCGATGCTGTCGTACTCGCGCGAAGTCGCCTTCGCCGCGGCCGACGTCTACGCACGCGCCGCCGAGGCCCGGGGCCTCTGGGACGCTCGCCTCGAAGCGCTCGTGGTCGACTCGATCCTCACCGGCGAGGCCGACGACGAACTCCCCAGCCGCATCGCCGCGCTCGGCTGGCACGGCCACGGAGAGGTCGCGGTGCTCGTGGGCACCACTCCCCCGCAACTCGACGTCGACCAGGTGCGTCGCACCGCGCGCAAGCTCGGCGTCGACGTGCTCATCGGCGTGCAGGGCTCGCGCCTGGTGCTGGTGGTCGGTCGTGCCGACCTGCCGGCGCGCGGTGGAGAGGATTCCGCCGAACTGCCCTTCCCCGAGATCGCCAAGCGTCTCGAGCCCGGTTTCGGGTCGGGCCATCTCGTCCTCGGACCGGCGGTCCCCGCGTTGGTCGACGCCGGGCAGAGCGCTCGTGCCGCCCTCGCCGGCTTCGCCGTCGCCCGCGCGTGGCGTCATGCCCCGCGGCCGGTGGAGGCCGATGATCTTCTGCCCGAGCGCGCCCTCGCTGGCGACGCCGTTGCGAAGCAGACGCTGGTGGATCGCGTCTACCAGCCGCTGCAGGCGCACAGCGCCGATCTGGTGGCGACGCTGTGGAGCTACCTCGACAACGGGCGCTCGCTCGAGGCGACGGCGCGCGAGTTGTACGTGCACCCCAACACGGTCCGCTATCGCCTGAAGCGCGTGTCGGAGGTCATCGGATGGGATGCCACGGGCCCCCGGGAGGCGCTCATCCTGCAGACCGCGCTGATCCTGGGATCGATCGGAACGGATGCCACGCGCCGTCGCGGACCCGTGGGTCGACGGTCGCCCCTGGCGCGCTGATGCACGGCGCGCACAAAGACACGCCGTATATCTGTGTCGATATCTCCATAAGCGTGGGCTCGATCGTTGGCAGGATGGAACGGTGATCATCGCCGTCTTCCCCGGGCAGGGCTCTCAGACCCCCGGTTTCCTCTCGCCGTGGCTCGAACTCGACGGAGCGCGCGAGCGTCTCGGGGCCTTCTCGGAGCAGGCGGGCGTCGACCTCGTCGCCGCCGGCACCGAATGGGATGCCGATCAGATCCGCGACACCGCCGTCGCCCAGCCGCTGATCGTCGCTGCGAGCCTGCTGTCGTGGACTGCGCTGAACGATCGCGCCACGACCTCCGTCGCCGGTGTCGCGGGGCACTCGGTGGGCGAGATCGCCGCGTTGGCGGCATCCGGAGTGCTCTCCGACCAGGACGCGCTGCGCCTGGTCGGACTGCGCGGCCGTGCGATGGCCGAGGCCGCCGCCACCGTCGAGACCGGCATGAGCGCCGTCGTCGGGGGCGACGAGACCGCTGTGCTCGAACGCCTCGAGGCGCTCGCACTCACCCCCGCCAACTACAACGGCGGCGGACAGATCGTGGCCGCCGGCGAACTCCCCGCCCTCGCCGAGCTCGCCGCCGAGGCCCCGCGCGGCACTCGCGTCATCCCGCTGCAGGTCGCGGGCGCCTTCCACACCCTTTTCATGGAGCCTGCCGTCGAGACGCTGCGCGCCGCGGCCGCCGACGTGCAGGTGAGCGACCCCGCCACGACGCTGTGGACCAACTCCGACGGCTCCGTCGTGACCGAGGGCCGCCGCGCTCTCGACCTCGTGGTGGCCCAGGTCTCGTCGCCCGTGCGCTGGGACCGCTGCATGGCCTCGTTCGCCGAGCAGGGCGTGACCGGCATCATCGAACTCTCGCCCGCCGGTGCCCTCACGGGCCTTGCGAAGCGAGCACTGCGCGGCACCCCCACCGTGGCAGTCAAGTCCCCCGACGACCTCGACGCGGCCGTCTCACTCCTGAAAGAAGACCAGGCATGAGCACCCCCACCCTCCGTCAGCTGCAGGGAGCCGCTCACACGCGCATCTACGCCTACGGTGCCGCGCGCGGTGAGAACTTCGTGCCCAACGACGACCTCGTGGGGCCCATCGACTCCAGCGACGAGTGGATCCGCCAGCGCACCGGCATCGTCACGCGCGTCCGCGCGAACAAGGACACGGATGCCATCGATCTGGCCACCGAGGCCGCGCGCGAAGCCGTCGAGAAGTCGGGCATCGCCCCCGACCAGATCGACGCCGTGATCGTCGCGACGATCAGCAACCCCAAGCAGACCCCCTCGGCCTCGGCCATCGTCGCCGACCGCATCGGGGCGAACCCCGCGGCCGCCTACGACCTGAACGCCGCGTGCGCCGGCTTCGCCTACGGCGTCGGTCAGGCCGACGCCCTCGTGCGGGCGGGCCTGGCGAAGCATGTCGTCGTCGTCGGCGCCGAGAAGCTCAGCGACGTCGTCGACCCCACCGACCGCAGCATCTCGTTCCTGCTCGGCGACGGCGCGGGCGCCGTCGTGGTCGGACCGAGCGAGACCCCCGGCATCGGCCCCACCGTGTGGGGCTCGGACGGTTCGAAAGCGGACGCCGTGGGCATGAACGCCACGCTCACCGACTTCCGCGACGGCGTCGCCCCGTGGCCGACCCTGCGCCAGGAGGGCCCCACCGTCTTCCGCTGGGCCGTCTGGGAGATGGTCAAGGTCGCCCGTCAGGCGATCGAGGCCGCGGGCATCGAGCCCGCCGACCTCGCCGCCTTCGTGCCGCACCAGGCGAACATGCGCATCATCGACGAGTTCGCCAAGCAGCTCGGCCTGCCCGAGACCGTCGTCATCGGTCGCGACATCGAGACGACCGGCAACACCTCAGCGGCATCCATCCCCCTCGCCACCCACCGCCTGCTCGAGGAACACCCCGAGCTGAGCGGCGGCCTCGCGCTGCAGATCGGCTTCGGCGCCGGACTGGTGTTCGGCGCGCAGGTCGTCGTGCTGCCCTGACGCGGCGACACCGAACCCTAGACTGATCGGGGCCTGACAGGCCCGCCCCCAAGAAACAGGAGACATCATGGCATTCACCAACGACGAGGTTCTCGCCGGCCTTGCCGAGCTCATCACCGACGAGACGGGTATCTCGGCCGACGAGGTCGCGCTCGAGAAGTCGTTCACCGACGACCTCGACATCGACTCCATCTCGATGATGACGATCGTCGTCAACGCCGAGGAGAAGTTCGGCGTCACCATCCCCGACGACGAGGTCAAGAACCTCAAGACCGTCGGCGACGCCGTGACCTTCATCACGTCGAACCAGTCCTGACACCTCCCGGTGGGGGCTTCGGCCCCCACCGGTCACGACCTGTCGGCCGCACCAAGGATTCTTCGCTCATGAGCACACCCCGCATCGTCGTCACCGGCATCGGCGCCACCTCGCCCATCGGCGGTACGGCCCCCGAAAGCTGGTCCGCCCTGCTCGCCGGTACCTCCGGCGCCCGTTCCCTCGAGCACGAGTGGGTCGAGCAGTACAACCTGCCCGTCACCTTCGCGGCCGAGGCGCTCGTGCGCCCCGAGACCGTGCTCGAGCGACCCGTCGCCAAGCGGCTCGACCCCTCGTCGCAGCTCGCCATGGTCGCGGCCAAAGAAGCGTGGGAAGACGCGGGTTCGCCCGACATCGACCCCGACCGCCTCGGCGTCGACTTCGCCACCGGCATCGGCGGCGTGTGGACGCTGCTCGACGCCTGGGACACCCTGCGCGAGAAGGGCCCGCGTCGCGTCATGCCGATGACGGTGCCCATGCTCATGCCGAACGCGGCCGCCGGTAACCTCTCGCTGCACTTCAACGCCCGCGCCTTCGCGCGCACCGTGGCATCGGCGTGCGCCTCGAGCACCGAGTCGATCGTCAACGCGGTGCAGCACATCCGCGACGGCCTCGCCGACGTCGTCATCGCGGGTGGAACCGAATCGGCCATTCACCCGATCACGATCGCCTCGTTCGCGTCGATGCAGGCGCTGTCGAAGCGCAACGACTCGCCCGAGACCGCTTCGCGTCCGGCCAGCATCGACCGCGACGGCTTCGTCATGGGCGAGGGCGCCGGCGTGCTGATCCTCGAGACCGAGGAGCACGCCAAGGCCCGCGGCGCCAAGATCTACGCGTCGATCGTGGGCGGTGGCGTCACCGCCGACTCGTACCACATCACCGCGAACGACCCCGAGGGTCATGGCGCCGCTCGCGCCGTGCACATGGCACTCGAGATGGCGGGCGCGTCGGTCGACGACGTCACGCACATCAACGCGCACGCCACCTCGACGCCGGTCGGCGACCCGAACGAGTACAAGGCGCTGCGCGCCGTCTTCGGCGATCGGGTCGACGAGATCCCCGTCTCGGCCACAAAGGCCTCCACCGGCCACCTTCTGGGCGGCACCGGAGCCCTCGAGGCGATCTTCACGGTTCTCGCCCTGCAGAACCGCGTCGCGCCCCCCACGATCAACCTGACCGAGCAGGACCCCGAGGTTCCGTTCGCGCTCTCGGGATCGCCCGTCGAGCTCGGCGCGGGAGACCAGCTCGCGATCAGCAACTCCTTCGGCTTCGGCGGGCACAACGCCGTCGTCGCCATCGCCTCGGTCTGAGCGCGTTCCCCGTCACGACGAGAGCCCCCTGGCATCCCCCCGACTGCGATCGGGGATGCCAGGGGGCTCTCGTTTCGTCAAGCGAGGGATACGCGTTCCCGGTGCCGGGTGTGTTCACCGACCTCCGGTAGTGGCGCCTCCCCCACTCGACGGGCTCATCCGACCTTGTGCAGCCACACGATCTGCTGGTCGTCTCCGGCGTGGCGGAAGGGCTCGAGCTCCTCGTCCCAGGCCGAGCCCAGGGCGACGTCGAGTTCGCGCTGCAGCTCGAAGGGGTCGCCGGCCGCGACCTCCATCGCGTAGCGCACGCGATCCTCGGCGATGACGACGTTGCCGGCCGAATCGGTTTGAGCGAAGTGGATGCCGAGACCCGGCGTGTGCATCCAGCGTCCGCCGTCGCTGCGCGGCGTGGGATCCTCGCTCACCTCGAAGCGCAGGTGTTCCCACCCCCGGATCGCGCTCGCGAGTGCTGCGCCGGAACCGACGGGGCCCTCCCAGTAGAACTCCGCGCGACGGCTGCCCGTCAACACGGGCTGTTCGGCCCAGTCGAAGTTGACGGCGCGGCCGAGAGCGCGTCCGACCGCCCACTCGAGGTGGGGGCACAGCGCGCGGGGCGCGGAGTGGATCAGGATCACTCCGCGCGAAGACGTGATCGCCATGGTTTCTCCTTCGTCAGGTACGTCTTCCCCTACGACCTGTGATGGAGTGCCGGCGATTGTTCGGTTGTCCGGCCATTATCGCCCGTGCATAACGAAATCACAACACTGTGATTCCTCCGCGCGTCCCGCGGGGCGGCCGCGCGATCGGCCCAGCGGGTGTCAGCCGAACCACAGCGCCCAGTAGAGCGCGAAGTTGCGGTTGCCGTACGCCGAGCAGGCGTCGCCCGTCCCCCATCGCGCGGCGAGGGCCGCCGGGTTCGGCTGATACGGCGTGTAGTTGTACAGCGCCGCGGTGGCCGCGTTCGCGATCGTCACGTCTGAACCCCCACACGAGGGATCCGGTGAATAGGCGAGATAGTGCGTTCCCGGCTGCCGCATGAAGTCCGAGGCGCTGTACGACTTCAGATCGGTGGCGGCCTGGGCGACCTGGGCGCCGAATCCGGCGGCACCGGCGTCGCACGGGGCGGTGTCGGGGCATCTCGCCCCCATTGCTGCACCGAGCTGCTCGGGTGACGGGGCGCGCGCCGTTCGGCCCGACACGAGGCTCTGCTCCTTCTGGAGGGTGACGAGCAGCACCTTGGCCGAGATCCCGCACGCGCGTTGCAGGCGGTCGATGATCTGGGCGGCGGTGAGCTGTCCCCCGTCGTAGCCCTCGCAGATCGTGCGGCCCGTGGCATCCGAGACGATCGGTCCCCGCGCGGGCAGGTCGGACCGCAGAACCGAGAGACAGGAGTCGTTGCGGCACTCCCCCACCTCGTCGTCGAGGAAGGACTGGATCTGATCGGCCGTCATGGCATCGCCGTCGTAGAACGGCTCGTCGTCGATGAGGTGGCCGGGATTGAACGAGGTGAGGTCGATGGCCTCGCGCCGGGCCTCCGTGTTCCACGCGGCGGTGAGGGAGACGAGGGGGATGACCGCCAGAGCGATCAGGCCCACGAGGACCATGGCGACCGCGGCGAACGTCATGCGTCGTCGCCGGATCAGCCGTTGCCGGGGCGTCCGCCGTCGGCGCGTCCGAGTTCTCGCCACCGAACGATCGTGCCCCACCGCGCTGACCGCGCGCTGCACGCGCAGGGCGTGGCGCGCGGTCAGCGCGGGGCGCTGTTCAACTGCCCGGCGTTGCGGGAGGAGTCGGAGCGGTCCCCTCCGCGGGCGGGGTCGGAGCGGTGCCATCGGCCGGAGGCGCGGGAGGCGTGGGCTTCTGCCCGTCGGCGGGAGGGGTGGGCGCCGTGCCGTCGGCGGGCGGTGCGGGCTTGGCGGCGTCGCCCTTCGGGGCGCCGGGCCCACCGGGGCCGGCAGGTCCGCACGCGCCGGGTCCCTTGCCGTCGGCGGGTGCCGCCGGAGCGGTTGCGTCCGCGGGAGGCGTCGGAGCCGTGCCGTCGGCCGGGGTCGTGGGCGAGGCCCCCGGGGTCGGGGCGGTACTGGGGGTGCTACCCGGTCCGGTGGATCCGCCGTCGGCGCTGGGCGCCGAGGTCGACGAGGCGGCGAGGGGCCCCGCGCCGTTGCTCTGCGCCGCGAGGGCGGCGGTTCCGCCGGTGAGGCCGGCGGCCACGATCACGGCGCCGGCGATCAGCGCCGGTCCGCGCCACGAGCGGCGGCGGGGTTCGGGGGTCTCGTCCTGTCGCGGCAGCGGCAGCGTGGGGTTGTCGTCGTTCATGATTCTCTTCCCGTCCGGTGTCGGTCACCGGCTCTGAGACCAGACTTCGAGCCGGGACTGAAGCGAACCTGAAGCCCGCGCACCCGCCTGCTTCGCATAGGTAAGCCATAACCGGCGTTCAGCCCGCGTCCGTATCGTCGCCCGGATGTCCTTCGCTGCCCGCGTGCTCGTCCTCGACGACGACGAGACGATCCGCATCGCCGTCACCACGGCCCTGCGCGCCGACGGTTTCCTCACCGAGGCGGCGCCCGACGGGACCGATCTCAGCGACCGTCTCGCCTCGTTCCGCCCCGACCTCGTGATCATCGACTGGATGATGCCCGGGCCGAGTGGCATCCGTCTGCTTCCGCTCGTGAGAGCCGCCGGTGACACGGCGGTAATCATGCTGACCGCTCGGGACGAGGTCGACGATCGCCTGCGCGGGTTCGCGGAAGGGGCCGACGACTACGTCGTCAAGCCGTTCACGATGGCCGAGCTCGTCGCGCGCAGCGGCGCGGTCCTCCGCCGTCGCGGGCGGTTGCCGCAGACCGTGTCGGTGGGCGATCTCGTCGTCGATCCCGACGCGGCGACGGCGCATCGCGGCGGGGTGTCGCTCGAGCTGACGGCCACCGAGTTCCGGCTGCTGCAGCTTCTCGCCGAGAGCCGCGGACGCACGCTCTCGAAAGCGCAGATCCTCACGCAAGTGTGGGGCTACGAGGACTACGACCCCAATCTCGTCGAGGTGCACCTGAGCGCCCTCCGGCGCAAGATGGAGCAGCGCGGCCCCCGGCTGATCCACACCGTCCGCGGGCTCGGCTATCGCTTGAGCGAGGAACGATGAGCATGTCTCCCCCGCTCAGATCGGGGTCGCTGCGTCGCCGCACGATCGTCGCGGTGGTCGCCCTGGTCGCGCTCCTGCTCGTCGTGCTCGCGATCGTCGTCGACGTGGCGTTGGGTGCGCGCCTGCGCGGTCAGATCGAAGACCGTCTTCGCGATCGCGCCGCCGCGGCGGCATCCCTCGTGGGCACCGTCGACGACTCCGACCTCGCCGTACGACTGTCCGACCAGGGACTCGCCGTGCGCATCGACGGCGCGAGCGGGGACTCCGTCGTCGCCGGACCCAGCCCCGAGCAGTTGCGCGACGGCCCTCCGGGCGGCCCCGGCGGTCCAGGCGGAGGGCCGGGTGCCCGGTCCACTCCGCAGCCCACCGGCTCGAGCGACGTCAGCGTCGTCGCCTCGGAGGTGACGGGAGACAGCGACCTGGTCACGCTCCGCTCGACCCTCAGCGACGGCTCGACGTTGACGCTGACGGCATCGGCGGCGGGGATCGACGACACGCTCGTGCAGGTGCGGTGGATCATGGCCCTGTCGTCCATCGGGGTTCTCGTTCTCGCCGCGGGGGCGGTCACCCTGGTGGTGCGCCGGAGCCTGCGCCCCCTCGACCAGGTGTCGCGGGTGGCGCGCGCCATCGGTTCCGGAGAGCGCGAGCGGCGGTTGCACCCCACGCGACCCGACACCGAGATCGGGCGCGTCGCGACCGCCCTCGACGACATGCTCGACGACGTCGTGGGGGCCGAGCAGGCGGCCGTCGACGCGGAGCAGCGCCTGCGTGCCTTCCTTTCCGACGCCGCGCACGAACTGCGCACGCCGGTCGCCGGCATCCGTGCCGCCGCCGACACCCTCGTCCGCGCCGACCTCGCCGGACCCGAACGCGAGGTGCTCGCCGCGCACGTCGCCCGCGAGGCCGCGCGTGCGTCGCGTCTCGTCGACGACCTGCTCACCATGGCGCGCGTCGACCGCGGCCTCGAGCTCTCGCGGGCCGACCTCGATCTGCGTTCCCTCGTCACCGCAGAGGCGGAGCGCGTTCCGCTCGTGCACCCCTCGTTGCACATCCGGACGGAGATCTCGGATGCCGCGGTGCCCGTCCACGCGGACCCCGACCGCGTCGCGCAGGTGCTCTCGAATCTCATCGAGAACGCCGCTCGTGCCACGGGTCGCACCGGACGGGTCACGATCGCCGTCGAACGGCGGGGGTCCACCGCGGTCGTGGCCGTCACCGATGACGGGCCGGGCGTGCCACCGGCGGACCACGAGCGCATCTTCGAGCGTCTCGTCCGCCTCGACGATGCGCGCGCGGCCCCCGGAGGCGTGGGCCTGGGGCTACCGATCGCGCGCGGCATCGCGCGGGCGCACGGCGGCGACGTGCGGTGCGTCGACAGCGATCGCGGTGCGCGCTTCGAGGTCACCCTGCCGCTCGAGAAGCGAGCAGCAGGGTGACTCCGGCTCTCAGGCCGAGCGACCGCCCACCGGCTGCCGCGGCGGCGCCGTGGTCGCCGGGGCGATTCCCGCGGCGGTGAGTGTGAGCCCGTCGGCGCCACTGGCGTCGTGCATCATCTGGTCGACCAGGGCGCGGTCGATCGCCGGCTCCCGGCCACCGTAGAACTGCAGGACCAGCGCGTTCGAGGCATGGATCCAGAGGCTGGCCTGGCGCACGCCTTCGTTGACGGGCAGTTGCAGCATGAAGCCCTCGTTGCGCCGGAGCTTGTTCATCACGACGATGCGAAGGTGGGCGAGGATGCGGTCGTCGATGTCGAACGACGCGCGGTCACGATAGATGAGACGTCCCATCACAGGTCCTTTTCTGGCTCGACGAATCGAACCGTGTTTCGTAGGGACCGCGCTGGGGCGCAGCAATGGGGGCGTCTCCATTGTGCCACCCGGCCCCGCCTCGGGGGCGGTTTCCGGGAGGACGTGCACGGGCGCTCAGGTGCAGGGAGTCTGCTCGGCATCCGCTCCGACCGAGTCGACGACGCCGAAGGCCGAGCGCGAGAGGAACGAGACGATGTCGACCGCGGGCATCTCGGTGCCGAGGGCGAGTTCGACGAGAACCTCTTCGGCGAAGTTCACCCAGGAACGCAGCGCGACGCGCAACAGGGGCGAGTCCTCGGCGCCGAGCTCGAGGAACCCGTCGGTGACCCATCCGGCGGTCACGTCGCGCGCGCGATCCACCTCGTGCCGCACCTCGGTGTCGCCCGACGCGACGCCGCGCACGAGCGAGAAGAACGTGCCGCGGTGCTCGCGGACGAAGCTCACGATGCGCGCCAGCGTGTCGTCGAGCCGCTCCCGGGCAGCGAGATCCTCACGCGGGACGGATGCCGCGAGCAGTGCCGCCGCGGCGGTGCTCACCACCTCGCGATGGAGTCCTTGACGTGATCCGAAGTAGTGGAAGAGCAGGCCCCGCGAGACCCCGACGCGCTCGGACAGCACCTCCATCGTGAGGTCGTCGAGCGGCTTCTCGACGAGGAACGCCACGCCCGAGGCGACGAGCTGGGCGCGCCGCTGATCGGGAGTGAGGCGCGTTCGCCGGTCGCTCGACATGAGGAAACTCTAACGAAGCGATGCGCCGGCGATCTATTGACACTCTGTCAATGAGGCGTAGCCTGAGGTCGCTCGGCGCCGTCGCCGGGCCCGCTTCCGCAGGAGGATCGATGAAGTTCCGTGACCTGACCCGCTCCCGTACCGGCCGTGTGGCCCTCACCACCGTCCCCGTCGCCGCCGTGGCGAGCCTTCTTCTCACCGGTGTCGCCCAGGGCGCCGTGCCCGTGTCGTTCTCCGTCTCGGGCAGCCAATTCCAGATCAGTGCTTCGCAGCTCGAGGGCACCGGCTTCTCGCAGTACGCCGGCGTCACCAACGACACCGCCGGCGGGGAGCACAACGTCGCCATCGCGAACATCGCGTCGGCGACGCTCGCCGACCTCTGCCAATCGGTCGTCAGCGAGACCCCGCTCGGCAAGGTCGGCGTCCTCATCACCGCGGGCGGCGGGGGCTCCCCCGCGTCGGCCTCCGACCTGCAGATCGGCATGACGGGCCTGCAGGGCGATTCCTCGTTCGGCAACATCCGCATCGGCGTGGACGCCTCGACCGTCAACACGTCCGCGAAGGGCACCGCGGGCGACTTCGCTCAGGATGCCGACACCATCTCGATCGCGAACCTCAAGCAGACCGCGTGGAGCACGCAGGCGTCGGTCTTCACTCTCACCGGCATGAAGCTCGAGCTGACCGACGGCTCGAAGACGTGCTTCTGATCGGCGCCGCCATGACCTCCCCCGACCTCACCGCGCGGGCGCGCTTTCGCGCATGGCGCCGCCATCGCCCCCTCGTGGGCGGACTGCTCGTCGCTCTCGGCGGCATCGAGATGTTCTTCTCGGGCCAACTCGACATCGGTCAGCTGCACATCCAGCTCGGAATCGAAGGCCTCCAGGCGACGGTGATCCCCCTCGTCCTGGTGCTCCTCGGCATCCTGCTCATCTCGATGCCCGCGCACCGGATCTTCTACGGGGTCATCGCCCTCGCCGTGGCCGTCTATTCGCTCGTCGGGGTGAACCTCGGAGGTTTCCTGCTCGGGATGCTGTTGAGCACGGTGGGTGGCATCATCGCGGTGTCGTGGGCGCCGCCCCGGTCGCAGGACGACCCGGCGCCGACGGCCGAGGAGGCGGAGAGCGCGATCACGGGAGCCGGGCGATGAAGCGCGCGCGAGCAGCGGCCGCTCTGACGGCAGCGATGCTCCTGCTGGGCGGTGCGACAGGCGCCGGAGCCGCGTGGGCGGACGACGGCACGCGGCCGGCGCGCCTATGCATCCCGATCCTGCTCCCGTGCAGCGACCCGTCTCCGTCGCCCACGCCCAGCCCCACACCCACGGCGGGATCCGTTCTGCCGACGCTGCCGGGCGTCCCGGTGGTCCCGGCGCCGGATCCGACGCCCGCCACCCCGACGTCGCCGGCGCCCACCCCGCCTCCGCAGGACTCCACCACCCCGCCTGCGCAGGCCGCCGTGGTCGATGAGAACTCACCGGTCTTCACGCAACCGTCGGCCCAGTTGGGCGCCCAGTCCCTGTCGTTCCGGGGGATCCCTCTCGTCAGCGTGGCCACCGTGCCGCTCGCCGACGGCACGCGCATCACCGTGCTGAAGATGACGGCCGATGAGATCACCATCGACGGGTTCGCCCTCACCGTGCGGCGGGCGACGGGTCCCGCCCTCGTCACGACAGCCGACCGCATGACGCTGTCTGGGCACGTCTCGGTCTACCTGAACTCGCTGTCGGCGACCACCGCCGACGGCAAGACCCTCACCCTCGGGGCCGACACCCCCCCACCGGCCGACGGGATCGCACCGGGGCTCGCGCGCGTGACCCTCGGCCTGGTCGGCACCACGGCCGACTCGATCGTGTACACGAACACCGATCAGAAGATCACGCAACCGGGGTGAGCGCACGGTCGGGGTGAATCCCCAGCCTGGGCGGAATCGTGCGGGATACAGTCGAGGGGATCAGTGATCACCGACCCACGAGAGAGAAAACCCGTGAGCCATCACCGCACCTCCACCGACCAGGAGGGCCGATCTTCGAGCCCCCTCTTCTCGAGAGGGGGTGAGATCTGATGCTGGCTGCGGCCCTGACACTGCTGTTGGGGATCATCGTGACTCTGGCGATCATCGCGGCCTGCGGATTCTTCGTCGCGCAGGAGTTCGCCTACATGTCGGTTGATCGCTCGCGCATGGCGGCGAAGGCCGAGAAGGGCGACGCGCAGGCCAAGCGGGTGCTGGCGATCACCAAGCGGACGTCGTTCATGCTGTCGGGCGCCCAACTGGGAATCACCGTGACGGGCCTCCTGATCGGATACGTCGCCGAACCGCTGATCGGTGAGTCGCTGGGGACCCTCCTCGGCGGCGTCGGCATCGACCCGACCGTCTCGGTGCTGATCGGCACCATCGGCGCGTTGCTGCTGGCGACCATCGTCACGATGATCTTCGGCGAGCTGTACCCGAAGAATCTCGCGATCGCGAGTCCCGAGCCCCTCGCCCGTGCTCTCGCTGTTCCGACACGGATCTACCTGCTGCTGTTCGGGTGGCTCATCACCGTGTTCGACGTGGCGGCGAACGCGTTGTTGCGACTGCTGCGGATCGAGCCCCTCGAGGACGTCGACGAAAGCGCCACCGCGCGAGACCTCGAGGCGATCATCGAGGAGTCGCGCGTGAGCGGAGACCTCCCCGACGATCTGTCGATGATCATCGACCGCATCCTGGACTTCCCGCAGCGCGATGTGGAACACGCGATGATCCCCCGGTCGCAGATCGACTCGGTCACCCCGGACACGACGGTCGGCGAGGTCCGCGCGCTCATGGCCACCGGCCATACCCGCTACCCCGTGATCGGTGACGAGGACTCCCCCGTCGGTGTCGTCGAACTGATCGACGTGCTGCGCGAGCGGCCCGCGGACGATGCGCCCGTCGCATCCGTCATGCGCGCCGCCGTCGTCATCCCGACCTCGATGCTCCTGCCTGTCGCCCTCGACCGCATGCGTCGCTCGCGCAACGAGCTCGCGTGCGTGGTCGACGAGTACGGCAACTTCGACGGCATCCTGACGATCGAAGACCTGACCGAGGAGGTCATCGGCGAGCTGTCCGACGAGCACGACGTGGAGGTTGCCGAGGTCTCTGCGGACGGAGACGACGCCTGGACGGTGCCCGGCGATCTGCACCTCGACGAGCTCGAGCGCCTGATCGGGTACGACCTCGCCGAGAGCGACGTCGAAACCGTCGCGGGTCTCGTCATCGAGACCCACGGTGACCTGCCCGCCATCGGCAGTGTCGTGCGCGTCGACCTTCCCGAGCGTGCGTCCGAGACCGTGCAGGGCCTCGACATCGAGCGCTGGCTCGCCATCGAGGTCGTCGAGGTCGATCGACACGTGCCGTCCCAGCTGGCCGTGCACCTGAACGAGGTGGACCGGGATGCCGAGCCTGCCGACGGAGTCTCGACGATCGACGAGGAGGTGGCCCGATGAACGGCTGGACCGTCGCCCTGATCACCACGGCGCTCATCATCGCGAGCGCGTTCTTCGTCATCGTGGAGTTCGCTCTGCTCGCCGCGCGCCGCCACCGGCTCGAGGAACAGGCCGCCACGAGTGCCTCGGCGCGTGCGGCCCTGCGCGGTGTGAACGAGCTCACCGTCATGCTCGCGTTCGCCCAGCTCGGCATCACCGCGTGCACCTTCCTGCTCGGCGCCATCACCAAGCCCGCGATCGACTACGCGCTGGCTCCCGTGTTCGAGGCGTGGGGTCTGCCCTACGTGCTCGCCGACATCATCGCGTTCATGCTCGCCCTGATCGTGGTGACGTTCCTGCACCTCGTGATCGGCGAGATGGCCCCGAAGTCCTGGGCGATCGCTCACCCCGAGACAGCGGCGAAGGCCACCGGCATCCTGGCTCGCGCCCTCACCTGGCCGCTGCGACCGTTCCTGCTGTGGATCAACCACATCGCGAACCGCCTCGTGAAGGCGTCGGGTGTCGAGCCCGTCGAAAAGGCCGCGGCCGGCGGGCAAGACGCCGACACGATCCGCGAGCTCGTCGCGCATTCGCGCCAGGCGGGCACGCTCGAGAAGCAGTACTCGGAGCCGATCGCTCAGGCGATCGCCCTGGGCACGCTCACGGTGGGAGACATCGTGCGAACGGATCGTTCCCCGACGTCTGTGCCGAGGGATGCCACGGTCGCCGAGATCCAGGCTGTCGCCGCCTCGTCGACGCACCTGCGCATCCTCGTGGGCTCGGGCGCGGACTCTCGCGTTGCCCACGTGCGTGACACGTTGACCGTCGACCCCGACACCCCGGCGCTCGAGATCGCGCGCGAACCGCTCGTGCTCGAGCCGAGTGCCTCGGCCTACGACGCGCTCGCTCGCATGCGTCGCGGACGCGTGCAGTTGGCCACCGTGGTGGCGGGCGAGCAGTTGCTCGGTGTCGTGACTCTCGACGACCTGCTGCGCGAGATTCTGCCGGGCCCGGGCGAGCTGGCCGCGGCACAGGGTGGGTCTGCCGCCTGACCTGATCTCGCGATGAACGCCTGCCGCGTTCGGGAGCGCTCCTCGCGAGCGTGCCTCGATGCGGCAGGCGTTCGTCACGGGTGAGCAGTCGCGCGGCGGGTTCGAGTGTCAAGCCATCGAACGGGCCAAGGAGCGCGGCGTACCGTCGCTCGCGTTCACCCCCACATCTCTTCGGAGGACACCCATGAGCAAGACCTGGTTCATCACCGGCGCGTCGAAGGGCTTCGGCCGCGAGTGGGCCGAGGCGGCCCTCGAACGCGGCGACAACGTCGCCGGCACAGCCCGCAACATCGACGACGTCTCGGAGCTCGTCGAGAACTACCCCGACACATTTCTTCCCCTCAGCCTCGACGTGACCGATCGCTCGGCCGACTTCAACGCCGTCGCGAAGGCGCACGAGAAGTTCGGACGACTCGATGTGGTCGTCAACAACGCCGGCTACGGGCATTTCGGCATGGTCGAAGAACTCACTGAGGACGAGGTCCGCGCTCAGCTCGAGACCAACTTCTTCGGGGCGCTCTGGGTGACGCAGGCAGCTCTTCCGATCCTGCGCGCGCAGGGCTCGGGCCACATCATCCAGGTGTCGAGCATCGGCGGGATCAGCGCCTTCCCCACGGTCGGTGCCTACCACGCGTCGAAGTGGGCCCTGGAGGGCCTGTCGCAGTCGCTCGCGCAGGAGGTCGCCGGGTTCGGCATCCACGTCACTCTCATCGAGCCCGGCGGGTACTCGACCGATTGGTCGGGCCCTTCGGCGCAGCGCAGCGACGAGATCGAGGCCTACGCCGACGTGCGCGAGCAGGCGGCGAAGCGCCCCTCCGCCGCCGACCCCGGCAAGCCTGAAGCCACTCGCGCGGCGATCTTGAAGGTGGTGGATGCCGCGACCCCGCCGTTGCGCATCTTCTTCGGCAAGGCGCCCCTCGGCATCGCCGAGCGCGACTACGAGTCGCGCTTGCAAACGTGGCGCGAGTGGCAGCCCGTGTCGGAGGAGGCGCACGGCTCGTAGCCGCGCGGCGTCGATCTCGGAGGTTGTTCCGGGGCGCGGACCGTGCACGGGGTCGCTTTTCGATGGACCCGGTGCATGGATCGCGCCCCGTTTGTCGTCGGCTTCCGAGAAGGAGCCGGCGCCAGGCGCGCGGCTCATCGCAGGTACGAGTCCACGAGCAGAGATCCCCGGATGCCGCGGAATGCCTCGACCAGCCGGTCCAGTGCGGCCGGATTCCAGGCCGCGAGCTGGAGGTCGTGCGGGCCGAGAGGTTCGAGCTTCCCGGTTCGCAACCGCACCACTTCCCATCCGGCTGTGCGCAGAGCCCTGTCCTTCCGGCGGTCGGCCGCCTCACGCTTTCCCACGTGTTCGAGGCCGTGACGGCCGATCGAGTCGTATTCGAGGGCGATGCGCAGCTCGGGAAACACGATGTCGGGCCACACCTCGAGATGGTGGAAGAACGGTTTGGCAATCCGAATGGCGTTGGATCCGTCGCTCAGCAGGAGGCGTTGCCGCAGGTCGGCGCGAACGCGATCCTCCACGGCCGAGGCGGGCTGCGGCGCGCACGGTGAGAGGAAGGCCGTGCCGACGGGAACGTCTGGGGTCTTCTGGCAGATCGGGGCGCGTGTGGCACCTCGGCGGGGCCGAAGTACCGCGTTCCCGGCGACGGGCGGCGCCGAGACCGATTCGCGCATGGGCAGAGCGATCGCGCGTGTCGGGTTGGCCTGCTCGCTGCACTCCGGGCACCAGGCGCTGCGCCGGCGCTCCCTCCCGGGGCACTGTCGCTGCTCTTCGGGCGTGGCCGCGAAACGGTGACCTGAATCGCATTGCCAGAGCAGGAAGACGTCAGCGGCCGGCGGCACCTGACTGAGTGCGATCCCCGCGTTCAGATCGGGGTGGTACTGACGGATGAGCGCCGGAAAGGCGGCCCACGAGTCTCGGTACGCGCCGACGGCGTAGGGCACCTCCCGCCCCTTCGACCACTGTCGCCGGGCCCACCATGCCTGCACTCTCTCCGCCACGCCAGCGACCGTAGACGGCACCTCCGACATCGGCATCCGGTGGGCTTTCGGGGAAGCGTCGTGCCACTAGGGTCGGGGGCATGACGATGCCCGCCGTGCCGCCGCACCAGCCGCCGTTCGCTCCGCCGTCGCCGCCGCGGGCGGACCCGACCACCAACGGCACAGCGATCGCCTCGGTGATCGTGGGACCGATCGCACTCTTCAACTCGGCCTTCGTACCGCTGCCGTTCATCGGCTTCGTCGCCGTGTTCGCCGCGTTCCCTCTCGCCGTGGCGACGATCATTCTCGGGCACTTCGGACTGCGCGCCGCCCAGCGTTACGGAGTCGGTCGCGTGATGGCGATCATCGGACTCGTCCTCGGCTACCTCGCAATCGGAGTCATCCTCGCGACGGCGACCCTGTTCTTCTCGCAGTTCCTGTTCATCCGGACGCCGATCGCCGGCTGAGCTGGCCCGCCGCATGCAGAGGACCCCCGACCAGTCGAAGCCGGTCGGGGGTCTCGCGGAGAGCGGGTGGGAGGTGAACCCACGGTCGTCAAGTTTCGAGCCCGCTGCCCGACCGGCGAGGCCGCCTCATCCGTGGGTGAAGACGCTCCACGCGCGGAGGGCCAGCCGCGACACCGCCTCGACGGGACCCGGCTTCGACGGTGGGGCCGCGGCATCCCTCCGATGCACATTGCCAGCGTGGCTCGCTAGAGCCTGAGCGCGAGGGCGTTCGCGGTCAAGCCCGCGGCGGTGCCACACAGGACGACGGTGTCTCCGAGGCTGATCCGCCCCTCGTCGAGACTGGTCACCAGCATGAACGGCACCGACGACGGGCCGGTGTCCCAGCAGGAGGTGCTCGATGCGATGCGGGCGAGCCACCTGCTGGTGTCGAGCTCGTACGACTTCGACAACCAGCCCATGGTGATGCTCGAGGCAGCGGCATCCGGTCTTCCCGTGCTCTTCTGCGACCCGGATCTCGGCGAGGTCGAACCGCCGGGCGGTGGCTTTCTCGCCGATACGCCGGATGCCGCGGGGATCAGCGCTCTCGTGGCCAAAATCCGGCGGGAACCCCACCTGATCACGGCGGCAAGCGCGGCCATGATCCGGGGACGCGCTCAGATCGAGCAACGGGTCGACCCGATCATCGCGGTCTACGAATCCGCGATGAGCACCGGCTGATCCGGCCGCGAAGCTACGGGAGCGTTGAACGGCCCTCCCGCTCGTTCCGCCGGTCCTGCTCGGGCGGTGGGGGCTGCGCGAGCCCGACGTGCGCGAGCACGGCGGGGCCGAGTGCCTGTCTGTCGTAGGGCGGGTGGGACTTGAACCCACGATCGTCGGGTTATGAGCCCGCTGCCTTCACCAGCTTGGCCACCGCCCCCAGCGACATCGAGCCTACCGGCATCCGGTTATCCACAATCCGTAGGGGGCCGTGCGTGGCCGCGAAGGCTTTCGCTATGGTGTTGGAAAAGCTGACACGAGCGGGGGCCACGTGGCGGGAAGAACGCACATCATCATGGACACCGACGTCCTGGCGGAACAGGCGTCGACACTGGGACGCGTGAGCGATTCCCTGGATGCCGCGGCTGCCGCCGCCGGCGCACCACTTCCCGGATCGGCGTTCGGCGTCCTGGCGTCGGGAATCGTCGTGGGAGCCGCGAACGGACTCGCGAGCAACACCGCGCAACTGCTGTCGAGCGCGCGTGAACTCGTCGCCACGATGCAGAAGGGCGTCCAGGTCGCGCGCGAGTCCTTCGACGACGTCGAAGAGCAGGCCGTCGCGGTCATGCAGGAGTTCGAGTCGTGAGCGGCGCTGCCGCCGTCGCTGCCCAGTTGCGCAGCGAGTCGTGGGCTGCGGGCGCATCTCGATCTTCGGGCGGGGGTTGCGATGGCATCCCCGGGTTCGTCGGCTGGTTGATCACCTACGTGCAGCCGCTGCCCCAGTGGATGGACGAGTTGCAGGGCGACCCGGGCGCCGTCGCGATGCGGTCGTCGGAATGGCGCACGGTCGAGTCGTCGGTGTCGGAGTTGACGCTCGACCTCGCGTCCGCCGCGCGGGCTCTCGACGACCTCGATGGCCGAACGGTGCGCGCCCTGCGCCAGCGGTACGAAGACGTCTCGCGGGTGTTGACGGACGTGCAGGACTGGGCGGGTGCCGCCTCGTCTGCGCTGGCCCTCGCGTCGACTCTCGTCACCGCCTGCCGCGACGCGATCTGCGGCCTGCTGAACGCCCTGGCGCGTTTGGCGGACTCGCTGACCAGCTTCACCCTGAACCCATTCGACAAGCTCGACGCCATCCGCGAGTTCGCGGACGCGGCGTGGGACATCATCGTCTTGGCGCGGGACCTGATCGAACAGCTCCTCACGGCGCTCGGGCAGCTCGCCGGGCTCCTCGCGGAACTCGCGCCCATTGTTGAGCGCGGAGTCGAGGTCCTGGTGGACCTCATGGCCCGAATGCTCCCCGGGATCGCTAATGCGCTCGGTGGCGGACCATTCGGTTACATGCTGGCGGGAGGCGTTGCTGACCTCCTGCGAGCCGATCCACGAGTCAGCGAACTTGACCCGAGTAAGGCAGCGAATTCGTCCGCTTACGACGAGCTCATGGAGAGCGGGGAAATCGCTTCGCCAGCCGACCTCATCAAGCGTAATCGCATCATCGATGCCATAAGCGGTGATTCTCAGACAGCGATTAGTGTCAGCACCGTCCGTCGACCGGACGGCTCAACTTATACGCTCGTTAATCTTCCCTCCACCCAGGACTGGGGGGCCCTCAAAGGCTTCATGGGGAAGGACTTCGCGGACACCTACCGCGATGCACCGCCTCTCAATGATCTTGACAGCAACATTGCGCTGATGCTGATGGACAACCCCGTGTTGCGAACTCAGTACGAGCGAGCGGTGAAGCAAGCATTGGAAGATGCTGGAGTCGCGCCTGGGTCAGATGTCGTGTGGTCCGGTTTCAGCCAAGGTGGGATCATGGCTGGCAACCTCGCTGCGGACAGTAGCTTGCCCTATAACACGGTCGGCGTTGTAACCAATGGTGCTCCCGTCGATGGGTTTGACATCCCGGACCACATTCCCGTCTTGCAGGTGGAGCACGCCTCGGACCCTGTGCCGATGTTGGACGGACGAACGCCTGAAGTAAGACAGCCTCGAATGTACGGCGGTCCGCGCGGCCCGCTTGCGACTGGCCCAGGCGAGGTGCCGCCGAACAAGGATTGGATCCAGCTGCCCAATCCGGGCGGTTCACTGGACCCGACCAAAACCCACAGTGCAGTCACGTACGAAAGTGACTTTTCGGGCTATGTCCGTGATGGCGGTCAGTTCAAGAATGACTGGAGTTTCCTCGACGGGAGCGTTGAGGACGTTTACGTGGCGAGAACGGGAGAGTGACGATGAATCAGGATTTAGAAGGGCGGGTCGAGGCCGCGCTCGCGAGGATAGACGCACAGGTGGAGGGCTCCCGTTCTGCAAGAGCATCTCTCGAAGCACGTATCGACGACATCAGGCGGGTGCGCGTGTCCGTTAGGAGCGCAAGGGGCGAATGTGAGGTCACCGCGTCGGCTGACGGGGCTGTGCTCGAAATTGCATTCGCTCGAGAAATAGAGTTAAGCGCGGGTTTCGAGTCGCTCCTAGTTCGCACCATTGCACAAGCGCAAGAAAAAGCCCGTGAGGAGGCCGCGCTCATAGCCGCGCCGGTGCTTGGGGAATCGTCACCATTCGTCGTGCAATTGCACACCACTCACGAAAACAGAGGCGCACGATGACGCCGAGATTGGACGTCCGCGTCGGGGACCTTACCGATCAAGCCATGCGATTAAAAGCGCAGGCGACAGAATTGGATGGCACTGTGGCTGATCTCGAGAGAGCTATCGCGTCGCTTCGAGCAACCACAGATGGAGAAGCTTCTGTTGCCGCGATCACGTCAAGTCAAGAAGCCTCGGCTGAGGCCACTCGTCGTATCAATCGGTTACGCCGAAATGCAGACACGCTCATCAAGCTTGCTGATGTGTATGACAACTGTGACCTGGCAGCTGCGCGGGCGTTGGGATCATGATGGGTACCTTCATGCGTGCCGCCGGGCTGGCGGTAGCGGGCCTTCTCCTCGCTGCGGCACTCGGCGGTTGTGCGATAGGTGGACCAACGGGGCAAGATCGTGCCGATGAGCTCGCGAATCAGCTGGAGAATTCGGGGCTCGGCGTGCGCAGCGCGAAGGCAATCTTTCAATCCTCTTTCTCGGGCGATCTTTCCGTGACGGTTGTTCTCAGTCCCGACGTCGTGCAGCCTGGCTACACGGTCACAGCGGAGGCTCTCGGTCCGGTCTTGGGAATCGTTTCGCGAAGCGCCGAAGAGATGAATGTGGGCGGAGTTGTTTTTTACGCGGAAGATGAGCAAGGAATAGACGTCTCGATGGTGCGGGCGACGGAGGACCTCGGCATCGCTGAGGCCCTCGACGGAAGTGCACTCCTCCTCACTCCCGAGCGCCTCGAGACGCTTTCCAGAAAGTGATCCGTCCTCTTCGTGCAGGACTGTCGGTCCTGGCTGTTGCGCTCTTGCTCGGGCTGACCGCCTGCTTAGGCGGGCCCAGTGCCGGCGACAAGGACGCGCGGCTGACAGCGGCGCTCGAATCCGCGGGCAGCGGTGTCGTGGGCGCGAGAGTGGTTACGACTCCCTCTGCCGCGGGCGGGTTGACCGTCACAGTGAAGCTCTCCTCCGATGGTTTGGAGCCGGGCGGCCGCGAGGTCGCCGCCGCGACCCTGACACGCCTCCTTGCGCTCACGGCAGACAACGCTACAGACATGAAAGTGACAAGTCTGTATCTCTACGCGGATGACGAATTTGGGAAAGACCTGTCGTTCCGAGATGCCGCGACCGAGCTAGGGCTTGAGAAGTCCCTCAATGGCGATTCGCTGACGCTTGTAGCGGAGCAATGGACCTCTTACGCCGGGAAGTGACCGAAGACGTTCCGACTCCTTTCGTCACGGGTTCGATGCAATTCGAACGTGTGCCGGGAGTAGTGACCAGTCCTACCTCGCTCAAGCGTAACGCGGCAGTCCGTCGGGCGATGGGGTCACGATGAACGTTCGAAAACGCGGAGCAGTGCTAGCCGTGTCGAGCCTCGTCCTTGCCACCGCGCTCGGCGGTTGCTCCATAGGTGGACCGACCGGGCAAGAGCGCGCCGATGACCTTGCGAGGCAGCTCGAAAACGGAGGGCTCGGCGTGCACAGCGCGGAAGCCATTTACCTGTCGTCGTTCTCGGGCGACCTCACCGTGTCGGTGATCCTGGAACCAGACGTGCTGAAGCCCGGCTACTCGGTGTCGGCCAAGACTCTCGGCCCGATCCTGGGCGTTGTCGCCCGAAGCGCAGAAGAAATGGGAGTCGGCGGAGTCGGTTTCTACGCGAAGGAAGAAGGGGGAATCCGGATCTCGCTAAAAACGGCGGCGGAGGACCTCGGCATCGCTGAAGCCGTCAACGGCCGGTCACTCTCTCTCACCGGCGAACGACTCGAGTCTCTGGCGAAACAGTGATGCGAGTACGAGTCCATCGCTCGCCGTTTTGTGTGAGTGGCTGCGGAGCGCCACCGAAAGCGAGGCAGGCTCTCCGTTGGCGGCGTCCGCCTGATGACGTTGCAGACCCGGGGATTGGCCCTTTTCGAACGAGTGGAGCTGCGATGAGGTTTCCTCCCCTACCCGACACGAGAACTGTCGCGAGCACACGCAGATGCATTGCCGTCGCCGTGATCGCGGTGGCGATGATCGCTGGCCTCTCGGGTTGCTTCGGCTTCGGTCCGTCGCTCAAAGAACGGGCCTCGCACCTTGAGGCTTCGCTCGAGGAAGGTGGGTTGAGGGTTACACGGGCGGAAGCCACTGCTCCCGCCTCGTTCAGTGGGAGTCTCATCGTGACGGTGATCTTGGAGGCCGACGTCCTCGAGAGCGGTCCCGCGGTCTCCGCTGATGGTCTGGAAGGCATTCTGCGGGTCGTGGGCCGCGAAGCGACGGGCACGAACGTCGGTTACGCGATTCTCTACACACAGGACGGCAACGGCGCTGATGTGAGTACGGCGGAGGCTGCACGGCAGCTAGGGCTGAGTGAAACAGGCTCGGATGGATCCCTCTCGCTCTCGAAGGCTGAGCTCGGCGCGTTCGCCGCGGAATGACCCGCTGAATGCCGGCAGAGCGGCGACTACCTTGAGAGATGAGGAGAACGATGCGAAACACCGTGCGCGCGACCACTCTCATGGTGCTGGTCGCTACATGCACCATCTTGATCGCCGGTTGTGTCGGGTTCGGACCCACCGGGCAGGAGCGTGCGGACCAGTTGGCGGCGGAACTTGAGTCGGGCAATTTCGGTGTTCGCGAGGCCACTGCGGACTACACAGGATCGATCTCGAGCACGATGGCCCTGCGCGTCACCCTGGATGAATCGGATGACGAGTGGGGGGACGTGTCTGCGGAGACGTTGCGGCCGATCCTCGAAAACATCGCTCGCGGCACAGAAGACATGCGCTTAGGATCCATGGATCCCTTCACAAAGGACCCGGAAGGTCAGGACGTGTCACTCGCCTCTGCCGCACGCGAGCTTGGTTTGGAAGACGCTGTGCAGGGCAAGTCGCTCGGGCTCCTGCAGTCCGATCTGCGAGACATCAGGGAATGGTGACCGTTCTGGTTCCGCGTCATTTCGTGTGACGAGCGCCACTCCGATACCGACCAGCAGTACAGCTCCGGGCACGCCACGTCCCCTCTAACGGCCTACTTCACCCGAGGCTTCGCCGGCTTTCCGTCCGCGGTGACCTGAGGGTGATGCTTGGTCAGCTGGATCACGCCCCAGGTGGCGATCGCGCCCGCGATGACGAACCCGATGAGCGCCCACGCGGGGGCCGTCGACGCCTCGCCGAGGACGAGAAGACCGATCAACACCGCGACGATCGGGTCGATGACGGTGAGCCCCGCGATGACGAGGTCGGGCGGGCCGACCGAGTACGCGGTCTGCACGAAGTACGCGCCCACGGCCACCGCGGCCAGCAGAGCGACGAGGCACAGCATCGTCAGCCACTCGAAGTTGCCGGCCTGCGCGCGGCTGATGACGACCTTCGCGAGGGTCGCGACGAAGCCGTAGATCACCCCCGCGGCCATGATGTAGAAGAGTGCCTGCGCCCGGCGACGCACGAGCACCCAGAACACGCCGAAGACGATGACCACGACGGCGAGGATGCCGAGGATGATCCACAGTTCGCGCTCGGTGACCACGTGCTCGGTGGCGAAGAACGCGGCGATCGTCACGAAGATGAAGATGCCGCCCACGCACAGGGCGATCGCGATCAGGGATTGCCGCGTCGGTTTTTGCCCCGAGACGCGGGCGTTCAACACCGTCGTGATTACGAGCGCGATCGCGCCGAGAGGCTGAACGAGGATGAGCGGCGCGACCGACAGCGCCGAGAGCTGGCACACGATCGCCAGTCCGAGCATGACGGTGCCCGCGACCCACGAGGGGCGTGTCAGCAGAGACGTGAGCTGCTTGCGCGAGAGGCCACCGGTGGTCTTGCCCGAGAGGCGCTCGACCTTCTGCACTCCGCGGTGCTGGTACTGCGCGCCGAATGACATGAACACCGCCCCGAGGAGGGCCAGCGGGATGCCGAGGAGGATACGGGGATCGCGGAAGACACCGACGAGTTGGTCGATTCCGTCGCTGAGGGTGGCATCGAGCGGGATCACCCTCCGACGATAGCTCGCCGTCCGCTGGTTAGGCTGGTGACGTGGCCGTACTCCCGATTCGCATCATGGGTGATCCCGTGCTGCACGCTCCCGCTGCCCGTGTCGACGAGATCACCGATGAGGTGCGCACGCTCGTCGCCGACATGTTCGAGACGATGGACACCGCCCCCGGCGTGGGTCTCGCCGCCCCGCAGGTGGGAGTGGGCCTGCGCATCTTCACCTACACGTACGAGGACGACGAGGGTCGGCCCTGGCGGGGCGTGGTGATCAACCCCGACTTGTGGATCCGTCCGATGGAGCCCGGCTACCCCGACCCCGACGAAGAGAGCGAGGGATGCCTCTCGTTCCCCGGAGAACGCTTCCCGCTGCGGCGGTCGGAGGCGGCGCTGCTCACCGGCACGGATCTCGACGGTCACGCGGTCCGCATCGAGGTGACAGGCTGGCGTGCGCGCATCCTCCAGCACGAGTTCGATCACCTCGACGGCATCCTGTATGTGGATCGCCTCGACGAGGAGGACAGCCGGGTGGCGGCCAAGATTACGAAGAAGCGCAAGTGGGGCAAGCCGGGCATCTCGTGGATGCCGGGCGTCGACGACATCGACGCGTGAACGGCCAGCCGCGGGGCGGCGTCGTCAGCTCTCGATGATGTTCGGAGCGAACCGGCAGAAGTAGTCGGTGATCGGTCCGTCGGATTCGCGGATGCCGACGCCGAACGCTTCCTGGTTGATCACCCACGACCCGAGCACGGGGTGATTGCTCCCCTGCGCCCCCGGGAAGTCGGGCAGTTCGTGGTACTGCTGCCAGACGCGCTCGCGACCCGCGCCCTCGCGGCGGTACTCCTGCCCGTTCGAGGTCACGCTGCCGTCACGGCGATGCACCTGTATGCCGTCACCCTCTCGACCGAAGACGGGTTTGACGACGAAGTCGGTCATGCCGTTGGGGCCGTCGGCATAGGCCGGCAGCAGGTTCGGGTGGCCGGGGAACAATCGCCAGAGGGCGACGAGGAGGAGTTTGTTCGAGAGGAACATCTTCCACGCCGGCTCGTACCACCGGCCGAAGAGTCCGCGACCGGCGATGAGCAGGGCCCCGAACTCCTGGTCGCCGACGACGCGGTCCTCCCCCGAGACGAGGTCTTCCCACGGGTAGAGCTTGAAGAGATTGCGGATCACGGGATACTGCGTGCCCGGGGTGTCGCCGGGCAGCGCCGCGATGCTCCGCGACGAGCCCCAGGGCTCCGGGACGCCGACGAACTGCCGCGCACCATGGTGCCAGCCGATCTCTTTCATCTCGATGCCGGTGTGTTCCCACCCGGCTTCGCCGGCGACGTCCCGCATGTAGGCGACGGTGTCCCAGTCTTCGCCGTAGGTGTCGGCATCCGAGTGGGCGACGAACAGTCGGCCGCCCTCCCCCTCGTTCAACGAGCGGTGCAGCAGGGTTCGCCAGCGCTCCACCAGGGCCTCGTGCAGTCCATTCCACTGGTCGGTGTCGGCAGGCAGCGCCCCGCTCTTGATGCGGTCCTGCAACCAGAACCACTGCGTGACCGACGCCTCGATGAGACCGGTGGGGGTGTCGCCGTTGTACTCGAGCATCTTGGCGGGTGAGCCGTCGCCGGCATAGGCGAGGTCGAAGCGGGCGTAGACGTCGGGTTCGTCCTGCTCGAGCGACCACTGCGCGAGTTCGAACGCCTTCGGGCTGAGCCCGAGATGACCGAGTGCGCCGGATGCCATGTACCGGGCCGCCTCGAGGCTCATGCGGTGCAGTTCCTCGGTCTGCTTCTCGAGCTCTTCGACCTCGGGGAGGGCGAACACGTAGGCGGCGCCGTCGTTCCAGTACTCCACCGCCGTCCCGTCGTCGCGGACGGAGTGCGAATAGATCAGGCCGGACTGCTTGATGGTGCGCTCCCAGTCGGGACGCGGGTCGAGCTCGATGCGCCGCATCAGCTGCCGTGGCTTCCGTCGGAGCCCGAGCCGCCGAAGCCGCCGCGCGAGACGCTGTCTCCGTCGCTCGAGATGCCGCGGGCAGCGGTCTTGCCCGAAGGAAGGCTGTCGGAACCACCGGTGGCCGGCTGCCCCACCGCGGGAACCGTCCGGCTGCTGGAGCCGAGCGGCAGGTAGTACCAGTGCGCACTGCCGCCGTGGTTGTTGCAATCGTCGTCGGGAAGTCGCTTCTCGGTGGCATTGTCCCGGCAGATCTGGGCGTAGTCGTCCGAGACGTTCGTCCCCTGCCCGCACCCGGTGAGGGTGGCGGCGAGGGCGGCGACGACGCCGACGGTGACGGTGCGCGACGCGCGACGACGCACGACTGGCTGCATGAGGGGACTCCTTCGGAGATGTCGATCCGGCGACACTGCGCCGATGTTCTCACACCCGCGTGCGGGCGATGTCAGACGCGGGATTCGTGGCGCCGCGGGAAAACGTGGGGCGGGGCGCCGGAGGCCGGCATCCATTCGCAGGTGAAACTGCCGCGGTAGCCGAAGAGAAAACCGAAGCGATCGTTGTCGACCTGCATGTCGACGTGGAACCGGCCGTCGGTGTCGTCGAAACGTTCGCGGAGGGTGGCGCGGCCGCTGAAGAGCATCGGGAACCGGAAGCCGACCGGCCCCGCGTAGAAGCGCTGCTCCCCCGATCGCAGGAGCAGTCCGCCGTCGTCGTCCACTTTCAGGTCGAGGTCGACGGCGAGATGCTGATGCGTGCCGAGGTAGTCGATGACCCGTCCGTCGTGCAGGATCATCGTCGCGTCGAACCGCGCGGAGCGCCCGCCCACCTCGTACTCGCGGACGAAGGTCACGGTCTCACGACCGAAGGGGTCGAGGTACGGGCTGTTCCAGATGGTGAAGGGCACGTTCTCGCCGACCGCCGGGACGAGGATGTTCCGCAGTTTTCCGAACTGGAGGAACGGGACCGTCCACCAGGGTCCGCGCCGGATCTCGCTCATGACACCGTGGCCGACGCACGCCTGACCCTCATCGAGGCCGACGCCGAAGCGCCGCTGCATCATCGGGTGAAGGCGGTCGAAGTCCGAACCCATGGCCCGCGCGAAGATCGAGGTCATCGTTGGCCTCCCGGCGCAGGCAGTGCGGCGAGCGTGGCGGGTGCGTCGTCGAGCGCACGCCGTCGGTGCGGGGGGATCCTCTCGCAGCGCGATGCGCGGGGGCGATCTCTCCGCCAGAAGGCGACGGCATGCACGAGCGACCAGTGCTCCGGTTCGACACCCGTTTCGAGCCAGAGGCGCAGGCGGTCGAAGCTCCACGCGGTGGCCCAGCCCACGAGGGGCCGGACGATCACGTCGAGCGGGCCCCACCCCGCCGCGTAGTCATAGCCCGTGGAGAACCGGATGCCGCCGTCCACCGGCTCGTACCGCCAGTAGCCGCGACCGTCGCGCAAGGGCGACAGGCAGTCGGCCGTGCTGAAACGCAGAGCGGAGGTACGGCTGCCGTCGGGGCGGGAGCTCTCGCCGATGCTGATGCCGTCGCCGCGGACGGTGTGGACGGGTGTGCGTCTCTCGTAAACGAAGCGCGCGGCGCCGTCCGCGTCGCTCGTGGTGGGTGTGATGCGCGAGAAGCGCATGTCCCACCGCACGTGCTGCGAGGGGTCCTGCGTCGCCGTCCACACCTGGTCGAGCGTCGCGCGGATGGTCGTCGCGACATAGATCCCCCGTGCCCCCATAGCGTCAGCCTAGGCGTGTGGGGGTCGCGCTCGACACATCCCTCGGCGGGTGTCGTCAGCCCGCCCCGAAGGAGTGCAGCGCGAGGTCGTCGCTGAGGGCTTCGCTCGCGAGACGCCCCCGCACACTCGTGCCCTGCTCGTCGAGCGGCGGGCTCACGACGGCGCCGCCGAGACGCCCCGGAACCGAGAGCACGATCGCACCCGAGACGCTCGACTTGGCGGGGATGCCGACCGCTCGCATCCACCGTCCTGATCCGTCGTAGACGCCGCAGGTCGCCATGACCGAGATGACGTCGCGCGCGACGCGCTCAGGCACGGCGCGCTCCCCCGTTCGGGGATTGACTCCGCCGAGCGCGAGAGTGGCGCCCATGACGGCAAGGGTCTCGGCATCCACCAGGGTCGCGCAGGCGCGGGCGTACACCGCGACGGCGTCGTCGGCCGTCGGTTCGAGGGTGCCCTCCGCGCGCATGAGGTGGGCGAGGGCGTGGTTGCGATCGCCGAGGAGATGTTCGTTGTGCGCCACGTCCTCATCGACGTCGAGCTCGCGTCCGGCGAAGGCGGCGAGCCCGCGCGCGATGCGGACCATGCGCGCCTCGGCATCGGCACCCTCGACCAGCGAGGCCGTGAGCAGCGCCCCGGCGTTGACCATGGGGTTCGGCGGCCGGCCGGTGCCGCTTTCGAGTTTGAGGGCGTCGAACGACTCGCCGGTGGGTTCGATGCCCACGCGATCCAGCGCCGCGCCGTCGGTGTCGAGCAGCGCCAGCGCGAACAGGAACGGCTTGACCGCGGACTGCACGCTGAACGACACGTCCGCCTGTCGACTCGATCGCACCGAGCCGTCGGGCAGGACGAGGGCCAGGGCGCAGAAGTCGGGGTCGGCGTCGGCCAGCTGCGGGATGCTGTCGTCGACCTGGCCCCCGCGCTCCGGAAGCAGGCGTGACCGCAATGCGTCGAGGTCGGCGGTCGGGGCGTCGGGAGGCGAGATCACTCCCCCAGCCTCGCAGTTACGCGCGGGACCGGGGCCGCTCCCGTCAGTACAGTCCGCGCGCCGCGAGCTCGCCCCGCAGAATCGGCGTCAATCGTTCCGCGAACGCCGGGGTCAGGTGGGTGTCGTCGTACCGCACGGGGGTGTCGCCCGCGAACGCGGGGCAGATGCCCTGCCAGCAGCTGAAGGCAAGCGAGCTGATCGCCGCGTCACCCGTGGTCGCGGCATGGGCCTCGGTCGCGGCCTCCATCTGCGTCCACACATCGTCCACGCCGGCAAGGCACGCCGACGGGCCGGTGAGCGGAGAGACGCAGCGGCCGAGGTCGACGCCGTGGGGCGGAGGCGCGAGGTAGACGGTGTGGCCCGCGGGCGCCCATCCCGTGACCTCGGAGGCGATGGCGGATGCCAGATCACCGACACTCAGATCGCGTCCATCGACCGCACGCCCCAGCGTGAACGCGTTGGACACCACGAGCAGGTCGGCGGGCGAGGCGGCGATCATCGCCGCGACGTCGGCCTTGCGCTGGGCGCAGCCGGCCATGACCGACGGATCGCGGCTCTCGACGAGCACATCGGTGAAACGGCATCCGTACATTCCGACCGTCGTGACGCGCCACGCTCCCCCGCTGTCGTCGGCGAGCTTCGCGAACGCGGGCGCGTACGCCATCGCGCTCGAGTCGCCCACGAGGTAGAGGTGTCGCGGGGCGTCGGCGGAGCCCCACGTGCACCGGCCGGCGTCGAGAGCGACCCCCGGGGTGAAGCAGTCGTGCGCGCGGTTCGCCGATGATGAAGCGCGCTGCACCTCGTCGAGCGAGGGGTGCAGGTCGGGCCACGAGGTGGCGGTGGTCGCGGCGGCGAGTTCCGCCTGCAGCGCGCTGAGGGCGTCTCCGGCCTGGGCGGCGACGTCGACCGTGGCGGGGGCTGCCACCGGCAGTCCCGGGAGTGTCGGGGCTCCGTACGCCAACATCACGGCGAGGGCGGTGGCGCCGGAGCCGATTGCGAGGGTGGCGCCGGCCATCGCCACGCGCGGGGCGAAGCGCGCGCGCCAGGCGGCCCACGCGGGTGCGGCGTCAGTGGGGAGGGATGCCGCGGGTGCCGGCATCCGCTCTTCTTCCGGCGTCGGGAGCGGCGCGGGGGCGACGACCGTTGCGGGGGCGGGTTCGACCGGGGCCGCGGCGGCGCGGGATCCGGGGTAGTACCGCTGACCGGGAACGTACCCGGCGGGTCGCGAGGCGAGCGCGCTCGGGCGGCGCGACGCCGGGATCGCTTCGGGGGCCGCCGGGGCCGGAGACGTCGGCTCCGCGACGCGCGGCGCGGCCCACGGCGAACGGTGGAACGGCTGCTCGACGCCGAGGTACGTCGCGACCGTCAGGACGAGCATGGCCAGGATCGTGATCGCCGTCGCGGCGGGCCCGGGCGCGAGCAGGACGCCCGCGAAGACGATCACCGGCAGATGCCAGAGGTAGAGCGAGTACGAGAGGTCGCCGAGGGTGACGGCGAGGGGGTTCGTGAGCACGAAGAGGTGCCGGTGACGGGGATCGCCGCCGATCCCCCCGCCGATCACGAGCGCCGCACCGATCACCGGGAGCGCGGCGGCGGGCGCAGGGAAGGGGTCCGCCGGGTCGATCACGAAGAACGCCGCGAGGATCACGGCCACCCCGGCCCAGGCGAGCAGGCCGCGGGCCGCCGCCGGGATGCGCGCAAGCACGGGAGCGGCCGAAGCGATCACGGCACCCGTGGCGAGTTCACCCGCCCGGGTCAGCGTGGAGAAGTACGCCAGGCTCGGATCGGCCGGCGTCTGGACGACGGCGACGATCCCGGATGCCACGACCACCACCCCGGCGAGGAGTCCCACCGCCACGCGTCCCCCTCGTGCGCGGCGCGCGGCGGCCGGAAGAGCGGCGACGGCGAGGAGGACGAGCAAGGGCCAGGCCACAGAGAACTGCTCTTCGACCGACAGCGACCAGAAATGCTGGAGGGGCGAGACATCCGTTGAGGCGAAGTAGTCGCGGCCCCCGAGGCCGAAGTGCCAGTTGGAGACGAGGCCCGCCGCAGACAGGGCATCGGTCAGGGTGCTTTCGGCCCGCACGGGCGAGAAGACCAAGAAGGCGGCGCCGACAACGGCCGTGAGGACGACCAGCGCGGCGGGGAGCAGCCGCTTCACCCGTCGCGCGAAGAAGGCTCCGAGTCGAACCGTGCCCTCGCGGTCCAGGTCGGAGAGGAGGATTCCCGTGACGAGGAACCCCGAGAGGACGAAGAACACGTCGACGCCCACGAAACCACCACGGGGCCACGCCGTCAGGTGCGTGGCGACGACAGCGACGACGGCGATGGCGCGGAGCCCCTGCAGGTCGCGACGCACACGAGAGGCGGGGGCGGGCACGTCGGATCCTCTCGGGCCGGCGTCGGCGGCCGGAAAGAGCCTAGTGGAACCGCTCCCACGGTGCCGAGGCACAGCCCCCTCGCGCACTCGCACGGGACGGGGAACGCAGAGCCTGCCCCCGAACCGAGCCACCATTATGCGCGTCGGAGTGGAACCCCGCCACCCCCGGTTGCGAGGGGCCGCGCGGGCATAGTGTCCGACTCGACGCATGCGTCCCGGCATCCCTCCCTCTCGCCGTCAGGCGGTCCTGCTCGAAGGAATCGATGAGCCTCTCGTCCGACCACGCGATGCCCCACGCGGGCGACATCCTCGGCGGCCGTTACATCCTGCGCGAGCGGATCGGCGCCGGCGGGATGGGGCGCGTCTTCCGCGCGCGTGACGAGGTGCTCGCGCGCGACGTGGCCATCAAGATCTTCTACGCCGACGCCGCAGACGAACCCGAACCCTTCCGCCGGATGTCGGAGGCGCGCGCCCTCGCGGCCCTCGCGCACCCCTCGCTCGTCACCCTGTACGACGCTCGACTCACTGGCGACGACCAGGTGTACCTCGTGATGGAGCTCGTCGACGGCCCGTCGCTGCAGCGGCGCATCGAGCAGGGCCCTCTCGCACCCGCCGAGGTCGCGGGGATCGTCGCCGACCTGGCGGGGGCGCTCACCGTGGTCCACGACGCGGGGATCGTGCACCGGGACGTGAAGCCGTCCAACGTGCTCCTGCGGCCCGTGCGAGGCGGGGTGCGTTCGCACGAGGCCGTGCTCGCGGACTTCGGCGTCGCCCGTCTGATCGGGGCGACACGCCTGACCACGCCCGGAACCGTCATCGGGACGGCCGCCTATCTCGCCCCGGAGCAGGTGCGCGGGGAGGCGCCCCGTGCCGCGTCGGACGTCTACGCACTCGGGCTCCTCGCCATCGAGGCGCTCACGCGCCTGCACCCCTTCGGCGGAGGAACGCTACAGGAGACGCTGTTGGCTCGCCTCGCTCGTCAGCCCGAGATCCCGGGATCGTACGGCTTCGAGTGGCAGTCCCTGCTGACGTCCATGACCGCTTTCGATCCCGACGAACGGCCCACAGCGGCGAACGTCGTCGAGCGCGCCGAGGCCCTGGCCCTCGAGACGGGTGCGACCCCGGCGGCTGCGCCGGCGGCCTCATGGGCGATGCCGACCGCGTTGATGACCGCCCCCGTCACTCCGCCTGCCGCGCGCGCCGAGCCCGTGGCGCCGGTGGGCGCGGCTGCGGTGTCGAGGACTCTCCCGCGCTCCCGTGCTGAGACGACCGCACCGGTGTCGGCCGCCGCGTCGGTGGGAGCCGGCAGTGTCCCCTCGACATCGGCGCGCGACCCGCGTTCGCGGCGACGCCGCGTGCTGTGGGCCGGAGCCGCCGCCGGCGCTGCCTTCGTCATCGGCGGGCACGTCATGGCCTTCTCGCTCGGCGCCGGGTCCGACATGACCACGGACCGCGTCTCGACCCCGGCTCCCTCGTCGACGCCGGGCCCCGTCGTGGCCGAGGACGTCCCCTCGTCCGTCGAGCCGGTGTCGAACACGGATGCCGAGACCCCGCCGCCGGCGAAAGACCCCGGTACCTCGCAGCCCACGCAGCCCTCCCCCGCCCCGCCCGTCATCGAGGCGCCGGGTGGCGGGGTCTCGCAGCCCGGTCAGGGCTCGCCCGGCTCCGGTGGCTCCGCCGTCGTCGAGCCGGCGCCCGACACCCCTGAACCGGGCGGCGACAGCGCGGTCCCGACGCCGAGCACCTCCCCCTCCCCCGGAGCGAGCACCGGCACGGCGCCGGGTGCGGGCTCGCCGGGCAACGGGAACGGCAGGGGGAACGGCAACGGCAAGGGGAACGGCGCGAACAACGGCAAGGGGCCGGGCGCAGGGCAGATCGCAGACGTCCCGGCGAACTAGCGGATCCGCGGGTCCGGTCGAGAGCGCACCTTCCGCTCACGCCGTGATGCGACTCTCGTGGCGAGCCGCGCTCGGCGGTGACCTCCGGGCACTCCAGAGCTCATTGCCGTTTCGAAAGGCCTCGTGCAACGGCGAAGGCCCGACGCTGATGCGTCGGGCCTTGCGTTGGCTCCCCGGCTTGGACTCGAACCAAGAACCTATCGGTTAACAGCCGATTGCTCTGCCAATTGAGCTACCGAGGATCATGCTCACCTTGCGGCGGGCAACCCCACGATACTAACAGCACGCGGGGGCGGCGGAAAAATCAACCGGCCGAAATCCGCCTCTCGGGCGTGCCGTCGGGTGTCCACTGCACGGCCTGGTCGCCATGACCGAGTCCGACGGCGTGACCGGCGTGCAGCACGAGGACATCGGCATCCAGGTCTTTCGGCGCTTCTGCGTCGTTCGTCACGATGAGCGATGCCATGCCGCGATCGTCGCGACGCCGCGTGATCGACGCGCGAGCCGCGGCGCGCACCTCGAGGTCGAGGTTGGCGTACAGGTCGTCGGCGACGAACAGACGCGGCTCGAGCACGAGGGCGCGAGCGAGAGCGACGCGCTGACGCATGCCGGCGCTGAGCTCGTAGGGGTACTTCGGCGCGGTGCCGAGCGGCAGTTCCATCTCGTCCAGCAGCGTGGCCACGCGCACCGCGAGAGCCCGCGAGTTGACCTTGCGGTCGCGGCTCGTGATGGGCTCGGCGATCACGTCCTGCACGGTCAAGCGCGAGGGAAGCGCGGCTCCGGCTCCCTGCGGCAGGTAGCCGGTGTGGAAGACCCACTCGCGGCGGGCGCGGCCGGGTCTGCGGGCCGAGATGCCGTGCACGCGCGCGTCTCCCCCGACCACCGTCAGTCCGTCGTCGGGGTGGCCCGCGAGGAGCGAGACGAGCGAGGTCTTGCCCGATCCCGTCGCTCCCTGCACGATCATCGTGCGCGCGGCGGGCAGGGTGAAGGTGATCCCGTCGATCACGCGCACGCCGCTGCGCGCCAGAGACAGGTCGTCGGCGCGAAGGGCGACGTCGGTGTCGAGGGTCCGGGGCATTCCCTCATCCTCCCCGACGAGCACGAGCGATGCCAGCGGCGCGCGGCAGCAAGCCGTCAGGTCGCGACGAGTCGCTGACGATCGGCGTCCAGCTCGCGCAGGCGGAAGCGCAGTCTCTTGCCCTCGACGGAATCGGCGGGAACCCGCTGGATGCCGCGGAGCAATTCGTTCTTCTCGCGCTCGAGCTCGCGCACGAGCAGGCCCCGCGCGAGGTCGTTCGCCGAGGCGACAGCTCCCTCTTCGGTGCGCGCCGGGAACTCGGCGGTCAGCAACTCCGCCGCGAGCGACCGGAAGGGCTCGCGGACGGCCTCGACCGCGGCGACGGCCCAGCCGGGTTGGGACAGGTCGGTGGATGCCAGGGCACTGCGAACGGCCTCGAGCGCGGGATGGCTGAATGGCGTCTGCAGCGCCCGCAGGAACACGTCCGGCTCGATGCGGTGGCCGTACTGGAGGAAGGCCATCATCGCGCCGCGTTCGAGGGCGACATCGCGATTGTTCGGGAGCGATGCCATCGTGACCGAGATCGCGATCGGTGCGGGCTCGCTGTCTCTCCGCGTCTCGCGCTTCTCGGCGCGGTCGGCGCCGCGGGCCGCGCGCTCGACGGCCGACTGCACCTCGGGCATGTCGAGACCGAGGCGGCGTGCGAGCACGCGGACGTATCCCGGGCGGAGCGCGGGGTCGCGGATGTCGGCCACGATGGGCGCCGCCGCGCGCAGGGCGCCGGCCCGACCCTCGACGCTGGAGAGGTCGAAGTCCTTGAGGCGCTGATCGATGACGAACTCGAACATGGGCGCCTTGTTCTCCATCAACGCGCGCACGGCTCCGTCGCCGCGCTGCAGGCGCAGGTCGCACGGATCGAGGCCCTCGGGGGCGACGGCGACGTACGTCTGCGCCGCGAAGCGCTTCTCATCGGCGAAGGCGCGCAGCGCCGCTTTCTGCCCCGCGGCATCCGGATCGAAGGTGAAGACGACCTCGCCCGACGAGCTGTCATCGCCCATCACTCGCCGCAGCACCGTGATGTGGTCGCTGCCGAAGGCGGTACCGCACGACGCGATCGCGGTGGTGATACCCGCGAGATGGCAGGCCATGACGTCGGTGTAGCCCTCGACCACGACGACCCGGTGCGACCGCGAGATGTCGCGCTTGGCGAGATCGAGGCCGTACAGTACCTGCGCCTTCTTGTAGATCGGCGTCTCGGGGGTGTTGAGGTACTTGGGGCCCTGGTCGTCGTCATAGAGCTTGCGCGCGCCGAAGCCGATGACCTGCCCGGTGACGTCGCGGATGGGCCAGACGAGCCGCCCGCGGAAGCGGTCGTAGACGCCGCGCTGCCCCTGCGAGACCAGCCCCGCCTGCAGCAGTTCGTCGCGGGTGAACTTCTGCGCGAGCAGGTGGTCCATGAGGTGCGACCAGCCCTTCGGGGCGTAGCCAACGCCGAAGTGAGCGGCCGCGCCCGCGTCGAACCCGCGATCGCCGAGGAAGCGGCGGCCGGTGTCGGCCTCGGGCGTCATGAGCTGTGCGCGGAAGTACTCCGCCGCCGCCGCGTTCGCGGCGTACAGGCGCGAGCGGCCGGTCGTTTCGGGCGCGGGCCCGCCGTCTTCGTAGTGCAGCGTGAATCCGACGCGCGCGGCCATGCGTTCGACGGCCTCGGTGAACGAGACGTGGTCCATCGCGCGGAGGAACGAGTACACGTCGCCCGATTCGCCGCAGCCGAAGCAGTGGTAGTACCCGACCTGCGGCCGCACGTGGAAGCTCGGGCTCCGCTCGTCGTGGAAGGGGCACAGGCCCTTCATCGACCCGACGCCCGCCGACTTCAGCGCGACGCGCTCACCGACGACATCGGCGATGTTGACCCGCGCCTTGACCTCGTCGACGTCGGACTGGCGGATGCGGGGCATCAGGCATCCGCTCCCCGGGCGGCGCGGGCGCCGGGAGCCCAGACGCCGAGCTCGGCGGCATCCACTTCTCCCACGAGCCGGCCGTGCCACGCGATCGCGAGCTGATCGGTCAGGCTCGCGACCTGGTCGACCACGACGCGGCGGCGCGCGGCGTCGTCGGTGGCCGCGGCGAAGTCGGGGGCGTGCAGGGCGTCGAGGGCGCCGGGGTTCTCCCAGAGGGCGGATGCCAAGCGCTTGAGAACGTGGCGCTGCTCGCGGTACAGCACCTTGCGGCCGTCGATCGACACGACGGTGGCGCCGATGATGCCCTTGAGCACCGCCATCTCGACCTCGACCTCGGCGGGCACGATGACGTGGGCGCGGTAGCGGGTCAGCTCGTCGGCGGGGTACGCCTCGCGCGTGGCGGCGGTGGCGGCGCGTGCGAAGCGGCCGATCAAGTCGGACGTGAGGTTCTTCAGCCGCGCGAGCGCGGGGCGCGTGCCGTCGAACGTGGTGATCCATTCGGGCATGGCCATGAGGCGCTCGAGGCCCGCGGCGAGGTCGTCGCGCACGAAGTCGTAGCCCACCCAGCGCTGGATCGCGTCGAGCAGGCCCTCGCGACCGACGCGCGAGGCGAGGCGGGCCGGGTCGACGTAACGGTTGACCATCGCGTCTTCGAAGTCGTGCACCGAGTAGGCGATGTCGTCCGAGAGGTCCATGACCTCGGCCTCAATGCAGCGCTGACGGGCGGGGGCTCCGCCGCGCATCCAGTGGAACACCGCCTCGTCGTCGGGGTAGACGCCGAACTTCAAGCGGCCGCCCGGGTCGGGCACCGGCTCGTCGACCGTCCACGGGTACTTGCACGTGGCGTCGAGGCTCGCGCGGGTGAGGTTGAGGCCGTACGGCTCGCCGTCGGCGCCGAACGACTTCGGTTCGAGGCGCGTGAGGATGCGCAGGGTCTGCGCGTTGCCCTCGAATCCGCCGATGTCTTCGGCCCACTCGTTGAGCGCACGCTCGCCGTTGTGGCCGAAGGGCGGGTGTCCGAGGTCGTGGCTCAAGCACGCGGTGTCGACGACGTCGGGCGACAGCTGCAGGGCCGTCGCGAGCTCACGTCCCACCTGCGCGACCTCGAGCGAGTGCGTGAGGCGGTTGCGGGCGAAGTCGGCGGGGCTCGCGGGACTGAGCACCTGAGTCTTCGCGGCGAGGCGGCGCAGCGCCGCGGAGTGCAGCACGCGGGCGCGATCGCGCGCGAAGTCGTCGCGCTGGGAGCGGTGGTTCTCGACGTGGAAGCGCGCCGCGTCGACGTCGTCGTAGCCGAGCGGTCGAGCGACCGCCGGCGACGCCTCAACCGCCACTGTGGTGCAACTCCGCGTCGGCGAGCGCGCGACCGGCATCGTGGCCGATCTCGCGGGAGTCGAGCCAGCCGTCGGGAAGGGCCGGGCGCTTCGGCGTGCCCGCACGACCGCGCTGCCCCTCGGCCGCTGCACCCGGGTACGGGGCGTCGAGTTCCATCGTGGCCAGCAGCTCGTCGATCTCGTCGAGGGTCGACGCGGTCGCGAGGCTCGCGCGCAGCTCGCCTCCGACGGGGTAGCCCTTGAAGTACCAGGCGACGTGCTTGCGAATGTCACGGCATCCGCGCCCCTCGTCTTCGAAGAACTCCACGAGCAGTTCGGCGTGACGACGGAAGGCTTTCGCGACGAAACCGAGCGTGGCGTCGACGGGCTCGCCGTGGGCGGCACCCGGTCCCCCCAGCGCGCGCGCCAGGTCGCCGAACAGCCACGGGCGGCCGAGGCAGCCGCGGCCGACGACGACGCCGTCGCAGCCGGTCTCGTCCATCATGCGCACGGCGTCATCGGCCGACCAGATGTCGCCGTTGCCGAGCACCGGAACGCTCGTGACCGTCTCTTTGAGCGTGGTGATCGCCGCCCAGTCGGCCTGACCCGAGTAGAACTCGGATGCCGTGCGGGCGTGCAGCGCGATCGAGGCGACGCCCGCGCCCTCGGCGATGCGCCCGGCCTCGAGGTAGGTGAGGTGGTCGGCGTCGATGCCCTTGCGCATCTTGATGGTCAGCGGCTTGTCGCCCGCGGCCTTGACGGCGCGTTCGACGATCTCGCGGAACAGCGAGGTCTTCCACGGTAGGGCCGCTCCCCCGCCGCGTCGCGTGACCTTGGGCACGGGGCAGCCGAAGTTGAGGTCGATGTGGTCGGCGTGGTCTTCGGCGACGATCATCTGCACCGCGGCCTCGACGGTGGACGGGTCGACGCCGTAGAGCTGAATCGAACGCGGGGTCTCGGACTCGTGATGCTGGATGAGTCGCATCGTCGTCTCGTTGCGCTCGACCAGCGCGCGGGTCGTGATCATCTCGCTCACGTAGAGCCCGGCACCGTACTCGCGACACAGGCGGCGGAACGCCGTGTTCGTGATGCCGGCCATCGGGGCGAGCACGACGGGAGCGTCGAGTTCGATGTTGCCGATGCGGAGGGACCGCGTCGGAGCCATTGCCGTATTCACTTCACCATTCTCCCAGACGGATAACGACAGCGGTGCCCGCTCCCGGCGAATCGGAAACGGGCACCGCTGTGGAGGAGCCTCACGCGTCGGCGGTCTCCGTGGCCTCGCGACGCTCGCCCCACACCTGGCGGGCGATCTGGCTGAAGGCCTCGACCGGCTGCGCGCCACTGACGCCGTACTTGCCGTCGATGACGAAGAAGGGCACGCCGGTGATGCCGAACTGGCGGGCCTGCTCCTGGTCGGCGCGGACGGCCGCGCGGAAGCGCTGCGAGGCGAGGGCCTCGCGGGCCTCCGCCTCGTCGAGACCGACCTCGACCGCGAGGGCGACGAGGTCGTCGTCGCGACCGACGTGCTTTCCCTCGAGGAAGTACGCCGACATGAGCACCTCGGCGAGCTCGAGCTGCTTGCCGTTCTCCTTCGCGAAGTGCAGCAGTTCGTGCGCCTTCACAGTGTTGGTGTGCTTGAGGATGTCGAAGCGGTATGCAAGGCCGGCATCGGCGGCGACGCCGGTCACGCGGTCGAGCATCTCGCGAGCGGACTCGGGCGAGATGCCCTTGTGCTGCGAGAGGTAATCGACCTCTCCCCCGTCGAAGTCCTCGGGGGTGTCGGGCGAGAGCTCGAACGAGTGGTACTCGATCTCGACGACCGGGGCGTCGTCGTCAGCGGCCGTGGCGGCCAGGCCGTTCTCGAGGTTTCGCTTGCCGATGTAGCACCAGGGGCAAGCGATGTCACTCCACACGTCGATCTTGATGGCATCCGTCATATCGCGTGCAACCTTTCGATTCGCCGATCTATTCCGTCAACGGCATCGATCACGTCGTCGGCTTGTCCACAGCCCCGCCGAACCGGCGATCGCGCGACTGGTAGTGCCCGATGGCCTCCCACAGGTGCGTGCGACGGAAGTCGGGCCACAGGGTGTCGAGGAACACCATCTCGGCGTATGCCGACTCCCAGAGCAGGAAGTTCGAGGTGCGCTGCTCGCCGCTCGAGCGCACGAACAGGTCGACGTCGGGCATGTCGGGCTGGTACAGGTTCTTGCGGATGAGCTTCTCGGTCACGGCCGAGGGCTTGAGCTTGCCGGACGCGATGTCGTCGCCGATGCGGCGCACGGCATCCACGATCTCGACGCGACCGCCGTAGTTGACGCACATCGTCAGGGTCAGGGTGGAGTTGCCCTCGGTGAGACGTTCGGCGTGCTGCAGCTCTTTGATGACCGAGCCCCACAGGCGCGGCTTGCGACCCGACCAGCGGATGCGCACACCCCACTCGTTGAGCTGATCGCGGCGGCGGTGCAGCACCTCGCGGTTGAATCCCATGAGGAAGCGCACCTCGTCGGGTGAGCGCGACCAGTTCTCGGTCGAGAAGGCGTAGACCGACAGGTGCTTCACGCCCGCCTGAATGGCACCCGCCACGACGTCGAGCAGGGCCCCCTCACCCGCGCGATGGCCCTCCACGCGGGTCAGGCCTTGCCGGTTGGCCCACCGGCCGTTGCCGTCCATCACGATCGCGACGTGCTCGGGAACCGCGCCCTTCGGGAAGGCCGGCGGGTACTCGCCCGTCCAGTCGAGGGGGCGGTACGGCACGGCGTCGCGGTGCGTGAACGGCTTGGGTGTCATCGATGCGACTCCAGGTGCGAGAGGGAGCGGATGCCGCGCTCCAGGTGGAACTGCGCGTACGCGGCCACGAGGCCCGAGGCCGCCGCGATCGTGCGACCGGGGGCGGCGTCGATCGTCTCCCACTCCCCGGCCATCAGGGCGCGGAGCATGTCGACCGTGTCGCGTGCGACGCGCGGCGAGCCCGCGGGGGCGCAGGTCGAGCAGACGACCCCGCCGAGCTGCGGGAGGAAGTAATCGTGGTCGCCGATGGTGCCGCAGCGTGCGCACTCGGTCAGACCGGGCGCCCACCCCGACAGCGCCATCGCGCGCAGCAGGTACGAGTCGAGCACGCTGCGCTCGGAATGCTCACCGCGGGCGAGGGATCGCAGTCCACCGACCAGCAGCAGGTATTGCTGGGGCGTCGCCTCGGCCTCGTTGAGGCGATCGGCGGTCTCGACCATGGCGCTGGCCGTGGTGTAGACGTCGTAGTCCGCCACGATCTCGGCCCCGTACGACCCGAGCGACTCGGCCTGCTGCACGATATCGAGGTTGCGCCCCTTGAACAGCTGCACGTCGGCGACCATGAACGGCTCGAGGCGCGAACCGAACTTCGACGAGGTGCGGCGCACGCCCTTTGCGACCGCGCGGATCTTGCCGTTGCGGCGGCTGAGCAGGGTGAGGATGCGGTCCGCCTCCCCGAGCTTGTGGGTACGCAGGACCACGACCTCGTCGCGGTAGGTGGGCACAGTCCATTATCCGCCCGCTCCCCCGGGAAGCGGCTGCGCGTCGCCCTGGCGCGCCGCCAGGCTCAGCGGGCGGTCGCCGCTCTCTGCTGAAGGGGCCACGACCCGTCGGGAATCGGCAGGTCGGGGCGGGTGTGCTGCAAGAAGTCGATCAGCTGGGGGTAGCCCAGCATGAGTCGGGTCGCACCGAATCGGGTCGTGCCCTCCGTCTTCGCGAGGATGCCGCCGAACCGGTCGCCGGGGTTTGGCTCCAACCGGGTGATCTCGGCCAGCGGCACCGCGTTCGGTCCGCGCACCAGACCGAACGACCACACGGAGTCGGGGGTGACCTCGAGACGCATCCGCTTCATGCCCCGGGCGAGGAGGATGAACAGGATGCCCCCGACGAGCATCGCCGCCCCCGCGATGACCATTCCGATCTCAGGGTCGCGCACGAAGGCGGCCGCCAATAGGAGCATGACCGCCAACGGGAGGACGGCGATGCCGACGGTGCGGATGAGCACGCGCTGCCACATCCGCGTCGAGACCACGAAGAGCACGCCCTCTCGGGTGGCGCGCGCGGTCGCGCGCGAAGGCGACCGCCTGATGATCGCGGTGA
>NZ_LMKF01000031.1:105973-412278 GCF_001421275.1 Microbacterium sp. Leaf203 | reverse complement strand
CCCCCCCCCGTGCATGTGCGTTCCTTTTCCGCGGTTGCTGACCGCCTCGACACTCCAGGCGCATCGGATCAGCCCTCTCACCGATACAACCGCATCCTCGTCACGCGCGTCGCCGCTGGACGTGGGCTCGCGCGCGGTGCTAACGCGCGCTGCTCAGCGGTCGCGATTGCGCCGCCAGCTGGGCTGACCCCATTCGAGGAACCATCGCAGCCCGCGAGGCGTTCCGCGCCTCGGTCGCAGGTGATCGGCGCGAGCGCTGTCGTACAGCTCGGCGGGCAGCGTCACGCGCGGGTCGGTGGCGAGGGGCGGGAGGTGCTTCTCGATCACCGAAGGCAATGTGCGCATCCCCGCCCATCCGGAGGGGATCGCCCGTATCCGGGCACCCTCGGCGGTGAGACTGAGCCGCCAGTCGTCATCGATGGTTATCAGTTTCGCCGCGCTGAGCGCTCCCGCGGTGGCCTCGAGGGTTTCCCGGCTCGGCATGCCCACCTGGACCATGTCCCACGTCGAGAGGATGCCGCGAATCGTCGATCGGCGCTTCTTCCCTGGTGTCAGCGCCGTGAGAAGGGTCGCCGCATCCGAGCGGAGGCACGCGGGGTCCATTCGCCGAGACTATGCCGCGCCTCCCCCCGTGCTCGAACCCCTTCCCGGAGAATGGATGCCGTGAACGCCTCGGTCTTCGTCATCCCCCTGTGGGCGGATCTCACCGCCGTCGCCCTGGGTGGTGTGCAGGGCGCGCTGTTCGCGTCTGGCTTCCAGGGGCAGCGGCGCCTCGATCTGCTCGGGGTGGCGATCATCGGCATCCTGCTCGGCATGGGCGGTGGTCTCATCCGCGATCTGCTGCTGGGGCTCACCCCCGCGACGCTGCAGAGCAACTGGTACCTGATCACCGCGACGCTCGCCTCGATCGTCGGCATGCTGCTGTCGGGGATCTTCCAGCGGCTGAACCGCGCGATCGTCATGCTCGACGCCGTGGTGATCGGCCTGTTCGGCGCCTTCGGCACGTCGAAGGCGCTCGCCCTCGGCATGCCGGCGGTTCCCGCGGTGTTCGTCGGCGTGCTCGCCGCGGCCGGGGGCAGCGTGCTGCGCGACGTGCTGATGGGGCTGCCGGTCGCGATCATGCACGTCGGTTCGCTGTACGCGGTCGCCGCCGGTGGCGGGTGCGTCGTGTTGGCGACCACCGCGGCGTTCGGGGTGCCGCTTCCGGTCGCGGCGGTGATCGGCGTGATCGTGACGACGATCATCCGCGTTCTCGCCGTGATCTTCGACCTCTCGCTACCCGAGCAGCGCAAGATCTACCGCCGCAAGGTCGCGGTCGAGACCACCGGCATTCCGATCATCCGGGTCGACGAGTCGGAGTGAGCCAGGCGCCGCGCGCGTGAGGGGTCATCTCGTGTCGCCTGGCCCGGGCGGAAGCGACAGTTTTCGACCCCTCACGCGATGCGGCGGGGCCTGCGCGCGCGGGGGGTCATCTTGTGTCGCCTGGAACAGGCGGAAGCGACAGTTTCCGACCCCTCACGCGGGGATGCGCCGTCAGGCGAGGGGCGTGACCTCGTCGCCGACGCGGATCGTGCCGCCGTCGGCGACCGGCAGCAGCAGGATGCCCAGCGTCGGCTCGGACTGACCGAACTCCGTGGTCAGCACGCGCAGCAGCCGGGCGTCGCGCACCCCCGTGTCGGGGTTCGCGGTGATCGCGGCGCAGCGCTCGATCGGCTTCTGCACCTCGAACTCGACCTCGCCGATCCGCACGCGGCCCCGCCACTCGAGTTCGGCCCACGGCGCGGTGCCGCCGACGACGATGTTCGAGCGGAAGCGGCGATCGTCGACGGGCGCGGGCACCGCGGCATCCACCTCTTCGACCGAGGCGGCGCCATGCAGCGAGATGAATCCGCGCGGGCGGTCCTGGAAGCGTGCGGTGCGACCGTCACCGAGAAGACCCAGGGGCAGGATGCCGTCGGCCTCGAGCAGCTTCGCATCGCTCGTCGTGCGCAGATAGGCGGTGACCGCTTTGCTGAGTCGGGCGCGGCCCTCGTCGCTGAGATCGGCGGTGACGTCGATGTCGTCGACCCGGAGCCGCAGCGTCAGCGCCTCATCGTCGAGGGCGAGCTCGACGCGCGCCAACGTCGGGAAGGTCATGAGCGCGAGTCCGCGACTCTTGGGGAACGTGGCATCCGCCGGCTCGAGGGCATCGGCGAAGCGGAACACGAGCGAGCGGTCCCCCTGAACACGGCCGTCGTCCTGGATGACGAGGCTGTCGCGTTCCTCGGGCGTGAAGCCCTTCACGGGGTAGCGGTAGAGGGCGTCGACGCGGATCACGGTCTCATCCTCGCATCGACGCCCACTCGCGATCACCAGCGGGCGAGAACCTCGCCGTGCGGCAGCAGGATCCACCCGTCGGGGTGCTCGGCCCACTCGCGCCACGCGTCCGAGATGCGCTGCAGCTGCGCGTCGTCGGCCAGGCCGAGGCGCTTCGCGTGTCCGGCGAACGCGGAGGCGAGAACGCGATCGGCCCACATGCCGCCCCACCACGCGCGCTTATCGGGGGTGTCGAACACCCATACGCTCGCGCTGGCCTCGATGCGGGTGAACCCCGCCTCGCGGGCCCACGCCTTGAGCCGCCGACCCGCGTCGGGCTCGCCCGACGAGCCGCGGTGCACGCCGTGGTAGATCTCGAGCCAGTCGTCGAGGGCGGGGATGAGCGGATGCCAGATCACGCCGCCGTAATCGACGTCGCGCACCGCGACCAGTCCGTCGGGCCCGGCGACGCGGCGGAACTCCCGCAGGGCGTCGACGGGACGCTCGAGGTGCTGCAGCACCTGGTGGGCGTGGACGATGTCGAACGAGGCGTCGGGCACGTCGAGGGCGTAGGCGTCGCCGGTGCGGAAGGTCACATTCGTGCGCTCCCCCGCGGCGGCGCGGGCGACCTCGACGACGCCCGACGAGGCATCCACCCCGACGACCTCTCCCGGGAAGACCCGGTCGGCGAGGTCGACGGTGATGGAGCCGGGGCCGGCGCCCACATCGAGGATGCGGGTGCCGGCCGACAGCGAAGACACCAGATAGGCCGCCGAATCGGCGACGGTGCGCACGGCGTGGGAACGCAGCACGCTCTCGTGGTGTCCGTGGGCGTAGGCCACGGTCTTCGTCTCTTTCGCGCGGGTCAGACGCCGGCCAGGGCGCCGGAGTCCTGACGGGTGCGAATCGCGCGGTTCACGCCCGACACGATCGCCTTGAGCGACGCGGTCGAGATGTCGCCGTCGATGCCCACGCCCCACAGGCGCTGGTCGTCGACCTGCAGCTCGACGTAGGCCGCGGCCTGCGCGTCGCCGCCCGAGCTGAGAGCGTGCTCGACGTAGTCGTACAGCGTCACATCGAACCCCTGTGCGCGCACGATCTCGAGGAAGGCTGCGACGGGACCGTTGCCCACGGCCGAGGCCGGGTGCGTGGTGTCGCCGTCGCGCAGCGAGACGTCGAGGTGTACGTCGCCCGACATGTCGCTCGACGAGCGCGTCGACAGCAGCTCGAAGCGGCCCCAGCGCTGGTCGTCGACGGTCGACGGCAGGTACTCGTCGTTGAAGATGTCCCAGATCTGCGCGCTCGAGACCTCGCCGCCCTCGGCATCCGTCCGCGCCTGCACGACGCCCGAGAACTCGATCTGGAGCTTGCGGGGCAGGTCGATCGCGTGGTCGGCCTTCAGCAGGTACGCGACGCCGCCCTTGCCCGACTGCGAGTTGACGCGGATGACCGCCTCGTACGACCGGCCCAGATCCTTCGGGTCGATCGGCAGGTAGGGAACGGCCCACTCGATCTCGTCGACGGTCTTTCCCTCGGCGGTCGCGCGGGCCTCCATCGCCTCGAAGCCCTTCTTGATGGCGTCCTGGTGCGACCCGCTGAACGCGGTGAAGACGAGGTCGCCGGCCCAGGGGCTGCGCTCGGGAACGGGCAGCTGGTTGCAGTACTCGACCGTGCGCTTGACCTGGTCGATGTCACTGAAGTCGATCTGCGGATCGATGCCCTGCGTCAGCAGGTTGATGCCGAGGGCGACCAGGTCGACGTTGCCGGTGCGCTCACCGTTGCCGAACAAGCAGCCCTCGATGCGGTCGGCGCCGGCCATGTAGCCCAGCTCCGCGGCGGCCACGGCGGTGCCGCGGTCGTTGTGGGGGTGCAGCGACAGGATGACGTTCTCGCGGTGGTTCAGGTGGCGCGACATCCACTCGATCGAGTCGGCGTAGACGTTGGGCGTGGCCATCTCGACCGTGGCGGGCAGATTCAGGATGACCTTGCGCTCGGCGGTCGGCTCGAAGACCTCGAGCACCTCGTTGCAGATGCGCAGGGCGAACTCGAGCTCGGTGCCCGTGTAGCTCTCGGGCGAGTACTCGTAGTAGACCTCGGTCTGGGGAATCGTCGCCTCGTACTTCTTGCACAGGCGCGCGCCCTCGAGCGCGATGTCGACGATGCCCTGCTCGTCGGTGCGGAACACGACCTCGCGCTGCAGCACGCTCGTGGAGTTGTACAGGTGCACGATGGCCTGCTTGGCGCCGGCGATCGCCTCGTAGGTGCGGGCGATCAGGTGCTCGCGCGCCTGGGTCAGCACCTGGATGGTGACGTCGTCGGGGATCAGGTTCTCGTCGATGAGCTGACGGACGAAGTCGAAGTCGGTCTGGCTCGCGCTCGGGAAGCCGACCTCAATCTCCTTGTAGCCCATCTTCACGAGCAGGTCGAACATGACGCGCTTGCGCTCGGGGCTCATCGGGTCGATCAACGCCTGGTTGCCGTCGCGCAGGTCGACGGCGCACCAGCGGGGTGCGGCCTCGATGCGCGTGGACGGCCACGTGCGATCGGGCAGGTCGACCTGGATCTGCTCGTGGAAGGGACGGTACTTGTGCACCGGAGCGGACGTGGGCTTCTGGGTGTTCTTCATGATGTGTCGCTTCTTTAGATTCGTTCGGTGGGGCCGACGACGATCTCCGCGACGAGGAAGGCCCTTAGATCGAGGACTCGTCGCGGCAACTAAGAAGAAGCTGGCCACCGAAGCGCATGGAGCGATCGTAGCAGTCCCTCACGAGGCGCTCCGTCGGGCGGCCGCCCACTCGCGGTCGAGCACGGCGTAGACGAGCAAGTCGCTCCACCGGCCCTTGAACCACTCGTTCTCGACGAAGTGCGCTTCGCGCCGCATGCCGAGCCGTTCAGCGAGGGCCGCCGAGCGGACGTTGTCGGCGTCGATCTGCGCCGTCAGCCGACGCAGTCCGTACACGTCGAATGCGGTGTCGATCAGCGCGCGCACCGCTTCGGTGGCGAGGCCTCGACCGGATGCCGCGGGGCTGACCACCCAGCCCACCTCGGCCGACCCGGCTCCGGCATCGAGGTGGAAGAGCACGAGGTCGCCGATCACCGCGCCGTCGTCGACGCGCTCGATCACGAGCATCACGCCGCCGCGCTCGCCCTCGAGACTCGTTCCGCCCATCAGATGGCCGTTCCGGGCACGGATGTCGTCGGGCGACTGCGGCTCGAACGGGAGGAAACGGCAGACCTCGGCGTCACCGCGGTACGCAGCCATGGCCTCGAGGTCACGCTCTTCGAACGGGCGCAGGCGCACCCGCTCGCTGGTCACCTCAAGGGTCTCAGGCGCTGGCGGCAGGACGAACGGCGACGCGCTCACGGCAGCAGGGCGACCTTTCCGCCGGGGTGGCCGTCCATGACGAAGCGCACAGCGGCGATGGCCTCGGCCAGGGGGTAGGTGCGCGCGACGGGAACCTCGAGGACTCCGGATGCCGCAAGCTCGAGCACCCGCGCACGCGCGATGTCGCGGAAACGGGCGCTCTCGGGCCGCGCTCCGGCGATCCAGAGGAACCCGTCGGCTTTCGCGCGCTCGGGATCGACGATCGTGACGATGCGGTCGCGTTCCGACACGAGGGCGAGAGAGACGTCGATGGCCTCGTCGCTGCCCACGGCATCCCACGCGGCGGCGATCGGGGCGCCGTCGGCCGCCTCTTCGACGCGCTCGCGCAGGCCGTCGCCGTAGGCCACCGGGATACCGCCGTAGCGACGGACGCGTTCGGCCGAGGCCTCGGCATCCGGCCCCACCGTGCCGATCACGCGGACGCCGAGCTCGCGCGCCTGCTGGAGCAGGCTCACGCCCACCGCGCCCGAGGCCGCGTGCAGCAGAACCGTCTCGCCCTCGGTGACGCGGGTGACCTGGATCATCTCGGCCGCGGTCGTGCCCGCGAGCAGCAGGTTCGCCGCCTCGGCGTGCGAGAGGGTCGCGGGCTTGGCGAACACGTCGCGGGCCGGAACCGTGATGTCGGTCGCGTAGGCGCCCTGCACGCGGAAGGCGACGACCTCGTCGCCGATCGTCAGCTCCCCCGAGCCGCCCACGGCATCCGGACCGACGGCCGTCACCTCGCCCGACAGCTCGTAGCCGATCGGCACGGGGAACTCCGCGCCGGGACGCGCCGAGGCGACGTGCTTCGCATCGGCCGGGTTCACGCCCGCCGCGTGCACGCGGATCGTCACCTCACCCGAGCCGGGGGGTGCGACCTCGACCTCGTCGAAGCTCCACTGATCGATGGGCCCGGGAGCCGGAGCCGTCCACCTCTTCGCCATGGTCACGCCTTTCGTTTCGCGTCGTCGCCGCTGAGCGTAGCCCCCGGCGTGAGGTGTGCTGCCCGGGTCGGTCAGAAGCCCAGGCGGCCGAGCTGCTTCGGGTCGCGCTGCCACTCCTTGGCCACGCGGACGTGGAGCGAGAGGTAGACGCGTCCGCCGACGAGCGGCTCGATGCCGGCGCGTGCGCGTGCACCCACGTCGGCCAGGCGCGAGCCCTTCTTGCCGATGATGATCGCCTTCTGGCTGTCGCGCTCGACGACGATGTTGGCCCACACGTCGGTGAGGTCGCTGTCTTCGCGCTTGGCGACGTCGTCGACGGTCACGGCGATCGAGTGCGGGAGCTCGTCGCGCACGCCGTGGAGGGCGGCCTCGCGGATGATCTCCGCGATGCGGTCGTCGAGGGCCTCGTCGGTGACCACATCGTCGTCGTACAGAGCGGGCCCGACCGGCATGAGGGCGAGCAACTCATCGCTCAGCACGTCGAGTTGGTCGTTCGTCACGGCCGAGAGCGGGATCACCGCGGCCCAGTCCTCGCGCAGGGCGTCGACCTCGATGAGGCGCTCGGTGATCTGATCCCGCGTCGCGGCGTCGGTCTTGGTCACCAGAGCGACCTTCTTGGCCCGCGGGTAGCCGGAGAGCGACTCGGCGATCCGGCGATCTCCGGGGCCGACCTTTTCGGTCGCGGGTGCGCAGAACGCGATCACGTCGACGTCGCCGAGCACCTGCTCGACGAGGTCGTTGAGCCGCTGGCCGAGCAGGGTACGGGGGCGGTGGATGCCGGGGGTGTCGACGACCACGAGCTGGCCGCCCGGGCGATTGACGATGCCGCGGATGGCGCGGCGGGTGGTCTGCGGCTTGTCGCTCGTGATGGCGACCTTCTCGCCCACGAGGGCGTTGGTCAGCGTGGACTTGCCGACGTTCGGCCGGCCCACGAAGGTCACGAAACCGGATCGGGTGTCGGTCATCTGTCGTTCCTCTCACGCGACGAGGCGTCGGCCTCGACGTCTTCATCGTCCATCGTCTCAGCCCGTTCGACGATCACCGTCGCGATGCCCCGGTTGCGGCCGCGAGAGGCCCCGCCGGTCATCACGAGGCCGGAGTGCTCGGCGGTGGCGCCGGGCTGCGGGATACGGCCGAGCGCCTTCCCCAGAAGCCCGCCGATCGAGTCGACGTCTTCGTCGTCGAGCTCGAGACCGAACAGGTCGCCGACCTCGTCGAGGCCCAGCCGCGCGTTGACGCGGTATCGGCCGTCGGGCAGCTCCACGATCTCGGTCGAGGGAGCGTCGTACTCGTCGGCGATCTCGCCCACGAGCTCCTCGATGAGGTCTTCAAGGGTCACGAGACCCGCGACCCCGCCGTACTCGTCGACGACGAGGCACACGTGCACGGCATCTTTCTTCATCTGCTGCAGCAGCGTCTCGGCCTTCATCGACTCCGGGACGAAGACGGCCGGCCGCGCGATGCGACGGATCGGAGCATCACGCCACCCGGCCTCGTCGCGGAAGCCGAACTGGACGAGGTCCTTCAGGTACAGCACGCCCACGACATCGTCGGCCTCGTCATCGGCGAGGGGGATGCGCGAGACGCCCTTCTCGAGGAAGAGGGCCAGGGCCTCGCGCGAGGTGGCGGCCGCGTCCACGCTCACCATGTCGGTGCGGGGCACCATGACCTCGCGCACGTAGCGGTCGGTGAAGTCGAAGACCGAGTGGATGAGTTCGCGGTCGTCCTCTTCGATGAGTTCGTTCTCGGCCGCTTCGTCGATGATGCTGAGCAACTGCTCTTCCGACGCGAACGACGTCGAGTGCGCGACTCCCGGCGTGACGCGGTTCCCCACGGCCACGAGCCCGTGTGCGAGAGGTCCGAGCAGGATTCGCATCCCCCGGATGACGGGCGCGCCGCCTCGGAGGAGTCCCCGAGCGTGCTGGCGTCCGACCGAGCGGGGGCTCGCCCCGACGGCGACGAACGAGATGCCCGTCATCAGCACCGCCGCGGCCAGAACGGCGAGCAGGATGTTGTCGAAGATCAGCATGAACGCGGCGGCGACGAGCACGGCAGCGGTCGTCTCGGCCAGAACGCGGATGAACGAGACGGCGGTGACGTGGGCATTGGTGTCGTCGCCGATGCGGCGCAGTGCCCGAGCGTTACGGCCACCCGATCCGAGCTCGATCAGATCGACTCTCGAGGTCACGCCCAGGGCCGCCTCGAACGCCGCCATCAGCCCGCCGAAGGCGACGAGCAGGAACGCGGCGACGAGGAGGAGGGCCTCGGTCATGCGCGGCGCTGGCGCTCGACGGCCTGGAAGCCGTCGATGAGCTCGCGCTGCAGACCGAACATCTCGCGCTCCTCATCGGGCTCGGCGTGGTCGAAGCCAAGGAGGTGCAGCAGGCCGTGCGTCGTGAGCAGGATCAGTTCGTCCTGCGTCGAGTGCTTCGCGGCGACCGCCTGGGTCTCGGCGACGGCCGGGCAGAGCACGATGTCGCCCAGCAGGCCCGCGGGGGTCGGGGCGTCTTCGGAGCCCGGACGCAGCTCGTCCATCGGGAAGCTCAGCACGTCGGTGGGGCCGGGCTCGTCCATCCACTGGACGTGCAGAGCCTCCATGGCGCCCTCGTCGACGAGCACGATGGCCACGTCGGCGTCAGGGCTGACGTGCAGCTCCTGGAGGTTGTACTCCATCAGACGCAGCAGGACCTGTTCGTCGATCTGGTGGTCGGACTCGTTGTTGATCTCGATCGTCATGAGCGGTTTCGTCTCGGGAGGTGATCGCGGGGACCGGCGGCACCGGGGCCGCGTCGCTCCGCACGGGTGGCGAATTCTGAGGCCTCGTCGCGTTCGCGTCGAGCGGCCAGGCGCTTCTCGTCGTATTCGCTGTACGCGTCGACGATGCGGCCGACGAGGTTGTGTCGAACGACGTCGTCGCTGGTCAGGCGCGAGAAGTGGATGTCGTCGATGTCGTCGAGGACCCGCGTGACGAGGCGCAGGCCCGAGGCGCCCTGCGGAAGGTCGACCTGCGTGATGTCGCCGGTGACGACCATGCGCGTGCCGAAGCCCAGGCGCGTGAGGAACATCTTCATCTGCTCGGGCGTGGTGTTCTGCGCCTCGTCGAGCACGACGAACGAGTCGTTGAGCGTGCGCCCGCGCATGTAGGCCAGCGGGGCGACCTCGATCGTTCCCGTCGCCATGAGCTTGGGGACGATGTCGGGGTCCATCATCTCGTTGAGCGCGTCGTAGAGCGGCCGCAGGTACGGGTCGATCTTGTCGGTGAGCGTGCCGGGGAGGAACCCGAGCCGCTCCCCCGCCTCGACGGCGGGACGCGTGAGGATGATGCGGTTGACCTCTTTGCGCTGCAGCGCCTGCACGGCCTTCGCCATCGCGAGGTAGGTCTTGCCGGTACCGGCGGGGCCGATGCCGAACACGATCGTGTTCTCGTCGATCGCGTCGACGTACTCTTTTTGACCCGCGGTCTTGGGTCGGATGGTCTTTCCGCGCGACGACAGGATCGCCTCGCCCATGACCTCGGACGGACGGGGTCCGCCGTCGGAGCGCAGCATGCGATTCGAGCTGGTCACGTCGGCCGGGTCGAGTCCGTGACCCGAGCGGGTCATGCTGAGCAGTTCGTCGACGAGGCCGCGGGCCGCGCGCACCGCGTCGGGCGTGCCCGAGAGGGTGATCTCGTTGCCGCGCACGTGCACGTCGACGTCGGGGTGCTCCTTTTCGACGACGCGCAGCAGGCGATCCTGCGGGCCGAGCAGTTGCACCATGGCCACGCCGTCGACCTCGATGCGGTCGGAGACGGTTTCTTCGGGGGAATCAGCCACCCAGGCTCTTTTCGTTCAGGCCGCCCGCGAGGACGTGGGCGTGCACATGGAAGACGGTCTGACCGGCGCCCTCGCCGGTGTTGAAGATCAGACGGAAGTCGCCGTCGGAGTGCTCGGCGGCGACGGAGTTCGCGAGCCCGATGACCTCGGTGAGCAGGTCGGGGTCGCCCGCGGCCAGCTCGACGACGTTGCGGTATTGCTGCGTCTTGGGGATCACCAGCAGGTGCACCGGCGCCTGGGGCGCGATGTCGCGGATCGCGAAGGCGTTCTCGGTCTCGGCGACGATCTCGGCGGGGATCTCGCCCTGCAGGATGCGCGTGAAGATCGACGGCTCGCTCATGGCATCCATTCTAGTGAGGGCCTCCGACATCGAGGCGGGGCCGTTGCGCCGAGGCGCGGCCCGGATCACCAGCGCCCGTGCGCCGCCGACAGCACCGAGATGGCCGCGGCCCCCGCGGTGGAGGTGCGCAGAACCGTGTCGCCCAGGCGTACGAGTCGGGCGCCGGCATCGGCCAAGGCCGAGAGCTCCTCTGGCGCGATGCCGCCCTCGGGGCCGACCACGAGCACGACGTCGCGCCCGCGGGAGCCTTCCGTCGCGACGGACGTGAGACGGTCGGATGCCGAGGGCTCCAGCACCAGCACGAGCGAGGTCGCGGCGAGACGCACGAGGTCGGCCGTGCGGGCCACGCCCTCGACCTCGGGGATCCAGGCCCGGTGCGCCTGCTTGGCCGCTTCGCGGACGATCGTTCGCCAGCGGGCGAGGCCCTTGTCGGCCTTGGCATCCCAGCGCGAGACGCTGCGCGAGGCCTGCCAGGGCACGATCGCGTCGACGCCGAGCTCGGTCGCCGCCTGAACGGCGAGTTCGTCGCGGTCGCCCTTGGCCAGGGCCTGGACGAGCACGAAGCGCGGCGAGGGTCCGGGGATGACCTCGCGCCCCGTCACCCGTACCTCGACCTGTTTCGGCGAGGCCGCGGTGACGACACCCGTGAGCCACGCTCCGCGACCGTCGCCCAGTGTCACCCCCTCGTCGACGCGCACGCGCCGCACGGCGGCGGCGTGGTGCGCCTCGGCGCCGGTCAGCACGACGGAGTCGCCCGCGTGGGCGTTCCCGGCGTCGTCGGTGACGAAGTGCAGCACCACGGTCAGTGCCGGAAGCGGTCGCGGAACTTGCTGAACATGCCCTGCTGGTGCTCGGCAAGCCGCGGCTTGGGGGCCTTCGTGCGCTTGGCGAACTCCTCGATGAGGGCGCGCTCCTTGTGGTCGAGACGCGTGGGGGTCACCACGTGCACGCCGACGCGCAGGTCGCCGCGCTGAGTTCCGCGCAGCGGCGTGATCCCGCGGCCCTTGATGGTCAGGACGTCGCCCGATTGCACGCCCGGGCGCACCTCGAGGTCGACGCTGCCGTCGAGGGACTCGATCGACGTGTTCGTCCCGAGAATGGCATCCGGCATCGACACCTCGAGGGTCGCGACGAGGTCGTCGCCCTCGCGACTGAAGGCCTCGTGCGCTTCGACCGTGATCTCGAGGTACAGGTCGCCGTTGGGGCCGCCGGCAGGACCGACCTCGCCCGACCCGGGCAGCTGCAGACGCAGGCCCGACTCGACACCGGCGGGGATGTCGACCGAGACCGTGCGGCGCGCACGAACGCGGCCCTGACCCTGGCACGTCCCGCACGGGTAGGGGATGGTGGTCCCGTGACCCTGGCAGACGCTGCAGGGGGCACTGGTGACGACGTTCCCGAGCAGGCTGCGGACCGTGCGCTGCACGTGGCCGGAGCCGTGGCAGATGTCGCACGTGACCTCGCTGGTCCCGGGCTGCGTGCACGCGCCCTGGCACGTCTCGCACAGCACGGCGGTGTCGACCTCGAGGTCGCGGTGGGTGCCGAACACGACGTCGCCGAGGTCGAGGGTCACACGGACCAGGGCGTCTTGGCCCCGCTCCCGGCGCGACCGCGGACGCGGACCCCGTCCGCCGCCGCCCTGGCCGCCCCCACCGAAGAACGTCTCGAAGATGTCGCTGAACCCGCCGAAGCCGGCCGCTCCCCCGCCGCCGAAGGGGTTCTGGTCGCCGCCCATGTCGTACCGGCGGCGCTGCTCGGGGTCGCTCAGCACGTCGTAGGCGTGGGTGACCAGCTTGAAGCGCTCGGAGGCGTCTTCTCCGGGGTTCACGTCGGGGTGCAGCTGGCGTGCCAGTCGGCGGTACGCCTTCTTGATGTCTTCGGGGCTGGCATCGCGTTCGACGCCCAGGACCTCGTAGTGGTCAGCCACAATCGCCTTCCTGTCCGCTTGCGCGGGGTCGTTCTCGGGTGGGGTGCTCGCGGGATTCGACGTCAGCGAGACGCGTCGTCGTCTTCGAGCATCCGGGTCAGATAGTGCGCGACGGCACGGACCGCCGCGAGGTTGGAGGAGTAGTCCATGCGGGTGGGACCGAGCAGCCCGACGCGGGCCCCGCCGGTGGATCCGTCGTACCGGCTGGCGAGCACCGAGGCCTCGATGAGTCCGAACGGCTCGTTCTCACGACCGATGCTCGCTGACAGCCCCTTCTCGTCGGCCACCATCTCGCTCATGAGACGCAGGAGCGTCACCTGCTCTTCGATCGCCTCGAGCAGCGGGTAGATGCTCCCGCGGAAGTCGGACTCGCGCTTGGCGAGGGTCGCGGCGCCGGCCATGACGAGGCGATCCTGACGGAACTCCTCGAGCTCCTCCCCCACGATGCGCAGCACCGCGTCGGCGAGCACGTCCAGCGTGACACCCGGGCGCGGCCCGTCGGTCAGCACGGCTTGCACCTGCTGCGAACTGTCGGCGACGCTGCGCCCGACGAGCAGCGCGCCGACGCGAGCGCGCAGCTGCACGATGTCGGTCTCGCCGGGTTCTGCGGGCACGAGGGCGATGCGCTGCGAGACCCGGCCCGTGTCGGTCACCAGGATCACCAGCACACGCGGGCCGCCGAGGGCGACCAGTTCGACGTGACTGACATTGGCGCGGGCGAACGACGGGTACTGCACGATCGCGACCTGTCCGGTCAGCTGCGTGAGCGCGCGGACGGTGCGGGCGAGCAGGTCGTCGAGGTCGCCCGCTTCGTCGAGGAACGACGTGATGGCGCTGCGCTGTGCTCCCGAGAGCGGGCGGAGCTCGGCGAGGTGATCGACGAAGACGCGGTATCCCTTGTCGGTGGGGACGCGCCCCGACGAGGTGTGCGGGGCGACGATGAGCTCTTCGTCCTCGAGCAGGGCCATGTCGTTGCGGATGGTCGCCGCCGACACCCCGAAGGCGTGTCGATCGACGATCGCCTTGCTGCCGACGGGTTCGCGCGTGTCGACGTAGTCCTGCACGATCGCACGGAGCACCTGAAGGCCACGTTCCGACACCATGAGCTGCTCCTCCCGTCTGGCACTCGCATCTGCGGAGTGCCAATTCTACGGGATCGCCTCGGCACGGTGCCGGGCGGCTCGCGGAGTCGCCCTGCGGCGCGTCGTTCAACGCCCGAGAGCCCCTCATCGAGGTCGGCACGCGAGCACCGGAACGAACTCGTCCGCCGGCCGCGTCGCCGGTCAGACCGTGAGCGCCCGGACCACGGCATCCGCCAGGAGTCGTCCCCGGAGCGTCAGCACGATGCGCCCGTGAACGGCATCCCGGCCCTCGATCAGACCGTCGGCGATGAGGGATGCCACGGCCTTCCGCCCTTCGCCGAGGATCTCGGACACGGCCAGACCCTCGCGGATGCGGCTGCGCAGCAGCACCGACTCCAGCCGGCGCGCGGTCTCGTCGGGCCGCTCGCGCGCGGCCGCGGGCGATTCGACCGCGGCCAGACGTTGGGCGTACGCGGCGGGGTGCTTCACGTTCCACCAGCGGAGCCCCGCGACGTGGCTGTGCGCGCCCGGCCCGAAGCCCCACCAGTCGGTCCCCCGCCAGTAGGCGAGGTTGTGACGCGAGCGGTGCGCGACGTCGCGCGACCAATTCGACACCTCGTACCAGTCGTATCCGGCGGCGGCGAGCAGGTCGTCGGCCAGCTCGTACATGTCGGCTTGCAGGTCGTCGTCGGGCATCGCCACGACCCCGGAGCGGATTTGGCGTGCGAGCTTCGTGCCGTCTTCGACGATCAGGGCGTACGCCGAGATGTGGTCGGGTTCGAGGGCCACAGCGGCCTCGAGGGAGGCACGCCAATCGTCGAGCGATTCTCCCGGCGCGCCGTAGATGAGGTCGACCGAGACGTCGAGACCCGCGCGGCGGGCCGCGGCGACGGCCGTGGCGACGTTCGCGGGATCGTGGGTGCGGTCGAGGGCGGCGAGCACGTGCGGCCGGGCCGACTGCATGCCGATCGACAGGCGGGTGACACCGGCTTCGGCGAGCGTGCGGGCGACCGTGTCGTCGACGGTGTCGGGGTTGGCCTCGACGGTGACCTCGGCCCCGTCGGCGATTCCGAACTCCGAGCGGACCGCGTCGAGCATGCGCGCCAGGTCCCCCGGCGGCAGCAGGGTGGGCGTGCCTCCGCCGAAGAAGACGGTGGATGCCGCGCGGCGGCCACCCGCGGCATCCATCACTCCACCCGCCAGACGCACCTCGGCGGCCAGCGTGTCGGCGAAGTCGTCTTGGCGGGCGCCGCGCAACTCGCTGGCGGTGTAGGTGTTGAAGTCGCAGTAGCCGCACCGCACGCGGCAGAACGGCACGTGCAGGTAGACACCGAAATCGGCGGTCGGGTCGATCTCGAGGTCGGCGGGCAGGTGTCCGTCGGCGGGGGCCGGGTCTCCGAGCGGGAGCGGACCGCCCATCAGGACGAGTACAGCGGCGAGATCGCGCGCAGGTAGCGGGCGAACAGCGCCTTGCGCCGACGGCGCACGCGGCTCGAGAACAGGCGGTACGACGGGGCCGTCGGGCGGTCGAAGGCGCGCACGACGAACCACACCTCGTCGTTGTCACGCCACTCCACCGCGAACAGCTCTTCGCCGCTGACGATCGAGTGTCCGACGGTGCCGAGGATGAAGCCCACGCGACGGGGCTCTTCGAAGACCGAGATCACGCGCAGCTCGGCGTCGGCGCGGTGGCCGTCGACCTTGCCGTGCAGGCGCACGCCGGTGCCGGGGCTCACGAACGGTGTTCCGTCGGCGGCGAAGCGCTGCTCGGCCTCGAGGCTGCTGGGCGCGACGGGAGCACCGTCGGCGTCGAAGCCGACGCCCGAGTAGCCCTCACCCGACGCCGGGCGCACGTCGCTGATGCTCAGTTCGCCGGTGCGCAGGGGCGCCCACGACAGCAGGAGCTCTCCGGCCGCGGCGAAACGCTCCTCGCCGCTGCCGATGCGCCAGGAGTCTTCTGCCGGCAGCGAGTTGTCGGGCGGGTACTGCATCAGATCGTGCGCCTGAGTGGCTCCGACAGCCGCGTAGTCGACCGTGTCATCGGTGAAGTTCTGCCTGCGCATGGTTCACCCCTCTCGGTGTGGTGCGTTACTTCTTGGTCTCGACGTCTCCCGACAGGGCGGCGATGAACGCCTCCTGCGGAACCTCGACACGGCCCACCATCTTCATGCGCTTCTTGCCCTCTTTCTGCTTTTCGAGGAGCTTGCGCTTTCGGGTGATGTCACCGCCGTAGCACTTGGCGAGGACGTCCTTGCGGATGGCGCGGATCGTCTCGCGCGCGATGATGCGCGCACCGATCGCGGCCTGGATGGGAACCTCGAACTGCTGGCGCGGGATGAGCTTGCGCAGGCGCTCGGCCATGAGCGTGCCGTAGGCGTACGCCTTCTCGCGGTGCACGATCGAGCTGAACGCGTCGACCTTGTCGCCCTGCAGCAGGATGTCGACCTTGACCAGATCGGCGGTCTGCTGACCCGCGGGCTCGTAGTCGAGGCTCGCGTAGCCCTGCGTGCGGCTCTTGAGGTGGTCGAAGAAGTCGAACACGATCTCGCCGAGGGGCATGTGGTAGCGCAGCTCGACACGGTCTTCGCTGAGGTACTCCATGCCGAGCAGCGTGCCGCGGCGCGTCTGGCAGAGCTCCATGACCGTGCCGACGTAGTCCTTGGGCAGCAGGATGCCGACCTTGACGATCGGCTCCGACACCGAGGCGACGCGGCCGTCGGGGTACTCGCTCGGGTTGGTGACGGACACCGTCTCGCCGGTGTCGGTCGTGACCTCGTACGTCACGGACGGAGCGGTGGTGATGAGGTCGAGACCGAACTCGCGCGAGAGGCGCTCGGTGATGATCTCGAGGTGCAGAAGGCCGAGGAAGCCGCAACGGAAGCCGAAGCCGAGGGCGACCGAGGTCTCGGGCTCGTACTGCAGCGAGGCGTCGGAGAGCTTGAGCTTGTCGAGAGCCTCGCGCAGCTCGGCGTAGTCGCTGCCGTCGATCGGGTAGATGCCCGAGAAGACCATGGGCTTCGGGTCGGTGTAGCCCGGCAGCGCGTCGGTCGCGGGCTTGCGGTGCGTGGTGATCGTGTCGCCGACCTTCGACTGGCGCACGTCTTTCACGCCGGTGATGAGGTAGCCGACCTCGCCCACGCCGAGACCCTTGGTGGGGACGGGCTCGGGGCTCGAGACGCCGATCTCGAGGGCCTCGTGCGTCGCGCCCGTCGACATCATCTGCAGGCGCTCGCGCGGCTGCAGGGCACCGTCGATCATGCGGACGTAGGTGACCACGCCGCGGTAGGCGTCGTACACGGAGTCGAAGATCATCGCGCGGGCCGGAGCGTCGGCCCTGCCGACGGGGGCGGGGATCTTCTCGACGATCAGGTCGAGCAGCTCTTCGACGCCCATGCCGGTCTTGCCGCTGACGCGCAGCACGTCGGCGGGGTCGCCGCCGATGAGACCGGCGAGCTCGGCCGCGTACTTGTCGGGGTCGGCGGCGGGAAGGTCGATCTTGTTCAGCACCGGGATGATCGTCAGATCGTTCTCGAGCGCGAGGTAGAGGTTGGCGAGGGTCTGCGCCTCGATGCCCTGAGCCGCGTCGACGAGCAGGATCGCTCCCTCGCACGCCGCCAGCGATCGGCTGACCTCGTACGTGAAGTCGACGTGACCGGGCGTGTCGATCATGTTCAGGGCGAACGTGCCGTCACCGGTGCCCCACGGCATCCGCACCGCCTGCGACTTGATCGTGATACCGCGCTCGCGCTCGATGTCCATGCGGTCGAGGTACTGCGCCCGCATATCGCGGTCGCTGACGACGCCGGTGATCTGCAGCATGCGGTCGGCCAACGTCGACTTGCCGTGGTCGATGTGAGCGATGATGCAGAAGTTGCGGATCTGCTCCGGCGGAGTGGCAGACGGCTCGAGGGGCTTCAGGGCGCGCGGTGACATGTTCCGTCGATTCTACGGTGGTGCGCCGACATCGCCGTCCCCGGAGGCTCGGCACCACGGCATCCGGAGGCTTTTACAGTGGATGCCATGGCGGTCCAGGTCGTGCTCGTGCACGGCATCCGCACGTCCGCCACGATGTGGCGGGCGCAGGTCGCGCATCTGCGACAGCGAGGCACCCCGGTCACCGCGGTCGACCTGCCGGGGCACGGAACGCGCCGCGACGAGGCCTTCACGCTCGACGGGGCGTTCGTGACGATCGATGACGCGGTACAGGATGCCGCGACCCGCGGTCCCGTGCTGCTGGTGGGGCACTCCATGGGCGGGCTGTTGTCGATCGAGTACGTCGGCGCCGCGCCTCGTCCCCCGGTCGCCGGGTTCGTCGCGGCATCGTGCACGTCCCTGCCCCGCGGCATCGGGCTGGCGGCCTACCGCTTCTTCACGCGGCGTTTCGATAGCCTCCCCGATCGCGGTCTGGGACTCACGAACCGCGTGCTCGACCGCACCCTCCCTCCCGAGACGCGCCCCGACTTCGGCGCCGGCGGCTACGCCTTCGACGCGCAGGACACGGCCCTGTCGTCTCTCGCGGAGCTCGACATCGTGGCATCCCTTCGCCGGATCGACGTGCCCCTGTGGTTCGTGAACGGGCAGTGGGATCAGCTCCGCACGAACGAGCGGATGTTCCTCGCCGTCGCCCCGCACGCGGAGCTCATCGTGGTTCCGCACACGACGCATCTCGTCACGGCGATGCGTCCGCGTGTTTTCAACGCGCTGCTGGAGGTGGCGCTCACCACGATCGAGGCATCGACCTGATAGACTCGGTCCTTGGCTTGCGTGTGGGGTTTTTCCCGACCTCCACGATCGTCGGTGCAGCGCCCCTCTACCGCTCGCCCGGCACATCCCATACTCACTCAAACGAAAGACCGTCGACGTGGCGAACATCAAGTCGCAGATCAAGCGCAACAAGACCAACGAGAAGGCGCGCGAGCGCAACAAGGCCGTCAAGAGCGAGCTCCGCACGCACGTGCGTCGCACCAAGGAGGCCGTCGTGGCCGGTGACAAGGAAGCGGCCCTCAAGGCGCTCGCCACCGCGACCAAGAAGCTCGACAAGGCCGTGAGCAAGGGTGTCATCCACCAGAACCAGGCCGCGAACCGCAAGTCGGCCATCGCGAAGTCGGTCGCCGCTCTCTGAGCCGCAGCTCTTCTCGACAGCCCGTCCCGCATCGCGGGGCGGGCTTCGTCGTTCTCGGAGTGGGGTGACCTCTGCGCACGGTCCGCGTGCGGAGCCGGCGCGGCAGGCGAAGCCTCTTCGGTTGCCGCTCAGCCCCCGTAGGGCGCGCGGGTGGCGATGATGGTGATCATGCGCTCGAGGGCGAACACGGGGTCTCTCGACGCGCCCTTGACCTCGGCGTCGGCTCGAGCCGTGGCATGGATCNGTGTTGCCGGTCCAGCCGACGAGGTCGCGGCGGGCGCGGTCGACCTGCCAGTCCTTCATGCCCAGGCGCTGAGCGAGCATCGACGACGACTCGCGGGTGCCCGCCACGCGCGCCATGGTGCGGAGCTTCATGGCGACCGCGGCGACGAGAGGCACGGGATCGGCCCCGGATGCCAGCGCGTGTCGCAACGCGAGCAGGGCGGGGCCGTACTGCCCGGCGATGGCGGTGTCGGCCACGGTGAAGGCAGAGGTCTCGACGCGCCCCCCGTAGTAGCGCTCGACGATCCGCTCGTCGATGTCGCCGGGGACGTCGGAGATGAGCTGCTGGCATGCCGCGGCCAGCTCGGTGAGGTCGTCGGCGAAGGCCGAGACCAGCGACCTGAGGGCGACGGGGGCAATGCGCTTCTGCGCGGCCTTGAACTCGCCGACCGCGAAATCGAATCGGTCGGAGTCGCGTTTGACCGCGGGGCAGGCGATTTCGATGCCGCTGCCCTGACCCGCGCGGATGCCGTCGAGCAGCTTCTTACCGCGAACGCTCGCTCCGGTGTGGCGCAGGACGACCGTCGCGCCGTCCTGCGGGTGGGCGAGGTACGACACCGCCTCGGTGAGGAAGGTGTCGCTGCATTTCTCGACGCCGCTGACGCGGACGAGTCGGGGCTCGCCGAACAACGATGGCGACGTGACGCTGAGCAAGGTGCCGGCGGCGTAGTCGTCGGCCCGGATGTCGGTGACCTCGAGGCTCGGGTCCTCGCTCTTGAGCATCGATCGGATGCCTGCGATCGCGCGCTCGGCGCAGACCTCTTCGGGGCCCGAGACCAGAACGATCGGCGCGGGCTGAGGGGAACGCCACGACACCTGCGGAATGGCCGACTTCGCCTTGGCGGGGGCGGAGCGTCGGGGAGCCGGAGTCACTCCTCCAGCCTACCGACCGGCTCCGACATCGCCGGTCGGGTCGCGAGCCCCTTCCCCCGTCCCCGCGCGCTCGCGCCACAGGGTGAGTCTCCCCTCTTCGTCGAGCCAGACCGCCAGCGCACCGTCCCGATCGGTGCGCGCCGCAGTGCTTCCCAGAGCCGCCAGGATGTCGAGGAGCGTCGCGGTCGGATGCCCGTAGTCGTTGTCTGCACCGACCCCGATGAGCCCGACCGCCGGGTGCAGCGCCCGGTACAACGCGGCATCCTGGTCGGCACTGCCGTGGTGGGAGACCTTCACGACCTGCACACGCGGAACATCGATCCGCCGTCGGAGGGCGGACTGCGCCTGCTCGCCGAGGTCGCCGAGTAGCACCGTGCGAGGAAAGCTCGCGCCGGCGACGTCGAGGGCGACGGAGGCGTCGTTTCCGGCCTCGGCGTTCGGGGCGGGACCGAGCGCCTGCCACCGCGTGCCGCCGAGTGTGCCCGTCATGCCGATCGTCGCCTTCTGCAGGTGCGCTCCGGCGTCCGAGAACCGGTCTAGGAGTCGTCGGTCGGCCGCCTCGTCGGGCGGCCCGTGCACCACAAGATCGACCCGCCCCATCACCGCCGCGGACCCGCCGACGTGGTCGAGGTCGAAGTGCGTCAGGACGACGAGGGCGAGATGGTCCACCCCGAACGTCTGCAGGCATCGGGTCAGTGCCTCGGGTTCGGGTCCCGTGTCGACCAGCGCCACGGCGTCTCCGGACCGCCAGAGCGTCGCGTCGCCCTGACCGACATCGCACATGGCCACCTGCCACGCCGCGGGCACGGTGAGGGGCCCCGCGACGGTGCGGACCGTCGTCTGCCCCAGGACGAGGCCGACGACCACGGCGACGGCGGCGGACGAGATCGCGGTGATCCGGGGCAACCGGCGCGGTCTGACGACGGCGACGCTGACCGCCGCGCCGACGCCGGCGAGCAACGCCGCCCCGACGAGACCGTCGGGCCACGGCAGATTCTGGGCCGACACCGCCGTGGTCGTGTGCGCGACGGCCGCGATCCACGCGGCCGGCACCCAGGCGAGGGCCGTCAGACCGTCCCTCAGCCAGGGAAACGGGGCGATGCAGGCGAGGGCTCCCGCGATCGTGGCGGGCGCCGCAGCGGGGTCGGCGACGAGGTTGGCCGCGACACCGAGAAGGGGAACGTGCGGGTCGATGAGGACGATCAGCGGGCCGCAGACGAGCTGGGCCGACGTGGGCACCGCGAGGGCGAGGGCGAGGGCGCGCGGCATCCATCGCTCCAATCCGCCGGCCAGGGGGCGCGCGAGCACGAGGAGGGCCCCGGTCGCTGCGGCCGAGAGGGCGAAGCCGAGCGAGCGGGAGAGCCACGGGTCCACCATCAGCAGAATCGTCACCGCGAGGGACAGGACGGCCACGCCGATCGCCGGTCGCCCGAGTGCGAGCGCGAGCATCGCCACCGCCGCCATCGCGGCCGCGCGGATGACGCTCGGCTCGGGGGTCACCAGCGCGACGAACGCCGCCAGCACCAGCATCGCCCCCATCACCCTCCCGCCGCGGGACGCACCGCACAGCGCCAGCAGGGCGAACGCCGCACCCACGACGATCGCGCAGTTCGCCCCCGACACGGCCGTGAGATGCGACAGCGACGAGGCGTTCATCGCGGCCTCTGTGTCGGGGTCGAGGCTCGTCGTGTCACCCACGGCGAGCCCCGGCACCAGACCCGCTCCCGGCTGGGGCAGGCCGCGGGTCGAGGCGACGAGGCCGTCGCGCAGTCCCTCGAAGAACGCCCACACGCCCGCCGGGGTCGAAGCCGACTCGACGGAACTCGTCCGGACGACGAGGGCGGCGCGCTCCCCCGGGTCGGAGGGGACGGCTCGCCCCCTCAGCCGCACCTCGCTGCCCATGCTCGCCGCTTCCAGCGCCGACCGTCCCTCGGCATCGACGAGGATCCGCGCGGGGACCCTCCCCGTGACGGCGAGAGCGCCCGCGCGCACCCGCGTGGCGACGGCGTCGAACCACGCGCCGCCGTCAGGAGAGCCGTCGATGCGCCCGGTGACGGTGACCTCCAGCTCGAGGTGGCGCCCTCCGTCGGCCTCGAGGGCGGCGATCTGCGCCCGTGTCGATCCCGCCGTCGCCACGGTCCCCGCCGCCGCGGCCGAGCAGGCGAGCGCGACCGCGACGATCGCGAGCACCGCCGACCGCCGCCACGCGAGCGCGGTGGTCGCGCACGCAGCGAGGGCGAGGACCACCGCGAGCGGGGTGGGATCCGAAATCATCGTGCTCGCACCCGCGGTCGCCCAGGTCGCCGCGGCGACCGAGACCGCCCGAAGGGATCGGCGGCGCGCGCCGGGACGCCCCCTCACACGCGCACCAGGTCTCGGATGCCCGCGAGCATCTTCTCCCCGATCCCCGGCACCGAAAGCAGATCGTCCACGCTCGTGAAACGACCGTTCGCTTCGCGCCACGCGAGGATGCGGTCGGCCATCGCCGGCCCGATGCGCGGGAGCTCGTCGAGCTGCTCGCGCGTCGCGGTGTTCAGGTCGAGCGCGCCACCCGTGCTGCCGCCGCCGCCCGAGGCGGGTGAAGCAGCCTCTGCCCCGACCACCGGGACGACGATCTGTTCACCGTCGGCCACGGGCCTGGCGAGGTTGACCCCGTCGCGTTGCGCGTCGTCGGCGAAGCCTCCCGCCCGGGCGATCGCGTCGGCGACCCTGTCACCGGCATCGAGTCGGTACAGCCCGGGCTCGCGCACCGCTCCCGCGACGTGGACGTACAGTCCCGCCTCTGCGGGCAGGGCAGCGGAAGACGTCGAGGGGGATGCCGTTTCGTCGACGATCTCGGCACCGGTGGCGCCCCGCAGCATGCCGATGCCGATCGTCACGGCGAAGGCGAGCAGCACCAGGACGATGACCGCGCCGATGCCGAGGCGCGCTCGCGGGGGAAGAGCGCTCGGGAGTGGATTCGCAGCGTCGCGCTCCTCCGGTTCCGTGCCACCCGCGTTCGACGGGGAACGGGACTGCTTCATCGACGCTCCCCGCATCACCGTGCGCTGCGACTCCTCGCGATGGGAGGAAGAGGACGGTTCGGTCACGCCACGACGCTAGGCACCGAGGCTGCCGTCGCGCGGGGCGAGATCGCTCTTTCGTGGACAACCGGAAGGATCCCCGCGCTGTGCAGAACCCGCATCTACCCTGGAGCGATGTCTACGAACACGTGGCGCGCCGTAATCTCAGCCCTCGCCGACGATCGCGCACGCGACGTGTACGCGCGGATCGTGCTCGCCCAGCCGGTCGGTGAAGCCCTCGACGCCCTGTCACCCGGAAAGCGTCGACGCGTCCTCGACACGCTGCTCTCGGCAGGGCTCATCTCCCCTGACGGCGCAGGATGGCGAACCGAGCCCGAGGTATTCCGCGACGCCCTCCGCTCCGCACCGGCCGCGCCCCGCGCGGCGGGCGTCGACCGCTTCTTCGTCGACGGCCGCCTCACGGTCTACCCCTCTCGAGCCGCCGACCGCGACGCCGTGCTCCTCCACATCGTCGGGCGAATGACCGAGCCGGGCGAGATCCTCACCGAACGGGCGGTCAACGACCGGTTGGCGGCGATCGTCGACGACGTCGCGGCGATGCGCCGGTATCTGGTCGACGCCGGGCTCCTCGAGCGCTCCCGCGACGGTGGCGCCTACTCTCGCGCCCGCTGACCGCTCCGCGCGCACTCACCTCGCAACGTTTCGGCGAGGCGCACGTCTCTTCGAGCGCCGCGCCTCCACACGGTCAGAAGACGCCGTATGCCACGCCCCCGCACTCCGCAGAGCGCCGGTGGCGTGGCATCCGGGATCAGAGAACCTACTTCGTCGAGAAGCTGACCACCTTCGGCGGGCGCACGACCGCGCGCACGATCTCGCGGTCGCCGAGCGCGCGCAGCACCTTCTCGTCGGCGCGGGCCATGGCCTCGAGTTCGTCGGCGCCGATCTTGGCCGAGACCTCGAGCGTGCCGCGCACCTTGCCATCGATCTGAACAACCGCGGTGACGGTGTCCTCGACGAGCAGCGTGGGGTCGGCCTGGCGCCAGGTCGCGAGCCCGACGAATCCGTCGTAGCCGAGCGTCGCCCACATCTCCTCGGCGGTGTGCGGGGCGAACAGGTCGAGGGTCATCGCGATGACCTCGGCGGCCTCGCGCACGGCGGGGTCGCTCGCACCGGGCTTGCCGTCGATGGCCTTGCGGGTGGCGTTGACCAGCTCCATCAGGCGCGCGACGACGACGTTGAACTTCGTCTGCTCGACGAGGTTCGCGGCATCGGCCAGCAGGCGGTGCGTCACTCGGCGCAGCGACGCGTCGCCCTCGGCCCAGACCACATCGGTCTCGCTGTCGACGTCGTGAGCGATGCGCAGGGCGCGGGCGAGGAACTTCGCCGCACCGGTGGTCGAGACGTCGTTCCAGTCCTTGTCGTCCTCCACCGGACCCGCGAAGGCCAGGGCCACGCGCAGGGCGTCGGCGCCGTGGGCGTCGAGCTCCTCCTGGAACAGCACCAGGTTGCCCTTGCTCTTCGACATCTTCGTGCCGTCGAGGATGACCATGCCCTGGTTGATGAGGCTCGAGAACGGCTCGGTGAACTCCACCAGACCCATGTCGAACAGCGCCTTGGTGATGAAGCGCGCGTACAGAAGGTGCAGGATCGCGTGCTCGACGCCGCCGATGTAGAAGTCGACGGGGCCCCACTTGTTCGCCTCGCGGGCCGAGAACGCCTCGGTCTCACTGTTCGGCGAGAGGAAGCGGAGGTAGTACCACGAGCTGTCGACGAACGTGTCCATCGTGTCGGGGTCGCGCAGCAGCGTCTGGCCCGTCTCGGGGTCGGTCACCTGCACCCAGTCGGTGGCCGCGCCGAGGGGCGAGGTTCCCTTGGGCTTCAGGTCGAGCCCCTCGACCGAGGGCAGCGTCACCGGCAGCTGGTCGGCGGGAACGGGCGTGATCGAGCCGTCCTCGCCGTGCAGCATCGGAATGGGCGTCCCCCAGTAGCGCTGACGCGAGATGAGCCAGTCGCGCAGGCGGTACGTCTTGGCGGCGCGGCCGACGCCCTTGGCCTCGAGCTCCTCGATCATGCGGGCGATCGCGTGACGCTTCGAGAGCCCGTTGAGCGAGCCCGAGTTCATCATGCGACCGTCTCCGGTGAGCGCGATGCCGGTCTTGACGGGATCCAGGTCGTCGATGTCGCCGAGCGGGTCGATCGGCACGCCCTCGTCGTCGAGCTCGATCACCGGGATCGCGCCGGTGATCGGCGCGGTCGTGTCGACGACCACCTTGACGGGCAGGTCGAAGGCGCGGGCGAAGTCGAGGTCGCGCTGGTCGTGCGCGGGCACGGCCATGACCGCGCCGTGACCGTAGTCGGCGAGCACGTAGTCGGCGGCCCAGATGGGCAGCTTCTCGCCGTTGACCGGGTTGATCGCGTAGTGGCCCAGGAACACGCCGGTCTTCGGGCGGTCGGTCGCCTGGCGCTCGATGTCGGTCGCGCGCTGCACCTGAGCGAGGTAGGCCTCGAAGCTCTCGCGCAGACCCTGATCAGCGGATGCCGCGAGCTCGGCGGCCAGGTCGGACTCGGGGGCCACGACGAAGAACGTCGCGCCGTGCAGGGTGTCGGGGCGCGTGGAGAAGACCGTGATCTTCTCGTCGCGACCTTCGATCTCGAACGCGATGTCGGCGCCGACGGAACGGCCGATCCAGTTTCGCTGCATCTGGATGACCTTGCTCGGCCAGAAGCCTTCGAGCTGGTTGAGGTCGTCGAGCAGGCGGTCGGCGTAGTCGGTGATGCGCAGGAACCACTGCGTCAGCTTCTTCTTGACGACGACGGCGCCGCTGCGCTCGCTCGTGCCGTCGGGCAGCACCTGCTCGTTGGCGAGCACGGTCTGGTCCACCGGGTCCCAGTTGACCAGGGCGTCCTTGCGGTAGGCGAGGCCCTTCTCGTACAGCTTCTGGAACAGCCACTGGTTCCAGCGGTAGTACTCGGGGTCGCTCGTGTGCAGGACGCGGCTCCAGTCGAACGAGACGCCGTAGTCCTTCAGGCTCGCCTTCTGCTGGGCGATGTTCGCGTAGGTCCACTCGACGGGGTCGGCGCCGCGCTTGATGGCGGCGTTCTCGGCGGGCAGGCCGAACGAGTCCCACCCGATGGGGTTGAGCACGTTGTACCCGCGGTGGCGCCAGAAGCGCGCCACGATGTCGGAGTAGAGGTAGTTCTCGGCGTGACCCATGTGCAGGTCGCCCGAGGGGTACGGGAACATCGCGAGCACGTACTTGCGAGGGCGCGTGTCGTCGTCGCCACCGGCGCGGAACGGGTCTTTCTCGGCCCAAGCCTGCTGCCACTTCGCCTGGATGGCGTGGGTGTCGAAGCCCCCCTCGCGGGGGTCTGGTGCGGAGTTCTGAGACACGGATGAAGCCAATCGTGAAGGTCGGGAGGCCGCGGGGGCCAACCTCCAGGCTATCGGACGCGCAGGTCACCACCCGGGCGGGACCTCGGCTCCCAGGGCCGCCAACGGAGCCCGGGCCTTGATCCCCACTTCGGCGACTTCGGATGCCGCGACCGAGCGCCACGTGATGCCGCCTCCGGCCCCGACCCAGGCGGCATCCTGCTCCACGACGACGCTCCGGATGACCATCGCGAGATCCGCCGCCCCGTCGTCGCCGATCCAGCCGAAGGCTCCCGAATAGATCCCCCGTTCCTCCCCTTCGAGCCCGGCGAGGATGTGCATCGCGGACTGCTTGGGCGCGCCCGTCATGCTCCCGGCGGGGAACGCGGCATCGAGCAGCCCGCCGATCGTGGTGCCCGGCACGAGCCGCCCCGACACCTCGCTCACCAGTTGGTGCACGGTGGGATACGTCTCGACCTCGAGCAGCCGGTCGACCCCGACCGTCGAGGGGTCGCACACCCGGGAGAGGTCGTTGCGCATGAGGTCGACGATCATGACGTTCTCGGCCTGCTCCTTGGGGTCCGCTCGCAGGTGCTCGGCGAGCGCCCGGTCGCGGTCCGGGTCGGTCGAGCGAGGACGCGTGCCCTTGATGGGGTGGGTGTGCACGCGACCGTCGCGCACCTCGAGGAAGCGCTCGGGAGACGAGCTGACCAGGGTGGTGCCGCCGATGCGGATGAGACCCGCGTGGTGCGAGGCCGAGGCCTGCCGCAGCCGGCGGAACACGGCGACCGCGTCGTGCCGCCCGGGCACGGTGAAGCGGGTGGTGAGGCACAGTTGGTACGCGTCGCCCTCGCGGATCCGCTCGCGACAGGCGCCGATGAGGTCGGCGTACCGCTCGGGCTCCACTCGGCCGGATGCCATGCCCCGGGGCTCCGCCGCGCCCACGGTCACCGGGGGCGGTGCGCCCGCGACCCGCGCGGCGAGGTCGGCGTCGCCGAAAACGTGGACGCGGCGGCGGGCGTGGTCGAATGCGACGAGGGCCGCGACGCGCAGCCAGGCGTCCCGTCCTTCGTACGAGCGCCAGCCGACCCAGCCGCCACGGAACGGGCCGCTGTCATCCGTGGGTCCGCCGGCGGGTGCGGCATCCCTCTGCAGGGGTGCTGACGCGTCGTCGAGGCGACCCGAGCCCATCCAGCTCCACCCCGTCGGCGCCTCGCGTCCGGCGTCCAGCCAGAACGCGTCCCCGCCCGTCGCGAACACGTGCAGGAAAGCCGCCTCGGGGTCGACCCACCGCGGCAGGGTGAACGGAGGGGCGGAGTGGGGCACGCTCTCAGGCTAGAGCGGGGATCCGGCCCTAGGCTGACGGAGGTGAACGAGATCCTCACCTGGTTGCTCGACGTCGTCCAGAACGTCGACCCCGTGCTGCGCACGATCATCGCCGGGATCGCGGTCATGCTCGAGACCAGCGTGCTCGTGGGGCTGGTCGTCCCGGGCGACACGATGGTCATCGTGGCCGGCACCGCCGTCGCCTCCCCGGTCGAAGGGGTCGTGCTGGCCGCGGCGATCGTGGTGGGCGCGCTGCTCGGTGAGAGCCTCGGGTTCTGGCTCGGTCGCTACTTCGGTCCGCGTATCCGCGCCTCGCGCCTCGGGCAGAAGCTCGGCGAACGCAACTGGGAGCGGGCCGACCGGTACCTCCGTCGTCGCGGCGGACCCGCGATCTTCCTGTCGCGCTTCCTCCCCGTGCTGCACTCGCTCGTTCCTCTCACGGTCGGAATGAGCGGCTACAGCTATCGCCGCTTCCTCGCCTGGACCACCCCCGCGTGCGCCGTGTGGGCGAGCCTGTACGTCACGGTCGCAGCATCCGCTGCGGGGACGTACCGCGAGCTGTCCGACCGCATCCACGGTGCGGGGTACATCTTCGTCGGCATCCTCGTCGCCTTCATCGTTCTGGTCTTCGTCGGCAAGAAGATCATCGAGCGGCTCGAACGTCGCCATCTCGCGGACGAGACCGCTCCTCTCGAACCGGTGGACGGTGACGTGAAAGACTGAGGGCGATGCCTCGTTCCCCTCGCGCCAAAGTGCTCTGGTTCGCCCGACTCGAGCGCCGTTTCCACCGCTGGCGCGAACGTCGAGCGCGCGCCCGCGGACTGCGTCCCGCCGTCACGGGTTTCCCGGGGTACGGGACCGAGGAATGGGTCCGCGTGCTGGGCCGCGTGCTCATCGCCCCGCCGATCAAGCGCACGTCGACGGGTGAGTTCGCGAGCTTGCGCGGGTGGCGAAGCTTCGCGGCCGTGCCGGTCGGCTTCGGACAGGTCGACGTCACGATCGACGGCGTCACACATCGTGTGGTCGCCGACCGCGGTGGAGTGATCGACGCCAAGCTCCCCGCGACGCTCAGCCCCGGCTGGCAGAGCATCACGATGTCGGTCGAAGGCAGCGAGCCGGCCGAGACGCGCGTGTTCATCGTGGGGTCCGACGTGCGCTTCGGCGTGGTGAGCGACATCGACGACACCGTCATGGTGACGCTGCTCCCACGCCCCCTGCTCGCCGCGTGGAACTCCTTCGTCGTCGACGAGCACGCGCGACAGCCCGTCCCCGGGATGGCGGTCATGCTCGAGCGCCTCACGCGCGAACACCCGGGAACACCCGTGGTCTACCTGTCGACCGGTGCCTGGAACGTCGCGCCCACGCTCACCCGCTTCATGCGCCGCCACCTCTTCCCCGCCGGGTCGTTCCTGCTCACCGACTGGGGGCCGACCCACGACCGGTGGTTCCGCAGCGGCCGAGAGCACAAGGAGCAGAACCTCCGACGCCTGGCCGCAGAGTTCCCCGACGTGAAGTGGCTCCTGGTCGGCGACGACGGCCAGCACGACGACGCGATCTACACCGGCTTCGCGATCGAGCACCCCGAGAACGTCGCGGCCGTCGCGATCCGGCGACTGCTCCCCGCCGAAGCGGTGCTCGCGGGTGGGCGGACGGTCGTCGACGACCACTCCGCCGCCGAAGTGCCCTGGGTGACGGCCTCGGACGGCGCGGGTCTCCTCGAGCGGCTGCGCAGCACGGGCGTCATATCCAACGAGGCCTGATCCCGGATGCCGCGGCCTCGGTGCGTCCGGCGTAACGTCAGCGATTCGCGCAAAGTCAGCGGCATCCCGCGCCTCACGGCTGAGGATGCGCGGAACGCTGAGGATGTGCGCGGAGGCCATCGAGCGCGAGGCCCGATGTCGGAGGTGGCGCGTACGGTGGAAGCATGTGCGGTCGTTTCGTCGTAGCCAATGTGGCCTCCGAGCTCGTGGGGGTGCTGCGCGTCGACGTCGAGGCCGACGAGCTGCCCCGGCCTTCGTACAACATCGCCCCGACGTCGCAGGTCGGCATCGTGCTCGACTCGATCAAGAGCGAGCCCCCGGTCCGCCGGCTCGAGGTCGCGCGCTGGGGGCTCATCCCGGGGTGGGCGAAAGACGTCAAGATCGGCGCACGGGCCTTCAACGCGCGGTCCGAAGAGGTCGAAGACAAGCCCATGTTCCGTAACGCCCTCATCAAGCGACGCGCCGTGATCCCGGCATCCGGCTACTACGAGTGGAAGACCACCGACGAGGGCAAGACGCCCCACTACATCCACCCCGCCGACGGTTCGCCGCTCTTCTTCGCGGCGCTCTACGAGTGGTGGAAGAACCCCGCCCTCGCCGACGACGACCCCGCCCGCTGGGTGCTGAGCTGCACGATCCTCACGCGCGATGCGATCGGACGACTGGGGTCCATCCACGATCGCATGCCGCTGTTCATGGATCCCGACTTCGCCGACGCCTGGCTCGACCCCACGACCGAGAACGTCGGAGACGTCCTCGACGCGGCCATCGACGCCGCGCCCGACATGGCCGAGACGCTCGACGACCACGTGGTCTCGGCGGCGGTGGGCAACGTCCGCAACGACTCCCCCGACCTCATCGAGCCGGTCGAGTGACCCTGGTCGCGACCCGAACCGTCCTGACGCGCGCGGAGTGGACGGACGCCGCCGAACAGCACGCGCATCGCGCTGACGCGCTCACCGCCGATCACCGCGCCCGCGCGAGCCGCGCGCAGAAGCATCCCGTCGAAGACTTCCTCTTCACGTACTACTCGTACAAGCCCGCCATCCTGCGGCGGTGGCACCCGGGTCCCGGGGTCGTGCTCGAAGGGGCCGACGAACGCGCCGCGTGGAGGTGGTATCGGGCCGAGCCCGAGGGCATGCGAGTGGATGCCGAACGCTTCCGTACCGAGAAGGGTTCGATGTACCGCGGCATCGTCAACTTGCTGCGCGCCACCCTCGATCGACCCGCGAAGTTCAGGTGCTTCGGTCTGCACGAGTGGGCGATGGCCTACCGCGCCGACGAGGTGCGGCACGCCGTGCCCCTGCGCCTCGGTCGCGGCGGCACCGACGCGGTGGTCGACGCCCACGACCTCACGTGCACGCACTTCGACGCGTTCCGCTTCTTCACGCCCGAGGCCGTCCCGCTCAACCGCACCTCCCTCAGTCGCGACGACCAGGTGGCGAGGGAGCAGCCGGGCTGTCTGCACGCGGGGATGGACGTCTACAAGTGGGCGGTGAAGCTCGGGCCCCTGGTCCCTGGGTCGGTGCTGCTCGACGCGTTCGAGCTCGCGCGCGACATCCGCACGCTCGACATGCAGGCCTCGCCCTACGATCTGATCGACTGGGGGTACGCGCCGGTGGCGATCGAGACCCCCGAGGGTAAAGCCGAGTACGTCGTGCGCCAACGCGCGTTGAGCGAGCGCGGGCAGGCCCTTCGACGGGCGGTCGTCGACGCCGCAACGGAAGCGGGCGACACGCCCGACGGCGCCGATTTCTTGCCTCCGCGATCTGTGTTGTAAGCTCATGGAGTTGCCTCAAACGGGGCGGAAAACAAAAAACGGGCCTGTGGCGCAGCTGGTAGCGCACCTGCATGGCATGCAGGGGGTCAGGGGTTCGAGTCCCCTCAGGTCCACCACGAGAGAAAGCCTCCGCTTCGGCGGGGGCTTTCGTCTTTTCCGGAGACGGCCTGTCCCGGTGGGCGGAGCTCACGGCATCCTTCCCCTCCGCACAACCTCGGCGATTCGCACACCCTCAGCACGAAGGCGCGGGATGCCTCCATCTTTGTGCGGATCGCTGAGGTTACGCGGCGCGCCGGGCACGCGGCATCCCGCGACAACCGCCTCACCGGCACGCGCACGGAGAAGGGCGCCTCCCCTCGACGGAGAAGGCGCCCCTCATGGAGGTGTCAGCGGGACGACACCGTCTCGCGGGACTTCGCCTCGTGCGTCTCGCGCATGACCAGCTCGTCGTCGAGCCAGTTGGGCGCCTTGTTGCGAAGGGCGAAGATGTAGACCGCGAGCGACGCCGCGATGATGACCGTGACGTACACGATGAACATCGGCACCTGCGATGTCGACTGCGCTCCGGCGTACAGCAGGGGCGCCGTGCCGCCGAAGAGCGAGTTGGCCAGCGCGTACCCGAGGCCGACGCCCAGGGCTCGCACGTGCGTTGGGAAGAGCTGCGCCTTCACGAGCGCGTTGATCGAGGTGTAGCCGGTTAGGATGACGAAGCCGCCGAGCAGGATCGCGAAGGCGGCGAACTCGTTGGTCTGCTGCGGGAGCATCGTGATGAGGAACCACGTGTAGAGCACGCCGCCGACGCCGAAGAAGACGAGCAGGGACTTGCGACCGACCTTGTCGGACAGCCAGCCGCCCAGCGGCTGCATGAGCATGAGGGCCGTCAGCGCGATGAGGTTGATCACGGTACCGGTGACGACATCGCCGCCCGAGAACGCGGTCTTGACGATGTTCGGCCCCGTGACCGAGTACGTGTAGAAAGCGACGGTGCCGCCGGCCGTGACCGCGAAGCACAGCAGGAGCGGGCGCCAGTTGTTGACGAGCAGATCGCGCATCGAGCCCGAGTCCTTCGCGCGGCCCGCCTTGTTGTCGTCGAGCACGTGCTTCTCGAGGGATTCGTCCATCGTGCGGCGCATCCAGAACACGGCCACGGCGGCGACACCGCCGATCGCGAAGGCGACGCGCCAGCCCCACGCGGTGATGGCCTCGTCATCGAGGGTGAGCACCATGATCAGCAGCGTGGTCTGTGCGAGCACGTGACCGCCGACGAGGGTGACGTAGTGGAACGACGACAGGAAGCCGCGGCGACCGGGCATGGCGGCCTCGGACATGTAGGTCGCGCTCGTGCCGTACTCGCCTCCGGTCGCGAAGCCCTGAACGAGACGGGCGAAGACGAGGATGATGACGGCACCGACGCCGATCATCTCGGCCGTGGGGGCGAAAGCGATCACCAGCGAACAGAACGCCATGAGCGACACCGACACCGTCAACGACAGACGGCGACCGTACCGGTCGGCGAAGCGGCCGAAGAACCACGAACCGATCGGCCGCATGAGGAAGGTGACGGCGAAGATCGCCCACACGTAGATGGTGGAGTTCTTGTCGTCGGAACTGAAGAACTGCGACTCGAAGTACACCGCGAACACGGAGTAGACGTAGACGTCGTACCACTCCACGAGGTTGCCGGCCGAGCCTTTGAGCGTGTTCGAGATCGAACGCCGCAGACTCGTGGGGATCGTCGTCGTCGTTGACATGAGGAATCCGATCGGTCGAGGGACGTTGGTCGTCTCGTCACCGCTGGCGGAAGAGGCCTCCGGCAGCGGTGACGAGACGTATCGGCCATCGTGGCTGCCGCCGGCGCCGCCGGGCGAGATCCTTACAGTCGCCTTACATTCGTGGGCCGCGAGGCCGCGGAGCCTGTGCCTACGATGGAGCATGCACGTACTCGTCGCCGAGGACGACGGCTCCGTCGCCGCGGCCCTCGTCTCGGCCCTCGGCCGCGCCGGTCACACGTGCACCCGGGTGTCACGCGGCAGCGATGTGCTCCTCCGTCACCGAGACGCACAGGCGGTGCTCCTCGACCTCGGTCTCGAGGATCGCGATGGACTCGATGTGCTCCGCGACCTGCGCGAGGTCACCCAGATCCCGGTGATCGTCGTGACAGCGAGAGGCGACGAACGCTCGACGGTCCGCGCGCTGTCACTCGGCGCCGACGACTACCTGGTCAAGCCCGTGCGTCTGCACGAACTCCTCGCCCGACTGATCGCCGTCACACGCCGGTACAGCCCGCCCGAGGAGCCGATGCGCGTCGAGACCTCCCAGGTATCGATCGACGTCGACGCCCGCCGCGTCCGCGTCGCACACCGCGAGGTGTCGCTCACGCCCAACGAATTCGGCATCCTGCTGTCCCTCGCCCGTCGCGCGGGGACCGTGGTGAGTCGCCGGGTCATCCTCGACGAGGTGTGGGGCGACGCGTACGCGGCGTCGTCGCGATCGTTCGACGTGCACATGGGCCAGGTGCGGCAGAAGCTCCCCGAGGTCACGATCACGACGGTCCGCGGGTTCGGATACCGCCTCGAGGATGCCGGGTGAAGCTGCGCGTCCTGCTCCCGTTGCTGGTCTTCGGGCTCATCGCCGTGATCGCGGTGCTCATCCCCGTCGCCCAGTCGATCGCCGACTCGCGGACGCAGCAGGTCGCCCTGCAGCGCCAGGCGTCGCTCGATCAGGTCGTGCAGCGCGCCCGAACGGCTCTCGTGCAGGGCGGGACATCGAGCCTGCAGACCTACGTCGACCGGTTCCACGCGGTGTACGGCGAGGCCGTGCTCGTGCTCGACGAGAGCGGTGACGCGGTGGCCTCGGCCGGGGGCCTCTCGCCCGACGTCGATGTGCGCTCCATCGCCGGGGCGGCGTCGCGGGCCATCCCGCAGGTGTCTCTTCCGCGCGTCACCCCGTGGGCGCCGGACACCGCACTGGTCGCCGTCCCCGTCATCGCCGCGGGCGATCTGTCGACCGGTGTGGTGGTGATCGAGGTCGACCTCGCACGCGCGAAGGCCGATGTCGGTGCCGCGTGGGCGCTCGTGGCGGTCGTCGGCTTCCTCCTGCTCTCCGCGCTCATGGGGGCATCGTTGCTGTGGACGCGGTGGATCCTGCGGCCGGTGCGCGCCCTCGATTCGGCGGTCGCGGCGCTCACCGCCCACCGCGAGCCCGTTCCCCTTCGTCCGACCGGGCCGCCCGAGCTCCGCCGGCTCAGCCGGGCGTTCACGACCATGACCGACGAGGTCGAGAACACACTCGAGCAGCAGCGCGGCTTCGTGGCCGACGCGTCGCACCAGTTGCGCACTCCCCTGGCCGCCATCCGCTTGCGCGTGGACTCGATTCCCCGGGATCCGGATGCCGCTGACGACCTTGCCGCGGTCGACCACGACCTCGATCGGCTGGAGCACACCGTCGAACGCATGCTGACACTCGCGAACGCCGAGCACCGGGCCTCGGCCTCGCGGCAGGGGTACGACGCCGCGCGCGACGAGGGGGCGGAGCGCGAGTGCCGGGTGTCGGCATCCGAGCTCGGGGATCTGCACCGGTGGCGGCTCGACGAGGCGGGCGTGACGCTGGAGGACGCGGACGACACGGTCGTCGCGGTGCCGTGCGGCCGAGCGGACCTCGACGAGATGGTGCAGGTGCTGCTCGACAACGCCGCCAACTACGCCGGGCGAGGAGCCCGTGTGGGTCTGACCCTGGACGACGACGGTGAGGGCGTGACACTGCGCGTCGACGATTCGGGCGCGCATCTCGCCGACGCCGACCTCGAGAGCATGGGCACCCGGTTCTGGCGCGCGGGCGCCCACCGGTCGACACCGGGGACCGGCCTGGGCCTGGCGATCGTCGCCGAGCTGATGCGGGCGGCCGGCGGCACCCTGCACCTCGAGCGCTCGGCCAGGGGCGGCCTCGCCGCGCGACTCGAGTGGAGGCGGCGGTGACGGCTCTGACCCGACGCGCATTCTTCTCGGTCGTCGCGGGTGCCGGCGCCCTCTCGCTCGCCGCGTGCTCCACGCCCGCATCGACGCCCCTCGTCCTCGGCTGCGGCGAGCCGGGCGGCAGCTACCTCGAGTTCGGTCAACTGCTCGCGGCCGCGACCGCGTCGTCGACCGCGGTCTCGGTCTCGCCGCTGCAGAGCGAGGGCAGCATCGACAACCTCCGTCTTCTGCGGGAGCGCCGCGTGGACCTCGGGCTCTCGCTGGTGGATTCGGCAGCGGATGCCGCGGACGACATCGTCGCGATCGGACGCGTCTACCAGAACTACCTGCAGTGCATCGTGCGCGCGGACGCGGGGATCTCGCGGCTCGCCGACCTGGCGGGGCGCACGGTGTCGCTCGGCGCCCCGGGGTCGGGCGCTGCGGCGACGGCGAGACGGGTGCTCGACGCCTCCGGACTCGACCCGTCGAGCGGCGCGGGGCCCCGGACGGTGGAACGCACGTTCCGCGGTGCCGTCGACGATCTCGCCGCGGAACGGATCGACGCGTTCTTCTGGTCGGGCGGGGTGCCGACCCCGCAGATCGCCGCCCTCGCCGAGCAGGTCCCGGTCTCGGTGATCGACACGACCCCCGCTCTCGCGGCGCTCAGCGCGCGGTTCCCGGACGTGTACGCCGCCACGACGATCCCCTCCGGCGTCTACGGCGCCACCAGGGCCGTCCCCACGATCGGCGTCGCGAACCTCCTGCTCGCGCGCGCCGACCTCGCCGATTCGCTCGCTCGCGCCCTCGTCGACGCACTCATCGACGACGCCCCCGAGCTCGTTGCGCCCGATGCGCTCGGCATCCAATATCTGACGCCGGCGAGTCTCATCGACACGTCGCCGATCGCCCTGCACCCGGCCGCCGAGCTCCGGTACCGCGAGCGGTACGGCTGAGCACGCCTCAGTTCACGCAGGGCACCAACCCCGCGCGCATCGGCTGCTGCGAGTCGGTGTACACCGACGACGTCGGGGAAGGAGACGCCGCGGGAGCGCTCGTCGCGGGCGCATCGGTCGGGTCCGGGGTGGCATCCGTCCCGGAATCCGTCGTCGCCGCGGGAGCCGGGTGGAGCAGGGCACCGACCTGAGCCGCGATGGCCTTCTGGTCGACGATGTTCACGCTCTCGCCGTCGACCGTGCCGAAGCGCTCGACCGGGAGCGTCTGGAACGTCACGTCTCCCCCGGCGAGGCGCTGGGCCGTCGAGGCGAGGCTGAGCAGGTCGAAGCCCTTGTCAACGGCCACGTACTGCTTCGCGGTGTCGAGCAGGTCCTGCAGGCGCCCGAAGTCGGTGAAGGTCTGCGCGTCGCGCAGCTTCAACGCGAGCGACACCATGAACGCCTGCTGACGGCGCGTGCGGTCGAGGTCGGTGAGGAAGACGTCGTCGTACTTCGTGTCGCGACGCTGGCGGACGAACGCCATCGCCTGTGCAGCGTCGATCTGCTGCTCCCCCGCGACGAAGTCCGCTCCCGAGTAGGTGTCGGCGGTCGCGTGGTTGAGGCACACCGAGATCGGCTGGACGGCCTGTGCGACCCGGTAGAACGCCGCCATCGTCACCTCGACGAAGTGGTCGATCGGGACGCCGCCCGAGAATTGCGACACGGTCTGCATCTCTTCGGTGCGTGCGGCGTCGCGGGCCTGCTGATAGGCGTCGTCCTCCGCGACGCCCGCCGCGCGGAGCTCGTCGTTCTTCGCGGCGAAAGCCCGCCCGTACGCCTCTTTGATCTTGCCCTTCGTCGTCCCACCGGGAGCGCCCGCGTAGTCGACGTAGTCGTCGCGCGGGATCGACACGGCGACCGCTTGCCCGCCGCCCGCGGGGATGTGCACGTACATCAGCACGTTGGTGTTGTAGCCGCCCACCGATGCGTCCTCGGCGTGGATCGCGTCGTAGATCTCCTGGGGGTACGGCTTGCCGTCCTCGTCGACCCGACTGTCCAGGCCCATGATGAGGATGTTCTGCTCGCCCTCGTCTTGGGCGACTCCCGGAGCGGCGGTGGGCAGCTCGGCATCGGAATGATGGATGCCGTTGGCCGCGCCGGCGAGATTGAACGCGACGAAGGCCACGGCGCTCACGACGGCCGTGGTGACGACGGCGGCGACGATGAGCAGGAGCCGACGCCGGTTGCGGCGGACGCGGTGCGAGGTCGGTGACACCGACCCAGCATGCGCTGTCGCGTCTATGAATCCGGCGTACGAACGAGAACGCCCCCTGCCGCGGGGGCAGAGGGCGTCGACGGCAGGATCGTCAGTCGGTGGCGTTCGCCGGGGTCGGCAGCTCGATCGGGACGACCGGGCAGTCCTTCCAGAGCCGCTCGAGGCCGTAGTAGACACGCTCTTCCTCGTGGAAGACGTGGACGACAAGGTCGCCGAAGTCGAGCAGGACCCAGCGGGACTCCTGTCGGCCCTCGCGACGCACGCGCTTGTGGCCGTGCTCGAGGAGCTTCTCTTCGACCTCGTCGGCGATCGCGGCGACGTTGCGCTCGTTGCGACCGGTGACGAGGAGGAAGATGTCGACGAGCGGGAGGGGTTCGGACACGTCGAGCGCGACGATGTCGTCGCCGCCCTTCGCGTCGGCGGCGAGAGCGGCGATCTGCGCCATCTCGCGACCGTTGTCGGTGGCTGTCATCGGAAGACTCCTGTCGTGAAGGCGAGGCCGAGGGTGACGGCCACCGCCAGGAAGAGAGCACCGGTCGTGATGATGAGCCCGATGAGGAGCTTGCTCCCCTTCTCGGGCGCCGGCGGGCGGATGATCTCGCCGGGCTGCTTGACGGTGCTGATCGCGGCACTCGCCGCGATCGGGGTGGGGGACGAGGCGGGCGGAAGCTCGCCGTCGAGGAGCACGGCGTCGGCGTCGCGGCCGTCGGTGGTGCCGGGAGCGTGACCGACCGAGCCCAGACCCTCGGGCAGCTCGAACGTGCCCGTGATCATGACTTCACCGGTCGCCGTGACGGGACCGACCAGAGGAACGCCGGCGGGGGTCTGCGACAGGATCAGCGCGTTCGGGGTCGACACGGCGCCGCTCGCTGCGGCGTTGCGCGAGATGAGCTGATCGAAGGACGCGGGGAGCGAGACCTCGGGGTTTGCCCCGTCCAGCAGCTCGGAGCCGAGCGCGGGGTTGACGACCGAGGCGCCGGGTCCGGTCTCGTCCGACGAGATCGGGCTCTCGGCGGTGTCGGGGGCGGCGGGACGGAAGATGGCGGGCAGAGCGGACTCTTCTTCGGCCTGCGGTGCCGGAGCGGTGTTCTGGCGCGACATCGACGACTCGAGGTCGGAGCTGATGACGGGGACCGCGGCCGTGCGGATCTTCTCCTGCGCACGGACCTGTCGACGCGTGAGACCGGTGACACCGAAGTCGCCGTCGCCGAAGGACCCGTCGAACGCGTCGGGGCGCAGAGCGGGCGCGAAGGGTTCGTCGCGCTGCTCGACGGGCGCGGGCTCCTCGGACACGGCGGGCTCGTGCTCTGGCGTCGCGGGCTCGGCCTCGGCGTGGTCCGACGCGGCGTGCTCCTCGCCCGCGCTCTCGTCGGCGCCGCGCTCGGGCACGCGATCGACGATCGGCGCCTCGGCCGACTCGATCGGAGCGGCCGGGGTCTCGGCATCCGGAGTCTCGCCCTCGGGCTGCGGAACGATGATGGGCGTCGCGCCGGTCTGGCGGAGCTCGCGCAACTGACGGCGGGTCAGCGCGGGAGTCTCGGGGTTCTCGGGAGTGCTCATGCTGTGCTCCGGTAGAGGTGGTGCTTCGCGATGTACTGCACGACGCCGTCGGGCACGAGGTACCACACGGGGTGGCCTCGGCGCACACGGGCGCGGCAGTCTGTGGACGAGATCGACAGGGCGGGGATCTCCAACTGGCTCACGTTCTGGGATGGGAGCCCCTCGGTCGTGAGGACGTGACCCGGCCGGGACACCGCCACGAAGTGCGCCAGATCCCAGAGCTCCTGGTGGTTGCGCCAGCTGAGGATCTGCGCGACCGCGTCTGCGCCGGTGATGAAGAACAGCTCCGCACCGGGACGCTGCTCTTGCAGGTCGCGCAAGGTGTCGATCGTGTATGTGGGCCCCGCGCGATCGATGTCGACGCGGCTCACCGTGAACTGGGGATTGGATGCCGTGGCGATCACCGTCATGAGGTAGCGGTGCTCGCTCTCGGTGACGTCGTCCTTCTGCCACGGACGCCCCGTCGGCACGAAGACGACCTCATCGAGATCGAACGATTGGGCGACCTCGCTGGCGGCGACCAGGTGACCGTGATGGATGGGATCGAACGTCCCACCCATGACCCCGATGCGAGGGGCGCGCGTCACCGACATACGGTGGGCCTCAGTGGCCGTGCGCCTCGGGGGTGGGCGTCCCGTGCTTCTGGGTGTACGCCGCCGCCTTGTGCGCGTGACGGTTCGACACGTTGCGGTACGACAGCGTCACGAGGCTCAGGGCCACGAAGGTGAGGAACGCGACGGCGCCGTACCAGAAGGTCTGGGCCTGCACGTTGCCACCGTGGTGGGCGCCTTCTTCTGCGGCTTGGGCCAGAAGTGCGACGAAAGTCATCAGTGCTCCGATCAGAGGTCTGCGCGAGGCGCGCGTCTCATTTTAGGCGGTCAGGCGCGTACCTGGCCGTCGCCGCGCCCGAGCCACTTGGTGCTCGTCAGCTCGGCGAGGCCCATGGGTCCGCGGGCGTGAAGTTTCTGGGTTGAGATGCCGACCTCGGCCCCGAAGCCGAACTCGCCTCCGTCGGTGAAGCGCGTCGAGGCGTTCACCAGGACCACGGCGGAGTCGACCTCAGCGAGGAAACGATCGGCGGCCGCGGAATCGTCGGTGATGATCGACTCGGTGTGGTGGGTCGAGTAGCGACGGATGTGCGCGAGGGCGTCATCGAGGTCGTCCACCACGCGGACGGCGAGGTCGAGGGTGCCGTACTCGAGCGACCAGTCCTCGTCGGTGGCCGGCACGACCCGCGCATCGTGCGCGCGCGTGTCGGCGTCGCCGTGCACCGTGACGCCGGCGTCGACGAGGGATGCCAGGAGCTCGGGCAGCAACCGGTCGGCGGCGTCGCGGTGTACGAGCACGGTCTCGACGGCGTTGCAGACGCTCGGCCGCTGCGTCTTGGCGTTGAGGACGATGTCGCGGGCCCAGTCGTCGCGGGCCGTGGCGTCGAGGTAGACGTGGACCACCCCGGCGCCGGTCTCGATCACCGGCACGGTCGACTCGGTGACGACGGTCTCGATGAGACCGGCGCTCCCCCGCGGCACGAGCACGTCGACGAGCCCGCGCGCGTTCATCAGGGCCTTCGCCCCGTCTCGACCGAAGTCGTCGACGCTCTGGATGGCCTCGGGGCTCACCCCGTGTTGCGAGAGCGCGTCGCGCATGACCCGGACGAGCGTGGCATTGCTGCTCTGCGCCGCCGATCCTCCGCGCAGGACCACGGCGTTGCCGGAACGGAGGGCGAGCGAGGCGATGTCGACGGTCACGTTGGGTCGGGCCTCGTAGATCGACCCGACCACACCGAAGGGCACCGCGACCTTCTCGAGTTGCAGGCCGTTGGGCAGGGTCCGGCGGTCGAGCACGCGGCCGACCGGATCGGGAAGCTCCGCGACGTCGCGGACCGCCGCGGCGAGGGCGGCCACGCGCGTGTCGTCGAGACGCAGCCTGTCGAGGAGCGCTTCACCGATGGCATCGTGGCGCCCTCTGTCGAGATCCTCGGCGTTGGCCGCGACGATCTCCGACGAAGAGGTCTCGAGCGCGTCGGCGACGGCGTGCAGGAGCGCCGTCTTGCGCGCGGAATGGAGCAGACCGATCTCTCGCGCCGCGTCCTTGGCCAGACGCAGGCGCTCGTCGACGGAGGCGGCGATCACGGTCATGCGCTCAGTGTACCGGCGCGGGTCACGGCGCCCACGGGGCCGGTCGCCAGGGTGACAGGGTCGGGATTGGGAGCGAACCAGGTGCCGACAGCCTCGCCCGAGAGAGCGGATGCCACCAGGTCGGCGCTCGTGACTAGCACGCCCACCCCCGCGGTCGAGGCGAGCTTGGCCGCGGACGCCTTGGTCGCCGCTCCCCCGGTGCCGACGCCGTTGACCACTCCCGCGCCGAACTCGAACTGCGACAGGTCATCGCCCCACGCGACGTCGGTGATGGGTCGGGCGCCGGGCTCGCTGGGCGGGAGCGTGAAGAGCGTCTCGATGTCGCTGAGGAGCACGAGGACGTCGGCACCGATCAACTGGGCGACGAGGGCGGCCAGTCGGTCGTTGTCGCCGAAACGGATCTCGTGGGTGGCGACGGTGTCGTTCTCGTTCACGATGGGCAGGATGCCGAGACCCAGCAGGCGTTCCATCGCGCGGCGCGCGTTGGAGCGGTGCGTGGCGTTCTCGAGGTCGCCCGCCGTCAGCAGCACCTGACCCGCGAGCAGACCGAAGCGGTCGAGCGAGGTCTGGTAGCGCCACATGAGGACGTTCTGACCGACCGCCGCCGCAGCCTGCTGCGTTGCAAGGTCGTTCGGACGGCCCTCGAGATCGAGCAGGGGCAGTGCGGTGGCGATGGCACCCGACGACACGAGCACGACCTCGGTGCCCGCGCCGTGCGCACGCGACAGGGCCTCGACGATCGTGTCGATGCGGTGGGCACCGTCGCCGCTGATCGACGACGAACCGACCTTCACCACGACGCGGGCCGCGCCGGGGATGTCGGCGCGCGTCGTCGCAGTCACCGCTCCTCGTCCTCGAACTCGAGCCGGGAGGAGTCGCCGTCGGGGGTGATGCCCGCGGCACGCGCCGCGCGGCGCTCGGCCTCGAGCTCGGCGCGGGCGTCGGCCTTGGCATCCATCCGCTCGTGGTACTGCTCGCGACGCTCCGACGAGGTGCGGCGCGGGTTCTGCACGAGACGCGGGTCGGTGCCGCGCGGCGCGGTCATGAGCTCGGCGGCCGAGGTGAGCGTGGGCTCCCAGTCGAAGACGATGCCGTCGCCGGGGCCGATGACGACGGTCGCACCCGCGACCGCCCCGGCGCGGAACAGTCCATCCTCGACGCCCAGACGGGCGAGACGATCGGCGAGGTAGCCGACGGCCTCTTCGTTCTGGAAGTCGGTCTGCTGCACCCATTTGACGGGCTTGTCGCCGAGGATCCGGTAGACCGGCCCGTACGTGCCGCCCTCGACCTTGATGGTGAAGTCCTTCTCGGCGCCGCGGGGGCGGATGACGACGCGCTCGGGCGGCGTCTGATCGATCGTGGCGAGGCGGTGCTCCTCGACGATCTCACCGAGAGCGAACGTGAGTTCGCGCAGGCCCGCGCGGCTGACGGTCGAGATCTCGAACACGCGGAAACCGCGGGCCTCGAGATCCGGACGCACGAAGTCGGCGAGCTCGTGCGCCTCGGGGACGTCGACCTTGTTCAGGGCGATGATCTGCGGGCGGTCGAGCAGCGGAACCTGGCCCTCGGGAACCGGGTAAGCCGCGAGCTCGGCGAGGATGATGTCGAGGTCGCTCAGCGGGTCGCGGCCGGGATCGAGAGTGGCGCAGTCGAGGACGTGCACGAGAGCCGTGCACCGCTCGACGTGGCGCAGGAACTCCAGGCCCAGGCCCTTGCCCTCGCTGGCGCCCTCGATGAGTCCGGGCACGTCGGCGATCGTGAAGCGCGCGTCGCCCGCCTGCACGACACCGAGGTTCGGGTGCAGCGTCGTGAACGGATAGTCGGCGATCTTGGGGCGCGCGGCAGAGACCGCGGCGATCAGACTCGACTTGCCGGCGGAAGGGAAACCGACCAGCGCCACGTCGGCGACGGTCTTCAGCTCGAGGACGATGTCGCCCTCGTATCCCGGGGTTCCGAGCAGGGCGAAACCGGGTGCCTTGCGCTTCGGAGAGGACAGCGCCGCGTTGCCCAGACCGCCCAGACCACCCGGAGCGGCGACGAAGCGCATCCCAGGGGTGAGCATGTCGACGAGCACGTTTCCGTCCACGTCCTTGACGACCGTGCCGAGCGGCACCGGAAGCTCCTGGTCCTCACCGAGCGCACCGGAGCGGTGGTCGCCCATGCCGAACCCGCCGTTGCCCGCGGAACGGTGCGGCGAGTGGTGGTACGACAGCAGGGTCGTGGTCTGCGGGTCGGCGACGAGCACGACGTCGCCGCCGCTGCCTCCGTTGCCGCCGTCGGGACCGGCCAGCGGCTTGAACTTCTCACGGCGCACCGAGACGCAGCCGTTGCCGCCCTTTCCTGCACGTAGGTGCAGGGTTACGCGGTCGACGAAGGTGACCATGGCGGGTCCTTCCGGGTGTGGCCGGCGAAGCCGACTCGAAAAAAGAAGAGGGGGTGGGCAGCCGCCCACCCCCTCGTGCGCCGAAGCGCGGGAATTACTCCGCTGCTGCGGTGACGATGTTGACGACCTTGCGGCCGCCCTTCGCGCCGAACTGGACCGCACCGGGTGCCAGGGCGAACAGCGTGTCGTCGCCACCACGGCCGACGTTGGCGCCGGGGTGGAAGTGCGTGCCGCGCTGGCGGACGATGATCTCGCCGGCGAGGACGACCTGGCCGCCGAAGCGCTTCACGCCGAGGCGCTGTGCGTTGGAGTCACGACCGTTACGGGTGGAGCTTGCGCCCTTTTTGTGTGCCATCTCTGCGTCTCCTGGCTCTTACTTGATGCCGGTGATCTTGACGCGCGTGAGGTCCTGACGGTGGCCCTGGCGCTTCTTGTAGCCGGTCTTGTTCTTGAACTTCTGGATCACGATCTTCGGACCGCGCTCCTCGCCGAGCACCTCGGCCGTGACCGAGACCTTCGCGAGCTTGTCGGCGTCGGTCGTGACCGCGTCGCCGTCGACGAACAGGACGGCGGGCAGCTGGATGCTCTCGCCGATCTTCGCCTTCTGGCGGTCGAGCACGACGACCGTGCCGACCTGGACCTTCTCCTGGCGGCCGCCGGCGCGCACAACTGCGTAAACCACTTCACACCTGTTTTCGTTCGGGAGCGCGGAGCTCCGGTTGTCTGATGACGTCGGGAGGGTCTGACGACCCAAGTCTCGGTGCGATCCGGCGAGCAGAGCCCGCGGGGTCACGCTCCTGTCAGGAGTGGACGCGACGCACCAAGGGTCAAGTTTAGCTCACCCGGAGGCATCCGGCAAAAGCATTCGACCCGCGTGTCGACCGTAGGATCGCGGAATGGCAATCCTGATCGATGATCCCCAGTGGCCCGCGCACGGACGTCTGTGGGCTCACCTGGTCAGCGACAGCGATCTCGACGAACTGCACGCCTTCGCCGCAGCGGCCGGGATCCCGCGCCGCGCGTTCGACCTCGACCATTATGACGTGCCCGACGAGCGTCACGCCGACCTCGTCCGCGCGGGGGCGGAGCACGTCGGCGGCAAGGAGCTCGTGCGGCGTCTGCGCGCCTCGGGACTGCGGATCACCGCACGCGAGCGGCGCCCTCGCCCCTGAGCGTCCGGCTCCACGGGCTTCATCCCTGACGACGGGAGCGAGTCCGCGGCATCCGTCCCCGTCCGCATACACGCGTGAGGGGCCGATCTCCGTCGCCGGGAGCGATGCTCGGCGACGGAAAGCGACCCCTCACGCGGGATGAGCGGGGCTCAGGCCTCCGACGAAGGCTGAGCGTTCACCGGGGTGCCGGTGAGGGCCGCGGTGGTGACGCGACGACGCGAGCGTCCCTGGCCGGGCGCCTTGGGCTCGGGCAGAGCCTCGAGGACCGACTCGAGCAGGGCGTCCTTCTCGGTGCGGGGCGCCTTGGGCTCGCGCTTCTTGCGGGGGCGCTTCTCGCGAGCCGGGGCGGGCGCCTCGGACGCCGACTCGGTCTTCGCCTCGAGGACGGCCTCGACCGATGCCACGACCGCCGCCTCGACCAGGGCCGGGTCGTCGATGGTGGGCTTGACGGTCGACGCGGCAATCTGCGCGAGAGCGGACTTGACGCCCTCGGTGATGACGTGGGTGCCGCCGGCCTGCGCCGCCGCTCCCCCGTTGCCGTTCGCCCCGCCGTTGCCCTGCGCGGCGCTAACGCCGTTGCCGCCACCGGTCGACGCGTTGCCGTTCGAGCCGCCGTTGCCGCCGCGTCCGCGACGGTTCGACGATCCGCCGTTCGCGTTGCCGCCACCGTTGCTCGACGAACCCGCGGGACGGTGCTTGACGACCGGGTCGTGGTGCACGATGACGCCGCGACCGGCGCAGACCTCGCACGCCTCGCTGAAGGTTTCGAGCAGGCCGAGACCGAGCTTCTTGCGGGTCATCTGCACGAGCCCCAGCGAGGTCACCTCGGCGACCTGGTGCTTCGTGCGGTCGCGGCTCAGGCACTCGATGAGGCGGCGCAGCACGAGGTCGCGGTTGGACTCGAGCACCATGTCGATGAAGTCGACGACGATGATGCCGCCGATGTCGCGCAGGCGCAGCTGGCGCACGATCTCTTCGGCCGCTTCGAGGTTGTTCTTGGTGACGGTCTCTTCGAGGTTTCCGCCCGAGCCGACGAACTTGCCGGTGTTGACGTCGACGACCGTCATGGCCTCGGTGCGGTCGATCACGAGCGAGCCGCCCGAGGGCAGCCAGACCTTGCGGTCGAGCGCCTTCTCGATCTGCTCGGTCACGCGGAACGCGTCGAACGGGTCCTGCTCGCCCTCGTACTTCTCGACCCGCTCGAGCAGGTCGGGGGCGACGCCCTGCAGGTACGACGAGATCGTCTGCAGCGCCTCGTCGCCCTGGATGAGCATGCGGGTGAAGTCCTCGTTGAAGACATCGCGCACGATCTTGACCAGCAGATCGGGCTCGGAGTGCAGCAGGGCGGGCGCCTGGATCGTCTTGACCTGGCTCGAGACGTGCTCCCACTGCGAGGTGAGGCGCTGCACGTCGAGGGTCAGCTGCTCTTCGGTGGCGCCTTCGGCGGCCGTGCGCACGATCACGCCCGACGACTCGGGGAGCACCTCCTTGAGGATCTTCTTCAGGCGCGCTCGCTCGGTGTCGGGGAGCTTGCGCGAGATGCCGTTCATCGTGCCGTTGGGCACGTAGACCAGGTAGCGGCCGGGGAGCGAGATCTGGCTCGTCAGACGCGCGCCCTTGTGGCCCACGGGGTCCTTCGTGACCTGCACGAGAACGCGGTCGCCCGACTTGAGGGCGAGCTCGATGCGACGCGGCTGGTTGTTGGTCTCCACGCCGTCCCAGTCGACCTCGCCGGAGTACAGCACGGCGTTGCGGCCGCGACCGATGTCGACGAACGCGGCCTCCATGCTGGGCAGCACGTTCTGCACGCGGCCGAGGTAGACGTTGCCGATGAGCGAGGCGTCCTGGTTGCGGGCGACGTAGTGCTCGACGAGCACGTTGTCTTCGAGCACCGCGATCTGGATGCGACCGGCCTTGGACCGTACGACCATGACGCGGTCAACGGCCTCGCGGCGGGCGAGGAACTCGGCCTCGGTGACGACGGGGCGACGGCGCCCGGCCTCGCGACCGTCGCGGCGACGCTGCTTCTTCGCCTCGAGGCGCGTGGAACCCTTGATCCGCTGGGGCTCGGTGATGACCTCGACCGCGCGCTGACGCACGGGGGGCGCGGCGGGAGCCTCGGGGGCATCGTCACGGTTGTCGTTCGGTCCCCCGCGGCGGCGGTTGCGACGGCGGGCGTTCGCCGAGACGCGCTCGCTGGGGCCCTCGTCGTCGCGGTCATCGAAGTCATCGCGGATTACGACGGGCGGAAGCGCGGGCGCGTAGAAGTGCAAGGCCGTCGAGACGGCGGACACGAAGTTCTCGGGGAGCAGGCCGAGCGACACGGCGGTCGGACGGGCGGGCTTCTCGGGCTCCGCGGGGGTCTCGGGCTGAGCCGGAGTCTCGGCCTCGGCGGGGGTCTCGGCCGGGGCGGGAGCGACCTCGGGCTGCTCCGTCGCCGCCTCGGCCGACGCGGACTCATCCGAAACGGAAGCGGATGCCGGCACCTCGGACTCCGCGATCGGCTCGACCTTGTCCGCGGCCGCTGCGGACTGCTCCGACGCGTCCACCTCGGACGGGTCGTCCGTGGCGGCGGGGATGTCCTCCACGTCGAGCACCGCGGGCGCATCGGTGTCGTCGGCGGCCGCGTCTTCGGCATCCTGGACCGCCGCCTCTTCTTCGTCGACCGCGGGGGTGACGTCGGAGCTAGCGGTGTCCGGAGAGATCGGCGTCTCGTCGGTGGGGTTCTGTTCGTCTGTCACATCGGCCATGTCGGGGTACTCCCTGGCGGACGACACCGCGCGTCGTCCGACGAAATCTCATGCAGCGCCGCACCCGGCGGGGCCGCGAACTCACTCGGTCTGCAGCCGGCCTGCGGCTCGTGCTGCGAAGGGCGGTCATCGCCCGAAGTCTTCTGGGTGATGTTCCTGCGGCGCGGCCGCGGTCACATCAGCCTTCATTATCGCACGAACCGCCGAGAACGCCCACGACGGCGCGGTCACCTGCACTTATCCACAGAGACTTCCCGCACCAAGCGGGGGCCCGATACGGTCGAAGCTCTGGCGAAGGGGGCCACCATGACCTTGTCCGACGACTCACTCACCGCCTTGGAGCAGGCACGCGCACGTGTGCAAGCCCAGACGGCGAAAGCGAGAGCACTGTCGCACGATGCTGCTCGGATGGGCGATGACGTGCGGACGGTGACCGCAACGCGTAGCTCCCTAGGGCGCGAAGTGCGTGTATCGGCTGCTGCGGGCGGACGGGTCGATCGCATCGATGTCTCGTCGAGCGCGATGGACCTCGATGCGGCGACGCTCTCGCGCATCATCACGGAGACGGTTCGCGAGGCGCAGCGGGATGCGGCGGACGCCGCCGTCCGACGGATGTCGGAGAGCCTCGGCGCCGATTCCCCGCTCGTCGAGTCAACGCGGCGACGTGTCGACGAGGAGTACGCCGGGCCGACGAACGGGAGGGGCAACGCATGATCGATCACCTGGAGGTGACGCCAGCTCGACTCGCAAGCACCGCACAGAACGTCAAGGCCGCTGGTGCCCAGATCGATGCGCTCATCGAGGCGTTGACGCGCGAAGCGGCGATGCTCAGCACGCAGTGGAGCGGGGATGCCCAACAGGCCTACGCGTTGGCCCAGGGGCGGTTCGGGGTGAGCCTGGCCAGCCGCACCGCATTGCTGACGAAAATGTGCGGCGCATTGGACGACCTCGCGACCGCATACAGCGATGCCGACCTCGCCGGGGCACGCGGGTTGGGGCTGACAGCGTGATACGTCGGGGGCGGATCGCTGCGATCGTCGGCCTGGCATTGGTCGCAAGCGTTGCGGCCGGGTGCAGCCAACTGCCGTCTCACGACGATTCGTACAAGACCGACATCCCCGCCGCACTGGAAGCGGCCAATCTCGGGATCTCCAATGCCTACGCCGACGTCAGCCTGGACGGGTTCACCGAGACGCTGACGATCGGCGGAACCGTCGACCTCCCGGCCGCCGAGGAGACGAAGGCATCGCCGGAGTTCGTGCGCGACGTGATCAGTGTTGCACTCGACGGGCGCGTTCTGAACATGAAGTATGTCGATCTGGCCTTCCGAGACAGCGACAAAAAGAGGATCGACGTGAAGTCGGCCCTGACCAGTCTGGGCGCAGCGCCCAATTACGACGGCAGCAGCATCACCATGGACGAGGCCAGGACGATTTCCGAGGAGGCGGGACGATGACCGCAGCGAATCAACACATCGAGGTCGACGGTGGCGTCCTGAAGAAGCAGGCCGCGCTGGCTCGTGATGCATCCCGTGCCTTCAACTCGGCGGGGCACGACGTGCGAGCGGATCTACCCGAGGACGCTTTCGGTCTTCTGAACAGAGGCTTCGTCGTGCCCCTTGCGAACATGGTCGCCGCTCGAGCGCGGGAACTGCTGACGTCGGCGCAGGATCTGGCAGATCGAGTTGCCGACGGGGTGGACAACGCCTCGATGGTCTTCTCCACAGTGGAGCAGGACGCGGTGGACGCTTTCGCCCGGAGCGACGGATGACCGCGGCATCCGCTGTCAGTTCGGAACTCGCCAGTGGCAATTGGACGAGAGGCCTCCCGACCAGCGGCCCGGGCGGAGATGCCTGCGCTCAGATTCCAGGAGTCGTGGGCGTCGTCCTCCAGTACGTGCAACCTCTGCGCGAATGGTTCGACGAGTTGGTGGGGAACCCCTCTGCGACGGCTGCTGTAGCCGCGGCATGGGAAGACGCCTCGCGATCGCTGGTGAGCATTCCCGAAACCGTCCAGCACGCACGATCTTCACTCGGTGAACTTGATGGACGGACGGTGAGGGCGCTGCGGGAGCGCCACGAGGACCTCCACCAGGTCGCCCTCGACGCCGCCGAATGGACGGCCGCGACGGCAGCTGCGCTCCGCCTCGCGTCTCGGATCGTCGAGGCCACTCGGTCGTTTGTCTGCGACGCTCTCGTGCAACTCGCGCGCTTCGCTGACGAACTCTTTTCGTTCACCCTGAACCCGTTCGAGGTCGCCGAACGCGTCGAGGATTTTGCGCGTAGTGCGTACGACCTCATCGAAGCGACCGGCCGTCTCGTCACCGACCTTCTCGAGGCTCTCGCAGCCCTCGGGTCACTTCTTCAGAAGCTCTTGCCCATCATCGCCGAGGGACTCGACGCGCTCAGGCAGGTCATTTCGCAGATGCTCCCCTCGATGGCGTCTCTTTCCGGGGCACCGTTCGGTTACTTGGGCAGCGCTGTCGGTCTTGTTCTCGGCGGGGCGGCCCAGAACTTCCTGCAGAACTCGACGGACGTCGAAGAGCTCGACCCCGCGACACTGACCGGAGACCGACTCGAGGCATGGGAAAGGTCGCAGGAAGTCACGCGAATTTCTTCTCTAGCCGACCTGGTTTCGGTGAACGGTACGACGGACACGATGGGTGGCGCCGACCAGACGGTCGTTGATATCAAGAAGGTTGTGGGGCCCGACGGGGTGGAACGCTGGGTCGTCTCGCTGCCCTCCACGCAGGACTGGCAACTTGGTCCGGATGAGGGCGCACTCAACGATCGCGACTCCAATGTCGCGTTGATGATGGACAACCCGGCATTGCGGACGGCCTACGAGCGGGCCGTCCTCGAGGCGATGCGCGACGCAGGTATCCCTCCGGGAAGCGACGTGGTCCTTACGGGATTCAGCCAGGGAGGGATCATGGCCGCCAACCTCGCTTCTGATCGCACGTTCCCCTACAACACCGTCGGTGTCGTGACGAACGGGTCGCCCATCGACTCCTTCGACATCCCCGAGCACATTCCCGTTTATGCCTTCCAGCACCTCACAGACGTTGTGCCTAACCTCGACGGGAACACGTTCGACGAAACGCCGCCCAACGTGAACCGGGTGCTCATGCCCGGGCCCTTGAACCCGATCGACGCCCACAACAACAAGGCGTACACGAACTCCGTGACGGCGTGGGAGGCCCAATATGCCGCGGAGCACGGCGGGCCTCCTCCCAGTCTCGACCTGTTCACGGGTGAGGTCGTCGACCACAGTGTCTTCACGACACATGAGTGAACCTGCCCGAAGTGCCCCTGTGGCGGCCAGGTGAGAGAGTCGCGGCATGGGCGAAGCGGACACGCCCACGTGTGCACCCTCCGAAGACGAAGGCGTGAGGAGATCGGAGTCGGCGCAACGGTGACCACGTAAGCCGGCCTCTCGGCGCAGGTCGTAGACCACATCGTTCACCGCACTCACGAGCGAGCGCTCCTGGACCGTTGCTGCGCTCGGACGCGACATCGCCTGCCGGCCCCGCGACGGCGCGAGTCCATCGTCAGACGAACCAAGGTGGAGCGACCGCCTTCAAAGCGACCCCATAGGGCGTCGGTGAGAGAATCACGGCATGAGTGAAACCGTCACCCCCCGCCGTCCGGTCGTGGTCGCGATCTGGCTGATCTTCGCGGGGGTCGTGGGCTGGTGGGCGGCGTTCTCCCTCACCATGGAGCGCTTCCACCAGCTCGAGAACCCGGGCAGCGCGGCATCCTGTGACTTCAGCGTGCTGGTCCAGTGCTCGACGAATCTGCAGTCGTCACAGGGCAGCGTGTTCGGCTTCCCCAACCCGATCATCGGACTCGCCGCGTGGATCGCTCCCATCGTCGTCGGAATGGCGCTGCTGGCCGGCGCGCGGTTCGCGCGGTGGTTCTGGGCGCTGTTCTGGGTCGGTTTCGCCTTCGCCCTGACCTTTGTGATTTGGCTCATCTCGCAGAGCCTCTTCGTCCTGTCGACGCTGTGCCCCTGGTGCATGGTGACGTGGTCTGTCGTGATCCCGTCGTTCTTCGTCGTGACGCTGCACGTGCTGCGCGAGGGCGTGATCCCTCGAGAGCGGGTCCGCGAGATCGCCGACCGGCTCATGGCATGGGTGCCGCTCATGACGATCGTGGCGTTCGCGGTGGTCGCGGTGATCGCGCAGGTGCGGCTGAACGTTCTCGCCCAGCTATGACCTGGTGGGCGCGGCCCCTCGTGTCCTCGCGTCGAGGGCATGGATGCTGTGGACCCACTGATGCCCGCCGCGTACGACCTCGTCTGGTCGGCGGTCGCGCTCGTGGCGTTCGGTCTGGCCGGGTGGGCCATCGTGAGCCTCTCCCGGCGCGCGAGACACCTCCCGTCGACGGGTGGGCGCTCGTGATCTCGGTGGTCCCCGTACTCGGACCCGGTGTCATGGTTGGCGGCGGGACGCCGGGCACGCGTCTCGCGCTCCTGACGGACCTGCCCCGCGGGGGCCCGTTGCTCTGACAGGCTCGGCGACCTCGCGGAGCGCAGCCACCTCGCCCTCGAACGACGAAGGCCGCCACCCCACGCGGGGCGGCGGCCTTCACAGCATCCGGGATCAGGCGAACCAGATCGCGAGCTCGCGCTCGGCCGACTCGACGCTGTCGGATCCGTGGACGAGGTTCTGCTGCACCTTGAGGCCCCAGTCGCGGCCGAAGTCGCCGCGGATCGTGCCGGGGGCGGCGGTGGTGGGATCGGTCGTGCCGGCGAGCGAGCGGAAGCCCTCGATGACGCGGTTGCCGGCGAGGCGGATCGCGACGGAGGGGCCCGACATCATGAACTCGAGCAGCGGCTCGTAGAACGGCTTTCCCTCGTGCTCGGCGTAGTGCTGGGCGAGGGTCTCGCGGTCGGGCTCGACGAGGCGGATGTCGACGAGGGCGTAGCCCTTCGCCTCGATACGGGCCAGGATGGCGCCGGTCAGGCCGCGGGCGACGCCGTCGGGCTTGACCAGGACGAGGGTCTCTTCGGTAGCCATGGGTCATTCTCCGTTCGAGAGGTCGGGGGAAGCGGCGCGTCGTGCGTTCTGCCGATCGAGCGCCGCTCCCTTGATCGTCGCATACGCCCACATGCCACCGAAAATGACGGCGACCACGGCGAGGGCCGGAACGAGCAGACCGCCGAGCAGCAGGATCACCTGCAGAGCCCACCCGGCGAACAACGCCCACCGGTGCCGGAGCGATCCCGACACCGCCACCATCGCGATCGCCATGACGACACCGCCGACGATCCCCCACCACGGCTCGATGCCCGCGGGGAGCACCTTGAGGCCGTAGACGACGAGACCGCCGAGGAAGACGATGATCGACTCGAAGCCGAGGACGACGGCACCGAGCGACTCCTGCGCACCGCGCTGACGACGAACGCGGGGAGCACGGGGTTCGCGCGGGCTCACGCCTGCCACCCCGACTTCCAGTCCTCGAGCTCCGACAAGCGCAGGGCCTCACCGGCGAGGACGACGGATCCGGCGATGACCACCGCACGGCGGTCGGACTCCGCGGCCCACGCGCGCGCCGCGTCGGCGGCGTCTTCAAGGGTCGGGTGCACCGTCACGGGAAGGTCGGCGGCCTCGGCCACGTCGGCGATCACGTCGGGGTCGGTCGCGCGGTCGCTGTCGGGCGCCGTCGCGAACACCCTGGCCACGGCGGGCACGAGCGCCGACATGATGCCGACAGCGTCTTTCCCGTCGAGGATGCCGACCACCGCGCCCCACTCGTCGATGTCGAACGACTCGTCGAGGGCGGCGACCAGGGCCCGCGCGCCGTGCGGGTTGTGCGCCGCATCGACGAACACCGTCGGCGCGGTGCCGACGAGCTGCAGGCGGCCGGGAGAAGTCGCGTTGCCGAGGCCGTCGGCCACGACGTCGGCGGCGAGGGACTGGGTGCCGCCGCCGATGAGCGACTCGACCGCCGCGACGGCCAGGGCCGCGTTCGAACCCTGGTGCGCGCCGTACATCGGCAGGTAGACCTCGCGGTACGTGCCCGCGACTCCGCGGATGTCGAGCTGCTGCCCGCCGACGGCGAGGGTCTGGCCCTCGAGGGCGAAGCCGTCCGGGGCCACCGCGACCGTCGCTCCCTCTTTCTCGGCGCGAGCGCGGATCGCGCGCAGGGCCTCGTCGGGCTGGGCGGCCGAGACGACGGCGGCGCCCGGCTTGATGATGCCGGCCTTCACCGTCGCGATCTCGGCGATCGTCGACCCCAGGCGGTCGGTGTGATCGATGTCGATCGGTGCGAAGACCGCGACGTCTCCGTCGGCGGTGTTGGTGGAGTCCCACTCCCCGCCCATGCCGACCTCGAGCACGAGGACGTCGATCGGCGCGTCGGCGGCGACGACGAACGCGAGCACCGTGAGCAGCTCGAAGAACGTCAGCGGGGCGTCTCCGGCGGCCTCGAGCTCGCCGTCGACCATGCTGACGAACGGCTGGATCTCGTCCCACGCGTCGGCGATCGCGGCGTCGGCCACGGGTTCTCCGTCGATGAGGATCCGCTCGGTGAAGCGCTCGAGGTGGGGACTGGTGAACAGGCCCGTGCGAAGGCCCATCGCGCGCAGCAGACTCTCGATCATGCGGCTGGTCGACGTCTTGCCGTTCGTGCCGGTCACGTGGATGACGCGGTACGTGCGCTGCGGGTCGGCGAGCAGCTCAAGCACGCGGCGCGTGCGCTCGACGCGCGGCTGCACCCACTGCTCGCCCTGTCGTTCGAGCAGCGCCGCGTAGACGGCATCCGCCCTGGTGCGATCGCTCATGCGGGGGCTCCGATCCGGGCGACGGCCACCGTGACGGCGCCGACGTTCGCGTAGGTCTTGGCGGTGATCACCGTCTCGTACTCGGCGGGCGCGAAATCGCCACGCTCGACGAGGCGACCCTCGGGACCGGCGAGCACGACGGCTTCGGCGAGGGTCTCGGATGCCACGCCCGCGACGTCGAACGCCTGGGCGACGGCCTGCGCGTCGGCGTCTTCGACGAAGGTTAGCGAGAGGAAGATCCGGTCGCTCACGTCGAAGCCGGCGGCCTTCCGGGTGTCCTGGATGCCGCGGATCATGTCGCGCGCCAAGCCCTCGGCCTCGAGCTCGGGGGTGGTGACGGTGTCGAGCAGCACGAAGCCGCCGCCCGCGAGCACGGCCAGCGCCTCGCCCTCGGGGCGACCCGCGGTCTCGACGACCAGGTCGTACTCGGTGGGCTCGAGGGCGATGCCGCCCGCGACGACCTGTCCGTCGACCTCGCTCCAGTCGCCCTCGCGGGCAGCCTTGATCGCCTGCTGCACCTGCTTGCCCAGGCGCGGTCCGGCCGCGCGCGCGTTGACCGACAGGCGGTGCGTGATGCCGTATTCGGCGGCCGTCCCGTCTTGCAGGGCGACCTGCTCGACGCTCTTCACGTTGAGCTCTTCGCGGAGGATGTCGTCGAACTGGGCCAGGCCCGCGGCATCCGGAGTCACCACCGTCAGACGCGGCAGCGGCAGGCGCACGCGCTTGCCCTCGCGCTTGCGCAGCGCGTTCGCGACGCTCGAGACCTCGCGCACGGTGTCCATCGCGGTGCGGATGTCTTCGGCGGCGGGGAACGCCGAGGCGTCGGGCCAGTCGGTCAGGTGGACGCTGCGCCCGCCTGTCAGGCCCTGCCACACGCGCTCGGTGACCAGCGGCAGCAGGGGGGCCGCGACGCGGGTCAGGGTCTCGAGCACGGTGTAGAGCGTGTCGAAGGCCTCGCGGCTGCGCGGGTCGTCGGTGACGCCCACCCAGAAGCGGTCGCGGGAGCGGCGGATGTACCAGTTGGTCAGCACCTCGGCGAAGTCGCGCAGACGCTCGGCCGCCGTTGTGGAGTCGAGCCCCTCGAGGTCGGCCGCGACGTTCGTCACGAGGTCGCCGGTGAGCGCCAGGATGTAGCGGTCGAGCACGTCGGTGGAGTCGGTGCGCCACTCGGCTTCGTACCCGCCTGCGCCCGAGGCATTCGCGTAGGTCGCGAAGAAGTACCACGCGTTCCACAGCGGCAGCAGGAACTCGCGCACGCCCGAACGGATGCCCTCCTCGGTCACGACGAGGTTGCCCCCGCGCAGCACCGAACTCGACATGAGGAACCAGCGCATGGCATCCGAGCCGTCGCGATCGAACACCTCACGCACGTCGGGGTAGTTGCGCAGCGACTTCGACATCTTCTGTCCGTCGTTGCCGAGGACGATGCCGTGGCACGAGACCCCGGTGAAGGCCGGGCGGTCGAACAGCGCGGTCGAGAGCACGTGCATCACATAGAACCAGCCGCGGGTCTGCCCGATGTACTCGACGATGAAGTCGGCGGGGGCGTGCTCGTCGAACCACTCGTGGTTCTCGAACGGGTAGTGCACCTGCGCGAACGGCATCGATCCGGAGTCGAACCACACGTCGAGCACGTCTTCGATGCGACGCATCGTCGACGCGCCGGTCGGGTCGTCGGGGTTCGGACGCGTGAGGTCGTCGATGTAGGGACGGTGCAGGTCGACCTCGCCGTCGGCGTTCACCGGCAGGCGGCCGAAGTCGGCCTCCATGTCGGCGAGCGAGCCGTACACGTCGACGCGCGGGTAGTCGGGGTTGTCGCTCTTCCACACCGGGATCGGCGAACCCCAGTAGCGGTTGCGGCTGATCGACCAGTCGCGCGCGCCCTCGAGCCACTTGCCGAACTGGCCCTCCTTGACGTTCTCAGGCACCCAGGTGATCTGCTGGTTGTTCGCCAGCAGGTCGTCCTTGATATCGGTCACGCGCACGAACCAGCTCGACACGGCCTTGTAGATGAGGGGGTTCCGGCAGCGCCAGCAGTGCGGGTACGAGTGCTCGTACGAGGCTTCGCGCAGCAGTCGGCCGTCCTGCTTGAGCAGGCGGATGAGGGGGCGGTTGGCCTCCATCCACAGCTCGCCGGCGACGTCGGTGACCGCGGAGAGGAAGCGGCAGCTGTCGTCGAGCGAGATGATCGTCGGCAGGCCCGCGGCATCCGCGAGACGCTTGTCGTCCTCACCGTAGGCGGGAGCCTGGTGCACGATGCCCGTGCCGTCGCTGACGGTGACGTAGTCGTCGACGAGGATCTTCCACGCGTCCTGCGTGCCCCAGACGGAGGCGTCGGCGTAGTAGTCGAAGAGGCGGTCGTACGACACGCCCTCAAGCTCCGAGCCCAGGATCGTGGACTGGACGGCCTCGCGGGCGGCATCCGCGCTCTCGTATCCGAGGTCTTTGGCGTATCCGGGCAGCAGGTCCTCGGCCAGCAGGTAGCGGTGGGCGACGGCCTCGAAGGCCTCGTCGGGCGTGCCGTCGGGAGCGCGGTGCACGTCGGCGGCGCCGTTCGGTCCGCCCTCGATCACGGCATAGCGGATGCCGGGACCCACGGCCAGCGCGAGGTTCGTCGGGAGCGTCCACGGCGTCGTCGTCCACGCGAGCGCGCGGACGCCGGTGAGACCCAGCGCCTCGGCCTTGGCCCCGACCAGCGGGAAGGTCACGGTGACCGAGGGGTCCTGACGCATCTTGTAGACGTCGTCGTCCATGCGCAGTTCGTGCGTGGACAGGGGCGTCTCGTCGCGCCAGCAGTACGGCAGCACGCGGTAGCCCTCGTAGGCGAGGCCCTTGTCGTGGAGCGTCTTGAACGCCCACAGCACGCTCTCCATGTAGGTCGTGTCCAGCGTCTTGTAGCCGCGCTCGAAGTCGACCCAGCGGGCCTGACGCGTGACGTAGTCCTGCCAGTCGCGCGTGTACTCGAGCACCGACTCGCGGGCCTTGGCGTTGAAGGTCGCCACGCCCATTGACTCGATCTCGTCCTTCTCGGTGATGCCGAGCTGCTTCATCGCCTCGAGCTCGGCGGGCAGGCCGTGCGTGTCCCACCCGAAGACGCGGTCGACCTTCTTGCCGCGCATCGTCTGGAAGCGCGGGAAGACGTCCTTCGCGTACCCGGTGAGAAGGTGCCCATAGTGCGGAAGGCCGTTGGCGAAGGGCGGGCCGTCGTAGAAGACCCACTCCTCGGCGCCCTCGCGGTTCGCGATCGAGGCGCGGAAGGTGTCGTCGTGCGCCCAGAAGTCGAGCGTGTCATTCTCGATCGACGGGAAGCGGGGGCTCGGAACGACGGATGCCGCGTCGGCAGCCGGGCCGAAGGATGAGGGGCGTGGGTAGGTCATGTCTCTCCGCAGGTTGGGATCCACCTGCGGGGACGATCCGTGCGGACCGCGGTACCACCCCGCCTTGCGCCGCCCCCGTTCGGGACCGGTGCCACTCTCACTGCGGCTGTGACGGGCCTGCCCCGCGCGGTTCTACTCCGGGCCTGGACCCGTTTCTTCCGCGTGCTCCCCGGTGATGGCCGGATCGGTGCGTGTACGTCCAGTCTACGCGAGCCGCGCGCGGCGCGCAGCGGGGTGTGCGCGGTCGTCGAGCGTCCGAGAAACACGGACGCAAGGGCGGACTCGTCCGGGTTTCATGGACACTCAGCGCAGACAGAGGGGCCGGACGCGACCCTCGGCTCACGCACCGGGCGCGCCCAGACCGGCCGCGGCCAGCAGTTCCCGCGTGAACGGATGCCGCGGGGCGGCGAACACGCACGACACGGTGCCCGAGTCGACGACGCGCCCGTCCTTCATCACGATCACGTCATCGGCGATGCCGGCGACCACGTCGAGGTCGTGCGTGACGAACACCATCGCGAGGTCGCGTTCGGCCTGCAGGGCGCGCAGGCGGTCGAGGATCCGTGCGCGCACCGACGCGTCGAGCGCCGACACCGGCTCGTCGAGCACGAGAAGCGCCGGCGTCACGGCGAGGGCGCGGGCGATCGCGACGCGCTGGCGCTGTCCTCCCGACAGCTGCGCGGGTCGGCGCCGGACGAACGCGGGCGAGAGGCCCACCTCTTCGAGCAGGGCGGCGACGGCAGTGCGACGCTCGGAGCGCGGGACTCCTCCGGCGGCTACGGCCTCGGTGAGCGTGCGGCCCACCGTCCAGCGGGGGTCGAGGGCGCCCCACGGGTTCTGCTGCACGAGCTGCACGCGGGTGCGCGCGGCGCCGCGGGCGACCCCGGACGACCAGGGTCGTCCCGCGAACGTCATGGTCCCGGCATCGGGGTCCGCCACTCCGACGATCAGGCGCGCGAGGGTGGTCTTGCCCGACCCCGACTCCCCCACGACCGCGAGGGTCCGACCGCGGCGCACCTCGATCGACACGTCGTCGACCGCGGCCCGGTCGCCGAAACGTTTGATCAGCGCGTCGGCGGTGAAGATCGGGGCGTCGGTGCGCGGTGCCCGGCGGAGCGGCTCGTGCGAGACCGCCTCGACGAGCGCGCGCGTGTGGGGATCACGTGGCGACGCCAGCACCTCGGCGGTCGGCCCGGTCTCGACGACGCGTCCCTCGTGCATCACGACGACGCGATCCGCCACACGCGCGACCGCCCCGAGGTCGTGGCTGATGAAGACCACGGCCACACCGTCGTCGGCGATGCGGCGCAGCAGATCGAGCACGCGGGCCTGCACGGTGGCATCCAGCGCGGTAGTGGGCTCGTCGGCGACCAGTACGGCGGGGTTCGCGGCAAGCGCCGAGGCGATCAGAGCGCGCTGCCGCAGACCGCCGGACAGCTCGTGGGGGTACTGCCGTGCTCGCGCGTCGGGCTCCGGTAGCGAGACGCGCTCGAGGCTGTCGCGCACGCGCGCGGCGAGCGCCGCTCCGCGCACCTCGGGCTCGTGGATGCGCACGGGCTCAGCCACTTCGGCGCCGATGCGTCGCAGCGGGTCGAGCGAGACGAGGGCGTCCTGGGAGACCAGGGCGATCCGGTCGCCGCGCAGCCCGCGCCACTGCCGCTCACCGAACGAGCGAGCGTCGACGCCGTCGATCTCGAGCTCGTCGGTGCGCGCCGTGAGGCCCGCGGGCACGAGCCCGAGGAGGGCACGGGCGCTGACCGACTTGCCGGTGCCCGACTCCCCCACGATCGCCACGCATTCGCCCGGGGCGACGTCGAGGTCGAGTCCGCGCACGATCGCACCGGTCGGGCCGTCGATGCGCAGGCCGCGCAGCCGCAATCCGCTCATGCGTCGCGCTCCTCGGCTCGAGCCCGCAGGATGCGGCCGATCACGCTGACGCTCACGACGGTCGCGGTGATCGCGAGCCCGGGGAACACGGCGACCCACGGCGCCTGCAGCAGCAGGTTGCGTCCGGCCGAGAGCATGAGGCCCCATTCGGCGGTGGGCTCGGTCGGGCCGAGGCCGAGGAAGCTGAGCCCGGCCGCCGCGAGGATCGAGGTGCCGATGCCGATCGTGGCCAGCACGCTCACCGCGCCCAGCACGCCGGGGAGAACGTGCCGAACGTGCACCACCACGGTCGGCACCCCGATGATTCGCGCTGCCTCCACGTGCTCGGCGGCGGCAAGGGTTCGGGTCTGTGCCCGCGCGAGGCGGATGTACACGGGTACCGCGGCGATGGTCACCGCGACCGCGACGTTGACCGGGCCGGGGCCGAGTACCGCGACGACCAGTAGGGCGACCAGGAACTCGGGAAACGCCAGCAGCACGTCGACGATGCGCATGGCCGCGGCATCCGCCCATCTGGGCGCGACGGCCGACAGCGAACCGGCGATCACCCCGACGACCAAAGCGAGTCCGGTGGCGAGCAGGCCGATGCCGACCGACCGCCCGGCGCCGTAGACCACGCGGGAGTACACGTCGCGGCCGCTCTGATCGGTGCCGAACCAGTGCGCCGCGCTCGGCTGCTGCAGGGTCGCGCGCACGTCGGTCAGCAGCGGGTCGTGCGTGGCGAGCAGCCCCGGGGCGACCGCGCCCACGGCGATGACGGCGAGCACGGCACCGGCGATCCCGAGCGCCACGGCCTGGCCGCGGCGCTTCACGAGGGCACCGCCGCTCGAGCGGCCAGCGCCGCGGCTGCGGTCCGCAGCCGCGGGTCGATCAGGGGCACCACGAGGTCGACCACGGTGTTCACCACGACGAAGACGAGCGCGCTCAGGAGGATCACGCCGGTGATCACCGGCAGGTCGCGGTCCGTGATCGCGGTCAGCGTCACGCGCCCGATGCCGGGGCGGGCGAACACGGTTTCGACAAGCACGGCACCGCCGAGCAACGACCCGACGAGGTAGGCGGCGAGCGTCACTCCCCCGACGCTCGCGTGGCGCAGCGTGTGGTGCACGCTCTCGCGAAGGGGCGTCGCGCCGCGGGCGCGCACGGTGGTGAGGAACGGCTCGCGCTCGGCCGCCTCGACCCCGTCGCGCAGCACCTGCGACAGCAGCGCCGCGACCGGCAGAGCGAGGGTCACCGCGGGCAGCACAATGGCGGCGGCATAACGCGCCCCCGATACCGGGAACCACCCCAGCTGGAACGAGAACACGCTCAACAGCAGCAGCCCCGTCCAGAACACCGGCGATGAGAGCACGACGAGTTCGATTCCGGATGCCACGGCCCGACCGGTCCGCCCGCGCACGAGCAGCGACGAGGCGAGGGCCAGCACGACGGCGATGACCAGCGCGAGCGCCGAGAGCTGCAGGGTCGGGGCGAGCTGGCGCCCGATGACCTCGACGACCGGCTGACGCAGCTGATACGACTCGCCGAGGTCGCCGCGCACGAGTCGGCCGAGGAACGTCGCGTACTGCTCGAGCACGGGCCGGTCGAGCCCCAGGTCGCTGCGGATGCCCGCCTTGACCGCCTCGCTCACCTGCGCCTGCGGTCCGAGCAGCACGTCGACCGGGTCGCCCGGGATGATCCGCAACGCCACGAACGCCAGCGTCGCCGCTCCCCACAGCACCAGGAAGACGGATGCCACGATCCCGCCGAGGCGCCTCAGCAGGGCGCGCGAGCGAGAACGTGACATCCGATCAGTCTGTCCGATACCCGGCGGCTCAGCCGACCGAGGCGGTCGCGAACAGCGGGCGGCCGTACAGGTCGAACGTCAGGCCCGAGACCTTCGGGGTCACGGCGCTGATGAGGGCCGGGCTGTAGAGCGGCACGATTGCCGCCTGCTGGGCGTTCCACTGCTGCACCTGGGCGTAGATCGCGTTGCGCGCGGCGGGGTCGGTCGTCGAGGCGCCCTGCTCGAGCAGCGCGTCGAGCGCGGGGTCGCTCACCTGCGAGGCGTTCTGGAACCCGTCGGTGGCGAGGTGGCTGCGCAGCAGATCGGCGTCGACGCCCGAGAAGCCCCAGTCGGTGACGTCGTAGGTCTTCGGTCCGTACTGCTTGTTGTAGGCGCCCGGCTCGAGCACCTCGCGCTGCAGGTCGAAGCCCACGGCCTTCAGGTCGCTCTGCACGGCGTTGGCGAGCGCGGCGCGGTCGTCGGGAACCGGAGTCCACGCGATCCAGCGCGCGGTGAGACGCTGACCGTTCTTGGTCCGGATGCCGTCGGCATCCCGTCCCGTCCAGCCGGCCTCGTCGAGGAGGGCGTTGGCCTGAGCCTGGTCGAAGGGCCACGAGTTCTCGAGGCTCGCGTCGTAGCCGGGGGTCGTCGCGCCGAGGACGCTCCAAGCGCGGGGGTACTGACCGAAGAAGATCTCGTTCACCGCGGCGTCGACGTCGATCGCGCGCGTGAAGGCCTGACGCACCTTCTGGTCGGCGAACACGCCGTACTTCTCGTTGAGGAACAGCGAGTACGGCAGTCCCGGGTAAGCGATCGACTTCACGGTGTCGTCAGCGGGAACCTGCTCGACGAGGTTCGGCGGCAGGTTGGTGACCACGTCGGCCTGGCCGCTCGACAGCGCGCCCACGCGCACCGACGCCTCGGGCAGGATGTCGACGCGCAGCGTCTTGAAGCTCGGCTTACCGCCGCCGTCGGGACCCCAGGTGTAGTCGTCGTTGCGGGTGTACACGATGTCCTGGTCGGGCGTGTACTCGGTCAGCTCGAACGGGCCGGTGCCGACGGTCACGTCGGGGCCGCCGGCCTTCAGCTGGTCGGCCTTGGTCTCGAGCACCTTCGGCGAGTAGAAGCCGAGAAGCGCGGTGCTGGCGGCCTGCAGGAACGGAGCGTAGGGCTGCGTGAAGCGCACGCGCACGGTGTGCTCGTCGACCACGTCGGTGCCGGCGTACAGCTCGCCGCCGAGCATGCTGGCGGCCTGCGCCGACGCGGTGTCGGGGTTCACGATGCGGTCGAAGTTCGCCTTGACCGCGGCCGCGTCGAAGGGCGTGCCGTCGTGGAAGGTCACGTCGGTGCGCAGACGGAAGAGGTAGCTCGCGCCGCCGTCCTCGACGTCCCACGACTCGGCGAGCCACGGCGAGAACGTGCCGTCGGCCTCCTGGAACACGAGCGAGTCGAGCACAGCGCGCTGCACCATCGCCGACACGTCGAGCTGGCTGGTCTGCGGATCCATGTGCCCGGCCGAGAGGTTCGCTCCCTCGATCGCCCAGACGACCTCGCCGTCGCCCTGCGCGGCAGGGTCCGACCCGGCGCAGGAGGAGAGCGAGAGGGCGGCGACGGCCGCGACGGCGACAGCCGACAGCACGCGGCGCGAAAGCGAAGAAGGCATGGAGAAACCTCGGAATCTCTGGTGGGAAGGCTTTCAGCTTACCGGGGTTCCTGGACCGGGTGCGGAAAGTCGGCGGTCGGACGCGTGCTGAGAGCGAACGGCTGCAGGCCCACGCCGAAGTCGGTTGAGACGTCTCACCCGTATGGACCTCGAAGAGCGCGCCACGACGCGCGCTCACGCGAGACCCCCGGTATCGTGGACGCAGAACCCATCAGGCACGCTCACACAGTGCCGCCCATATCGCTCGAGGAGTACTCCTATGGCCACCATTCCCGACAAGCCCGCCCTGGAAGGCCTCGAGCAGAAGTGGGACGCCGCGTGGCGTGAACGCGGCACGTACGTCTTCGACCGCCTGCGCGCAGCCGAGCTCGGCCGCCAGGGCGTGTACTCCGTCGACACCCCGCCGCCGACGGCATCCGGAAGCCTCCACATCGGCCACGTGTTCTCGTTCACGCACACCGACGTGAAGGTGCGCTTCGAGCGCATGCGCGGCAAGACCGTGTTCTACCCCATGGGGTGGGACGACAACGGCCTGCCGACCGAGCGCCGCGTGCAGAACTACTACGGCGTGCGCTGCGACCCCTCGCTCCCCTACGACGCCGACTTCACCCCGCCGTTCGCGGGCGGCGACAACAAGAGCAGCAAGGCCGCCGACCAAGTGCCCATCAGCCGCCGCAACTTCATCGAGCTGTGCGAGCAGCTGACCGTCGAAGACGAGAAGCAGTTCGAAGACCTCTTCCGCGAGCTGGGCCTCAGCGTCGACTGGACCCAGACGTACCGCACGATCTCCGACGACTCGATCCGCACGAGCCAGCTGGCGTTCCTGCGCAACATCGAGCGCGGTGAGGCGTACCAGTCGATGGCGCCGACGCTGTGGGACGTGGACTTCCGCTCCGCGATCGCCCAGGCCGAGCTCGAAGACCGCGACCAGCCCGCCGCCTACCACCGCGTGGGCTTCGCGAAGGCCGACGGCTCGGGCGACGTGTTCATCGAAACGACCCGCCCCGAGCTGCTGCCGGCCTGCGTGGCGCTGGTGGCCAATCCCGACGACGAGCGGTACCAGCCGCTGTTCGGCACGACCGTGCGCACCCCCCTGTTCGACGTCGAGGTGCCGGTGCTCGCGCACCCCCTCGCGCAGAAGGACAAGGGATCGGGCATCGCCATGATCTGCACCTTCGGCGACGTGACCGACATCATCTGGTGGCGCGAGCTCGACCTGCCCAACCGCACCATCATCGGCAAGGACGGCCGCATCGTGGCCGAGGCCCCCGACGTGATCGTGACGGACGCCGCGAAGGCGGCCTACGACGAGCTCGCGGGCAAGACCGTGTTCAGCGCCAAGAAGCGCATCGTCGAGCTGCTGCAGGAATCCGGCGCCATGGAGGGGGCTCCCAAGCTCTTCACCCACCCCGTGAAGTTCTTCGAGAAGGGCGACCGCCCGCTCGAGATCGTGTCGACGCGCCAGTGGTACATCCGCAACGGGGCTCGGGATGCCGAGCTGCGCGAGCGCCTCATCTCTCTCGGTCGCGAGATGTCGTGGCATCCCGACTTCATGCGCGTGCGCTTCGAGAACTGGACCAGCGGCCTCACCGGCGACTGGCTCGTGTCGCGGCAGCGTTTCTTCGGCGTGCCGATCCCGGTCTGGTACGGCCTCGACGACAGCGGTGAGCGCGATTACTCGCGCGTGCTGACGCCTGACCTCGCGTCGCTGCCGGTCGACCCGACGGTGGACGTGCCCCCGGGCTACACCGAGGACCAGCGGGGTGTGGCCGGCGGCTTCGACGCCGAGCGCGACATCCTCGACACGTGGGCGACCTCGTCGCTCACCCCGCAGCTGGCCGGTGGCTGGCAGCGCGACGAGGAGCTGTGGAACCTCGTGGCCCCGTTCGACCTCCGCCCGCAGGGTCAGGACATCATCCGCACGTGGCTCTTCTCGACCATGCTGCGCAGCGCCCTCGAAGACGACCGCAGTCCGTGGACGGATGCCGCGATCTCAGGCTTCATCGTCGACCCCGACCGCAAGAAGATGTCGAAGTCGAAGGGCAACGTCGTCACGCCCGCCGACATCCTCCAGCAGCACGGTTCCGACGCGGTGCGCTACTGGTCGGCGTCGAGCCGGCTGGGCACCGACGCGGCGTTCGACCCGCAGAACCCGACCCAGGTGAAGATCGGTCGCCGCCTCGCGATCAAGCTGCTGAACGCGGCGAAGTTCGTGCTGTCGTTCCCCGTGCCCGAGGGCGCCGAGGTGACGCACGCGCTCGACGCGTCGATGCTCGCGACCCTGGATGCCGTGGTGCGCGACGCGACTGCCGCGTTCGAGGCGTACGACCACGCGCGGGCGCTCGAGATCACGGAGTCGTTCTTCTGGACGTTCTGCGACGACTACCTCGAGCTCGTCAAGGAGCGCGCGTACGACCAGTCCGACGTGGGCCAGGCCTCGGCCGCCCTTGCCCTGCGCACGGCTCTGTCGACGCTCGTCCGTCTGTTCGCGCCCGTGCTGTCGTTCGCGTCCGAAGAGGTGTGGTCGTGGTTCGAAGAGGGCTCGGTGCACACCGCGGCCTGGCCCGCGCCGCTCGGCATCGAGGGCGACCCGGCCGTGCTCACCGCTGTGAGCGCCGCACTCATCGGCATCCGTCGCGCCAAGACCGAGGCGAAGGCCTCGCAGAAGACGCCGGTGACCTCGCTCACCGTGTCGGGGCCGCACGTCGAGGCCCTGCGCCTCGCCGAGGGCGACCTGCGCGCCGTGGGCCGCATCGAGACGATCTCGTTCGCCGAGGCCGACACCACCACCGTGACCGACATCGTGTTCGCACCCCAGGAGGCCTGATGCAACTCGGAACCCGCTGGACCGCCCGTGAACAGCCGCCGAAGGCTGTTCCCGAGGTGCTCCATGCCCAGATCGCCGCCGTCGAAGCCGCGCTGAACCCCGATGGGCTCAGCGCTCCGGCTCCGAAGTGGACGCTGACCTTCCTCGAGGGACGCCCCGTCGCCGAGCTCGACACCGGGGTTATCGTGAGCCAGGATGCCGCGGGCGAGGTCGTCGTGCGTTACGACGACGACGCCGAGTTCGCCTGAGCCTCACCGCTCGGGATCGCAGCGCCCGTCGACGCCTTCGCGCGTCGGCGGGCTCTGTGCGTTGCGGTTCTCAGGTGGCCGGTCCTGTCGAAGCCACCGGCGGTCCACCGGTCGCGGGCCTCGACAAGCCCCGGGGCCTGAGGCGTCACCGCGGCAGCAGGTATCGCGCGGCATCCGCCGACATCGCCTGCGACGCGGCACGTCCGGCTCGCCGCGCGGGCTCCGCCTCGACGGCCCACGCGCGACGGCGCATCCGCTCTTCGGCGGCGAGGGCCATCGCTCGCGACAGCGCGAGCAGCGCGGCCTCGAGTCGGGTGGGGCGCACCGGCAGGGCGATGGTGCGGGTGACGGCGGTCATGCGGAGCCCCTCTCGGTCGGCAGCGGGAAGACGTCGTTGCGGATCGTCACGGGGCGGACGCCCTCGCCCTCCTGATCGCGGTAACGCTGGACGGTCTCATCGATGAGCGCCCCGATGCGCTGCACAAGATCCCGCGATTGCTCGGCGGTCAGGCGCGCGGTCGCGGTCGAGATCACCGACGCGTCGCGCCACTCTTCGTCCTCGTCCCAGCCGTGCGTGGCGAAGTGCATGAGCTGCTGGTGACGCAGCGTCAGGGTCTCGGAGTGCACGGCCTCCATCACGGCGCGTCCCGACGGCGTGTGCTCGAGCTCGGGGTTGGTCAGCGTGACGCTGCCGGCCGGGCGCTCCCACCAGCGTTCGCGGGCGGTTCCGCGATCGGCGACTTCGCGGATGAGGTCGTGACGGGCCAGCGCCCGCAGGTGGTAGCTCGTCGCTCCGGTGGACTCCCCCGTCAGCTCCGCGAGGCTGCTCGCGGTCTGCGGGCCGTACTGGCTGAGGATGTCGTAGAGCCGCACGCGCAGCGGGTGCGCCAGGGCGCGGAGCGCGCCGGCATCGAGAACACGCTCTTCGCGGGGCTTCGACCTGTCGACCATGAATACAAAGATACCTTTGCACGGGTTACTTTGCAACATCTTCTCTGCACCCCCTCCACGACTGCGCCTAGGCTGGATGAATGACGGATGCCGTGAACAATCCCCTCCTCGCGCCGCCCTCGCTCCCCTACGACCTGCCGCCCTACGGCAGCATCGACGTCGAGCACTACCTCCCCGCGTTCCGCGCCGGTTTCGCCGCGCAGCGGGCGGAGGTCGATGCGATCACCGCGCAGAGCGACGCGGCCACGTTCGAGAACACCCTCGTCGCTCTGGAGCGCAGCGGGCAGTTGCTCGACCGGGTCGCGCGCACCTTCTACACCGTGGCATCCGCCGACGGCACCCTGGCGATCCAGGCCGTCGAAGAGGAACTCGCTCCCCTCATGTCGGCGCACCGCGACGCGATCCAGCTCGATGCAGGTCTGTTCGCCCGTATCGCCGCCGTGCACGCGCAGCTCGACGACCTCGACCTCGACGCCGAGAGCCGCTACCTCGTTGAGCGGTACCACCGCGAGATGTCGCTGGCCGGCGCCGGTCTCGACGACGCGCAGAAGCGGACGCTCACCGAGCTCAACCAGCGTCTGTCGGTGCTGACGACCACGTTCGAGAAGAACCTGCTCGCCGACACCAACGAGCTCGCGGTGGTGTTCGACTCCGCCGACGAGCTCGACGGCCTGAGCGACGGGGAGCTCTCGGCGGCGGCGCAGGCGGCAACGAGTCGCGGCCTGGACGGGCGCTACATCGTGAACCTCACGCTGTACACCGGTCACCCTCTGCTCGCGTCGCTGACGAACCGCGAGAGCCGTCGCCGTCTGCTCGAGGCCTCGCGCTCGCGCGCCACGCGCGGCAACGACAACGACAACCGCGGGGTCCTCCGCGAGATCGTGCGTCTGCGCGCCGAGCGCGCCGCGGTGCTCGGCTACCCCTCGCACGCCGCCGCCGTCCTCGCCGATCAGACGGCGGGGTCTCCGGATGCCGCGCGCGACCTGCTGCGCCGACTCGCCACCCCCGCTGCCGCCAACGCCCGGGCCGAGCAAGAGGCTCTGCAGAAGATCGCCGAGGCCGATGGCATCCGGATCAAAGCCCACGACTGGGCGTTCTACACCGAGAAAGTCCGCGCCGAGCGGTACGACCTCGATCGGGCGGCCCTGCGTCCGTGGTTCGAGGCCGAGCGGGTGCTGCGCGACGGCGTGTTCTTCGCGGCCGAGAAGCTCTACGGCATCCGCATGACCGAACGCCACGACCTTCAGGGCTATCACCCCGACGTGCGCGTCTTCGAGGTGCACAACGCTGATGGCAGCGAGCTCGGGCTGTTCCTGCTCGACCTGTACACGCGCGACAGCAAACGCGGTGGCGCGTGGATGAACTCGATCGTTACGCAGTCGGCCCTCCGCGGCACCGCCCCCGTCGTGGTCAACAACCTGAACGTGAACAAGCCCGCCCCCGGCACCCCGACGCTGCTGACGCTGGACGAGGTCACCACACTCTTCCACGAGTTCGGACACGCCCTGCACGGACTGTTCGCCACCGTGACCTACCCGCACTTCGGCGGAACGGCCGTCTACCGCGACTTCGTCGAGTTCCCCAGCCAGGTCAACGAGATGTGGATCCTGTGGCCCGAGATCCTGACCAACTACGCGCGGCACATCGACACCGACGAGCCGCTGCCGGCCGATGTCGTCGAGCGTCTGCACGCCTCCGAGGCGTTCAATCAGGGCTTCGCGACGAGCGAGTACCTCGCCGCATCATGGATCGACCAGGCGTGGCACGGCCTCTCCGTCGAGGAGGCGTCGGCCGACATCGACGTCGCGGCCTTCGAGGCGGCGACCCTCGCGGACATCGGGCTCGACAACCCCGCCATCCCCACCCGCTACGCCTCGACGTACTTCGCCCACGTGTTCTCGGGCGGTTACAGCGCCGGGTACTACTCGTACATCTGGAGCGAGGTACTCGACGCCGACACCGTGGAGTGGTTCCGCGAGAACGGCGGCCTCACGCGCGAGAACGGCGACCGGTTCCGCCAGAAGCTGCTGGGGGTCGGTGGTTCCGGCGACCCTCTCGCCGCCTACCGGGATTTCCGGGGCCGGGATGCCGAGATCCAGCCGCTGCTGCAGCGCCGCGGTCTCGCGGGCTGAGGTCGACGTGCCCGGCCGCTCTCGGCGTCCGGGCACGCAGGCTCAGACCGCGTACTTGAAGCCGACGTGCGAGTCGGCGAAACCGAGACGCGTGTAGAACCGGTGAGCGTCCACGCGCGCAGCGTCAGAGGTCAGCTGCACGAGGGCCGCGCCGGTCGCGGGTGCGGCGACGTGCATCACCCAGCGCATCACCGCGCTGCCGATCCCGCCGGAACGCACACTCGAAGACACCCTGACCGCCTCGACGAGCAGCCGGGTGGCCCCCTGACGCGCCATGCCGGGGATGACGGTGAGTTGCAGGGTGCCGATCACCTCCCCCGCCGCGTCGTCGACGACGATCAGATCGTTCAACGGCGCCTCGAGGACGCTTCGCAATGCGGTGGCGTACGTTCCCTCGTCCGAGGCATCGGCTCGATCGCCCCGTGCCGCACTGACGGGGTCATCTGCCAGGAGCGCCATCAACGCGGGCAGGTCGGTCGGCTTCGCCCGGCGGACGGTCACCTCTGAGATGCGGGCGGTCACCGTCGTGGGCAGATCGAGGTCGGAGAGCACGCTCTCCATCTTGCCGTGCGCGTCAGCGCCAGCCGAGCACCTCGCGCACGACGGCTTGCGACGCCGGTGAACCGTCGTTTTTGATGGAGAGCAGCTTCTCGCTGGAGACGAGTGCCCCCGAGGCTCCGTACGCGTCCGAGAGCCCCTGAACCGCCTGACGGACGAGAGGCGCCGCGTCATTGCGATCGGCGCCGCCGCGTACCGAATAGTGGGGGTAGACGAGCAACTCGGTCCCCTCGTCTATCTGTCGCGCACAGGCGACAACCACCGTCGGAGTCGCCCCTCTCCAGAATTTGGGGAAGAACTCCAAGCCCGTTCCCTCCGCGAAGAACTCGACGACTCCGCGCTTCCACGACTTCGCCACGTCGCCGAGGCGGACGTCATGGGCGGTCCACTCCGACCCGCTCTCCCGGATCGCGGTGGCGAAGGCGTCGCCCCCGTCGGAGAATCCCGCCGCGATGAGCGCATCCGTGGCGCGGCGGACCGCGCTGGAGGGCTCTTCACGAACGAGCATCCGCGCCCCGCCCCGCGTCAATCCGTTCCATCGGACGGGACCGATGTGGGCGTCTTCTCCGGATCCGCGCATGATCACAGCGACCACGCCCTCCCCACGGCGTCATCGGCTTCGCGATAGGCCTGGGCCGCCGTCCGGGCCGCGTCGGCGGCGGCGCGGCCGACATCGGCCAAGCGGGTCATCTCCGAGAGCCAGTCCCCCTGCTTGGCGGCGTACGCGTCAGCCGCGTCGCCCTGCCACCCCCCGAGAAGGGTGTTGCGTGCAGAGGCGAGCGTCGCGGTCTCGGCTGCGGTGCGCTGAACGGCGGCGTCGATGGACGAGGCCGTCTCCACGAGCCGATCGGGCTTGATCGAAAAAGACGTCATGAGCGAGGACTCTCCCTTCACACGTCGCGACGCGCGAGTTCGAGCGCGTCGCGGATCTTCGCCAGTGCTTCGGTGTAGCGCTCGTGCGATTGGCGGGCGGCGGCGTCGAACTCAGCGTCAGGTGACGGACGATCGTCGTCCTCCGTGACGTCGTCGTCGACTTCGTCCCACGACTCCCGCAGTGCGCGGAGATTCTCGGATGACATCTTCCGCAGAGCCTGGGCGGCAGAAGTCTGATCTTCGCCGCGGAAGACCGCTTCAAGGCTGGTCTCGCCGAGGTCGATGCGCGACTGCACCGTGCGCCACTCCGCGCCCATCTCGCCGGCACGAGCACGGGCGGCACGATGCTCGTCGGCCTCTCGGCGCTCCTCCGCCTCGATCGCGGCGCGCGCGTTCTCGCGCTCGTCGTCTTCGCGAAGAAGTCGTGCGAACGTCTCCGCCATCGTGCGGAAGTCGCCGACCAGCCGATCGTCGTCGGGGCCGGGAACGTGATCCATCATCGGGTCGTCGATGCGTGCCATCAGACTCGCGCCGCCGCTCCGCGCGCCAGACCCTCGTACAGGTCGGCCATGCGCATCGCACTGTCGGTCATCGTGCCGATATTTCCGACCATCCCCGAGACGAGGTCGTAGATCATGTTGATCCACTTGTACGCCCACCGCGCATCTTGGATCAGGTCGTACACGGCGATTCCCGCCTCGACGGCCGCCACGAGCCAACCCGCCACGGGAACCGCAGCTTCGGCCGCGATCCGCAGAAGCTTCTGCGCGAGACGGTCGAGGATCTTCAGGATCTTACCGACGGCTTCTTTGCACAACAGGATCAGCACCTTGATCGCCGTCGCCACGGTGCCCGCGGGTCCTGCCACGACGGTGTGGGCCTGCGACATCACGCCGGCCGCTGCGACGAACGCCTCGGAGCCCTTGCCGGTCCATGACGCGAGGGGCGGCAGAAGCCCCATCGCGTTCTGACCGATCGCGCTCATGGCATCCCCCGCGTGCGTCCAGGCGAACTGCGCCTCGCGCATGCGCTCCCAGTCGCCCGAGAAGGGCTTCGTCACCTCTTCGAGGAGTGAGTAGCCGACGAGCTCCTCGAAGAGCCAGTCCACTCCGCCGAAGATCGGACCCGCCTTCCAACGGATGCTCTCGATCTCGGGATCCTCGCCCTGGGGTCGAGGGAGGTACGAGCGCACGTCCTGCTTCTCGGTGACCGTTCGAGACGCGGACAGTCCGTCTCCCACGCGGTCGGAGATTCCCGATGCCGTCCCGTCGGCCCACTCGACGGCGGAGTAACCGTCCCAGAAGGCTTGGTTGAACAGGTTCCCGTCGGGCTCGCCGTAGCGACTCGAGGCCCCGCCCTGTGCAGCGCCGAGAGTCGGCGCGGTGCCCGGCGAATACGGCGGCGTGTCGACGCCGAGCGACGCGGCGACCTGAGCGATCGCGTCGTGAGCCGTCTGCTCGGCAGCGCGATACGCCGCGACCGTCTCGCCCATCCGCTCGGTGCCGATGCCGAAGGCCTGCGACGACATGTCGGCGACGCGTTTTCCGACGTCGACGATGCCGTCGCTGATCGGCTGGAACAGCTGCAGGATCAGGCCCAGCTCTCCCGCGTTCAGGCGGGCGTACGTTTCGAGGTGCTCCCCGATCGCCTGCCCGTGTCCGGCTTGCCTCTCCAGCACCTGCTGCGCAAGTGACAGCTGGTCGGTGTCGACATCCATTCGGTCCCCCCGGTCCGTAGGTGAGGTGTGAGCGAAGCGGGTTACGCGCTCCGTCGCTTCTGCGCCAGCACGATGGTCGGCTGCGCGCGGTCTTCGACGGCCGCACGCGTGATGACGACCTTAGCGATGTCGTCGGCCGAGGGCACGTCGAACATGATCGGGCCCAGGACGTCTTCGAGGATTGCGCGCAGACCGCGCGCGCCGGTCTTCCGCAAGACGGCGAGGTCGGCGATCGCGCGCAGCGCGTCCTCTTCGAACTCGAGCTGCACACCGTCGAGCTCGAACATCCGCTGGTACTGCTTGACCAGCGCGTTGCGCGGTGCCGTGAGGATCTCCATCAACGCGTCCTGGTCTAGGGGCGAGACGGATGCCACGACGGGCAGGCGACCGATGAACTCGGGGATCAGGCCGAACTTGTGAAGATCCTCGGGCAGGGCCTCGCTGAATAGGTCGGGCGCGTCCTCCTTGCGCTGCAGCGGTGCGCCGAAACCGACGCCGTGCTTGCCGACGCGTGCCGAGATGATCTCTTCGAGGCCCGCGAAGGCACCGGCCACGATGAACAGGACGTTCGTCGTGTCGATCTGGATGAACTCCTGGTGCGGGTGCTTGCGGCCGCCCTGCGGCGGAACCGAAGCAACCGTTCCCTCGAGGATCTTCAGCAGCGCCTGCTGCACGCCCTCGCCCGACACGTCGCGCGTGATCGAGGGGTTCTCGGCCTTTCGGGCGATCTTGTCGACCTCGTCGATGTAGATGATGCCGGTCTCGGCACGCTTGACGTCGAAGTCGGCGGCCTGCAGGAGCTTCAGCAGGATGTTCTCGACGTCTTCACCGACGTAGCCGGCCTCGGTGAGGGCGGTGGCATCGGCGACCGCGAACGGCACGTTGAGGCGCTTCGCGAGGGTCTGGGCGAGGTAGGTCTTGCCGCAACCGGTGGGCCCGAGCAGCAGGATGTTGCTCTTGGCGATGTCGATCTCTTCGGCGCGCTGCTCCGCGGGCTGAAGGGTGCCGTGCGAGCGCACGCGCTTGTAGTGGTTGTAGACGGCGACGGCGAGGGCGCGCTTGGCGGGCTCCTGCCCGACGACGTACTCCTCGAGGAACGAGAAGATCTCGCGCGGCTTGGGCAGGTCGAACTCGGCGACCTCGCCGGCCGACGATTCGGCCATGCGCTCTTCGATGATCTCGTTGCAGAGCTCGACGCACTCGTCGCAGATGTAGACGCCCGGACCGGCGATCAGCTGCTGTACCTGCTTCTGGCTCTTGCCGCAGAAGGAGCACTTGAACAGGTCGGCGCTCTCACCGATACGTGCCATGGCCGGTTCCTCCCGTCACCCGGCCCCCGCCGGTGTGTTACCCGAGCCTAACCCGAGCCCGGGTGATCCAAGGGCATTCGCGCGCGCGGCGGTGTCGTGATCGCCCACGGCGGACACACGGCGTCCCGTCGCGCTTCCGCGGAGGGCGCGGACCTTCCCTGCCGCGCAGCCTCCGTGATCTGCACATCCTCAGGCTCGAATTCTCCCTGCGAGCTGAGGTTGCGCGAATCCCTGATCCTGTGCGGAGCTCTCGTCGCCGCGCGCACAACCTCCGCGATCTGCACAACCTCCGTCGGCATCCGCCCCGTCGAACTGAGGTTGCGCGAATCCCCGACCCTGCGCGAGCACCGACCGTATTCACGCCCCATGCGCGACGAAGCCCCGCAGACCGAAACGGGTCTGCGGGGCTTCGTCGTGTCGCGAGCGCGTCAGGCGGTGAGGGCCGCCGGGGTGCGCTTGCGGGTCGTGAGCACCTGGTCGACGATGCCGTACTCCATCGCCTCGGCGGCGGAGAGGATCTTGTCGCGGTCGATGTCCTTGTTGACCTTCGCGACGTCCTGACCGGTGTGACGCGCCATGGTCTCTTCGAGCCAGGTGCGCATGCGGAGGATCTCCTGCGCCTGGATCTCGATGTCGGACGCCTGTCCGTGTCCGGCCTCGCCCATGGCGGGCTGGTGGATCAGGATACGGGCGTTCGGCAGGGCGAGACGCTTGCCGGGGGCGCCGGCGGCCAGCAGCACGGATGCCGCGGAGGCGGCCTGACCGAGCACGACCGTCTGGATCTGCGGCGAGACGTACTGCATCGTGTCGTAGATCGCCGTCATGGCCGTGAACGAGCCACCGGGCGAGTTGATGTACATGATGATGTCGCGGTCGGGGTCCTGCGACTCGAGCACGAGCAGCTGCGCCATGACGTCGTCGGCCGACGCGTCGTCGACCTGCACGCCGAGGAAGATCACGCGGTCTTCGAACAGCTTGTTGTACGGGTCCTGGCGCTTGTAGCCGTAGGCCGTGCGCTCCTCGAACTGAGGAAGGACGTAGCGGCTCGAGGGCATGTGCGATGCGGCGCCGCCGAAAGTGGGGATGTTCATGATGGTGTCCTTTTCCTCTCGGCTCAGGCCGCGGTTCCGCCGCCGCCGGTGACGTCGGTGGCGTGCTCGCGCATGTGGTCGACGAAGCCGTACTCGAGGGCTTCCTGAGCGGTGAACCAGCGGTCGCGGTCACCGTCGGCGTTGATCTGCTCGACGCTCTTGCCGGTCTGGGCCGCGGTGATCTCGGCGAGACGGCGCTTCATGTCGAGGATGAGCTGCGCCTGCGTCTGGATGTCGCTCGACGTTCCGCCGAAGCCACCGTGGGGCTGGTGCAGCAGCACGCGCGCGTTCGGCGTGATGTAGCGCTTGCCCTTGGTACCGCTGGTCAGCAGCAGCTGGCCCATCGAGGCCGCCATGCCGATGCCGACGGTGACGATGTCGTTCGGCACGAACTGCATCGTGTCGTAGATCGCCATGCCGGCCGTGATCGAGCCGCCGGGCGAGTTGATGTAGAGGTAGATGTCCTTCTGCGGGTCTTCTGCGGCAAGCAGCAGGATCTTGGCGCAGATCTCGTTGGCGTTGTCGTCGCGCACCTCGGAACCGAGCCAGATGATGCGGTCCTTGAGCAGTCTGTCGAAGACGCTCGTTGCCATAAGGGGTTCGGGCATGTGTGCTCCTCTTCCGTGATCTGAAATGAATCTACCGGCGCGTTCCGGAGCGGGATGCCGTGTTCGCCGCGGGCGGATCAGCGCGCCTGGTCGGCGATTTCTCGCGCATATCCCGTGACGGAACGGGTATAGCGCGGCAGGTGCGGGGCGAGAGCTTGAAGGGCGATGGATGCCGCCCGCTCGGGCTTTCCGTTCGACACGAGCGCGAGGGCGTAGAAGGCGGCGGCCGCGTCGTGGAGAGGCCCGCGCGGTTCGCGCTCGTACTCCGCCTCGAGCATCGCGAGCGACTCTTCGGTCTTGCCGAGGTTGCGGATCGTGCTCGCCAGTTGGATCGTCGCCCGCGTGCGTCGCTCGTCGTCGAACCCGATCTCCAGGGCGCGGCGGTACAGCACCTCCGCCTCGTCTTCGACGCCGGCCGAGTCACGCGCCCCGGCGCGTTCGAACAGCGCCACCGCATCGTCCGCCGGGCGCTCGGTGGCGAGCTCGTCGATCCGCTCGATCACGTGCTCGGGGCTGAGCGTGTCATCGGCCCACACGGCATCCACTCTGCTCTGCCAGTCGTTCATGTGTCGCATCCTCATCATCGTTCTGACCCCATGCTCACGCACTGCGTGTCCACGACACTCGGACGCTTCGAGACGCGGTCCGAGTGTTCTGGACACTCAACGGGGCCGTTCCCCCCGGACGGCGCCCGGGGACGGAAAAGGGGGCGGATGCCACGGCATCCGCCCCCTTCGTCACGACTTACTCGCTGTCAGCGGCCTCGTCGGTCTTCTTCTTGGCCGGGGCGCGCTTCTTGGCGGGAGCCTTAGCGGGAGCCTCCTCCGCGGCGGGCGCCTCGTCAGTGTCGGCCTTCTTCTTCGCGGGGGCGCGCTTCTTGGCGGGCGCCTTCGCGGGAGCCTCCTCAGCGGCGGCCTCCTCGGCGGGAGCCTCGTCCGCAGCGTCGTCACCCTCGACGGGCTCTTCGCCCTCGACGGCGACGAAACCGGTCAGGTCGACGGGCTTGCCGTCGGTGTCGACGACGGTGACCTTGCCGAGCGCGATCGCGAGGGCCTTGTTGCGGGCGACCTCACCGACGAGCGCGGGCAGCTGGTTGCCCTGCTGCAGCGCGTTGACGAAGTCCTGCGGCGCCATGTTGTACTGCGCAGCCGACTGGATCAGGTACTGGGTCAGCTCGTCCTGCGACACCTGGACGTTGGCGTCTTCGGCGATCTTGTCGAGCACCATCTGCGTGCGGAACTGCTTCTCGCTCGCTTCGGTGACCTCGGCGCGGTGCTCGTCGTCTTCGAGGCGGTTCTCGCCCTCGAGGTGCTGGTGCACCTCGTCCTCGATGAGCTGCGGCGGAACCGGGATCTCGACGGCCTCGAGGAGCGCCTCGATGAACTTGTCGCGCGCGGCCGAGCCCTGCGTGAAGACGGACTGCTGCGACACGCGCTCACTGAGCGACTCGCGCAGCTCGGCGATGGTGTCGAACTCCGACGCCATCTGCGCGAAGTCGTCGTCGGCCTCGGGGAGCTCGCGCTCCTTGACGGCGGTGATGGTGACCGAGACCTCGGCCTCTTCACCGGCGTGCTCGCCGCCGACCAGCTTCGAACGGAACGTGGTCTGCTCGTCGGCCGTGAGCGACTCGATGGCCTCATCGATGCCCTCGAGCAGTTCGCCCGAGCCGATCTCGTACGACACGCCCTCGGCGCGGTCGATCTCGTTGCCGTCGATCGTGGCGACCAGGTCGAGCTCGACGAAGTCACCGGTCTTGGCGGGACGGTCGACCGTGATGAGCGTGCCGAAGCGCGCACGCAGGCGGTCGAGCTCGGCGTCGATACCGGCCTCGTCGAGCTCGGCGGCGTCGACCGTCACCGTGATCGAGTCGTACGCGGGCAGGTCGAACTCGGGGCGCACGTCGACCTCGACGTCGACGATGAGGTCGCCCGAGAAGTCCTTGAGCTCGGGGAGCTCGACGATCTCGGCGTTCGGACGACCGATGACGCGCAGGTCATTGGCCTCGACGGCCGCGCGGTAGAACCCGTCGAGCCCCTCGTTGACGGCGTGCTCGATGACGGCGCCGCGGCCCATGCGCTGGTCGATGATCGGCGCGGGCACCTTGCCCTTGCGGAAGCCGGGGATCTGCACGTCGCGGGCGATGTGCTCGTAGGCGTGGGCGATGCTCGGCTTGAGCTCGTCGGGCGAAACCGTGATGTGCAGCTTGACCCGGGTGGGGCTGAGCTTCTCGACGGTGCTGTTGACCATGCGGTTCGTTCTCCTCGTGTGGCCCGCGCGCACGCGGGGGCCGATTGGGCCTGTGGTCTGTGGGGCCGTTCGTCGGGGCGACAGGATTTGAACCTGCGGCCTCCCGCTCCCAAAGCGGGCGCTCTACCAAGCTGAGCTACGCCCCGGGGCGGCGCGCGGCACGCGCCGACGAAACGACCGCTGAAAGTCTAGTCGATCCCCCTGGCTGCGCCGATTTTGCCGACCCCCTTGCGTACGAGAGCGGAGGGATGCCGACTCCCCCGCGTTCGCGACGGGCCTCAGGGTGTCGTAGAGTGGGTGTCGTCCGACTCCGCGGTTCGTCAGAAAACCGCGGAATTCCGGGGCTGTAGCTTAGTGGTAAAGCCTCTGTCTTCCAAACAGATGATGCGAGTTCGATTCTCGTCAGCCCCTCCAATTCCTGTCCGAGCCGTTGCTAGCGCATCGCGCATCGATTCGCGACTTTCTCGCTGACGCCTTGGTGTTTGCTACGTTTTCTGCCGTGCGCGGGGGCGCACACGCTGGCGGAGGGCGGGGCGGACGATGCGCGGAACGACGGTCACACGGCGAGCTCTCGCGTTGTCGCTCGCAGCGATCATGGGGGCCGGTCTCGCTGGCTGCGCCGGCAGTCCCGATTCCGGTGGCGACTTCAGCGCGCAGCGTGAGACGGTGACCGCGTTCATGACCGCTCTCGAACGCGGTGACGCGCAGCAGGCGTCCACGTACCTCTCCGACACCACGTCGTTCGCACGAGAGGCGATGACCGACGAGTTCTACGCGAAGGCAGTCGAACACCCCGCCGACGCGCGCATCTCCGTCGCCACGGATATCGACGACAAGGTCGCCGTCCAGGTCGACTTCCGCCTCGGTGACGACGACCGTGAGCTGAATCTGATGCTCGACCAGGCGGATCCGCCGCGAATCGAGCAGTGGTCGGGCATGCCGACCATTCTCCGCTCCGGCGGCGGAGACGGCCGGCTGGTGATCTCGGGCGCGCTCACCCTCGACCTGGGGGCCGAGTCGACCTACGCCTCGCTGCTCCCGGCGCGATACAGCGTCGCGTTCTCGGGTTCCGCGACGGCAGACGACGTCGACGCCTTCGACCTGGATTTCCCCGTGAGCCCTGAGGCTACCGACGCCCGACTGCCCGACGGCGTGAGCTTCGCCGGCGGAGCGCTCGAATTCGGACGCTGACGCCGGCGAATCAGCGCTCGAGCTCCCTCGTGAACGATTCCGGCAGGACCACGTTCTCGCCCGCTCCCGCGAAGAAGCCCGCGACCTGCGCGGGTCGGTAACCGGCGATGCCGCAGCCCACCTCGGTCACGAGGAAGCGCAGCTCGGCATGCTCCGCGGCGAAGGCCACGAATCGCCGCGCCTGCTCCTCGAAGACGTCGAGTCCCGACATCGTGTCGATCCCGTACGACTGCCCCTGCAGGCCTTCGCTCTGACCCCAGATCGCGCCGAAGCGGTCCATCGCGAACTGCGCCGCTCCCCCGCCGTGCGCCCCCGACGAGTTCGAGCCGAAGACGAAGATCTCACTCGGGGCGAGCGATGTGATGTGCATGCGCGCGAGGTTACGCGCCGGAACTGTCGCCGTCCGCCGGGGTTGCGGCATCCTGAATCCGCCTCGCCGAGCCGTGGCGCTCGACGTGCGCGAGATACGTCTGCGCGTTGCGGAGGATCTTCGCCCGTTCCTCCGGCGTGAGCGCGCGCCGCACCTTCGCGGGGACGCCCGCAACCAGCGATCCCTCGGGAATGACGGTGCCCTCGAGCACGACAGCTCCCCCGGCGATCAGACACCCGGGACCGATCTCGACGCCCGACAGGACGACGCTGCCCATACCGATCAACGAGCCGTCACCGATCGTGCAGCCGTGCACGACGGCGTTGTGCCCCACCGAGACGTCGGTACCGATGGTGACCGGGCGCCCGGCGTCGACGTGCACGGACACGTTGTCCTGCAGATTGCTGCGCGCGCCCAGGACGATGCGCGCACTGTCACCGCGGACGACGGCGTTGTACCAGACGCTGGCCTGTTCGCCGAGCGTGACATCGCCGATGATGCGCGCACCGGACGCCACGAACGCGGTGTCGTCCAGGCTCGGAGCGGCTCCGCTGAGGGCGAGAACAGAGGCATCGGGGGCGATCGGCATGAGCCCGAGGCTAGCCCTACCGAGGAGCTACCGAGAAGCGCGAGAGCACTACCGAGGGTGGGCGAACACCGTAGCTCCGGCCCGCGGATCAGTAGCGGCGATCCTGATCACGGCTCATAGTTTCGGTCCCACCACAGCCGCATCGCCCTTGGAGACCTCATGTCGCAGTCGACCGAACCCGTTACCCGCACCCGCACCGCCCGCCCGGCCCGACGACACCGCCGCACCAAGGCGATCCTCGCGATCGCGGCCGGCACCGCCCTGCTTCTCGGCGGGGGCGGCACCTACGCGTTCTGGACCACGCAGACCGCGTTGACCGCGGGGACCGTAGGTTCCGGAAACCTCGCCCTGTCGCTCGGCACGGGCTCGTGGAGCCTGAAGGGCGTCCTCGGGCAGGCGACGTCGGTGTCGAACCTCACCAACGTCAAGATCGTCCCGGGCGACGTACTCACGCTCACGCAGCCGGTCACCGTCACCCTCGTCGGCGACACCCTCGCCGCCGACCTCGCGGTCACCCAGGGCGCCAGCTTCGTCACCGGTCCCGCAGCCCCCTACGTGAAGGTCGCGGTGAACATCACCGGACTGGGAGCGCAGACGGGGACCAACACCTATCGCGTGACTCCCGCCACGGCCGGAACCCTGACGGCCACCGTCACGGTCACCTTCGATTCGACGACGCCCAACCTCGTGGGCGTGAACACGCCCGTGGACCTCAACCAGCTCGCGTTCTCGCTGACCCAGGCCTCCAGCTGAGGGACTGACAATGCACCGTCGCGACGATCGCGTTCCACGGCGCGTCCGGTGGACCGCGGTCCTCGTCGCAGCGCTCGTGCTGGGCCCCGGCACCGTGGCGGCACACGCCGTCTGGTCGGACCGCCGCCCGCTCACCGCTGGGGTGACCTCGACCGGCTCGCTCGGAGCCGCGGCGAGCTGGACGGGAAGCTGGAGTGCGTGGAAACCGCTCCTACCGGGGCGCTCCAGCGACACCGCAGCCCTGCGCGTGAGCGCGACCGGGTCGGGTGACACGTTGCGCTGGCGAGTGAACGCTGCGGCGTCGGTGTCGGCAGCGCTCGCGCCGTACGTCTCGACACAGGTGTTCGTCGGGGCTTGCGGGACGGGAACGCCCCTGCCCGCGGGTGGGTACGCCCCAGCCGGCGGATACGCGCTCGGAGCGTCGGTCGACCTGTGCCTGCGCGTCACTCTCGACCCGAGCGCTCCGTCCACGACCCAGGCGATCGCTCTCACCCCGCAGATCACCATCACCGTCGATCAGGCGACATCGTGAGCCGTCGTCGTGCGGTCGTCGCCGTAGCCGCCGCCCTGGCCCTGGCGCTCACCGTGCCCACCGCCGCCGCGGCCGCGTGGCGTGCGTCCACCTCCGCGCCGGCGTTCTCGCTCAGCACGTCCGCACTCGCGGCGCCCGTCACGACGTGCACGTCGAAGCCGGCGGTACTCGGCTTGTCGTCGTACGCGCAGATCTCGTGGTCCCCGATCACCGACGCGACGTCGTACACCGTGACCGCCACGAACTCCGCGAACGGCGCCGCCCAGGTGGTCGCGACGGGCGTGACCGCCACGACGATCGACATCACCGGCTCGGTGCTGACATCGCTCCTGGCGTCGGTGGTGAGGGCGCTGCTCGACGGCGGCACTGTCGTGATCACCGTCACCGCCGTCACCCAGAAGTGGACGTCACCGCCCAGCAACGAACAGCCGGTCGTCCTCTCCAGCCTGGTCGGCGGACTGCTCGGGGGCGTCAAGTGTCAGAACTGATCGAGCATCCCCGCACTCCCGGCTCCACCACTCCGCCGCCGGAACGGCCGGGGTGGGCTCGGACGCGCGCCATCGTGGGCAGCATCGTTCTCGTCGCGGTGTCGCTTTTCGGCTTGATCACCGTGGTGATCCCTCTGCTCCTCGGCGCGCAGACGTACACCGTCCTGACCGCGAGCATGCAGCCGGGCATGCCACCGGGGACGTTGATCGCGGTCCGCCCGTCCTCGATAGACGACGTCTCGGTCGGAGATGTCGTGACCTATCAACTGCGCTCGGGCGAGCCCGCCGTGGTCACGCACCGCGTCGTGGGTACGACCAGCAGCACCGGTGGCGCGCGGCTGCTGATCACGCGAGGGGACGCCAACGACGCCGACGATCCCCCGGTGCAGAGCGAGCAACTTCGCGGAACGGTGGTCTTCGCGGTGCCGTATCTCGGGTATCCCGGGATCGTCTTCGGAGGACAGGAGCGCGGGATCGTCATCGCGGCGGTCGGCGTCGCGGTCGTCGGCTACGGCCTGGTCCTGCTCATCTTCGATCTCGTCCGTTCGCATCGCCACCGGAGAACGACGACGGCGTGCGCTTTGATCCTCGTCACGGCATCCGCTCCCCTGCTGACGCCGACTCCCGCATCGGCTTCGTCCAGCCAGTTGCTCGTGAGCGACGATGGGGCGCGCTTCGTCTCGGACGGAGCGGTGCGCCTGTTCGACCAGCCGGACCGCATCGTCCCTGGTGGCACGCTCACCTCCACCCTGTGGATCCGAAACGCGAGTCCCGATCCGGCACGGGCGGGCCTGCGCCTCGATACCGCCCCCGTCGGCTCGGACCCGGGCGACACCTCGTTCGCGCGCTCGCTCACCCTGGTCGTGGCCTCGAGCCCGGTGCCGCAGGGGGACCAGTGGGTGAGCTCGGTGATCGCGCCGGGTGACACGCTGCGCATCGACCTCGGAGTGAGGATGGATGCCGACTCCGGCAACATCTCGCGTAACGCTGACGCCGTCGTGACTCCCGTCGTCCGGCTCACGGACGCGACGGCGAGCGCCCCTCCGACCGGAGAACCCGGTCCGTCCCTCGCGGATCCGGCCCAGACCGGAGGATCCCTCGCGTGGACCGGCATCCGCTCCACGCCCTGGGGAATGCTCGTCGCCGGAGCCGCCGCGGTAGTGACCCTCGGTCTCGCCGTGGGGCTGAGACGCGATCAAGGAAGGTGAGGATTGCCTATTCACCAGGGATTTAGCCGAGCCTCATCTTGCTTGCGGAATGCCGCCACGTGAGTAGCGTTGCATCCATCGAGACTTCGAACGTCGCCTAAGGAGCACACATGAGCACCGTCCAGACCCCCGCCGCCACCACCGTCGACCCGACGATGGCCGCCGGCACCGCCCAGTTCCTCTCCCCCGTCGTCATCGGCCTCGAGGCGCTCGTCGTCAACGGCAAACAGGCGCACTGGCACGTCCGCGGCGCCAACTTCATCGGCGTGCACGAGCTGCTCGACTCGGTCGTCGCTCACGCGCAGGAGTGGGCCGACCTGGCCGCCGAGCGCATCGTCGCCCTGGGTCTTCCCATCGACTCGCGCCTGTCGACCGTCGCCGCGAAGGCGAAGGCCACCGAGGTCCCGGCCGGTTTCGCGCAGTCCGATGTCGTCATCCGCGCCGTGATCGCCGACATCGACGCGGTGCTCGTCGACATCGAAGCCGCCATCGAGGGTCTCGACGAGATCGACATGTCGAGCCAGGACGTGGCGATCGAGATCAAGCGCGGCCTCGACAAGGACCGTTGGTTCCTGTTCGCGCACCTCGCCGCGTAAGACGTTCCTCGAAGGGGGCGGTGCTTCGGCACCGCCCCCTTCGTCGTTCCGGCACGTCTCCCGCTCCCCCGCCCCTCCACCGCGCGCGTGAGGGGTCACTTCCTGTCGCCAGGAGACGCGCCCAGCGACAGAAAGTGACCCCTCACGCGGAAAAGAACGATCGTGCGTCAGGCGCCGTGCGTGACGCGACCCGCGAGCAGCGTCGCCCGCACGGGCATCGCGCGCAGTCCACGCTCGTCGGCGATCAGCGGGTCGGCCCCGACGATGACGAGATCGGCGAGGGCGCCCGGTGAGATCTCGGCGGGTGCGGTCGATCCCCCCGCCGTCGAGGCGGCGATCGCCGTGTCGATGTCGACCCGCTGGTGCGGCTGCCACGCGTCGCGTCCGTCGCGCGTGCGGAACACCGCCGACGCCATCGCGGCCCACGGGTCGAGGGGTGCGACGGGCGCGTCGGAACCGAAGCGGAGGTTCGCGCCGCTGTCGGCCAGGGCCCGCAGCGGGTAGGGCTGGGCGGATTGCTCGGCCCAGATGGCATCCGTCATGTCCCGATCGTCGAGCGCGTGCTCGGGCTGCACGCTCGCGGCGACCCTCAGACGGGCGAAGCGCGGAATGTCGGCGTGAGCGACGAGCTGCGCGTGTTCGATGGTGCCCACCGCGCCGGTGAGGGCGTACGCGTCGAGCGCGTGGGCGTTCGCGACGTCGCCGATGGCGTGGATCGCGCACTCGAGTCCAGCCGCCGTGGCCCGCGTCATCAGGTCGACGAGCTCCTCCGGCGGGACGGTCAGCAATCCGTGGTTGCCGGTGTCGCCCGGATAGTGGTGGGCGCACGCCGCGGTGCGGGTGCCCAGCGAGCCGTCGGTGATCGCCTTGAGCGGCCCGACCCGCACGAGACCGTTCGACGATCCCCTCACGGGGTCGCCCGTGCGAAGACCCTCGGCGATGGCCCGATCCAGGTCCTGCGGGTACGTGCCGTACGAGATGCGCAGCGTGTCGAATCCGCGCGCCGCTCGCCGCTGCCAGGGTTCGTCGTTCCAGGTCATGTCGAGGTCGACGAGACCCACGACCCCGCGAGCCGCGGCCGCGCGGGCCATGCGCTCCACGGCGGCGTCGGCGACGTCGGCCTCGACGGCGTTCACACGGCGCGAGATCTCGAACGCGTCCTCTTCGACGAGCATCCCGGATGCCACGGGCTCGAAGCCCTCGCGTCGGAAAGCCGCCGTGTTCATCCACACGCTGTGGACGTCGGCGTTGATCAGGTACGTCGGCACGCCCCCGGTGGAGGCATCCAACAACTCCAGGCTCGGCTCGTCGGACCAGAGCCCGTCACGGAATCCGGAACCGACGCGGCGGCCGTCGGACTCGGGGGCGAGCGCCATGATCGTCGCGGCGTCGCGCGCGCTCGCCACCTCGCCGAGGGGCACACGATCCGCCGCGAGGGCCCACTGGAGCACGTGCACGTGGTGGTCCCAGAGCCCGGGGAGAAGCCACCCGCCCTCCCCCTCGAGGACGGCGCCGGTGGGCCGCAGGTTGCCCGTCGGCGCGATATCGGCGATCCGTCCGTCGGAGATGACGATGTCGACGGGCTCGGACGTCGGGAGGAATTCGCGTCCGGGTCCGGCGACACGCACCGCGCGGAGGAACCCGACGTTCTCGCCGATCACGGGCGGACCCGCGCGTCGGCGGCGCGACGCATCTCAGCGGAGAGCTCGTGGCGCCCCTCGGCGGTCAGACCGTCGATGATCGTCTCGACGACCTCCGCGGGACGGTTCTGGCTGAGCTTGCGCTTCGCCGTCACCCGCGTCGGCGTGAGGCGGAACCCCATGGTTCCGCGCTCGAGCCTTTCGACGAAGGCGGCGTCGTTGGGCACCGCGTACAGCCCTCTCGCGTCGTCACCATCACCCTCGAAACGCTCCACCAGGCGCTCGAGGACCCGCAGGTTCTCCTCCGGAGAGAGGAGTTCCGGGATGCCGCTGAGGTGCGCCGACACGAAGTTCCACGTCGGCACGGCAGGGACGTCCCCGTACCACCGCGGAGTGATGTAGCCGTGGGGGCCCTGGACGACGACGAGGAGCTCCCGGTCGCCGAGACCGAGGATCGCGTCGTCGGGCTTGCCGACATGGCCCACGATCGTCAGGTCGTCCCGGGTGTCGTCGAGCATGACCGCGTAGTGCGAGGCAACGAGGCCGTCGTCGGTCTGACTGACGAGGGTGACCCAGGGGTTGAGGTCAATGAGACGACGGATCTCACCGACATCGGTCATCGCGAAGCTCGGATTCTGACGCACCGGATCAGCCTAGAACGCGGCGCCGGGCGGCTCGAACAGGCTCAGCCGCCTCCCGCCCCGGTCCCTGAGTCCGTCGCAGAGCCCGGAACCCGCTCGCTCACGCCTGGCACTTCGGACACCAGTACAGCTTGCGTCCGGCGGCTTCTTCCATGACGATCGCGGTTCCGCACACGCGGCAGGGCAGTCCTTCGCGGTGGTAGACCCAGTGCCGGTCGGCGCGGCGCGCCATCGCGCGGCGGTAGGCGGCGGGGTCGAGCCCGTCCATCGTCATCATCTGACCGGTCTCGACGCCGATCGGCAGCAGCGTCGCCCAGTCGCGCCAGATGCCCCGCACGACCTCTTCGGGCACGTCGCGACCCGGCGTGTGGGGGTTCTGCCGCGCGCGGAACAGCAGCTCGGCGCGGTACACGTTGCCGATGCCGCTCACGACGGCCTGGTCCATCAGCAGCAGGCCGATGGGCGTGGGCTTCTTGCGCACCGTGGCGGTGAAGCGCTCCTCGCCCTCGGGGAAGTCGTCAACGAGAGGGTCGGGCCCGAGCTTCGCGATGGTCGCCTGCACCTCGTCGGGGGTCTGCAGCACGCAGGCGGTGGGCCCGCGCAGGTCGGCGCACGTGGTGTCGGTGAGCAGGCGCAGGCGCACCTGGCCGACCACCGGCGGGGGCCACTCGTTCTGCTCCTCGAGGCCCGTCGTCTGCTCCGACATGCGCACGCGCGTGCGACGTGGTGCGCCGATGGAGGTCAAGGAGTTCTCGCCCGCTGCATCCAGGATCGGCTCGTCGTCGACGACCGTGCCGCGCTGATTCGTCTGGCCCATGCGGCCGTTGGCCGAGGCGATGGTCGCATCGACGACCACCTCGCCCGAGAAGTCCCAGGCGCCGTACATGCCGAGGTGCACGCGCAGCCAGACGTCTCCGTCGAAGCGGAGGAACATCTGCTTCGCCACGGCCCGCACCTCGAGCGCCTCGCGGCCGTCGATGACCGAGGCGCCCTCGGCGAAACGCCCCTGGGGGCTGGATGCCGAGACCGTGCGTCCCACGATGTTGCGGTCGAACTGCCGCGCGATGCGGTGGACGGAATGCCCTTCGGGCATCAGCCTGCCTCAGGGTCGAACGAGTCGCTCGCGTCGGTCATGGTGTTCGGCTTCTGGCCGGCGCGCGGGTCGGGCAGCAGCACCCCGTCCTGCTCGAAGGCGGCGAGCTGCCCGATGCGACGGGCGTGGCGCTCCTCACCCGAGAAGGGCGTCGCGATGAAGCGGTCGATGAACGACGCGGCCTCGTCGAAGGTGTGCTGTCGCGCACCGATCGAGATGACGTTGGCGTCGTTGTGCTCGCGGGCGAGCTCAGCCGTGGAGATGTTCCACACGAGCGCCGCGCGCACGCCGAGCACCTTGTTCGCGGCGATCTGCTCGCCGTTGCCCGAGCCGCCGAACACGACACCGAGGGCCTCGACGCCCGCGGCCTGGTCGCGCACGACCGCCTGCGCGGCGCGGATGCAGAAGGCCGGGTAGTCGTCGAGGGCGTCGTACTCGACCGGGCCGTGGTCGACGACCTCGTGCCCCTGAGCGGCGAGGTGGTGCTGGATCTGGGTGGAGAACTCGAGACCGGCGTGATCGGTGCCGATGTGGATGCGCATGCGGCAAGTCTATTGAGCGGCTCCGGCATCGCGGGCGGACATGACGACGCCGCCCGCTCCGGGTGAGGAACGGGCGGCGTACGAGGTCGTCAGGGACGCAGACCTGCGGCGACCGGCTTGAAACCGGCGCGGATGTTCTCGCAGCACCCCGGCCGGCACACGTCGTACCAGGGGCCCAGGTCGGTCAGGTGCGGGCGCTCCGCCTTCGGCGTGCCCTTGAGCCGCTCCTCGACCAGGTCGATCAGACCCGAGACGTACGCAGGATCGATGCCCGGCGTCGGCGTGCGCACCGCGCGAATGCCCGCCTCTTCAGCGGCCTCCATGGCCTCGGTGTCGAGGTCCCAGAGCACCTCCATGTGGTCGCTGACGAAACCAAGGGGCACGATGACGACCGCCTCGGCGCCGCGGCCGGGAAGCTCCGCGATCACATCGTTGACGTCGGGCTCGAGCCAGGGCTGCGTGGGCGGGCCCGAACGCGACTGGTAGACGAGCTCCCACTCGACGTCGGCGACGGCGGCGGCGACCTCGGCCATGACGAAGGCGGCGACGGCCTTGTGCTGCGCCTCGTAGGCACCGCCCTCTCCGAACTCGACGTCGCGAGGGCCGGAACGCTCCGCGTCGGCGCTCGGAATCGAGTGCGTGGAGAAGAGCACGCGGATCTTCTCGGGCGCGATCCCGTCGGCGACGTAGGCCGAGACGGCATCCGTCACGCCCCGGACGAAGGTGCTCACGAAGCCCGGGTGGTCGAAGAACTGACGGACCTTGTCGATCGTCACCGTCTCACCGAGACCGGTCGCCTCAAGCACACGGGCGTAGTCTTCGCGGTACTGACGGCAGCTCGAGAACGAGCTGTAGGCGCTCGTCGCGATCGCGAGGAGGGTCGTGTCGCCCGCCTCGGCCGCCTCGGTGACGGCCTCTTCGAGATACGGCGACCAGTTGCGATTGCCCCAGTACACGGGCAGACCCAGTCCGCGCTTGGCGATCTCGGCCTCGAGGGCGGCCTTCAGCTCGCGATTGTGCTGATTGATCGGGCTGACGCCGCCGAAGTGACGGTAGTGGTGGGCGACCTCTTCGAGTCGCTCATCGGGGATGCCGCGCCCACGCGTCACGTTGCGCAGGAACGGGATGACGTCGTCCTGACCCTCGGGCCCGCCGAAGCCGGCGAGGAGGATGCCGTCGTACGCCACCGGCGTCTCGACCCACTTGGGTCCGCACGCCGCAGCGGGCGACGCGTAGAGGACGGTCTCAGGGCTGGTGTCCGTGTCGGTCGTGCTCACGATCACATCCTCGCACTCCCGCGCGAGGCGCGGACGCGAGATATCTCGCTACTAGGCTTATACGGTTGTCACCGACGTCAACCGCGTCACCTGCGACAAACCACCCAGATCCCCGGGAGAACGCCAGTGCCAGGAGAGAACCTCACCCGCATCGAAGCGCAGGAGCGTCGCGCGATCGTCGACACGCACTCCTACGACGTGCAGCTCGACCTCACGCGCGGAGACGAGGTCTTCGCCTCGCGCACCGTCGTGACCTTCGCCGCCACCGAGGGCGCGTCGACCTTCATCGACCTGATCGCGCGCACCGTGCACGCAATCACCCTCAACGGCCGCTCGCTCGACCCCGCCGCCGTCTTCGCCGACTCGCGCATCGCGCTCGATGACCTCGCGGCCGAGAACGAGCTCGTCGTCGAGGCCGACTGCGAATACACCAACACCGGCGAGGGCCTGCACCGCTTCGTCGACCCCGTCGACGGCGAGGTCTACCTCTACTCGCAGTTCGAGGTGCCCGACTCGCGCCGCATGTACACGGTGTTCGAGCAGCCCGATCTCAAGGCCGCCTTCACCTTCTCGGTCACCGCCCCCGCGCGCTGGAAGGTCGTCTCCAACTCCCCCACGCCCGAGCCGGTCGCCGTCTCGGACGACACCGCCCGCTGGGACTTCCCCGCCACCCCGCGCATCTCGTCGTACATCACCGCTCTCGTCGCGGGTCCCTACGAGGCGACCTACAGCGAGCTCACGAGCGCCGACGGACGCGTCATCCCCCTCGGCGTCTTCGCTCGGAAGAGCCTGTGGCAGTACCTCGACGCCGACTACGTCTTCGAGAAGACCCGTCAGGGCTTCGCGTACTTCGAGGAGAAGTTCGGCTTCCCCTATCCGTTCGCCAAGTACGACCAGCTCTTCGTGCCCGAATTCAACGCCGGCGCGATGGAGAACGCGGGTGCGGTCACCTTCACCGAGACCTACGTCTTCCGCAGCAAGGTGACGGATGCCGTGAAGGAACGTCGCGTCGTGACGATCCTCCACGAGCTCGCGCACATGTGGTTCGGCGACCTCGTCACCATGAAGTGGTGGAACGACCTCTGGCTGAACGAGTCGTTCGCCGAGTGGGCCTCCACGATCGCCACCGCCGAGGCCACCGAGTGGGAGGCCGCCTGGACGACCTTCAACGCGATGGAGAAGACCTGGGCGTACCGCCAGGACCAGCTCCCCTCGACCCACCCGGTCGTCGCCGAGATCAACGACCTCGAAGACGTGCAGGTGAACTTCGACGGCATCACCTACGCCAAGGGCGGCTCCGTGCTGAAGCAGCTCGCCGCGTGGGTGGGTATCGAGCAGTTCTTCGCGGGTGTGGCCGCGTACTTCCAGAAGCACCAGTGGTCGAACACCGAGGTCGGCGACCTGCTCGTCGAGCTCGAGGCCACCAGCGGTCGCGACCTGGGCGACTGGGCCAAGAAGTGGCTCGAGACGGCGGGTGTCAACACGCTCACCCCGCTCATCGAAGAGGGAGCGGACGGCACGATCACGCGTTTCGCCATCGTGCAGACCGCCCCGGCCGACTACCCCACCATCCGCCCGCACCGACTGGGCGTGGGCTTCTACTCGGTGACCGAGTCGGGCTCGCTCGAGCGCGTCCACCGCGTCGAGATCGACGTCGACGGCGACCGCACCGAGGTCGCCGAGCTCCGTGGCATCCGTCGTCCCGACCTCGTGCTGCTCAACGACGATGACCTCGCTTACGCGAAGATCCGTCTCGACGAGCGCTCGCTGGCCACCGCGATCGCGCACCTGAAGGACATCTCCGACCCGCTCGCGCGTTCGCTCGTGTGGGGTGCGGCGTGGGATCAGACGCGGGATGCCGAGGCCTCGGCCACCGATTACCTCGACCTCGTCCTGCAGAACATCGGCTCCGAGACCGAGTCGACCACGGTGCGCACGACGCTGGGCCAGCTGCAGCTCGCCGCGAACTCGTACGTCGCCCCCGAGACCCGTGACGCGGCGCGCGAGCGCGTGGCCGACGGCCTGTGGGAGCTGGCGCAGAAGGCCGAGGCCGGCAGCGACAGCCAGTTGCAGTTCGTGACGGCGTTCGCCTCGGCGGCCTCCACCCCGGCTCACGCCGAGACGGTCCGTGCGCTCCGCGACGGCGACACCACACTCGAGGGCCTCGAGATCGACACCGACCTGTCGTGGCAGCTGCTGGTCTCGCTCGCCTCCGCGGGCGTAGTCACGGCGGCCGACATCGACGAGGCGCGCGCCGCGGACAACACGGCGAAGGGCGGGGAGTTCGCGGCCATGGCCAAGGCGTCGCTCCCCTCGCATGCGGCGAAGCAGGAGGCGTGGGACTCGCTCATCGAGCGCGCCGACGCGCCGAACACGATCGTTCGGTCGACGGCCTCGGGCTTCACGAACCCGACGACGGTCGACGTGCTCGCCGACTTCGTCGAGCCGTACTTCGCGATGCTGCTGCCCATCTGGGAGTCGCGCAGCTACCAGATCGCGCAGTACCTGATCGTGGGCCTGTACCCCGCCGCCCTGGCGAACAAGGCGCTGCGCGATGCGACGCGTCAGTGGCTGTCGCAGAACGCCGACGCCGCCCCCGCGCTTCGTCGCCTCGTCGGAGAGAACCTCGCCGGCGTCGAGCGCGCGCTGGCGGTCCAGGAGCGTGACGCCCAGTAGTCCGCGTCTGCGTCGGATGCCCTCTCCCCCTCGGGAGGGGGCATCCGTCGTTGCGGGGTCATCCTCCCGTCGCTCGCGATCATCCGGACGGAGGACGCGGCGACCGGGTCGCCGTCCCTAGCGTGGAGGCATGATCGTTGCAGACAACCTCACCAAGCGGTACGGCGACAAGACCGCCGTCGACGGCGTCTCGTTCACGGTGGCCCCCGGGCGGGTGACCGGCTTCCTCGGACCGAACGGTGCGGGGAAGTCCACCACGATGCGCATGATCGTCGGGCTCGACCGCCCCACCGCCGGCCGCGTGACCGTGGGCGGCCAGGACTACCGGCACCTCCGCTCTCCCCTCACCGAGGTCGGCGTCCTGCTCGACGCGAAGGCCATCCACACCGGCCGATCGGCGCGCAATCACCTTCGCGCCATGGCCGCGACGCACGGCATCGGGAACGCCCGCGTCGACGAGGTGATCGAGCTCACCGGCATCGGATCCGTGGCCGGCAAGCGCGCGGGCGGCTTCTCGCTCGGCATGGGTCAGCGCCTCGGCATCGCGGCCGCCCTGCTCGGCGACCCGCACACGCTGATCCTCGACGAACCCGTCAACGGCCTCGACCCCGAGGGCGTCCGCTGGGTGCGCCAGTTCGTGCGCCATCTCGCGGGCGAGGGTCGAACGGTCCTGCTGTCGAGCCACCTGATGAGCGAGATGTCGCAGACCGCCGATCACGTGATCGTGCTGGGGCGCGGGCGCGTGCTCGCCGACGCGGCCCTCCCCGACCTCGTCCGCACCTGGACCACGACCACCCTGCTCGTGCGCTCCCCCCGCCTCGGCGAACTCGTCACCGCCCTCGAGATCCCGGATGCCACCGTCTCGGCCGTCGAGCCGGGCGCGGCGCAGATCACCGGGATCACGGCCGAAACGGTCGGCGACATCGCCGCCGCCCGCGGCATCCCCCTCTACGAACTCAGCCCGCGCGTCGGCTCACTCGAGGACGCCTATCTCGCCCTGACCGACGACTCCGTCGAGTACAAGACCAAGGAGATCGCATGACCGCCCTCGCCGCCGCGCCCCGCCGGGCGACGCACCCGAACACCCCGCGCCTGAGCTTCGCGCACCTGCTGAAGAGCGAAGCGATCAAGATCCTCACGCTCCGCTCGACCTGGTGGTCGCTCGGGGTCACCGCCGCACTGTCGGTGGGGATCTCGCTGCTCATCGCGCTCGCCACGAGCGGCATGGGCGGGGGGATGGAGCCGACGAACGTCATCCTCGCGCCCACCCAGTTCACGATGCTCGTGGCCGGCATCCTCGGCGCGATCGTCGTGACCGGGGAGTACTCCACCGGAATGATCCGCTCGACGCTCACCGCGGAGCCCCGTCGCGGTGCCGTGCTGCTGGCGAAGGCGCTCGTCGTGGCCGTGACGATGATGGTGACCACCGTGATCATCTACGCCGTCGCCATCGCCGCCACCGCTCCCCTGCTGGGCGGCACGGGCATCGACTGGGCGACGCCCGCCGACTCGATCGTGCCCCTCGCCCTCGGCGTGCTCTCGATGGCCTGCTTCACCCTCATGGGCGTCGGCTTCGGTTTCGTCCTGCGCAGCGGCGCCGGTGCGATCGCCGTCACGGTGGGAGTGCTCTTCGTGCTGCCCATCATGCTGAGCCTGTTCTCGATCGCCGGCCCCGACTGGATGTGGGTCGTCGAGGCGGGCACGTACCTTCCGGTCAGCGCGGCCGGCAGCCTCACCCGGGCCGGAGCGACCGACCTGGTGGAGCCCGCGCTCACGATGGCCGGGTGGGTGATCGGTCCCCTTCTGCTCGGGTGGATCGCGCTCCGCTCGCGCGACGCCTGATCCGATCCCCGATGGATGCCTCGACGCTCAGCCGGCGCCGAGGCATCCGTCGTTAGGCTGAATCCGATGTCCGTTCTCGCCGAAAATCCCTCGCCCGCCCCGTCACCCTCCATCACGTCGCCGAGCGATCTGGCCAACCCCGACACCTGGGCCTGGATCGGCGATCAGCTGCTCGGCTTCGGCGGTGTGCTGCTGAGAGTGCTCGGGATCATCATCGGGATCGCCGTCGCCGCCTGGATCCTTCGCGTCATCATCCGCCGCGTGGTGGATCGGATCGTCAACGGGGCGAAGAGCAAGGCCCGCGTCGACGACACGCAGGCGCTCGATCGCTCGCCGCTCAGCGCGGTACGGCTGGTGCAGCGCACCCGCACCCTCGGCACGATCCTGCAGAACATCGTCAACGTCATTCTCGTGATCGTCGCGCTCGTGTGGATCGCCAGCATCGTCGCGCCCGACGCGCTCGCCTCGCTCACGCTGCTCACCGCCGCAATCGGTGCAGGCCTCGGCTTCGGCGCCCAGAACATCGTCAAAGACGTGCTCAACGGCATCTTCATCGTCGCCGAAGACCAGATCGGCATCGGCGACGTCGTCGACCTGGGGCTCGCGACCGGCATCGTGGAGTTCGTCAGCGTGCGCATCACCCACGTTCGCGACGTCAACGGCACGCTCTGGTACGTGCGCAACGGTGAGATCACCCGCATCGGCAACATGTCGCAGGGCTGGTCGCGCGTCATCATCGACTTGGCCGTGCCGGTCGATGCCGACATTGACGACGTCGAGAAGGCGATGCTGTCCGCCGCCAAGACGATGGCGAAAGAGACGAAGTGGCGCTCGCGCATCATCGAGCAGCCCGAGATCTGGGGCCTGGAGTCGATCAGTGGCGACGCCCTCGTCATCCGCCTCGTCATGAAGACCCGCTCGAGCGCGAAGGACGACGTGGCCCGCGAGCTGCGCGCGCGCCTGAAGAAGGCCATCGACGCGATGGGCATCGCGCTCCCCCAGCTCAACTCGATCGTGCTGACGGGCGCGGAGGGCGCGCAGAGCGTCCGCGGAGCGCACCCGCCGAAGACCAAAGAGACCCAGGTCGCGGTCGGCGCGAGCCGCCCGATCTGGCGCCCGCGCCGCAGCAAGATGGACTCATCCGAGACCGCTGACGAGCACGCCGGCGAAGCGCCCCCTGCCAAGGTGAAGAAGAAGACCGTTCAGGACGACACCCCCACGGCCATCGTCGACCTGCCCCCGGCTCCCGGCGCCGACGCGCCCAAGCCCACTCCTCCGGCGGTCCGCGCCGACGACAAGGACGAGTCATGACCGAGCCCGTCAGCTTTTACGACCAGGTGGGCGGGATGGAGACGTTCCGTCGGCTGGTCGACGCGTTCTACCGCGGCGTCGCCTCCGACGAGGTGCTGAAGCCGATGTACCCCGAAGAGGACCTCGGCCCGGCCGCCGAACGCCTCACCCTGTTCCTCGCGCAGTACTGGGGCGGCCCGACGACCTACGGCGAGACGCGCGGACACCCGCGACTGCGCATGCGCCACATGCCGTTCCACGTCGACCCCGACGCCCGCGACCGCTGGCTGCGGCACATGCGCGCCGCCGTCGACGAGATCGCCCTGCCGCCCGCGTTCGAAGAGCCCCTGTGGGACTACCTCGAGCGGGCGGCCTACGCGATGGTCAACACGTTCGAGTCGCGCGGGATCGGCCCGCGCCAGGACGGGCGCCCCGATACGGGCCTGCCCGTCCGCGCGAACGACTGATCACCGACCGAGGAAGTCCCCGAACCCGGGGATGTCGAGGTTCGACAGTCCCTCGCCGAAACCGCTGATCTGCTCCCCGGCGCCCGACACGGCATCCTGAGCTCCTCCGGCCCACTCGCCGAGACCGGTGCCCTCGGCGAGGGAGACGAGATCGACCCCGGATGCCATCGCCTCGAGGTCGACGCCCTCTGCGAGCCCCGCGAAGTCGACGCCCATCTGCCCGGCCTGCGCGAGCAGGGGCACCGCAACGGCGCTGACGACGGCTCCCCCGGCGACCGCCGCGAGGAGGCCCCCGGCGCCCACGACGCCGGCACCGATCAGACCGCCGCGCCCGGCCTTGGCGAGCAGCCCGGACATGCGTCCGGGACGCGCCGCCTCGGCACGCGCAGCCGTGCGCGCGAGGTCGTCCGCGGTGTCCGTGCGCGGGCGCTCGTCAGGGGCCAGATCGGCATCCATCCGCTCCTTCACGTGCGCGCGCTGCGCCGGTGTGAGGCGGGCGAACGCTTCGCGGTGCATCTGCTCGACCCTGTCGGGGTCGGCCGTGCGCAGGAGGTAGTCGTAGCGGGCGATGGCGGCACGGTCGGCGTCCGGCAGAGCGGACGAGGGACGGGATGCCGCGGGCGGCGCGTACCGCCCGTTCGACGCGGGGCCGCGGGTTGCGGCGGGCGGGGTGCTCGCTCCGCGATCGCCGGTCACGGCGTCGGCCGCGGAGCGCACCATGTCGCGCCAGTCTTTTCCTCCGGAGGCACCCGGGGGGCGCGACGAGGATGCGGCTTTTCCGGCGGCCTTGGAGGCGAGATCGAACAGACGGGAGAACGAGACCATGGAAGGACCTCTCGACGGGCGGCACGCGGCCGCGGCGTCAAGGTCTCCTCCGCCCTTTCGGACCGACGTACCCGGAATCCAATCGTGGACTCGTGATGACGGATACGTCGCGTCGGGAGTACTCCCCTTGCGTGCACTCAGCGTATGGAGGCCACCTGTGCGCTTGCTGGATCAGCTCCCCGTGGCGCGCACCGCGGTGAGACCCGAACGCACCGGGCCGCGCACCAGCACGTGGCCGCGCGCGAGACTCATGCGCGTCCAGGCACCGCTGCGGCGCACGGGCGCCTGCTCGGACCCGGCGATGAAGCCCAGAGCGAAGGCCGCGAATGCCGTGCCCAGGGGAAGTCCCCCCAGTGCCTCATCGGGCTGACCCCACACCTGTGCCCGCACGAGGCGCACGATGTCCTCGCCGGCGTCGGCGGGAAGGGCGTCGGCGACGGCCGCGACCCCGTACTGCGCTCGCGATGCGAGTACGGCCGAGTCGATGGCATCCGTCTGCTCCCATCCTCCGCGCGGGGGCGAGATGCCCGCCCAGGCCGGCGAGGTCGCGGTCTCGGGCAGCACGACCGCGGACGCGTCGTCGGGGGCGGGGAGCAGGGCGGACGCCTCGACCACCAGGTCGCACTCGAGCTCGGGGTCGATCGCCGAGACGCGCAGGCCCAGAACGGTCGGCGTGGCATCGAGCAGTCCGCGGGGGGCGAGAGGGGCCGCCGTGGCGACCAGCACTCCCCCGTCGGCTCGCAGTCGCACGGTGCCGTCACCGAGACGGATCGTTCGGGCGGCGAAGGTGAGCAGGTCGGCTGCCGCCTGCGGGTCGGGGAACAACAGGCGCGCGGACACCCGCCCTAAACTATCAAGCGGTGCGGGTTCGCCGTACCGGAACGGGAGTCAGTGTGTCCGAGGCCATCGATCCCGTGGCGTCGCTGCTGAGCGTGCTCGACCTCCGCGATGCCGGAGCGCGCACGACCGAAGACATCTTCACGGGGGTGTCGCAGGCCATGCCCACCGGGCGCGTGTACGGCGGTCAGGTGCTCGCACAGACCATCGTCGCAGCGTCTCGGACCCTCCCGGCTGAGCGCACCGTCCACTCGATGCACGGATACTTCCTGCGCCCGGGTGATCCCTCCGACGGCATCACCTTCTCCGTCGACCGCATTCACGACGGCCGCTCGTTCTCGACCCGACGGACCCAGGCGTTCCAGTCCGGCGTCCCGATCTTCTCGATGATCGCCTCGTTTCAGGACGAAGACCCGGGTCTCGAGCACTTCGAGCCGATGCCGGAGGGGATTCCCCAGCCCGAGGACGCCCCCTCGCTCGAGGTCGAGACCCTGCACCCGATCAGCCGCAGGATCCTCTCCGAGAGCCCTGTCGACGTCCGCCACGTGACCTCGCCGCTGTACGCCTCGGTCGAGGGCCCGCACGTGCCCCGGCAGGCGGTCTGGATGAAGCTGCGTCGCCCCGTCGGCGACGATCCCGCCGTCCACCGCGCCGCCCTCGCCTACCTCAGCGACCTCACGATCCAGGAGTCGATCATGCGTGCGCACGGCGTCGCGTGGAACGCCCCGGGGCTGAAGGTCGCAAGCCTCGACCACGCGATGTGGTGGCACCGCCCGGGACGCGTCGACGAGTGGCTGCTGTACGTGCAGGAGTCCCCGAACGCCCGCGGGGGCCGAGGACTCGCCACCGGACGCATCTACACGCGCGACGGCGCGCTCGTGGCCAGCGTCGCGCAAGAGGTCATGGTGCGCGTCCCACGCGGATGATCCCGGATGCCGACACCCGGCGACCCTCGCCGGGCGAGGTCGCGCGGGTCGGCGGCGGCGTGCGCGGGCCGGGTTCCGCAGGGCGCTGACGAGAGTCGGCTCCCGGCGGGAGGGAACCTCCCGGGCCCGCGAGTGACGTCACCGGGCTCCGGCGTCTTACGACGGACGCGGAATACGCGGGGTCCCGTGGAGCGGGCTCACCCGCGCGAACGGCCCCGGCGGTACTCGATCGGGTCGCCGATGTACGGCGCCCAGGCGGTGCGTTCCGCTTCGGTCCAGCGGATGGGTCGACCACTGGCGGTGTCGACGAGGACCGTGACGGCCGTGGCGCGGGCGTAGAGCACGGGCTCGGCGTCACCGACGGGGCTGTAGACCTCGAAGCAGATGTCGGCGCTCGACCCGCCCATCGCGCCGATCCACATGCGCACGTCGAGGGGGCGTTGACTGTAGGGCACCGGGCGCAGGTACTCGATCTCTTGACGGGCGATGAGCGTGGCGCGATCGCCGCCGCTCTCGAGCACGTCCATGTCGAACACCGCCGTCGGGAGCGGTTCTCCCTCGCCGTCGCTGTGCCAGAACGCGCGCAACCGCGCCTCTTCGAGCAGCTTCAACATCGAGGTGTTGTTGACGTGCCCGAGGGCGTCGAGGTCGCCCCAGCGGAGGTGGATGGGCACGTGCACCCGCGAGGGTCCGGCGACCGCCGGACCCTCGTCGGGGGTGTGCTCCGCGCGGCTGTCAGTCACGCGTGAGCTTGCGGTACGTCGAGCGCGAGGGGTTGGCCGCGTCGGCACCGAGGCGCTCGATCTTGTTCGCCTCGTAGGCCTCGAAGTTGCCCTCGAACCAGTGCCACTGGTCGGGGTGCTCTTCGGTGCCTTCGTAGGCGAGGATGTGCGTCGCGATGCGGTCGAGGAACCACCGGTCGTGCGTGATGACCACGGCGCAACCGGGGAACTCGAGCAGCGCGTTCTCGAGCGAGCTCAGGGTCTCGACGTCGAGGTCGTTGGTCGGCTCGTCGAGGAGGAGCAGGTTGCCGCCCTCCTTCAGGGTGAGGGCGAGGTTGAGGCGGTTGCGCTCACCGCCGGAGAGAACGCCCGCCTTCTTCTGCTGGTCGGGGCCCTTGAACCCGAACTTCGACACGTAGGCACGCGAGGGGATCTCGGTCTTGCCGACGGTGATGATGTCGAGTCCGTCGGACACGACCTCCCACAGCGTCTTCTCGGGGTCGATGTTGGAGCGCGACTGGTCGACGTAGCTGATCTTGACGGTCTCGCCGATCTTCAGCGTGCCGCCGTCGAGGGGCTCGAGGCCGACGATCGTCTTGAACAGCGTGGTCTTTCCGACACCGTTCGGACCGATCACGCCGACGATGCCGTTCGGCGGCAGGTTGAAGCTGAGGTTGCTGATCAGCGAGCGGTCGCCGAAGCTCTTCTCGAGCTTCTTGGCGTCGATGACGATGCTGCCCAGGCGCGGGCCCGCGGGGATCTGGATCTCGTCGAAGTCCAACTTGCGCGTGCGCTCGGCCTCGGCTGCCATCTCTTCGTAGCGGGCGAGACGCGCCTTCGACTTGACCTGGCGGCCCTTGGCGTTGGAGCGGACCCACTCGAGCTCCTCCTTGAGGCGCTTGGCGAGCTTGGCGTCCTTCTTGCCCTGGACGTCGAGGCGCTGCCCCTTCTTCTCGAGGTAGGTCGAGTAGTTGCCCTCGTAGGGGTAGAGGTGGCCGCGGTCGACCTCGGCGATCCACTCCGCGACGTTGTCGAGGAAGTACCGGTCGTGGGTGATCGCGATGACCGCGCCCTTGTACGCCTTGAGGTGCTGCTCGAGCCAGAGCACGCTCTCGGCGTCGAGGTGGTTGGTGGGCTCGTCGAGGAGCAGCAGGTCGGGCTTCTGCAGGAGGAGCTTGGCGAGGGCGACGCGACGACGCTCACCACCGGAGAGCGGAACCACCGAGGCGTCGGCCGGCGGGGTGCGCAGCGCGTCCATCGCCTGCTCGAGCTGCGAGTCGAGGTCCCAGCCGTCGGCGGCGTCGATCTCTTCTTGCAGCGTTCCCATCTCGGCCAGCAGGGCGTCGAAGTCCGCATCGGGGTCGGCCATGAGGGCCGAGATCTCGTTGAAGCGGTCGAGCTTGGGCTTGATCGCCACGCCATCCTGGATGTTCTCGAGGACGGTCTTGCTGTCGTCGAGCTCGGGCTCCTGCATGAGGATGCCGACGGTGAAGCCGGGGCTCAGTCGGGCCTCGCCGTTGGAGGGGTTGTCGAGCCCCGCCATGATCTTCAGGATCGTCGACTTACCCGCACCGTTCGGCCCGACCATGCCGATCTTGGCACCGGGGAGGAACGACATGGTGACGTCGTCGAGGATCAGCTTGTCGCCCACAGCTTTGCGAGCGCGGACCATGGAGTAGATGTATTCCGCCATAACCCGTCCAGTCTAGGGGCGATGCGCCATCTCGCCGACGTGAGACGGCCTCGGGTCACCAGTCGATGGCGCGCGTCTGCCCGATCAGGCACCCGCCGGACGACAGGCCGGGCAGCACCGCGGTGACGGGGTTGCCGATCGAGGGGCCGACCTGACCCACCAGGCACTGATCGCCGATGCGGACGGAGAACTCGATGCTCTCGGCGGGGTTGTCGACCGTGGTCCGGTCGGGCGTCACCTGCATCGCGGCCTTGTCGAAGCCCGCGGCCACGAGAGCGTCGATGTAGGCGCGACCGGCCACCTGGTCGGGGCCCGACCAGACCCCCGAGACGACCTGGGTGAAGAACGGCAGGTTCTGCGCGGCGGTCCCCCCGGGTACGAGCGCGGGAGCGGCCGGCGTTGTCGGCGTGGACGTGGACGACGGTGAGGCCGACACCGACGGCGTGGCGGAATCGACGGGGCCGGGAGCGGGCGACTCGCCGGTGCACCCGGCGAGGCCCAGCACCGCGACGATGGTCAGGGCGGCGAGGGGACGACCGAGGAGGCGGGACACGCGTCCGAGTCTACGGACCCCTCCGCCCCACCCCGCTCCGGACGACGCGATCGCCCGCGCCGCGACCGTCCCCCGCGCCGCCGTGGAACCCCGACTCAGAACGGACCGGCCTCGTCCGCGTCCGGCGACGATCCCCCGCTGCCCCCGGCGCTCGCGCCGACCATCTCGACATCACCGGCGAGCCCCTCCGACGCCCCGGGGATCGCCCATTGCTCGTCCGCCTCCTGCCCCGCCGCCTCTGAGGCCGCGACGCTCGGGGCGCCCGACGACCGCGCCGCCTTCTCGAACCGCGTGGTGCCCCACCGCAGGTCGTGGCCGATGGCGTCGGCGACGACGTCGGCGCTCACCCCGCGTTTGACGTCGTTCTCCCACTCGCGCAGCCGCAGACGGCCGGTCAGGACGACCCGCTGCCCCTTCCGCAGGGAGTGCAGCGCGTGAGCCCCGAGGTCTCCGAACGCCGAGACGTTGTAGTAGTTCGTGTGCCCGTCCACCCACTCCCCGCGCTCGCGATCGAGTCTGCGCTCGCCGACGGCGATCCGGAAGGCCGCGATCGGCCCGCCTCCGCGCGTGGCGCGTTGCTCCAGCTCGCCGACGATGTTGCCCACCAGGGTGATGTGATCGCTCATATCCGTTGTTCCTCTCGACGTGGTGTGCGCTCCGGCATCCGTGTGCCCGACGGATGCCGGAGCCACGCTCAGAATGACCGGATCGACGCGTACGCCGCGGGTCGATCCGGCCGTTCCGTGGATGGTTCGGACGATCAGGCGCCTGGGGAGGACGGACCCCGGGGACGACCGGCGTCGATGTCGGAGGTTGGTTCTACCGTCATCCCATGAGCACCGCACTGTGGAACGACCTCGCTCCGGCACCGCGTCCGGCCGGGTGGGGAGCGGCGACGCACGTCGCCGCGGGCCTGTGGCGCATCGCCGATCCGCGCGGCATCGTGGTCGGTCATATCCGTGCGATCTCCGCCGACGGGGGGTGGCGTTACGCCGCCGAGCGGTTCCACTCCGCCTCCGGCAGCTTCCGTCGCCTCGGCGAGTTCTGGTCGTCCGCCGACGCCGTCGAGTGTTTGCGGTACCTCCGGTAGAACCGTGCGGCGCTCGGCATCCGGTCTCCCGGTGCGGTCGGGCTGTGCTCAGACGACGGTGGTGAAGTCCGTTCGAGAAGGGATCGCGCTTCCGCCGCGCACGTCGTCCCACGCTGAGCGCAGAATGCCGACCGCCCGCCGCAGCGTCGACGGCGACGCGGTGAACGGCACGCGCAGACGACGGTCGTGGCCGCCCTCCACGGCGAATCGCGATCCGGCGGAGAGGGCGAGCCCTCGTGCCCGCGCCGACATCACCAACGGCGTGCTCAGCGGCTCGCCGATCCCCACCCAGAGCGACACACCGCCGTGCACCTCGGGCACGTCCCACTCCGGAAACAGTCGCCTCAGCTCCTCGACCAGGCTGTCGCGACCCGCACGCAGCAGGGTGCCGCGCTGCGCGGCGATCTCGTCGAGTCGCGGGATGAGGCGCGCCGCGATGGCCTGCTCGAGCTCGGGAGTCCCCAGATCGTGCACGGGTCGACCGCTGGCTAGGCGCCGCACGATGTCGGGCGCTGCGCGCACCCACCCGACGCGCAGTCCACCCCACACCGTCTTGCCGAGGGAGCCGACGCGGATCACGCGCTCATCCTCGGGAAATGCCGCCGACTGCGATCGCCGATCGATGTCGAGCTGTGCGGTGGTCTCATCGAGGACCAGGAGAGTCCCGACCGAGCGCGCGCCCACGACGAAGGCATCCGTCTCGTCCGCGGTCATGGTGCGTCCCGTCGGGTTGTGGAAGTCGGGCATCAGGTACGCCAGCGAGGGCAGCGCCCTCGCGAACGTCTGCTCCGCGCGCTCGAGGTCCCATCCGTGGGTGGAGTCGACCGGCACGCCCACCAGGCGTGCCCCGACCCGACGGAACGCATCCGCCGCGTGAGGGTAGGTGGGGGTTTCGATCATGACCCGGTCGGCGCGGTGCAGGAGCACCGAGGCGATCAGGTGGATCGCACTCTGCGCCCCCGTCGTCACGAGGATCTGGTCGGCGGAGGTGGCGAGACCTCTCGCGCGGTAGTGCTCGGCGATCGCGGTACGCAGGCCCACATCGCCGACGACGTCGTATCCGATCCGCGCGACGAGTGCCGGAGCGTCCTGGATGACCTCCGCCATGATCCCCGGAAGCCCGGGCCAGGCCGCGGGGCTCGCCTGCTGCAGATCGATCGTCTCGGCGTCCGGTTCGTGCCGGCCCGGGTCGGTCCGACGCAGGGGCAGGGTGACGCTCCCGCTCCCGCGCAGGCTCTCGATGTGTCCGGTGTCGCGCAGGCTCTGGTAGGCGGCGGCGACGGTGGTGCGACTCACTCCCAGAATCGCCGCCAGCTCACGCTCGGCGGGGAGGGCCGTGGCCGGAGCGAGGCGATTGTCCAAGCAGAGAAGGCGGACGCCGTCGGCGAGTGCCTCATAGGCGGGGCCGTTTCCCCGCCAGCCACCAAGAGAAGCAGCGAGGGTACGGGCCGATACGCGCGAGTCCATGCGGCCACCGTAGTCGAATTGGCATCGTGCCCCAAAGCCAATCCCGTGATTGGATCACCACATGTCTTCTCGGATCCTGCGCCTCTTCTTCGGACTCGTGCTCTACGGCTTCGGCTGCGCCGTCACCGTCGCGGCCGGCCTGGGAGTCGACCCGTGGACGGTCTTCGCGCAGGGCCTCTCGCGAGTGACGGGGATCGGCATCGGCTGGATCACGAACATCGTCGGCCTCGGCGTGCTGCTGCTCTGGATCCCCCTGCGTCAGAAGCCGGGGGTGGGAACCGTGGCGAACATCCTGCTCGTCGGCACGAGCCTCCAGCTCTCGCTCGGGCTGCTCCCCCACCCCGACACCTTCTGGCTGCAAGCCCTCATGCTCGTCGCCGGCGTGGTGCTGGTGGCCGTGGCGTCCGGGCTCTACATCGGAGCACACTTCGGTCCCGGCCCGCGCGACGGCCTCATGACCGGAATGCACGCGCGCTTCGGCTGGCCGATCTGGGCGTGCCGCCTCGGCGTCGAGGGGTCGGTGCTCGTCCTCGGGTGGCTGCTCGGCGGCACCGTCGGCATCGGGACCGTCGTCTTCGCGCTCGGGATCGGGCCGTTGGTCCACCTCGCCCTGCCACTGCTGGCCACTCCGAAGCCCGCGGCGCCCGCGCGGACGATGGCATCCGCCTGAGTCACCGCGGTGGGGCGGCTCCCGCGCACCGGGAGCCGCCCCACCGTTCAGTGCTCGCGGAACTCGGGCCGCTCGCTGCCGGGCTTGAGGTGCGAGTGCACGGCGTTCTTCGCGATTTCCATGGAGGGGTACACGCCCAGGGGCTCGTCCTTGCCGGCCATGTGAACGCGGTAGCCGTCGCTGTCTTTCTGGATCTTCCCGACGACGCCGTTCGGACCGTAGGCCACCCAGATGCGTCGCGTCGCAGTCTCGGACATGAGTGCTCCTTTGCTCTCTTTCGCCGGAATGTACAGCCGCCGCGGCAGATGTGCCAGGGGCTGGCGCGGCGGGAACGCCTCGGGCGATATCCTGAGATCGACCCCCAGTAGCTCAGTGGATAGAGCAGCGGCCTTCTAATCCGCCGGTCACACGTTCGAATCGTGTCTGGGGGACCAGAGCCGGTATCGGCACCCCTCACTAGGATGTGGGGATGGTAAACGCCTCCGAGAACGACCGGCTCGTCTGGATCGACTGCGAGATGACCGGGCTCGACCTGGCCGTCGACGAGCTCGTCGAGATCGCCGTCGTCATCACCGATTTCGAGCTCAACGTGCTCGACCCCGGTTTCCAGATCGTGATCAAGCCCGACGCCTCGGCCCTCGCCAACATGGGCGAGTTCGTCACCGAGATGCACCGCTCCTCGGGTCTGCTCGACGAGATCCCGAACGGGGTGAGCCTTGCGGATGCCGAGTTCCAGACCCTCGAATACATCCAGCGGTTCGCGCCCGTCGAGGGCAAGGCTCCTCTCGCCGGCAACACGATCGGCACCGACCGCATGTTCCTGGCGAAGTACATGCCGCGCGTCGACCGCTGGCTCCACTACCGCAACGTCGACGTGTCGAGCATCAAGGAGCTCTCGCGTCGCTGGTATCCACGCGCCTACTTCCAGGCCCCGGCGAAGAACGGCGGACACCGCGCGCTCGCCGACATCCGCGAATCGATCCGCGAGCTCGCCTACTACCGCGCCGCGGTGTTCGTGCCCCAGCCGGGCCCGACGAGCGACGAGGCGAAGGCCGTCTCGGCCTCGGCCGTGTCGTCGTTCACGCTGGACGTATGACATAATCGTTCAGTTGTCTGCTGCGGCAGACACATGGTGGCTATAGCTCAGTCGGTAGAGCACCGCGTTGTGGTCGCGGGGGTCGCGGGTTCAAGTCCCGTTAGCCACCCCAACGAAGAAGGCCCGGTCGAGCATCGCTCGCCGGGCCTTCGTCATTCGCGACCGGCGCTCCCCCGCGCCGTAGAATCGACACGGAACGTCGGCGTGATCTGTCGGCATCCGATGGACGGCTCGAGACCCCCGGGAGGCCCGCCGTGAACGACCGCGTCGACGCGCGCCCGGCCCTCGAGATGGATGCGTCTGCGTTCGAAGAACTGGTCGTCGACGAGCTGGATCAGCTCCCCGACGACATGGTGGACGGTCTCGACAACATCGTCTTCGTCGTCGAGGACCGCCCCGAGGACGGGTCCCTGGATCTCCTCGGGCTGTACGACGGCTGGGCGTTGACGGAACGAGAGCGCTACGGCGTCGGCGAGCTCCCCGATCGCATCATCGTGTACCGGGAGCCGCACCTCGCCGCCTGCCACGACGAGACCGAACTGCGTGACGAGATCCACACGACGCTCGTCCACGAGATCGCTCACTTCTACGGCATCGACGACGAACGCCTCCACGAGCTGGGGTGGGCGTGATGGCGGGCGTGGCGAGTCCCGACCTCGATCTCGACGTCGACCTCGAGACCGATCTGACGGCGGCTCCGCCGGCGTCGTGGCAGACCGTGGTGTGGAACGACCCCGTGAACCTCATGAGCTACGTCACCCACATCTTCCGCACCTACTTCGGCTACGACGCCGCGACCGCGAACCGGCTGATGCTCGCCGTGCACCACGACGGCCACGCCGTGGTGGCCCGAGGGCCACGCGAAGTCATGGAAGCCCACGTGCAGGCGATGCACGACTTCGGCCTCTGGGCCACCGTCAGGAAGGATCCCGCGTGAGCGAGCGCGTCGTCGTGCTCGAGATCAGCGGGCTCGAGGCCCTGCATCTGGCCGGCATCGTGGGACAGTTCCGCGATCTGCTGGCGGACCCCCGCGCGGGCGAGGACCCCGCGGTGGAACGCCTGCTTCCGGATGCCTACCCCGACGACGCAGCTGCCAGTCGGGAGTTCCGGCGTCTGACCGGCGGGGACCTCCTCGAGCGTCGATCGCAGGACGTCGCCACGGTTCTGCACACCCTCGGCCTGGACGGCGCAGACCTCGACCCCGAGAGCGATCCCGACGCGACGATCGCCGTCGCCCTCGGCGAAACCGAGGCCCTGGCGTGGATGCGCACGCTCTCGGCGCTGCGACTGGTCATGGCGACCCGTCTCGGCATCCAGAACGACGACGATCACGATCCCGAAGACCCGCGCTACGGCGTGTACGACTGGATCGGCTATCGCCTCGACGGTCTCGTCGCAACTCTCGATCGCGCGTGAGCGGCGTCGTCGACGTACCTTACGGGACGGAGACGACCAGATCGGCCAGCCGTTCCGGATGGTGCGCCTCGAGATGCCGGTCCTCCTGCGCGGCCCAGCGGTCCCAATGCGGACGGTAGGTGTCGCCGTCGCGGTCGAGGGCGCGCGCCTTGCGGGACGCCAACGGAGCCTCGACCCACACCGACACGTCGGCGAGTCGCGCGACCTCAGGGGTGAGAAGTCCCGATCCTTCGACCACCAGCGGCAGCGAGGGGTCGACGGCGTATGCCTCGGCTCGCGCGCTCGCTTCCCAGTCCCACCGCTCCCAGACGCCGATCAGCCCCCGCGCGTGCGGTGAGAGGATGACCCGCCGGGCGTAGTCGACGCCGTCGGCGAGGCCGTCCCAGCCGGGGTAGACGTCGTCGAGGGCGACGAGTTGCACGCATCCGTGGCCCGGCCATGCCGCGACCAGGCGTCGAGCGAAGGAGCTCTTCCCCGCGCCACTACGCCCGTCGAGGGCGACGACGGGGTTCGCGGCGCCGACCGCGACGACGCGCGCCGACACCGCGGCAACAGCCGCAGTGAGGGCGTCGGCGACCGGGTCCGCGTTACTTCTTGAGGGCGCGGATGACACGGCTGAGGGCGCGACCGGCCACCCACACGAACGGGATGCCGACGGCGAGCAACGCGACGAGGTTCGGGTCGAACCGCAGATCGTCACCACGGCGGATGTAGGCGCCGAGGGGCAGCGTGTAGCCACCGCCCCCGCCGCCACCGTTGCCCTGCTCGTCGGAGCCGCCGCCGTACCCGGCCCAGGTGAGGGCGACGGGGATCATCTTGACGCCGTTCACGTCCTGCTGCTCCCCGTAGGCGGAGGTGACGCCGAAGCTGGTGGCCTGCTTGCCGAGTTCCAAAGCGATGTTGGGCATGGCTCCACCGTAGCGGCCCGGCCTCGGACCATCGAGGGGCGTTGCGCGACCGGGACCGGCGTGTCAGTGGTCGTACGACGGCCGTGGGTTCGTGGGCAGGGCTCCCCCACCGCGCGACGGCCCGAGCAGCGATCCACGGGTGACGGCCCCTCGGCCGAAGCGAGTGGTGGCGTCGTCGAGCGCTCCCTCGACGCGGCGCCATTCGGCGTCGTCATCCCACAGGGTGGCCGCGATCGCCGCCGGCTTGAGCTTCTCGCCCCGCACGCCGACCAGGCGAACGGCCTGGCGTCGATCGATCCCGTCGAACAGCTCGATGGCCGCGTCGCCGATGCGCTGGCCGACCGAGGTCGGTTCGGGCAGCGTGCGCGAACGGCTGAGCGTGGTGAAGTCGGAGAAGCGCACCTTGATCGAGATCGTCGACGCCTCGTACCGCTGCGCGCGCAGGCGCGCTCCCACGCGATCGGCGAGGCGGCGGAGCTCGACGTGCAGCGTGCGGGTGTCGGAGATGTCGGTGTGGAACGTCTCTTCATGACCGACGCTCTTCTCGGAGCGCCCCGTGTGCACCTCGCGGGCGTCGATGCCGCGCGACAGATGCCAGATGCGCTCGCCCATCGCGGGACCGAGCACCCGCTCGAGCGCAGGCCGCGGGGTGTCGAGGATGTCGGAGATGAGCCGGATGCCGCGAGACTCGAGCGCCTCGGCGGCCTTGGGACCCACTCCCCACAGCGCGCGAACCGAACGCGGGCGAAGGAACGCCTCGGTGTCGGCCTCGGCCACCACGAGCAGCCCGTCGGGCTTGGAGATCGTGGAGGCCATCTTCGCGACGTGCTTGGTCGCGGCGACCCCGATGCTGCAGGTCAGCCCGGTCTCGGCCTTCACCCGGGCCCTCAGGTCGCGGGCGATCGTGCCGGGACTCCCCCACAGCCGCCGCGCACCGCGGACGTCGAGGAACGCCTCGTCGATCGAGAGGGGTTCGACCAGCGGGGTGACGTCATGGAAGATCGCCATAACCTGTCGCGACATCTCGGTGTAGCGGTGGTACGGCGGGTTGACGACGATCGCGGTCGGGCACATCCGCAGGGCGATCGCGACCGGCATCGCCGACTTCACGCCGTAGCGGCGGGCCTCGTACGAAGCGCTCGAGACGACGCCGCGCCCCTCGGACCCGCCGATGATGAGCGGCTTGCCCGCGAGAGAGGGATCGTCGAGCACGGCCACCGAGGCGAAGAAGGCGTCCATGTCGACGTGCAGGATGCCCGTGCCCGTGTCATCGGCGTCGGGGCGCGAGACGATGCGCCCCGTTCCGTCACCTCGTCCCATGGCATCCATTCTCCCCCGGACCTCCGACATCGGTCCTCGGCGCCCGCGCGAGGTCAGCGATCCGCGCATCCTCGACCGTCGTCTCGCGAATCTCGCGTCAACCGCCGAGGCTGTGCACACGTCCCGGGCCGGGAACGACGGATGCCACGGCCGCACCCCTCGCGGGGCGCGGTGCCGTGGCATCCGGTGTCGATTACAGAGCGGCGGCGCGCTCCAGCACGAGTTCGCGCACGCGCGCGGCGTCGGCCTGGCCCTTCATCGCCTTCATGACCGCGCCGATGACGGCGCCGGCGGCCTGCACCTTGCCGTCGCGGATCTTGGCGAGCACGTCGGGCTGGGCGAGGAGGGCCTCGTCGATCGCGGCGATGAGCGCCCCGTCGTCCGAGACCACGGCGAGACCGCGGGCGTCGACGACCTCTTGCGGGGTGCCCTCTCCGGCGATGACGCCCTCGAGCACCTGGCGCGCGAGCTTGTCGGTGAGGGTGCCGGCGTCGATCAGCTTCTGCAGAGCGGCGACGTTCTCGGGAGAGACGAGGTCGGCCGCGTCGCGCTCCTGCGCGTTCGCGACGCGGGTGATCTCACCCGTCCACCACTTACGGGCCGAGGCGGGAGCGGCTCCCGCGGCGATCGTGTCGGCCACCGCGTCGAGCAGGCCGCCGTTGGCGACGTCCTGGAACTCGAGATCGGTGAAGCCCCACTCGCCCTTGAGCCGACGACGACGGGCCGCGGGCGGCTCGGGGAGCGCGGCGCGCAGCTCCTCGATCAGCTCGGGCGCGGGCACCACCGGCAGCAGGTCGGGCTCGGGGAAGTAACGGTAGTCGTCGGCATCCGACTTCGGGCGCCCCGGAGACGTGCGACCGGTGTCCTCGTGCCAGTGACGGGTCTCTTGCGTGATGGTCCCGCCCTTGGCGAGGATCGCGGCCTGACGCTGGATCTCGTAGCGCACCGCACGCTCGACCGAACGCATCGAGTTGACGTTCTTGGTCTCGGTGCGGGTGCCGAGCTTCTCCTGGCCGCGCGGGCGCAGCGAGACGTTGGCGTCGCAGCGGAGGTTTCCGCGCTCGAGCTTGGCCTCCGAGATTCCGAGGCCGCGCACGATGTCGCGGATCGTCGCGACGTAGGCCTTCGCCAGTGCAGGCGCCGAGTGCTCGGCACCGAAGATCGGCTTCGTGACGATCTCGACGAGCGGGACGCCGGCGCGGTTGTAGTCGACCAGCGAGTACTCCGCACCCTGGATGCGACCGGTCGCCCCGCCCATGTGGGTGAGCTTGCCGGCGTCTTCTTCCATGTGCGCGCGCTCGATCGGCACGGTCACGATGGTGCCGTCCTCGAGCTCGACCTCGACCGAGCCCTCGAAGGCGATCGGCTCGTCGTACTGCGAGATCTGGTAGTTCTTGCCGAGGTCGGGGTAGAAGTAGTTCTTCCGCGCGAAACGGCTGGACGGGGCGATCGAGCAACCGAGGGCGAGGCCCAGGCTGATCGACGACCGGATGGCCTCGGCGTTCACCACCGGCAGAGCGCCCGGAAGGCCCATGTCGACCGGGGCGACGAGCGTGTTCGGCTCGGCACCGTGGTGGGCCTCGTTGGCGGGGTTGGGCGCGGCCGAGAACATCTTGGTCGCGGTGTTGAGCTCGACGTGCACCTCGAAACCGAGGACGGGCTCGAACATCTCGAGCGCCTCGTCGAAGTCCATCAGGGCATCTTTCGCCATCAGAGCGACGCTCCGTTCGTGAGAGAGGGGGCCTTGTCGAGCAGCGGGGCACCCCACTGGTCGACGAGCAGCGCTTCGAGGGCCGCACCGACACGGTAGAGGCGGGCGTCCTCGCGAGCGGGGGCGAGGAATTGGATGCCGACGGGCAGGCCGTCCTCTGCGGCGAGACCGCTCGGCACCGAGATGCCGGGCACGCCCGCGAGGTTCGCGGGGATCGTGGTGACGTCGTTGAGATACATCTGCAGCGGGTCGTCGATCTTCTCGCCGAGGCGGAAGGCCGTGGTCGGCGCGGACGGCGTCGCAATGACGTCGACCTGCGAGAACGCGGCGTCGAAATCGTGCTGGATGAGCGTGCGGACCTTCTGCGCGCTGCCGTAGTAGGCGTCGTAGTATCCGGCCGAGAGGGCGTAGGTGCCGAGGATGATGCGGCGCTTGACCTCGGGGCCGAAGCCCGCGTCGCGCGTGGCGGCCATGACGTTCTCGACGGTGGCGGCGCCCTGCGGGTTCACGCGCATGCCGAAGCGCACCGAGTCGAACTTCGCAAGGTTGCTCGAGGCCTCGGCGGGGAGGATCAGGTAGTACGCGGCGACGCCGTACTCGAAGTGCGGGGCGCTGATCTCGACGATCTCGGCGCCCTGCGCCTCCATGGCCGCCAGCGACGCGCGGAACGAGTCCGACACGCCCTTCTGGAAGCCGCGGTCGTCGAGCTCGCGGATGACGCCGATCTTGAGGCCCTTCAGGACCTCGCCGGTTGCACCCTCGCGAGCCGCGGCAGCGAAGGAGGGCCACGCGTCGGACAGCGAGGTCGAGTCGTTCGCGTCGTGTCCGCCGATGACGTCGTGGAGCAAACCCGCGTCGAGCACGGTGCGGGTGACCGGGCCGACCTGATCGAGGCTGGATGCCAGGGCGATCGCGCCGTAACGGCTCACTCCACCGTAGGTGGGCTTGACGCCGACCGTGCCGGTGACGTGCGCGGGCTGACGAATCGAGCCGCCCGTGTCGGAGCCGAGGGCCAGCGGCGCCTCAAAGGCCGCGACGGCCGCAGCCGACCCGCCTCCCGAGCCGCCGGGGATGCGGTCGAGGTCCCACGGGTTGCGGGTGGGGCCGTACGCCGAGAACTCGGTGGAGGAGCCCATCGCGAACTCGTCCATGTTGGTCTTGCCGAGCGGCACCAGGCCCGCGGCGCGCGAGCGCGCGACGACCGTGGCGTCGTAGGGCGACATGTAGCCCTCGAGGATCTTCGATCCGCTCGTGGAGGGCATGTCGGTGGTGACGAGCACGTCCTTGACCGCGAGCGGAACGCCGGCGAGTTCGTGCAGCTGCTCGCCCGCCGCGCGGCGGCGGTCGATGTCGGCCGCGACCTCGAGGGCGTGGTCGCTCACGTGCAGGAACGCGTGCACGTCGCCGTCGACGGCCGCGATGCGGTCGAGGTGGGCCTGCGTGGCCTCGACGCTCGACACCTCTTTGCTCGAGAGCGCGGAGGCCAGGTCGGCGGCGGTGAGGCGGGTCAGATCGGTCATCGTCCCTGCTCCTTCGTCGCGTCGGAGGTGGAGACTCCCCGGAAATCGGTCGGCACGGTGCGCATCACTGCTCTTCTCCCAGGATCGCGGTCACGCGGAATCGGCCGTCGGCCTGGTCGGGCGCGTTCTGCAGCACCTGCTCGCGCGTGAGCTGCTGCTGCACGACGTCGGGGCGGAAGACGTTCTCGAGCGGGATCGGGTGGCTCGTGGCGACGACCTCGGGGGTCGCCACCTCGGACACCTTCGCGATGTTGTCGACGATGGCATCCAGCTGGCCGGTGAGGCTTTGGACCTCCTCGTCGCTCAACTGGATCCGGGCGAGCACACCGAGATGGCGCACGAGATCAGGAGTGATTTCAGACACCCCGCAAGTCTAGTTCGCGCGCGGTCCTGTCCCCGCCGAGCACCACCTCTAGGCTGACGGGGTGACGAGCTTCGATCCCCCGCGGCCCTGGACCTCGAGCTACGCCCCGGGTGTCCCCGAAGACCTGGACCCCCAGAGCGGCTCGCTCGTCGACATCGTCGACGCCTCGGTGCGCGACTACCCCGACGCCCCCGCCCTGCAGTTCTTCGGCCGCGAGACGACGTACGCCGAGATGGCCGCCGACATCGCCCGCGTGGCGGGAGCCCTCGCCGAGCGCGGGGTGAAAGCGGGAGACCCGGTCGCGATCGTGCTGCCCAACTGCCCGCAGCACATCGTGGCGTTCTACGCGGTCCTGCGCCTGGGCGCCGTCGTGGTCGAGCACAATCCCCTCTACACCCCGCGGGAGCTGCGCAAGCAGTTCGAGGATCACGGTGCGAAGCACGCGATCGTGTGGAGCAAAGTCGTCGCCACGGTCCAGGAGTTCCCGGCCGACCTGACGGTCGACACGCTCATCTCGGTCGATGTGACCACCGCCATGCCCCTGCGGACCCGACTCGCCCTCCGCCTGCCCCTCGCGAAGGCGCGAGAGGCCCGCGCGGCTCTGACGACGAAGACCCAGGATGCCGCCGACTGGGCCGACCTGGTGCGTCACGCGCCCCTCCCCTCGTCGCACCCGCGACCGGGGTCGACCGACCTGGCGATCATCCAGTACACGAGCGGGACGACCGGCACCCCCAAGGGGGCGATGCTCACGCACGCGAACCTGCTCGCCAACGCCGCTCAGGCCCGCGCCTGGGTGCCGCAGATCGTCCGCGGCGAGGGGTGCGTCGTCTACGCCGTGCTGCCGATGTTCCACGCGTACGGGCTGACCCTGTGCGTGACCTTCGCGATGTCGATGGGCGCGCGTCTCGTCCTCTTCCCCAAGTTCGATCCCGACCTCGTGCTCGCCGTGACGAAGAAGCACCCCGCGACCTTCCTCCCCCTCGTCCCCCCGATCGCCGAGCGGCTGCTCGCCGCGGCGACCGAGAAGGGCGTTTCGCTGACCGGTACCGACGTCGCGATCTCGGGCGCGATGGCCCTCCCGCACGATCTCGTCGTGCCGTTCGAGGAAGCCACCGGAGGCTATCTCGTCGAGGGCTACGGCCTGAGCGAGTGCTCCCCCGTGCTGATGGCCAACCCCGTCGCCGACAACCGCGTCGCGGGGACCGTCGGCCTCCCCCTCCCCGGCACCGAGTGCCGGGTCGTCGACCCCGACGACCCGCGCACCGACGTCGAGCGCGGTGAACTCCTCGTCCGCGGCCCGCAGGTCTTCTCCGGCTACTACGGGAAGCCCGAAGAGACCGACGCGGTCTTCGTCGACGGGTGGTTCCGCACCGGTGACATCGTGACGATCGACGACGGCGGTTTCGTGCGGATCGTCGACCGCATCAAAGAGCTCATCATCACGGGAGGCTTCAACGTCGCCCCCACCGAGGTCGAGAACGTCCTGCGCCAACACCCCTCGATCGCCGATGTCGCCGTGGTCGGCCTTCCGAGCGAGCACTCGGGCGAAGAGGTCGTCGCCGCGGTCGTGCCCTCGACCCCCGGCGAATTCGACGCCGAAGCCGTGCGGGCCTTCGCGCGCGGCATCCTGACGCCCTACAAGGTTCCGAAGCAGATCGTCGTCGTCGATGAACTGCCCCGCTCGCTCATCGGCAAGGTGCTCCGACGTCAGGTGCGCGATCGCCTGCTCGCCGACTGACGCCACCGCCCTGCTACACGCAGACCTCGGCGCGCAAGACCCGGGGCCGAATTGGTCGGTGCACGCGTGCGCTCGGTAGCGTGGGGGCATTCCGGGCCGCGTCGTGCCCGGGTGTGACCTTTGGGGGGAATCACATGATCATCAAGCGCACTCCGTTCGCTCTCGTCGCAGCCTCCGCGCTGCTTCTTCTCGCCGGCTGCTCCGGCGGTGCCAGCAACACCGCGGAGTCGAGCGACGACAGCATGACCGACAGCGGCACCACCACGACGCAGGAGACCACCGCGCCCGCGTCGCCCGCCGCACCCGCCGGGGATCAGTCGAAGGCCGACGCCTGCGACATCGTCCGGACGCAGTTCCAGGAGGTCAGCGGTGCGGGCAGCACGGTCGACAGCTCCGACCCGCAGGCGACGTTGGCGGCGTTCAAGAAGCTCGCGTCCGACGTCGGCACGCAGTTCGACTCGATCACCAACGCGGAGGTCGCGCCCGCGGCCAAGAAGGCCAGCGGCGCTCTCAACGACTACGCCGCGTTCCTCGAGACCGTCGTCGCCGACCCGTCGAAGGCCAGCGGCCTGAGCGGCCAGGTGAGCACTCTGCAGGCGAGCTTCACGGAGGCCGCCACGGTCTGCGCAGGCTGACAGATACCGAGAACGAACGGAAGGGCGGGGGCCTCGGCCCCCGCCCTTCCGTTGTTCGATCAGTCGTCGGCGGCGGTCTCTTCCGCGGCGGCGTCGATGTCGGCGTCGGCTGAGGTGTCGCCCGTCGCCGCGTCGAGTGCCGCGGGGCCCTGCTCGACGAGGATGCGGAACTGCGCGGCATCCAGGATTCTCAGTCCGAGCTCCTCGGCCTTCGCGAGCTTGGATCCGGCCCCCGGGCCCGCCGCCACGAAGTCCGTCTTCTTCGACACGCTCGATGCCGCCTTGCCGCCGGCCGAGAGGATGGCTTCTTGCGCGCCCTCGCGGGTGTAGCCCTCGAGTGATCCGGTCGCCACCACCGTGAGGCCCGCGAGGACCCCGCCCGCAGCGGCCGCCGCCCCGGGTCCGGGATGGCCGGGGATCGTGAAGCGCACGCCCGCGGCTGCCCAGCGGTCGACGATCTCGCGGTGCCACTCCACGTCGAACCAGTCGATGACGGCGTCGGCGATGATGCCGCCGACGCCCTCGACGGCCGCGAGTTCTTCGCGCGAGGCCGCCCGAATGGCGTCGAGGGAGCCGAACCACTGGGCGAGGGCGCGGGCCGCGACCGGACCGACGTGCCGGATGTTCAGCGAAACGAGCAGCCGCCAGAGGTCTTTGGTCTTGGCCTTGTCGAGCTCGGCGATGAGCTTGGTCGCCTGCTCGGACGGCAGGACCTGCCGATAGTCCTTGCGGATGCCGCGGCGGCGGCGCTCGGCCGGGTCGAGGTCCTCGGTGCCCGGCGGGTACGACGCCGGCGACAGCTTCTGGAACGGCAGTCGTCGCACGAGCTCGCCGGTATCGGGATCGACCTTGCGCTCCCCCGTCTCGGAGTCGCGCACGACGACCTCGATCGGCACGAGCTGGTCGACCGTCAGGTCGAAGAGCCCCGCCTCGGTGTCGAGCGGCGGCCGGTCGGGCACCTCGGGCTGGGTGAGGGCGGCGGCGGTGACTTCTCCCAGGGCTTCGACGTCGAGCGCTCCGCGGGACCCGATGTGCTCCACACGACCGCGCACCTGGGCGGGACACGAGCGCGCGTTCGGGCACCGCAGGTCGACGTCGCCCTCTTTCGCGGGGCGCAGCGGTGTCCCGCACTCGGGGCAGTCCGCCGGCATGACGAACGCGCGTTCGCTGCCGTCGCGCAACTCGACCACCGGACCGAGGACCTCGGGGATGACGTCGCCGGCCTTGCGCAGCACGACCGTGTCGCCGATCAGCACTCCCTTGACCTTGACGACGTCCTGGTTGTGCAAAGTGGCCTGGCGCACGACGCTGCCGGCGACCTTCGCGGGTTCCATGACCGCGAAGGGGGTGGCCCGTCCGGTGCGGCCGACGGACACCACGATGTCGAGCAGCTTCGTGTTCACCTGCTCGGGAGGGTACTTGTACGCGATCGCCCATCGCGGCGCTCTACTCGTGGCACCGAGCTCGTCGTGCAGGGCGAGTTCGTCGACCTTGACGACGACGCCGTCGATCTCGTGCTCCACGTCGTGACGATGCTCGCCGTGATGCGCGACGAAGGCCAGGACGCCGTCGATCGTCGACTCGACGCGGCTGTACGGCGAGGTGGGCAGTCCCCACGACGCCAGCAGGTCGTAGATCTCACTCTGTGCGGCCACGGGAGGGTTCTGCCACGCACCGATGCCGTGCACGTAGAGCTTGAGGGAGTCGATGCGCGCGAGACCGGCCTCGAGTTCGAGGCCCGTCTTCTTCTCGATCTGCTGACGCAGTCCGCCGCTGGCCGCGTTGCGGGGATTCGCGAACGCGGGGAAGCGTCGAGCCGCCGCGACCTCGGCCTTCTCTTCGTCGAAGGCGCGGCCCCCACGTCGGCCGGCGGCCCGCTCTCGAGCCTCAGCCAGCGCCCGCTCGCGGAACTCGCCCTGAAGTCGGTTGAGGTTCTCGAATTTCGCGACGGGGATGAAGACCTCTCCGCGCACCTCCACGATCGGCGGGTGCCCCTCTCCCGCGAGCTCGTGCGGGATGTCGGCGAGACGCAGGGCGTTCTCGGTGACGATTTCTCCGACCCGACCGTCGCCGCGGGTCGCGGCGGAGGTGAGCACGCCGTTCTCGTAGCGCAGGCTGATGGCCAGTCCGTCGATCTTGAGCTCGCTGAGCCAGTGCACCGCGCGCCCCGCGGCGGCCTCGGTCTTGACGGCCCAATCGCGCAGCTCTTCGGGCGAGAAGACGTTGTCGAGACTGAGCATGCGCTCGGCGTGCTCGATCGTCGCGAGGTCGGTGGCCTCGGCGGCTCCCACCGAGAGGGTCGGGCTGTCCTGCCCCTGGAGTTCGGGGTGCAGACGCTCGAGGGCCTCGAGCCGGTGCATCCATCCGTCGTACGTCGCGTCGTCGACGACCTCGGCGTCTCGGCCGTAGTACGCGTCGCGCGCACCGACGATCCGCTGGGTGAGGTCCGCGGCCTCGGCGCGCGCCTCGTCGAGGGTGAGGTCGGGAAGCTGATCGTGCTCGGTCACGCATCCAGCTTAGGGAGGGGTTCCGACATCGGCCGCGGGCGGGTCGCCGCTCACCACGCCCTCCAGAGCTTGTCGGGGTTCGATATCCGTCGGACGCCGGCGACGAGCCCACCCCTCATCTCCAGCGAGATGACGTCCGTGACGGCGCCCACCGAGAGCGAGAGCCCGATCTCGCCATTGACGTCCACCTCCCGCGCCGAAATCACGGCTCCGGCTGCGGCCGCCTTCTCGAGAATTCCGGCGAAGAAGCGGACGATCCTCTCGGCGCCGAAGATGGGGTTGAGCGCGCTCTTGACCCGCCCGCCTCCGTCCGCCCAGAGGATCGCGTCATCGGTGAGGATGCCCGCCACGCCCGCGACGTCTCCGGTCTCGATCGCGGCGACGAGAGCGCGGACAGCCCCGCGGTCGGCGCCTGACGACGACGGCTCGGCGCGCAGCTGAAGCCTCCTCTCTCCACGCGAGATCAGCTGGCGCACCGACGCGGGTGAGCGATCGAGGATTTCCGCGATCTCGACGGACGTCATCCCGAACGCCCGATGCAACACCACCGACGCACGAGCCGCGGGTTCCAGCTGCTCCGCGAGGTGCAGGACCGCCAGCGACAGCATCTCGCGGTCCGCCACCACGTCGTCGGGCAGACGCTCGGTGGCGACCGGCTCCGGCAACCACGGTCCCGGATAATCCTCGCGAGCGGCCTGCACTCGACGCAACTGGTCGATGGATCGTCTGACGCAGACCGTCGTCAGCCAGGCCGCCCACGAGCGCACCTCATCGCCGTCGCCCTCCGCCCGCAGTGCGTCGAGGGCGACGTCCGAGACGACGTCCTCCGCGGCACCGAAGTCTCCGAGCATCCGATAGGCGATCCCCACGAGTCGGTCCCGCTCCGTGCTCCACGCGAGGCTGGCCATCGTCACCTCGCCGAGGCTACCGGCAGGACGGGCGACGCTCATGCGACGGGGTGGGCGGCATCGACCGGAGGGGTCATCCCGGTCGCCAGGGCGATGCGGTTCCACACGTTGATCGTCGCGATGGCGACCACGAGGGAGCCGAGCTCCTTCTCCGAGAAGAACGCGGCCGCGCGCTCCCACACCTCGTCGGTCACGCTCTCCGGCCCGACGAGGGTCACGGCATCGGTGAGGGCGAGTACCGCGCGTTGCCGGTCGTCGAGGAGGTCGCCGGCGTGGTGCCAGGCCGCGACGGCGTGGAGCGTCCGCGCGGGGACGCCGTGCGCGGCCGCCGCGGTGGCGTGCATGTCGACGCAGAACCCGCACCCGTTGAGGATCGACGCCCGCAGTTTGAGCAACTCGTAGAGGGTCTTGTCGACGTGGGTGCGCGCATACCCCTCGAGCGCGAGGACGGCGGCGTAACCGCCGCGGTTGGTGCGGGACAGGTCGATACGGGTCATCGGGGACTCCTCGCGGTAAGGGACGCGAAGATCGCGTCCATCAGAGGAGTCGAACGGCGACGGCGGAGTGTGACGGGCCTCAGGCCTCGACCGGGACCGCCGACACCGTCCGGTCGATCGTGAACTGTCCGAGCACGCGCGTGCCGTCGTAGAGCACAGCGGTCTGCCCGGGGGCGACCCCGTCGAAAGGCGTCTCGGGACGCACCGTCAGCACGCCGTCGACGAACTCGGCGACGGCGGGCACGGGGTCCGCGTGCGCGCGGATCTGCACGTCGCAGTCGAAGCGCTCGCCCTCGGGTGCGCGTCCGGCCCAGGTGTAGCGCTCCCCCGCGATCTCGGAGCACGCGAGCGCCTCTTTGGGCCCGACGACCACGGAGTTGGTGATGGGACGCACTTCGAGCACGAAGCGGGGCTTGCCGTCGGCCGCGGGAACCCCGAGCTGCAAGCCGCGGCGCTGCCCGACGGTGAAGGCGTGCGCCCCCTCGTGCGTGCCGACCACGGCTCCCGTACGGTCGAGGATCTCGCCGCGCTCGGCACCCACCTTGTCGGCGAGCCAGCCGCGCGTGTCACCGTCGGGGATGAAGCAGATGTCGTGGCTGTCGGGCTTCTGCGCCACGGACAACCCGCGCTCCTCCGCCTCGGCGCGCACGAGCGCCTTCGACGGGGTGGACCCGAGCGGGAAGTAGGTGTGCGCGAGCTGCTCGGCGGTGAGCACACCCAGCACGTACGACTGGTCCTTGGCGTTGTCGGAGGCGCGGTGCAGCTCGCGCCCCCCGGGCGTGTCGACGAGAGTGGCGTAGTGGCCGGTGCAGACGGCGTCGAAGCCGAGTTCGAGGGCCCGCTCGAGGAGGGCCGCGAACTTGATCTTCTCGTTGCAGCGCATGCAGGGGTTGGGCGTGCGCCCGGCGCGGTACTCCGCGACGAAGTCGTCGATCACGTCGTCGCGGAAGCGCTCCGAGAAGTCCCAGACGTAGAAGGGCATGCCGAGCTTGTCGGCGGCACGGCGGGCGTCCATCGCGTCTTCGATCGTGCAGCAGCCGCGGCTGCCGGCGCGGAGCGTTCCCCCGGCGCGCGAGAGCGCCAGGTGCACGCCGACCACGTCGTGACCCGCCTCGACCGCGCGGGCCGCAGCCACCGCGGAGTCGACTCCACCGCTCATCGCCGCAAGAACTCGCATCGTCCCAGTCTACGAACGTCGGTCTGAACGGGCGCCGGATGCCACGGCCCGGGCGTACGCGTCGGGGAGGCGGGTGAGAACGGCGTCGACGTCGGCGTCCGTGGAGGTGTGTCCGAGGGTGAATCTCAGCACCGATCGCGCCGCGCGATCGTCGAGCCCGAGAGCGAGCACCACGTGCGACGGCTCCGCCACGCCGGCCTGGCACGCCGACCCCGTCGACACGGCGATCTGCTCCATGTCGAGCAGGAACAGGAGCGTCTCGCCCGCGGCATCCGGGAACAGCACGTGCGCGTTGCCGGGCAGACGCTCGGTCCGGTGCCCGAGCAGCCGGGCGGAAGGGATGGACGAGAGGATGCCGGTCACCAGGCGATCGCGGAGTGCGGCGAGCCGCTCCGCCTCGCCGTGGCGCTCGGCCTCGGCCGCCGTGAGGGCCGCCGCGAAGGCGGAGGCGCCCGCGACGTCCTGCGTCCCGGCGCGCAGACTCCGCTGCTGGCCGCCGCCGTGGACGAGGGGTGTGAGCCGGGCGTGTCGCGAGACGACCGCGGCGCCAACGCCGACGGGACCGCCGACCTTGTGCGCCGAGACCGACATCGCCACCAGGCCCGAGGGCGCGCTCCCCGAGCCCCGCCACGCCGAGAACGACACCGGGATCTGGCCGAGCGCCGACACGGCGTCGAGGTGCAGGGGCACCCCGGCGTCGAGCGCGCGCCGCGCGAGGTCGGCGGCATCCTGGATCGTTCCGACCTCGTTGCTCGCGACGAGCGCCGTCGCGAGGGCGGCTCCCGGAAGAGCCGCAGAGAACGCCTCCGCGTCGATGCGGCCGAGCGGATCGAGGGGTACCGGGCGCACATGTGCATCCTGCGTCGAGGACAGCCACCCCACCGCATCGAGCGTGGCGTGGTGCTCGCCGTCGGGGAGCACGATCGCGTCGGTGTCGGCGGAGCGCGACCACCACAGGCCCTTCAGCGCGAGATTGGCCGCCTCGGTGCCGCCGGACGTGAAGACGACCTCGATCGGCTGGCACCCGAGCACGGTCGCGAGAGCCTCGCGAGCGTCCTCGAGCAGGCGACGCGCGTCCTGACCGGCGCCGTGGATCGACGACGGGTTGCCGAGCACGTCGTGGGCGGCGAGCCACGCCTCTCGCGCCTCCGGGCGCAACGGGGTGGTCGCCGCGTGATCGAGGTATACCCGCATCCTCGCCCTCCCGGTATCTCCAGCGCCTTTCACTACCCTAAGACGCATGGTCCGACCCGAGACTGTCCTGCCCGCCCGCCCCGCCCTGCTCCGCTCGTCGCTCGACGATCTGGGCGTGCGACTCGGCCCCGACGGGGGCACCCTGCGCGTCTGGTCGGGTTCCGCCGACGCGATGCAAGTGCTCGTCTTCGACGACGTCGACCTCGACTGGGCGACCGAGACCATCACCATGACCCCCGTGGGCGGGGGCGTGTTCGAGGCCACCACTCCCCTGCTGCGACCCGGCGCGCGATACGCGATCCGCGTCGGAGGGCCGCACGGCCCCGGACACACGTTCAACCCGCAGTCGCTCCTGATCGAGCCGTACTCGCGGGGGCTCGTCTCGGGCAGCTACGGCGACTGGCGCTCCGTGGTCGTCGACGGCTCTTTCGACTGGGGCACCTCCACCAAGCCCCGCGTGCCGATGGACCGCACGGTCATCTACGAGGGACATGTCAAGGGCCTCACCAAGCGGCATCCCTTCATTCCGCCCGCTCTGCACGGCACGTACGCGGGACTGGCGCACCCCGCGATGATCGATCATCTGCTCTCCCTCGGCGTCACCAGCGTCGAGCTGCTTCCGGTCCACGCCTTCGCCACCGAGCCTCGCCTGCTGCAGCTGGGCCTGTCGAACTACTGGGGCTACAACTCGCTCAACTTCTTCACCCCGCACGCGCCGTATGCCACGGCCGCCAGCCGCGCCGAGGGTCCCGAGGCCGTTTTGCGCGAGTTCAAGGGAATGGTGAAGCTCCTGCACGAGGCCGGCCTCGAGGTGCTGCTCGACGTCGTCTACAACCACACCGCCGAAGAAGGCATCGGGGGGCCGCGCACGAGCCTGCGCGGCATCGACAACAAGGCCTACTACCGCCAGACCGCCGAGGGCGCGTACATCGACGAGACCGGCTGCGGCAACGCGGTGAACACCTCGACGGATGCCGCGGCACGACTCATCCTCGACTCGTTGCGGTACTGGAGCGACGAGGTGCAGATCGACGGCTTCCGCTTCGATCTCGCCGTCACCCTCGGCCGCGACGAGAACCACTCCTTCACGCCCGATCACCCGCTCCTCACGGCCATCCGAGAGGATGCCGCGTTGTCGGGCACCAAGCTGATCGCCGAACCCTGGGACGTCGGCATGGGCGGCTGGCAGACCGGCAACTTCGGCGAGGGCTGGCTGGAGTGGAACGACCGCTACCGCGATCGGGTGCGCAATTTCTGGCTGAGCGACATCGACTACGCCCGGCGCGCGGCCACCGCCCCGGTCGGGATCGGCGGCTTCGCCACGCGTCTGGCGGGATCTTCGAACACCTTCTCCGAAGACCGCGGGCCCCTCGCGAGCGTCAACTTCGTCACCGCGCACGACGGGTTCACCCTGCGCGACCTCGTCTCGTACGACGTCAAGCACAACCTCGGCAACGGCGAGCAGAACCGCGACGGCGCCGACACCAACCGCTCGTTCAACCACGGCGCCGAAGGTCGCACCACCGACGAACGCGTGCTCGCCACCCGCCGCAAGGCCATGCGCAACCTCATGGGCACGCTGCTGTTGTCGGCGGGGGTGCCGATGATCACCGCCGGCGACGAGATGGGACGCACGCAGCGCGGCAACAACAACGCCTACTGCCACGATTCCGCGCTCACCTGGCTGTCGTGGGACCTCGCCCCGTGGCAGGAGCACCTGTTCGCGCACACGCAGCGCCTCCTGCGGCTGCGCCGCGACAATCCCGCGCTGCGGCCCCAGCGCTTCGCCCGGCTCGGCGAGGTGATCCCCTCGGCCTCGGTCATGGAGTGGTTCGACGAGAACGGCGAGACGATGTCGAGCGAGCGCTGGAACGACCCGGCGCACCGGACCCTGCAGTACCTCGCGACCTCGACGCCCGAAGAAGAGGACCCGAACCGCGTCCTCCTCGTGATCCACGGCACCGAGGACGCCACCGAGATCGTCCTGCCCGATCTCGAGGACGCGGTCTACGTCTCGCTCTGGTCGAGCGCCGACGAGACGCCGTCCGATGACGAGGAGCGCTTCGCGCCCGGAGACGTCGTCTCCCTCGCCGGCGCCTCGATGCGACTGTTCCGCGTCGACTGATCCGGCCCCGCTGTCAAGGCCGGGCGAAACCGTACGGCAACGTCGGTGGCCCGCGATAGGTTCGGACCGTGGCCACCACGACGACTCCCTCGCCCGAGCTGCCCTGGCGCAGCGCCGCCTCGATTCCCGTGCGTCCGGTCAAGCCGACGCCCACCTCGCGCAGCGTGGTCACCCCGCGCATCCCGCTGGCGCTCCCGCACCCGAGCGTGCCCGGCGGCAGATTCCGCCCCTCCGCGTACGTCGGTGAGGCCGTGCCGTTCACGGTGACGGCGTTCCGCGAGGGCCACGACCGCATCGGCGTGCAGGTGCGCCTGTTCTCGCCGTCCGGCGACGAATCGCTGCACCGCCTGAGTCCCCTCAACGACGGCTTCGATCGCTGGTCGACGCTCGTCGCTCCGCTCGAGCAGGGCGTCTGGCGGTTCCGTTTCGAATCCTTCGCCGACGACTTCGCGACGTGGGAGCACGCCGCCGAGGTCAAGATCGCGGCGGGCGTCGATGTCGCCCTCATGCGAGAGATGGGCGCGCAGCTCTTCGATCGGGCGCGCGGCGAGAAGAAGCGGCCCGGCACCGACAAGGACCGCCTGTACGACGCCGCCCGCGCCCTGCGCGATCCCGACGTGCACGACGACACCGCGCTCCAGATCGTCCGCGACCCCGAGATCGCGGCGCTGTTCGAGGCCCGCCCCATGATGGGCCTGGTCTCTGTCGGGCGGGATGCCGAGCTGCTCGTCGAACGAGAGCGCGCCGGCGCCGGCGCCTGGTACGAGTTCTTCCCCCGGTCCGAAGGGGCACGACGAGCGGAGGACGGCTCGATCGTCAGCGGCACGTTCCGCACCGCCGCCGAGCGGCTCCCGGCCGTCGCCGGAATGGGCTTCGACGTGCTGTACCTGCCGCCGATCCACCCCATCGGCCAGACCAACCGCAAGGGGCCGAACAACACCCTCGTCACCGAGCCCGGAGACCCCGGCTCGCCGTGGGCCATCGGGGGCGCGGCAGGCGGGCACGACACCGTCCACCCCGACCTCGGCACTCTCGAGGACTTCCGCGCCTTCGTGCGGACCGCGCGCGAGAACGACATCGAGGTGGCACTCGACCTCGCGCTGCAGGCCTCGCCCGATCACCCGTGGGTCGCCGAGCACCCGGAGTGGTTCACCACCCTTCCCGACGGCTCGATCGCCTTCGCCGAGAACCCCCCGAAGAAGTACCAGGACATCTACCCGGTCAACTTCGACAACGACCCCGAGGGCATCCGCGCCGAGGTGCTGCGCATCGTCCGCCATTGGATCGCGCAGGGGGTCACGATCTTCCGCGTGGACAACCCGCACACCAAGCCCCTGCAATTCTGGGAGTGGCTCATCGCGACCGTCAGCGCCGAGGAGCCCGACGCGGTGTTCCTGGCCGAGGCCTTCACGCGCCCCGCGCCGCTGCAGGGCCTGGCCATGGCGGGGTTCCAGCAAAGCTACACCTACTTCACGTGGCGCAACACGAAAGACGAGCTCGAGGAGTTCCTCACCGGTCTGGCCCACGAGACCGACGACTTCCTCCGCCCGAACCTCTTCGTCAACACCCCTGACATCCTCACCGAGTACCTCCAGTTCGGCGGGCGACCGGCGTACAAGATCCGCGCCGCCATCGCGGCGACCGCGGCTCCCACCTACGGCGTCTACGCGGGCTACGAGCTGTACGAGAACGTCGCGCGCCCGGGGTCCGAAGAGAACATCGACAACGAGAAGTACGAGTACAAGTTCCGCGACTGGGCCGCCGCCGAAGCCGCGGGTGACTCGCTCGCGCCGTACCTGCGCATGCTGAACGGCGCGCGGCGCGCGCATCCGGCGCTCGGGCAGTTGCGCAACCTCAGCGTGCACTGGAGCGACGACGACAGCATCCTCGTGTACTCCAAGCACCTCGACGCCGCCCTCTCGCCCGATGGTCGCAGCGACACGATCATCGTGGTCGCGAACGTCGACCCGCACTCCGCCCGTGAGACGACCGTCCACCTCGACACCACGGTCTTCGGCATCGAACCCGGCGCCACGTACGAGGTCGAGGATCTCGTCACCGGACAGGTCTGGACCTGGGCCGACCACAACTTCGTGCGCCTCGACGCCTTCGTCGAGCCGGTGCACATCCTGCACGTCAAGGAGAACCGATGACCTCCCTTCCCTCCGAGATCTTGGATGCCGTGGCCCACGGCGCCCACCATGACCCGCACAGCGTGCTCGGCGTGCACGAGACCGGCGAGGGATGGGTCATCCGTTCGCGCCGGCCCCTTGCCCGCGAGGTGGTCGCCGAACTGGCCGACGGCACCTCGGTCGCCCTCGAGCACGTCCGCGGGGGGATCTGGGAGGCGCCCGTCGCGGCCTACCCTGGCGCCTACACGGTGCGCGCGTCGTACGACGGTTCGGAGCACGTCTCCGACGACGGGTACCGCCACGCGCCGTCCGTCGGCGAGCTCGACCTGCACCTGATCGCCGAGGGGCGTCATGAAGAGCTCTGGCGCATCCTCGGTGCACACGTGCGCGAACTCGACGGGTCGACGGGCACCGCGTTCACCGTCTGGGCTCCCGATGCGCGCGCCCTGCGCGTCATCGGAGACTTCAACGGGTGGGACGGCGCCGGCCACGCCATGCGGTCGATGGGCGGCAGCGGCGTCTGGGAACTGTTCGTCCCCGGGATCGGAGTCGGCACGCGCTACAAGTTTGAGATCCTCACCCGCGCCGGCCAGTGGATCGAGAAGGCGGATCCCATGGCGCGACTCGCCGAGGTTCCTCCCGCCACGGCATCCGTGGTCACCGATTCGACCTACGCGTGGGCGGACGACGAGTGGATCGACGAGCGCTCGCGCACCGCGCCGATCGACCGCCCGATGTCGATCTACGAACTCCACCTCGGTTCCTGGAAGCAGGGGCTGTCGTACCGCGACGCGGCCGACGAGATCATCGACTACGTCGGCGCGCAGGGGTTCACCCACGTCGAGTTCCTCCCGCTGGCCGAGCACCCCTTCGGCGGCTCGTGGGGGTACCAGGTGTCGGGTTACTACGCCCCGACGAGCCGTTTCGGCTCGCCGGACGACCTGCGCTACCTCATCGACCGTCTGCACCAGGCCGGCATCGGCGTGATCATGGACTGGGTCCCCGGCCACTTCCCCAAGGACGACTTCGCGCTCGCCCGCTTCGACGGCGAGGCCCTGTACGAGCACCCGGACCCCCGTCGCGGCGAGCACAAGGACTGGGGCACGCTCATCTTCGACTACGGCCGCAACGAGGTGCGCAACTTCCTCGTCGCGAACGCGCTGTACTGGTTCGAGGAGTTCCACGTCGACGGTCTGCGAGTGGATGCCGTCGCCTCCATGCTCTACCTCGATTACTCGCGCAACGAGGGCGAGTGGGCGCCGAACCAGTTCGGCGGTCGCGAGAACCTCGAGGCGATCCGGTTCCTGCAGGAGGTGAACGCGACCTCGTACAAGCGCTACCCCGGTATCGCCTTGATCGCCGAGGAGTCGACGAGCTTCCCCGGCGTCACGGCGCCCACCTCGCACGCGGGCCTCGGTTTCGGCTTCAAGTGGAACATGGGCTGGATGAACGACTCGCTGCAGTACATCGGGCGCGATCCCATGTACCGCTCGCACCACGAGGGTGAGCTGTCGTTCTCGTTCGTGTACTCGTTCAGTGAGAACTTCGTCCTGCCGATCAGCCACGACGAGGTCGTGCACGGCAAGGGCAGCCTCTTCGGTCGCATGCCGGGCGACCACTGGCAGAAGCTCGCCAATATGCGCGCGTTCCTGGCGTACATGTGGGGGCACCCCGGCAAGCAACTGCTGTTCATGGGCCAGGAGTTCGGGCAGATGTCCGAGTGGTCGGAGTCGCGCAGCATCGACTGGTGGATGCTCGACCAGCCCTCGCATGCGCAGCTGCACTCCTTCGTGGCCGAGCTGAACCGCGTCTACAAGGATCAGGCGGCCCTGTGGGCGCGTGATCACGACGGCGCGGCATTCTCGCGCCTCGGTGCCCCGGCCTGGAACACGAACGTCCTCGCCTTCGCCCGTCGCGATCACCACGGCAACACGATCGCCGTGGTGTGCAACTTCTCGGGCGTTCCGCTGACCGATTACCCCCTCGACCTGCCCGAATCGGGCACCTGGACCGAGATCCTCAACAGCGACGCCGAGGCCTTCGGCGGCTCAGGGCAGGGCAACTTCGGTGCGGTACAGACGGATGGTCGCGGAAGCGCGACGCTGACCCTTCCCCCTCTCGGGGTGCTGTGGCTCCACCACCGTTCGGGGAGCTGACCCCGGGCGTCTCGGCCCCTGCGCGGGGTGATCCGCGCCGGATCCACGGGTCTGACACACGCGCAAACGACGACGGCCCCGTCCCCCCTGGGGAGGACGGGGCCGTGCGATGTCCGGGCTCAGAAGAGCAACGAGGCCAGTCGCGAGCGGGCGCGGATCACCCGCGCGTCCTCGTCGCCGACGAGGCCGAAGAGCTCGAGCAGACGCTCGCGCACCGGGGCGCGCTCATCCCCGGGAAGCGCGGCGAAGAGGTCGAGCAGACGGCCGAAGGCGTCGTCGACATGCCCGCCCACGACGTCGAGATCCGCGACGAGGAACTGTGCCTCGAGCCCCGTCGGGTCGGCGGCCGCCGCGGCACGGGCCGCCTGGAGGTCGGCGTCCTGGACGCGGTCCAGCAGACGCACCTGTCCGAGACCGGCGCGCGCGTCGGCGTCGCGCGGGTTCTCGGCGAGGGCCTTCTCGTAGGCGGTGATGGCGCGGGCGTAGTCGCCCTCTTCGATCGCGGCGAACGCCTCTGCGTGCAGCGGGGGCAGCTCGGGCTCCGCGGCGGGGGCATCGGCGGAGGGGGCGCCCTCGACCGGGACGGTACCGGTTACGCCGTGCTGAGCGGCGAGCTGCAGAAGCTGGGCGAACACGTCGCGCACCTGCTGCTCGGGGACGGCTCCGGTGAACAGGGGCACCGGCTGACCCGCCACGAGCGCGAGCACCATGGGGATCGACTGCGCGCGGAAGCCCTGCGCGAGCTGCGGGTTCGCGTCGACGTCGACCTTGGCGAGCACCAGGCGGCCGGCGAGCTCGGTGACCACCTTCTCGAGCACGGGGCTCAGCTGCTTGCACGGCCCGCACCACTCGGCCCACAGATCGATGACGACCGGGACCGTGCGCGAGAGCTCGAGGACCTCACCGAACGTCTCATCGGTCACGTCGAAGACCAGGGGCAGCGCGCCGGCGGGGCGCGGGGGCGTCGCGGGGGCGCCGGAGGCGGGTGCCGCCGGCGGCTGGGGACGGTTGCGCAACGACGAGAGGTCGACGGCACCGCGCATCACGGAACCGGGGGCGGGAGTGCTCACGGGGACACCTTCGCTTCGAGGAGGCTGGATCGGTAGCCGAGCAGGCGGATCTGATCGTCGGAGCCCTGGCTGGGCACGTAGAAGAACACCTGGTCGGAGTATGTCGTGGTGAAGCCTGTCGCCGACTGGTCGACACCGGTCAGGGCCTTGACCGCCGGATTGTTGTCCAGCTTGATCACGGCGTCCTTGTTGGTGGGCTTCGCGGTGTCGCTCTCGTACACGTTGACCGCGACGATCGCACCGGTGTCGAGCGTCGCCAGCGCGATGGGGGTCGCGGCTCCCGCGGAGGCCGAGAAGCTGATCTCCGCCGTTCCCGCACCGGTCTGGTTGAGTTCGTCGGTGCGCTTGGTCTTGTTGTCCTGGATCGCCGAGAGCAGCAGGTCGTTCGCCGTGTCGAACTTCGCGAACGAGGCGCTGTTCTGGCCGTTGTTGATGACATCCGCGTAGGCGGCGGCCACCTTCTCGGGCGCCATGACGAGGAAGGACGAGTCCGGCGGAACCTGCGTGGCACCGACGTAGGGCGCCGCGAGCTCGGGAAGGTTCGTCGAGGCCTCGAGGTTGCCGACGTACGAGGCCTTGTACTCCTCCCACGGCGTCTGCTGCGTCATCATCATGATCGTGGTCGTGGGGGTCGCGGCATCCGCCGACTCCACCACCGTCATGAGGGTGCGCGGCCACGTTCCCGTGGTCTGCGGCAGCACGATCTGCACGGGCTCCGCCGGGATCGCGGGCAGGGCGGGTCGGTCGGGGATCGCGGCGCGCAGCTTGTAGTTGGTCTGCCGCTCCGCGAGAGCCGGGCCCGACAGCCGCTCGGCGACGACGTTCCCGTCGAGCGAGGCATCGGCCTGCGCGACGGTCGACGAGACCTTCGCCACAATGCGCTGCGCCTGCGCCTCGGTGACCGCCGGCGGGAACTGCCCCTCCGGGACGATCACCGTCGGAGTGGGGCTCGGCGACTCGGTCGCCGCGAGCTGCGGCCACGCGTCAGCCGAGCATCCCGCCAGCAGAGCGATCGACACGCCCAGCGCGGGGACGGCGACCAGAGCGCGGCGACCGCGCAGGGCCCCACGGACTCGCGACCCTCCGCGGCGACCGGGGCTCTGGCTCACGACGCCTTTGCTCTCGGCATCCGCGTCGACCGTCGAAATCGGCTCGGTGACCGGAAGGGGCAGCCCCTTGCGGCGCGGACGACGCTGACGACGGACGTGGCGGATGCCGAGCAGGTAGAGCACCAGACCGGCCAGAAGGACGATTCCGCCGCCGACGATGAGCGGACCGGCCCACGGCGTGGAGTCGTCGATCGGCCAGGTGAGGCTGACGGTCGAGGGGGCGGGGGCCGTTCCGTCGGAGGCGACGAGCACGCTCATGTCGGACGGGAGCTGCAGAGTGGTCGACAGCGATCCGGTCTGTTCGAACTCGTCGAGCCAGAGGTCGGAGTCCACGGGCGATCGTCCGGTGGTGGCGGCGCCCGAGGCGGGGGTGACCGTCGGCGCGACCTCGGAGGTCTGGACGGTGCCGGCGCCGTCGAGGGTCACCGCGGTGTAGGGGACGTCGGCGAGCCACGCGGTGACGTCGGCGGTGCGTCCGTACGAGACGAACACCGCCCCATCGCCTTGGACGCGCAGGGTCTGCGCCCCGGGGACGCTCGTCAGCACTGCGCCGTCGATCAGCGTGAACGCCGTCGAGCCGTCGGTCTGCACGTTGGCCGAGGTCTCCGAAGGGCCGTGGAACACGGTCCTTTGGGCGATACCGGCACCGATCATGGCGGCAGCGATGACGAATGCCACCACGGCCCAGACGAATCTCACGCTTCACACCATCCCCACCGGTGGCTCGGGCGCCACCGAATCGACATTTCAGACTATCCGAGGGCGCCTGAAAGTTCTCGGCGAGGCCCGTCGCGCGCTCGGTCGGGCCATCCGCTCAGTATCCTGACGACACGGGCACGTCAGCCCGGCTGATGCGGGAGTCGTTCGGCATGAAGATTCACAATCCCTTCCGGGTGGCTCTGCTCGCCACGCTCGGCGTCGGAGTCGGCCTGCTGCTCATCGGCAGCGTCCAGAACCTGTCGACGATCCTGCTGTACGTGGGCACGGCGTTGTTCCTGTCTCTCGGCCTCGACCCCGTCGTGTCGTTCCTCGAGCGTCGAGGTCTCCCCCGCTGGGCGGCGGTGCTGGTGACGATCCTGGCGGTGCTCGGCGTCTTCGCCGGGATCATCTTCATGGTCGTCCCGATCATCGTGAGCCAGATCGCCCAGCTGGTGTCCCAGATCGAGCAGCTGCTACAGCCCGGTCGGTGGAACGAGATCGTCACCGACGTGCAGGCCTGGGTGTCGCAGACCCTCCCCTGGCTGAAGATCGACGAGGTGTGGGCGGGGATCCAGCACTGGTTCTCCACGCTCGACGTCGGCAGCATCTCCACGATGATCGGCAACAGCCTCCTCACCATCGGCGGCGCCGTCGCGGCCGGCCTGGGCGGCGCGTTCATCGTGCTGATCCTCACGATCTACTTCACGGCATCCACTCCCTCGCTGAAGTCGGCCGTCTACCAGCTGGTCCCGGCCTCGAAGCGCGCCCGATTCATCGAGCTGGCCGAGAAGATCACCGACTCCGTGGGCTACTACGTCATGGGGCAGGTCAGTCTCGGAGTCATCAACGGCGTCCTGAGCGCCATCTTCCTGTCGATCATCAACGCGCCGTTCCCGGCCGTGCTGGCGGTCATCGCCTTCTTCTTCTCGCTCATCCCCCTGGTGGGCACCCTCACGGGGTCGACGATCATCGTGCTGACGTGCCTCATCCCGGGCCTCGGCACCCCCACGTGGGCGATCCTCGCCGCCGCGATCTACTACCTCGTGTACATGCAGATCGAGGCGTACGTGATCTCGCCGCGCATCATGAACCGCGCGGTCTCGGTGCCGGGATCCGTCGTCGTGATCTCGGCCTTGGCCGGCGGCGCCCTGTTGAACCTGCTCGGCGCGCTCATCGCCATCCCGGTCGCCGCGAGCATCCTCATCATCTACCGCGAGGTGATCATCCCGCGGCAGAACGAACGCTGAGCCCCTCCGCGAACACCCGGGGGCGACTCAGGAGCCCCGGCGCGCGGGTTCAGCCCGCGATCTCGCCGTCCCACTCCACGGGGAGCGGCAGGGCGTCCGGGTTGACCGCCGCGACGATCTCGGTGAGCACGCGACGGGTCTGCGTCTCGCCGACCCACAGGTGCTTGCCGCCCTCGACCGCGATGAGCGTGGCATCCGGTACCGACGAGAACCGCTCGCGGGCCTCGTCGGGACGCAGGTAGTCGTCGAACTCGGGGACGAGCACGACCATGCGGCGCTCGTCGCCCGCCCAGGCGGCGACCTCTTCGGCCGTCGCGCGGTGCAGCGGGGGCGAGAGCAGGATGACGCCCTCGATGTCGTGATCGCGACCGTACTTCAGCGCCAGCTCGGTGCCGAACGACCAGCCGACGAGCCACGGCCGCGGAAGACCGCGCTCACGGACGAAATCGACGGCGGCCGCGACGTCGAAGCACTCGTTCGCACCCCCGTCGAATGCCCCGTCGCTGGTCCCGCGCGGAGACGTCGTTCCCCGCGTGTTGAAACGCAGCACCGCGAGGTCGGCCAGCGCCGGCAACCGGCCCGCCGCTTTGCGCAGAATGTGCGAGTCCATGAAACCGCCCGCCGTGGGCAGGGGGTGAAGCGTGACGAGGGTGGCGACCGGGTCGCGATCGGCCGGCAGCGCCAGCTCGCCCACCAGGGTCAGCTCGTCGACGGTGCGCAGTTCGACGTCCTCGCGACGGGCGGGCAGAAGAACGGGTCCGCGAATCTCCATCAGGCGATCCTCCAACAGTGCGTGTGCCAATGACGACGGGCGGCGAGATCGGCTGCGTCCCCGAGGACGCCGTCGGCGCGCCAGACCACCACGTGAGCGGTTCCGGCCTCCACGGTCCGACCGCACCCGGGGCACAGGTAGTCCTTGACCGCCTGTGGGCCCGAGATGGGCTGCACCGTCCACTCCCCGCCGCGCTTGACCTCGGTGCGCTTCCACCCGGCGATCAGACGATCGAGCGACTCGTCGCCTCGGGAGGAGTCCGGGCGCCGTTTACGGGAGCGGGGCATGGATGCCGCTCACCACCAGTGGTTGGCGGACCAGAACGCGTAGGCGCCGGCCCATCCGCCGTAACGCCCGGTGGCGTAGCCGGTTCCCCAGCGCAGATTGTCGACCGGGTCGTAGCCGTTGCCGGGGACCTTGCTGCACGGCAGGGCCTGCACGAGGCCGCAGGCGCCGGACGAGCGGTTCGTCGCGTTCGGGTTCCAACCGCTCTCGCGACTGACGATGTAGTCCACGAAGCCCATGTCGGATTCGGAGATGCCGGCAGCGGCCATCCACTCGGCGGGAGCGCCACCACCGGTGTAGAGCATGGGACCGGCGTTGCCCGAGGACGAGCCGGAGCCGGAGTCCTTCTCGCGGGACGGCGTCGGCGTCGGGGTGGGCGTGGGCTTCGGCTTGACGTAGACGTTGTAGCTGGCCCGGTCGAGCTGCGGCGCCTGCTTCTCGCCCGAGGTCGACACGGCCTGCGTGTCGCCGAGACCCTCGGCGTACAGGGTGACCGTGTGCGGCTCCTCGGCCTGGGCCGGCAGCAGCGAGGCGCCCATCGGGCCGACGTATGCACCGACGAACAAGACCGCGGCCGCAGCCCCGAAGACGCCGACCACACCGCGACGACGCGACCAGCGGGGGCTGGAACGGTGCGGGAGAGACGGCGGGACCACGTCGACCGAGGCGCCCCGGCGGGCGACACGGGACGTGGATGCGCGCGAAAGTTCCGAACCAGAAGTCACAGTGCGCTCGATTCTACCGACGCCCGAGGCCGGATGCCACGCGTCGGGGTCATCCGACCGCGAGCATCACTTCGACGACGGCGTCGAGGACGGCGTCGACCTGGGTCTCGCGGTATCCCCCGCGCTGCATGCGGAACGCGACCGAACGCACCTGATCGGGTGTCACCGGATCACCCGCCGCGAGGTAGCGGGCCACGCGATCGGCGACGACGTCCACCTCGTCGACCCGGTAGCCGTAGCGCAGGAGGCCGACACGGTCGAAGCGCGAACCCCGCGGGCGACGAAGACGGTCGAGCACCACCTGCGCCGTGTCCCGGGTCTCGGCGACCCACGCGCGGGCGCCGAGACGCGACAGGGCGTGCTCGCGCTCGCGCGCGGCGAAGGCGTCCTCGACACGGCCGAGAGCGGCGTCCACGGCCTCCACCTTGTAGCCGCCTTTGACGAGCGGGAAGGCGGCGGCGCGAACCTCGGAGGAACGCAGGGCCCCGACCTCGTCGGCTTCGAACGCTTCGCGCGCGCGGGCCAGGAAGACGTCGACCGCGCGCTTCTCGTACCCCTTGGTGCGACCCGAGGTCGTGGGGAACGGCGTCGCGGCCACGGTGTCGTGGATCGGCGTCTCGGTCATGACACTCCCAGGGGGGACAGCAGATAGAACATCACCAGGGCGGCGGTCGCCGACGGCAGGATCGAGTCGAGGCGGTCGAGCACTCCCCCGTGACCCGGAAGCCACGAACTCATGTCCTTGATGCCCAGGTCCCGCTTGAGCATCGACTCCCCGAGGTCGCCCACGGTCGCGGTCGCGAGGACCACGGCCCCGAAGATGAGACCGGCCCACCACGGCACCTGCAGCATGAAGGCGGCCAGGAGCGCGCCCGCCACGAGCGCCGCGACGCACGCTCCCGCGAAGCCCTCCCAGGTCTTCTTGGGGCTGATGCGGGGGGCCATCGGATGCCGACCACCCCGGCCGAACGTCAAGCCCGAGACGTACGCGCCGGTGTCGGCCGCCACCGCCAGGATGAGGAACGCGAGCACCCACCACTCCCCGCGGGGCTGCGCGAGGAGGATCATCGCGACACTCGTCAGGAAGGGCACGTACAGCTGCACGAAGCTCGCGACGAGGACGTCGCCGATCACCTCGATGTGAGCGCGACCGTCGGACGCGAACATCTGGGCCGTCAGGCGCCAGACGATCACGACGACGACGGCGACGAGGGTGGCGATCCAGTGCACCCACGGGCCCAGGAAGAACCCGCTCAGCAGGAGCAGGAACCCCATGACGAGCTGCGGGACCACATCGACGCGACGCCCGGCCACCTGGAGGGCGCGCGAGAACTCGAGGACGCCCAGCACCATCGCGGCGGCCGCGAACAGGACGAACAGCCATTTGACGAAGATCAGCGAGGCAATGACGATCACGCCGATGCCGACCCCGATCAGGGTCGCCACGATGAGGTCGCGCCCCGTGCGCTGCTTGATCCGCTCGTTCGCCTGGTCGAACTCGGCGCGGGCGTGCGCGATCCGCTGATCGGCGTCCGACCGCATCGCGCGCAGCTGCGACTCGATCGCGGTCACCCCTTCACCCGTGGTCGGCGAACGGCGCGCTGAATCGGCCCGGCGCGACGAGGCGGACGGATCGACCGGCTCGCTGTCGCCGATCTCGGGAGCGTCGGGCATGGGGGTCAGACCTCGAGGAGCTCAGCCTCTTTGCGCTTGAGCGCCTCGTCGATGAGGTCGACGTGCGTGCGCGTGACGGTGTCGAGCTCCTTCTCGGCGCGGACCAGCTCGTCCTCGCCGACGTCGCTCTTCAGCGCGTCGAGGTCGTCCTTGGCCTTGCGGCGCAGGTTGCGGACCTGCACCTTGGCGTCCTCGCCCTTGCCGCGCACGATCTTGACGTACTCCTTGCGGCGGTCCTGCGTGAGCTCGGGCATGGTGACGCGGACGATGTTGCCGTCGTTCGTCGGGTTCACCCCGAGGTTCGGCATGTCGCGGATCGCCTGCTCGATCGCCTTCAGCGCCGACTTGTCGTACGGGTTGATGACGAGAGTGCGCGCCTCGGGGTTGTTCAGCGAGGCGAGCTGAGCCAGCGGGGTGGGCGAGCCGTAGTAGTCGACCAGCACCTTCTGGAACATCTGGGGGTTCGCGCGTCCGGTACGGACCGTCGCGAAGTCTTCCTTGGCGGCCTCCACGGCGCGATCCATACGCGCTCCGGCATCGGCGAGGACATCGGAAATCACGGTGACTCCATTCGTTGGGACTGACTGTTCAGTCTAGTCGCGCGCGGGCCCGGCTCCCCGGGCCCGCGCGGCGCGTCATGCGGTGACGAGGGTGCCCATCGTCTCGCCGAGAAGGGCCCGGGTGACGTTTCCGGCCGGCTCCATGCCGAACACGCGCATATCCATTCCGTTGTCCATGCAGAGGCTGAACGCCGTGGAGTCCACGACCTTCAGACCCTTCTGCAGGGCGTCGTTGTAGGTGACGTGGTCGAGCTTCGTGGCCGTCGGATCCACGTTCGGGTCGGCCGTGTAGACCCCGTCGACGCCGTTCTTCGCGACGAGGACCTCGGTCGCTCCGATCTCGAGCGCGCGCTGGGCGGCGACGGTGTCGGTGGAGAAGTACGGCAGTCCGGCGCCGGCGCCGAAGATCACGACGCGACCCTTCTCGAGGTGACGGACAGCACGACGCGGAATGTAGGGCTCCGCGACCTGGGTCATCGAGATGGCGGACTGCACGCGCGTGGCGGCCCCCGCCTGCTCGAGGAAGTCCTGCAGCGCGAGGGAGTTCATCACGGTGCCGAGCATTCCCATGTAGTCGGCCCGCCCGCGGTCCATGCCGCGCTGGCTGAGCTCGGCGCCGCGGAAGAAGTTGCCCCCGCCGACGACGATGGCGATGTCGACGCGGTCGACGGCCTCGGCGATCTCACGGGCGATCTGGCCCACGACGTCGGGATTCACGCCCAGTTGGCCGCCGCCGAACGCCTCCCCCGACAGCTTCAGCAGAACTCGGCGGCGCTTGGTGGCTTCATCGATCACGTGTGATGTCCTCTCGTCTTGAACAAACTATCCCCCCGCACCCGCGACCGATACGCAGGAACCGATATGGGACGCGGGCAGGGAAAAGGCCCGGGATGCCGTGGCATCCCGGGCCTCATGACGGGCCCTGAGCCTGTCGAAGGGTTACGCGCCGACCTTGAAGCGGGCGAAGTCGGTCAGCGTGAGACCGGCGTCGGACGCGACCTTGGCGACGGACAGCTTGTTGTCCTTCGCGTAGTCCTGGTCGAGCAGCGAGACCTGCTTGAAGAACGCGTTCACGCGACCCTCCACGATCTTCGGCAGCGCAGCCTCGGGCTTGCCCTCGTTGCGGGAGATCTCGGTGACGATCTCGCGCTCCTTCTCGACGTCGGCCTCGGGGACGGCGTCGCGGGTGAGGTACGAGGGGTTGGCGAACGAGATGTGCTGCGCGATCGAGCGAGCGGTCTCGGCGTCATCGCCCGAGTAGGCGAGGACGACGCCGACCTGCGGGGGCAGGTCCTTGCTGGTCTTGTGCAGGTAGACCTCGAACTTGTCGCCCGAGATGGTGCGCACGCGACGGAGCTCGACCTTCTCGCCGATGATCGCGGCCTCGTCCGAGATGAGCTGCTCGACGGTCTTGCCGTCGGCGTCGGCGGCCAGGGCGGCCTCGACCGAGTCGGCACCGGCGGCGGCGGCTGCGTCGACGACCTTGTCGGCCAGAGCGATGAAGCGCTCGTTCTTGGCGACGAAGTCGGTCTCGCAGGCGAGCTCGAGAAGCGTGACGGAACCGTTGTTCTCGCGGGCGGCGACGAGGCCCTCGCTGGTCGAACGGTCGGCGCGCTTGGCGTTGCCCTTCGCGCCCTTGAGGCGCAGGATCTCGACGGCCTTCTCGACGTCGCCGTCAGCCTCTTCGAGCGCCTTCTTGGTGTCGACCATGCCCGTGCCGAGCTGCTCGCGCAGCGCCTTGATGTCGGCGATCGTGAAGTTTGCCATGGTGTGGCGTCTCCTTGTCGTTTGCGTTCTAGATGTGAGCCCGGCGGGGCCGTGTCGCCACCCTCCGAAGAGGGGGCTGTCACGACCCCGCCGGATCGTAGCCTGTGCGGGTAGCGGGCCGTTCACGCGGAGGAGAACGGAACGCCTCGCGGCTTACTTGCTGTCGGTGGCCTCGGCGTCAGTGGCCTCGGTCTCGACGGCCTCGGTCGACTCGCCGGCCGAAGCCTCGGTCGACTCAGCGGCGGGAGCCTCGTCGGTCGACTCGGCCGCGGGGGCGTCGGTCGACTCGGCGGGGGTCTCGAGCAGCTCGCGCTCCCACTCGGCGAGGGGCTCGGCGGCCTCTTCTTCACCGGCGGGCTGGTGGCGCTGGATGAGGCCCTCGGCGGCGGCGTCGGCGATGATGCGCGTGAGCAGGCTCACCGAGCGGATCGCGTCGTCGTTACCGGGGATCGGGTACTGGAACTCGTCGGGGTCTGCGTTCGTGTCGAGGATGCCGATCACGGGGATGCCGAGCTTCTTGGCCTCGTCGACCGCGAGGTGCTCGCGCTTGGCGTCGACGACCCAGATCGCCGAGGGGGTCTTCTGCAGGTTGCGGATTCCACCGAGCGACTTGTGCAGCTTGTCGAGCTCGCGCTTCTTGAGAAGGAGCTCCTTCTTGGTGAAGCCGCTCTCGGCCGGGTTCTCGTAGTCGAGCTCCTCGAGCTCCTTCATGCGGGCGAGGCGCTTCGACACCGTCTGGAAGTTGGTGAGAAGGCCACCGAGCCAGCGCTGGTTGACGTAGGGCTGGCCCACGCGGGTCGCCTGCTCGGCGAGGACTTCCTGCGCCTGCTTCTTGGTGCCGACGAAGAGGATGGTGCCGCCGTGCGCGACGGTCTCCTTGACGAACTCGTACGCCTTGTCGATGTAGCCGAGCGACTGCTGGAGGTCGATGATGTGGATGCCCGAGCGCTCGGTAAGGATGAAGCGCTTCACCTTCGGGTTCCACCGGCGGGTCTGGTGTCCGAAGTGAACGCCGCTGTCGAGCAGCTGGCGGATGGTGACGACGGCCATGGTCGTACTCCTGTTTCTGGGCGCTTTCGCGCCGTGGTTGTGGTTGTTCGCGCCAGACGATCCGTCTGACGAGCCTGGTACCCGGCGCACACCCGCCATCCGCCGAAGCGGAGGACCAGGGGGTGTGGATGCCACGCGGTGCGCTGCCCCGGAGGGCGGCGCGATGCGCTGTGGGCACGCGGAGTCATCCCGACATGCGAGATGCGTCCTCCAGCATACAGGACTGCTCCTCCCCACCCGCGTGCGGGCGCGAACTCTCCCCCGTCTCGCCTCCACCGCGCTCGGCGCGGACCCGGGGAGAGAAGACTTCGCTGATGATCCCGGCATCCGCCCGCCTCGTCACTCTCGCCCTTCTGACGGCGACGCTCCTCGTATCGTCGCCCGCCGAAGCGTCCGACGGCGACCCGCTCGGCGACCTCGCCTGGGTGTGGCCCGCGATTCCGGCCCGGGTGGTGCGGCCGTTCGTCGCCCCTGCTCACGTGTACGGTCCGGGTCACCGCGGGCTCGATCTCGCGGGAGATTCGGTCCGGTCCCCCGCGGACGGCCGCGTCGCCTTCGTGGGGGCCGTAGCCGGGCGCGACATCGTGACCATCGACCACGGCGACGGCCTCGTGACGACGCTGGAACCCGTGGTCACCGACCTGGATGTAGGTGCGGTCGTCGCGCGCGCGTCACCGGTGGGGCGGGTGGCCGCCGGTGGGCACGCCGGCCCCGCGACCGTCCACTTCGGGGTGCGGTGGAACGGTGAGTACGTGAATCCGCTGCGCCTGCTGGGCGGCGTCCCGCGAGCGGTGCTGCTGCCCTGCTGCGAGAGGTGACTCGGCGGGCCCGCTCATCCGATCCGGTTGCCGCGGCCCTCGACGGTCTGGGTGCCGATGCCGCCCGTGGCGCTCACGATGTTGTCCTGCCCGCGGACCGTGACGGCCGAGATCGCACCGCCCGCCTGGATCGAGGACCGATCGCCGCTCAGGTCGGCGCTGCCGATCGCCCCCGAGGAACGGACCGAGCCGTCATTGCCCTGCAGGATGAGGGCATTGATCGAGCCGGCGTCGATGCGGGCGCGGTCGCCGGAGATGCGGAGGGTACCGATCGAGGCCCCCGAGGCGTCGACGGTGAGGGCCGACCCCGAGACGGTGAGCTCGGCGCACGTTCCGACGATGCGGACGCTCTGCTCGGCCCCCGAGACGGTCTGGCTTCCCCCGTCGCCGCACGAGACGGCGTCGGTGCCGGATCCTGCGGCGGGAGTCGACGGGCCCGTCGACGAGACCGGCGCGGGAGACGTTGTGACGACGGAGGGCGAGGGCACGGCGACCGTGGGCGGAGGGCTCGAGGCGACGAGCCCGGGAGGAAGACGGGTTTCGACCGGCTCCGGGGCGAGGCTGCACCCGCTGAGCACCCCGACGAGCGCGACGACGCCGATCGCGGCGGGCACCAGGCGGCGGGAGATCACGGTTCCACGCTAGGGGGTCCGGCGCGCATGCGCACGCATACGGGACACTTCACGGGCCGCCCGGCGAGAACCCGACGGCGAGGTGAGCCGCGCGGCCTGCCGGAGCGCTGGCCGAGGACGGGCTCCTCGGCACGAGGCGCTGCGCCACCCGGGTCGCCCGCGCCGACCCCTCAAGCGCGCGGGTGCGCGAGTCGGTAGGCCTCGCGGAGGCGCTCGGCGGAGACATGGGTGTAGATCTGCGTGGTGCCCAGACTCGCGTGGCCGAGGATCTCCTGCACGGAGCGCAGATCGGCGCCCCCGTCGAGCAGATGGGTCGCGGCCGAGTGCCGCAGAGCGTGCGGCCCGAGCACGTCCGCCCCCACACTCGGCGCCACGGTTCTCGACACGAGGGCGTGCACGGCCCTCGGCCCGAGACGCGAGCCCTTCGCCCCCAGGAACACGGCGCGCTCGTGCGGGCGCGTCGCACCCCCGGCTTCGCGGGCGGGAATGCGGGAGCCGCTCCCCCTTCCGTCGTGGCGCGACCCGGATGCGAGAGATGCGGATGCCTCGACCCGGCGTGCCTGCAGGACGGGACGGGCCCGCACCAGGTAGGCCTGCAGCGCGCGAGCGGCGGGGAGTCCGAACGGCACGACGCGGTCCTTGCCGCCCTTGCCGCGCAGGAACAGGGTGCGTCGATCGTGATCGATGTCGTCGAGGTCGAGACCGCACACCTCGGAGACCCGCGCGCCCGATCCGTAGAGCACCTCCAGGAGGGCGTGGTCTCGGAGCGCCACGGCATCGCCACTCGCCGCGCGCTCGGCCGCCGCGGTCAGGACGTCGTCGAGCGCGTCGGTGGTCGCGACGGCGGGGAGGGTGCGCCCGCGCTTCGGAGACACCAGCCTCCGCGCGGGGTCCACCCCGACCAGCTCTTCCTCGACGGCCCAGGCGAACAGCCCCCGTACCGTCGACGCGCGACGCGCGGCGGTCGCCTTGGACTGCCCCGACTTGGCCGACTGCCACTGCCATTCGCGCAGATCCTCCACGCCGACCTCGCCCAGGGGGCGATCGCCGACCCACAGGATCAGGTCCGCGAGATCCGCGCGGTAGGCCCGCACCGTCGCCGGAGAGAGTCGGCGCACGTCGGACAGGTGGGAGAGATATCCCGCGACGGCCTCCGACAACTGCATCCCCCCAGAGTGCCCGCAGGCCGGCCGCGCGTGCGCGACGACGCGCGCCGAACGGCGTTTCCCTCATCGCGGAGATCGCCCGTCCCCCCGACCGGCGGACGTCCACAGCCCCTCGCTGTCGCGGACGACCCTCCCCTCGAGCTCCGCGAAGCCGAGGAGCACCCCGGCCTCCTCGCTCGACATCCCGCTTCGGCGGGCGACCTCCCGCGTCGACCGACCGGAGCGCGCCGAGAGGGCGTCGAGTAGTCGGGTGATGTCGTCGGTGCGATCGGTGGCGCCGTGCTCGCCGGGTCCTCCCGCGCCGACCATCTCGAGCACGTCGGCAGCGCCCGTCACGCAGACTCCGCCGTACTCGCGGAGGATACGGTGGCACCCCGCCGACGCCGCGCTGGTGACGGGACCGGGCACCGCGCCGAGGGCGCGGCCGAGGCTCGCGGCGTGCGCGGCGGTGTTGAGCGAGCCGCTGCGCCACCCCGCCTCGACGACCACGACGGCGTCCGCGATCGCGGCGATCAACCGGTTGCGCGCGAGGAAGCGCCACTTGGTGGGCGTCGTCCCGCAGGGCGTCTCGCTCCAGACCGCGCCGGCTCCCGCGATCCGGGCAAGGAGACCTTCGTGACCGCGCGGGTACGCCCGATCGACGCCGCCGGCGAGGAACGCGACCGTCGATCCGCCCGTCGACAGCGCCGCCCGATGAGCGGCCCCGTCGATCCCGTACGCCGCCCCCGAGACGACGATCACACCGGCCGCCGTCAGGTCGGCGGCGAGATCCGCCGCGACCCCCTCCCCGTACGCCGTCGAAGCTCGCGCGCCCACGAGGGCGACCGTGGGGGAATCGTCCTCGATGCCGGCTCCGCGGCGCCAGAGGACGACCGGCGCGTGCTCCCCCAGATCGTCGAGGCGGGCGGGCCACGAGGCGTCTCCCGGAACGACGAGCGAGGTTCCCGACCGCCGCGCGGCGTCGAGCGCTGCCGCGATCGCGTCGGGATGGAGCCGGGGCAGCCACCGGGCACGCGCCGCCCCGAGATCCTCACGCCCCGCGGACGTGGCCACGCTCAGGGCCCGAACCGGTCCGTGTTCCGCGATGAGTTTCCCGGCGACCCCGTCTCCGGGCTCGGTCAGCACACTCCACACCGCCCGCGCGAACGCCTCCACGGCACCCCCATGGTCATCGTCGTCCCGCAGGCCCCGGAGGGCGCGTGCGGCCTCGATCTCGTCGACCTCGTAGGGCGTCATGCGCCCCCACCTCGGCGCAGGTAGAGGGCGCGGCCCACATCGTCGGACCGGAGCTGTTCGTGGCCCGCGATGTCGGCAACCGTCCACGCCACACGGAGCAGGCGGTCGTATCCGCGCAAGGTCACTGCGCCGCGGCGAAGGGCGGTGTCGAGCGGACGCAGGACCTCGGGCGACGGGGCGGCCGGGCCGCGCAGCCACGTGCCCGGCACATCGGCGTTGCGTCTCCAGGGCGTCTGGGCCCACCGTCGAGCGGCGTGCGCACGAGCGACGGCGACGATCTCGCGCGCGCGTTCCGAGGACACCGTCCGGGAACTGCACTCGTGCCGGGCGGTGGACACGCGCTGCAGCCGCAGGTCGATGTCGATCCGATCGAGAAGCGGGCCCGAGAGGCGCCGCGTGTAGCGGCGTATCGCCTGCGGAGCGCACTCGCACGATCCACCCGGGACGCCGTATTGGCCGCACGGGCAGGGGTTCGTGGCCACCACGAGCTGGAACCGCGCGGGGTACGTCGCCGAGACCCCGGAGCGGTGCACCTGGATCACGCCGTTCTCGAGGGGCTGACGAAGGGCGTCGAGAACGGAGGCCGGGAACTCGCCGCCCTCGTCGAGGAACAGTACTCCCTCGCTCGCGCGGGCGATGGCACCCGGACGCACCACGCCGGAGCCTCCCCCGATCAGCGCCGCGGCGGTCGCCCCGTGGTGTGGGCTCTCGAACGGGGGCGTGCGCGACAACCGAGTCACCGCCTCGCCGGACAGGGAGCGCACCGACGCGACCGAGAGGGCCGCCTCGTCATCGAGGGGCGGAAGGATGCCGGGGAGCCGGCGCGCCAGCATCGTCTTGCCCGCGCCCGGCGGGCCGCTCATGAGCAGGTGGTGCCCGCCCGCCGCGGCGACGACGAGGGCATCCACGGCGTCCCCCTGCCCCACGACATCGGCGAGGTCGAGCTGCTCCTCGTCGTCTGCACGGGTGGCGGGCGCCTCGACCGGCTCGAGGTCGGGCGCGTCGCTCGTACCGCCGTGCCACCTCACCACGTCGGCGAGGCACGTGGCGGCGAACACCTCGATCCCCTCGATGAGTCCCGCCTCCGCGGCATTGGCCGCCGGGACCACCACGCGCCGATGACCGGCGCGCTGCGCGGCCACGACCGCCGGCAGGACCCCGGGAACGGGTCGGAGTCGTCCGTCGAGTCCCAGTTCGCCGATGTGCACGGTCCGCGCGACGCGGGCGGCATCCATCCGCACCGACGTCGCGAGGGCGGCCACGGCGATCGCCACGTCGAACCCCGATCCGCGCTTCGGCAGGCTCGCGGGCGACAGGTTGACGGTGATCCGACGCTTGGGCAGGTCGAGGCCGCGGTTGGTGCACGCGCCCCGCACGCGCCGACCGGCTTCGCCCAGGGCCTTGTCGGCGAGACCGATGATCGAGAACTCCGGGGTCTGAGACGACACGTCGGCCTCAACCTCGACGAGATCGCCGTGCAGCCCCGACAACGCCACGGCCCAGGTCCGCGCGAGGGTCACAAGGCGTCCTCAAGGTGCTCGAGGCGCGCCCGCGCGGGATCGGGACCGACGAGGCCGATCGCGTCGACCCGGAGGCGTCGCCCCCTCGCCTCTTCGGGATGGGCCGCCAACCACGCCATGGCGAGGCGCCAGAGCCGCTGCGCCTTCCGGGCGTCGATGGCCTCGAAGGGGTGGCCGTAGTCCTCGGTGCGTCGGGTCTTCACCTCGACCACGACGAGAGTGTCGTCGCGCGCGGCGACGATGTCGATCTCGCCCTGATCGCACCGCCAGTTGCGCGTGAGAATGCGGTAGCCGTCGTCCCTCAGGTACGCGACGGCGCGATCTTCGCCTGCTCTGCCGAGCTCGTCTTTCGCTGCCATGCCCGAGAGCGTGGCATCCACCCTCCCCCTCGCGCGGAGCGGAGGGACCTATCGGTGGACAACCCGGGGGAAGATCCGACTGGGGAGGGACCTCAGTTGTCGAGCGAGAGTTCGTCGGGCAACTGGAAGTCGTGGCGCGAGAGCTCCTCGACGTTGACGTCCTTGAAGGTGAGCACGCGCACGGATTTCACGAAGCGGTCGGCGCGGTAGATGTCCCACACCCACACGTCGGTCATCGAGATCTCGAAGTAGAAGTCGTGCTCGGTGTCGCGCCGCACGACGTTCACGTCGTTCGCGAGATAGAACCGGCGCTCGGTCTCGATCACGTAGGTGAACTGGCGCACGACATCGCGGTACTCGCGGTACAGGGCCAGCTCGAGCTCGCGGTCGTAGTCCTCGAAGACGTCGTCATCCATGGTTTCTTCATCCTAGGCGCGCGCCGTCGCCCCGGCCGCACGGTGCAGCCGCCCGGGCGCGTTCGGGCGCCGTGTCCGCAGCGGGGTCAGAAGAGCGTCGGGGCCGCGGCGATGGCCCACGAGTGCCGGTGGTGCGCGCTCATTCCGTGCGCGGTGATCGCCTCGCGGTGATCGAGGCTCGCGTAGCCCTTGTTGCGCGCCCACCCGTAGGCGGGGTGATCGTCGTGCAGTCCCGTCATGAGGGTGTCGCGGGCGACCTTGGCGATGACGGATGCCGCGGCCGCACTCGCGCAGTCACGGTCGGCCTTGATGATGGGACGCACCGTCAGCCCCGTCTCCCCCGCCGGCGTGATGTAGTCGTGGTTGCCGTCGAGGATGACGAGGGCCTCTTCGGGCACGACGCCGTGCGCGCGCAGATCCGCGATCGCGCGGACGGCCGCGAGACCCAGAGCCCGGATGATGCCGATCTCATCGACCTCGACCGAGCTCGCCCACCCGACGGCGCTGTGCTGGACGAACGCGGCCGCCCGGGCGGCCACTTCGGGCCGTCGCGCCTCGGGAACGAGCTTGGAGTCGCGCAGGCCGGCGGGAACCCGCTTGCGCGAACGCGCCGGGTCGATGACCGCGGCGCCGACCGCCACCGGCCCCGCGAGGGCCCCGCGCCCGACCTCGTCGCACGCGATGACGATCGCATGATCCTTCAGCAGACGGCGCTCGAGGGTGAGGGTGGGTTCGATCACTGCGCTCCCGGCGCGGGGACCCCCGCGAACACCTCGTGGTGGAAGTCGATCAGACCGAAGCGCGTGAACGGCCACGTGATGAGGAACGCGCGTCCCACGACGTTGTCGACGGGGACGAAGCCCTGCCCGGGCTGGTCCTGGTTGAAACGCGAGTCGCGCGAGCTGTTGCGGTTGTCGCCGAGGACCCAGAGCGAGCCGTCGGGAACCGTGATGTCGTAGGGAACGGGCTCGGGCGCAGTCGCCCCCGGAGCGAGCCGCACGTACGATTCATCGAGCGGGACGCCGTTGACCGTCGTCTGCCCCAGGGCGTTGCAGCAGACGACGTGGTCGCCCGCCGTGCCGATCACGCGCTTGATGAGGTGATCGTCGCTGTCGGGAGCCGACAGCCCGAAGAGCGACAGCACCCAGTCGGCGCCCTCGACCACCGGGGACCGCTGCTCGGTGGGGCTCGGCGGCAGCCATCCACCGGGGTCGCGGAACACGACCACGTCACCCCGCGAGTACTGACCGAACTTCGGGGTCAGCTCGTCCACGAGGATGCGGTCCTTGATCAGCAGCGTGTTCTCCATCGACGCCGACGGGATGTAGAACGAGCGGACGACGAAGGTCTTGACGAGGAACGACACCACGAGCGCGATCAGCACGATCACGAGCAGGTCGCGGAAGAACGCCCCCCATCCGCGTCGACGCCGTCCGGCGGAGCGGGATGCCACGGCATCCGGGGTCGAGGCGGTCTGGTCGCTCATGTGTTCCTTCACCGGGTTCGACGCACACCGAGCGAACCGCAGGAACCAGGGTCGCACATCGAGGAGCCGCCCCGTGACCGACGACGCCGTGAGAACGCCGAACGCCCCGCGGGTGAAACCCACGGGGCGTTCGAGAGAGCGGACTCAGCGGTCGCGCTTCTCCTTGATCTTGGCCTTCTTGCCACGCAGGCTGCGCAGGTAGTACAGCTTGGCGCGACGCACGTCACCGCGGGTGACGACCTCGATGTGGTCGATCACGGGGCTGTGGACGGGGAACGTGCGCTCCACGCCGACCTGGAAGCTGACCTTGCGGACGCAGAAGGTCTCGCGCACGCCGTCGCCCGAGCGGCCAATGACGACGCCCTGGAACACCTGGATGCGCGAGCGGTTGCCTTCGGTGATGTTGACGTGCACCTTGACGGTGTCGCCGGGGCCGAAGACGGGGATGTCGGAGCGGAGCGAAGCCGCGTCGACGGAGTCGAGGATCTGCATGATCATCACTTCCTGCGACCGCCACAGGTCGATCGCACGATAAGAGGGAAAAAGGTGAGGCGTGCCCGAAGCCGCCGAAGCAGCTGACTCCCCTGAGGCAGAGCCGGTCAGGGCACAAGCGTTCATTCTGCCACGCGCAGGCCGACCCGCCAAAACGGTGCGCTCCGCCGCGGGCACGCGACGACGTCAGTCGGGGCGCCGCGTCTCCGGAACGACGATGACCTCGGCATCCCGTGTCTGTTCGCGACTCTCGCGCGGCGGCGGGATGTACGCGGTCCCGTCGGTCGTGTGCAGCACCGTCACCGCGCCGCGCGCCTCGTTCCAGAGCTGCGCGAGAGACGACCAGAACAACACCAGCGCTCCCGCGATCGACAGCACGAGCAGCGGGAAGAAGACCCGGGAGTCGAAGAATCCGAGGGCGACGATCACGACCTGCCAGATGCCCAGGCCCGCCAGATCCCGCCACGACACCGCGCGGTTCTCGCGCACACTCCCCCGCGCTCGCACCATGAGGGTCAGGACGAGCTGCGAGATGAAGACGGCCGGAACCGCGACGAAGAGCCAGAGCAGGCCCCACGCGCTGCCTCCCGAGAAGACGATCCACCCGACGAACAGCCACAGCGGCAGAACGAACGCGGCCGGGAACAGCCAGTGGAGGAACATCCGTCGCAACGCCATGACCCGAGACTAGGGCTCGCGCATGTGCTTCGCCTCTGAGAAGGCTATGGCGCACGCGCATCGGGCGGCGGCGCCGCGGATCGGAGACAATGGAGGTTCGACGCGAGAGGAACCACCCATGATCGAACTGCGCACCCCGGCCGAGATCGACGCGATGCGCCCCGCCGGACGCTTCGTCGCGGAGGTGCTGGCCACGCTGCGCGCCGAGACCAAGGTGGGGACCAACCTGCTGCAGTTGGACCGTCGCGCGCACGACATGATCCGCTCGGCCGGCGCGGAGTCGTGCTACATCGATTACCACCCGTCCTTCGGCGCGAGCCCCTTCGGCAAGGTCCTCTGCACGTCGATCAACGACGCCGTGCTGCACGGACTCCCCCACGACTACGTGCTGCGTGACGGCGACCTCGTCTCGCTCGACTTCGCCGCGTCCGTGGACGGCTGGGTCGCCGACTCCGCCGTCTCCTTCGTCGTGGGCACCGCTCGCGACGAAGACCTCGCCCTCATCGACACCTCGCAGCGCGCGCTGGCCGCCGCGATCGAGGCCGCGAGCGTGGGCCGCAAGATCGGCGACATCTCCGCCGCGATCGCCGCCGTCGCCCACGCCGAGGGCCTGAGCATCAACACCGACTTCGGCGGCCACGGCGTCGGCCGCACCATGCACGGCGACCCGCACGTCGCCAACGACGGCAAGGCCGGCCGCGGCTACCCGCTCCGCGACGGCCTCGTGCTCGCGCTCGAGCCGTGGTTCCTGCAGACCACCGACGAGCTGATCACCGACCCCGACGGATGGACCCTGTGCAGCGCCGATGGATCGCGCGGAGCGCACTCCGAGCACACCGTGGCGATCACCGCCGACGGTCCCATCGTCCTGACCGATCGCTCGTTCCTGGGCGTCGACTGACGGATGATCCCGGATGCCGCGGCCCGAGGTCGCGGCATCCTCCCGGCAGCGACGGAAGAGCTCTGCCGCGTCAGTCAGCGAGCAGGTCGGGCCGCCGCTCGCGCGTGCGCTCGATCTGCTGCGCGCGACGCCAGGTCGCCACGGCGCCGTGGTTGCCGCTCAGGAGCACGGGCGGCACCTCTCGCTCGCGCCACACGGCCGGCTTGGTGAACGAGGGGTATTCGAGCAGGCCGTCCTCGTGCGACTCCTCGACAAGGCTCTCGGGGTTGCCGACGACGCCGGGGATCAGTCGTCCGATCGCCTCGACCATCGCCATGACGGCGACCTCTCCCCCGTTGAGCACGTAGTCGCCCAAAGAGATCAGGCGCACGTCGCCCCGCTCGGCGGCGTAGTCGAAGACGCGCTCGTCGATGCCCTCGTACCGGCCGCAGCCGAAGACGAGGTGCGGGGCGGTGGAGAGCTCTCGCGCCGTCGCCTGCGTGAACCGCTCGCCCGCGGGCGAGGGGAAGATGATGACCGGGCGCGCTTCGGCGTCGCTCGTCACGTCGTCGAGCGCTTCACCCCAGGGCTCAGGCTTCATGACCATGCCGGCGCCGCCGCCGTACGGGGTGTCGTCGACGGTGCGGTGACGGTCGTGCGTGTAGTCCCGCAGATCGCGGATGCGGACGTCGAGCAGACCGCTCTGCCGGGCTTTGCCGAGCAGCGACACCTCGAGAGCATCGAAGATCGTCGGGAAGATCGAGACGATGTCGATGCGCACGTCAGTCCTCGGAGGTGTCGGGCGTCTCGCCGTCGGATTTGTCCGACGCCGAGACGGGTTCGGGCTCGTCGTCAGCGTCGGCCGGGAGCTCTTCGAAGAGCCCCGCGGGCGGAGTGACGACGACGCGGCCACCCGCGATGTCGACCTCGGGGACGATGGCGCCCACGAAAGGAACGAGGACCTCGCGGTCTTCGCCGGCCATGCGGACGATCAAGAGGTCCTGCGCCGGGAAGTGGTCGACGCGGACGACGCGGCCGATGACGGCGCCGTCGCGCACGACGTCGAGACCGACGAGCTGGTGGTCGTACCAGGCGTCGTCTTCGGCGGGAGCGGCTTCGGCATCCTGGTCGATCCACAGAATGGCCTTGACGAGCTCTTCGGCCGCGTTGCGGTCGTCGACGCCCTCGAAGAAGGCGACCGGGTGCGAGTTCATCCACCGGAATTCACGGACCGTCAGCTCGCGTCCGTGCCACGGCGAGGACTCCGGAACCTGCAGGGTGAAGGTGCTCCCCGGTGTGAAGCGCCCGTCGGGATCGTCGGTGTACAGCTCGAGCTTGAACGCACCCTTCAGGCCGTGGGCCTTGACGAGTCGTCCGACGCGGAGCTGGGTCTTGGCGGGCTGCGCGCCCGCGGTGTCGCCGTTCGCCATCAGTCGTCGGCGACGTCGACGCGCACGCGACGTCCGTCGGCGAGAGCCGACACGACCGTGCGCAGTGCCTTGGCGGTGCGTCCGCCGCGCCCGATCACGCGACCCCGGTCATCGGGGTGCACGCGAACCTCCAGCACGTCGCCGCGAGGCGAAGAGCTGGAACGGATGGTCACGGCATCGGGGTGATCGACGATCCCCTTGACGACGTGTTCGAGCGCGGCAGACAGCACGGGAATTACTCGGCCGAGGTCTCGGCGGCGTCCTCAGCGGGCGCCTCGGCGGGAGCTTCGGCCTTCTTCTCGGCCTTGGGCTTGACGACCGACTTCTTCGAGGCGTCGGCCTCGAACGCGGCCTTGGGCTCGCGGACCTTGACGGTCGAGACGGCGTTCTTGTCGCCCTTGAACTTGCCCCAGTCGCCCGTGAGCTTGAGGATGGCGGCGACCTGCTCGGTGGGCTGCGCGCCCACGGAGAGCCAGTACTGCGCGCGCTCGGAGTCGACCTCGATGAACGAGGGCTCCTCGGTCGGGTGGTACTTGCCGATCTCCTCGATGACACGACCATCGCGCTTGGTGCGCGAGTCGGCGACGACGATGCGGTAGTAGGGCGCGCGGATCTTTCCGAGGCGCTTGAGACGGATCTTGACAGCCACGATGACTCCAAATGATGAAAACGAACGAACCGAACGCCTGGAGAGTGGGGTGCACACCCGGCGGAAGCTCAAAAGGGTGGACCGATACTGGATAGAGGGTCGAGTAGCGGGTCCAGCCCTCTATTCTGCCAGATCCCCGGGCCTCGCAATGACACGCGACGCGCCGCGACACGCGGCGTCTCGAAGGGTAGCGGAGGATCCCCGCATCCGACCCCCATGTCAGACTGAGCCGCATGAGGCTGCCGTTCGCTGCATCGACGCGTTCGTCCGTGGGTCTGGAATGGGAGCTCATGCTCGCGGACCGCGAGACGGGCGATCTGGTCCCCCGCGCGCCCGAGATCCTCGACCAGCTCGAAGACAAGACCGCGCTCGAGCGGTTCACGGTCACCGGTGAGCTGCTCACGAACACCGTCGAGGTGACCAGCGGCGTCGGGCACACCGTCGCCGAGGCCGTGGACGACATCGCCGACGCCATCTGCGCCCTGCGCGACGAGACCGAGCCGCGCGGGGTCGAGATCCTGTGCGCCGGCAGTCACCCCTTCGCGCAGTGGTTCGACCAGGAGGTCACCGACAAGACGCGCTACCACTCGCTCATCGAGCGCACCCAGTGGTGGGGGCGCAACATGATGATCTGGGGCATCCACGTGCACGTCGGCGTGGACGACGTCGAGAAGGTCATTCCGATCGTCAACGCACTGAACGTCTACCTCCCCCATCTGCAGGCGCTGTCGGCATCCAGCCCCTTCTGGGCGGGCGAGCGCACTGGATACGCATCGAATCGCGCTCTCGTCTTCCAGCAGCTCCCCACGGCGGGCCTGCCCTGGCAGCTCGACTCGTGGGGCAATTTCGAGAGCTACCTCGACGACATGGTCCGTACCGGAGTGATGGCGGATGCCAGCGAGGTGCGCTGGGACATCCGTCCGGCGCCCAAGTGGGGCACGATCGAGATCCGCGCCTGCGACGGCATGTCGACCCTGCCCGAGCTGGCCGCGGTCGCCTCGCTCGCGCAGACGCTCGTCGAGCACTTCTCGCGGCTGCTCGACGAGGGGGGCGAACTTCCCGGCATCCCGCCCTGGTACGCCCGCGAGAACAAGTGGCGCGCGGCCCGCTACGGTCTCGACGCGCGCGTGATCGTCGACCGCGAGGGGACGCAGCGCCCCGTGGTCGAGCACCTGCGCGAGACGATGGAGGAGCTCGCCGACATCGCCCTCGAGCTGAAGTGCGCGAAGGAGTTCGCGAGCCTCGAGACGATCCTCGCCACGGGCGGCAGCTCGGCGCGGCAGATCGCGGTCGCCGACGCGGCCGACGGCGATCTGCGCGAGGTGGTGCAGCACCTCATCCGCGAGTTCCGCGGGGGCCCGACCCTGCGCGAGCACCTCGCGGCCCTGCGCGTCTAGAGGTGAACCTCCGCGCTCGTTCATAGGTGCGCGAACCTAGGATCGCGTCATGACCTTCGGACGCCGCGCCACCGTGGCTTCGCTGACCGCCCTCTCCGCAGGCGTGGTCGCGATGCTCGCCGGCTGCGCCGCCGACCCCGCCGACCCCGCTGCCCTGCCCACCTTCGCCGCCCCCGCGCTCGAGGCGAGCCCGTCGCCGTCGTCGACGCCGACGGGGCCCCTGCGGGTGGTCACCCTGGGAGACTCCCTCATGTCGGGCTTCGGCCTGGAACCGCAGCAGGCGTGGCCGACACTCCTCTCCGCACGCGCCCACGTGTCGCTGACGAACCTCGCCTGCCCGGGCATGGGCTTCGTGGCGCAGGGCGACTGCGGAACCGCCTACGCCGGCCTGGTTCCCGCTGTCGCCGCTCTGCAGCCGCAGCTGCTCGTCGTCGAGTCCTCCAGCAACGACTTCTGGGAGGACGAGGACGAGATCCGCACCGACACCGCCGACACCGTCGACCAGCTGCACGGGGCCGCTCCCGATGCCCGCATCATTGGCCTGAGCACGATCTGGAACGACGACGCCGACGTCCCCACCGACACGAAGGTGACCTCCGACGCGCTCAAGGACGCCGTCGAGAAGGTCGGGGGAACCTTCATCGACGTCGGGCAGCCCCTCGCGGGCCACCCGGAGTGGATGCAGGAGGACGACGTCCACCCCACCCCGCGCGGTCAGCGCGCGATCGAGCAAACGGTCATGTCCGCCCTGCAGGACGCCGACGTCCTGCCCTGAGGCGGACGCCGGGGTCTCCCCCGGGCAATGGCGTCAGCCGCGTCCGAGCATCTTCTGCAGCTCGGCGAGATCGGCCTCGCTCGGCGCCGCCTGCCCGCCCAGGCCGAAGCCCGAGCCGGTAGCCGGTGCGGATGCCGTGATACCGGCGTTCTCGGCCGCGCGCTTGGCGGGGTTGCCCGAACGCGAACCCTTCGCCTTCTGCTGCTTGCCGCGCTTGGACGACGCGCCGGGCTTGCCGCCGACAGGTCCCATGCCGGGGATGTTGGGCACCCCGCCGCGCGCGACGGTCTTCATCATCTTGGCGGCCTGGTCGAATCGCTGGACGAGCTGATTGACGTCGGTGACCGTCATGCCCGAACCGCGGGCGATGCGCAGGCGGCGCGAGCCGTTGAGCATCTTGGGGTTGCGTCGTTCGGCGACAGTCATCGAGCGGATGATCGCCTCGGTGCGGTCGATCTCGCGCTCGTCGAAGTTCTCGAGCTGTTGCTTCATGTTTCCCATGCCCGGGAGCATCCCGAGCATCTTCTTCATGGAGCCCATCTTCTTCATCTGCTGCATCTGCTCGAGGAAGTCCTCGAGCGTGAAGGTCTCGGTCGCGAGCTTCTCGGCGACCTTCATCGCCTCGGCCTCGTCGAAGGCCGACTGCGCCTGCTCGATCAGGGTGAGGATGTCACCGAGGTCGAGGATGCGGGATGCCATGCGGTCGGGGTAGAAGGGCTCGACGTCGTCGAGACCCTCACCGGTCGAGGCGAAGATGATGGGGCGACCCGTGACCGAGGCGACCGACAGCGCGGCGCCACCGCGGGCGTCGCCGTCGAGCTTCGACAGCACGACGCCGGTGAAGTCGACGCCGTCCTGGAACGCCTTCGCGGTGTTCACCGCGTCCTGACCGATCATCGCGTCGATGACGAAGAGCACCTCGTCGGGCTCGGTGGCCTTTCGGATGTCGGACGCCTGCTTCATCAGCTCGGCGTCGACTCCCAGGCGACCGGCGGTGTCGATGATGACGATGTCGTGCTGCTGACGCGTGGCGTACGCGACGCCGTCGCGGGCGACCTTGACCGGGTCGCCGACGCCGTTGCCGGGCTCGGGAGCGTAGATCGCGGCTCCGGCGCGCTCGGCGACGACCTGCAGCTGGTTGACGGCGTTCGGACGCTGGAGGTCGCACGCGACGAGGAGCGGGGTGTGGCCGTCCTTCTCGAGCATCTTGGCGAGCTTGCCGGCGAAGGTCGTCTTACCGGATCCCTGGAGGCCGGCGAGCATGATGACCGTCGGCGGGTTCTTGGCGAACTGCAGGCGACGCTGCTGACCGCCCAGGATGCCGATGAGCTCGTCGTTGACGATCTGCACGACCTGCTGCGCGGGGTTCAGCGCCCGGTTGACCTCATCGCCCAGGGCGCGCTCGCGGACCGCGGCGGTGAACTCCTTGACCACGGGCAGCGCGACGTCGGCGTCGAGGAGGGCGCGGCGGATCTCGCGCACCGTCCCGTCGACGTCGGCGGGCGTGAGCTGGCCCTTCTTCCGGAGGTTGCGGAAGGTCTCTGTGAGCCGGTCGGAGAGGGTGCCGAAAGTCGCCATGATGTGACGAGTTTACGCGGGGCGCGCCGCGTTCGCCGCCGCGCACTCACCCGCCGGGCGCGCGACGCGGGCAATCCGCCGAACCCGGACCCTCCGCGGAGGGATGCCGCTGACCCCGGCCATCTCTCGGGGGTGGGGTGGACGGCCCTGTCGCGTCACGCGAGAGCGAGCGCGGCGTCCAGCACTTCGGCGAGGGGCCGCCCGGCGGCGGTGCGGTCCGCCCACGCCCACACGGCGGCCAGGACGGCGGCCGCGAGCGCGCCCGCGCGGACCTGGGCGGCCAGCTCCGGCGTGCCATCGCGCACGAACCGCGCCGCGAGCTCCCGCTGCAGCCGGAATTGACGGACGGCCCGGTCGCGGTCGAGCTCGACGGAGATGCCCATGGCGTCGGCGTTGGTGATCGCGAGGGCGAGCGCGTCGGGTGCGAGACCCGCGCCGATCGCCAGCAGGCACTCGGCGACCGGCTGGCCTTCGCGGAGGCGCTCGATCGCGGCATCCGCCTGCTCGTCGTATCCCGACCAGAGCACGTCGCTCTTGGCGGAGAAGTAGTTGAAGAAGCTCGACCGGCTCACTCCCGCGCGGCGGGTGATGTCGGACACGCTGGTCGCGTCGTAGCCCTGCTCCAGGAACAGTTCGCAGGCCGCCTCGGAGAGCACTTCGCGCGAGGAGGCGCGCGGTCGTCCGCTTCGAGGCTCAGGGGTCACGGCCCCAGCCTACGGGCGCACCTCGCGTGTATTGTTGGACGCGATCCAACATCGGAGGCGGTCGATGATCGACATCCAGCAGGTGGGCCTGTCCCCGCACTACGTTCCCTACCTCGACGGCTGGGCGCATCAGCGTCGCATCCACGCCGACGTCGTCGCGGGAGCCCGCGTCGACACCCTGCTCCTTCTCGAACACGAGGCGGTGTACACCGCGGGAAAGCGCACGGAGGCGCACGAACGCCCCGACGACGGCACCCCCGTGATCGACGTCGACCGCGGCGGGAAGATCACGTGGCACGGCCCGGGCCAGCTCGTCGGGTATCCGATCGTGCGACTCCCCGAACCCATCGACGTCGTCGCGCACGTCCGGCGCCTCGAAGCCCTGCTCATCGACGCTCTCGGCGCCCTCGGCGTCGACGGCTTCCGCGTCGAGGGACGAAGCGGCGTCTGGGTACGGCGCCCCCTCGGCGTGGACAAGGTCGCGGCGATCGGAGTCCGCGTCGAAAAAGGAGTGACCATGCACGGCTTCGCCGTCAACTGCGACAACACCCTCGCGGGCTTCCGCCACATCGTCCCCTGCGGGATCACGGATGCCGGAGTGACCACCGTCAGCGAGGTGCTCGGCGCCGACGTCTCCCCCGCCGACCTCGTCCCCGCTATCGAGCGCGTCTTCCGCGCCGAGGACGCGGTGGTGGCCGCGTGAGCGCCTGCGGAACCGGGAACGCCGGGGTGCCGGCATCCACCGCTCCGAACGGCCGCAAGCTCCTGCGCCTCGAAGTGCGCAACGCCGAGACGCCGATCGAGCGCAAGCCCGAGTGGATCAAGACCAAGGCCAAGATGGGCCCCGAGTACACCGCCCTGCAGAACCTCGTGAAGACCGAGGAACTCCACACGGTCTGCCAGGAGGCGGGCTGCCCCAACATCTTCGAGTGCTGGGAGGACCGCGAGGCGACCTTCCTCATCGGCGGTTCGCAGTGCACGCGCCGCTGCGACTTCTGCCAAATCGACACCGGTAAGCCCGCCGACTACGACCGCGACGAACCGCGCCGCGTCGCCGAGAGCGTCACCCGGATGCAGCTGCGCTATGCCACCGTTACCGGCGTCGCCCGCGACGACCTGCCGGACGAGGGCGCGTGGCTGCACGCCGAGACCGTGCGCCGCATCCACGCCGACAACCCGGGTACCGGGGTCGAGATCCTCGCGACCGACTTCTCGGGCAACACGGCGCACCTCGAAGAGGTCTTCTCGTCGCGACCCGAGGTCTTCGCGCACAACGTCGAGACCGTGCCCCGCATCTTCAAGCGCATTCGCCCGGCGTTCCGATACGAACGCTCCCTCGGCGTGCTCACCGCGGCGCGAGAGGCGGGACTCATCACCAAGTCGAACCTCATCCTCGGCATGGGCGAAGAGCCCGCAGAGGTCGTCCAGGCCCTCGAAGACCTGCACGCGGCGGGCACCGACATCATCACGATCACGCAGTACCTGCGCCCCACCCCGCGCCACCTCCCCGTGCAGCGCTGGGTGAAGCCGGCCGAGTTCGTGGAGTTCAAGGAAGAGGCCGAGCGCATCGGCTTCCTCGGCGTGCTCGCCGGGCCCCTGGTGCGGTCGTCATACCGCGCCGGACGCCTGTGGGCGCAGTCGATGGTGTCCAAGGGCCGCGAGATCCCTCCGCACCTCGCGCACCTGGCCAAGGACATCGCGTCCGTCGACGCGGGCTTCGCGCAGGCGGTGTGAGCGCGCAGACCGGAGAGTAGACCTCTCCGCTCCCACGGGATAGGGAACACTTCGTTCACCGCCGAGGTCTACCGTGTCGCCGGGCCAACCGACCCGCTTCCGGTATCACCCCTCGATCGGAGTCGCGGTGGATCTCACCGTCCTCGTCCCCGTCCTTCTCGTCGTCGCCCTCTCGATCTTCTTCGACTTCACCAACGGCTTTCACGACACCGCCAACGCCATGGCGACGTCAGTGGCCACGGGCGCGCTGAAACCCAAAGTCGCGGTGCTCATCTCCGCGATCCTCAACCTCGTCGGCGCGTTCCTGTCGACCGCGGTGGCCAAGACGGTGTCGGAGGGGATCCTCGCTCAGAACGACCAGGGGCTTCCGCAGATCACCGTGCCGATGATCTTCGCGGGGCTCATGGGCGCCGTGGTGTGGAACCTGCTGACCTGGTGGCTCGGGCTGCCCTCCAGCTCGACCCACGCCCTCTTCGGCGGCCTCATCGGCGCCGCGGTGATCGGCGTCGGCGTCCAGACCGTCGAGTGGGGAGGGGTGCTGTCGAAGATCGTGCTGCCCGCGCTGCTGTCGCCGTTCATCGCGGGGATCGTGGCCCTCGCCGCGACCTATCTCGTGTACCGCGTGACGAAGATGGCGACCGTCGCCGGATCGTCCACCGCCTTCCGTCACGGCCAGACGGTCTCGGCCTCGCTCGTGTCGCTGGCGCACGGCACCAACGACGCCCAGAAGACGATGGGTGTCATCACGCTGACCCTCATCGTCGCCGGCTTCCAAGAGGCGGGCACCGGTCCGCAGCCGTGGGTCATCCTGTCGGCGGGCCTCGCGATCGCCCTCGGTACCTACCTGGGCGGCTGGCGCATCATGCGCACGGTCGGCAAGCGCATCACCGATGTGAAACCTCCGCAGGGCTTCGCAGCCGAGACGAGCGCCGCCTCGACCATCCTCATCTCGTCGACCCTCGGCTTCCCGCTCTCGACCACGCAGGTCACCTCCGGCGCCGTGATCGGCTCGGGGCTCGGCAAGCGTCTCGCGTCGGTGCACTGGAATGTCGTCACCCGGATCGCCTTCGCGTGGGTCGTCACGCTGCCCGCGGCCGCCGTCGTCGGCGGAGGCGCCGCATGGGCGGCCTCGTCGGGCATCGCCGGCCTCGTGGTCGTGCTGGTGGGCGGCCTGGCCGTCTGCGTGGGCCTGTTCCTGCTCGCTCGCCGACGCCCGGTGTCGGCCGAGAACGTCAACGATGAGGCGGTGGATGCCGATCGCATCGGCCAGCGCCAGACCGAAGGAGAACGCGCGTGATCACTCCCCTTGAAAGCGCCGGCGCCTCGGGCTGGCTCGGCACCGAAGCAGGGTCGATCCTGCTCGTCTTCGTGGTGGGGCTGGCCGCCACCCTCATCATCGTGGGGCTGTACGCCCTCGGCATCCGATTCTTCGCCGTCGGCGCCCCCGACGTTCGAGTGCCGGATGGAGACGACCCCGAAGGACCGACCGCGGTGGTCGCGCCGCGCGAGACGCCGCGACCGCTGCCCGCCACCATGGCCGGTCTCGTCTGCTTCGCCGGCGTCGCCGCCGCGGTGGTCTACGGGATCTACCTGGTGATCCCGCTTTTCCACGGGAAGTGAATCAGACCGGCCAGACGTACGGCAGGTCGTCGGCGACGTCCCCGAAACGGGGGACGTAGAACTCGGGGTCCTTGCGCACGAGGTTGGAGCGGTGCGCGAGGTGGAACGCCTCGTCTCCGATCCAGGGCGGGAGGTCGAGCTCGTTCTGCGTGAGGCCGTCGACCTCGGGCGCGAAGACGCGGATCTTCTCTCGGACGGTGTCGGCTCGACCCTGGGCGATCCACTCGTCCGTCATGACGAGGCCGTACGACACGAGCGCCGGCAGGTGTCCGTCCCACATCTTCGCCGCCGGATGATGACGCCAGCCATGGTCGGGTACGGTCAACGCGCGCAACAGCTGGAACGTCTCGACACGCTGCTTGCCTAAGCGCTTGAGGTCGAGGGCGGCGGCGGATGCCGTGAACGAGGGGTACGGCAGGAAGGTCTGCACGCGCTCAGTCGGCGCTGGTGACCGACTGGACGCTGCCGTCGGAGGCGAGGTTCACCAGGAGCACGTCGTCGGTCGCGTCGGGGTCCAGCGCGTACTCGAGGACGGCGAAGGGGTCGGCACCCCCGTGCTCGTCGGCGAGGATCGTCATGCTCATCAACTGCAGCGCCTTGATGACGTCGATGTGCGTGTCGCCCGAGACGTCCGTCAGAAGGTCCTCGAGCTCCTCGCCGAGGGTCGCCTGCTGCTGAAGGATGTACTCGGTCACCTCGCTGGTGCGCGAATCGAGTTCGTTCACCATGGCGTTGCGCGCGGCGAGGTCGATCGACTCGAGTGAGGAGACCATGGATGCCGCGACATCGAGCGCCTCGACCGACACGTCGTCCTGGTCGGGTGCGGTCAGATCGACGGTCACGCTCTGGTCGCCGAACTCGACGTTCTCGCTCCAGAAGATCGACCCGTCGGGGCCCGACTCGAGGAGTCCGAAGAAGTCGTGCTCGATCGCCATGCCTCCATGTAAGCAGTCCGCCCGGTGTTCGGGAAGACGACCCGCCACGGTCGGTGCGTGCGGTAAAGGCGCGCGGGGCTCAGTCGACGAGCGAGGCCGCGAAGACGTGCGGGGTGAAACCGGTGAGGTCGTTGATGCCCTCGCCCTGGCCGAGGAGCTTCACCGGGATGCCGGTGCGCTCCTGCACCGCGAGGACGAAGCCGCCCTTCGCGGAACCGTCGAGCTTGGTGAGCACCAGTCCCGTGACCCCGGCGCTGTCGAGGAAGGCCTGGGCCTGCATGAGGCCGTTCTGACCGGTCGTCGCGTCGAGCACGAGCAGCACCTCGCTGATGGGCGCCTGCTTCTCGATGACGCGCTTGATCTTTCCGAGCTCGTCCATGAGGCCGCCCTTGGTGTGCAGGCGGCCGGCGGTGTCGACGAGGACGATCTCGGTGCCGGTCTCCTTGGCGTGGGCGACGGTCTGGAAGGCGACGGATGCCGGGTCCTGACCCTCGTGCTGGGGGCGGACGATCGTCGCTCCCCCGCGCTCGGCCCAGGTCGCCAGCTGATCGACGGCGGCGGCGCGGAACGTATCGGCGGCCCCGACCGTGACGGTGCGGCCGTAGCGCTGCAGGAACTTCGCGAATTTGCCGATCGTGGTGGTCTTGCCGACGCCGTTGACGCCGACGACCAGGACCACCGCGGGGCGCTCGGTGAGCCGCAGCGTCGTGTCGAACTTCGCGAAGTGCTCCTCGAGCGTCTCGCGGAGCATGCGCTGCAGGTCGCGCGGGTCGGTCGTGCGGAAGCGCTCGACCTTCTCGCGGAGTTCGTCGACGAGGCGCTCGGTCACGTCGGGGCCGAAGTCGGCCGTCAGCAGAGCGGTCTCGAGGTCGTCCCACGTGGTCTCGTCGATCGTGGGTTTGACGAACAGTCCGCGCAGCGCGCGGCCCAGCGACCAGGAGTTCTCAGCCATTGCTTCAGCTTACGGGGGTGGCTTCGTCACGGGCGGCGTCGACGGATGCCGCGGGAGTCGCCTCGGCGCCGGCGGCGGCGCGATCGCCGACACGCTGACCGACGACGGCTGAGACCCCGTCCTGACGCATCGACACCCCGTACAGCGCGTCGGCGATCTCCATCGTGCGCTTCTGGTGTGTGATGACGATGAGCTGGCTGCTCGCGCGGAGCTTCTCGAACACCCCGAGCAGGCGGCCGAGGTTCGCGTCGTCGAGTGCCGCCTCCACTTCGTCGAGGATGTAGAAGGGGCTCGGTCGCGCCGTGAAGATCGACGTGAGGAAGGCCACGGCGGCGAGCGAGCGTTCCCCGCCCGACAGCAGTGACAGCCGCTCGATCTTCTTGCCCACCGGACGCACCGCCACCTCGATGCCGGTCGTCAGCGGGTGGTCGGGGTCGGTGAGCGAGATGCTCCCCGCGCCTCCGGGGAAGAGGATCGGGAAGATCTCGGTAAAGGCGGCCCGCGTGTCCTCGAAGGCCGCGACGAAGATCGTCTGCATGCGCTCGTCGAGGTCGGCAATGATCGTCTGCAGATCCGCGCGGGTCTGCTGCAGATCCGCCAGTTGCTCGGTGAGGAAGGCGTGCCGCTGTTCGAGAGCGGCGAACTCCTCGAGCGCCAGCGGGTTCACCCTGCCGAGTTGTGAGAGCTTGCGCTCGGCATCCTGCAGCCTGCGCTTCTGCGCGGCCCGCTCGAACGGGACCCCCGCCTCGGTGTTTTCGGCGGGGATCGGCTGGTCGGGACCGTATTCCGAAACGAGAATGTTCTCGTCGAGGGCGAGTTCGGACTGGACGCGTTCGAGCAGCCCCGTCACGTGCAGCTTCTTCTCGTGCATCTGAAGTTCGAGCCCGTGCACGCTCTCGGTCAACCGCGCGAGACGCTCGCGCACGAGGGCTTCGTCGGCGCGCGCCCGCGCGAGCTCTGCGGTGATCGCCGTGCGGGCGGATTCCGCGGCCGCGAGCTCGACACGCGCCTGGCTGACCGAGCGGTCCACCGAGTCGAGCAGGGCCGGGAGGTGACCTGCGACCTCGGCGGCGATCTCTCGCTGCGCGCGACGCAGCACCGCACGCCGTGCGGCTTCCGCGGCCGCGGAGCGCTCGCGCTCGCGCTGCTGTTCGAGCTGGACGATACGGGCCTCCCCCGCGCGAACACGCTCCTTCAGCGTCTCGATGTCGAGCCGTGCGCGCATCTCGCCCTCCCGCGCGGCGTCGACCTCGGCCGCGAGACCTTCGCGGGCCGACGCGTCGAGCAGGGGACGCGGCGCCTCGAGCGCGCGGGTGAGGGTCTCGTCGGCGCGGCGCGCCGCCTCCTCGGCCTCGGCGACAGCCGTCTCGGTCTGCGCAAGACCCGCGGCCAGGCGATCGCACTCGGCGACCACCGCCTCGTGGCGTACGGTCACCCGGTTGACCTTCTCGGCGTGGGCCGCGAGGGCCGCGTCGTGGGCGCGCAGCGTCGAGAGTGCGTCTTTCGTGCGCTGACGCGCATCGACCTGGGCGCGTTGCTCGTCGGCCAGCGCCTCGCGGAGCGAGTCGGCGATCACGACGATCTCGTCGAGTCGCTCGGCGGCGGCATCCCTCTCGGCGGCGAGTTCGAGGCGTGAGCGCCCCGATCCCGAGCCGGCGCGGACGGTCCGCGCGGTCACGACTTCGCCGGCGCGCGTGACCACCGTCACGTCGTTCGCGAGGTTCGACTGCGCCGCGCGCGCGGCGTCGAGATCGTCGACGATGAGAACGCGAGACAGGATGCCGAGCACCCCGGCCGACGCCGTCACGACATCCGCCGCGGCGATCGCGCTCTTGAGCACGGGCCCGGACGAATCCGGCCCGGGGGCGTCTGCCAAGACGATCTCGACCAGACCCAGATCGGCCTCGGCCGCGGTGTGCGCGGCGCTGAAGGCGGACACCGCGTCGTCGACGAGCAGTCCCTCGGCGAGGGTGCCCAGCACCGCGGCCACCGCCGCCTCGTACCCCGCTCTGACCTTCACGTCGTCGCCGACCAGACCCCGGATGCCGGCACCCCCGGCCGCGATCAGGTCGGCGGCCGCGTTGCGGACATCCAGAGCACGGCCGAGCGCCGTGGTCTGGGCCGTGAGCGCGTCGCGCTCTCGCTCGGCCGCGTGAAGCCGTTCGCGGAGTGCGGCGACTCGCGCCTCGACGTCGTTCGCGTCGCGCTGCGCGCGCTCGTAGGCGGCCGCGTGCTCGGCGGTAGAGGCTTCGGGAACGACGTCGGGGTCGAGCTCGGCTCGCGCTTTCTCCGCCTCGGCCCGTCGAACGAGAGCGGCGTCGAGCGCCCGCTGTTGGCGTTCGACCCCGGCGCGCACGGCGGCGAGGGCGGAGTTCGCGGCGTCCGCCGCGCCCCGCAGGCTCGTGATCTTCATGTCGTGCTCCGACACGAGGGCGCTCTGCGCGGCGATGTCGACGTCGAGCGAGTCGAGGTCGCTGCGGGCGCGCGTCACGGCGCGTGCCGCCTCAGCCGCGGCATCCTGCGCATCTCCGAGGCCCGCCGCGATCTCGTCGATCTCGGCGCGGACGTCGTCGATCATCGACTGGGTGACGGTGGGCGAGAACCCGGCTCCGTCGGTCTCGTCGTCGCCGAGGAGTGTCAGTCGTTGGCCCGCGAGCGTATAGAGCCCGCGGAGTCGCTCCTGCACCTGCTCGAGGGCGAAGGCAACGCTGCGCGCACGATCGACGGCGTCCGAACGCTGGTCGTGTTCGAGGCGCTCCACTCGTCCGCGGAGTCCCTCGGACTGCTCCTGCAGGCCCAGGCGTTCGGTGTGGCGCTCGCTCTCGGCGCGTGCGGCGTCAGCCAGTTCGGCGCGCAGACGGACGAGCTCGTCGGCGTACAGTCGCGCTTTCGCGTCTCGGACCACGGCGGCGATCGTGGCGGCTTCGCGAGCGATCTCGGCCTGCTTGCCCAGTGGCTTCAGCTGCCGACGCAGCTCGCCTGCCAGGTCGCTCAAGCGCGTGAGGTTCGTCTCCATCGCCTCGAGCTTGCGGACGGTCTTTTCTTTGCGGCGGCGGTGCTTCAAGATGCCCGCGGCCTCTTCGATGAAGCCTCGCCGGTCTTCCGCCGACGCCTGGAGCACGGTGTCGAGGCGTCCCTGCCCGATGATGACGTGCATCTCGCGGCCGAGGCCGGAGTCGCTGAGGAGTTCCTGCACGTCGAGAAGTCGACACGTCTGCCCGTTGATCGCGTACTCGCTCGCGCCGGTGCGGAACAGCGTGCGGCTGATCGTCACCTCGCTGTAGTCGATCGGAAGGGCCCCATCGGCGTTGTCGATGGTGAGCTGCACCTCGGCGCGACCCAGGGGGCCTCGCGTCGACGTGCCGGCGAAGATGACGTCCTCCATCTTGCCGCCGCGGAGGGTCTTCGCCCCCTGCTCCCCCATGACCCAGGCGAGCGCATCGACGACGTTGGACTTGCCCGAGCCGTTCGGACCGACGATGCACGTCACCCCCGGCTCGAGCGCGAAGGTGGTCGACTGGGCGAACGACTTGAAGCCCTTGAGCGTCACGCTCTTCAGGTGCATGTCACCCGCCTTCCGCTCGATCGACCCGCGTGTTCACGGTAGCCGAGAAACCGCGGGATTCCGCGGCGGCGGGCCGGTGCGCGGAGTTCGACGCGCCCGGCGTCCATCCGAATCTGAGCGAGAGCTTGACATTCGCTGACAGCCTTCGCTAGCGTCTGAGGTCGCAACCGACGTCGAAAGGAGGTTACTTCCATGATTCGCACCACGACCGGCTTCACCGCCCCAGGCTTCACCGCCGTCCCCGTGCTCTCCGCATACGCCACGGGAGTGACCACCGCCGTCGGCATGCCCCCTCGTCAGGGCTAGTTCGTCGCGTCGAGACGCCTCGTCGTCTCCGCTTCTCGTGAGCCCCGTCTTCTCGACGTCGGCCACCCGGACCCTCTGCGTCCGCCCCCGCGTGAGCTGTCTGCTCGACGCGTCTCTCCCCCGCTAGATCTTCTTACGGAGCTTCCGCATGAACGCCCTGTTCACGCGCGCGCCGCAGCACTCCTCGGCCGCGCCTTCCCCCCTGCCCACCCCCTCGACGATCACGTTCGACACGACGGCGTACCGGCCGCTGGGTCTGCTCGACCGCCTGTCGCTGCGTCTGGGTCTCTGGCTGCTGAACCGGCATGCCAACAGAGCCCGCGCCCTCGACACCCGAGCAGTCGAGGCTCTTCGAGCCCGCGACGCGGCCGCCGAGCGCGCCCGCCGCGAGCAGGCCTGGCAGAGCGCCGCGGCGTTCAGCCGCCCGCCGTTCTGATCCCGGTGGGGTCGGCCTTCGGGTCGACCCCACCCCCACCCTCTTCTCATCCGACGAAAGACCTTCCAGTGACTTCCCTCCCCGCCGGCCTCGAGCTGCGCCCTCTTCACATCCCCTCCCGGATCGATGCTCCGGATGCCACGGACTTCCGCGAGATGGTCCGCCTCCGCAACCTGATCTCCTCCGAGATCTCGGGCCACGACGACTCGTCGATGCCCGCCGACGAACTCCTCCCGCTCTACCACCCCCGACCCGAGATGAAGCGATTCGCGTGGATCGCCGTTCACCACGGCGAGGTCGTCGGGCGCGTGGGTCTCGACTTCCCGCAGGAGGAAGGCGCCCGCACCGGGTTCTGGCTCATCGAATTGCGCCGCTCCGCGTGGGGGCACGGAATCGGGCGCGCCGCCTACGCGCTCATCGAGAGCATCGCGCGCGAGCACGGGCGTACCGTCCTGCAGTCGTGGGCCGAGCACCCCGCCGCTGATGGACCGCGCCTCGAGGCGCCGACGGGGTTCGGCTCGATTCCCCGGGATCGAGCGGCGCGGTTCCTCCTTGCATCCGGATTCTCGCTCGAGCAGATCGTGCGGGTGAGCGCGCTCGATCTCGCCGGGGCACGACCGCGTCTCGAGGAACTTCTCGCCGAGGCGGAGCGGGCGGCCGTCGGGTACCGGATCGTTCAGTGGGCGCTCCCCACTCCCGACGAGTTCGTCGACTCCTTCGCGTGGATGAAGTCCCGCATGGTGACGGACGCCCCCTCGGCGGACCTCGAGTTCGACGAGGAGGTCTGGGATGCCGCTCGCGTCCGCCGCTACGAAGCGGGTTACACCGACGCGGGGCGGCACATGCTCGTCACCGCCGCCCAGCACGTCGACACCGGCGAGCTCGCGGCCTTCAACGAGTTGGTCATCGGCAAGGACCGCACCGCGGCGACCAGCCAGGAGGACACCCTCGTCGTCGCGTCGCACCGAGGCCACCGGCTCGGAATGCTCGTGAAGTGCGCCGGGCTCCTGGCCTGGAACGACGTCGCTCCCCGGTCGCCCCGCGTGCTGACCTACAACGCCGAGGAGAACCGCCCCATGCTCTCGATCAACGAGGCCATCGGCTTCGCACCGATCTCGTACGAAGGGGTGTGGAAGAAGGTGCTGTGACGCAGTGGAGGGGCGCTGTCATCGCGCGGCGGTGACCCCGGTCGGGACGGCCGGCACCTCGCCCGGCCAATCGCCCAACCGTACGCGGGCAGGCGATCCCTCGACAGTGTCGACGTTGGCCACGGTGAAGCCCTCCGATTCCGGAACAGGGTCTCTCGGTTCGATCCACTCCGCCGCAGCGGCCGCCTTCGCGACGTCGAAACCGTTCGCGGGGTCGTCCGTCACCGTCAGAGATATCTGGGCGTTGGGCAGGTATCCGTTTCGCACCGACCACGCCGATTCGGTCAGGAAGGTGACCAGCGCGGGACCATCGACGATCCGATAACCGGGATCGACCGTGACCGCGATGTCGTAGCCGGTGTTTCCCTTGATGTTCGGGCGTTCCCCACCCTGGAAGTCGACGGTCAGACCCGGGATCCGTGCGATGGCGGACCGCGCCTCGCTGAGCGTCTGGCCACCGCTGGGAGCGTCGTGCGGAATGAGGTCAGCCCGAGACGGGCCGCAGCTCGTCAGTCCGACCATTCCTGCGGCGACGACGACCGCGATGATCCCTCTTCGGTAACGCGTCAACTCGCACCCCGTCCCTCGACCATTGCCGTGCCGGACGCCGCGGAAAAGGTCTCCCGTCTCGCCGCCCCCAGCGATCCCTTCATCGTAGGGTGCCGGAGGTCACGCGTTCTGCTGCGCGGGGCGGATGTCCCTCGCGAGCCGTGAGGTATCGGAACGTGCACGCGAGAACCACATGACGCCTCTACTCTCAACGCCGCTTCTGGCAGTGCGGGCAGAAGTGGCTCGACCGGTTCATGAACGACACGCGCACGATCGGTCGCCCGCACCGCGGACACGGCTGGCCGGTGCGCCCGTACGCATTGAGCGAGTGCGCGAAGTAGCCGGCCTGCCCGTTGACGTTGACGTACTGGGCGTCGAAGCTCGTTCCGCCCTCGGCGAGGGCCTTCTCGAGCACCGCCTGCACTTCGGCGAGCAGGCGGTTCACCGCGCGCGTCGGAAGATCGGATGCCGTGGTCTCGGGGTGGATGCGCGCAGCCCACAGCGATTCGTCGGCGTAGATGTTGCCGATGCCGCTCGCCGCCGTCTGATCCAGCAACACGCGTTTGATCCCCGAGGAGGTACGCGCCAATCGCGCGCGGAATCGTACGGCGTCGAATGCGGGGTCGAGGGGATCGCGGCCGATGTGCGCGACCTGCGTCGGTACGCGGGCGAGATCCGAGCCGCGGCCGCCGGCAGCGCCGTCGGGCGTGTCGACCAGGCTGTCGATCGCGAGCGAACCGAACGTGCGTTGATCGGCGAACACGACCGACAGTGGCCCGTGCACCGGGTGCTCCAGCTCGATGCGGATGCGCTCGTGTCGCTCCTCCGGCGCTCCGGGGGCACGGAGGAGCATCTGGCCGCTCATTCCCAGATGGGTGACGATGGCCTCGTCGTCGGCCACCGGCATCCACAGGAATTTGCCTCTGCGCACGGCGGACGCGATGCGTCGGCCGGTCAGCTCCGCCTCGAAGTGCGCGGCTCCCCCGGTGTGACGGGTCAGCGCGCGGTCGTCGCGCACATCGACAGACGAGATGAGGGCGCCCGTGACGGCGGGTTCGAGACCGGCGCGGACGACCTCGACCTCGGGAAGCTCAGGCACGCGCGTCGAGCTCGCGCCACGCGGTGAGAGCCGCAGCCATCTCGGCGTGCTTCTTACTGGAGCCGACGCCCGTGGTCACGACGTCGCCCGTGGTGACGGTGGCGGTGAACCGGCGGTCGTGATCGGGCCCGGTCGCCTCGACCGTGTAGACAGGAGCCGCGAGACCGAGTCGGGCCGCGATCTCTTGCAGGCTCGTCTTCGGGTCCATCGCCGCGCCGTACCGCTCGGGGTCCGCGAGAAGCGGTTCGACCAGGCGCAGCACCATGCCGGTCGCCGCGTCGGGGCCGGCCGACAGGAAGGTCGCGCCGATCAGCGCCTCCATGGTGTCGGCGAGGATCGAGTCCTTGTCGCGCCCACCGGTGAGGATCTCGCCGCGACCCAGCCGCACGTGGTCGCCGAGTCCGATCGTGCGGGCGACCTCGGCCAACGCGACCGTCGACACGACGCTCGCGCGCCGCTTGGCGAGGCTTCCCTCGTCGAGATCGGGATGCCGCGTGAACAGCCGGACCGTGACGGCCTGGCCGAGCACGGAGTCGCCGAGGAACTCGAGGCGCTCGTTGTGCGGAATGCCGCCGTTCTCGTACGCGAACGAACGGTGGGTCAGAGCAAGAGAAAGAAGCTCGGGGTCGATCTCGACCCCGAGCTTCTCGGTGAGCGCTGCGCGCTCGACGTTGTTACGCGTCACGAATCGCCGATCAGACGTCGGCGACCTTGCGGCCCTTGTACTCGAGGAAGAGCTCGGTGCCCTGCGAGTCGGTGACGACCTTCGCCTGGTGGGGGCGGCTGTAGACGACCTTGCCGTTCTCGATGGTCTTGACCAGCGCGGGGGCTTCAGCCTTCCACTGCGCACGACGCGAGCGGGTGTTGGAGCGGGAGACCTTCCGCTTCGGGGGGTTACCTGCCATGACTAGCTCTTCTCTGTCTTGGGGGCGGCGCGGGGCGCATCGCCGTCGTCTGGGGTGTACTGCTGGAGCGCAGCCCATCGAGGATCGACAGGCGTCTGCTCCGTGGTGCCGGGGCTTTCCGTCAGCCTCTCGCCCGTGTTCGGGTCGAGCCCGGGGCAGTCCGGCTGACACACCGGCTGGAACGGAAGCGAAAGGACAATGGCATCCCGGACCAGATTTTCAAGATCCACGTGGTCGTCTTGAACGTCGAAGTCGTTCGCTTCGTCCCCAGGATACGCGAAAAGTTCCTGGAACTCGACTTCGACAGGCTCGGCGATGTCGATCAAGCAGCGTCCGCACACTCCGACGGCAGTGGTGTCGACGGTGCCCGAGACGAGAATGCCCTCGTGCACGGACTCGAGACGCACGTCGAGCTCGAGGATCTCGCCCTCGGGGATCGCGAGCAGTCCCTCGCCCCACTTCTCGGGGGTGGGCAGGTCGAGCGTGTGTTCGCGCATCTCGCCCGGGTGGCGCTCGATGTCGCGTACGGGGAGCTGGAAAGGTCCGGGTCGGCGAGTTCTCACGGTCGTCAATGCTACCCGTGCGCTCCTGGGCGGGGGCCGGGCGTCGCCCGTCGGCGCGGCCGTGCGGTCGCCTGACCGAGGCCCGAGCGAGTCAGATGCCGCGAGCGCCGGTGTCGAGGAACCGCGCCACCGCGGGCGGGACGTACGGCGAGACATCGCCACCGAGACCCGCCACCTGACGCACGAGCGAGCTCGAGACCAGCGCATGAGAGGGATCGGGGAGCAGGAAGACCGTCTCGACGTGGGCGAGGTCGCGGTTCACGATCGCCATGGGCGTCTCGTACGCCACGTCGACCTGCGACCGGATGCCCTTCACGAGCACCTTCGCTCCCACCTCGGTGCAGTAGTCCACGAGCAGGCCCATGCTCCACGCGGCGACGATGACGTCGCCGTCGACGCCCGCCTCGGCGATCGACTGCTCGAGCAGACTCTGCCGCTGAGCGATGGGGAGCATCGCCTCTTTGCCCGGGTTGTGGACCACGAGCACATGCAGCTGGTCGAAGAGACCCGCCGCGCGCCGGATCACATCGAGGTGACCGAGCGTGGGGGGGTCGAACGAGCCGGGAACGACGGCGATCCGGGGGTTCATGCCGCCAGCCTACCGATGCGACCGGGGCAGCGACCCGACGGTCAGGACTTCGCCAGGGCAGCGCGCTCCTCGACTCCGACACGGCGATCGAGGGCGGCGGCGAGCCCGGGATGCCGGCGCAGAGCCGGATCGTCGGCGAGAAGTCTCTCGCCCTCAGCGCGGGCCTCGGTGATGAGGTCGGCGTCGGTGACCACTCGCAGCAGACGCAGCGACGAACGCGCTCCCGACTGCGCGCCGCCGAGCACGTCGCCCTCTCCGCGCAGGTCGAGGTCGACCTCGGCCAAGGCGAAGCCGTCGAGGGTCGCTGCCACCGCCTCGACGCGTGAGCGCGCCGAGGTTCCGGGCGAGGCTTCGGTCACCAGCAGGCAGAGGCCCGGGAGCCCCCCTCGCCCGACGCGTCCGCGCAGCTGATGCAGCTGCGAGACGCCGAAGCGATCGGCTTCGAGGATGACCATCGTGGAGGCGTTGGGCACGTCGACGCCGACCTCGATCACCGTGGTGGCGACGAGAACGTCGATGTCTCCGCGCGCGAAGGCCTGCATCACGGCGTCTTTCTCGTCGGAGGGCATCTTGCCGTGGAGGATCTGCACGCGGATGCCGCTAAACGTCGGCAATCGCGACAGCAACGCCTCGACCTGCACGACACCCCACCGCGTGCGGGCGCCCTCGGCGGCGGCGGCCGGTGCGTCCGCCGGTTCGTCGGTCTTCTCGTCGGCGGTGAGCTGGTCGGAGTCGATAGCGGCGCACACCACGAACGCCTGGCGCCCGAGGGCGACCTCTTCGGCGATGCGATCCCACACGCGGGCGAACCAGGCGGGCTTCTCGGCGAGCGGAGCGACGAACGACTGGATGCCGGCTCGCCCGGCCGGCATGGTGCGGATGGTCGAGACGTCGAGGTCGCCGAACACGGTCATGGCGACGGTGCGCGGGATGGGGGTCGCCGTCAGCACGAGCGTGTGCGGAGAACTGCCTTTGGCGCGCAGCGCCTCGCGCTGGTCGACGCCGAAACGGTGCTGCTCGTCGACGACGACGAAGCCGAGGTCGGCGAAGGTGGTGGTCGCGCTCAGGAGCGCGTGAGTGCCCACGACGATGCGCGCCTGGCCTGAGGCGACCCGCAGGGCTGCGCGGCGACGCTCTGCCGCCGGCATCTGCCCGGTGAGCAGGGTCGGCATGACCTCGGGGGCGAGCTCGGGACCGAGCATGCGGGCGATCGAGCGCAGGTGCTGACCGGCCAGCACCTCGGTCGGGGCGATGAGGGCGGACTGCCCGCCGGATTCGGCGACCTGCAGCATCGCGCGCAACGCCACCAGCGTCTTGCCCGATCCCACCTCGCCCTGCACCAGACGGTTCATGGGCCAGTCGGCGACGAGGTCGGCCTCGAGTTGAGCGCCGACGCTCTGCTGGTCGGCGGTCAGCTCGAAAGGAAGGATCGCGTCGAAGCGCTCGAGCAGACCACCGGGCGCCGCCGGCCGCTTGGTCGCCGACAGAGCCCGCACGAACTGCCGCTGCTGGAGCAGGGCGGTCTGCAGCACGAAGGCCTCGTGCATGCGCAGGGTCGCGATCGCGGGCGGGATGTCGTCATCGGTCTCGGGGCGATGGATCTGCTCGAACGCCGCGCGCGCCGGGAGGAGACCGCGGCGAGCTCGCAGGTCGTCGGGCAGAGGGTCCTCGACCTCTCCGAGTCCGTCGAGCACGAGCGAGATCGTCTTCTGCACGAGAGTGCTGGGGATCGAGCTCGTCGCGGGATAGATCGGGATGGGCCGCTTCGCCGTCACCTCGGCCTCGGCGCGAGCCTCGGCGATGTCGTCGAACAGCTCGTAGTCGGGGTTCGTCAGCTGCGTCTGGCGGCGGTACTCGCCGACCTTGCCCGAGAAGATGCCGCGGCGCCCCGGAGTCAGGTCTTTCAAGCGCCAGGGCTGGTTGAAGAAGGTGAGCGACATGCGCCCGTCTCCGTCGCTGATGACGACTTCGAGCAGCGAGCCGCGGCGGTTCTGCATGCGACGCTCGTTCGCGCTGACCACCTCGGCGACGATCGTGACCGGCTCGCCGAGCGGGAGGGAATCGATGGGCGTGAGCTCACCCCGACGGGCGTAGCGGCGGGGGTAGTGCTCGAGCAGCTCGCCCACCGTCTTCACGCCGAACGCCTTCTCGAATGCCGTCGCGGTCTTGCCGCCGATGGCGCCGTCCAGGCGCGACGCGAGCGAGAATCCGGGCATACTCCGAGTCTAGGCAGGCCCCCGGACATCGCCGTTCGCTCGCGCGCACGCGACCGCCGCACCGAGGACCCTAGGCTGGAGAGGTGACGCGCATCATCTCGGGCCGGGCCGGCGGCACGGTCCTCGATGTGCCCCCCAAGGGCACCCGCCCCACGAGCGACCGCGTCCGCGAGTCGCTCTTCGGAGCGCTCGAGTCCGCGGGCCTGCTCGACGACGCACGCGTGGCCGATCTGTTCGCGGGCTCCGGCGCCCTGGGGCTCGAGAGCCTCAGCCGCGGCGCCGCCTCCGCGGACCTCGTCGAGCTGTCGGCACCCGCCGCTGCCCTCATCCGCAAGAACGCCGAACGGGTGAAGACGGCCGGCGTCACCGCCCCCGCGCGCGTGCACAAGGCGAACGTCACGACGTTCCTCTCGGCATCCACCCTCGAATGGGACCTCGTCTTCCTCGATCCGCCCTACGACCTCGCCGACGACGAGCTCACGAAAGCGCTCGTCGCGCTCGCGCCGAGCCTGCACCCCGACGCCACGGTGATCGTCGAGCGGGCGAAGCGATCCGCCGCCCCCGAGTGGGCCGCCGCCGGACTCGAGGCCGAGCGCGACCGCGCCTACGGCGACACCACGATGTGGTGGGGACGACCGCGAAGCGTCTGATCCCTCAGCCGCGACCGGCGTCCCAGTCGCGGTAGGGATCCCAGCCGCCCCGGCCCGACCAGGGATGATCGTCGACGGTGACGGCTTCGCTCCCGCGCGCCACGACCGTTCCCACACGACGGCCCAGCGGGTCCGCTTCGGCAGCGAACGTCACGAGGAACCCATGGTCCTCTCCCCCGCCGAGCGCGCGGTCGGGGTCGTCGCCGAGGGTCGCGGAGTCGAGCGCGATCGTGACCCCCGAGGCATCGGCCAGGCGCGTGGCGTCGAGGACGAGCCCATCGGAGATGTCCATCATCGCGGTGGCCCCCGCATCCGCGGCCCGCAAAGCCTCCGCGATCGGCGGTCGCGGCGTGAGCTGGCGAGCCAGTCCGCGCGCGTCGTCGGCACCGAGCGCCGCCCGGGCCTCGGACGTGATCACGACGGGAGTGCCGTCGGCATCCCGGAACCGCGCGAAGAGCACCTCGAGTCCCCGCGCGGCCTCGCCGAGCTCGCCGATCACGTAGACGCCGTCTCCGACGCGGGCACCGGAGCGACGCACGGGATCGCGGCCGTCGAGGCTCCCCAGGGCCGTCACGGCGATGGTCAGGGTGTCCGAGACCGTGAGGTCGCCGCCCTCGACCGCGCAGTCCGGTGCCAGTTCGGCGCAGGCCGCCGCGAGGCCGTCGGCGAACCAGCGGACGAACGAGACGGGAGTGTCGTCGGGCATCGCGAGCGCGACGAGCAGAGCGATGGGGCGCGCACCCATCGCGGCGACATCGGCGAGGTTCACCGCCGCGGACTTGAAGCCGAGATCGAACGGCGACGACCACGCCAGCCGGAAGTCGGGCCCGTGCACGAGCGTGTCGGTCGTCGCGACGACCCGCCCGTCGGGAACAGACAGCACAGCGGCATCGTCACCGGGCCCGACCGGGGCGGTCGACGGCGGAAGACGGTCCAGGATGCCGCGCAGGATCTGTCCCTCGGACAGCTCGCGCACAGTGGTTGCACGGGTGGTCTCGGCGTCGGTCACTCCCCCACGCTATTAGCCTGGAGGGGTGCCCCGCTCCTCCCGCCTCCTCGCGCTCCTTGCCGCCGCCGCCCTCCTCCCCGGGCTCGCGGCGTGCAGCACCACGGTCGCGATGCAGCCGGCCAAGGACGCGAACGACCCGGCGTGCGCCGAGATCACCTCGCGACTGCCCCAGACAATCTCGGGGCAGAACCGCCGCTGGACCGACGCGCAGTCGACCGGTGCGTGGGGAGATCCCGCCGCGATCCTCATGACGTGCGGGCTCGAGACGCCCGGCCCGTCCACCCTGCCGTGTCGCCCGTTCAACGGCGTGGACTGGCTGGTCGACGAGTCGCAGGCGGCCGACAACCGGTACACGCTGACGACGTTCGGGCGCAGCCCCGCGGTCCAGGTCTACCTGGACTACAAAGAGGCCAGCAGCGCCGATGTGGCCCAGGCCCTCGGACCGCTGATCAGCCAGTACCTGCCGTCGACGGGCGCCGTGTGCACCTCGGCGTCCGACGTCGCGCCCTCGCCGAGCCCGACGCCGTAGCGCGCGCCGCGTCCGACCCCGCGTGCACAACCGCGGGACTCTTCCCGACACACCGGCGTCACCGACCCCGGCGACGGCGCGCCGCCGGCCCGGCCCGCCGTTGCGCACGGCGCGCCGGGCCGCGACTCAGGCCTTCGCGAGGGCCGCGTCGAGCAGGTCGCTGATGAGGTCGGGGTAGGACAGGCCCGAGGCGATCCAGCAGGTCGGGAACATCGAGATCGGCGTGAACCCGGGCATGGTGTTGACCTCGTTCACGTAGAACTCGGTGCCGGTGTAGAAGAAGTCGACGCGCGCGAGGCCCTGGCCACCGATCGCCTCGAACGCCTGAGCGGCGATCCGCTGCATCTCGGCGAGCTCACCGTCGCGCAGGTCTGCGGGGCACACGAGCTCGACGCCCGCCGCCCCGAGGTACTTCGCCTCGAAGTCGTAGAACTCGCGTCCCGTCACGACGATCTCGCCGGCGACGCTGACGCGCACCGGTCCGCCGTCGCGCCCGGGGAGCACGCCGCACTCCACCTCGCGACCGACGATCGCCTTCTCGACCAGCACCAGGCCGTCTTCGGCGAACGCGGTGTCGAGAGCGGCGTCGAGGTCGTCCCACTGGGACACCTTCGTGACGCCGACGCTGGAGCCGGCCTCGTTCGGCTTGACGAACACGGGCAGGTCGAGCGCGTGGATGCGGCGCTCCCACAGCGAGCGGTCGCGCGCGAGATCGGCGCGGGTCACCGCGACCCACGGCACCACGGGCACGTTCGCGGCGCGCAGCACCTGCTTGGTCACGTGTTTGTTCATGCCGATCGCCGACATGAGCACTCCGCCGCCGGCGTACGCGATGCCGAGCAGCTCGAGCAGCCCCTGCACCGTGCCGTCCTCACCGAAGCGGCCGTGCAGGATCGGCAGGACGACGTCGACGTCTCCGAGCGAGCGGGTGCCCTCGGCATCCGTCACCGTCCACTCGCGCGAGAGCGTCGATTCGGGCAGGCGAACGCGCGTGCCGTTGTCGCGCACCTCGGGTAGCGCGTCGGGGATCAACGCGAACTTGTCGGGATCGTCGTCTTCGAGAACGAAGGCGCCGTCGCGGGTGATGCCGACCGGGATGACCCGGAAGCGGTCACGGTCGATCGCCCGCAGCACCCCGCCCGCCGTGGCGGAACTGATCGAATGCTCGCTGGAGCGCCCGCCGAAGAGCACCACCACCACCGGTTTGGTCATTCTGCGTCCTCTCGCCCTGCGGCTGGTCGTCGTCTGTCGTCAGGTGCGGTGCGATGTCGCGCGGGTCCATGGTCCCGTCCAGCACCATCTTGACCTGCTGCACGATGGGCATGTCGACGCCGACCTGCTTCGCGAGTTGCAGGACGGGCGCGACGGATGCCAAGCCCTCCGCGGTCTGCTGCATCTGGGTCACGACCTCTTTGTAGCCGTAGCCCTGGCCGAGCAGGCGCCCGGCGGTGTTGTTGCGGCTGAGCGGCGACTGGCACGTCGCGATGAGGTCGCCGAGGCCGGCGAGGCCCTGCAGGGTCTCGGGCTGGGCGCCCTGCGCCACGGCGAAGTCGGTCATCTCCACGAGGCCGCGCGTGATGATCGAGGCTTTCGTGTTCTCGCCGTAGCCGACGCCGTCGACGATGCCGATGGCCACCGCGATGAGATTCTTCAGCACCCCGCCGAACTCCGTGCCGATGACGTCGGTGTTCACGAACGAGCGGAAGTAGCGGTTGCGGGCCCGCCGGGCGACGGCCTCCGCGGTCTCGGGGCTCAGCGAGCTGATGACCGCAGCCGTCGGCTGCTCCCGCGCGATCTCGAGGGCGAGGTTGGGACCGGATGCCACGGCGATGCGGGCCGGGTCGCACTCGAGCACCTGCTCGATGACCTGGCTCATGCGCAGGCCCGTCGACTTCTCGACGCCCTTCATGAGCGAGACGAGGGGGACGTCGGTGCGCTCGACGAGGGGTCGGATGGCGGCGAGGTTCTCACGCAGCGACTGGCTCGGCACCGACAGGAAGATCTGCTCCGCGCCGTTCAGCGCCTCGGCGAGGTCGGTGGTGGCCGTCATGGTCCGCGGCAGGTTGATGCCCGAGAGGTAGCGGCTGTTGCGCTTGGACTCGGTGATCTCTGCGGCCAGCTCGGGGCGGCGCGCCCACATGACCACCGAGGCTCCGCCGTCGGCGAGGATCTTGCCGAACGTCGTGCCCCAGCTGCCCGCGCCGACGACGGCGACCTTCGGTCCGGCGACCGGCGCGGGGCTCTTACGGCTCAAGGCGACCCGTCTCGTTCTGCCCGTGCTGCGACGGGTTCCAGCGCTCCGCGGGGGCGGGAAGACCCCGGATGCCGGAGAGCATCGCGGTGATCTCGTTCATCATCGCGTCAGTGGCCTTCGTCAGAGTGACCGGCTGGGTGCGCGTGGCGGCGTAGGCGCTCATGTCCATGGCGGGGCCGAACTCGACGATGACGTGCGAGCGGCGGGGGAACTTCAGCTTCCCGTACCGCGGGAGGATCTGCTGCACGCCCCACTGCGCCATGGGGATGAGCGGCAGATCGGCGGCGAGGGCCAGGCGAACCGCCCCGGTCTTGCCGCGCATCGGCCACAGGTCGGGGTCGCGCGTGAGGGTTCCCTCGGCGTACACGATCACGCCGCGGCCGTCGCGGGCGATCTGCTCGGCCGCTTTCATCGACTGGTTCGCGCTGGTCGAGGCCCGCGGCACGGGGACCATGCCGGTGGCACGGAGCGCCGCACCGAGGACGGGCACCTTGAACAGACTCTCTTTGGCCATGAACCGCGGGGCGCGACCGAGCCGCCAGACGGCGACGGCCACGATCACCGGGTCGAACTCCGAGTTGTGGTTCGGAGCGATGACGTAAGCGCCCTCGCTCGGGAGGTTCTCGGCCCCGCGGATCTCGATCCGGGCGAACAGGCCCGTGATGGGCACGATGATCGCCGCGAGCGGCCAGAAGGCGCTCGGCTTCGTCTTCTCGGGCGAGGCGGCCACGGATCAGCCCACGACGTCGAAGTCGGCGTCGAGAGCGGTCAGCTTCTCGAGGAACTTCTCGTACCCACGGCGGATGATGCCGATGTTGCGCACGGTCGACTCGCCCTCGGCGGCCAGGGCCGCGATGACGTAGCTGTATCCACCGCGCAGGTCGGGGACCTCGACGTCGGCGCCGTGCAGGGGGGTCGGTCCGTTGATGACCGCGGCCTGCTCGAGCGAGCGACGCGGAACACGACGATCGGGGCTGGCGATGCCCTTGGGGTGCACGACGATGTCGGCGCCCATCTTGTTGAGGGCCTCGGTGAAGCCGAGACGATTCTCGTAGACCGTCTCGTGCACCGTGGAGGTGCCCGGGGCCTGCGTCAGCGCGACGATGAGCGGCTGCTGCCAGTCGGTCATGAAGCCGGGGTGCACGTCGGTCTCGACCATGACGGGCTTGAGGGCGTCGCCGCGGCGGAAGAGGATGCCGTCTTCACGGACGTCGAACCAGCCGCCGGCCTTGCGGAAGACGTTGAGGAAGGTCAGCATGTCCTGCTGGCGGGCGCCCTTGGCGAAGATCTCGCCGTCGGTGGCCAGCGCGGCGCAGGCCCACGAGGCGGCTTCGTTGCGGTCGAAGATCGCGCGGTGGTCGTAGCCGACGAGCTTGTCGACGCCCTCGATGAAGATGACGCGGTTGGGCTCGTACGAGATGATCGCGCCCATCTTCTGCAGGACGGCGATGAGATCCATGATCTCGGGCTCGATTGCGGCGTTGCGCAGCTCGGTGACGCCCTTCGCGCGGACGGCGGTGAGCAGGACCTGCTCGGTCGCGCCGACGCTCGGGTAGGGCAGGGTGATGTTGGCGCCGTGGAGGCCGTTCGGGGCCGTGATGCGGATGCCCTCGTAGCTCTTGTCGACGACGGCACCGAAGGCGCGCAGGGCGTCCATGTGGAAGTTGATCGGGCGATCGCCGATGCGGCATCCGCCCAGGTCGGGGATGAGCGCCTCGCCGAGCAGGTGCAGCAGCGGCCCGCAGAACAGGATCGGGATGCGCGAGGCCCCCGCGTGCGCGTCGATCTCTTCGAAGTGCGCGGCGACCGCGCCCGAGGGGTCGAGGTGGAGCGTGCCCTCCTCGTCACCCTCGGTCACGGTGACGCCGTGCACTTCGAGGAGCGACCGGACGACCTTGACGTCGCTGATCATCGGCACGTCGCGGAGCGTGCTCGTGGTCTCGCCCAGGAGCGCGGCCACCATGGCCTTCGTCACCAGGTTCTTCGCGCCCTTGACCTCGACGGTCCCGCGCAGGGGCCGACCGCCGCGGATCGAAAGAGTTTCGGCCGCCTCCCAGTCGGGCTGTCCGGGGTTCTGGTCTCCGGAGTCGGTGACGAGTGTGCTCATGGGGGGTGGACCTCACTTCGTGGACGAGGGGCGGCAGATCGACCCGATCGGGTCGATCGGGCTCAGCGGACCGGAAGGGTCTGCGGCCGCCATGCCTCGCGGCGCGCCTCGAACTGCGTGATCTTGTCTTCGTCACGCAGAGTGAGCCCGATGTCATCGAGCCCTTCGAGAAGCCGCCACCTAGTGTAATCGTCGATCTCGAACGAGAGCTGGAGGTCGCCGACCGTGGCGGTCTTCGCGGTAAGGTCCACGGTCATCTCGATGCCCGGGTTCGCCTCGAGGACGGCCCAGATCTGCTCGACCTCGTCCTCGGTGATCACGCCCGTCACCAGGCCTTGCTTGCCCGAGTTGCCGCGGAAGATGTCGGCGAACTTGGGGCTCAGCACGACGCGGAACCCGTAGTCGCGCAGCGCCCACACGGCGTGCTCGCGGCTGGATCCGGTGCCGAAGTCGGGGCCGGCGACGAGGACGGATGCCGAGCGGTAGGCGTCCTGGTTGAGCACGAACCCGGGGTCCTGGCGCCAGTTCGAGAACAGGGCGTCTTCGAAGCCGGTCTTGGTGACGCGCTTGAGGAACACCGCGGGGATGATCTGGTCGGTGTCGACGGCGGAGCGCTTCAGAGGCGCGGCGACACCGGTGTGCGTAGTGAACTTCTCCATGTCAGGCCTCCGCCCCGGTCGAAACGGTCTCGGTGGGAACGGGGTCCAGATCGGCCGGGCTCGACAGCGTTCCGCGCACGGCCGTGGCCGCGGCGACCAGCGGCGAGACGAGGTGCGTGCGCCCGCCCTTGCCCTGGCGTCCTTCGAAGTTACGGTTCGAGGTCGACGCGCAGCGCTCCCCCGGGGCCAGCTGGTCGGGGTTCATGCCCAGGCACATCGAGCACCCCGCGAAGCGCCATTCGGCGCCGAAGTCGGTGAAGACCTTGTCGAGGCCCTCGGCCTCGGCTTCGAGGCGCACGCGCGCCGATCCCGGCACGACCATGACGCGGACGTTCTCGGCCTTGGTGCGTCCCTCGATGACCGAGGCGAAGGCGCGGAGGTCTTCGATGCGGCTGTTGGTGCAGGAACCCATGAACACGGCATCCACTGGGATGTCCTTCATCGGGGTGCCGGCCTGCAGGTCCATGTACTCGAGCGCCCGCTCGGCGGCGGCGCGCTCGTTGGGGTCGGTGATGTCGGCCGGGGTCGGAACGACGTCGCTCAGCGAGACGCCCTGGCCCGGGTTCGTGCCCCAGGTGACGAAGGGTTCGAGCTCGTTCGCATCGAGGAAGACCTCGGCGTCGTAGACCGCGCCCTCGTCGCTCGGCAGCGTGCGCCAGTAGGCGACCGCGTCGTCCCAGTCCTGGCCCCGCGGCGCGTGGGGCTTGTCCTTGACATAGGCGAAGGTCGTCTCGTCGGGGGCGATCATGCCCGCGCGGGCGCCGGCCTCGATCGACATGTTGCACATCGTCATGCGCCCCTCCATCGAGAGGGAGCGGATCGCGCTGCCGCGGAACTCGAGCACGTAGCCCTGGCCGCCGTTGGCACCGATCTTGGCGATGATCGCGAGGATGATGTCCTTCGCGGTGACGCCGGGCTTCAGCTCGCCCTCGACGGTGATCGCCATCGTCTTGAAGGGCTTGAGCGGCAGGGTCTGGGTGGCGAGCACGTGCTCGACCTCGCTGGTGCCGATGCCGAACGCCATCGCGCCGAACGCGCCGTGGGTCGAGGTGTGCGAGTCGCCGCACACGACGGTGATGCCCGGCATGGTGAGGCCGAGCTGCGGGCCGACCACGTGGACGATGCCCTGCTCCTTGTCGCCCAGCGAGTGGATGCGCACGCCGAACTCGTCGGCGTTGCGGCGCAGCGTCTCAATCTGCGTGCGGCTGGTGAGGTCGGCGATCGGCTTGTCGATGTCGAGCGTCGGGGTGTTGTGGTCTTCGGTCGCGATCGTCAGGTCGAGCCGGCGCACGGGGCGACCCTCGGCGCGCAGGCCGTCGAAGGCCTGAGGGCTCGTCACCTCGTGCACGAGGTGGAGGTCGATGTAGATGAGGTCGGGCTGACCGTTCTCGCCCTTGACCACGAGGTGGTCGTCCCAGACCTTCTCGGCCAGGGTGCGAGGGTTCTCGGGAATCGTGCTCATGTTTGCGTTTCTCCTCGGAAGGGGGTGTGAGGCCCGCGACGAACTCCGCGACGAGAGAGGCCTAGAACAAGGTCTCGTCGCGGCCGCTAAGGAGGAGGCGAGCGATCCGCACGTCGTCACGATACCACCGGCGTCCGACACCCCCGCCGCCGGGGACGGGTGGCGGATGCCGCGTCGGCGGCGTCACAGAGCGACGCACGTTTCGCCGCCCGGAGCCCGCGCGTGCGAATCTGGGCCGACCCGAAGGAAGGAGTGCGCCATGGCCGCAGGCGCCGACACCGGTTTCTCCACTCGCCAGGTCCACGCAGGAGCGGCGACCGCGCAGGCGAGCCCGCGCGCGACCCCGATCTACCTCACGGCGGGCTTCACGTTCAGCGACCTCGACGAGTCGGCCGCGCACTTCGGCGAGGGCACGGGCTTCGGCTACAGCCGCACCGGCAACCCCACAGTGCACGCGGTCGAAGAGCGTCTCGCCTCGCTCGAGGGCGGCGACCAGGCCGTGCTCGTCTCGAGCGGTCAGGCGGCCGTCACCGTCGCGCTGCTCGCCCTCGCCGGAGCCGGCGACCACGTCGTCGTGTCGGAGCACATCTACGAGGGCACGCGCGGCCTCCTGCTCGACAACCTCGCGCGCCTCGGCGTCGAAACGACCTTCGTCGACACCGACGACCTCGACGCCTGGCGCGCCGCGATCACGCCCCGGACCCGGGCCCTCTTCGCCGAGACGCTCTCGAACGCCCGCAACGACGTGCTCGACGTGGCCGCGGTGGCGGCCATCGGCGCCGAGCAGGGCATCCCGCTCGTCGTCGACAGCACGTTCACCACTCCGTACCTGCTTCGCCCGATCGAGCACGGGGCCGCCGTCGTCGTGCACTCGGCGAGCAAGTTCCTGGCGGGTCAGGGTGCCGTGCTCGGCGGTGTCATCGTCGACGACGGTCGATTCGACGCCGCGGCATCCGGTCACCGCTTTGCCCACCTCGTGCAGACCGACCGTCTGGGCGGGGCGAGCTACGCCGAGAAGTACGGCGCCCGCGCGCGCGGGCAGTACATCCGCGAGAGCGTGGCGCCGCGGTTCGGCCCCTCGCCCTCGCCGCTGAACGCCTTCCTGATCGGCCAGGGCATCGAGACCCTGAGCCTGCGCGTCGAGCGGCAGTCGCAGAACGCCCTCGCCGTCGCCCGCTGGCTCGAACAGCGCCCCGAGGTCGAGCGCGTCGACTACATCGGTCTCGACTCGCACCCCCACCACGGTCTCGGTGAGCGCTACCTGACGCGCGGCTTCGGGTCGGTCTTCACCGTCACCCTGCGCGGCGGTCTCGAGGCGGCGCGCCACGTCGTGCAGTCGGTCGAGGTCATCACGCACATGACCCACCTCGGCGACGTGCGCTCGCTCGTGCTGCACCCGCAGAGCACCTCGCACGCCGCCCGCACCGTCGCCGAGCGCGAGCGGGCGGGCGTTTTCCCCGGCACGATCCGCCTGTCGATCGGCATCGAAGACATCGACGACCTGCTCGCCGACCTCGAACAGGCGCTCGTGCGCGTCCCCGTGCTCGAGCGCGAGACGGTCGTGCTGTGAGCCGGCTGCAGCACTTCGGCTGGTTCCTCGCGCGCGGCTTCGGCCCCCACGGGTGGGGCCACCCCTACCTGCGCTGGAACCACCGCTGGACCGAGCCCGGCCTCTACCAGGACTCCGCCCGCACGCTCGAGCAGGCCGGCTTCGACCTGCTGATCATCGAAGACGCGCCCTCGCTGGGCAGCGCCGACACGATCGACCTGCGCGTGCGTCACGCCTTCGGCGGGCCCAAGCACGACCCGCTGCTGCTCGCACCGTACCTGTTCGCGGCGACGCAGCATTTGGGCGTGGTGCCGACGGTCAACCCGGCCGCGTACCTGCCGTACACCGCCGCTCGACAGTTCGCGACGCTCCAGCACCTGAGCGGCCACCGTCTCGGCCTGAACGTCGTCACCGACACCGGCAGCGCGCGCCACTTCTCGACCGCGCCGCAGCTCGGGCACGATGCGGCCTACGACCGGGCGGAGGAGTGGCTCGACGGCATCCGGAAGCTCTGGAACAGCTGGGGCGAGGGCGCTCTCGTCGCCGACGAAGAGACGGGTGTCTATGCCGACGGCACGAAGCTCGAGGCGGTGCGGCACCGGGGAGAGCACTTCGGCTTCGACGGGCCGCTGAACGCGGTGCCCTTCACCGACGGCGCGCCCGCGATCGTGTCCCCCGGCGGATCCGGCCGCGGCCTGTCGTTCGCCGGGCACAACTCCGACGTGCAGCTCGCGCTCGCACCTCTCGACGAACAGAGCATCCGGGCCTACCGCGGCCGCATCCACGCGGCAGCCGAGGCCGCCGGGCGCACATCGGCAGACATCAAGATCCTCTTCGCGATCCAGCCCGTGCTCGTCTCGTCGCCGGAGGAAGCCGACCGCCTGGTCGCGGCATCCGCTCACCCCGATGACGAGGCGCTCGTCGCCATCGCCCGCAAGCAGTCGAGCGATCTCGAGACCGACCTCACCGGTCTCGACCTCGACAAGCCGCTCGACCGGTCGATCTTTGGCGAGCACGTGTCGGAGGGCAGCATCAAGCGGCTCGTCGGAAAGCACGACGACGACGCTCCCCTGCGCACGATCCTCGCCGCGCACGCACGCTTGGGCCGCCTGAACGACGGCTCCGGCTTCGTGGGGACGGCCGACGAGTTCGCCGACCGCATCGAAGAACTCGGCGAGTGGGGCAACGACGGCGTCCTGCTGTGGGGCGACCTGCACCCTGTCACCGTGCATCGCGTACTCGATGACCTCGTGCCGATCCTGCGTCGGCGTGGCATCCTCCGCGAGGAGTACGTCGACGGCGGACTTCAGGCGAATCTGCGCGCGTTCTAGATTCCGGATGCCGTGGCCTCAGGTGGCTGAGCCCGGCGGGGGTCGCGGGGGCCCGGACCCTTCGACAGGCTCCGGGTCGTCGACGCGCAGGGTCCTCGTCGGCTCAGTCGCCCTTCGGCTGCTCGACCGTGCGGGGCGTCCCCTTCTCGTTGGCGACGTCGGCCGCGGCATCCCGAGGGCCGTCGACGGACGCAGGCTCGCGGCGGGCGGCGATGAGGCTGGCGATCGTCGCGACCGCCATCGACACCACGATCACCGCGAGAGAGACCCACGTCGAGATCTCGGGCGCCCACTCGATGGGCTCACCGTCGTTGATGAACGAGAGCTCATTGACGTGCATCGCGTGCAGGATCAGCTTCACACCGATGAACGCGAGGATGAACGCGATGCCGTAGTGCAGGAACTTCAGGCGGTCGAGCAGGTCGCCGAGCAGGAAGTACAGCTGGCGCAGACCCATCAGCGCGAAGAGGTTGGCCGTGAAGACGATGAACGGGCTCTGCGTGATGCCGAAGATCGCCGGGATCGAGTCGATCGCGAACAGCAGGTCAGTCACGCCGATCGCGACGAACACGATGATCATCGGGGTGAAGAGCTTCTTGCCCTTGACGCGCGTGATGACCTTCTTGCCGTCGTACGAGTCGCTCATCGGCAGCACGCGACGCAGCGTCCGCACGATGAGGTTCTCTTTCTGCGAGTCGTCGTCGTGGTCGTCGCCCGGGAACGCCTGGCGGATCGCCGTGTAGACCAGGAACGCACCGAACAGGTAGAAGATCGGGCTGAAGTTCTCGATGATCGTCGCGCCGACCAGGATGAAGGCGCCGCGCAGGATGAGCGCGATGATGATTCCCACCATCAGCACCTCCTGCTGGTACCGACGCGGCACCGCGAACTGCCCCATGATCAGCACGAACACGAAGAGGTTGTCGATCGAGAGGCTGTACTCGGTCAGCCAGCCCGCCACGAACTGTCCCGCGACTTCTCCCCCGGCGACGATCCAGAGGACGCCGGCGAAGATGAGCGCGAGGGTCACGTAGAACACGACCCAGAGCGTCGACTCTTTCGCCGCCGGGATGTGCGGGCGTTTGAGGATGATCAGCAGGTCAGCGACCAGAATCAGCACGAGCACGACGAGCGTGATCGTCTGGAAGAGGGGGTCGAGCTGCAGCTCCATCGCGGGGCCTTTCATCGGGGAAACGCTCGAGTTTATCCGCTCGCTCCCGCCGGGCACGGGGTTGTGCACCTAGTGCTCATAACGTGCGTACATCCGTGAGACGATCCGCGCGGGCCGGACACCTCTGAGTGAGAGAGTGCTTCCCGGGGCTCACCCGGAGAGCGGAACGGATGCCATGACCCACGGAGTCATCGACGACAGGGCCCTCGTGGCGCGCGCCGCCGGCGGGTCGGAGGTCGCGTATCGCGAGCTGTATCGGGCGTACGCGCGACCCGTGTACTGGATCGCTTTCGGTCTGGTCGGCGAGCCCGCGGACGCCGAGGACGTGGTGCAGGAGACGTTCGTGGTCGCTTGGCGGAAGATTCCGTCGCTGCGGCTTGAGGGCGAGTCCCTGTTGCCCTGGCTCGCGACCGTCTGCCGGTTGCAGGCGCAGAACCGACTGAGGGCGCGTCGTCGCCATGGATCGCACGCGGCGCTCGACGACGAGATCCCCTCGGCCGTCGACGTCGAGGCTCAGGTCGTGCAGGCGCAGACCGTGGCCGCGATCCTGGCCGCCGTCGATCGGCTCAGCGACCTCGACCGCGAGATCTTCCGCCTGTGCGCCGCCGAGGGCTACAGGTACGAAGCCGCCGCCGCCTCGCTGGGCGTGTCGCACGGGACCGTTCGCAACCGCCTCTCCCGCATCCGCTCCCGGGTGCGCGCCACCGCGATGGAGACGGAGACCCCATGACCACGCCCACTCTTCCCCCTCTCCCCGCTGACCGGATGGATGCCATCGAAGCCGCCGTCTTCGGCCGGATCGCCGACGAGCGCGAGCGCACGCGCCGCCGTCGTCGCGGGATCTGGACGGGCGCCGGAGCCGCGGCCGCCGTGGTCGTGGTCGCCGCGTTCGTCGGCCCGTCGCTGACCGCCACCTCGGGGTCCAGCGGATCGAGCACCGTCGCCGGGGCCGAGAGCCAGGGGCTCACGGACCAGTACTCGAGCGGATCCGCCCTAAACCCACCCGTCGCGCCGATCGCCCCGGGCGAGCAGGCCGCGGGGTCGTCCTCGTCGTCCGGGGCCGCCGCGGGAGACGCGGCGGCGCGCGACGCGGCGAGCCGCGACATCGTCGCCACCGGCTCCAGCACGGTCGAAGTGGACGACATCGCCGCGGCGATCGACGCGATCGGCTCCGCCGCGACCGGGGCGGGCGGATACGTCGAGTCGTCGCAGCTGGGCGGTGCGATCGGCGCGGTGCCGTACGAGGGCTCGGCGACCGGGCCCGCGGCATCCTCGGGCTGGATCACCGTGCGCGTCCCCGCCGCCGCCCTCGCGAGCACGATGGACGGACTGCGCCAGGTCGGAGTGATCACGGCCACGACCGTCAACCGCTCCGACGTCACCGAGCAGACGGTCGACCTGCGCGCGCGCGTCGCGGCCGGCGAGGCTTCGGTGGCGCGACTGACGGAGCTGATGGCGAAGGCGGGCTCGGTGTCCGACCTGATCACGGCGGAATCCGCCCTGGCCGAGCGACAGGCGCAACTGGACTCCGACCGTCAGGTGCTGCAGTCGGTCGAGACACAGGTCGCGATGTCGTCGCTCAGCGTGCAGCTCGTCGAACGCTCCCCCGCCGTCGCCGCCGACCCCGCCGGTTTCGGCGACGGGCTCGGCGCCGGCTGGAACGGTCTGGTGGCCACGCTCAACGGCATCGTAATCGGCCTCGGCTTCTTGCTGCCCTGGATCGCGGTCGCGGCAGTGGTCCTCGCGGTGACGTGGGGCGTGCGCCGGGCGCTGCGGCGCCGTCGCGAGGCGCGCGAAGGCTGAGCTGCAACGCTCAGCAGCCTCGGACCGACGGAAGGAGCCGGGGATCGGATGCCGGATCGTCTCGGCATCCGAGTCCGCTCGAGCGTCCGCGAGCTCCTTCTCCCCGGCCGCACCCACCACAACGACGAAGAGCTCCGACCATTCGGTCGAAGCTCTTCGTCGTGTTGGTGACCCCAGCGGGAGGTCAGTCATATGCGCGAAAAGCCCCCAATCGCGGGCGGGACATGGGACAATCTGCGGCAGAGCGGGCAAAGTCGCTATACAAGTCGCTATACAGGTTCGTTCTTCACCCCACGCCGAGGGGGTCAACCGAATCACAACCGAGTGTTGCTAGCCAACGTGAGGGCCGTGCGGGATACGACCCGGCTGGTCTTGATAGGGCCACAAAATCTCGTCGTACTCCTGCATCGTCCCGCGCCGCGGCGCGAGTTCGTATCGCATGAGGTCTGCCAGCCCCGGCTGCGTCTCTTGCAGCTCCACGTAGCCCAGCGCGAGACGACATACAGGACATTGAAGCCTTGCTGAAAGGGGCGCCTGTGGGATGAGAACCGCGGTCGGCACGTCATTCTCCCAATCCACAAGTTCAAGGTCATCTGGGTTGTCGATGTCGTCTTCTGTCTTCACGAGTACCTCCGCCTGGAAGCCGCAGGCGGGGCAATCCTCTCGAAACACCTCCAGCGGGCCAGGAGGGAAGAACACACTCCCCTGGTCTTCCAGCACGGACATCAGGTGCCGCGCGTCAGCTCGAAGAATGCCGCTGCTTGCCGCTTCCACTCGAAGCTGCGCCTCGCGGACCTTCACTGCTACGTCGGCGCGGACAGCGCCAGCCCGCTCGTCGATGAGTTCACTGACAAACGCGAGCCGCCCACTCCCCCAGAACTTCTCCCCCGTCACCTTCAGGTGCGGGAGAAGAACGCCGATAACGCGAGCGAGCGATGTCAGCGATTCGCGTAGCCCGTCGGTCTCGACTGCATACATGTGCACCACTGCGTCGCGGCGTTTGACGACGCGTTCTATGTCGTCGTTGTAGTCCGTCAGCCCGCCCACCGTTGCCGCGGCGAGACCGCGCACCAGGCTCATGTCGGTACTGGTCTGAGCGCTCAACCACTCGACGCTCACTGTCGCTGTTCGATGAGCGTGCACCATCGCCGCGGGGGTCGTGGGTTTCAGCCCGCGCGGCACGAAGAGGAGTGCGGGAGAGACGGTCGCGACTACGGCGCGGAGGGCGAACTCCATCGCCATCCCTGCGCGCACTGCCGCAGACGCGACATCCGCGCGTTCCTCCGCAGCGACGGCGTCGAGCGCCAGGCACGCCATCTCCGATGATGCTCGCACGAGGTGCTTGCGGAAGGCCTTCTTTGTCCCCATCACCCCATTGAATCGCACCGCCAAATGTCGGCGCTCGCCCGTATTGTCAGCGCAGTGCAGCACTGGTCCCCGATGTCGCAGCTTCAGCGCGGCATTGAGCAGGGCACATGGTTCATGTTCGACCGCTCGAAGCGCATCGCGATACTCCGGGTCGTTCCTATCCGTGGGACCGACCGCTCGCTGATTCGGTCTGTCACGTACTATCCGGACCCGACAGAGCGTCAGCTCATCGGGTACTTCCCTAACGACGCGGGCGGGCTGAAGCTCGCCGCGGTCGTCACCTGGCAGGAGTGGGTGCGCGCCACCGGCCCATCGCAGAGTAATCGGCGGTGAGTCAGAACGGGGTGTCCGCGCCGAACCGGCCGGGGGCGACCCAAGGGTCAGCCGGTTGCACCGCGACTACCACCTGCGCCGCCTCCCGTTCGAGCCGAGCCTGCTCGTCCCGCGCTGCGACAGCATCAGCTTCCCGTTTCTCGCGCGCTGCCACAATGTCGCGCGGCTCTCGGTCGGACAACCGCACCATGAGTGCACCCACCACATGCATCATCAGCCAGGCATCAGCCTTCGTCACATCTCCCTCGCGGTGACGATGAGCATTCCCGCGGTCTGACCTGTCGGCGTTCACCCACCCAATCAGCGGCTTCATAAGGTTGCGGTCAGCAGGACTGATGACGCGTTGACTCTGAGCCTTGTCGAGTTGGTCGGACACTGAGTTGCCCTCCACACCGAGGGCGCGGAAAAACTCCTGGAGAGAGGTCGCCGCCTGAGTGAGGGCCACATCTGTCTCTCCTTTGGAGAGACGCGTCAACGCACTCTGGAACGCTTCGGAGGCCGTTCTAAAGTGCGGGTCGTCCGCAAGCAGAATGGTTGCGGGTCGGAGCACCTCGGAGTGCATCACGAAGTTGCCCCTCTCTTGGAATCTGCCGTCCTCGAACGACCAGCCGACCCGAGCGTGCAACAGCCTGTCGTTTACGACCTCGATGAGTGTGTCGAGGCTGTACTCAGGCGGATAGTCCGGCCGATTCTCATGGGACTCGATTAGCTCGTCGTCGTTGTGCGCGAGCCACGCGAACGCGCTGATGACAGCGGCCAGCACGTCCAATCGCTCCGCATCCGTGCCCTCACCTTGGAGCACTTTTGGGCTTAACCACCCCTGGTATTCCGGGGCAAGCAAGCGTCGGTCCGCACGGTTCCATACTCGATAAGCCGCGTTTGTGAGCTGCTCCACCGCGACGAAAACCTCACTACCTACGGAAGGCGGGCACACATCCAGCCAGGTGACGCCCGCCTGGGCTTCGGCGGCAGCTTGCTCGCGACGACGAATCAGCTCCGAGGGCAACGGGTCCATACGGGTATCTCGCACGCGGTCAGCGTATCGAGCGTTTGCTCGACGCAATGGCATGTCGGGGACGTGGTCAGCACCATCCCGATGTAACGCCTACGGCTTCCCGTTCCACGAGAGGATGTCGTTCACGAGCTGGTCGCGCAGCGCAAGGCTCTTGAAGGCATTGTCTCGCTCCTTCTTGTCCTTCTTCGCGCCGACAAGCGCGTAAAGACGCTTGTGTACGTCTTCGAGCATCGCGTCCGTGGGCGTCGTCAGCCGAGCCTTCAGCACCACCGGCGTATGGTCAGCTTTGGCTTTCACCCCGGAGAGCCGCAGCGCCACGCCCGCGAGGATGAAGAATCGGTCGTTAGTCGGGTCATTGGAGATTGCGAGCGCAGCAGCCGAAGTCAGATACTTCTCGACCTGGACCTGCATGTCCAGCAGCTTGGTATACACCGCCATGTCCACCGTGTCGGAGAACACCCGCCGGTAGCCCGCCTCCGTCTTCAGCCGGTCGCGGGGCCGCGCGCGGGCGGTCTCCGGCTCCAGCAGAACGGCGGCGATGATTACCTGCGCCAACTCCAGGATGGAGCGAATACGAGAACGCGAAACCTTTCGGTTCCGGTACTGCCACCGGCGCCGCTCGTAGAACCACCCCTTCGTTTCAAGGAACGTCTCGATTTCGAGCTGGCGCGAGTCGTTCGCGTAGAGCTGGACGCTGTTCACCTGAGTCTGGTTGTTCGTGCCCTGGATGACCGACTCGCGCAGCTTCGGGTCCAGCTCGCTGATGACCCGGACCAGCAGACTCTCCTTGCGGCGCTTGCTCGTAATGACCGAATCGTTCGCCGCTTCGTGGATGACGTTGGTCGTCTGCAACCCGTTCACAATCTGTGGGTTCACGAGCAACCAGGAGCTGTCGCTCTGGTAAGCGACACGGTCCACGATTATTGTGACTCCGTTATTCATCCACCAGAACGCCGTATCGCTGTTCGTAGAGAGCGTGTTCCGAATAGCAGCGTTGACCGGGGTGCTCGACCCGGCGAACTCGCGCACATTCGTGGTGAAGAACTCGTCTCGAAGGACCGCCGTCTTTCCCCGGCGTACGAAGCTCAGCAGGTCGCCGACGGTGACCAGTCCGAGCAGGGCACTGCTCTTACCGTGCTTCTCATCAAGGGGCTTGGATGCGAACTTCAGGATGCCCTCGACATCGCGTGGCGCGTTGCGGAGCTTCTCGATGCCGTCGGCGGTCAACAACTCAACGGCTACTTTCGTCGAAGACCCGAGGTGACCTTCAATCATCTTCTTTAGGTCACCAGCTCGGCGCTTGTCTGGCTGAGTGAGTTTCGTGTCAGCGATGGGCTGCATCAGGTAGACAGTAAAGCTGCGGATGGGGTCGAGCGACACAAGCTTCGAGCGGTAACGCCGGTAGGCATCGACCTGGGAGATGACCTTTTCGTTCAGCGGGTATGTGCGCAGGTCGGCCAGGCTTTCGTTGGAGAGGATGCGGTTCAGTGACCCGTGAAGCTCCTGGAGCGCCTTCCCGTCGAGTGCGCCGTCCATCGTGGATTTCGACTGCACCACCACGATGTCGAACGGCACATTCTTAGCCACCCCAGCGGGCGCCGTCTTCACGCGGCTCAACCCGCTTGTCGCCTGCGATACTGCCTCGGTCTGGTTGACGATGATGTGGAACCCGTCGATGCCACCGTCATGCGGACCTTCGGTGATACCGGCCTGGATGTCCGGCTCCGAGAGCTGAAACTGTGCAAGCGCGAGGCTTGTTGCGAACTGCATGAAGGCGAGTCCGTCGCTGAGTGTCGGGAAGTGAAGTTTCTTGAACTCTTCGAACTTGAACTTCACAACTTCCTGAGATTGCGTCAGCGCCATGCGGTCACTCTATTGACGAAACTCGGTGCCGCATCTTCTCGCAGAGCGGCGTGTCGGTCAGACCCGCACCCCGACCATCTCCCCGGGCACCCCGGATACGTACTGCACCACGAGCTGCTGAGCGCGGCGAGCGGGAAGCGAGAGGTCGTCCACGTCAGCACCGGTCGCCAGTCGCAGCCAGTCCTCGGGCACTGCGGCGAGTATCGTCCGGCACCGCATCGCCCGATGCGCAGTGGCGAACCGCTCGCGGACCGAGTGCACGATGCGCGGCGCCGCCAGCCACGCGAGCGGTATGCCGAGAAGCGACGCGAGTACCGTGAGCGGCGCGCCCGGAGTTGCCGTGAGCACGGCGACGGCCGCGAGGGCGACGAAGCCCCCGCTGGCCGACGCCATGAACCGGACCACGACCGTCATGCTGCCTCCGGCAGCATTGCGACAGCGAACTCCAGCGGGATTCCCGACACCCAATACGGTTGCGCTCGCTCCCAATCATCAGCAAGCCCCCCGTACCGGACAGCGAACGCATTTACGTAGTCAGCGGGCGCACCGGAGTCGAAGATTTCTGTAGCGAGTCGCAGCGACTCTGGCCCCCAAGGCCGGAACTGTCGGGTGAGCGTCGCGAGATACTCCGCCGGAATCCCGTGTTCCATCGCTTCGCGGAGTGCCGCGCAGGTGTTCGGCAAGTCGTGCGTCCGCCAATCGACCCCTCGGGAGTCTGCCGGATAGAGGAATCTCTCTCTCCCCAGGAGGCGCACAAAATCGGGGGAGAGACCGGCCTCGAAGGCTGCGCGCCAACCGCCCGGCCCGCTCACTTCAGCCTCGACTAGCTCGTCGATGTACCGGTTGTACTCATCTAGGTCGTGGCTTTGCGACCGTGCCCACACCTCGTCCGGGTCGATGACCTGCGGCGTAGGCCCATCCACGTAGCCGATGGCCTTCACGAGTACGCTCCAAGGAACCGCCAACTCAACCGATTCGGGGTAAACCACGTCCCATTCGGTCGGGTTCTCCCGACGACGGTCATAGGGCGACTTCTTCACGGGCGCCCATTTCAGAGCACCGCATACGAGTGGAGAGCGGACGAACGCTTCAAGCTCTGCGTGTCGCGGAGACTCCCCCGCCTGGTCCCCCGCTGACAATCGCAGCATCCGGAAAATACCGTCCAGGTGAAGCGTCGCTCGCTCGCTGCCGACCGAGATAACGCGCGCGTTGTATAGCGCGCCCACGTCTGGCGTTTCCCGGCCCGACCACTGCCAGTGGCGCGCCTGCGAATGGTCGCCCGGATACGCGGGATTGTCACGGGCAACCAGGTACAGGACAGCGCGCCAAAGCATGTCGGCATCCACGAACGGGCGCTCACTGAGGTGCGTCAACGTTTGCGCTGCGGTGATGTGAACTGGCTGGAAGTCCTGAACACCGTGAAGCAGACCGGCGGCGTGTGCGATGGTATCGGCGTCCACGGTTCCCAGGCGATTCACGAGGGCCATCAGTGCCGCATAGTCAAGCTTCAAGCGGACGGGCTGAATGTCGAACACTCCACCTTCGTCGGGCGAGTGCCAGTATTCGACTTCGTCCGCGACCAGGACATGCCGCCCGAAGGCGTTTACGGCGAAGTCGTATGAGTTGGACCACTCGTCCTCACGGGTCGCCATCTTGGAGAACTTCCCGTCGTCGCTCACCCAGCCGCACAGCTCATAAAGGTGCAGGAACACGGAACCGTCGGCGTCAACATGGGCGATGACCTGTCCGTCGCGTCCGTCCGCCGTAGGGTCGAGGTTTAGCTCAGCTACGAGAAGCGGCGGCGTGTCGTTCGCGAGGTACCAATCGGGATTCGGCTTCTTCGCGTCCGCGAGCGCGGCTAGGACGAATCGCCAGAGGTCGGCGACGCTTGGGCGCACCCGCCGGTCGAGGTAGGTGGTGAACTGGTCGGGCGTCGTGGGGCGCTCATCGGTGATTACGTAGGTCATTGCTGCTCCTTTCTGCGCCGAGTTCGGTCGCGGTATCCCGGAGCTGACGCAGCGAGTCAGCGTGGGCGGTCTGTGTGAAGGCTTCACCGGCGTCCGGGCACGCGGCCTTCAGCGCGTCGTAGAACGCGATGCTCTCCGCATCGGTCGTCACCGTGCCGCCCATACGTCACCTGCCAGCGCGCTCAGAAACTCGATTGGGATGCCGTCGCGCCACGCTTCGATGAGCTGCCACGCATCGGTCACACCGGCACGTTGCGCGGCACGCGCATACTCCGGGTCTACCTCAGCCGCGAGCACCGCATCGAGCGCTCCGTCGTCGAGCGCCCATGAAGCCAGCGCGACCTCCTGACTCGCGCGCGTTCGGGGTTCATCGGCCACGAGGAAGACAGCCGGATGTGTAAGCCAGGCGTCCTCCGAATGGGTGCCACACGTGCGCGCCTTCGGAATGACGATGAGGTCCGCGCCGTCGTCATCCATCCAGGCAAGGACACCGCGACTGTCATCCCACTCGCCCTGCCACCCCTGGCGTGCCGCACGAATCTGCTGCACCAGGTCGGCGACGGTCTCGAACACGCTCATGGTCGAGCCTCCAGAACCACACGGACCGCGGCACGGTCGTCTAGACCGTCGCATCCGGGGATGAGCGCGCGCGCCGCGGTCGCGATGCGAGCATCACGCTGCGCGTTCCGCTCCACGGCTCGACGGTCACGCCACAGGATGAGATGAGCTGCGACGACCGCGAGGGCGCTCATCGCACACCTCTGTCGCGCGAGCGGTGCCCTTCCCGAAGTTCACGCAGCCAGCCCTCGATGGTCGTCACGGCGACGAGTCCAGCGGAAACGAAGAACACGAACAGCGGCACGTACAGGAACGCCATGAAGCCGAGCCAGGGCGTCAGCAACCACCCGAGCACGAACCATGCGAAGAACGCGGTAATGAACCACTGCTGGTAGTTGGGACCGACCATCACAGCTCACCGCCCTTCTCAGCAGTGGCCACGATGGACCGCCAGTACGCGAGCGCCTCGTCCGTGGACTCAGTGCGCTGCATCTGCTCCAGCACCCCCGGCGTGAGGACGGCCTGCCACTTCGCGACCTCCGCACGCAGCTCCGGCGTCGCGGTCTCCAAGTCGAAGTCCTCCAGCCGGGCAACGCCCGCCAGGTAGGCGTCCAGAGCAGGTTCGAGGACACCGTAGAGCGCCTGGCACTCCGCGGTCTTCGCGTCCACTCCGGCGCCGCCAGCGGTCGCCGCCTCAGCCGACGAGGACAGCGTTTCGAGGTTGTTGGTCTGCGGGTCGTAGCAGACGGAGTAGGCCGTGTTCACAGCGTCAGCGGTCTGGTTCGCCCAGGCGGGGATGGCGATGGCGGCACCAACGGTCGTGACTACGGTCAGAACGACGCCTCCGATGATGAGCATGGGGTCGGTAGCCATCAGCGCACCTCCCCAGCGAGCGACGCTTTCACGTCTTCGATGAGGTTCGACACTTCCGTCAGGATGCCGGATGCGTTCGAGACGAACCGCTCGCCCGCCTCGATGCCGCGCTCATCGCCGGTCTCGGCAAGAGCCTGGGAGGCTTCGTGAGCCTGCTGCGTGCGCTGGTCCACGGTGCCCGCGACGTAGCCGGACGCCGCGGAGACGACCGCAGGGCTGATGCCCGGACCACCGAACAGCACCAGGCTCACGATGAGCAGCGCCCAGAAGCCCTTGCCGGGCGTCGAGAAGCGACGGTGTGCGGGGGCGCCGTCCTGGTAGTAGACGCTCATCGTGCACCGCCGAGGTTGTGCTCGACCGCGTATGAGTGAGCCACGTACGTGGCGACGAACGTCTGGTGGCACCGCGGCTTCGCGAGCTTCGCAACTGCCGGAGTAGCGAGGGCTACGGGGCAGAGCACCGCGAACACAATGGATGCGATGAGCGGAGCTGCTGTCGCTCCGATGGTCGTCGCGAGGATGAGCCAGGCGAGGAAGCACGCGCCGCTCGCGGCGAATGCAATCAGTGCCGCCTTGCGGAACTGAGCGGTGGTAGAATGGTGGACGAACATGGCGTTCCTCTCCTTCGGGATTGGGCCGGAGCTGCTAACTCCGGGTTCTTGTTTCTTGCTTTGAAGAGCCGGGCCGGAAGGTCCGGCTCTTCGTTTTTGTCAGTATGCAGTTGTCGAAGAAATCTTCGTTACTTGACTTCCCCTTACCTATATGATAACAGCACATACGTTCTAAGGTGAGCGAGCGCGCTCACCCTCATGTAGGCGGCGCTGAACGAACCGGCATGTGCAGTAAGGCGCATGGCTTCACAAGGCGCCCGTCCATCGCGGTGACCCCGGCAGGGGCGGAACTATCGCTCCTGCCGGGGTCACCGTCAGTCGTACTTGAACCGGAACTGCTCCGACCCGAAAAGCCGGGCAATCTCAGCCTCGCGACGAGCCTGGTCATCCGCATCGGCCAGAGCTTCCTCGGACCGCAGATGCTCCATCCGAATCGAATACTGCTCCGGCGTCTCCTGGTCGTACGAGAGACCGTTCGAGCCGAACGGCGTACCGTTCACGTTCATGTAGCCGAGCGGAGTCAGGTGCCACTCCGCTGGGTTCACGTGGAAGCGAGAGCGCGGGTCCACCCGAAGGTTCGAGTCCCGCCACGTGCCGACAGCGGTGACGCCGTCCTCCAGCCAGCGCTTACCGGTGGCTTTCGACTTCGGCAGTGCCTGGAACTTCACCTGGCCCGACTCGTAGCGGCGCTGAAGGTCAGCTCGCTGCTCCGCGTTCATGTCGAAGTCATCGAGACCGGTCACAGGGTCGATACCGGTCACGGGGTCGCGACCCTCGCTGATGCGACGAGCGGTGCGGAGCGCGATACCCACGCCGTCCTGGTAGCGGTCCACCCACTCCGCAGCCGTCATCCGCGGCAGATGCTCCGGTATCTCCCCGGTGAACCGCTCGATGGCCGAGCGCAGCTCGTCGAGTTCTTCTGGCGTCCGCTTGTCCTGCGGCGGCGTTCCTTCTTCCAGCCTCTCGATGGACGCCCGGAATGCAGCGTCAGCCTCGGCCTCATCGCGAGCCTCTTCACGGCTGTCGCGCCAATCGATGAACCGGTCGCGCAGCTTCTCCCACCAGGCGCGCGTATCCGGAAGCGGCGTTCCGGGACGCGGATAAAGACGCGCGCGCGCCTCCGCATCCCTTGTCACCGGCAGCGCGCTCGTGCCTACTCGGCGGTGAACGTGACGCCGATGCGCCGCGCTCCACACACGCTGCTGACGGGGCGCCCCGCCGTATCGTGACTTCGTCATTCTTCTCCAATCGGCTCAGCAACGAGCCAGGTGTTTGAGGTGGCCGCTCCACCTTCACGGGGTAGGCAACTCACGAGGATGAGACGGCCCGAATAGGCCTGTGGGTCGCTGTACGGGCCTTGTGCGCCCGCGTCACCCTTCAGCGCCGACCACCGTTCGGTGACGCGCCATGAGGTTCCCAACGCCTCGATGCGGTCGCCGACCTGGAACGTCAGGAACACATTCCCCGGTGCCGTTCCACGTCCGAGCGAACGTGCATGAGCAGCCAGCCAGATGGGGCCGTCCGGGAGGCCGTGGACACGGAAGACATGCTCGAAGTCGGGAGGGTCGATGACGAGGTCGTCGCCCACAGTCAGCTCTTGGATGTCCGCGATGACGTGGGTCGGCGGCGCATCCGGCGACTCTGAGGTCTCAACATCCGGCACCTCTGTCGTGACGACGGAAGGCGGCGTCATCGTTGCGGTCGAAGCGGTCGGTGAGGGCTGAGACGCGGGCGTCTGCACGTCGGTCGCTACGGCACACAATGCCGCAGCGGAGAGGAGCAGTCCCGCTGTGAGCAGGAGTGTGCGGTTGAACACGGGTCACCTCCGGAACGCGAAGAAGCCCACTGCGACAGGAGCAGTGGGCTTCTTCGAAGTGGTCAGCAGGACGAACGGAAGTAGACGTAGATGCGTCGCATGTCGTCGCCGCCAGGGTTCACCATCGTCCACTGCATGTTCCCGCCGACCCAGCCGCCGTTCGCGGCCCAGACACGGTTGCTGTTGTCGGTGGGCCACGGCGAGTCACCAGCGGTAGACGTACCGAGCCACGACGCCGCCTCGGCGCCGGACAGGAACCGGCCCGCCGGGTAACAGCGGTGCTGAAGGGACGACGGGCTGTTGACGGCAGCGGACGAAGTCTTGACGGTGACGGCGGAGCGTGCGGCAGCGTTCGGCTGCACGCCAGCCGTGAGCGGTGGCAGCGCGACCGTTTGACCGCCGTTGACGACGGCAGTTCGCACTGCGGCTGGTTGAGGCGTGGTCGCGGACGCCGCGGCGCCGGTGAACAGGACCGCTGCGAGAGCGGTGACAGCTCCGACGACGGTGAGCTTCAGGGAGTTCTTCATGGGGTGTCCAATCTCGTGTCTAGGGATGTAGGCGGCTCACCCTGATGTCAGAGCGAGCCGTCTACGAGTCAGCCTTCGGCGCGACGACGGAGTATGGCTGCGGAGAGCGCGACGAGGCCGAGGATGCCGAGACCTCCGGCAGCGCCGAGCGTGAGCAGAGCGGGGTCGATTCCCGTCTGGGCCACGTTCTGAGAGGCGACCAGCGGACCGGAGTCACCGGTCTGGAAGTGCACATCCTGCTTCGCGGGCGCGGTCGGCACCGAGGCCGTCGGAGGAGCGACCACCGCAGGGGTCTCCTGTCCAGGGGTCGGCTCCGGGTCCGGCGTCACCGGGGTCTCCCCCGCCACGACAGCGATGCGAACCTCGCCGGGCGCCGCAGCGTCAGGACGTACCGGGCCGTACCCGGTCTCCACCGTCTCGGCGACGGTGAAGCCGAAGCTCAGCTCTCTCGGCTCTGCGGAACCCTGGTACTCGAAGCCATTGGCGACGCGTGTAACGCCTTCTGGCAGCTCGGCTGCCTGCACCTCGGCCATCGACGGGCTGAGACCCGTCAAACGGCTCGCTGCGAGCATCTCCTCGTCAGAGATGAAAAGAGCGGTCGAGACCGGGATGCGGCGTTCGACGACGCCTCCAGCAATGTCGCGTGGAAGGGACTCGGTGCGGACCTCAGCGGTAGCCCGTGTGCCATCCGCCAGGAGCACAGGAACACCGCTGATGCCAGCAGCATTCATCCACTCCGCCGACCCGAAGTCGAACGTCACAACCGTGCCGCTGACCGAGACGGTGAGGCCCGAGGGTGCGTTGTAGTCGATGCCGATGAACTGCTGGTCCTTCGACCACAGGCCACCGGTCGCCGGAAGCACCAGCGTGCCGTTCTCCGCGCTCGGGAGCGCGACAGCGACGACATCGCCGAGGTCCGCCAGGTCGATGGACACTGTCTTCGTCGGCTCACCGGACAGAGCGCCGATGCGGAAGCTCGGCGTCTCGGTCTGTGCACCGTTGCCGTAGTCCGTGAGGCCGAAGCCCGCGGGTGTTCCGAGCGGCGCTTCGCCAGAGACCATGCGCGGTGCGGACGATGCGACAGTGCGCTCACCGGTCGGCGCGATGGCCTCGCGAGGGTCAGCCCACGTGAGATAGTGACCGCTGCGCCACTCCGCCTTGTCGGCTGCGCTCCACATGGGGATGCCGCCGTCGTAGGTGGCTTCCGGCGCGTTGCCGACCCACGCGAACTCCGAAGCACCGTCCATACCCGAGTTGCCAGTGATGGTGACGGGAGCGCTCGTGACACCGGTCGCGATGTGCCGCAGGGTCACCGTGACTCCATACGTGCTGTTCGCGTCGAAGGGCACGAGGCGGACCTTGCCGTCGGCGGCAGTGGTGGTGGACGCGATGCCGGTGCGCGGGAGCGCGGTGACATCGAACGCGAACTCCGACCAGTCGATGCGGTCGAGGAAGCCGCCCGTCGGGCCTTCGACCACACGAAGCGGGAGAACCTGCCACGAACCGTTCGGCGACTCGACGGTGCGGCCAACGAGCGAACGGAGGTCGAGTTCCACCTCGTCCGGCGCGGCGTTGCCCTCCGGCGTCGCGACACCGGAGATGTATGCGCTCTGCACCTCGGGCATGAACTTCTGGAACACGGTCAGGGGCGCTCCGGGCGATGTCTGCGCCGTGCCACTGCCGATGAACGTCATGCCGTCCACGGTGTCTCCCGGCGTCAGGGCGGGAGCCTCAGCGGCCGGAGCGGCGTCTGCTGCGACGACAGGCTCAGGCGCCTGCGCCGCGGGCACGGACTCGTCAGAGGCCTGCGCTTCGTCGCTGGTGGGCGCTTCGGTTTCCTCCGCGTTGACCGTCAGGTCGGGGACCAGAGTCTCTTCGACGGCGACGGTTGCGGTTGGTTCGGTGGTCACCTCGTCAGCCGCGAGAGCGCTGCCAACTGGCGTCAGGAGGAGGGCGAATGCTGCGACGGTCGCGCCGCAGCTCAGGAGGGTCTTGTTCTTCATACTGTTTCCTTTGCTGGATGCTCCGTCTCGTCGGTCGAGCCGGAGGAAGTACATGTGATGCGCGCGAGGTACGCCTCGTAGCGTTGGCACTGCGCTGGGGTCGTGGCGCCCGCGGGGTCGAATCCACGGCACCGACCGAGGTCGTGTTCTTCTTGAAGCGTGCGCTGCACGCTGGCAGCCGTAGTCGCCGACTACTCGGTGACGAACTCGCGGGCCGGTGCCGATACGGTGAACGCGTGAAGAAGCAATCACACCTCGCGCCGGTCGGCGTCAGCCTCATCGCGCTATCGCTGACGTTGACGGCCTGCTCGGTGGAAGCGGCGCCGCAGGCGTTCGCACCAGGCGCATCCGCGACACCGACGCCGACGCCCACCAGCCCCACCGTTGGGGCCGTCGTCGATTCGCAGCAAGCGGCGGACATTAATCGCGACTCGCAAGGGCAGTTCCGCGCCTACGCCATGCCCGATGGAACGAATGTCGTTATCGACAAGACCGCACCGCTACCCGATGTCGTGCAGGCGGATGTGAACCGTCAGGGCGCGGAGTACGCGAACACGTACGTCGCAGACGAGGGCGGTAATGAGATGCTTCGCGACCGCACGTCACTCATGGGCCGCGTCGCCTACAACACCGGCAAGCGGACCATTATGGTCGTCCGTCTCGACGGATATCTCACTCCGGACGACGAAACGCGGACGACGAACTACTTCTACAACGGCTCCGGACCGAAGCCTGATGGGGTGTTCCGCAACCGAGAGCAGGTTGTCCAGAACCTCAACGAATGGTTAGCGGCGCAACCCAACCCGAACGATTTCGCCGTCATCTGGCCCGACTGATTCAGCAACTCGCGGAGATGACCCCGCGGTAGCCGTCTACGTCATTCGAGTACGGGGTGACGTGGATAGGCCCATCAGTCGTGCGGAGCGTGAACGAGTTGCCTGGCTGGGGCGCTCCGACGTACGGGTTGTACGCCGCGACGAAACGCGTTGCCTCGCACAGTGGAACGATGTTGTCGCGGTCGTCCCGCAGCTCGTACCCGCGGCCCAGCTCGGCCGTCAACGCCTCATCCGCCGTCGGCGGTGGTCGCTCCGTCGGCGATGCGCTCGGCGTCTGCGAGGTGGACGGCGTTGACGGCTTAGTCGGAGCCGCGGACGTAACAGCGGGCGCAGGCTCTGCGGACGGCGCCGAGTTCTGTGACAGCGCGAACCAGATGACTACGCCCACGATGGCCGCGATGACCACGAGCACCGGGACGAGGCCGATGCGCACTTTTCGCGGCGTCGATTCACTCTGAGACACGGTGAGCCTCATACGGCTTCAGACGCTTGATGAGTTCAGGCGCAACGACCGCGATGAGAATGCCCGCTCCGAGGAACAGCAAGAACCACCAGGAGAAGAAAAACGCCGACCAACCAACGACGAGCGTCTTCAGGAGCTGCACGCCGACAGCACGAGCGAGTGAGCCGAGAGCCAACGCCGAAACGAACATCGCGCTAGGGGAAATCTCCAGAGCGAAGTTCGACGACTCTCGCAGGTGCTTCGCGAGCGAGTCGATACCGATGTCAGCCTTCAGCCGCGCCTTGAACGCGTCGAACCGACCGGCAATGCCGGTGGCCTCACGGAGACGGTGAATGAGCAGGCCCAGCGCGAACGAGCACGCGGCGACCGCGAGGACTGTCCCGATGAACTGCGCGACCTCTGTGGAGCCGAACAGTCCGACGAGGAACGTCTGAGCGACGAGCGAGATGAGTCCGAAGGCGAGCGCCTGGAGCGCGACCCAGAGACCAGAACCCGCCTGCACCCACACCCACCACCGCTCCCCCACGCTCTTTCGCAGCTCAGCGACGGAGCCATCGAAACGATGTGGGAGACGCATGGGGAGACCCCGGCCCGTCGTCTGCACGGCGAACGAGAGCGCGGCGAGGATAACGAAAACCGTCGGTTCGAAGACGGCGCGTTCTTGGAGGAACGCGACGAGTCCCCAAACTCCGGCGCCGATGATGAGGGCGACGATGGCCCTTGCTTTCATGATGTCGAGCGACATGGTGCCCTCCTTTCGGGCGGTATGGGAACGCCTGCTTGTGAACCGGAACGGTTCACTGCACGTGGATGTTCGCGAAGCGGTACATCTACTGCGAGCGAAATGCTCAGCGGGGCGAGGATTCAGCGCGTCGAGGCGAACTGGTCAGGTGCCAGTGATTGCCCTTCGGGCACTTGTAGGCGCGCACTTCGAGCTTCAAGCGACGTGAGCCGTCCCTCCGTCTCGCCCCCGCGAGTGCGAGCTTCGCGGCAATCTCATCGCGGTATGCGACCTTGCGAGACGACGCGCAAATCGGACGAGGATTACGGCTGCGGCTCTTCGACATCCAGCCCCCGTTCGTAGACGATGTCGTCGAGGTAATCGCCGAGAATGTGGGTGGCACCGGCCGCAAGCGCGGAGACGTGCAACGCGTTCAAGATGGCAGAGAGGAGTGCGGCGCCCGTGAGGCCGACCGCTGACCACACTTCACCTGCGGCATAGTGAGACTCAGCTCGAATGCCGAGCGCAATGGTGAGCACGAGCGTGAACGCTGCACCGAAGCCGAACTGTAAGAAGAATCGGATGGACTTCTTCATAAGTACCTCCAGGGCGTGATGATGAGCACCGCGAGGGTCGCGATGCAGGGCTTGTGAACTGGATGGGTTCACTACGCGTGGATGTTCACGAAGCGATACGTCCACTGCGGGATGACCCCGCGAAAGAGAAAAGGCCGGACCCCCGCAAGCTGCATAGGCGGCGGGGTCCGGCCGGTCTGTTAGCCGCCGTTCAAGCGGCAAATGCCAGCAAGATGTGGCACCCGTGTTTTCGGGCGAGTTCGCCAGATGGCCGAACGCGCGAAGGGTGGGGTAGCTGTGGCCGAGAGCGCTGGTAGGCGCTCAACGGGGCGCACAGCGCGTCCCACGCCGTCAATTCGGCGTCGATACGGTGAAACGACGTGATGTCGAGCCGGATTGCCGGAAGTCCGGGCAGCGATATGCCGCGGTCCGGAGGAACGCCGACCGGCCCGCGAGCAAGGTGCTCAGCGGGGCGTTCGATAGGTGCGGTCAGAGTTCGAGGGCGTACTCGACGGGGACGCCTTGCTCCCAAAAGGCGCGGATTTGGTCTGGCGACTTGCCCGTGCCGCTCAGCGCCCAGACGTAATCGCGAGGCGCCCCGTACCGGTTGAGGTTCTCGGAGTCGAAGCCCCAGAGGTCGTATCCTTCGGGGTCACGCTCACGACCTGTGTCGCGATGCATCCCGTAGGGGTCGAAGCCGCCGCGGTCGTGACCGGCTGCGTCGAAGCCGAATCGCGAGTAGCCCTCGCAATCGCGGCCTTCTACGTCGAACCCGCTTGGGTCGTAGGCCGTTCTGGAGACGCGGTGGATGCCATCCGAGTTGAAGCCGTTTCGACCGTATCCTTCGGGGTCATCGCCCGCCGCATTGAAACCGTTAGCGTCGCGTTCGGTGCCGGTCGCGTGATGTATTCCATCTCGCCCAAAGCCAGACGAGTCGAGACCGTAGCGGTCGAAACCGTCCACATCGCGACCATTGTCGTCGTAGCCGTGGCGGTTGTAGCCCCGGCGGTCATAACCAAGCTCGTCGTAGATGCTCCTCGTTTCAAAGTGGAGACCATCTCTGCCGAAGCCGTACCGGTCGAAACCTTCACGGCTGTAGCCGTCGCGGGCAAGACCGCGGTCGTCATATCCGTCACGGTCGTACCCGTCACGGTCCATGCCATCCGCGTTGCGACCTTCTACGTCGCGGTCGAAGTAGTCGTACAGCGTTCCCGTGTGACGGTGGATGCCGTTCTCGTCGAAGCCACGCTCGTCGTAGGTCGGCACCGGCTTCTCCTTCACAGGCCGCGGGTTGAAAGCCGCCCGCGCGTCTGCGTTCGAGGTTACCGATGTGCCGGTGTTGTAGTGCTGCCTGACGCCGTCCGTACGGGTCTTCAGCTCTCGGTTCTTCACCATTGGCGTCTCCGTTCAGTAGTCAGTGGAATGCAGAACGCCCCGCGAGCAAGGTGCTCAGCGGGGCGTTCTGGCGGCGAGTTAGAACTCGTCTACCTCGTCGTCCGAGTAGCCGCGAGCGTCGTACCACTCCACGCTGTCCTCCTCGCGGAACTGAACGTCGGACCGCGCGACACCCGCCTCTTCAAGGTCAGCCTCGATGCGCTCCCGCGCCTCAGCGAAGTCCTCGAACTCGCTGGACTCATGGTTCTGCTTCGCATTCTCCAGCGCAGAGTCCCAGGACTCACGCACGGAGTCGGTGTCTTCGTATCCAACGGCTACGACCTCGTTGCGCGTCAGCGTGATGACAGGCTTCTCGTCCACCCACTCGACGGTGGCGGACATCGCGACGTAGTCGTCACCGTGGTCGCGGGGCCGCTGGATAGCCTGCACCGCGTCGTAGTCGTCATACGCGACTCGGTCGATAGCCTCGACCTGCTCGTCGGTGAATCCCACCGGCTCCTCCTTCTTAGCGGGACGCGGGTTGAAGGCCGCCCGCGCGTCTGCGTTCGAGGTTACCGATGTGCCGGTGTTGTAGTGCTGCCTGACGCCGTCCTTGCGGGTCTTCAGCTCTCGTTGCTTCGCCATGTGGTTTCTCCTTGTCTGTCGGCGTTGACCCCCGTCGTGCAGGGATGCCTTCAGTCGCGCACCGCGTCGAAGACCACCTCATCGACCGCAGCATCGAGCACGTGGCCCGGCGAAGTGCGGTCACGAAGCAACTCGACGACCACGGCGTGACGCGCGTGAATCGCGGCAGTCTCGATGTGACCCCAATACTCGGTATCCGCACCAGCGCTACGCGTCGCCTCGACAGCAGCGGCGAACGCTTCTGTCTCGCGCGGGTCGCCGTGCTCCGCCAGTAGTTCGCGGTGCACGTGACGCTTCACCAGCTCGTCCACACGCTCCAACGGTAGGCCGCTCTCCGCTGCCAGGTCGCGGTTCCACGTCCAGTCGAGGGTTCGACCCTCGCGGTAGACGCGAGCGGCGCCAGCAAACGACGGGCACTGTTCGACCGGGAGGAAGCGCTGAGGCCGCGGATTGCAGGCGGCACGAGCGTCCGCGTTCGACGTGACGCGCGGTCCTGCGTGGTAGCCCTGCACGACGCCATCAGAGCGGCGGATACGTGTTGGCTCAGACAAAATCTCGGCTCAGGTAGAGAACGGGTTCCGCGACCGAGCCAACCTCGCGGTACGACAGCATCGGCACAAACTCGCGGCCGTCATGCATGTACGTCTCGCGGTGAGCTATTCCCCATATCTCATCGAGCGACAGACCTCGAATCTCGACGGCACCATCGGGCAAGTCAGTGGTTTCGGAAAAATCAGTCATCAAACACCTCCGGGTGCAGGCTGCGCAGAGCAGCCTCAGAGTCAGCGGTGCGCGGCACCGAGCGGTAGTCGAGCGAGCGGCCGTTCCACTCTTCGAGCACGAACAGGCCGTCTGTCACGTGGACAGCCCGGCGCCATCCGACAGAAGCCGAACGGGCGCCTCCAAGGTCTGGTGCCGATGGTGATGCGGGAACCGAGTCGAACGGGGACCGCAACGGTCGCGCGTTGAAGGCGGCTCGCGCGTCCGGGTCACCTGCGACCGGTGACCCCACGTGGTAGCCCTGCACCACGCCGTCAGCGCGACGAGTGATGCGCGGGTTCCCCTGGCGGATGCGAACCGGGAATCGCGGCGTCACGTGATGACGCTCCAGATGGTGCCCTTCTCCGCGTCCGTCTCGGTGACGCGAACGACCCAGTTCGAGCCTTCGATGTTCAGCGGTTTCTCGTCGCCGAGCGCTGCGGACGGGTCGAACGGGCGGAAAACTTTCGTGTTGAAGTTCGCGTCCGGGGTCTGGATGCCGCCGTTCACGAGCGCCACGTCCTCGCCGAACGCATCCCAGATGGACTTCCCGAGGATGTTGAGGTCATCGCGCTTGTACTTCGGTGCGGGAACCGATGTGGACGCGGTAGCCGTGGGCGTCGGTGTGGGCGTCCGCGTTGATGCGGGCGCCGGGGTAGTTTCGGCGGGAGCGAGCTGTTCGACCGGCTGCGTGGCCGCTGTAGCAGGCTCCGCGACGGGCGGTGCCTCAGTCTTCGGTGCGAAGAGGAACAGTGCCGCGATGGCCGCTGCGATGAGCGCGACGAATGCGACAGTCACCGTGGTCGCCCAGCGGCGCTTCGGGAGTTCGTATTCAGCCATGGGTGCCTCCGGAAAGTAGTCGGAGGAGGGTGAGAGCAATGCGCGGTCAGCCGGGCTTCAGTGTGATGTGTGCAGGTGCTTCCCCGAACCGGATGTGCTCTCTCCCTCTCCTACCTAAGATGGGGAATCTCTAGGTCTGAAACCCCTCATCGGGGCGCCCCGAAACCAGAAGATTTCGAGACGCCCCGAGCCGGTCACAGCAGCCAGTCGTCATCCTGTGAAGAGGACGGCGCGGGCTGCGGTGCAGGAGCCGGCGGTTCATCGACGACGGCGGTGCGGAGCCGAGGATTGATTGCCGAACCCGGCATCAGCGGGTCCGGCTTGCGCGCCCCACGCGCTTCCAAGATGCCCTCGACCTCGTCAGGTTTAAGAAGCCCGACACGGAACCCGGTCATCACATCCTCGGCGTCCAACGCCACACCGAGACCCTTGTAGCCATCCGCAAGCTCCTTCAGCTCGGCGAGAGCCTCGGCCCCCTGTCCAGGAAACAGCATGTCAGCGTCAACCTGACGGACAGGCTTCTTCCCCTTCAACTGGACAGTCGTTCCGAGGTTGTTACGGATGCCTGTCGGCATGATGTTCGTGCTCGCCGTCTGCGACATCATGACGAGGTGGATGCCTGCTGACCGCGCCTGAGCTGCAATCTTGCCGGTGAGGGAGATGACGGCGTCGATAGCCCGCTCCTTCTCCTCCCATTCCACCTGCTCCTGCGTGCCCTTTGCCGTGCTACCCAACTTGCCGTCACGGTCAATGTTGTTCGCCCACTCGTCGATGAATACCAACCAGGGACGCACTGTTCCTGCGGGGAGGTCCGTCCAGTCTTCGCCGCCGCACTGCTCCGTCAGCTCGACACGTCGGGTGACCTCAGCGAAAACCAGCTTCAGCACTTCGGCCGTCTGCTGGATGGAGCTGATGTACATGCCCTTCGTGAAATCGACCATCTGAAGCAGCCCTCCAAGACGCTTCGCGGGGTCGGTTGCGACGACCTCGAACCCATGAAGGATGGCCTGCGTCATCAGAAGGCGCGCCAGGGTGCTCTTTCCGGCACCACTACCGCCCGCCGCGGCGATGTGAGGCCCGGCGAGGAGGTCGATGGTGAGCGGGCGTCCCGTCGCGTCTAGCCCGATGGGCCAAGAGTGCCACTCGCACTCCCAGGCTTCGGCTGCGCGCTCAGGTAGGAGCATCCCGCCAGGAACGGTGTCGAGGAGACTACGAGGCTCGCCGTAGACCAGCTTCGTGACGGCACGGACGGGGTCCGGGTGAATCAGCCAGCCGTTCGAGCCGCCGTGAATCGCATTGATGACCTTGCGCCACGTCTCACGGGCAGCGTCCGGGTCCGGAGAAACCGCGCGCGTTTCTGCGTCAATGGATTCCGCGCGACCCTCGGTACTCCACGTCACTGCGATACGGACCTTCATCAGGTCCGCCTTCAGCTCCGTCGCAATCGTCTCGCGCTCGGCCGCTACCGCAGGCAGCATTGGGCTGAGCAGAACACGGCGCTCGATGAGGTCGAGGTCGAGAACAACAGCACGGTCACGCCGCGCCAGCATCTCAGCATCCTGCCGAATAGCGCGCTCAGAGGCTCCCGTAGGCGTCGTCAGCTTCTTCCAACGCGCACGAGGCGTGGCCGTAGCCTCCACCTCGACGATGCACTTCTTGGAAGCACGGTTGAAGCCGACAAGCTGAAGACCCAGCTCTGCGAACGTAGCCGCCATAGCAGCGGTCTTGTCCCAGTCCTCCAGCTCGTCCACCGTGAAGCCACGGGGCAGCGGCTCCTCCATGCCGTTCGGGTCGTCGAAACCGGGGTCGTCCATGGTGAGGCCACCGGACTCGCGAAGGTTGCGACGGATGCGACGCTCCTCGTCGTCCAGCGGGCCGATGGCGAAGTGGCCCTCCCAGACCTCGGACAGCATGAACTGTAGGTTGTCCGTGTCCAGCTCGCGGCGGAGAGATGCTTCCAGAGCATCCCGGTCCCGCAGGACCGGCCACAGGCTAGTCGGCAAGGTGATTTCCCACCCGCCTGCTTCAGTCTTCGAGCGCTCAATGCGGAGCAACCCCTGCTCCTCAGCCGTCATGAACTGCTTCTGGCCAGAAGCAGACTCCTGACCGAGAGCCAGAATCAGCTTCTCGCGCAGCGCGTCCTTGAACGCGACTTCGTGACCGAACTCAGCACGTAGGCGACGACCAGCGGACACCCCACCGAGCACAGCGAGCACAAGCGCGAACACGGCGACCACGGACACCGCGATGTCGCGGATGCCGTCAGGCACGATGAGGCCGTACGCCGCCAGCTCCGGAGCCTTCAGACCCTCGATAGCGAAAGCGACAATCGGCACCAGCAGCGACGCACTGGCAGCACGCCACCACCAAGAGCCGACAATCTGACCATCGCGCTCGATGACGGATGCCGCGTAGCGGTCCCCCGCCTTCTTCACGAAGCCGGTCTTCGGCGCGAACGGGTTCTTCTTCGACTTCCACACCTGTGCGGTCACGCGGTTCGTCACCGCGGCACCCAGCACCAGAATGGCGAGCGGGAACGCTGCCGGGAACACGAAAGCCAGCAGCGCGATGAGCAGCACGGTGTTCACCAAGCTCAGCCAGCGGAACACTGCGAGCTTGCGGCGGAGGTCAGTGTCGTCCTCGTCCTTGAAGAAGCGAGGGAGGTCCATGACCCACCCGAAGACGCACGTCGCGATGAGCACGAGCGCGACCCAGGCAAGTAGACCGACCCACGCACCGGCAGCGAGCAATAGCTTGCCCCACCCACGGCCGCGCTTCGTGCTGTTCTTCCCGAACGCCTCGCGGCAGGCGTCCACGGAGAGAAGCCACACCTTCCGGATGACCGGAACCTTCGGCAGCTTCATCACGCGCTGGTCTTCACTCTTCGTTGTCGTTGCCACGAGGCTCCCCCTTTCTCATCACGCCGAACAGATACATCGGAAGCAGGAGGGCGAGACAGGCGCCCCCAAGAATCAGGGACGCCATGCCTCACTCACCGCCTCACGAAGCGCGCGTTCATCGCCCTTGACGATGACCTCCACGCGGTTGTCCAGACCGGTCTCGTAGACCGAGCACAGGTCAGGCCGCGCAGCCGCGACCTCACGAAGCGCGCCGACCTCACCCAGTGCCAGCCAGACCGACCCATTCACGTAGATAGCCAGGCCCAGACGCCGCTTTGATGCAGGAGCCGACAGCTCCGGCACATCACGGTCTCTCCGAACCTCGACCCACACGAGGCGGCGGAAGGCAGCGAGGTCATTGCGGAACACGATGAATGGGCGCCCGACTCCGCCGCCCTCGACAGGGATGCCGAGGTTGAGGTCGCTGTCATCCAGGCGCGGTCGGTCAATGAGTTGGCCGCGGAACTGAGCGTCACGTCGCCCGGAGGAGTGTGCACGGCCGATGAGGTCGGCTGCCTCGGGGAGAGGCATGGTCTTCGTTGTGGTCGCGTCCATCAGGCCGCTCCTTTCAGAATGATGAGTGCCTCCGCCACAGCGGAAGCGTCGTGTGGATACCGGCGCGGAATCGCGTCGATGAGTGTGCGGCGGATATCTGCCGCCAGGTCATCCGGCGCCGACACGAGGCGAAGAACCGTCTCCTGTGCCTTCTCGACGAGCTGGTCCGCGGACACCGTGCCCCAGCCGAGCCGGTCGCGGATGTTCCGCTCAGCGCGGGTCAGAGCCGACACGCGCAGCGCGTGGAGGGCGGCAGCGAGGTCCGGGGCAAACTTGAACTTCTCCCGGATACGCCAAGTCAGCGAGTCACGGACCGCGACCGCCCGAGCGTCCGCTCCGCGACCGTCACCAGAAGCCCAGTTACGCTCGTTCGCCGATGCCAGTCGATTGAGAGCCTCGCTCGTCCAGTCCAGCAACGTCTCTTCGGTGCAATCAGCCCAGTCGAGTCGCTCGCGGATGATGGTCCACGCATCTGTGTTCTTCTCGCCGATACCGGCGAACCATGCGTTGGAGGCTTCGCGCTCCTCTGCGCGCTGCGCCTGACGCTCGTCGTACAGGGCGCGCCCCTCGGGTGTGACAAGCGCCTCGATGTCGGCGAGCGTGCGGATGTTGAGCCGCGCCGCTCGGCGCTCGTCAGACTTCAACACCTCCGCGGTCGGGCGGTCCGCCGCGACCTGAAGCGCGGCCCACCAGTCCTCGAAGCCCTTCATAGAGCGCTTCTTCTGCGACCACGCGGCGTGCGTTGAGTGCAGCAGAAGCAAGACGGCCGGATGCGACGTGTCGTGAGCGACCAATGCCTCCACGAGCAACGACTCAGCGAGCGTCAGCGGTGCATCATGCTGGTCGAGCTTGCGGACATTCCACTTGCCAGGAGTGCGTCGTGCGGGCGCCTGCGACTGGTGCAGGAACCGGGCGTCCGTCGCCCACCGGAACCACTCGCGAATCGTGTCGCGACCGACCATGAACAGCGGCCCCGCGTTCGACATGTGGATGTACGGGAACACGTGCACGCCGAAGTATTCGAGCTGACGCTCCAACACGAAGGCGGAGACGAGACGACACTTCAGCAGAGCATCGAGGTTCGGACCGGCTTCAGGGTCATCCTTATCGATACGCGGGAGCGCGTCGAGCTGCGCCTGTGTCGCGGGTCGGATGATGCGCACAGCGCTCTCCGCAATCGCGACCGCCGCGGGAAGAGATGAACGAGCGGCGCGATGAGAACGGGACGATGCAACAGCACGAAGCCAACGAGCATCATCGTTAGCGAGACGCACGAGTTCCGGGTGGACGCCCGGAGTCTCACGAATCGAAGTACGCAACGCGTCCGTCTCGGACTCCCACTGCGGGAGCAGGGTGCCGAGCATGGACATGTACGAGTCGCGGTTCTTGACCTTGTCGTGCGCAGCGTTGAATACCGGTGTAGGCATCATGAATCCTCATCTGCCTACCGAAATCACGCCGGAGGCAGTGATTTCGGGGAAGGCTAGTAGTTGGGGGTTCACGAATCCCTGCCACCCACGGATGCCCAACGGTCAGCGAAGCGTGACGGGGACAGGATGAACAGCGGGACGTGAACAGGTCGTAGAAGTCGCGTTCCGCGGCTGCGCCGCTACAGCGAGTTCGAGCATCAGAAACGGCGGTGCCGTGAACGTCAGAAACGTGGACACACAGAGCGTCAGAACGCGGGCAACTAGTGAGCGTTACGCATCACCAGATGGAGTGCTTGGTGGGTGACGAAACTGTGCGGGGAGTCACGGGGCGAGATGGTCGATGCGAGGGCATCTCGATGTTCTCTATGAACACCTCTTTGACCCTCTGAAACTCACTTTCCGGAACTCCCCCGTTCACATGCTCACTGGTCGCTCCGATTCACTTCGTGAATCTTCACTCTCACCGACGCCGGAATCGCCGCCTACAGCAGTACGTCCCACCCTCGTGTCGAAGCCCTCCGAAACGGTTCTCGTGTCCCCGTTTCGGAGGGCTTCTTGTTGTCGCTGTGTCCCACTCCCGCGACACCTCGGAGCGCGCCGAGCAGAAAGGACTCGACGACTTCCCGGCCGACGCATGCTCAACGTCAGACGGGCAGAAGTGCAGCACCAGGAATCGAACCTGACAGCGTTAACGCCGCCTCGCCAGAGGGACTGCCGAAGGTCAGTCCCCTTGAGGTAGGCCTTCGTAGATTTCCTTGCACGTCGGGCAGACCGGGTACTTCTCCGGCGACTCCTTCGCCACCCACGCCTTTCCGCAGATGGCAGAGACGACCTCGTCGTGGAACGTGGCACGCTCGATGTCGGCCTTGCGAACGTAGTGAGCGAAGCGGTCGTGGTCGCCGTCCTCCGTGATGGTCGTGGTCGTCTCTTCGACGGTCTCTTCGAGCAGCATGATGTTGTCCTTTCTCGTTGGTGCCGGGACATCCGGCGAAGCCCCGGCGCAGGGCAGTGGGCTAGGCGGGATTCGAACCCGCGACCGCCGGTTCCGGAGACCGGTGCGCTTCCGCTGTGCCACTAGCCCGTGGCGCCGTCCGAAGACGGCTGTGCTCACGCCCGAAGCGCGAGCGTGATGACTTGCAGGTCGATATCCACAAGGTCCGCGTCCAGCTCCAGAAGCAGGCGCGCGAGCGGAGCGAACAGGTCGTCGATACCCGCGGCAACATCTACACCCGAGACCCGCGCCACATGGCCGTCTACGGCCACATGGAGGTCAATGAGGTACGAGGCCGCATCGTCGGAAAACGCGCGTATCACGGCCGCGTAGACCGCCTCCGGTGACGCTCCGGTTGCTGCCGACGGCATTGTGAGGCGGAACTCGGGAGGTGTGCTCATTGCGGCTCCCTCCTAGTCGAACGACGGCGGGCACGGAGCGAATCACATGCCCGCCATCGGGGTCAGTTGTGCAAGTCGAGCGACCCGACATCGAAGCCGGTGTCGCGCCGCACAGAGAAGGTCAGGACACCGGGTGGAGTATCCAGACCCGACTTCGCGCGGTACCAATCCGAGCCGCCATCCAGCGTTGGCGCCTGCACCCACCAGCGACGCTCGCCCACTGCCTGAAGCGCTAGGTGGTGGTAGTGCCCAGTGAGCAATACCTCAGCGTCCGCGATGGCCTGCCGACCGAAGGTCTGGCCCGTCCACCACTTCACAAGGCCCTGCGGCGCCGCCTGGTGCCCGTGAGCTGCGCCGATGATGTGCCCGACGACGGTAACGGTCACGGTTTCATCGAACGGCTGCGGGTAGACCCAGGTGGCGTCCAGACGTGCTGCGCGAGCCTGTCGCTCCACGAGCCGGTGGACCATGATGCCGAAGTCATCCTCGGGCCGACCGAGGGTTTGCTTGCCCTCGCGCCAGGCGCTGTGATTGGACGGGACGACCGTCACAGTGACCGGAGCGATACGCGCCAGCGCCTCCACCCACAGGAACACGTCGGTCGCGTAGGCATCGATTTGCTGAGGCAGCGAGAGGTCATTCGTGAAGGCCTGAGAAGCGACATTGTTGAAGGACTCGATGCCGTCGCCGAGGTCCACGAGCGCAATCTCGGCTGGTGCCTTGCGGCGCAGACGCTGCACGATGTGACCCCGGACGCGGGCGCTGCGTTCGATGGTCTCAGGGGAACCACCCCCAGAGGCCGTCTTACCCCACTGCGCGTCCGCATAGACGACGACTTCACCGAGACCAGTGACAGGCTGCACCTTGTAGGGCGCATTCCGGCGGCGTGAGGCTGTCGCATGAAGCGCCGGGAGGTCGTGGACGACTCGGACCGCCTTGAACCGGTAGGTGAAGCCGCGCGCGTTTACCGTCGTAGCGACCGCGCCGTCGATAATGTGCATGTCTGGGTCGAATCCCGCTTCGGCGAGCATGCCCCGCTCATCGAGCGCTACAGGGCTGAGCACACAAGCCGGGGCGGCGATGCCGCCGGACGTGATTTGGATGTTAAGTGACATTGCTCGCCACCCCCTTCCCCGTGCCGGAGGCGCGGATAGTTGCGTAGGGGTGCGGTGCCGTACGAGCAGCATTCAAGGTGCTCGGCTATCCGGCGTCGCGGGGCGATTCAGGTGATGGGGTCAGGCGTCAGAATCAGACGGCCTCAACCCCCTTCTGTCTTAGATGGGGAATCTCTAGGTCTGGAATCCCTCATCACGTCAGAAATCCACGAACATCGGGTCCGGGTCATCGTCCTCCACGGGGAGTTCCATCACCGTCACGGCGCGGCTGACCTTATGCCGCGTGATGTCGTTCGCCGAGAGCGTGAGGCTCGGGGTGCGCTTGCCTGGGCGAGCCAGCTCAGTGGCAGTCGGCGGGTCCGTCTGAAAGTCAGGACCATGCCCGAAGAACAACGCGACGTTCCGACCTGGAGTCTCCGAAGCCGCGGCCCCTGCGTCGGTACCACTGCTGGTGTCAGCCTTCGTCTTCTCTGCGAGATGAGATGGCCACGCGATGCCGTCGATGCGCAGCTCCGGAACCCAACGGAGCCACTCAGCCACCACCTGCGTCGGCGTGTAGTCGATGTTCTCCCTGCCGTCGAGAACTACAGGCGCCGTAATCATGTCGGTGAAGTGCTGCTTGAACCGCGCGAACATCCAGCGTCGGCGACTCTCATCGTCTGTAGCGAAGATGCTCGGCAGCTTCGTCAACGGACGCGTGAAGTCGAGAAGGCGCAGCGCCTTCGTCGTCTTAAAAGCGCCGACCACGGCCTCGTCGTACTCCGAGTGGAGCGCTATCTCGGCGACAGCGACATGGAGGTCGTCCGAGGAGTAAAACAAGCTGATACCCGGCGGGGACAGACGATTGTTACCCGCCAACGAAGGAGGACTGGAACCTAGCTCCGTGCTCGGCTCCTTGCGTATCTTCTCTTCGAGAAGCCTGCGCGCATTGTCGGTCATGCGACCGCGGTACAGAGTGGAATCGGCGGGAAGCTCAATGAGGAGGTCCGACTCCACGTAGGCGAGAAGCGAAGCGAGGAACTTCCCGATACGAGCGGGCGGTTCGTCCTCGAACCCTGGCCGCTTCGACTCCCCGATGACGACGAAGCGACTCTCTGTTCGCACCGTTGCAGCGTAGGCGCTCCAGCCGAGCGCTGACGGGTCGGTACTGTCGCTCGGCACCCATGCATCGGTCGAGCCGGTCGCCCGAATCAGACACTCGACAATCTCCATGGAGTAGGCGGAGTCCACGGCCTCTTCGACCGTTTCGTACATGACGTACGTGTTGTCGTAGATTTCGTAGTCGCGCCAGGGGTCGCCAGGGTCATCCGTCCAGTCGTAAGACCACGTGAGCACGTCCCAGACCAGCGTCCCGAGTTCGTCCATCTCAACCGCGAACGGCGCGTCACCCTCGACACCCTCGCGTCCGCAGAACGAGCACTTCAGGCTGTGGGCTTCGCTGGCAAGAGCGTTGCGAAGCACCTCGTCAGTGAAGTGGTCGAGGCAGACCGTCTCGGACATGCCCCCGATGCCATAGAAGTCTGATTCCTCCACACGCCGATGCTACCGGCGCTGTCCACGGCCCTGTCCACCCGCCTGTCCACCGTCGAAGCGCCCAAAAATCCGCAAAATCACGCGGGTTCTAGCCCTTCGGCGGGTCTGTCCACGTTGCCAGAAGAACAGACACACAAAAGCATGGATTACCTATGGTGAAGTGCCCATATATCTGGCTAGAGCGTGGACAGGTATAGATATTTCTCTTCTCGTGTAAAGAAGAGAGAGAGAGAATGCCTATTCTTCCGCGTGTTTCCGCGGCTTTTGAGCATGTGGTCTGACCAGCGAACCCCGTCCACGAAGTCGTGGACAGGCCGTGGACAGGCCGTGGACAGGTGGACAATGTCCACGGCAGCAAAAAGGGCTGGAACCGAAGTCCCAGCCCTTTTCCCGCAGTGATGCAAGCGTCAGCCGTTCAGCAGCCAATCCACGGAGACGACCGCGCCGCGCTTGCGCGACCTCTCATCCCACCCGAATGCGCGGGCGTACTCCATCGGCACGCGCTCGGCACTGCCGGAGAGCACCTCGGGGATAGCCCCGAGGCCGTTACGCACCTGCGACGCGACGAGCGGACGGGTCGTGTTGTCCCAGCGAGCGGAGGCATCCGTGAGCACACCCATGGGGATGAATACGAGACCCTGCTCCTCGTTGATGAGTCCCCATTGCTCCCCCACGCCCTGCTTCCCGACGGCAGTGTCCTTCCACCCGAGGAGGTGGGCGCCGTTCTTCGGTGTCTGGTCCTCGTTCGCCGCGGCGACGAAGTGCCCCTTGCGGCCGATGTTCTCCCGAATCCAGTTCAGGACGCCCACGACTGGGTTCGCCTCACGGCTGCGACGGCCGGATTCGCCGAGCAGCGTTTCCCACGCCCCCTCCGGCGCTTCCAGGTCGTAGCCGTTCTCCGCGAGGAACTCAGTCAGGAGATTCCAGCCCCCCTTCAGGACGGATACGACTTCGGCTTCACGGCTCACAGTGCCGTCCTCGTCGGCCAGGTTCATGAACTCCTCCTGGACGTACGAAGTAGTCCACTGCGTGAACTGCTCCAGACCGCCGAGCGAGTCAGCCTTCGCTGCGAGCCAGCGAAGGAACGCGCCGCGGATGGCGTTCGCGCCCGGCATGAGTGGCTTCCACTGGTCATAGGCGCCGCCTGCTGTGCGGTCGAAATCGCCGGGCTGGAGTTCGACGGTCACGACGCGGGACGCAATCGCCTCCATCGCATTGCCTGTGGGTAGGGACTCGGTCGTCAGGCCAACGCATGCCTGTGTCGCACCGTACTTCGACTCGCGGTCCCCACCGTCCGGGTTGAGCTTGGACTCGTCTAGGGATGCGTACACGGCCTGACCGATGGTCTCTGCCTTCTGGAACGCGTTCCCGTCGGTGACGCGAAGGTCATCAGCGGTGACGATGCCGCCGATGCGAGCAAGACGAGTACCGATACCGCCTGGGGTGGACTGCTTGCCCGCCAGGATGAGCGAGAAGGCCCCGCCGCGGTTGGCCTTTGAGAACCACGCGTGCCACGCCCCGATGAAGAGAGATTTGCCGGTCTTCGGAGGGGCGATGAGCCAGACGCCCGTACGGCGGTCAAGACGCAGGCACGACGCTGCGACGAGCGCGAGCATCGCGAGGGCGATGTCCGGTCGGTCCGGGGTGAGCCGGAACCACGCGCTGATGATGTCACCGACGTTGGCCGGGAGGTCCGTGCTCGTCGCCCCAGCCATACGGTCCGTAGACGTAATGGGGAACGTGATTTCCGTGTGAATGCCAGATGCGTCAACGCTTCCGAGCGGTTCGATGAAGGTCGCGCGCCCCTCATAGTCCGCCCAGCCGCCCTTGGTGGTGACCAGTCGAGTCTGCCGCTGCGCGTGGCCGAGGGTGCGCAGCATGTTCTTGACCGCTGTGCTCGCCATGACGTCCGGCTCGGGCAAGCCCGCAAACGCCTTGTCGAGGAGCTTCGTCGGCGTGTACGCATCGGTCGCCCGGAGGTCTTTGACAAGGAGGACTCGCCCATCGGGGGTGGCGATGGTCACCTCGAACTTGGGGTCGTCCTGCTTGACGAAGTTCCCGTCCTGAATCGTGACGTTTTGCACGACGGTCGATACCCATGCAACCCACGGGACGATGAGTTCCTCCACAATGATTGTGTCACTGTCGCCGGTTGTCGGGTCGTACTGCTGACGCTCGCGCCGTGCGTACAGCCCCGTGCGCTCACCGTCGATGACGGCGATGAGGTTCGGCATGAACTCCGCGCGGAGCGCGGTTCCGGTCGCAGCGGCTTCGGCAAGTTCGGTCGTGACAGTGATTACTGCTACCTTGCCGGACGGCGCTGCTGGCGTGGTTGGGGCTGGTGCCGCGATGCGGTCGAGTACGGTGCTCATCGGTTGGTTCCTGTCTGGGTGATTTCCTCCTGCATTTCAGTGAGGGTCTTGCGGATGTCCCCGCCGTTGGCGGCGAGGAGGGCTTGCGAGGCGAGCGTGTGCCCGCCGTGGAACGCGACGCCGCGGAACTGCGGCAGCGCGTCGAACCTGGTCGTCACCGGCGAAGTGGTGAACGAGACAATGCTGTTGGCAACCGGTGCGCGTCGAGGCTTCCTAGGCTCCGCCAAGAGGCGGTCCGCGGCGCCTCGGAGGTCCGATGCGTTGGCGTGCACCCACTTCACGAAAGCACTTGGGTCGCTCTTGAAGCGGGCCGCGACCTTCGCACCGACGCTCCGGTTTCCGAGCAGCAACCCGAAGAGTTCGCTCGTGGTCATCGGGCGCCAGTCGTCGCGGCCGAGCGACTCAATAGCGCCCTCGGTCATCGGCTCCAGCATCTTCACGAGGGAGCGGCGCTTCTTCTCACTCTCGTCCTCGAATCGCACGACATCGCGGACGACGGCGAGCACCTCATGCTCACCCATGACTCCGCCTGTCGGCCCAGTGAGGATGTGTTCGATGCGGTTCCAGCCGAGCGCCAGTTCTGCGAGCACGCCGGGGTCGATGGCGTCGTCGAGCACATCCCATGGCGTCTCACCGAATCCGCGCTTGTACTGTGCGGTCACGGATGCCGGGGTGTGCGGCTTCGGCGCATCCGGTAGCTCGATGGTCGGGTCGTAGAAACCGTCGAAGTACCCGCCCGGATGCCAGGCGTCTGCATGACGAGCGGTGACCGTCTCTTCGACCATTTCGCTCATGACGACGTGCATCTCATGACCCGCGAGACGAGCCGGCGTCTCAACGCGCTGCGTGCTTGCGACTCGGGCGGTTTCACCGACCTTCATCGGAGTGATGCCGGTCTCCCACGCAAGATTGCTGTGCGAGTGCTCGAACACCTCCCGCCAGGACTCGTCCCAGCGCACTTCGGCGTCCTTCAGCGGCGTGTACGGCTCACCCACGATTTCGAGGTGGTCGCCGCAGTCCAGCACGGTGAGGGCGATGAGGTGGCGGTAGCGGACATCCCACTCGTACGCCGCGGCCGGGATGACAACCGGGTCGCAGTCGATGCGAAGCGTCAGCCCGTTCACGCTGCGACCGCCTCGGCGACCTGGGCGCGGACCGTCGCTACGAGCGCAAGGTCCACGTCGGCCGAGCCTGTGAACAGGTAGTCGGCAATGTAGTCGATGAAGAACTGTTCGGGGATATTCTCGACGGCTGCCCGGTCCAGGGTGAATCCGGTCGCTCCCGCGTGGGTTGTGAGCGCCGACACGATGGCGGCAGAAATCGTCATCTCGTTGACCTCGTAATGGAGCGGCGAGGTCTGTACGCCGGAGTTCACGAAGCTCACCATGTTTTCGCGGATGCAGTCAGCGATGAATGTGTCGTCGTGCAGGCCACCCCACACTGCGGCCTCTTCGGTCTCCGAGGCGGCTGCGCGAGCTGCTGCCTCGCGCTTCCCCGCAATGAGGTTCTCGATTTCCTCCTTGTCGAGAATCTCGCGAACCGTGCCCGTGAACGCGTCGATGCTCTTCTGGCTCCAGAGGCCCGTGCGCAGGACGCCGACCAGCTCGCTGTCGGTCCACACTGCATCGCGCACCTTGGCGAGGCGGCGCTCGACGGTTGCGATGCTTACGCCTTCGATTGCCGCGATGTCGGCCTGCGGGAATCGGTTGCCGTTTGCGATGCGCGCGGCGCGGTTGTGGTCGGTCTGCGCAAGCGCGGTGATGTGCGCATCGACCTCGGGCGTGATGCCGAACGTGTGAAGCCACGTGCGCACCTCGTCCTCCGTCTGACCGGTTCGCGCACTGATGACCTGTGTGAGCGCAGCGACAGGAGTGGTCGCGCCGAAAGCGGCCTGGTCGAGCGCGTCATCCACGTCGATTTCGTAGTGGAGACCACCTCCGCTGATGGTGTGGGCTGTTTCGAAGCTGTACTCCTGCGGGTCTGCGTGGAGAACGCGACGACGGGCGAGGTCAGCCTTCTTTTCTTCCTCCGTCATCGCCTGAGTGTCGGCGTGACGGTTGCCGCCCGCGTTCGACATGGTGAGTCCGTCGTGCACCTCATCGAGTGCGAGCTTCTGCGTCGCGAGGTTGGCTGCGATGTCACCGAGCTTGGCGCCGTTCTCACAGCTCTCGGCGATGTCCATGAGGTGCGCGCCGTCAACGATTTGGGCCATTGCGGCGATGGCCGCGTTTTCGGCGTCGTCAATCGAGAAGATGGCGCGGTGCTTCATCGCAGCCGCGAAGGCTGGCGCGTAGCAGCGCATCCAGATTTGCAGCTCGATTTCACGCTGGTACGAGTCGTTCCGGCTGTTTACGTCGATGCCGCGTGCGGCTGCAATGCCGCGCATCCGCCTCATTGCCTTGTTGAAGCCGTACTCGTCGAGGAGTTCGGCATCGGTCGCTGCGGCGAGGTCGATGCGCTGGTCGTATGGGGTGGTGAGGGTTGTCATTGGTTCGTTCCTTCTCTGGCCTGCTGGCCTGTTGGGGTGTGGGTGACTGGCTTGCTAAGGCCGGTCGGTCTTGCTTCTTGCTTTTCGACTTGACAACTCATCTTCGCGGTGAGACGATTATCAGTCGTCCTGTCACTGACTACTTTAGCACGGGCATACTACAATGACTGAGCGCGCCCGCTCAGCGTGTGGTAAGGGTGTTCGAATGAACCTTCGCTCAGCGCCTCTTTGAGCGCCTGAGCGCCCCTACCACGCCGACTGCGCGTTGGGCACCGATTCGGACGCGAGGAGAGCGCACAGCGCGTTCTGCGCCCGTTTCTGAGGCAATGACGGGTCAACGGCGGCAGCGACTTCTTCGATGCCGAGGCTGAGCAGCCCGAGGCGGCCCGCATTCGCGATGATGGGCGCGACCGAGCATCGCCAGGAGACCTCTGAGCGCAGCACTTCCAGGTCATCGCTCCCCCGCTGGCCGGTGACGATGACAACCCGTTCATACGGTCCACCGACCACCTGACCGACTGCGTACGCAAGTGCACGTGCGCCGCCGTCGGCAACGGGGAGCGGCGCTTTTAACGCAGGCCGGTTCGGCAGCGCGACCAGCACGCTCACGGCAGCGCGGCGTGGCGCGAGGGCGGGTTGCGTGGTGACGGCGATGACATCGGGACGTACGACGGCGAGCAGCTCCATGAGCCGCTCGGGCCAAGTGGCAAGGGCGCGGCGGTGCATGGGCGCGCTCGCGTCCCATCCGCCCGCCGCATCAACGACCGCTCGCTCCCAGCGGTCGAGAGGAGTGAGGTCGAACCGCGTGCTGGCGAAAAGCGCGCCGTCGTCGAGGATGAGGAGGGTCCGTGCCACGCCATCCTGTAGGCGGTCCGCAGTCGCGCGGCCCTTAGTCTTCGTGCACATCGAAGGCGAGACCGGCGTGACAGCAATGTCTCCGCGAGAGCGACAGGCTCATCGGCCTTGCGGTGGAGCCTTCAGGAGGTCGGCAGCGTCGATGCCGAGCACGTCCGCGATAGCGAAGAGGGTAGAGGTTCGTGGATTTGACGCACCGCTCTCCAGGAGGGCCACGCGCCTGACGCTCAGGCCCGCGTCGTGAGCCAGGGCTTCCTGAGTTAAGCCCCGCGCGCGTCGCTGCTCGCGCAACCGCGTCGCGAAAGCAAGCTGTTCCTCGGGTGTCCATGGCATCTCTCCAGACCGCCACGAGATGGATGTTTAGGCCATGGCTTATAGAGCAGATTCTGCTACGGTCGGCTCGTGAACTCGCGCTCAATCGCCCTGCCCACACTGTTTGTCACAGCTCTTCTTGTATCCGGCTGCACTGGGCCACAGCCCACAAGCGCCGACGGTTCAGCCGCCACTGCCTCCGCATCATCTGCCGTGACTTCTTCGACACCGAGCGTCGCCCCGACGGCTCCGTCCTACCCCTCTCTGGACGACGAGTTGGTTGCGAACGTCGGACCTGGGTACCGGCTGGAGAGCAGCGAGAATCCTGGCGTGACCGTGACGGCCGATGAGGCGGACCGCGTCTTCGCGCCCTACAACCCGGACATCCTGCTTAAAGGCGACGGCGGAGCTGAGATGTGTGCGTTACTGAAGACGGCGGAGGGGCCGTATGGGTTTATCCCGTACGCGAACAGCCCGGAGGAAGGATTTGCCGCTGTCTTCACCGGCGGTTGCTGAACCCGAATCCTTGCTCGGCTCGCCGCCTAGCTGGTTCCGAGCCGCGGGGAGGGCATCCCGGGCCGCATCATCAGCCTCGCCGCGCGTGAAGTTCGTGTTGCCCAATCCGCGCCAATGGCCTGACGCCGCGGTTGTCGCCGGTCGGACGCTGCTCCCGTTCACGCGCGGCACGACGACGCACCGCATCGAGACCACCAAGTCTGCGCCGTTTACGCGTTCCGCAACCTTTCATCATCCGAGGCAACGAAGCTCCATAGCAAGCGACACCACGCAACGAGACCGACCCCTGCAACGTCTGAGCAAAGCACGACCACGGGACTACTTTCGCTGCTAAGGTTGGGGTGCGCGATACTCGTGTGTCCAGCCCCGGCGATGCCGGGGCTTTCGCGTACCGTGTGCGATGCCTGGCTGCGAGTGCGTCTCGGCAGGCTAAAAGCCATCAGATTTTCTACTGTGGCGTATCGCGTTCACCTGGAGACGCTCGCGCCAACAAGCTCTCGTCGTTCACGCGGTTGGCCGCTGGGGTCCATCACCAGCCCCGTCGAGATGCGAAGGTTCACCTCCACTTGCTCGTGACGACACGCTGACAGACACGTCGTCGGCGTGTCGCACCTTAGTGATAGGCTGACGCTGCGCGATAGTCGCACCCAGGCCCGGTCGGATGACCGGGCTTCTGTGCGTCCGAGGACAGCACGCTGTCTCCGTCAGACCTACATTCCTCCCCTCGCGCCAGGTTGCTGAACTTGCACCACCACCCGGCACCAGCAGGCATGCTCGTCAGCCCGCCCCCACGACCAGTCAAGCGACTGGTCATTTTTTATGCCCAAGCGGCATCACCAGCTCCGCAGCTCGTTCGGCTGTGGCCACACGCCAGCACTCCGCTGGCGCATCTCCTGACGGGAGGTCGCGATGGACTTTCAGGGTCTCGCTGCGGTCCTCGCGTCGCTGGCTGCTCTGGTTCACGCTCTGAACCAGACGCTACCTCTGCTCTCCGACCGTGCTGCGAAGCGCGCTATTCGGATGCGCAGAGCAAAGCACCAGCGCCGCTGAGAACCGCGCAAAAACGCGCCTATCGCCATCAGTTAAGGAGAACTCTGCCCAAAATCGGCCGGTGCGGTGCCATACACGTTGTCGGCGGTCCGCTAGCGTGACCCTGTTCTGAATGTGGGGGAAGCATGAGCGACACGGGTAACGAGCCGCGGTACGAGACAAGAACGGTTCGCGCGGTGCGCGGGCTGGAGGCTCGAACCCGAACGAAGGTGGAAGCTGACGGCTGGGAGTTCGTCAGTCAGGACCAGGGTCGAGTTCAGACCACACTGACCTTCCGGCGCCCCGCACCCAAGAGCCGCCGATTGCTAATCATCATCGGCGGCACCGCGTTAGTTCTGATTCTCGCAACCATCATCACGGTCGGCGTCATCAACGAGCGCAGCTCGCCGGTCGATGCCGAACCGACGACGACGGCTGAACCGAGCGAGCCGATGGATACCCCGTCCGCCACCCCCACCCCAACCCCGACCGAAGAGGTGCCCGCTGTGAATCCTGCATCGAACGAAGAGGTTCTGGCCGCGTTCCAGGGCTTCGTGAACGAACGAGCCGCTGCGAACGTGCTGGTCGCCCGGGCGGTGACCTCAGTCACGTTCGAGAACGGTGTGGTGCGCATCGTCATCGACCCGACCTCGGTCGGTGTTGACGAATCGTCGTTCCGCGAGGTGGTGCCATTCGAAAATCTCGCCGAAATCTTCATCACGCCGATGGCGTTCAACGACGACATCGGACCGCGCCTTCGCGCGTCAGTGGGTTCTGTCGAGACGGTGGACGCGGCGGGTGCTTCCCGCGGCGCTCGCACGACGGAGTGGGTCATCCAAGCAAACGAGCTGGAGTGACCCACACTGCGTCGGCGCGCGCAGCTTCGCTGAGTGGCGTCCCGCGCTCGCTTTAGTCGAGAAGAACGTTCTCGGTCTGGCCCATCCACGGTGCCAAGTTCACAGCGCGTCGTCGGTGTCGAGCGGGCGCCATTCCAGGATGCTGAGCAGCTCCCCCGCCTCCCGCGGACCAGCACCCGCCAGGTCGAGAAAGTCTCGTTCGAGCGCGCCCAAGCGCTCATCGACGAGATGGCCTCGGACCGTGGCACCGGCAGGCACCAGCCAGTCAAGGCGCTGGCGCATCTCGCGCCGCACCTCATCGCCGTACGGCGCGCGCAGGACGATGACCAGCTCGTCGTAGTCACCGTCGTTCTCGGCCAGCCGAGCAATACCGTTGGCCATCTCGTCGGCGTCGTAGTCGGTAACCATCGCGCGGAGCGGCTGGTGCGCGACGACGCCCATACGACTCATCGCGAGGTGGTCTGTCTCGTCGTGACCGAAGATGATGACGCGGTCGTGTTCGACCGCTCCGTAGACGCGGCCCACCCGACGCTCCCAGTCAGCGAGGGCGACGTGTGTCCCGGTGCCGAGCTGCACGAAGCCGCCGGTCTGTTCCAGGATGAGGCGCTCAGCGACATCGAAGGGTCCGCCGGGGTGGGGCGCCCAGATTGCACGGGAGTGCAGCGCGAGCACGGTGGTCATCGAGTCCTCCGAATGTTAAGAAGGTCAAGCGCTTCTGCGACGTGCAGCCGGGTCAGCCCAAGCTGCGTGAGGCGCGTGAATCGGGGGTGCACGTCGGGCGATGTGCTCCGCTTTAACGCGATGGTGGTGAGGTAGGCGGCGCCTGAGTTCCGCTCCACGAACCGCTTCCATGGTTCCTGCACGAGCGGGATGCCCTGGTACATGAAGAACCGCCGCGCCCCGGCCTCATGCTGCGGCGTGTAGACGGCGACGTGTGCGCCCGCAGCGCGCGCGTAGGCGAGCGCTTGGAGCGCGGTCGCGCTGTAGACGGCGCCGTCCGCTTCCAGCAGACCGTCGTGTTCGCGGACGATGACTTCCGCGAGTCGCTGGAGCTGGCCGCGCTTCCATCCAGCAAGCCGCGGCTGAGCAGCGTACGCGATGACGGTGGATTCGACGATGATGAGGCCCACTCACACCCCCACGAGGTCGAGCGCGCGGCAGGCGATGTCGTGCGCGAATCGGAGCGGCGGGCAGATGACCGCTGCGAAGTCGGGCGCGACAGCGACCCCGGAGTAGCGGTGCACCATGTGGAAGCCCCACCCGGCGAGGACCGGCACGAGGTCGGCGTATCGTGCGGCCTGGTCCTCGGGCACGTAGATGCCGATGGCCTCGACGTTGCCGCGCAGCATGAGCAGCCCGTCGAGGGCCATGACGCTCATCGCAAAGGGCGCGAAGTCGGCGGTCAGGTCACGGTGCGCGAGCGCCTGCGCGATGGTCGCCAAATCCGTGTGCTCATCCAGTGGCAGGGCGATGCACTCTGCGGCGATGGTGATGGCGTACTCGGTCATGAGGGCACCTCCCAATCATGCAGATGCGGTGGCGCCACGAAGTCGGCGCTGCGGTCGAGGCCGCGTTGTGCGACGACAGCGACATCGGCCTCCTGGCGTTCCTCATGCCAGGTGCGCCAGGTGACTGTTGCTCCTTGGTCGCGGAGGTACTGCGCGGTTCCGCGCTGAAGACTGGAGAACGGAACGTAGATGACGACTTCGTGCTGCTCCATGAGCGCCCAGAGCCGCTGGAGCGCAGCGACGCCGATGCGAAAGGCGCCCGGAGTACCCTCGGCTGCGATGCGGCGCGCGTCGTCGGCACCCGCGACGAGGTGAAGAACAGGTGTGTCGAAGACGGTGGTGGTTGAGTCGATGAGGATTCTCACGCTGCAACACCGCCCTTCGACTGCTCAGCCTCCCGAACCACACGCCAGACCGTTCTCTCTGACACGGAGAAGGTTCTGCCCGTCTCGCGTGCGGAAGCTGTGGCGGTCATCCCGTCGGCGAGCGACGCCTTGTACAGACGCACGAGCTTCGCCTTCTCGGCAGGGCTGAGCTTCTCAGGGCGCCCGAAACGAACACCCCTCTTCATCGCCTCCTCACGGCCCGCTGCGGCCCTGGCGAGCAGCACGGACCGCTCCAACTCCGCCACAGCGGCGAGGAGGTGGACCAGAAGGCGCCCGAGAGGGTTGCTCTCCCCCGGCACAATGACGATGCCCTCACTGAGCGATTCGAACTCGACGCCCGCGTCGGCGAGTTGGTCGAGCCAGGTCAAGAGAGCAGCGGGGCGGCGCCCGGCGCGCGCAAGTTCCGTCACAATGATGCGGTCCCCAGCGCGGGCGTGCTGCATCAGCTCGGAGCCGCCACTCCGCCCCCGGAGGGCGGAGTCACCGGTCCACTTGTCGGTGAAGACCTTTTCACACCCAGCGGCTTCAAGCGCGGCGAGCTGGCGGGCGTGGTCTTGCTGTGCCGTACTGACTCTCGAATAGCCCAGACGCATTTTTCGACCCCGTTTCTCCCGGCAAAAGTCATAGGTTCCGCCGCTCTCCTACGGCATCCCGGCGCCGCCATGTCTGCGCCGAATCGTTCACCGCCAGATGTCAGCGGCGTAACCCGGTCACCGCCTCCGCCAGATGTTCACTGAACTTCTGCCGCGCTTGGTGACGAATGACAATGTATAGCGGTGACACATAGATTGTCAAATGTCACCACAAGAGGCGATACTCTCGTCATGTGTCACCGCGTCCCGCCATCGAGCCTGGAGAGCACGGCGTCATCCGTGTTCGCGAGGTGACTGCGTGGTCGGTTGTTCCCCCTCCGAAGCCGTTCGCGGCGACGACGCAGTGGCGCGACCCCAACACCCTCGCTCTGCGTGCGTTGCGGAAGTTCGGCGATACCCCCGAGGAGGCCGAAGCCGCGCTCCTGGAGCTGGTGGAGCAGCGGCGTCGCGAGAGCGCACCTTCACCGTTCCGCACCCTTGGTGAGGCCGTGGCGGCGTTCTACGCAGGTTCAGGACCGGACCGATGGTCTGAGGCAACGGCCACGACAATGGCTAAGGCCCGCGCCCACCTTGACGAGGTGGGCGAAGAGCCTTGGCCGGTATCCGACGAGCGCGCGGCAGCGCTGTGGGGCGACGGCACCCGGATGGATGAGCTGGCTCTCCGGTTACTGAAGGCCGTTCGGCGAGGTTGAAGTGCACCGGCTAACAGGCGTTGCCGGTGCACTTCTTCTCAGTCGGTGAGAGCGAACACGAAGTTCGAGAGCAGTTCGAGATGCACTACTTCGGCGCTCCACCCCTCGGCCGCCAGGGCGACGGCTGAGGCGCGGTTGCGAATCGCGTACTGCTGTGTTTGAGCGGGCATCGCCGTGAGCATTGCATCGACAAACGCCTCGTCGGAGTCGAACTCGCTGCGGTTGGGCAACGGCTTAGGGCGGGCCATCAGGCCGCGCTCCCAAGCCTTGAACGCTTGCGCCACTTCAGCGTCGGTGAGTAGTGGCGCACTGCCTCGTCGTAGCCCAGTTCGATGAGTTCGCGCCGAGTCGGCTCGGCGTAGCCAAGTCCGGCCCGGAGCGCGAGCGCCATCATCTGCCGGTCCTCACGCTCGAACCCGAGACCGCGAGGCATCTCCCGGACCGCATCGCCGCGCAGCGCCTCCAGGTCGTCAATCCACTGCGCGGTGAGAGAGTTCATATGTGGAGTTGCCGCGCCAGCCTTCCGGTCGTCGGCGAGTCGCTGACCAAGGACGAAGCACTCACGCGCCCGCCAGTGAAGCGACAGATGACTCGTTCCCGCCGTCACCGCACCTCCCGGCACACGTGCGCCGTACGTGCACTCGATGTAGATGTCGTCAGGGCGAACGTTCTGGCGCGTGTAAGGGAACACACTCCGCCAGGTCTTCTCCCACCCCTCGGGCAGGTAGTGCGGACGAGTCTTCAGGGAGACCCACCAAATCGACTCGCGCGCGCTCCCTTGGAACTGACCGTGACGGTTGCGGTCGTCGGAGTCCCAGCCGCGGAGATTAAAACCTTGCCGGTCACGAGCCGGGAACGCGGTACGCCCGGTACGGTCGTCCGTGTTGAACCCATCTTCGGCGTAGCCATCTGCATCCAGCCCGTTGTCGTCACGTAGCGTTCCGTTACGGTGCGTACCGTCCCGGTCGAAGCCGCGCTGGCTCCAGCCACGCTCGTTGTAACCGTCGCGGTCGATGCCTCGCCAGTTATAGCCATCCGCGTCCCGGTCGGCCTGAGTCTGTATGTGATGGCCACTGAGCGAGAAACCGCGACCGTCAACTCCATCGAAGGCCGGGTCATCAGCGTTCCAGAAGCCCCGCCGCTCGTGGAATCGGCGCAGCGCGGTGTACTCATCGCGGTCCACCCCTGGAGAGTGCGGATGACGATGGTCGAGGGCGGCTAGCTGCTCGGGAGCACCTCTGTAGTACCAGAGGAACTCTCCCTCGCGGCTGCCGTCGCTGTTGTTGTGGGCGTTGCTCATCTTCTTCTCCTTGTGTCCTGTGAGCAGTCCCCGGCAGTGAAGGTCTGTGACCCGAGGTTGCGTCGCACGACCCGCGTACGGGCCGCCCTATCAATGAGGAAACGGACGAGGAGTTGAAGTAGAAGGGTGACGCCGCGAGGCGGGACGCATCTGCCCCGCCTCGCGGACATCGTCAGACGAGGTCGTACGAGGAGCGCGTCGCTTGGAGCGCCTCCGCCAACTCGCGCACCTCTACGTCATCACAGAGGTGGACCATCCTCTGTGCCTGAGCAGGAGTGAGCGGCAGAATCATGTAATCGTCGCTGCTCGCCAGCAGAGTCCCCGACCCGTATACCGGATGGAACTCGCCTCGCAACCGCGACACGATAGCCGTCAGCAAGGGGTTGAGGTACGGCGAGCCGTACGAGTTCGAAGCTACGACGCAGACGACCTGCTCGTGTGAAGCGTCGGGGAGGTACGAGAACTCGACGATGTCCGCGTCGATGGCCCGCGCGGCCTCGTTCGCCAGATGCTCGCCGGGGCGACAATCAGCGATGGTCGGAACCGAGTCGTTCAGTCCGACGGCAACGGTGTAGTGGAACATGGAGGTGCCTTTCTTCAGCATTTCGGTCCAGTGCGGGCTGAACCGTTGATTTCCACTTCGCCGTGGCGAAGGCCCGAAATGTGGGAGCTGAAGTTCCTCGATGTTCTGTTGCGTAGCCGATTATAACATACTTTCGAAAAAGCGCAAGCTCTAGTCGAAGATTTCTTCTCGGGAGATTGTGGTGTACTCCGAGAGAGCCGCGTAGGTGTTGGTCACCGACACAATCGTTCGTAGGTCGAAATCGCGGTGGATTGCGTCGTAGTCGTCTGCGCCGACGCCCTTCAGACCGCGAGCGAACGGCGCGCCGCTGAGAATGTCGTCTTGGTTCACGGAGTGATGCACGAACTGACTGAGTTTGTCGTAGACCACCACCATGTCATCGCCGAAGCTCCCCCGTACCACTTCGCGGACGGTCGGATTCTTCTTTCCGACAGCGCTACCGCCGCTATCGGCTACCGCCTTCTTTACCGGCTGACGGGAACGCTGAAGGGAGGTCACGTCGGCGGTGGCGGTCGCGAGCGCCATGGGCTGCTTGGCAGTCATGCGACCGTCATTGTCCAGCATCTGCCAGTACCGGGTCAGACGTTCCACCTGGGTCGGCTCCGAGATAAGCCAGAGCAGGCGAGCACTGCTCTCAATGACCGCCCGGTGATGAACGCCGACGATGCCGTAGTAGATGCGTCCTTCGTTCAGGGTGTCAGGGTGCGTGAGCAGACGGTGAATGGCGTTCAAGTTGTCCCGCACATGCCAGAGGTAAGACTCCAAGCAGCGGCTAACGATTCGAGCATCGGTCGCAAGGACTGCCTCGTCGCTACCGAACGCGACAACTTCGTAGCGGTCGGCGACAGCCGCCACTGCGAGATTGTCAGCGTCCAATGACGAACCGGAAGGTGACTGGCGAATACTGGCAAGTAGCCCCTCCCAGGTCGCGCCGGACAGACGCTTGTATGGTTGTGCGTCATCTTCCAAGTAGTGCATCAGTCCCCCACCCCGCGGTCTGAGCGACCGAGCTATCTGCGGACAACTCTAGGGTGGCGCCCTCTGCCGATGACTACCCCGCCGGAACAAGCGGCCGAAGGCTAGACACCTCACCGCTAGCGTGGTTGACATGACTCGAAGGAAGTTGAATCGGCGGAAGCAGGCGCCGCGAGAGCAGTCGGAGATGGCACGCAACGCGAACTACGCGCTAGCCGCGACGAGGCGCGCTCTCGAAGCGGACCTCGAACCAATCCCGGTCACTCGGGTCACCCAGTTCGTCATCGGCTGGATGCGAGCGGCGTTCAGTCAGAGTCAGGTCATCGCTACCCTCACCAAGCGTGGGATGGCTCCGGCTGCCGCACCGAACCGCCGGTCCTTCGCGGAGATTGCGGTGCGGCTCCAGTGGCTCTTCGGAATGAGCCAGGAGGACCGCGCTGGTGCCCTCGACGCGATGCTCGACCATGAGCGCGAGCTAACCGAGAAGAACCAGGAGCATCTCCGCGAGATGGGCTTCAACTCGGACCGTGACTTGTCGGCATATCAAGAGTTGGTCTTCGACTCCGCGGGCGGAGCTTTGAAGAACGAGGCCCGGGTGTTCCTAGCTGCGGCGAAAAGCAACGATTCGCTCAGCGTGGGGTTGTACGCCGCGTGGCGCGAGGAGACTCAATACACACACGCGACGGGCGCAATGGCTGCGGCCTACGCGCCCGCGAACGGTGGCGACCCGTTTCCGCACGTCATGGACCCCGACCTGTCGTCGCACACCTACGCGTTGTTCCTCATCGTGACGCTTGTTTACAACCTGCTCGTGGATGAGGGCGTGGACGAGGGTGCCGCGAAGGTCATCGTGAACGAATTCCTGGGTGTGCGATGAGCGGTAGCCGTTCAAAGAACGACCGCCGACGTGCGCGTCAGCGCCCGCTTCACATCATCAATGCCGACTACGTTCGGCGCTCCGCCGACGCGGTTCTAGCCGTGGACCTCACTGCGGTTCCGCCTTCGCATGTCAACCAGTTCGTCGTCGGCTGGATGCGGGCGGCGTTCGAACAGAGCCGCATCATTGCGAACCTGGCTACGTACGGTCACGGGTACGCCGCCGCGCCGAACAGGCGCGCGTTCTGGGAGCTGGCCCTCCGTCTCCTCTGGCTCGGCAACATGCCGCAGGACCAAAGAGACCCCGCGGTGGACACGATGCTTGCTCACTCGCGAGCCACTGAATCCACAACGGATACCCACATGCGGGACATGGACCTCGACTACCTCGTCGGCCTTGGTTCCCTCGACGAGTTCGAGCATCACCCCACATCCGACCCGAAGCTGCGCGAGCAGGCGAAGAACCTGACCGCTGCGGTGCAGGGGACGGAGCTGAACACGGGCGTTGTCTATCGGCTGTGGCGCGAAGATTCCACGTGGGCGCACGCCACCGGGTACCTCGCCGGGATGTACGCCCCCGAGAACGGCACGCTCATGGGAGAAGGCACCCCGCCGAGCATCGACCATGACCTCGAAGCGCATCGGCTAACAACCGCGGTAATCGTGGTCACCGCTGGGTTCATCCTCAACGGTGAGGGTGTTCCAAGCGACCTCGCCACGGCGCCCAGTGTCGCCTACTTCAGCGTCAAGTAGTCACATGCTCACGGCCTGAGCAAGCGCATCTTCCAGGACCGCGCGCTGGCGGTCTGTGAGGCTCGCCATCGCACCGTTTCCATCAGTCCCGGCGAACAGTACAGCGCCGCAGACATCGTCTTCGTCAGCGAGGTGGATGCCGCACGCACGCAGCATGTTCGTCGCGATGCGGTTCGGTCCGCTGCCGCCGATGCGCCGTTGGTCGTTGACCCGCATGTCGGTCTTCTCAGGTAGCCGGATAACATCGGCGAGCTGCACGTCGAGCGCGGCGTAGAGCGCTTGTAGGTGCGTATCTGTCACGGGCTTGTGTTCGAGCGTCACCGCGTCGAACGAGTCGGAATGGGGACGGATGCGCAGCGCTTCGATGGTCACTCGGTGGACGGTACTGGTGGGGTCAGACGGGCTAGGTCGCTGATTTCTGCTCGGGCGCGTTGGCCGCGGTCGGCTCCGCGAGGGCTGGGTCGATGACCTCCCCCGAACCGTCGTCCGGGTGCAGCAGCTTGACTGTGCTCCCACGCCGCGCGAACCGGTAGCCGCGGAGGGTGAACTCGAACGTGACCTTATCGCGCGCCGCCTCTTTGAACGCTGCGCTGGCCAGCTCCTTGGTTGGGTAGTTGGCGTCGAGTTCAAGCGCTTCGAGCGGCGCATCCTTGCCCCAGGTATAGCCGTGCCACACTTGCTCGTCCCCGTCGAGCGTGCTTCCGTCAGGGAGTCTGATTGAAGGTCGGAAGACAACGTCTTTGACCTTGTTCTCGAAGGCGAAATGCATGCGAGAGTATCCGATTTGAGGATTACCCAGCGGACGCGTGCGAATCGCGCACATCAGGGCGCGGGTGCGAGCCTTTCGGCGTGCCGCAGCCTCAGCAGCGGCGACTTTCGCCTCAGCCTGACGGGCTTCGTCAACGTGTCGTGCGTACGTGTACCAGCCTGCGACACCGGCAACGCCTAGTGCCCCCAACGCCCCCAGCCACGTGCCGAAGGCTTCGAATGTCGAGACATCGAACTGACCATCCGGGCCGGAGGCCGACCATGCGCCCACCCAGGCGCCGACCGACAAGCCGAGGAGAAGCGTCGCAACCCCTACTACGCCGTACCAGACGGATACCCGCTTACGAGCCGAAGCGGGGGTCGCGGGCGCACTAACCACCATCACGCGTACGGCCCGAGAAAGCGTTCGCCGTTGAGGTGAATCATGTGCGTCGGGTCGCTCGCACACCATGCTTCGGTCTCCCAAGCCAGGTCAGCGAGGAACTTACGCATGGTAGCGCGGTCGGGGAAGCAGGACACGAAGACGAGGCCTGCCGTGGACCCGGCGAACAGCGTGGCAAGCTCGCCATGGCGCTTCGCATCCACCGGGCCGTGCGAGGACGCCGCCTCCATTAGAAACAGCCAGTTCTTTTCGGGCTGGTGGACGACGAGGTCAGGCAGCTTGCCGTGAGTGTTCACGGTGACACCCAGCTCGGCGAGCTTGTCCGCGTCAAAGTGCATGAGTTTGCTGTCGGCGTCGCCGATGTAAAGCACCTCGCCGCCAGGGACGAAGTACGCGCAAAAGTCGTCCACCATCTGCTTGATGAGGACGTTCTGACCGCCCGCACCGATGGTGAGTTCCTTCCCACCCGGAAGCGTCACCGGGATACGCGTCATCTCGCGCGCGGCGCTGTACTTCGCGATAAGCCCCGGCACCTTTGCTAGGTACGCGGTCACGGCGGCATCGAATCCGGACGTGCCGTACGCCTGGAGCACCCCGACGGCTTCGTCCGTCAGCTTGTAGTTGTTCAGCGACGAGTTGGTCGCACGCGCGGGGTCGTCTTCGTTGTAGACGACGAGGCCCGCATCAATGAACTGGTGCAGCGTCTGGCGCCGGACCGACTCGCGAGAGTTCTCCGCTATCGGTTCCCCAAGGTGCTCGCGCATCCAATCGAGGATGGCGCGCAGGCCGAGCATCGGATTCTGGGTCGCGCTCCACGGGCGGTCCTCGTCGAGCTGCGCGAGTGCGAGCAGCGTGCGCCCGCTGCGCTCGTTAGAACGAGGCTTGTCGAAGCCGAGCGCTCGAAGCAGCGCCTGAGCTTCGGCGAGCCGGGTCACGCTGCGACTCCGACCGGTGCGAGGACGGATTCGGTGGCCGCGTCAATGCACGCCTGGTCGGTCGTGTCGGCCGACGCGAGGTCACGGAGCTGCGCGAGCGACGGGAACCGCATCTGCCGGAGGTCTGTCGCGTTGACCTGCGTGTGGCCCGAGAACACTCGGAAGTAGTCGTCGAGTCGGGTGGAGTTGAGATAGACCGCAAGTCCGCGCGCGACCTGCTCATCGAGACCGTGCCCGCTGTCGTGGATGTAGTTGAGCTTGTTGTCGAACGCGACCGGCTCCGAAGACTCCCACACCGCGGCGACCACTCGGCGCCGCTCTTCCTTCGCGGAGAACCGCTTGATGAGGACGTATGCGCCGCCTGGAACAAGCAACTTGGCTGCGACGGCGGGGTCGGTGTGGAACCATTCCGGTTTCTTCGCGCCGACGGGGTGACGGGTCACTCCCCCACGGATGTGCGTGGCATTCACCATCGGCACAGCCCCACCCACCTTCTCCTGATGCAGCATGTCGCGGCTCCGGAAGTCCACGACTCGCCCAGTGGACACCGTCAGCCCGAGGTCGGCGAGGGTGTGCGTTGCGTGCGCCGTCATCCACGCGACGGCCTCCGCGTCCTTCTCCGTCGCCGGAACGTGAATGAAGTCGGCAGTCACAACATCGGCGTACGGCACGGTGCGCGAGGTCGCATCTTCGCGATGGTCGTGCGAAGTGTGGACGACCACGTTCTCGGGCTTTGCGGAAACCGTGGCCGACACGACGATGGCTTCTTGGAGCACGCCTGTGTCGCCGAACACCTTTGACCGGCTCTCGAAAGTGTGGATGCCGTCGATACCTGCGGTAGTAACGAACTCACGACGGAACGCTGAGTAGTACGTGCCGTTCATCCATGACCGGGGCGTGATGGCCACCTGCTGCCCGTCAGCGTGAAGCAGGCGAAGCCCAAGGGTCAGGAACGCGGCGTAGATGTTCGGCACGTCGATGCCCGCCGCGCGAAGCATGTTCTGCGGCGCGCTGCCGGTCTGGAGCTTCGCGTACGGCGGGTTCTGGATGACCAAGTCGAACCGCTCGTCGGTTGTCAGCGCCCAACTCAGGAAGTCGGCGTCAACCAGCTCGGTAGAGACGCTGCCGAGCGCCTCGATGTCAGTAAGCGTCTCGCGAAGGGCAGCATGGAGCGTCTGGTCCACTTCGACCGCCGTGACGTGGATTCGCAGCTCGGGGCGACGGTCGCGAAGTCGTTCGACGAGGGCGGCGGTGAGGATGCCGCTACCGGCGCCGGGGTCAAGAATGCGAACGGTCTGACCATCCGGGATGCGCGGCAGGTCGGCGATGATTCGAGCTGCCTGGTATGGAGTGAAGTATTGGCCGAAGGCCGCCTGCTCGTCGGGCTTCAGCCTTGCCAGCGAGGTCTTACGGCGCGCTTCAGCGCGGTCAAGCAAGTCCATGCTCCCAGCGTACCGACGGGCACTGACAGAACTCGCCTATCCGGCAGCGCGCGCCGCCGCGAGGGCGACGCGGCGGCGGTCCGAGATGGATTTCGCGAACGCGTCGCTCCGTCCGTCGATGTTGAGTGCGAGGACTGCGTGCTCCAGCAGCTCGTCTTCTGCTTCCCAGGGCCGGGGGTCGGTCACCCAGGCGACTTTCGCGTTGTCGCGAAGCCAACGGGTGATGAGCCGTTCACCGTCGCCGTAGTGTTCGCGGGTCTTGTGGACGCCGAGCGTGAGGCCGAGCTGTTCTGCGAGTAGCACGCCCAGGGTGCGACGGAGCGTCGAACGCGAGGCGTCACCGTTTGCGTGCGCATCGAGCCGCGTCTTGATGTTGCCGCTGCTCGTGTTGCCCGCGGCGCTCGGTTTGCGGGGTGAGATGCCGATGTACAGCAGCTCGTATCCGTCGAGTCGCTGATAGTCGGCTTCGGGCACGTCGAGGGCGCCCTGCGCGAACCACCAGGCGTAGATGCCGGGCGACGGCGGCGCGGTCCCGACGTTGATGGGGTGAACGAGTTCGCGCGGGTTGAGAAGACGCTCGGCGGTGAACGAGTAGTCGGCCATGACGTTCACGGTATCGGCCCTGTGGAGAGCACCAATGTCGTCTCACGCCGGAGAGCTACCGTGACCGGCATGAACGGCATGAACGGCAACGATGCGCTTAGCGAGGCGACACCGCACTGCGAGAAGTGCCTAGAGCCGCTTGCGCCGCATCCTCGCGTTGCCGTGTGGCTATGCCTCTCCTGCGGCGTCACCGTCATCTGATTGTTTCTTGAACCAGGGTTCGCCCGAGAACTCACGCGGCCCACCGTCCATCCGCAAGGTGACAGGGTCCGGGTCGGGAAGCTCGTCAGGCACGAATCGGCTGTCATCCGGATGATGGAACAGCGATAGTGAAGCACTCATCATCGTGCTCAGGTTGATGAACCGCTCCATCTGCGTGTTCCCCGGCTGGCGATAATCCAACTCGCCTCGGGCGACCCGCTCGATACCGACATGGTCAGGGAGCACCATCGGGTCGCTCATGATGAGTCCGAGCTTGCGCGTGAGCGGGTAGGTGATGCCCCACGCAGTCATGAAGCCGACACCCCGAGGGGCGTAGTAGTCCTCATCATCGTCCGCGTCGGTCTCTGGATGCGGCACGAGCGCGACGGGTGTGTCCGAAGTGAAGAGTGACCGCTTGTCGAACTCCACGAGCATCCACGGGCGCCCCGCGATGTACGGCACCAGTTCGTTCACCATCTCGCCCATCTGCCTGATGTGGGCGAGCGCTGACACGCGTATCGGTGGGCCTTCTGCCCGGGTGGCTTGCTCCCAAACTTTCTCGGCCGCGGCGTCGTCAAGGTCCAGGCCGAGCTTGCGCCTCGCCCAGCCCTTCACGCCCGCCTTTCCGACGGCACCCACTTCGAGCCGCGCTATCTGCGCTTGCATGTGTTGCATGTTTCGTCGCTGCTCAGGTCCACGCGTCACTTGAAGAGCGATGAACGAGGCAAGCGTCGCGCGGTCCTCAACGACCAGTGGCCACACTCCACTTTCCAGCTTTGAGAACACCGCCGCCGCTTCCCCTTCGGCACCGCTGAGCAACTTCTCGAATACGTCCGGGCCTTCGTCGTGACCGGGCACAGAGTAGAACCCGTTCTCCGCTGCTGTCTTGCGGACACTTGTCGTGTATCGCTGGTCACCGGGGAGCCTAACCGTGGTTATCTGCTCGTTCCGCGCGAAGCCCCGCAGGTAGAACTGCGGAACGTGGTGGTGGCGTTTGGCGGGGACGTTACTCACCCATGCGCCCATCGTCGGCGGGCACCTTCACGGCGGCGTCGCTCCGAAGTTCGGCTGCACTGTTCGGCACGAGCGCGACGTCGTCCGGGTGATGAAACAGCGCCGTTCGCGCGCTGTGCACGGTCCTCGCGTTCATCCACTCCTGGTCGGTCGTCGAGCCGTTAGCCAGAGAGTCGAATCGACCCCTAGCGATGGCATTTGCTTCCACCTTTGCGCGAACGGGGACGTAGTCACCGAGCACGAGTGCTGCCTGACGGCTGAGCGGATACGCCAGAGTTCGGGCCGTCAGTAGGCCGGACCGTCCGTGTGCGCGACCGGGGTTATCCAGGCTCACTGGTACATCCGATGTGAGCAGCGCTGGTTCGTCGAATCGGATGAGCTTCCATCTGCGCAGTGCGATGTACGGCAGTGCCTTCTCAGCCAGCCGGGCTATCTGCTCGATATGAAACTGCGCGTCGATACGGATGGGCGGCTCGTCATGGCCTGTCGCTCGCTCCCACGCGCGACGTGCCTGACCCTCTTCGATAGGCAGCCCGAACCGGTCCTGAAACCACGCCGCGGCTCCCATCTCGGCTACGGCAGCGGTCTCGCGTGCAACGCGGTCAGTCTGCAAGTCACGCATGAGCTGTCGTTGTTCCGGACCTCGCAACGCCTGAAAGGTGACGAACGTCGCGAGCACTTCACGGTCGTCGCCATCGAGCGGCCATGCTCCGTCCGCGACGGCCTTTAGGACGGCAGCGGCCTGCCCTTCAAGTTTGCTGAACAGCTTCTCGAACACTTCTGGGTCGTCTGGATGCTGCGGCACCGCATAGAAACCCAGCTCCATAGCGGCGTTGACCACCGGCTTCTTATACCGCGACCCCGTCGCCAAATCGACGGTCGAGAGCTGGCCGTTCACTGCCCAGGACTTCAGATAGAACTGAGGTACCCAGTGGTGCTTGCTATCACCCATCAGAACGCGGCCAGGTCTTCGTCGGCGCCCGCGAACTGCGGGTGACGATGGAACCCGCCGAGGTCCGACGGTACGTCAGGGTCTTGCGGCTTCGGGTCGGCACCCTCCGCGAACAGGTCATGCTCGATGCCGTTGGAGTTGCGCTTCTTCCACGCCGCGAGGTCCGCACGGTACTTCGCGCGTCGCGACTCTCGCCGCTCCTTGATTTCCTCGGGCGTCAACGTCATCTGCTCGACGAGGCGTGCGTTTTCTTGCGCCCGCTCTTCCGCGTCGTACTTCTCGTCGATGGCTTCGAGGTACTTCAGCGCGTCCTCCGAGCGCGCGTGCGTGTAGACGCGCGTGATTTCCTCCGAGGCGTGCCCGACAATCTGACCGACCACCGGCAGCGGCACGCCTTCGAGCGCGAGCGCAGTCACCGCGATGTGGCGGGTCTTGTGTGCTGACACATCGAAGTCTGGGTACCCGGCCGCATCCAGCAGCTCATGCCAGCGCTTGCCGTCATCCTGGCGCCGGAACGGACGGCCGAGGGTGTCGGTGAACACGAGCTGCGCGAGGTCGGGACGCTTGGCGTTCTGTGCGGCCCACTCCGCGGGGTTTTCCGCACGCCAGTGAGCCTGGCGGGTGGCCTGCTCGCGCATCAGCTCTCGCATGCGACGTGTTAGCGGTAGCGCACGCGACTTCCCGCTCTTCGTCCACGGGACGATTTCGTAGCGCGCGGTCGGCCGTTCGAGGTGGTGGGGGCAGGACCGTGCCTGTACCCCGCACGCCCACTGGCCGTCCTTGTTCGGGCGACATCCCGGGCCGTGTGGGATGTCGATTCGGTCGTATTGCTGGGCGATGGTGATGCGCGGCGGGCGGTCATCACCGTCGAGAACACCGGTCACACGGTCCCAGGTGAGGCCGAGCGCTTCTCCCCCGCGGATGCCGGTAAGAACGGCGAGCATCCATCGAACCTGCTCGACTTCCCACTCCGTCTTGCGCAGGGTCTTCGTGAGCGCGACAACGATGCCGGATGGGATTTCGATTTCAGCGCCGCCTGCGGCCCGCTTCGGCTTGTCTGTGTCCCGCACATCCTCCATCGGGTTTCGAGCTGTCCTGCGGTCGTACACGGCGTCCTGGAGCACGATGTGGAGCGTCTTCCAGATATCGCGAGTCTGCTCAACGCCGTAGTGCTGGCCCTTGTGGCGCCCCTTCTCGATGGTCTTCGCAGGCAACGTCTTCTCGAAGAGGCGGCGGATGTCATCGCGGTCGATATCCACCAAGCGCTTATCGCCGAGTTCCGGGAGGACGTGGAGGCGCATGCGGGTGAGGTGACCACGCGCGGAGTTTCCCTTGTACGCCTTGAATCTCTTCGACTCGACCCATGTGTTCCAGAAGTAGTCGGCGAGGGTGAGGGTGACCTTCTGCTCGCGCATCGGGGCGGTCGGGTTCTGCTGCTCACGAAACGCCGCGATGCGACGGTCGAGGTTTCGGTAGGCCGTTGCGAGGTCTCTGCCCTCAGCGACGATGCTCTTCGCGCCGTTGCGCGTGACGCCATGCTCATCGGTCGCGGTCCATGGGACGGTGCGTGAGACCTTCCAGATGGTCCTTGCCTCGCCCGTCGGCTCGTAGCGGCCGGTCCCTAAGTTCAGACGACGAATCGGCTTTTGCTCAGTCCACTCTCCGCCTGCGCCGTTGGGGCGCTTGGGTCGAGTAGTAGCCATGCGGCCGATTCTAGGGCCGAGTCTTGACCCCCGCGTATAGCGACTGGCGTCGCGCCTATCAGACCCCAATCCAGTCGCTATACGAGTCGCTATACGGGCGACCCCAGCACCTTGCTCAGTGAGCCGCTCCGAAATGCAGAAAACCCCCGAAAATCCGGGGGTTTTCTGTGTTGCTATGTCCTTGGACTTGCGTCCGAGTGACCCCAGCGGGATTCGAACCCGCGTTACCGCCGTGAGAGGGCGGCGTACTAGGCCGCTATACGATGGGGCCGCGTCGCAACCGTTCAAGTATGCATCACGATTGACGCGCACGCAAAATCGAGGCCGAGCCGTCGAAATCCCGGGCGTGTCCGGCCACGGTACCGCGAGTTGGGCGCTCAGGGAAGAGCCGTTAGACGCTGTTCACCCTTCGCGCCAGCGCTTGCCTCTCTCCCGCCGTCGGGAGTTGACTCGGAACATGCGCCTCACGAAGCACGAACACGCCGCCCTGGTCCTCGTCGAATCCGGTCACTCGCTCGTGATCGATCCGGGCAGCTTCACCTCGCCGCTGGACGACCTCACGAACCTCGCGGGGGTCGTGATCACGCATGAGCACGCGGATCACTGGACGCCAGAGCACCTCACACGCCTGCAGAAGGCGCACCCGGGCGTGCCGATCTACGGACCCGAGGGCGTGAGCGAGGCCGCCGCGGGCTTCGAGGTCACCGTGGTACACCCGGGCGACACTCTCGACCTCGGCCCCTTCCACCTCGAGTTCTTCGGCGGGAAGCACGCGGTCATCCACTCCTCCATTCCGGTGGTCGACAACGTCGGCGTCCTCGTGAACGACGCGGTGTATTACCCGGGCGACTCCTACGCGGTGCCCAAGCACAAGAAGATCGCCCTGCTCGCGGCACCGGTCGGCGCCCCCTGGCTGAAGATCGGCGAGGTCATCGACTACGTCCTCGACGTCAAGCCCGAGCGCGTCTTCGCCACGCACGACATGACCCTGTCGGTCGCCGGCAAGCAGATGGGCGACGCGCGCCTCACCTGGGCCGTCGAGCAGAACGGCGGCTCGTTCGTCGACCTCAAGCCGGGCGACTCGGTCGAGGTGTGACGACCGCAGCGTGCCCCATCTCCTGAGAATGCGGCGAGCGTGCGAGCGGAGACCCGAGAGATCAGCATCGGTTGTCGAGTTCTCAGGAGTTCCGCACCCCCTGACGCCAAAAACACCGGATGCCACGAGCCCTGGGGCCGTGGCATCCGGTGTTCTGGGAAGAGGCGCTTACTGCGCGTCGAGATCGGTCTCGAGAAGGGCGACGAGCTCGTCGAGCGCCTGCTCGGCACCCTCACCCTCGGCCTTCAGCGTCACGACGGTGCCGTGACCGGCGCCGAGGCCCATGAGCGACAGGATGCTGCCGGCGTTGAGGTCGGCACCGCCCTCGGCGGCGATCGTGACGGGGATCTTCTTCTCCTGCACGGCCTGCACGAAGAGCTTCGCGGGGCGGGCGTGGAGGCCCGAGGCGCTCGCGATGGTGGCCTGACGTTCTGCCATGGTGAATCCTTCCGATTCGACGGGGTGTTACGCGGCGACCGTGGCTGCGGGAGCAGCCTCGGTGACGGCGGCGTCCTGCGTGCTGCGGCCGATGCCCTTGAGGGCGACGACGATCAGCGCAGTCACGACGGTACCCGCCACGATTGCGAGGGCGAAACCCCAGAAGGGGTTGATCGCGAAGAAGACGAAGATGCCTCCGTGAGGTGCGAACGACTGCACCGAGAGCAGCATGCTCAGACCACCCGTGATAGCGCCACCGACCATCGACGCGGGGATGACGCGCAGCGGGTCGGCCGCGGCGAACGGGATCGCGCCCTCGGAGATGAACGACGCACCGAGCAGCCACGCGGCCGCGCCGTTCTCGCGCTCGACCGGGGTGAACTTCTTGCGGGCGAGCAGCGTCGAGGCGAGGGCCATCGCGAGCGGGGGCACCATGCCGGCGGCCATGACGGCCGCCATGATCAGGTACGGGGTGGTGTTCGTCTGGGTCGCAGCGGCGAGCCCCGTGGTGGCGAAGACGTACGCCACCTTGTTGACGGGTCCACCGAGGTCGAAGCACATCATCAGACCGAGGATGACGCCGAGCACGACGGCTCCGGCACCGCTGGCGGCGAGCGAGGTCAGACCGTCGGTGAGCGCCGCCATGAGGGCCGCGATCGGGCGACCGAGGAACAGGATCATGAGCCCCGAGGCGAAGATCGAACCGAGGAACGGCACGATGACCACGGGCATGAGACCGCGGAGCCAGCGGGGCGCGTCGAAACGACCGAGCCACCAGGCGATGAAGCCCGCGAGCAGACCACCGATGATGCCGCCGATGAAGCCGGCGTTCATGAGTACGGCGACGGCACCGGCGACGAAGCCGGGCGCGATGCCGGGGCGGTCGGCGATCGCGTAGGCGATGAAGCCCGCGAGCACGGCGACGATGAAGCCCATCGAGGTGGCGCCGATCATGAAGGCGACCGACCCGAGGTACTGACCCACCGGGCCGAACGACGAGGTGATGTTCTCGGTCGGGAGGTCCCAGAGCGAGTTCTGGATGATGACGTTCGCGGCGTTCTTGGTGACTTCGTAGCCACCGAGCAGGAAGCCGAGCGCGATGAGCAGACCACCACCGGCGACGAACGGGATCATGTAGCTGACACCCGTCAGCAGCCAGCGCTGGATGCGGCGCCCCACCGACTGCTGCGCGACGGGGGCGTCCGAAGCGGATGTCGCGGCGCCACCGCCCTGCACGCGAGCGGCGTTCGGGTTCTCGCTGGCGGCGAGGGCCTCGGCGATGAGCTGCTTCGGCTGCTCGATGCCGCGCTTGACGCCCGCGCGGACGACGGGCTTCCCCGCGAAGCGCTGCGGCTCGCGCACGTCGACGTCGACCGCGAAGATCACGGCGTCGGCGTCGTCGATCACGCTCTGCGGAAGGGCCTTGTAGCCGCTCGAGCCCTGCGGTTCGACGATGAGCTCGACGCCCTCGGTCTCGGCGCCGGCGGCGGTGAGCGCGTCGGCGGCCATGAAGGTGTGGGCGATGCCCGTGGCGCACGCGGTGACGGCGACGATCTTCTTGGTCTTGGTGGCGGTGCGGGCCTCGGCGCGCGTGGCCGCGGGCGCGGCCGCCGCCGGGGCTGCCGCGGGTGCGGCGGCCGGGGTGATGGCAGCCGTGATGAGCGTCACGGCCTCGGCGGGCGTCTGCGCGGAACGCAGGCCCGACATGAAGTCGTTGTTCATGAGGCTGCGGGCCAGCTGTGACAGCACCGAGAGGTGAGCCTCGTCGGCACCCTCGGGCGCCGCGATGAGGAACACGATGTCGGCGGGTCCGTCGGTGGCACCGAAGTCGACGCCGGGCGTGAGCCGCGCGAAGGCGAGGGTGGGCTCGGTGACCGAGGCGCTGCGCGCGTGCGGGATGCCGATGCCGCCGGGCAGGCCGGTCTCGTCCTTCTGCTCACGCGCCCACGCGTCGTCGAACAGCTCTTGGGCACTGCGCGCGCGGCCCTGCGCGACGACGCGCTCGGCGAGAGCACGGATCACCGACTGCTTGTCGGTGCCCAGGGGCGCGTCGAGAGTGACGAGCTCCGGAGTGATGATGTCGGACATTGTCAGTGACCTCCGTGGTCAGGATGTTGCGATGGGGGTGGGGAATTCGGTGACGGCGATCGGCCCCGCGGGCAGATCGTCGGGGGTCGGCGCCTGCGTGCCGGGCAGAGTGGCGGCGGCCGCTCCATAGGCGATGCTGCGCGCGAGACGGTCGGGCGCGGTCGCGCCCTCGAGGTCGGCGAGCAGGTAGCCGGCAAGCGAACTGTCGCCCGCGCCGACGGTGCTGGCGACCTGGATGCGGGGGGCGCGACCGCGCCAGGTTCCCTCGGCCGTGAAGAGCAGGGCGCCGTCGGCGCCGAGGGTCACGAGGGCGGATGCCACGCGGCCCGGAACCAGCGTGCGTGCGCGGCGCGAGGCCGCGTCGTGCACGTCGTCGTCGGCTGCGGGGTCTTCGCCGACGAGTTCGGCGAGCTCCTCGTGGTTGGGCTTGATGAGGTCGGGGCGGGCGGTGGCGACGACGGCGCTGAGCGCCGGCCCGGAGGCGTCGACGGCGATGAGCGGGGCGGCGGCGCCCCAGCGCTCGCGCACCGCGGCGATGAGGTCGGCGTAGAACGACACCGGCACTCCGGGGGGAAGCGACCCGGCGAGGACGAGCCAGCTCGCGCCCTGCGACGCGGCGACGACGCCCGCGACGAGGGCGTCGGCTTCGGCTGCCGAGAGCTCGGCACCCGGCAGGTTGAGCTTGGTCGTCTCGCCCGCGGGGTCGGTGATCGTCAGGTTCGCCCGGGCCCGACCGGCCACCTCGATCACGTCGAGGGCGATGCCGGTGTCGTCGAGGAGCATCCGGTAGGGGTCGTGGGCGTTGACCGGCACCACGGCGCGCGCGGGGGCTCCCGCGGCCGAGACGACGCGGGCGACGTTCACGCCCTTGCCTCCGGCGTCTTCGCGCGACGACAGGGCGCGCTGCACCTCGCCGGGCTGCAGGGCCTCGGACAGGACGACGGCGCGGTCGGCGGACGGGTTCGCGGTCAGAGTAACGATCATGCGACGCGCACCTCGATGTCGGCGGCCGCGAGGGCCTCGGAAAGGGCCGCGGGAGGGGCGGCGTCGGTCACGAGCACGTCGAGCTCGTCGAGTCGGGCGAAGCGGACGAGCAGCTCTTCGCCGAACTTCGCCGCGTCCGCGAGGAGGACGACGCGACGGGCCGACTGGATGATGGCCGCCTTGACCGCGGCCTCTTCGGGGTCGGGGGTGCTGAGTCCGAAGCCGGCGCTGAGACCGTTCGTTCCGACGAACGCGATATCCGGACGCAGTTGTCCGATCGTGCGGACGGTGTGCGCTCCGACCGCGGCCGCGGTGACGCCGCGCACGCGCCCGCCGATGGTGGTGAGCGAGAGACGCTCCTCTCCGGCGAGCAGGTGTGCGGCTTCGAGGGAGTGCGTGACCACCTCGACACCGCCGATGCCCGCTCCGAGAGCGGCGGGAAGGAGCGAGGCGACCTCGGCGGGGGTCGTGCCGGCGTCGACGAAGATCGAGCCGCGGAAGTCGGGTCCGAGCAGAGACACGGCTTCGGTGGCGATCGCGCGCTTGGCGTCGCGGTGGCGCTCGCGGCGCTCGGTGAGGGGGGACTCAGCAGTGCTGGCGCGACCGATGTCGACCGCCCCGCCGTGGACGCGGCGCAGGGATCCGAGCGACTCGAGGCGGTCCAGGTCGCGGCGGACGGTCTCCGTCGTGACGTCGAAGCGGCGGGCGAGGTCGACGACGCTGACGCGTCCGACGTCGCGCAGTTCGCGCTCGATGAGCTGCTGGCGCTCCATTGCGTACACGGGAATCTCCTTCGAAGGTTCCCACACGATACAACACGAAACCACACACGGCAACAGAAGTGCGAACGCGAAGAGCGACCCAATGACGGCAAGATCTGCCACACGAACGAAGAACCGCGACGGGGCCGCGTAGGAAGTGAGGCTATCCTTACCCGTGGTCCGCCGTCGGGCCGCTCGTTCCACGATCCCTACGGAGTTCCCGGATGCCACGCGCCCGCGCCCTCGCCTTCCCCCTCGTCCTGCTGACCGCCGCAGCCGCGCTGACCGGCTGCGGAGCGTCGGAGGTCGTTCCCGAAGCCTCCGCCACCTCGGCCGGAGAGGGCGCCACGGTCTACCCCCTGACGCTGGAGAACTGCGGGCGCGAGATCACGGTCGATCAGGCCCCCAGCCGCGTGGTCTCGCTCGACCAGGACTCCACCGAGATCCTGCTGTCGCTGGGGCTCCAGGACCGCATGGTCGGCACGGCATCCTGGACCGATCCTGTCCTGGACTCGCTCGCCGAGGCGAACGCCGCCGTTCCCCGTTTGTCCGACAACGCCCCCTCGTACGAGGCCGTGCTCGGAACCGATCCCGATTTCGTCACCGCCTCGTTCGGCCGCCACTTCGCCCAGGGTGGCGTCGCCACGCGGGATCGCTTCGCCGAGACCGGTATCGCCTCCTACCTCTCCCCCACCGACTGCGACGGAGACGTGAGCTTCAACGCGGGCGGAAAGCGGACCACCCCGCTGACGATCGACGCGCTGTACGGCGAGATCCGCGACCTCGCCCGCGTCTTCGACGTCTCGGATCGCGGCGAGGCGCTGATCTCCTCGCTGCAGCAGCGGGCCGCCGCCGCGACCGAGGGCATCGACTTCGAGGGCCACAGCGTCGCCTTCTGGTTCGCCGACACCAAGACCCCCTACGTCGCGGGCGGATTCTCGAACGCCGCGCTCCTGGCATCCACCACCAAGATGACCAACGTGTTCGCCGGGCAGACCGACGACTGGCCCGCGGTCGGGTGGGAGAGCATGGTCTCGGCCGACCCCGACGTGCTGGTGCTGGGCGACCTGCAGCGGGACCGCTTCCCGGGCGACCGGCTCGCCGACAAGATCGCGTTCCTCGAGAGCGACCCGCTTACCAGCACCATGACCGCCGTCAAGGAGAAGCGGTACATCGCCCTTCACGGCGCGGAACTGAACCCCTCGATCCGCTTCGTCGACGCGCTCGACAAGATCCGCGCCTGGTGGGACGAGAACGGGAGCACGCTCTGAGCGCGCCCGTCGTCTCGCGGGTTCGACTCGGTCGGGGTTCCGCGGGACTCGGCATCCTGCTCGCTCTCGCCGGCATCGTCGTCCTGGTGATCTCGGTGGGTGTCGCGGTCACGCTCGGCCCCGCCGACGTGTCGCTGGTGAACGTGCGCGACGTGCTGCTGAACCACCTCGGTCTCGCCGACATCCCGGTCAAGGCCGCCAAGAACGCCATCGTGTGGGAGGAGCGTCTCCCCCGCGCCCTGGTCGCCGCCTGCGCCGGGGCAGGTCTCGCGCTCTGCGGGGTCGTCATGCAGTCGCTGCTGCGCAACCCGCTCGCTGAGCCGTTCGTGCTGGGCGTGTCGTCGGGGGCGTCGACCGGCGCGGTCGTGATCGGCGTGCTCGGGATCGGCGGCGGGGTCCTCGGCCTGTCGGGCGGAGCCTTCGTCGGCGCACTGGTCGCGTTCGGTCTCGTGCTGCTGCTGTCGCGCTTCACCTCGGGCGGTACCTCGGGCGTCATCCTGGCCGGTGTCGCCAGCACGCAGTTCTTCTCGGCGCTGACCTCTCTCGTCGTGTTCGCGGTCGCCGACAGCGACGAGACGCGGGGCGTGATGTTCTGGCTCCTCGGCTCGCTCGAGGGCATGCGCTGGGACAAGGTCGCCCTGTGCGCCGTCGTGGTCGTCGTCGGCGGTGCGGTGTGCCTGTTCGCGGCACGCGCCCTCGATGCCTTCACGTTCGGAGACGACGTGGCCGCCTCGCTCGGCATCCCCGTCGCCCGCACCCGCATCGGGCTGCTCATCGTGACGGCCCTCATGACCGCGGCCCTGGTCAGCGTCGTCGGCGCGGTCGGCTTCGTCGGCCTCGTCGTGCCGCACGCCGTCCGCCTGCTGGTCGGCCAGCGTCACGTGCGCGTGGTCCCGCTCGCGGCGGTCGTCGGCGCCGTGTTCATGGTGTGGGTGGATGCCGCGACGCGCACGCTCTTCGCTCCGACGCCCCTGCCGGTCGGGGTCGGGACGGCGATCGTCGGCGTCCCCGTCTTCGTCGCTCTGCTCGTTCGACGGAGGGGACGCGCATGACGCTCGAAACCCGCGAGGTGCGCTGGACGCGCGGGGGAACCCTCGTCGTCGACGGCGTCTCGCTGCATCCCGACCCCGGGACCACCGTGGGTCTGCTCGGGCCCAACGGCTCGGGCAAGTCTTCACTGCTGCGCCTGCTGCAGGGCGCGGCGCGGCCGGACTCCGGCGACGTCCTGCTCGACGAGCGGCCCCTGACGCAGTGGCGCCGCCGCGATCTCGCCCGCACGGTCGCGGTGGTCACGCAGCACGCCGAGACCGACGCCGACATCATGGTCCGCGATGTCGTGCGCCTCGGTCGCACTCCGCACCGCCCGATCTGGGGCGGGTCGACCAGCGGCGACGAGGAGGCGATCGCCGCGGCGCTCGAGCGGGTCGCCCTGACGGACAAGGCCGACCGCCTCTGGCACACCCTGTCCGGTGGAGAGCGTCAGCGTGCGCAGATCGCCCGCGCCCTGGCGCAGGAGCCCCGCGAGCTGCTGCTCGACGAGCCGACGAACCACCTCGACATCCGTCACCAGCTCGACGTGCTGGCATTGGTCGCTGCCCTGCCGGTGACGAGCATCATCGCCCTGCACGACCTCAACCTCGCGGCGACCTATTGCGACAGCGTGCTCGTCTTGCGCGAGGGCGCCGTCGTCGCCGCGGGAGCCCCCGCCGAAGTGCTCACGCCGGCGCTCATCGCCGAGGTGTACGAGGTGAGGGCGAGAGTGATCCCGGATGCCGAGACCGGGCGCTCCACGATCCTGTTCGACGGGCCGCTGGCATCCTGATCCCTTCCGTCCACCCTCTCAGGGGGCGATGACGGAGAGGGTGAAGCGGAGGGTCTTGCCGTCCGGGCCCGTGAGGGTGGCCGCCGTCTGACCGATCTCGTGCGGCAGGAAGCCGGGGCGGAACACCGAACCCTCGGAAGGCCCTCCCGGGGAGAAGTCGGCGATCGCCACGTCGGCCGTCGACCCGGTCCATTCGGCCTCGGTGCCGTCGGGGACCGCGAGCACGAGCGAGGTGCCGATCTTCACGGTCGCGTCCTTGCCGTCGAGGTCCTCGGGAGAGACGACCGTGGGGGCGAAGGCCTGGTCGTCCACCGACGCGGCGGGACTCGGAGCGTCCGCCGCGGGCGCGACGGGAGTGTCGGATGCCGCGGGCGCGCAGCCCGCGAGCAGGACGCCGGCCGTGACGACCAGGGCGAGCCGAAGAGCGAGGGAGCGCTTCACGAGGACCTTCTTCCGCGAGGAGGGAGACATCCTGCGTCCCCGCTCGGATGCTAACCCGCGAAGTCTTTGATCGCGCCGAGCGCGCGCCGGGTTCAGTCGCCGAGAGGGATCTCGACCGAGGTCACCGAAGAACCGCCGAGGTCGAGCAGCCCGGGAACGGCCGCGGGGTGCTCATCGTCGGGCAGGAGTTCGGCCCGGGTCTTCGGCCGCGCGGGTTCGCCGGGGAGCCCGGCCCACTCGCTCGGTTCCTCGGGTCGCTGTACGAAGAGTCCCATGGAGCCATCCTCTCGCCGATCCGCCGTTCACGGCAGAGGGTGAGCTGTGAAGAAGGTTTCGATCAGGGTCGTCGCGTCAACGTGTTCGCCCGACCCCGGGGCGCCGGGCCACACGTGCCCTCCCCCGTCGATCCGGTAGTGCACGAGGGCGCCATGGTCCCGGCATCCCGTCCAGCTCTGCTTCTCGACCCCCGTGGAGACCGTCTCCGACCGTGGCTCGGGGGTGCACCCGTTGCGGGCCACGAGCTGCGACAGCCACAGCGTCACCGGAACGACCCCGGCGTCGTGGCGGGTGCCGCCGTCGTAGGGGATGACGTCGTCCGCGGTGCCGTGGAACTCGATGACGGGGACCGGCCGGGCATCCGGGCACGGTGGGTTGGTCGCGGGGTACACGGCTCCCGAGACCACCGCGAACGCGGCGATGCGCTCGGGCAGAGCGCACGAGAGCAGCGAGACGAACCCTCCGCCATTGGACATTCCCGCCGCGAACACGCGCGCGGTGTCGATGCACAGACGCGACTCCACGTCGTCGAGCACCGCCGTGGTGAAGGCCACGTCATCGGCGCCGGACGAGTACGGCGCTCCTTGCCAGCCCGTGCCGACGGCGGAACTGGCGGGCTGAGGGTAGACGACCACCGCACCGCTGTCGTTCAATCCGACCTCGCGCTCGAGTTCGCCGACCGGCGCGCGATACCCGGCGAACCCCAGGATGAGCGGCGACGGTGTGGTGCCGTCGTGGCCGGCGGGCACGTGGACGTCGAAGAGGCGGTCCTCGCCCGCGACGGTCAACGACAGCCGTGTCGTCTCGCCCGAGGGGAGACTCGAAGCCGCGGCGCACGCCGACGTCGATGTGGGGCTGGCCTCTCGCGGAGCCGCGGGCGAGGCGCTGCAGCCCGCCATCAGCACGGCCACGAGCGAGACGACCACGAGAAAAGGGACGCGGGGGCGCATCCGGTCATCCTACGGTTCGCACCTCGATGGCCCGGAGCCGCTCACCGCCGCGGCGCGAGGTACGCGAAAGGCCCGGGATCTTCTGATCACCGGGCCTTTTCACAGAGCTGGGGTACCTGGACTCGAACCAAGAACAACGGAACCAGAAACCGCCGTGTTGCCAATTACACCATACCCCAATGGCTTCGAGCCGTAACTCGTGCCGAGGATCAAGCTTACGTGACGCGGAGCCCTGCGCCAAACCGGCGCCTCGCTCGGCGCGTCCCGGGCGCGTCCCGGGTGACTCGTCGCCAGCCGCGCCGACGACGGAGGTCCGCTCACCGATCCGCGTCGCATCCTCTGCGTCGGGCGCCGCCGCGCGCTCGAGAACGCGCGATCCCCGCGACCGGAAGGCCACGGGGATCGGGGGGGGCGTCTCAGCCCAGGTGCGAGACCAGCGCCTCGAGGCGGCGGATCGACTCGGCCTTGCCGAGCAGCTCCATCGACTCGAACAGCGGCGGCGAGATGCGGCGGCCGGTCAGCGCGACGCGCGGCGGGCCGTAGGCGACGCGTGGCTTAAGCTCGAGCTCTTCGACGAGGGCCGTCGACAGGGCCTCCTGCACGGCGGCGGCAGTGAAGTCGTCGACACCCTCGAGGGCACGAACGGATGCCGCGAGCACCTCCGCCGCATTCGCGGGCAGACCCTTGAGCGCATCCTCGGCGTAGTCGACCTCGGACACGAAGAGGAAGCCGAGCATGCCGGGGACCTCGCCCAGCAGCTGCACGCGCTCCTGCACGAGCGGAGCCGCCTGGGCGATGATCGCGCGGTGCTCCTCGCTGGGCTGCTCCGCGATGAAGCCCGCCCCCGCGAGGTAGGGGACGATCCGGGTCGCGAAGTCATCGGCATCCAGCATGCGGATGTGATCGCCGTTGATGGCCTCGGCCTTCTTCTGGTCGAAGCGCGCCGGGTTCGGGTTCACGTCGGCGATGTCGAAGGCGGCGATCATCTCGTCGAGCGAGAACACGTCGCGGTCGCTCGCGAGCGACCAGCCGAGCAGCGAGAGGTAGTTGAGCAGGCCCTCGTGGATGAAGCCCTTCTCGCGCTGCAGGAACAGGTCGGCCTGCGGGTCGCGCTTGGAGAGCTTCTTGTTGCCGGTCTCGCCCAGCACGAGCGGCATGTGGCCGAAGCGCGGCAGGAAGTCGGTGACGCCGGCGTCGAGCAGCGCGCGGTACAGCGCGAGCTGACGAGCGGTCGAGGGCATGAGGTCTTCGCCGCGGATGACGTGGGTGATTCCCATGAGCGCGTCGTCGACGGGGTTCACGAACGTGTAGAGCGGGATGCCGCCCGCGCGCACGATCACGAAGTCGGGGAACGACCCGGCCGGGAAGGTGACCTCGCCGCGGATGAGGTCGACGAAGGTGAGGTCCTCGTCGGGCACGCGCACGCGCCACGCGGGCTCGCGACCCTCGGCGCGGAAGGCGGCCTTCTGCTCGTCCGTGAGGTCGCGGTCGAAGTTGTCGTAGCCGAGCTGTTTCGCGCGGCCGTTGGCTTCGTTGCGCGCGTCGATCTCTTCGGCGGTCGAGTAGCTCTCGTACACCGCCCCCGCGGCGATGAGCTTGTCGAGCACCTCGCGGTAGATCTCGTGGCGCTGCGACTGACGGTACGGAGCGTGGGGTCCGCCGACCTCGACACCCTCGTCCCAGTCGATGTTCATCCACCGCAGCGCCTCGAGGAGCTGCTGGTAGCTCTCCTCGCTGTCGCGCGCGGCATCGGTGTCTTCGATGCGGAAGACGAGCTTGCCGCCGTTGTGCCGGGCGTAGGCCCAGTTGAACAGGACGGTGCGGATGAGACCGACGTGCGGCAGCCCCGTGGGTGAGGGGCAGAAGCGGACGCGAACGTCGGCGCCGGTGGCGGTCGTGGTGCGGGGATCGGGCGTGGCAGACATCCCCTCGATCCTACCGGCGGGCGGTGTCGCTTCCCGAGTGCCGAAGGTGATCGGCCAGCACCTCGCCCATGACCTCCAACGCCGCTCCGACCGCGGGCACGTGCTCGGCCCCCCGCGCGGTCACGACGTGCAGGGTGCGCGCCTCGGCCGCGGGCAGTCGAGGAGCCGCGATGCCCGCGAGCATCGGGAGCGATGCCACCGCCATCCGCGGCAGGATCGCCATGCCGACCCCCTGGGCGACGAGGTTCTCGACAGCGATGAAGTTGTCGGTCTCGAACGCGATGTCGGGCGTGAACCCGGCCCGGCCGCACGCTTCGAGAAGGTGCCCGCGGCACTGCGGGCAGCCGGCGATCCATCGCTCCCCCGCGAGCTGCGACAGGTCGATGGGGTCGTGCGCCGCGGCCGGGTGGCCGGTGGGCACGACCACGACGGTGTCGTCGTCGCCGATGAGTCGGGACGAGAGACCGGATGCCGCGGACTCGAGATGTTCGCGCCGATCGCCGGGGTAGCTGTAGGTGAGGGCGATGTCGGCACGATTCTCGCGCACGGCGGCGATGGCCTCGGGCGGCTCGGCCTCGACGAAGCTGATCGAGACGCCCGGGCGGCGCGCGGTGACGGCGGCGATCACGCGCGGCACCACGGTCGACGATGCGGAGGGGAAGGCGGCGATGCGAACCCGGCCGGCGCGAAGTCCCCGGAGCTCGGCGAGATCCCCGGCTGCGGCGTCGAGGGCCGTGGTCACGGCGGCGGCGTGACGGGCGAGGATCGACCCGGCCTCGGTGAGACGCACGCCTCGGCCGACGCGTTCGACGATCGGCATCCCGGCCCGTCGTTCGAGTCGCCGCAGTTGCTGGCTCACCGCGGGTTGGCTGTAGCCGAGGGCTCGGGCGGCGGCCGTGATCGACCCGGTGTCGGCGATGGCTTTGACCACCCGCAGGGCGTTCGCGTCGAGGGAGTCGTCGATGTCGACCATGGATATACATAAGCAGACGTGATGGTTTTCATGCAACACCTGTTCTGGTGCAATGACACGCGCGGCGAGATCCTGGGTTCATGAGCAGCCTCGCATCGCACTTCGCCGGCGGCCGCGACTACCTCGCAGCCTGCACCCTCGGCCTGCCCTCGCGCGCCACGGTGGCCGCGGTCCGCGCCGACCTCGAGTCGGCGGCATCCGGTCGACCCGACGTCGTCGCTGCGTCCCTGGCCGTCGAAGAGGCTCGAGCCTCGTACGCGCGTCTCGTGAGCTCCCCGGTGAGCGACGTCGCGATCGGCTCGCAGACGTCGGTCCAGGTGGCGCTGCTGGCCGCCTCGGTGCCCGATGGCGCCGAAGTGCTGTGCGCCGAGGGCGACTTCTCGTCGCTCGTCGCCCCGTTCGCCCACGCGGGCCGGGGCGTGCGACTGCGCACGGCTCCCCTTCGGGAACTCGCCGCCGCCGTCTCCCCCGACACCTGGCTCGTCGCCTTCTCGCTCGTGCAGTCGGCCACCGGAGAGGTCGCGGATGCCGCTGGCATCGCCGCCGCGGCCGCCCGCGCCGGAGCGCGCACCCTGTGCGACCTCACCCAGGCCGCGGGGTGGCTCCCCGTCGACGCGACCATGTTCGACGCGACGGTCTGCCACGCCTACAAGTGGCTCTGCTGCCCCCGCGGCGTGTCCTTCCTCACGATCACGCCCGCGTTCGCGAGCGAGATCCGGCCCGTGCAGGCCGGGTGGTACGCGGGCGACGACCCGTGGTCGTCCTGCTACGGCACGGGCGGCACCCTCGCCGCCGATGCCCGCCGCTTCGACGTCTCGCCCGCGTGGCAGGCGTTCGTGGGGGCCGCCCCCGCGCTCGCCCTGTTCGCCGACACCGACATCACGGCGACCTACGCGCACGTGACGGGCCTGGCGGCACGCTTCCGCGAGGGCCTCGGCCTGGAGCACCCCGAGCGCCCCTCGGCGATCGTGACCTGGCCGGATGCCACGGGTGAAGCCCTCGCCCAACTGACCGCCCACGGGATCACGGCGTCGGGGCGCGCGGGTCGAGCCCGCGTGGCATTCCACGTGTTCAACGACGAACTCGACGTCGACCGGGCTCTGCACGCGCTCGGCGTCCGCGGCGGCGAGGACCTCTCGGCCTTCGACGGCTTGGTCTACGCGATCTGAGGCGCCCCACGCCCGTCGGCTCACCCGGCGGCGCGTTGACGCGTGAGCCACCGAGGACCGTCACTAGGACGGGGCTCGAAGCGACACGCCCCGCGCCTCACGCGGCGGGTATCGGCCGGCGGGACCCGACGACGACCGCCCCCGCGCACACCAGCGCGACCGGCACGAACGCCCACAGCGCGAGTCCGCCGTAGCCGACGAGGCCGAGGATGACTCCGGCGAGCACGGAACCCACCGCCGCGCACGCGGTCATGAGGGTGTCGCTGCGGCCCTGACGTCGAGGACGCAGGGCGAGGGGTGTGGCTTCGGTCAACAGCGCGGAGCCCGCCACGGTCGCCGCGCTCCACCCCAGCCCGAGCAGAACGAGGGCGACGAGGACTCCGCCCTGCGTGTCCGAGAAGGCGGCGGCCACAGCGAGCGATGCGGCCAGCAGCACCTGCCCCAGCAGGATCACGGGGATCCTCCCCCACCGGTCCGCCACCCCGCCAAACAGCGGCGACAGCCCGTACATACCGAACACGTGCAGGGCGATCGTGACGCCGACGGCCAGGGTCACGGCATCCGGAGCGACGATGTGCGAGAGGTGCACCGGAGTCATCGCCATGACCGACGCCATGGTGACGTGCGAGGCCGCGACCGCGAGCATCGCGAAGCGGGCGGTCAGCGGGCGATCGGCCTCGGGGGTGGGAGCGGTGGCGGATGCCACGCGCTCGCGGTCGAGGCACTGAGCGAGCAGCAGCGGATCCGGCCGCAGCACGAGCACGTACAGCCCGAAGGCGCAGACCTGCGCGGCGAACGAGAACAGGTACGCCCCCGTGAGCGGGGGCATGCCCACGCTCGCGCCGATGAGCTCGCCCGGCGCCAGGAGCAGGGGCCCGACCACACCACCCACCGTCGTCGCCCACACGACGGTCGCCAGGTCGCGCCCGCGGCGCGAGGTGGTGGAGAGGTCGGTGGCGGCGAACCGCGACTGCAGGGTCGCCGCGTTGCCGGCGCCGATGAGGGCGATGCCGACCAACAGCAGGGGGAACGCGCGCAGCGCCGCCGAGGCGATGACGACGGTGATGCCGATGAGCGCAGCGATGTTGCCCGTCGTCAGGGCGACGCGCCGGCCTCGGCGGCCGGCCAGTCGAGCGAGCGGGATCGCGGTGAGCGCCGCGCCCAGGGTGACCGATGCCGTCGCGAAACCCGACAGCGCCTCTTGGCCCGACAGATCGGCGGCCAGCAACGCCCCGAGCGACAGCGTCGCCCCGAACGCGACACCCGTGAGCACCTGCCCCGCCGTGAGCACCCGCACCGTCCGGCGCTGAGTGGCGGCGAGATCGACGCCCGCCGGCGTCGGGATCTCAGGCATCTCGCGCGGTGTTGCGCAGCACCCCGATGCCGTCGATCTCGACCTCGACGACGTCGCCGGCGTCGAACGAGCCGATGCCCGCCGGCGTGCCGGTGAGGATCAGGTCGCCCGGGAGCAGGGTGAACACGGCGCTGGCGTAGGCGATGAGGGCGGGGATGTCGTGGATCATGTCGGACACGGGACCCTGCTGACGCACCTCGCCGTTCACGCGCGTCGTGATGGACGCGGCCTTCAGGTCGAGGTCGGTCTCGATGACGGGGCCGACGGGGCAGAACGTGTCGAAGCCTTTGGCGCGGGACCACTGGCCGTCGGCGGCCTGGAGGTCACGAGCAGTGACGTCGTTGGCGACGGTGTAGCCGAAGATGTACTCGCCCGCGCGCTCGGCGGGGACGTTCTTGGCGATGCGACCGATGACGACGGCCAGTTCACCCTCGTAGTCGGTGCGCGAGCTGAGCTTCGTCGGGCGCACGATCTGATCGTTCGGGCCGATGACCGAGGTGTTGGGCTTGAGGAACATCAGCGGCTCGGCCGGTGCCTCCCCGCCCATCTCGGCGGCGTGGTCGTGGTAGTTCTTGCCGATGCAGACGACCTTCGAGCGCGGGATGACCGGCGCGAGCAGCGCGACCTCGGACAGGGGGATGCGCTCCCCCGTCGTGTCGAATCCGGCGAACATCGGGTCTCCGGCGAGCACCACGAGCTCGCCGTCGTCGACGATCCCGTAGCGAAGGGCATCCTGGTGGCTGAAACGAGCGATCTTCACCGTGCCAGCCTATCCGCGCCCTCCGACACGCGCGGGGCCGCCCCGTCCCTCTCCCCGGGTGAAGACGCCCCTCGCCGAGAAACACGGGCGGCACGCGTTTCTGCGCGCGCGTCGCGTTCATGCGTGGATCACGGGGCGCTCGGGCCGCGGATGGGCTGCGACCCCCGCACTCGCGACGGAGGGGCCCCCGGCATCCGGGAACCCCTCCGTGAGACGACGCGGGTCAGGCGTCGAGGCGGTACAGCCAGCCGTGCTTGTCTTCGGCGCGGCCGTACTGGATGTTCGTGAGCTCTTCGCGCAGCTCGAGCGCGAGGGTGCCGGTCGGCTGCTCGTCGATGAAGTCGCGGCCCTTCAGGATGCCGATCGGGGTGACCACCGCGGCGGTGCCGCACGCGAACACCTCGACGATGTCTCCGGATGCCACGCCCTGACGCCACTCGTCGAGCGAGACGTTGCGTCCCTCGACGTGGTGGCCGCGGTCACGAGCGAGCTGCAGGATCGAGTCGCGCGTGACGCCCTCGAGGATCGAGTCGGACTGCGGGGTGACGATCGAGCCGTCCTTGTAGACGAACACGACGTTCATGCCGCCGAGCTCTTCGACGTTGCGGTCCTGGTCGAGGAAGACGACCTGGTCGCACTCGTTCTCGTACGCCTCGGACTGCGGCAGCAGGCTCGCGGCGTAGTTGCCACCGGTCTTGGCTGCTCCGGTGCCGCCCTTGCCGGCGCGGGAGTAGTCCTCGCTGAGCCAGATCGACACCGGCTGCACGCCGCCCTTGAAGTAGGCGCCGGCGGGGCTGGCGATCAGGTAGTACGCGACCTTGTGCGCGGGGCGGACGCCGAGGAACGCCTCTTTCGCGAACATGAACGGACGCAGGTACAGGCTCTGATCGTCGCCGGAGGGCACCCATGCGCCATCGACGGCGATGAGCTCGCGCAGCGACTGCAGGAAGTACGGCACGGGCAGCTCGGGGAGGGCCAGGCGACGGGCCGAGCGCTGCAGGCGGCGGCCGTTCTGGTCGGGGCGGAAGGTGTGGACCGAGCCGTCGGCGTGACGGTAGGCCTTGATGCCCTCGAAGATCTCCTGGCCGTAGTGCAGCACCGCGGCCGCCGGGTCGAGCGAGATGGGTCCGTAGGGCGAGACGCGCGGGCGGTGCCAGCCGCCGCGGACAGACCAGCAGATGTCGACCATGTGGTCGGTGAAGCTCTGCCCGAAGCCGGGGTTGGCGAGGATCGCATCGCGGTCGGTGGCGCTCTTGGCCGCGAGGTTGCGGGTGACGGCGAACTCGAGCGGGTCGAGTCCGGTGTCGGGATCGGTGTCGATGGTGGTCATTCGTTGTCCAAAGCTTGTCGAGTGCCGGGGGCGATGCTCGCCGATCGGTCCAGGTTACGCCCGGACGCGCTCGGCGATGGCGTCGCCGATCTGGGCGGTGGTGCGGACCCCGTCGCGGTTCGCGATGTCGTCCTCGACCGCGCGGGTGACGCGGGCGGATTCGTCGGTGAGCCCGAGGTGATCGAGCAGGAGGGCGACGGAGAGGATCGCGGCCGTGGGGTCGGCCTTCTGGGATCCCGCGATGTCGGGCGCCGATCCGTGCACGGGCTCGAACATCGAGGGGAAAGCGCCGTCGGGGTTGATGTTGCCCGAAGCGGCGAGGCCGATGCCTCCGGTGACGGCGCCGGCCAGGTCGGTGAGGATGTCGCCGAAGAGGTTGTCGGTGACGATCACGTCGAAACGGCTCGGGTTCGTGACCAGGAAGATGGTTGCCGCGTCGACGTGCAGGTAGTCTACGTCGACCCCGGGGAACTCCTGCGCCACGGCGTCGACGATGCGCTTCCACATGCCGCCGGCGTGGACGAGCACGTTGGTCTTGTGCACGAGCGTCAGCTTGTGGCGACGGCGGTCGGCGAGGGCGAAGGCGTAGCGGACGACGCGCTCGACCCCGAAGGCGGTGTTCACCGAGGTCTCGTTGGCGACCTCGTGCGCGGTGCCGCGACGGATCGAACCGCCGTTGCCCACGTACGGCCCCTCGGTGCCTTCGCGGACGACCACGAAGTCGATGTCGCCCGGGTCGGCGAGCGGGCCCGTGGCGCCGGGGTAGAGCTTCGAGGGCCGCAGGTTGACGTAGTGGTCGAGTTCGAAACGGAGCTTCAGCAACAGACCGCGCTCGATGTTGGCGTCTTTCAGGCGGGGGTCGCCGGGGACTCCCCCGACGGCGCCGAGCACGATCGCGTCGTGTGCGGCGATCGCGGCGAGATCGTCGTCGGTCAGGGTGTCACCCGTCTCGAGGTAGCGCCCGGCACCGAGCGAGAACGGCGTCTTCTCGAACGTGACGTCCGACGCGGCGGTGACGGCGTCGAGCACCTTCACGGCTTCGGTGACGACCTCGGGACCGATGCCGTCACCGGGGATGACGGCCAGCTTCACGACACGCGACATCGCTCTCCTCAGAGCTCGGGCACGTCACTTCTTCGACGTGCTGCGGGATCCTCCCAGGGTAGTGGCAGCGATGACCGCGGCCACGACGATCAGACCCGCTCCGATGAGCGCCGTGATCACGACCCCGGAGTCGAAGGCGTGCGCGGCGGCGAGACGCAGGGCGTCGGCCAGGGCGACGTCGTCGAGCGTGTTCGACACCGCGACGGCCCCGGCGAGAGTCTCTCGGGCGGCCTGGGCCGCGGCATCCGGGAGTCCCGCGGGCAACACGAGCTGAGCCCGGTAGAAGGCGGCGAGGATGCCGCCGAGCACCGCCGTGCCGAGGACGGCTCCCACCTCGTACGCGGTCTCGGAGACCGCGCTGGCTGCGCCGGCCTTCGCCGAGGGGGCGCTGGAGAGGATCAGCTCGTTCGAAACGGTCTCGGCCGCCCCGATACCGATGCCCAGCAGCGCGAACGCGATGATCAGCAGCGTCAGATCGGCCGTCGAGAGCGCGACCATGACGTAGGCGACCACCGAGAACGACAGGGCGACGGGCACGACGACCCGCGCCGGGAAGCGCTTGGCGACCGCGACCACCGCGAGGCCCGAGATGATCATGAGCACGAGCCCGGGCAGCAGGGCGAAGCCCGCGACCATCGGCGACAGCCCGACGACCAGCTGCAGATGCTGAGCCACGAAGTAGAGGAAGCCCACGAGCCCCACCACGCTGAGCAGGTTGACCAGGATCGCGCCCGAGAACGTGCCCTGACGGAACAGTGTCATGTCGAGCATGGGCGTGGCCAGGCGTCGCTGGCGCCGGACGAACAGCCAGCCGAACACCACCCCGACGACGAAGAGCACGGGAGCGAGCGAGAGGGGGCCGTCGACGGCGAGCTTCTTGATGCCGTAGACGATCGGCACCATGGTCGCCAGCGACAGCAGCACGCTCACGGGGTCGAATCGTCCCGGGTGGGGGTCGCGACTCTCGGGCACGAAGAACGGCGCGAGGATCAGCAGCGGAACCAGGACCGGCACCGCCATGAGGAAGACGGAGCCCCACGTGAAGTGCTCGAGGAGGAAGCCACCGACGATCGGACCGAGTGCCGCTCCCGCCGAGAAGCCGGACGCCCACACGGCGATGGCGATGCGACGCTGGTCGCGGTCGCGGAAGATGCTGCGCAGCAGCGACAGGGTCGAGGGCATGAGCATGGCGCCGAACACGCCCATGAGCGCGCGGCCGGCGATGAGCAGGGCCGCGGTGGGCGCGAACGCCGACAGCGCGGACACCGCCGCGAAACCGGTCGCCCCGATCAGGAGCATGCGGCGACGCCCGAACCGGTCGCCCAGTGTGCCCATGGTGACGAGGAGCCCGGCGAGGACGAGGGGGTAGACGTCGATGATCCACAGCTGCTCGATGCTCGAGGGCTGCAGCGACAGGGCGATCTCGGGGAGCGCGAAGCTCAGCACCGTGTTGTCGACCGACACGAGAAGCACCGGCAGCATGAGGACGGCCAGCGCGAACCACCCGCGCCAACCGGCACGCGTCACGGTGATCTCCGAGGTGGGCAACGACGAGGTGAGCATTGTGTGAATCCGTTTCTTAACCGTCCAGCCGGTATAGTATCAGAGCGATGCCGACCGCCGCCAGTACGATCGAGGAGTCATGAGCCGTCCCCCTCTCGCCCGCGAAGCCGTCCTCGACGCCTTCAGCCGCATCCTCGTCGACGAGGGCGAACGCGCCGCGACGATGGATGCCACCGCGCGCGGTGCGGGCGTGTCGAAGGGCGGCCTGCTCTATCACTTCGGCTCGAAGAGCGCTCTCGAAGCGGCCCTCGTCGAGCGGCTGGAGAGGCTCGCCGAAGAGGACGTCGCCGAGATCGAGCGATCCGACGAGGGCGTGGTCGCAGCTCACCTGCGCTCCTCGCAGAACACCGGCTCCCCCCTCGACGTGACCATCCTCGCCGTGTCCCGCCTCGCGCAGAACGGCAGCGACGCCGCCTCGGCTTCCCTCCGTCGTGTCCGCGAGCTCTGGGAAGACAGCCTCCGTGCGCACACGCGAGACGAGACGGCGCTGCAGATGGTGCTGCTCGTCAGCGACGGGCTGTACTTCAACGCCGTCCTCGACCTCAACGCCCTCCCCGGCCCGGCCCTCGAGGGCGCCGACCTCGACGCGCTCATCGCCCGCGTCGTCGCCGCGGCGACCTAGACCGCGAGAGTCGCCGGTCAGTCGCGCAGCCGCTGGACCCGCCGCTCACGACGCTCGCGCCGGAGCTCGATCACCACCCCGAGCAGGATCAGTGCCCCGCCGATCACACCGACGAAGCCCCACGGCGTGCGGCGCACGACATCGGCCACTCCGGCGACGACGAACAGGATGCCGAGACCGGCGGAGACGACGCGAAGGACGAGGGCCACGAGCGAAGTGTCATCCGCCCGATTATGCGTCACCCCAGAGCGGGGAACGCGCGCGCCGAGAGCGAACGGAAGAGGGGGCCGCCGCAGCGACCCCCTCCCCCGGAATGACCGTCTCGGGCGTCAGCCCTCGACGATGTCGATCTGTCGGAAGAGGTCGGCGCCGACGGCCTCGCGCATGGCGACGAGGATCTCGTCGGGCACCGGCGAGTCGACCGTGAGCACCGAGAGCGCCCGGCCCGTGGCATCCGGAGCCGCCACCTGCAGGCCCGCGATGTTGATGCCCGCTTCGCCCAGCTTCTGGCCGTAGATCGCCACGATTCCGGGGCGGTCGGCGTAACGCATGACCACGTGGTGCTGCTCGATCGGCACCTCGATCTCGTAGCCGTTGATCGAGACGACCTTGGGCACCATGCGCGTGCCGGCGAGCGTGCCCGCGACCTCGAGGGCCGAGCCGTCGGCCAGCGTGCCGCGCAGGATCGTGATGTTGCGGTACAGCGGGCTCTCGGCCTCGACGACCAGGCGCGCCTCGACGCCGCGCTGCTCGGCGAAGAGCGGGGCGTTGACGTACGAGACGCTCTCGCTGACGATGCGGCTGAAGTACCCCTTGAGGGCGGCGAGACGGTAGACGCTGACGTCGTACTGGGCGAGCTCTCCGCGCACCTCGATCTCGAGGCTGGTGAGGGCGCTGTCGGCGAGGCCGCTGAAGAACTGGCCGAGCATCTCGACGAGCGCGATACCGGGGCGCACGAAGGGGTCGATCGCGCCGCCGGCGACGTTCACGGCATCCGGAACGAGATCGCCTTCGAGGGCGAGCTTGACGCTGCGCGCGACCGAGACGCCCGCCTTCTCCTGCGCCTCCTCGGTGCTGGCGCCGAGGTGCGGGGTGACGACGACGTTCGGCAGGTCGAGGAGCTTGCGGGCGGGTCCGCCCTCGGCGGGGGGCTCGGTCGAGAAGACGTCGAGACCGGCGCCGGCGATCTCACCCGTGGTGAGGGCGTCGAAGAGCGCCTCCTCGTCGATGAGGCCACCGCGGGCGACGTTGATGACGTAGGCGCTCTTCTTCATGCGGCGCAGCTGCTCGGCGCCGATCATGCCGGTCGTCTCGGGCGTCTTCGGCATGTGGATCGTGACGAAGTCGCTCTGCTCGAGGAGCTCGTCGAGCGACACCAGCTGCACGCCGAGCTGCTGCGCGCGGGCCGCGGTGACGTAGGGGTCGTACGCGATCACGCGCATGTCGAAGCCCTGCACGCGCGCGGCGATGAGGGCGCCGATGCGACCGAGGCCGATGATGCCGATCGTCTTCTCGAACAGCTCGGTTCCGGTGAACGAGCTGCGCTTCCACAGGCCCTGCGCGAGCGAGGCGTGCGCGGCCGGGATGCGGCGCGCGAGGCTCAGCACGTGACCGACGGTGAGCTCGGCGGCCGAGATGATGTTGGAGGTCGGGGCGTTGACGACCATGACGCCGGCCGAGGTGGCCGACTTGATGTCGACGTTGTCGAGCCCGACACCGGCGCGAGCGACGACCTTGAGCGACGGCGCGGCGGCGAGGGCCTCGGCGTCGATCTGGGTGGCCGAGCGCACGAGCACCGCGTGGGCGTCGGCGAGGGCCGACAGCAGCGCGGGGCGGTCGGTCCCGTCGACGTTGCGCACGTCGAAGTCGGGGCCGAGCGCGTCGATCGTGGCGGGAGAGAGTTCTTCGGCGATGAGCACGACGGGCTTCGTCACGGATACGTCCTTCGAAACGGTGCTGGGGACTGCCGCGCACCGTCGCACACCGCCGGCGCGAACCGGGCGCGCGACCCGTGCGGGCCGTCTGTCAGCCTAGCGCGGAGCCACCCGACGCCCTGACCGTGTGACGCCGCACGTCCGGGCTGCGCTGGCCGTGTGCAAGCCGAGCAGGGCGGAGCCGGGTAGACATCGCGCCGACACCTCCGCCGCATGAGACCGCATCTCGCTGACGAGCCCACGTCAGCGTGACGCCGAAATGTCAGCGAGATGCTTTCTCGCGGAGGACAACGCCGCGCGCGAGCAGAACGGGACCCCGGATGCCGGGACCCTCGTCCTCAGCCGCCGTACAGGCCGTACGAGGTGGTGCCGTAACCCACGATCGCGAGCCAGAACGCGGCGGAGAGCGTCAGCCCCGCGAGGAGGGCGATCGCGAGCTCGCCCGCCCTTCGCCGCTGGCCGATCGCGAAGGCCACACCGAACGCGACGAGCGGGAACACGATGGGAAGGATGTACACGAACCAGCCCAGACCGTTGAGCCCCAGGGGGCCGTTGACCTGCTGGATCAGCAGCGCGACCGAGCTCCACACGACGTACGCGTAGAACAGGCCGAAGAGTCCCGCGATCGTGACGAGAAGCCACGTCGGCAGGTGGCGGGTGCGAACGGGAGTGCTCATGCGAAGGCTCCCAACGACAGGAACGGCCAGGGAACGAGAAGCACGATCCCCACGATCAGCAGCAGGAAGCGCTGCCACGTGCGCCAGCTGCGCGTGAGAGCGAGCACGGCGACGAACCACACGACCGGGGCGAGCGCCGCGCCGATCGTCAGGGCGATCACCGTCACCGACGGAATGGGAAGACCGAGGCCGTTCAGCCGCAGTCCCGCGAGAAGCCAGCCGATCGCGAAGAGCAGGAACGTCGCCGCCACCATGCCGATCCCCACGAGACCCACGTTTCCGAGGGGCGCCGCGTGGGCGGCATCCGGGTCCTCATCGTCGACGTCGTCGACCGCGACCGGCTCGGAGCGGACGGGCTCGGGATGCCGGGTGACCGGCGCCGCGGCAGGCTGCAGGGGCTCGATCGGCTCGGCCTCGACCTCGCCGCCGGGGACGGGGGTCGGCGCGTGCTTCTCGCCGACGTCGAGGGTGGGGTCGTCGTCACCGCCCCAGGACAGGGCGTCGTCATCGCGCGGAGTGCTCACGGCTCCACGGTAGCGGCGCTCCCCCGCCGCCGGGCCGCGCCCCGCCGAAACGTCGAACGCCCCGGAACCGCGAGGTTCCGGGGCGTTCGACGAGAGGATCAGCGCGCGGCGGAACCCTCGACGTAGTCGGTGTCCTGCTGCTTCCACGCGAAGAGGCCGCGCAGCTCCTTGCCGGTCGCCTCGATGGGGTGACCCTGCTCCTTCTCGCGGAGCTCGAGGAACTCGGGGGCGCCCTTGTCCTGGTCGGCGATGAAGCGCTCAGCGAAGGCACCCGACTGGATGTCGCTGAGGACGGCCTTCATGCTGGCCTTGACATCGGACGAGATGACGCGGGGACCCGAGACGTAGTCGCCGTACTCGGCGGTGTCGGAGATCGACCAGCGCTGCTTGGCGATGCCGCCCTCCCACATGAGGTCGACGATGAGCTTGAGCTCGTGCAGCACCTCGAAGTACGCGATCTGCGGCTGGTAGCCCGCCTCGACGAGGGTCTCGAAGCCGGCCTGCACGAGGTGGCTCATTCCGCCGCAGAGCACGGCCTGCTCGCCGAACAGGTCGGTCTCGGTCTCTTCGGTGAAGGTCGTCTTGATGACGCCGGCGCGGGTGCCGCCGATGGCCTTGGCGTACGACAGGGCGGTGTCCCAGGCCGAGCCCGAGGCGTCGCGCTCGACGGCGATGATGTCGGGGATGCCGCGGCCCGCGACGTACTCGCGACGCACGGTGTGACCGGGAGCCTTGGGGGCGACGAGGATCACGTCGACACCCTCGGGGGCGTCGATGTAGCCGAAGCGGATGTTGAAGCCGTGCGCGAAGGCGAGCGTCTTGCCCTCGGTGAGCTTGTCCTTGATCGAGTCGGCGAAGATCGAACGCTGGTGCTGGTCGGGCGCCAGGATCATGATCAGGTCGGCCCACTCGGCGGCATCCGCCACGTTCTTGACCTCGAAGCCGTCTTCCTGCGCCTTGGCGGCCGACTTGGAGCCGTCCTTGAGCGCGATGACGACCTCGACACCCGAGTCGCGCAGGTTCTGCGCGTGGGCGTGACCCTGCGAGCCGTAGCCGACGATCGCGACCTTCTTGCCCTGGATGATCGAGAGGTCGGCGTCGTCGTCGTAGAAGATCTCTGCCATGAGGATGTTTCTCCTTGAATCGTGGCCCCCGCTCAGGGGCCGCTGGTGAATGGAAGAAGGGAAGATTCAGCCGCGCAGAACGCGCTCGGTGATGCTCTTGCCGCCGCGACCGACGGCGAGCAGGCCCGACTGCGCGAGCTCCTTGACACCGAAGGGCTCGATCGCTTTGAGGAAGGCGGCAACCTTGCCCGAGTCGCCCGTGATCTCGATCACGATGGCGTCGGGGGCGTAGTCGACGACCGACGCGCGGAAGAGGTTCACGACCTCGAGCACGTTGGAGCGGCTCGCGTTGTCGGCGCGCACCTTGACCAGGACGTGCTCGCGCTGGACGGAGCTGGCGGGGTCGAGCTCGACGATCTTGATGACGTTGATCAGCTTGTTCAGCTGCTTGGTCACCTGCTCGAGCGGCAGCCCCTCGACGTCGACGACGACCGTGATGCGCGAGAGACCCGGCACCTCGGTGACACCCACGGCGAGCGATTCGATGTTGAAGCCGCGGCGGGCGAACAGGCCCGCGACGCGCGTGAGCAGACCGGGCTTGTCCTCGACGAGGAGGCTCAGAACGTGGCGGGACATCTCAGTCCTCCTGCTCGTTGAAGGTGGGCGAGTGGTCGCGCGCGTACTGGACGTAGCTGTTGCTGACGCCCTGCGGGACCATCGGCCAGACCATGGCGTCGGCGCTCACGACGAAGTCGATCACGACCGGGCGGTCGTTCGTGTCGAGCGCGAGCTGGATGGCCGCGTCGATCTCGTCTTCTTTCTCGACGCGGATCGCCAGGCAGCCGTACGCCTCGGCCAGCTTGACGAAGTCGGGGATGCGGCGGGTGCCGTGTCCCGTGTTCAGGTCGGTGTTCGAGTGGCGGCCGTCGAAGAACAGCGTCTGCCACTGGCGCACCATGCCGAGCGAGGAGTTGTTGATGATCGCGACCTTGATCGGGATGTCGTTGATGACGCAGGTCGCGAGCTCCTGGTTGGTCATCTGGAAGCAGCCGTCGCCGTCGATCGCCCACACGGCGCGATCGGGCTGGGCAACCTTGGCACCCATGGCCGCGGGCACCGCGTAGCCCATGGTGCCGGCACCGCCGGAGTTGAGCCACGCGTTCGGGCGCTCGTACTTGATGAACTGCGCGGCCCACATCTGGTGTTGGCCCACGCCCGAGGCGTAGACCCCCTCGGGGCCGGTCATCTCGCCGATGCGCTGGATCACGTACTGCGGCGAGAGCAGGCCATCGGTGGTGGGCGTGTAGCCGAGCGGGAACTCCTCGCGGAGCCCGTTCAGGTAGGTCCACCACTCGGTGTAGTCGTGGGGCTGCTCGGCGTCGACGGCACGGAAGGCGGCGTCGAGGTCGACGAGCACGTCCTTCAGGTCGCCCACGATCGGCACATCGGCCGTGCGGATCTTCGAGATCTCGGCGGGGTCGATGTCGACGTGCACCACCTGCGCGTGCGGGGCGAACAGCGCCGCCTTGCCGGTCACGCGGTCGTCGAAGCGCGCGCCGAGCGAGACGATCAGGTCGCTCTCTTGCAGGGCGAGCACCGCGGGAACGGTGCCGTGCATGCCCGGCATGCCGAGGTGTTGCTCGTGCGAGTCGGGGAACGCGCCGCGCGCCATGAGCGTGGTGACCACGGGCGCACCGGTCGCTTCGGCGAGCACCTTCAGCTCGGCCGAGGCGTTCGCGCGGATCGTGCCGCCGCCTACGTACAGCACGGGCTTCTTGGCGGTGGCGAGCAGCTGGGCCGCGGCCTGGATCTGCTTGCCGTGCGCTTTGGTCACCGGGCGGTAGCCGGGGAGCTCGACCTTGGGCGGCCAGACGAACGGCGCTTCGGCCTGCTGGGCGTCCTTGGTGATGTCGACGAGCACGGGACCGGGGCGACCGGTCGAGGCGATCTCGAAGGCCGCGGCGATCGCGCCGGGGATCTCTTCGGCGGTCTTCACCAGGAACGAGTGCTTGGTGATCGGCATGGTGATGCCGACGATGTCGGCCTCCTGGAAGGCGTCCGTTCCCATGAGGGTCGAGAACACCTGGCCGGTGATGCAGACCAGCGGAACCGAGTCCATGTAGGCGTCGGCGATCGCGGTGACGAGGTTGGTCGCCCCGGGGCCCGACGTCGCGATGGCGACGCCGACCTTGCCCGAGGCGGCGGCGTAGCCCTCGGCCGCGTGACCGGCGCCCTGCTCGTGGCGCACGAGGATGTGGCGCACGTGCTCGTCGTCCATGAGCGGGTCGTAGACGGGCATGATCGCCCCGCCCGGCAGACCGAACACGTCGGTGACGCCGAGCAGGTCGAGCGAGCGGACGACCGCCTGCGCACCCGTTATCACGGGCGCCGGAGCGGTGCGGGCGGGCGGCCGGGGAATGGCTGCCGTGGAGGAATCGATGGACATGGGAGTACCTCGAGAACCGGGAGAAAGGTGAGAAGGGGGACGGCCGTCAGCCCGTGACCGCGCCCTCCGCGGCGGAGTGCACGAGCTTGGAGTACTTGGCCAGAACGCCACGGGTATAGCGCGGGGGAAGCGGTTCCCAGCCTTCGCGGCGGGAACTCAGCTCGGCGTCATCGACGATCAAGTCGAGAGTGCGAGCGGCGATATCGACCCGTATCAGATCACCATCGCGCACGAAGGCGATGGGACCTGCGTCCACCGCTTCGGGAGCTATGTGGCCGATGCACAGGCCGGTTGTGCCGCCTGAGAATCGTCCGTCCGTCAACAGTAGTACATCTTTTCCGAGGCCCGCGCCCTTGATGGCCGCGGTGATCGCGAGCATCTCGCGCATGCCCGGACCGCCCTTGGGACCCTCGTAGCGGATGACCACGACGTCGCCGGCGGCGATCTCGCCCGCCTCGAGGGCGTCCATCGCGCCGCGCTCGCGCTCGAACACGCGGGCGGGGCCTTCGAAGACGTTCCCGTCGAAGCCGGCCGACTTCACCACGGCGCCCTCAGGAGCCATCGAGCCGTGCAGGATCGTGATGCCGCCGGTCGCGTGGATCGGGTCGTTGAACGAGTGGATGACCTTGCCGTCGACCGGGTCGGGGTTCAGGTCCGCGAGGTTCTCGGCGAGGGTCTTGCCCGTGACGGTGAGCGCATCACCGTGCAGCAGACCCTCGTCGAGCATGGCCTTCATGATGACCGGGATGCCGCCGTGACGGTCGACGTCGTTCATGACGTACTGGCCGAAGGGCTTCATGTCGGCCACGTGGGGCGTGCGGTCGCCGATGCGGTTGAAGTCGTGCAGGTTGAGCTCGACCTCGGCCTCGTTCGCGATGGCGAGCAGGTGCAGCACGACGTTGGTCGAGCCGCCGAGCGCCATGGCGAGGGCGATGGCGTTCTCGAACGCCTCTTTGGTGAGGATGTCGCGCGTGGTGATGCCCTGGCGCAGGAGGTTGACCACGGCCTCGCCCGAGCGGTGGGCGAAGTAGTCGCGGCGGCGGTCGGCCGAGGGCGGGGCTGCGGAGCCGGGGAGGCTGAGGCCGAGGGCCTCGGCGACGGACGCCATGGTGTTGGCGGTGTACATGCCACCGCACGCGCCCTCACCCGGGGCGATCGCGCACTCGATGCGCTTGAGGTCGGCCTCGCTCATCTTGCCCGCGAGGCACGCGCCCACGGCCTCGAACGAGTCGATGATCGTGACGTCCTTCTCGGTGCCGTCGCTGAGCTTGACCCAGCCCGGGGCGATGGAGCCGGCGTAGAGGAAGACGCTCGAGAGGTCGAGGCGAGCGGATGCCATGAGCATGCCGGGGATCGACTTGTCGCAGCCGGCGAGCAGCACGGAGCCGTCGAGGCGCTCGGCCATCATCACGGTCTCGACGCTGTCGGCGATGACCTCGCGCGACACGAGCGAGAAGTGCATGCCCTCGTGGCCCATCGAGATGCCGTCGGAGACGGAGATCGTGCCGAACTGCAGCGGGTACCCGCCGCCGGCGTGCACGCCCTCTTTCGCGCCCTGCGCGAGGCGGTCGAGGCTGAGGTTGCAGGGCGTGATCTCGTTCCAGCTCGACGCGATGCCGATCTGGGGCTTGTCCCAATCCTCGTCACCCATGCCGACGGCGCGGAGCATTCCGCGTGACGTGGTGGCTTCGATGCCATCGGTGACGACGCGACTGCGGGGCTTGATGTCGAATTCGCCGGTGTTCGGATTCTGCGGTGCGGGCATTCTCGAAGTCTATTGCGCGGGTACGACACCCGATGCTCCGCAGGCCGTGAACGCTCGATTAATCGGCGCTCGTGAACCCCGCGCCCGGTGCCGGCCGCATCGACTTCCGCGCGAACGCGGATCGTCGAGGTGGCGTCGGGTCAGTCGACGTGCGCACGACGCAGGCGCGCCACATCCTCCAACACCGCGACGAACGCGTCGATGTCGTCCACGCGGAGCGTCGCCGCGGTGTCTCCCCCGCCCACGCGCACGCCGAGGTCACCGGCATCCAGGGAGCTCAGGGCATCTTCATCGGTGACGTCGTCGCCCGCGAACAGCACGGCCGTCGCCCCGACGCGCTCGCGCAAGCGCGCCACGGCGGAGTCCTTGCCCTCATGTCGGAACGAGAACTCGAGGATGTCGTGGCCGGTGCGACGCCGCCACGAGGGCGCTCGATCGGCGAGCATCTCGTCGACGAGAGCACGGGCGGCCCGAGCGGTCGCGGCGTCCGCGGTGCGCGTGTGGACGCCGAGACCGTACTCCTTGGGCTCGATCCAGACACCCGCCATGTCAGCCGTGCGCTCGAGGACCTCTTTCTGCAGCTCATCCCGCAGCTCGAGGTCGGCGGCGTCGTCGCCTGTCTCTTCGATCCCCGCACCGGGCACCCAGAACTGGGCGCCGTGCGAGCCCGCGAGCCAGATGGGCGAGGAGTCGTCGTGCTCGGCGATCTCGCGCAGGTGCCCGAGCGAGCGCCCCGACACCAGGGCGACGACCGTGCGCGGAAGCACCGCGAGGGCGTCGACCGCGGCCCGCGCACCCGGGGTCATCCGCGCCGACATCGGCTCGTCGACGAGCGGCGAGAGCGTGCCGTCGAAATCGAGGGCGATGAGAAGCGTGTCGGTGGTGGCGACGGCCTCGACCGTCGCGTCTGCGGCGGTCACTCGGCATCCGTTTCGTCGATGGGCTCGCGCTCGGGGACCGAACCGTCGTCGTGTTCGACCACCTCGGCGGCGGCGGCGCTCGACGATTTCTCGTGGAAGACCGAGAGCGCATCGAGGAACTCCCGCGACCAGTCCTCGACGTCGTGATCGCGCACGCGTTTGCGCAGGGCCCGCATGCGGCGGCCCTGCTCGGCGGCGGGCATGTCGATCGCGCGCAGGATCTGGTCCTTCAGCCCGTCGATGTCGTGCGGGTTGATGAGCAGGGCGCTGCCCATCTCGTCGGCGGCTCCCGCGAACTCGCTCAGCACGAGCACGCCGCGGTTGTCGATGCGGCTGGCGACGTACTCCTTGGCGACGAGGTTCATGCCGTCGCGGAGCGCGGTGACGAGCATGACGTCGGCAGCGAGGAAGAGGGCGACCATCTCTTCGCGCGGGTACGACTGGTGCAGGTAGCGGATGGCCGTGTGCGTGGTGGTGTCGTAATCGCCGTTGATGCGCCCGACGGTCATCTCGATCTCGTCGCGCAGCTGCACGTAGGCGTCGACGCGCTCGCGGCTCGGGCTCGCCACCTGCACGAGGGTGGCGTCCTCGACGGTGGCACGGCCGTCTTCGAGCAGTTCACCCCACGCTTTCAGGCGGTGGCGGATGCCCTTGGTGTAGTCGAGGCGGTCGACGCCCAGGAGGATCTTGCGCGGATTGCCGAGCCCCTCGCGGATCTCTTTGGCGCGCTGCTGGATCTCGGGCTTCTGCGCGAGCTCGATGTACGACTCGGCGTCGATCGAGATGGGGAACGCCTTCGCAAGGGCGACGCGCGTGCCGCCCTGGGAGTCGGGCACCAGGATGCCGCTGGCCTTGGTCTCGTACCGCAGCTGTCGCCGCACGGCCCGGGCGAAGTTGCCGGCGTCGGCCACCCGCTGGAATCCGATGACGTCGGCGCCGAGAAGTCCCTCGAGCACCTGCTTGCGCCAGGGCAGCTGCGAGTACAGGCCGTAGGCCGGGAACGGGATGTGGTGGAAGTACCCGATCGTGAGGTCGGGGCGCAGCTCGCGCAGCAGTTTGGGGACGAGCTGGAGCTGGTAGTCCTGCACCCACACGATGCCGCCCTCGGCGGTCACGTCGGCGGCGGCGCGGGCGAAGCGTTCGTTCACCTTCACGTAGGCGTCCCACCACGCGCGCTTGTACGTCGGCGCGGCGATGACGTCGTGGTAGAGCGGCCAGATGGTGTCGTTCGAGAAGCCCTCGTAGTAGAGCTGCACGTCGGACGCCGACAGGGTCACGGGAACGAGGTGCGTGCCCTCGAAGTCGAAGGGGTCGACGGTGGCATCGGCTTGACCGGCCCATCCGACCCAGGCGCCTTCGGCGCGACGCATGACGGGTTCGAGAGCGGTGACGAGACCGCCGGGTGAGCGTCGCCACCCCTCGCCGTCGGGGGTGCGATCGACGGGCAGTCGGTTGGCGACGACGACGAAATCGGCCTGGGTCACAGGTCCTCCTCGGGGATCGTCCTCAGGCTAACAGCGGGCCCGATCCGCGCACGGGGGTGGACGGGATGCGATACGTGCGTTCTCGCGCTCGGTCCGGTCGCGCTTCGCTGTCAAGGTGCGGCGCCGGATCACACCGCTCGATAGGTTGGGCTCATGCGGCAGTACATCTTCGGAACCGGTCTTCTCAGCGCCATCACCGGCGGCGTCACGCTCCTGCGCGGTCTCAAGAACGACGAGCCGTTCACCTGGCGCACGGCGCTGGCGTGGCTGAGCTGGGGCATCACTCTCGCGCTCGCGATCGGCGCGGTCGTCGACACGCGCCGCGCACGTCGGGGTCGCGTGATCTCGGGGGACTCCCCCGTCTCGAAGAAGCAGGAGAAGCTGTTCAAGAAGCGTCTCGCGCGCTGACCCACGGAGACCTCACGGATGCCGCGGCCTCGAGGTCGCGGCATCCGTTCGTTTCGGGCCGACCCTACCGGGTGAGGATCAACGCGTCACCCTGACCGCCGCCACCGCAGAGCGCCACCGCGGCCGTCCCGCGGCCGCGACGGACGAGTTCGTGCACCGCGTGGACGACGAGACGGTTGCCCGAGGCGCCGATGGGGTGCCCGATCGCGATGCCGCCGCCGTGCGGGTTGACGACCTCGTCGGAAACGCCCAGCTTGGCCTGCGACCGCGCGACCACGGCGCCGAAGGCCTCGTTGATCTCGATGAGGTCGAGGTCGGATGCCGCGATGCCCTGCTTCTCGAGCGCTTTCGCGATCGCGCGGGCGGGCTGGGCGTGCAGGGAGTTGTCGGGGCCGGCGACCTGACCTGCGGCCCCGACTACGGCGAGCACGTCCCACCCGCGCTCGTCGGCGATCGCGCGGGTGGTGACGACCACCGCGGAGGCGCCGTCGGAGATCTGCGAGGCGTTTCCCGCGGTGATCGAGCCGCCCTCGGCGAAGGCGGGACGCAGCTTCGCGAGCGTCTCGACCGTCGTGTCGGCGCGGATGCCCTCGTCGGCCGAGACGACCACGGGGTCGCCCTTCCGCTGCGGGATCGACACCGGGACGATCTCGGCGTCGAAGATCCCGTCCGCCTGCGCGGCGGCGGCGCGCTGGTGGGAGCGGGCGGCCACGGCATCCTGAGCTTCGCGCGTGACCTCGTACCGGGCGTTCGCGCGCTCGGTCGAGGCGCCCATGCTCTCGCGGTCGTACGCGTCGGTGAGGCCGTCGTACGCCATGTGGTCGAGCACCTCGACGGAGCCGTAGGCGTAGCCGTCGCGCGAGTTCATCAGCAGGTGCGGGGCACGGGTCATCGACTCCATGCCCGCGGCGACGACCACCGTCGCGTCTCCCAGGCGCAGCATGCGTGCCGCGTCGATGATCGCGGTGAGACCCGACAGGCAGACCTTGTTGATGGTGGCGGAGTGCACGTCCCAACCGATGCCCGCTTCGATCGCGGCCTGGCGCGCGGCGTTCTGCCCCGCTCCGGCCTGCAGCACTTGGCCCACGAGCACCGCATCGACGGCGTCGGCGGGGATGCCGCCGTGCTCGAGCGCCCCGCGGATGGCGGCCGCCCCGAGCTGCACGGCGGTTAACGGGGCGAGCTGCCCCTTCAGTCGGCCCTGCGGGGTGCGGGCGGCGGCGACGATGACGACGTCTTTCTGTGCGTTCATGCGTGCTGCTCCTCAGCGAGTCGGACGGTCAGCTCGGGCTCGGTGGCGGCCCGCACCTCGTCGACGCTCACCCCGGGGGCGAGCTCGACGAGCACGAGTCCATCCTCCGTCACATCGATCACGGCGAGGTCGGTGATGATCCGGTCGACGACGCCGCGGCCGGTGAGCGGCAACGAGCACTCGTCGACGATCTTCGGTGAGCCGTCGCGGGCGACGTGCTCCATGAGCACGATCACGCGGGCGGCGCCGTGGACGAGGTCCATCGCTCCCCCGGGGCCCTTGACCATCTTTCCGGGGATCATCCAGTTCGCCAGATCTCCGGATGCCGACACCTGCATCGCCCCGAGGATGGCGGCGTCGATCTTGCCCCCGCGGATCATCCCGAAGCTCAGGGCCGAGTCGAAGAACGCCGACCCCGGGAGGGTGGTCACGGTCTCTTTGCCGGCGTTGATGAGGTCGGCGTCCACCGCGTCCTCGGTCGGGTAGGGACCGACGCCGAGGATGCCGTTCTCGGACTGCAGCACGACCGTGACCGCGTCGGGCACGTAGTTGGGCACGAGGGTCGGCAGGCCGATGCCGAGGTTGACGTACGAGCCGTCGGCGAGCTCGCGGGCGGCGCGGGCGGCCATCTCGGTGCGGGACAGAACCATCAGCGGGTCTCCTCACTCACGGTGCGCTTCTCGATGCGCTTGGGGACGTCGGGGCCGACCTCGACGATGCGGTGGACGTACACGCCGGGGAGGTGAACGGCGTCCGGGTCGAGGTCACCGGGCTCGACGAGGTGCTCGACCTGCACGATGCAGGTGCGGCCGGCCATCGCGGCGAGGGGGTTGAAGGCGCGCGCGGCCTTTCGGAACACGAGGTTGCCGTGCCGGTCGCCCGTGTGGGCGTGCACGAGTGAGAAGTCGGTGGTGATGGCCTCTTCGAGCACGAACTCGCGCTGCTCGCCGTTCACCTCGAAGGTGCGGACGTCCTTGACCGGGGAGGCGACGGCGATGCCGCCGGCCCCGTCGTAGCGACGCGGCAGTCCGCCCTCGGCGACCTGGGTGCCGACACCGGTCTGGGTGTAGAAGGCCGCGATGCCCGAGCCGCCGGCCCGCATCTTCTCGGCGAGGGTGCCCTGCGGGGTGAGCTCGAGCTCGAGTTCGCCCGAGAGGAACTGCCGCTCGAACTCCTTGTTCTCTCCGACGTACGACGAGGTCATCTTGCGGATGCGACCGGCGCCGAGCAGGATGCCGAGCCCCCAGTCGTCGACGCCGCAGTTGTTCGACACGACCGACAGGTCGCGGGTCCCCTGGGCGAGAAGGGCCTCGATGAGGGCGATGGGGTTGCCGGACAGGCCGAACCCGCCGACGGCGAGAGACGCTCCGTCGGTGATGTCGGCGACGGCCTCGGCGGCCGAGGCGACGGTCTTGTCGATCACGCGAACTCCTTCGTTTCGTCCTCCTACGGTGCGCTGTTCGGGCCCGCCGAGTCGACCGCGCTCTTGTCATGTGGATGACGTGGGGCTTAGCGTCCACATCGTGGACACTGCATCGCGATCCGTTCCCGGCGCCCAGGCCATCTCGCGGGCGGCACGGCTCTTGCGCCTCGTGACGGCCGCGGGCGAGACCGGCGCGTCGGTCGGCGACCTCGCGCGCGACGCCGATCTCACGCGACCGACCGCGCACCGCCTCCTCAGCGCGCTTCGCGCCGAGGGGCTCGTCGACCGCGACGAGCCGACCGGTCACTGGCTACCGGGGCCGGAGCTCTATCTGATGGGGAGTGTGGCGGCATCCCGATTCGACATCACCTCGACCGCGCGCGACATCGTGCGCTCCCTGGCGGTCCGAACCGAGGAGAGCGCGTTCCTGTCGGTACGGCGGGGCGACGAGACGGTGTGCCTGGTGCGCGAGGACGGGAGCTTCCCGATCCGCTCGTTCGTGCTGTCGGAGGGGGTGCGCTTTCCCCTCGGGGTGGCCTCGGCGGGGTTGGCGATCCTGGCGTTCCTGCCGTCGAGCGAGGTGGATGCGTATCTCGAGCGGCATCCGGAACTTCCCGAGAAGTGGGGGGCGTCGCACTCCCCCACCCGTCTGCGCGGGCGGATCCGCGACACGCAGGCACGTGGATACGCGGTGAATCCGGGGCTCATCGTGGAGGGGAGCTACGGGCTCGGCGCGGCCGTATTCACGCGCGCGGGCGACCCGCAGTGGGCTCTCAGCCTGACCGGGGTGGAGTTCCGCTTCGGCGGCGAGCGCCTCGCGGAGCTCGGACGGATCCTTCTCGCGCACGCGCACCAGTTGTCGACGCGCATCGCGTCTCGCTGAATCCGTCGAAATAGATACCCACGGTATATACCGGGGGTATACTTCCGCATATGACCCGCCACGACGACCTGCAGACGCTTCTGCTCGCGGTGCACGCCCTCACCCGCGTCGCGGCTCTCGACACCCAGACCGACGCCCCCGCCGCGCAGTGGCGCACGCTGACTCTCCTGCGCGACCACGGCCCCCAGCGCCTCGGCGACCTCGCGACCCTCAGCCGCGTGACACAGCCCGGCATGACCCGACTCGTCCACCAGATGGACGCCGCGGGACTCGTCGAGCGCCGCCGCCTGCCCGACGACTCGCGCGTCAGCGTGATCGCCGCCACGGCGAAGGGCCTCGACGCGCTGGCCGGGTGGTACGAGCAGTTCCGCGCGGCCCTTGCGCCGCACGTGGCCGACCTCTCCGAGAAGGAGTGGGATGCCGTGAGCGTCGCCGCCTCCGCGCTCTCACTGCGCGTGGGAATGGCGCCGACTCCCGCGGGTCGAAACGAAACCCTTGACGATCGAACCCCCGACGACGATGGCGCCGCCGACCCCACCGAAGACCGCGGAGTCCCCACGGAATCCGCAGAAGAACAGGAGGTGGTCCGGTGAGTGCCGGAACCGCAGCAGTCCGCAAGGCGCCCAGCGTCTGGAAACAGCCCGCGCAGGTCTGGGCCGTCGCCTTCGCGTGCGTCGTCGCCTTCATGGGCATCGGTCTCGTCGACCCGATCCTCCCCGCCATCGCGGACTCCCTGAAGGCCACCCCGGTCGAGACGGAGCTGCTGTTCACCAGCTACCTCGTCGTGACCGGCCTGGCGATGCTCATTACCAGCTGGATCTCGAGCCGCATCGGCGCCAAGGCGACCCTGCTCGTCGGTCTCGGTTTGATCGTCGTGTTCGCCTTCTTCTGCGCCATCAGCGGCAGCGTCGACGCCGTGATCGGCTTCCGCGCCGGATGGGGTCTGGGCAACGCCCTGTTCATCTCCACCGCGCTGGCGACCATCGTGGGCGCGGCATCCGGCGGGAGCTCGGCCGCGATCATCCTCTACGAAGCCGCGCTGGGCCTCGGCATCGCCGTGGGGCCGCTGCTCGGCGGCATCCTGGGTGAGGTCAGCTGGCGCGGGCCGTTCTTCGGCGTCGTCGTCCTGATGGCGATCGCGTTCCTCGCGGTGGCGGTCCTTCTGCGCGGCCCCAAGCCCGCGCGCACCCCGCTCCCCTTCAGCGCCCCGTTCCGCGCCCTCGGCCGTCCGGCGCTCGCGATCCTCGCGGCGACCGCGCTGTTCTACAACATCGGCTTCTTCACGCTGCTCGCGTTCTCGCCGTTCCCCCTCGGGTTCGGGGCGATGGGCATCGGCCTGACCTTCTTCGGATGGGGTGTGGGCCTGGCGATCACGAGCGTCTGGGTCGCCCCTCTGCTGTTGCGCCGCCTGCGGCTGACGACGGTTCTGCTGATCGCCCTGCCTCTGCTGGCCCTCGACCTGCTCGTCGCCGCGTTCATCGTGTCGTCGGCCGTCGCTCTGGTCGTGTGCATCATCGTGGGCGGTCTCGTGCTGGGCGTCGTGAACACCGCGCTGACCGAAGCGGTCATGGAAGCCACCGACCTCCCGCGCTCGGTCGCGTCGTCGGCCTACTCGGCCGTGCGCTTCCTGGGCGGGGCGGTCGCTCCCCCGCTCGCCGCGCTGCTCTGGCACGCGTACGGCGCCGGAGTGCCCTACGTGATGGCCGCGGTGTCGGTCGTGATCGCCGCCGCCTGCATCCTGTTCGGCCGGCGTCTGCTCGCACACGTCGACGGAGCACACCCGGATGCCGCTGACGAGGGCGCAGCTGTTCTCGTGGGGGATGCGGCGTAAGGCGTCGGCGTCACCGCTCCTCGCGCCGGGTGCCGGCAGGACGAACCGTTCGGATCGTCGTGTCGGCGCCCGGCGCTTTCGCGTGGGTGGGCGTTACGTGCTCGATTTCGCCCTCGACCGGCGGTTCCTCCTGATGTCGGAGGTCCTCGATACCGTGCTCGTATGACGAGCCCGACCCCCGCATCGCACCGGTCGACACCGGATGCTGCGCTCGTGCCCGCCGTGTTCCTGGCGTCTCCCCCGAGCGACGACGAGCTCCAGGCCTGGGCCGATGAGATCCGCGCGATCGAAGAGGGACAGTCCGAGCCGGACTGGAACGAGCTGTTCTCCGACGACAGCACTCCGTGGCCGGTGAGCCACGACCTCGACTCCCCCGGCGAGGACGCCGCTGCGGTTTCCGAGTCCGAAGCCGACGCTCGTCCCATCGACCTCGTGCACACCCTCGTCGCGGTCGCCGTCCGCCGTCGCCAGCACACCGCCGAGGAATACCGGCTCATGACGCTGATCCTCGACCGCGCCGTTGCCGATCCCGACCCGTGGGTCGGTCCCGATCCCACCCTGGATCACGCGTGGGAGGACTCTCGCGGGCGGTCAGTGGCCGCCGTGCGGCGCGACCGTGCCGACCTCGCGGAGCGCGCCGCCGCCGCAGAGATCGCCGTTCACCTGCGTCTGGCCGAGCAGACGGTCCGCACGCGGGTCGGCCACGCCCGGACGCTGCAGGCACGGTGCGGCCTGGCCTGGCGGGCGTTCCTCGACGGACGGATCTCCGAGAGCCACGCGATCAGGATCGCCCGGCTCGCCGGCTCCCTCCCCGATGACCGCGAGGCCTGGACCGCGTTCGACACCGGCGCCACCGAGCGCGCCGAGCGCGCCGAGCGTCTGACGCCGTCGAGTTTCGACACCGCCGCTCGCGCGCTACGCGAGAAGGTCCACGCCGAGTCGATCGAGGAGCGGCATCGCCGCGCGGCCCTCGACCGCGGGGTGTGGCTGACCGCCGAGCTCGATGGCATGGCGACACTGACAGCCTTGCTTCCGGCCGACAGGGCGCACGCCGCCATGACACGCCTGGACCGCGCCGCGCGGCATCTGGCGACGGCAGACGGCGAAGAGCGCACGCTGGCGCAACTGAGAGCCGATGCGGTAGCGGATCTGCTCGCGGGTGGATCGGTCGCGGAGCGTCCCGCGGCGGCGCCGGCTCCCACAGCAGGGGACTCGAAGGCGTCCGGCTCCGGCCGCCCCACCGTCGTCGTGACCGTTCCCTCCCTCACCCTCCTCGGCCGCGACGACACCCCAGCCACCGTCGACGGGTACGGCCCGATCGATCTCGACACGGCACGAAGACTCGCAGGAGGGGCGTCGTCGTGGATCCGCGTTCTCACCCACCCGGTCACGGGGGTTCCGCTCGCCCTCGATCGCACCAGATACCGAGTGACGACCGCACTCCGGCGCTGGCTCGGCGTCACCTCGCCGACGTGCGTCTTCCCGGGGTGCGCCCGCCCCGCCCGCGACTGCGACATCCATCACCTCACCGCGTGGGCCGACGGCGGGGCCACCGACCACGACAACCTCGAACCCGAGTGCCGCCACCACCACCGCCTCCGCCACGAGACGAAATGGGAACCGCTCAAAAACCCCGGCGATGTCGACCTGAGGTGGCGCTCACCCCTGGGTCACGAGATCGAGGTGGATCCGCCGCCGTTCTGATCTTTGGCGGCGCCGACCTGGCGCTCCTCTCGCACCCGTTCCCCCAGCGTGTCCCACAGCTGATCGAACCGGGCGTTCCACGGTGTCGCGAACACCCCGTCCTTCCAGCGCTGGTGCACGACGTCGAGGGTGACCCACTCGGCATCCTGGACCTCATCCGGATCCGGCACGGGCGCGGGCTCCCCGTCGACACGGCCGACCCAGAGGTCGAACAGGGCTCTTTCTTCGACGACGCGACCCACCAAGACCAGGTCGTCGGGGGCCAGCACCATCCCCGTCTCTTCCGCGAGTTCCCGGACGGCGCCGGTGCGGCTGGTCTCTCCGCGCAATGCGCTGCCGGCGGGGAACTCCCACGCCAAGGGGTAGTCCTTGCCCGCGGCGCGCAGGCTCATCAGCACGCGGCCGGTGGACGACACCAGACAGACGGATGCCACGACGTGGAACAACCCGGCCGGCACAGGGCCGTCCCCGCGCCGGTGGAGGGTTCCGGTCGGTGTGCCCTGGATGTCGGTGACATCCCACATCTCGTCGTCGGCCATGGAAACCTCCCGGGTCACGCGCCGCCGTTGGAGACGGGGCTGGTCCCATCATGCCGAGTGCCATCGAGGAGGCGGAGGGATTGCGCAGAAACTCTGATCTGCGAAACGAAAATCCCCTCCACACCACACGGGCGGGAGGGGACTTTCTGTGCTGGTGCACCCCCTGGGACTTGAACCCAGAACCCACTGATTAAGAGTCAGTTGCTCTGCCGATTGAGCTAGAGGTGCGTTCCGTTCGGCCGGAGTTTCGCTCTCCGCGCCGAGGAATGACACTACCAGGCGTGACTCGGGCACGCCAAATCGAGCCAGGATCGACCGTTATCCTGGAGCCGTGTCCCGCATCGAAGAGCCCGCCGCGCCCGCCGCGGACCTGACCGACGATCTCGCACTCGCCCTCCGCCTGGCTGACGCTGCCGACGCCGTGGCGATGGAACGCTTCGACTCTGCCGACCTCCGGATCGACACGAAGCCCGACCGCACGCACGTGACCGAGGCCGACCTGGCGACGGAGCGCGCGATTCGCGGAATCCTCGACGCGGAGCGCCCGGGCGACTCCGTGCTCGGCGAGGAATACGGCACGTCGGGTGACACGTCCCGCCGCTGGGTCATCGATCCGATCGACGGGACCCACAACTACATGCGCGGCATTCCGGTCTGGGCGACGCTCATCGCCCTGACCGTCGACGGCGTCCCCCGGGTGGGCGTCGTGAGCCAGCCCGCGATCGGTCGCCGCTGGTGGGCCGCAACGGGCCAGGGCGCGTGGACGACGACCGCCGACGGTGACATCCGACGCATTCACGTGTCCGGGGTCGACGAGGTTTCGGCATCCAGCATCAGCTTCCAGAGCATCGAGCAGTGGGATGACGTCGACCTCGTCCCCACTCTCGAGAAGCTCACGCGCGCTGTCTGGCGCGATCGCGCCTACGGGGATGCGCTCCCTTACATGTGGTTGGCCGAGGGCCGTCTCGAGCTCGTGGCCGAGTTCGGGGTGAAGGAGTACGACATCGCGGCGATCGCCCCCATCGTGCGCGAGGCCGGTGGACGTTTCACGGCGTTCGACGGGACCGACCGTCTCGATGCCGGTTCTTCCCTCGCGACGAACGGCCTGCTGCACGACGACTTCTTCGCTCTGCTGCACGAGGACGGTGCCCGATGACACGCGCCCGCCTCGCTCTCCTCGCCGCCGGCGGCGCCATCGTCGCAACGGCTCTCGCCGGGTGCACGTCGACCCCTGACGCCGCCCCGAGCGTCGCGGCCAGCGCCACGACGACCGATGCACCCGCTCCCGACGCCGGTGCCAGCGCGACTCCCACGACGGACCCGATCACCCCGACCTGCGAGAACATCATTCCGACCGCCACCGTCGACGACTTCAAGAGCCTCGGGTGGACCTACCAGGAGGAGCCGTTCCGGATCGGCGCGACGGCGCTTGACGATGGCATCCAGTGCAAGTGGGGCGATGCCAAGGTGGCATCCGACCGCGTGCAGATCTTCGGGTGGGCTCCCATCGACGACGCGACGGCGCAGCAGGCCGAGAAGGACCTCGTCGCTTCGGGGTGGAAGCTCGAGCGCGACGGCACGGGCGATTATGTCACCGAGAACCCCGATTGGCTCGGCGGGCGCGGTGCCGACGGCTACGGTCTGACGTACCTGTTCGGCGACGGGTGGGTGAAGTTCGCGGATACCCGCCAGAGTCTGCTCCTCGTCGAGACGCCTCAGTAGGGCGCCGCAGGCGCGGGCGTCTCGCTCACCGGTACGGATTCACCGCCGCGGCATCCCGGCCGGCGGCGAAGCCCCCGCCCCACCTGACTCGCTCACCGGTACGGATTCACCGCCGCGGCATCCCGGCCGGCAGCGAAGCCCTCGTCCCACGCGTCTCCGCGCGCCTCGAGACCACGCCATCGTTCGTCGACCTGCAGGATCCGTTGTGCGAACGCGACCCAGTCGCTCCACCCGCCCTCGACCGGGGCGTCGCCGCCTCTCCCCTCGGCCCGCCACCGCGCCGAATCGGGAACGGCGTCGAGGTGGAAGGGACCGACATCGATGCGGATGTGACGCGGATCGGGCATTCCCCGACGCTAGCTGGTTCACTGGGACGCATGGGATTCCTGGATCGCCTGTTCGGCAAGAACGTGCCGGCCCCGCAGGCCGCTCCCCTCGCGTCCGATCCTAATCTCGCAGAGCTCAGACGGACAGCTCAGGATGCCGTCATCCCCGGCTTCCGCGACTTCGATGAGGTCGTGCAGCAGGTGCAGGACGTCCACGAGCTCGACGATGCCGCAACCGCCGAGGCCGTGGTGCGCGAGGTCTGGGCCGAGCGCCGCCGCGTCGAGCAGGGGTGGCCGTCCGTCACGGAAGGCGACCGCCTGCGCACGGCGTTCGCGATCCTCGAGGCACGCGGCTTCGTCGCCCGCGCCGACTTCACCTGCTGCAATACGTGCGGAACCGCTGAGATCGACGACGAGCGCACGCCCGCGCCGAGCGACGAGACGGGTGCACCGCAGTTCCGCGAGTGGGCCTACACCTTCTTCCACCAGCAGGACGCCGAGCGACTCGCCGAGGAGCCCGCACATCTGTTCCTCACGTTCAGCGCCTTCGCACCCCTGCGCGATCTCGACCCCGGGCTTCTCGCGGCGGCCGACGTCGGCGACGAGGCCGCGCGCAGCGAGGTCTGGCGACAGACCGATGCCCGCGTCGGCCGGATCGTCGCCGATGCTCTCGCCGAAGCCGGCCTGCCGGTGGAGTGGGACGGCGACCCCGCGCACCGCATCGTCATCCCGCTCCCCCAGTGGCGTAACCGCCTTCCCGGCACCGCCCCCGCGACCGCGTAGGCGCGGCACGGCACAACGCACACGGCACAGCGCGCACAGAACAACGCGCACGGGCATGCCGTCCCGACAACGTAGGCTCGACCCTCGTGGCTATCGGCTCGACCATTCACCAGTTCACCGTGCAGCTCTCCGACGTCGATCGCGGCGTCTACGACGAGCTGGCGTTGCGCGTCGCTCGGCACCCCTCGGAGACCGCTCCGTACATGCTGACGCGCGTGCTGGCCTACTGCCTCGAGTACGAGGAGGGCATCGGCTTCAGCGAGGGCGTCGCCGCGACCGACGAGCCCGCCGTGATGATCCGCGACCTCACGGGCGCCCTGGTGGCGTGGGTCGAGGTCGGAGCTCCGGATGCCGCGCGCCTGCACACCGGCAGCATGAAGGCCGAGCGCGTCGCGATCTACACGCACCGCGATCCCGACAAGGTCGCCGCCCCGTGGGCGGGAAAGCGCATCCATCGCGCTGAGGAGGTGCTCCTGCACAGCTTCGAGCCCGGCTTCGTCGAGAAGTTGTCGGATGCCATCGAACGACGCAACACCGCCACTCTGACGCGCACCGAGGGGCGCATCTATCTCGAGCTGAACGGCGTTGCCGGCGAGAGCGACATCCACACGCGCTCCGCGGGCTGATCCCGAGATGAAGAAAGCCCCCACCTTCGCCGAAACGGGCGAAGATGGGGGCTTTCTCACGTGACAACCTCTTCGTGGCGATGGTTCGTGGAGCTGGGGGGAATCGAACCCCCGTCCAACGCTGGGTCTCCGCGTTTTCTCCGGGCGCAGTCTGTGCAGACGTTCTGCTCGGCTCCGACCTTTGTCACAGACACCTAAGTCGACAAGCCCAGCCTGGGAAAAGTCCCGCGTGACGTCCAGACGCCGTCACACAGCAAGACCCCTAAATGACGCCAGATTCCGTGGCGGGGTCGCACACGGCCTGACGGACTATCGGGCTCGCTTACGCAGCGAGGGCGAAGTCAGTGCGCTTAGCATTGGCACTTATTGTTTTGCAGGGAGCGTTTACGAGATAACCCCACATCCTCGGCCCGCTTCTCGCGGGTTCGCAGGCGCTGTCGAAACCGATCAGCCCCGGGAACTCCGTGAAGGAGCGACCATCGTCACGCTGTTGAGTTGCCACCTCGGGGGCGGAAGCACCCGAGCATCACATTCTACAACGGTTCGCGGCGCGCGATGATTCCCACCCGAAGCCGTCTCGCCCGCGCCCCGCAGGCGCACCGCCTGAGCGACGTCGCCGCGCCCACACCGAACCCCACCCGAGCGCGCCCCTCCCGTAGGCTCGCCGCATGAGCGACGTCGTCATCACCGTCCGGGGCGAGAGCAACGCCCGTGCCCGCGCTGAAGAGGCCGCCGTCCGCGTCACCGTGTCGACCGACGGTCCGACTCGCGGGCCGGTGGTCGAACGGGCGCAGGAGCGCGCGGCGAGCGTGCAGGATGGCCTGGTCGCTCACCTGCGCTCCGGCGAGGTGTCGGAGTGGTCGAGCGCGCGCGTGTCGGTGTGGTCCGAGCGGGAGTGGAACAACGAGGGAGCGCAGCTCCCCCTCGTCCATCACGCCGCCGTGGAACTCTCCGCCACGTTCACCGACGCCGGTGCCCTGTCGTGGTGGCTGGGGGATGTGGCCGAGTCCGATGACGTGCAGGTCACCGCGGTGGAGTGGCGCCTGTCCCCCGCCACCCGCGCGCGCGTCGAGCGCGAGGTGGCCGCCGACGCCGTCCATGTCGCCGTGGAACGGGCGACGGCGTATGCGGACGCTCTGGGGCTGGCATCCGTGTCCGCCGTCGAGATCGCGGATGCCGGTCTGCTCGGCGCGCACCCCGAACAGCCGGCGCCGTTCGCCGCGCGCATGATGGCGGCCTCCGGTCCCGCCGGGGGGCCGTCGTTCAGCCTGCAGCCGCCCGAGATCGTGGTCACCTCGGTCGTCGAGGGCCGCTTCCGCGCGGAGTGACGCAGCGAGGCTGAGCGCGTTACTCGCCCAGACGGTTCTTCGTGCGCATGGCGCGTTCGGCTTCGCGCTTGTCTTCGCGCTCGCGGATCGTCTGACGCTTCTCGAACTCGCGCTTGCCCTTCGCGACGGCGATCTCGACCTTGGCGCGGCCGTCGAGGAAGTACAGCCGCAACGGCACCAGCGTGTAGCCGCCCGCCGACACGGCGTGCGACAGCTTGATGATCTCTTCTTTGTGCAGCAGCAGCTTGCGCGTGCGCTTGGCCGAGTGGTTGGTCCAGTGGCCCTGGAAGTACTCCGGGATGTGCACGGCATCGAGGAACGCCTGGCCACCGTCGATGTAGGCGTAGCCGTCGGTGAGGTTCGCGCGCCCCTGGCGCAGCGACTTCACCTCGGTGCCCGTGAGCACCAGTCCCGCTTCGTACGTCTTCTCGATGGCGTAGTCGTGACGCGCCTTCTTGTTGGACGCGATGAGCTTTTCACCCTGCTCACGAGGCATGGTGCCACCTCCTCATGATCATGGGCACACAGAGCCCTACAGTTTACCCCATAGCGGATGCCGACCCCGCGCGCGACCGGAGGTCAGGCGCGCAGCCAGCGACGGATGGCGAAACTGGCGCTCAGGGCGGCGAGGACGATACCGATCACCACGAGCGCGGGGATGACGATCGCGACGTCGCCGAAATCGACCCACGAGGTGATGAAGCCGATCCGATCCCTCAGGTACTGGTTCACGCCGACGCCGACGATCGCCCAGACGGCGACGCTCGCCAGTGCGGACCCGATCAGCGCGGCGAGGACACCCTCGACGATGAACGGCGTTTGGATGAAGCGGTTGGACGCGCCCACCAGGCGCATGATCCCGAGCTCCTTGCGTCGAGCGAACGCCGAAAGGCGGATGGTCGTCGCGATCAGCAGTACCGCCGCGATCAGCATGAGTCCGGCGATGCCCACCGCGACGTAGGTCGCGACCGTCAACGCCTGGAAGAGGGGCTCGAGGTACTGGAGCTGGTTCGTGACGCTCTCGACGCCGTCCTGTCCGCTGAAGGCTTCGGCGATGACGTCGGACTGACTCTGGTCGACGAGGTTGATGCTGAAGGTCGCGTTGAACTGGTCGGCCGTGACGACACCGAGGATGTCCTCGGACAGCAGGCCCTTGGCGTTCTCGAATACCTGGTCACTGGTCTGGAAGGTGTAGTCGCGGATGAGCGGGGCCAGGGCGGAGCCGTCGAGCTTCGCGGTGACCGCGTCGATCTGATCCTGCGTCGCGGGCTGACCGGCCACGCAGGTCGGCGCGTTCGACGAGGCCGCGCACATGAACACCGCCACCTGGGCGCGATCGGCCCAGTACGACTGCATCTTGCCGATCTGCATCTGCATGAGCATCGCCGCGCCGACGAAGGTCAGCGAGACGAAGGTGACGAGGATGACCGAGATGACCATCGACGCGTTGCGGCGAAGACCGGTGAAAGCCTCCGAGAGGATGAGCCCGAACCTCATGACGTGGGTCCCACTTCGTCGTTGCGGTCTTTCTTCTGGCCCAGGCCGAGTCGGTCGGCGAGACCGAGAGCGTCGACGTCGGGGCGGGTGACCGGGATGGAGCGTGTGTTGGTGCCGGGCTCGCGGAGCTCGTCGGCGGGGGCCGGAGCGTCGTCCGACGCGGCCGCAGCGGTCTCTTCGCGTCGCGCCGCCGGAGCAGCCTCGTCGCGTCGTGCCGCCGGCGTCGCGTCCGCGCCCGGCTTCGTCAGCGGTTCGACGGGCCCGGTCAGACCGGTGACCTCGCGCTGCACCTCGAGCACCGCGGTGAGGGCGGCGACCGCGGCCGCTCCGCGCTCGACCTCGGGCGCGAGGCGCGGAAGGCTCGACGTGTCGCCGTAGCCGCCGTGGCGCTCGTCGCGCACCATCTCGCCGCCGCGCAGCTCGATCACGCGGCGCTGCATCTGGTCGACGAAGCCGGCCTCGTGCGTGGCCATGACGACGGTCGTGCCGCCGGCGTTGATCCGCGCGAGCAGACGCATGATGTCGATCGAGGTGCCGGGGTCGAGGTTTCCGGTCGGCTCGTCGGCGAGCAGCACCTGCGGACGGTTCACGAGCGCGCGGGCGATCGCGACGCGCTGCTGCTCACCGCCCGAGAGCTCGTGGGGCAGCCGCTTCTCTTTGCCGTCGAGACCGACGAGCGCGAGCACCTCGGGCACGGCCTGCTGGATGAACCCGCGCGAGGCGCCGGTCACCTGCAGCGTGAAGGCGACGTTCTGGTGCACCGTCTTGTTCGGCAGCAGGCGGAAGTCCTGGAAGACCGAACCGATGTGACGGCGGAAGTAGGGAACCTTGCGGTTCGACAGCGTGCGCAGGTCGCGACCGAGCACGACGACACGGCCGTCGCTGGGGGTCTCGGCGCGCAGGATGAGCTGCAGGCACGACGATTTGCCGGAGCCCGAAGCGCCGACGAGGAAGACGAATTCCCCGCGCTGCACTTCGAAGTCGACGGCGTTCAGGGCGGGCTTCGCGGTGCCGCGATACCGCTTTGTGACGTTCTCGAACCGGATCATGGCGTGACGAGCCTAAGCGCGGGCTTCGAGCAGGCCGACAGGACGCGCCGGGTGGCGAAACCGAGAGAGCCCTATGGATGCCGAGGTGCCGGCATCCAGAGGGCTCTCTGTCGTGAGAGGGGACGACTCAGTCGTCGTCGTCCTTGCGCTTGCGCCAGCGGATGCCGGCCGCGATCAGGCCGTCGAGGTCGCCGTCGAATACGACCGCCGGGTTTCCGACTTCGTATCCGGTGCGGAGGTCTTTCACCAGCTGCTGGCCGTAGAGGAAGTACGAGCGCATCTGGTCGCCCCAGCTCGCGGTGATCGTGCCGGCGAGCTCCTTCTTCTTGGCCGCTTCTTCTTCGCGCTTGAGCAGCAGAAGGCGGGTCTGCAGCACGCGCATGGCGGCCGCGCGGTTCTGGATCTGCGACTTCTCGTTCTGCATCGAGACGACGAGGCCCGTCGGAAGGTGCGTGATGCGCACGGCGGAGTCGGTCGTGTTGACCGACTGTCCACCGGGGCCCGACGAACGGAACACGTCGACGCGGATGTCACCCTCGGGCACCTCGACCTCGACGGCTTCTTCCATGACGGGGATGACCTCGACGGCCGCGAAGCTCGTCTGTCGCTTGTCGGCGCCACCGAAGGGGCTGATGCGCGCGAGGCGGTGCGTTCCGGCCTCGACCGACAGCGTGCCGTAGGCATAGGGCACGTCGACCTCGAAGGTGGCCGACTTGATGCCGGCGCCTTCGGCGTAGGACGTGTCCATGACCTTGACGGGGTACTTGTGGCGCTCGGCCCAGCGCAGGTACATGCGCAGCAGCATCTCCGCGAAGTCGGTGGCGTCGTCGCCGCCGGCGCCGGAGCGGATCGTGACGACCGCGGAGCGCGGGTCGTACTCGCCGTCGAGCAGCGTCTGCACCTCGAGCTGGCCGATGACGTCCTTCAGCGAGGCGAGCTCGCGGCGCGCTTCGTCGGCGGACTCGTCGTCGTCCATCTCGATGGCGAGTTCGACGAGCACCTCGAGGTCGTCGAGGCGCTGCTCGATCTCGGTGACCCGCTTGAGCTCGGCCTGCTTGTGGCTCAGGCGGCTGGTGACCTTCTGGGCGTTGTCGACGTCGTCCCAGAGATCGGGGGCACCGGCCTCTTCGCTGAGGCGTTCGATGTCGGCTTTGAGTGCGTCGACGTCGACCACGGCCTGAATATCGGCGAAGGTCGAGCGCAGCGCCTGGATGTCGGCGGTCAAATCGAGTTCGAGCATTTGACATCAAGCCTATCGTGGAGACGGTGACAGCCGACTCTCCCCGGAACGTGCTGGTGCGCTTCGCACCGATGATCTACGGCCCCACGCTGCTGTTCGCAGTCGGCGAGGGCGCCGTGATCCCCCTCATTCCGGTCATCGCGAACCGCCTCGGTGCCGACGTCGCTCTCGCCGCCCTCGTGGCCGCGGCCCTCGTCGTCGGCCAGCTCTGCGGCAACATCCCGGCAGGCTGGGCCGTCGCCCGCTTCGGCGAGCGCGTCACGATGGGGGTGGCCGGCATCGTCGTGCTGGCGGGTCTGCTGGGAATCGTGTTCGCGCAGTCCTTGGCGTTCTTCACCGCGGCGGTGTTCCTCATCGGCTTCTGTGCGGCGTCGTTCGCGCTCGCCCGTCACTCCTTCATGACCACGAGGGTTCCCCTGACCTTCCGCGCTCGCGCGTTGTCGCTGCTGGGCGGCACGTTCCGTCTCGGGATGTTCGTCGGCCCGTTCATCTCGGCGGCGCTGTTGGCGGTCTTCGGTACCGAGACGGCATCCATCATGTTCTTCGCCGTGTGCCAGGTCGCCACGATCCTGCTCGTGTTCTTCGGCCCCGATCCCGAGAAGGCCGTGCCGGTGGGCGCGGGGTCGCCGACGCGGCGGGGCGGCGGGGACTCGCGCGATGCCGAAGACACGGGTGAGCCGGTCACCGGGGCGATCCCCACCGTCGAGCGGGTCGGGGTGTTCCGAACGATGTGGCGCTTCCGCGGAGTGCTCGCCCGGTTAGGCCTGGCGGCGTCGTCGCTGTCGGCCGTGCGCTCGGCGCGGCAGGTGGTGCTCCCGCTCTGGGGCGTCTCCCTCGGACTGGATGCCGGAACGATCGCGGTGGTCGTCGGCGTCTCGGGCGCGATCGACTTCGCGCTCTTCTACGCGAGTGGCCAGGTGATGGACCGCTTCGGTCGCCTCTGGGCCGCCCTTCCGGCCATGATCCTGATGGGCGCGGGGTTCTTCGCCCTCTCGTTCACGCATGATCTGTCGTCGGCGGCGATGTGGTACGCCATGTTCGCGGCGGTCCTGGGTGTCGGGAACGGTTTGTCGAGCGGCATCCTGCTCACCCTCGGCGCGGACGTCGCCCCGCCGACCGATCCCGCGGCGTTCCTCGGCTCGTGGAGGACGTTGACGGATGCCGGGGGCGCGGTCGCTCCGTTGATCGTGTCGGCCCTGACGGCCGTGGCATCCCTGTCGGTCGGTGTCGGCGCAATGGGACTGATTGCCGTCCTGGGTGCGGCGGGCTTCATCCGGTGGGTGCCGCGCTACGTCCCGCGCACCCGCTGACGGAGCCTCACTCCCCTGTCGTCTCTCGCGTGAGGGGTCATCTACGGTCGCTTCAGGTGCACCCGAGCGACAGTTTCCGACCCCTCACGCGCAACGCGAGGCGGAGATCACTCCGCGACGCGGATGAGCACCTTGCCGAGCGCACCCTGCTCGACGGCGTCGTGCGCGGCGGCGGTGTCGGCCAGGTCGAAGAAAGTCAGCGGAAGCCCCGCGTCCTCCCCCACCGGCAGAGCGCCGTCGGCCACAGCCGCGGCGACGTCCTCGGCGGCGGCGAGCAGCGCCCGCTCCCCCACCGTGTACAGCAGCAGTCCCTGCCAGCGGATGTTCTTCGCGAAGCTCGCGCGCACGGGGGCGGTGAAGTCGTCCCCGCCGTTGTCGGCGTAGTACCCGATCGTTCCGTGGTTGGCGATCACCTGGACGTCGAGGGCGGCGTTGTCGGCGATCGCGACCTCGACGATGTGTTCGACGCCGTTCGGGGCGAGTTCCCGGATGCCGTCGGCCAGCGCGTCGCTCGGGTACTGCAGCACGTGGTGGGCGCCGGCGGCCCGCGCGAGAGCTTCTTTCTCGTCACTGCTCACGGTCGCGATGACGGTGGCTCCGGCCCAGGCCGCGAGCTGGATCGCCGCGTGCCCCACGGCTCCGGCACCGCCCTGCACGAGGACGGTGCGCCCGGCGAGCGCGCCGGGGGCCAGACGCGAGGGGCCGTCCTCGTGCACGGTGAGCGCGCGGTGGGCGGTCATCGCGGGCACCCCGAGGCTCGCGCCGAGTTCGAACGAGGCGTCGTCGGGCAGGGAGACCGCGCGCGACGCGGGGAGCACCGTGTACTCGGCCGCCGTGCCGAGAGGACGCTGGTGCGCCGCGAGGTACACCCACACCCGCTGACCGACAGTCAGGGTGTCGACGCCGTCGCCGACGGCATCCACCACTCCCGCTCCGTCCTGGTTCGGGGTGACCTCGTCGAAGGGAAGGGGCCGCCCGGTCGTGGCCCGCGCCTTCCAATCCGTCGGGTTGACGCCCGAGACGGTCACGCGCACGCGCACCTCTCCGGGGCCGGGTTCGGGCAGCGGACGGTCCTCGAGCGAAAGGACGGAGGAGTCACCGGGCTGGGAGTACGTGATCGCCTTCATGGAGGGGAGAACGGATGCCATGTCGTCCAGCATTCCCCCGCGGCGTGTCGCGCCGGGTGGAACAGGCGTGGGCTTGACGGCTGCTTCACATCGTGGGCGCGCTCCGCACGCTTAGAATGAGCACACTCGCGGGAGTGGTGAAATCGGTAGACACGCAGGATTTAGGTTCCTGTGCCTTCGGGCGTGGGGGTTCAAGTCCCCCCTTCCGCACGGCATCCGCTGTTCTCAGCACCGACTCTCCGACCCGACGGGACCGATGTGATCCACACCACCACCGCGCTGCTCCCGTGGCTCGACCCTGCGGCGATCATCACCAACTCGCAGCCGTGGGCGCTGCTCGTGGTGTGCTTCATCATCTTCGCCGAGACCGGTCTGCTGATCGGCTTCTTGCTGCCGGGTGACACCCTGCTGATCATGGCGGGGCTGCTGTCGCACTCGACTCCCGCGGCTCCTAACGGAGTGTTCGGCATCAACGCGTGGTGGGTGGCCCTGGCGATCGGCGTCGCCGCCTTCATCGGCGGTGAGGTCGGGTATTTCATCGGTCATAAGGCCGGGCCCTCGATCTTCGAGCGCAAGGACTCCGGCATCTTCAGCAAGAAGAACGTCGAGCGCACGAACGCGTTTTTCGAGCGCTTCGGCGGATTGACCGTGATTCTCGCGCGCTTCGTGCCGGTCGTGCGCACGTTCGCCCCGATCGCGGCGGGCGTGGGCCACATGCCGTGGAAGAAGTACTCGCTGTACAACCTCATCGGTGCGGTCATCTGGGGCATCGGTCTCACGATGCTCGGCTACGCGGTCGGCTACATCCCCTTCATCCGCGACATCGTCACCGAGTACATCGACGTGATCCTGCTCGCCGCAGTCGCCGGTACCGCGATCTTCATCGCGATCCACTACTTCCGCGAGCGTGCCGCCGCCAAGCGCGAGGGTGCCGTCACCCCCGCCGAGGCCGAGGCCCTCACGCTCGACCCGAAGACCCTCGAAGACGGAGACCAGCGGACGCGCTAAGACGCCTTCGACGTCTTCTTCTTCGCGGGAGCCTTCTTCTTCGGCGCGTCCTCGGTCTTATCGGCGCGGGCGGCCCGGCTGCGCTCGACGCTCGCGCGCAGCGCCTCCATGAGGTCGATGACCTCACCGCCGTCCTCTTCTTCCTTCTTGCCGAAGGTGGCGTCGGTGTCGAGCGCGTCGCCCTGCTCGAGCTTCGCGTCGATGAGGGTGCGCAGCTCGGCCTGGTACTCGTCAGTGAACTCCTCGGGGTCGAAGTCCTTCGAGAAGCTGTCGACGAGCGAGGCCGACATCTCGAGCTCCTTCGCCGAGATGCGCACGCTCTCGTCCAACGCGGGGAACGCCGCCTCGCGCACCTCGTCGGCCCACAGCAGGGTCTGCAGCACGAGCACGTCCCCGCGGACGCGGAGGGCTGCGAGCCGCGTCTTCTGACGCAGCGAGAAGCGCACGATCGCGGTGCGGTCGGTCTGCTCGAGCGTCTTGCGCAACAGGACGTACGCCTTGGGCGACGACGAGTCGGGCTCGAGGTAGTACGCCTTGTCGAGGGTCAGCAGATCGACCTGGTCGCTGGGCACGAATTCGACGACCTCGATCTCGCGGCTGCGTTCGCTCGGCAGTGACGCGAGATCATCCTTGGTCAGCACGACCGTCTGTTCACCGTCGTCGTAGGCCTTGTCGATGTCCTGGTACGGCACGACCTCGCCGTCGATCTCGCAGATGCGCTGATATCGGATGCGCCCGCCGTCGGCGTTGTGCACCTGGTGCAGAGACACGTCATGGTCTTCGGTCGCGGAGTACACCTTCACGGGCACGTTGACGAGGCCGAAGGTCAGGGCGCCTTTCCAGATCGATCGCATGGGATCAGTGAACACCGAAAAGGCGGTGAATGCCGAGGGGGTTGTGCCCGCTCTCCGCGCACAACTCCTGCAGATCCGCCCCTCCGGCCCTCTCCCGCGCGCCATCCGTCGCGATGTGCAGGAGTTGTTCCGCCCGCTCCGGGTGCACTGTGCAGGAGATCCGGCCGTCTCCCCGCCCCTCCGTGCCACGCCGACGGCCGTCCGCTGCCTGCCTCCTGCGGTGTGTCCGCGATCCCACGACGCCGCCGCGTCCCCCGCAACCCCCTCGGCATCCGCCGCCCCCTCCGCTCTACGCTGGGGCGATGACGGAGCAGACGGTGCGCATCGGCGGTCGCCGCCTGCGCCTGTCGAACCTTGACAAGGTGCTGTACCCCGAGACCGGCACCACGAAGGGCGAGGTGATCGACTACTACACGCGCATCGCGCCGCTTCTGCTCTCCCACGTCGCCGATCGTCCGCTCACGCGCAAGCGCTGGCCCGACGGAGTGGGGACGGATGCCGACCCCGGCGAACCGTTCTTCGCCAAGGCCCTCGAGCCCGGCGCTCCGGCGTGGGTGCGGCGCTTTCCGATCGATCATTCGAGCGGCGCGAAGGACTACCCGCTCGTCGACGACCTGCCGACGCTCGTCTACCTCGCGCAGGTCGCGAGCCTCGAGTTGCACGTGCCGCAGTGGCGCTTCGCCTCCGACGGCGAGCGGCAGAACCCCGACCGGCTGGTGCTCGATCTGGATCCGGGCCCGGGCGTCGGTCTCGCCGAGTGCGCTGAAGTTGCCCGGTGGGCGCGCGCGATCCTGCAGGACATCGGCCTCGAGCCGTTCCCGGTGACCAGCGGCAGCAAGGGCATCCATCTGTACGCGCGCCTCGACGGCCGCCAGTCGAGCGACGCGGCGAGCGCGGTTGCGAAGGAGCTCGCGCGCGCGATCGAGGCCGACCACCCCGACCTCGTCGTGAGCCAGATGTCGAAGGCGGCGCGTCCGGGCAAGGTCTTCATCGACTGGAGTCAGAACAACGGCTCGAAGACCACGATCGCGCCGTACTCCCTGCGCGGGCGTCCGCGTCCCTACGTCGCCGCCCCGCGTACGTGGGAAGAGCTCGACGACCCCGACCTGCGACACCTGTTGTTCAGCGAGGTGCTTGAACGTCCCGACGATCCGTTGGCTCCGGTTGACGAAGCGCACGGACCCCTGCGCGCGTACATCTCCAAGCGCACAGCCGGTAAGACCCCTGAGCCGGTGCCCGACGCTCCTCACGGCGAGCCCGATCCTGAGGGCCTCCCCCGCTTCGTCATCCAGGAGCACCACGCCAGCCGCCTGCACTGGGACCTTCGCCTCGAGCGCGACGGCGTGCTGGTCAGCTGGGCCGTCCCCAAAGGCGTCCCCCCGACGACCGCGAAGAACAGCCTCGCCGTCATGACCGAGGACCACCCGCTGCAGTACCTCGACTTCGCCGGCGAGATTCCGCGCGGCGAGTACGGCGCGGGCATCATGACCGTCTGGGACACCGGCACGTACGAGCTCGAGAAGTGGCGCGACGACGAGGTGATCGCGACCCTCGAGGGTCGTGACGACGGCCCACTGGGACGTGTGCGCCTGGCGCTGATCCGCACGGAGGGCCAGGGCGAGAAGTCGCAGTGGCTGCTGCACCGGATGAAGACGGATGCCGACGGCACGCCGCAGAGCGAGGGAGCCCCCGTCGTGGCTCTCGATCACGGGTCCCCCGCCCCCGAGCCCGCCCGTGCGACGGCCCCGTCGCCCATCGACGCTCCCACTGTCGCCGAGCTGCGGCCGATGCTCGCCACGTCCGCGACGCCGGGGATCGCCCGCGCCGCCGGCGACCGCTGGGGCTCTCCTTGGGTGGAGATGAAGTGGGACGGCATCCGGGGGCTGGGCGTGTGGGACGGTGAGCGACTGCGCCTGCGCTCGCGGAACGGCAACGATCTGACCGCCGCCTATCCCGAGCTGACGAGCGTCGACCTGGGCCTTGGGCCCGACCCGGCCGTGTTCGACGGCGAGATCGTCGCGCTCGACGACAGGGGCCGACCGAGCTTCCCCCTCCTGCAGAAACGCATGAACCTCGCCCAGCCCCGCGAGATCGAGCGAGAGGCGAAGCACACGCCCGTGCACCTGTACCTGTTCGACGTGCTCGCGGTGGCGGGCCGGGATGTGACATCCCTCCCCCTTTCGAAACGACGGGAGGTGCTCGAAGAACTCACCGCCGGCGCCGGGAGCCCTGTCGTCGTGCCGCCCGTCTTCGATGACGTGGATGCCGCGGTGTCGACGAGCGGCCGGTTCGGGCTCGAGGGGGTCGTCGTGAAAGACCCGACCTCGACGTATCGCCGCGGTGTGCGGTCGGAGCAGTGGCTCAAGGTGAAGCACTCGCGGACGCAGGAGGTTGTGATCGGCGGCGTCCGTCCGGGCAAGGGCAATCGATCGGGGACCATCGGCTCGCTGCTCGTGGGGGTGCCCACCGCCGACGGCTTGCGGTACGCGGGCCGGGTGGGGTCGGGCTTCGGCGAGCAGACCCTCGCGCGGTTGACCGAGCTGCTCGACCCGCTGCGCGTCGACGCCGATCCGTTCGTGGGCGTACCCGCGGCCGATGCGCGCGATGCACTGTGGGTGCGACCCGAGCTCGTCGCCGAGGTCGAGTTCGCCGAGTTCACCCCCGGCGGGATCCTGCGGCAGGCGCGGTGGCGTGGGTTGCGGCCGGACAAGGACCCGTCCGAGGTGGTGCGGGAGGACTGATCGCCGCAGTTCACGTCACCGGACACAATCGTCCGCGGGCGACGCACGCGCCCGCGCGATCTGCCTCGGTCGTCGATGACAGCCCATTCACCGAGAGGGCGGAACCCGGATGCCAGCGCCACCGACGGCGCATTCTCGAGCTGGCATCGGTTCCACGTTTCGTGGACGCCTTCGAGCGCGTCGGGAACCATCGGCAGGACGGTAGCGGGCGAGCCCCCGGCCGCGGAATTCGGGCAGCGTGGTGAGGCCGAGATCGGCCAACCGTGCGCTCGTTCCACTGGTACGTCGCAATCGACCCAATCTTTGCTCAGTACGCGAGACCAGCTCTCGCGCGAGCTACTCTCGCGATCTCGTACCCGAGAGCCCCCTCGCGGGGGATGCGCCGAAGCCACCAATAGGACTTGTCCCGCTGATGCTCAGCAAACAGCGGCTCGGACTCAATCACAGCACCGCCCGGATCGTCACGGGTGAAGGACCGAAAATATTCGTCCGCCGTTTGAGCAAAGTGCCATTCGACGTCAGCCAGTGTCGTTGGCCGCTCTCTCCAGGATAGGAATTCTCCGAATTTCATTGCTGATACCTTACTTTATCAAGAAACCAACGGTAAAAAGCTCAAGCTTTCGAGTACTATCTATGCCGCGGTGCAAGATCCGCCCGGACTAAATACCGTCTTGCTAATCTGGGAAACACATTAAAAGACGACCTCCCCTAGCGATCTAGCCCGAGCGTCAATTCTTCGCCCGTGAATGCAGTTGCTACGCAAACCCGGCGAGTGGCGCACAGAGGTGCCGGCCCTAACTCAAGACAAATCCATAACTTCCTCGATCTAGCCGAGCGCATTTAAGTGCCGCTCGAGGTGGGCTGCCATCGATTTCGCCGTAGAGAGCGACAATCCGAACACCCCGGAAAAGCCCGACCGCACGACCGCCACCACAAGCTGACTTCCCCCATCAAGCCGAAGTCGCAGCTGCGGGGACCACACGATTTTTCCTCGAAATGCAACAACCTCTATTCGCTCGACCATTGCAGGCAAGAGGATCAGACCACCCCCCGGTGCGCGCCAAACCACCTCAATGCCGTCAGACACCAGTCGAAGCATGCCCGCGCCACGGCGGTGCTCATCACTCCAGTCGCGCCACGTCGTGATGGGTCCCCCGAACGCTGAGTCGGAGAACGTTATTGGATCGAGCTCACCAGCAGTCCTCGGTATCCCATCGACCCATGCGCTTAGCCCCCTCAAATGATTGCACGCCAATAGCGCGCTGAATGTTGGAATCAGGATTGCAGTCAACCCCCAGGTGACGATTGATGCCACGCCTTGACCTTGCGAAATTGAAATCACGCCACATAATGTCGCGAGCGCACCAAGCATCATTAGTGAAATGAACGTGATCATCTGGCCGAGTCGAGACACCGGGCGGGCGGGCGTTGACCATTCCACCACCGTTTCCATTAGATAACCTTCTCTCAGAACGCGCGCTTGCGCATCAGGTCAAACCTGGCAGCGATATTGTTAAATGACAGAGTGCATAAATGGATCACGAGTTTGGTAATGACCTGTCTCCGGGGAAAATTGTGTCGAAAATTATCATGTGGGTGTCAAATATCGCAGCCCCTATCTGCGGCCCTATATCCGGCGCGGAAAGGGCGATCATGTTGGACATCACCGTAGTAATAATGTTTACCCAGCACCGCTGGTCCGCAGCGTACGCAACGCAGTCAGCAGCAACGGATAGAGTTCCCACCCCAAGTGCGATCCTTCCTATCAGGTCTGCCGCCCCGAGTGTCGCGAGGGACGCGAACGGATGATTTGGCCTCGCGGCCAAGGCGGTCAGCGCGAGCGAGAGCACAGACAGTCCATAAGAGGCGTACTTCAAAACATTTGCAACCGTTGCGGTCGTCTCGCGCCAAGCCGGGGCATGCCTCGCCGTTGGCGCGGACGTCGATCGTGGTGTCGTAGCCACGGGCTTCACCGTCTTCGAGGCAGGCTTCAGCGGGTAGCCCATGAACGTCTTCGACGGGCTGTAGGACGACTGCGGTGCCCGTGCGTTCGGCTGCGGCCACACCCCCGGTGCGGTGAATCGCGGCCGCACGGAGTTCCCGTCGGCCCAGTCGTAGCGCCCCAGCGGCCGAAACCCCAGCAGATCCCGTGACGTGATCGGGTTGCTCTCTACATATGCGTACCCATTCATCGACGATGGTGATTCGAGGACCCCTTCCCAGGAGTCCCTCGAGAGCCATGCCCCCGATCGGGTGTCGTACCCGCGGGAGTAGAACAGCCCCAGGCCGGCGACGGGGTCAACACGCGCGCCCGAGTGCCCGACCGAGGAGTTCCATCCCGAGGTGGCAAAGCTGGGGACGCCCCAATCCGATCCACCCGACACCTGTGTAATCCGCGCGGTGCGGTCCGTCAAAGAGTCGCGAGCGCCCTGCACCGGGTTGTTCAACGACGTTCCTAGACGGGTATCCCCCACCTGAGCAATGGCGCTTCCCAGACGATCGAGTAGGTCCCAGGTCGCCGCACCCGAGGCGCGACCCTCGAGCAGCAGCTCCCCCGTGACATCGCGGACCAGGGTGGTTGTCCCGCGATGTCGCTGGTGTCTTGGACGGGCTGCATGCCGTTCCACACGGTTGAGGTGTTCGTCGAGCCGTAGGCGCCGTCCGTGGTGGTGGAGACACGGCGACTGAGGGCGTCGTATCCGAACCGTGTGGAGCCGGAGGGGTCGTTGTATCCGGTGAGCTGTCCGAGCTCGTTCCACTGGTACGTCGCATCTGAACCGCCGCCTGTCACCGACGTGCGGTGACCGTCGGCGTCGTACCTGTACGTCTGTGCGCCCGCGGGTCCGCCGGTGGCGGAGACGAGCTGGTTCAGGTTGTTGAACTCTTGCGTCTGCTGGAAGGAGGTGTCGGTCGCCTTCACGGACCCGGTCGCGAGCGAGGCAGGCGGGCGGGGAACACTTGCCCTGGACGCATCCACCATCAACACCGGATCCAGCACCCCCGATGAGGACGTGGCGGCGGAGTGCGACCATCCCGTGCGGTTACCGACCTGGTCGTACGCATAGTCGTCGGTTGCGCCGGTGCTCTGCGTCGACCGGGTCAACCGGTTGCCGTTGTCGTACGCATACGTCGTTTCGAGCTTGTCCAGGACCGTCGTTGACGCGTCCGATGTCCCAGGGAGAGCGCCTGCCGGCGCGACGCCTCCGGGCAGAGCCGACGTCGGCGCGGTGGCGGTGCGGGTGGCCTCGGTCACATTGCCGGCCGCGTCGTACCCGTAGAGGAGCGACAGCGTGGCGCCCTGAGGAAGTGACCCGATATCCGAGGGCAGCGAGCGGTGTCCGAGGTAGGACGAGACGGTGCTGCACCCGGGCTTGTCGACGGTGGAGGCGCGGAGCCCGGGAGCGCTCTCGTTCGTCACCACCGGGCACAGCCCCTGGGTGCGGACCGTACCCGGAGCAGGAGGTCCCGCTATCGGTGTCGCCGGTGGTGGGGTGGTCGAGGTGATCGCGGTGACCTGGCGCGCGGCGTCGTATACATAGCGTGTGGTGACACCGTTGGAACGGTCAATGCCGGTGAGGTTGCCGGGCTTGTCGTAGCCGTACACGGCGCTTCCCCACGGGCTCGACATCCGCGACACGCGGCCCGCCGCGTCGCGCTCGTACTCGATCTTCTGGCCCCCCGGCACGGTGAGCTGCGAGACAGCACCGGCCGGGTCGTACTCGTAGGACACCTCACGGCCTTGCTGATCGATTTGGGATGTCACCCGCCCGGTAGAGGTGTAGGTCCACCCGGTCATGCCGTGAGCGTTGGAGGCGGCGATGAGGCGCTGTTCCGCGTCGTATTCGAACCGGACGACATCAGAGGCGGAGGCTTGTTCGGTGCGATCGCCGCGTGCGTCATAGCCGTACGACACGGCTGCACCGGAGGGCGCGACGACGCGGGACGTCAGCCCGCGCCGGTCGTACTCGTAACGGGTGCGCCCGCCCGCGGGGTCGGTTGCGATCACGGGCTGCCCGAGCGCGTTGTTCTCGTACGTGGACCGGTTACCGCGCGCGTCGGTGACGGACGCGAGCACCCCGAGCTCGTCATACCCATACCGGGTCGTCCCGCCCGTGGCGTCCGTGACGGTCGCGAGCTGCCCGTGCTCCTCATAAGTGTGAGCGCTGACGTGACCGAGGGCATCCGTCGTCGAGGTCAGTAGGCCGGCCGTGTCGTAGGTGAACGTCGTCGAGTCCCCGAGGGCATTCGTCACCCTGGTGCGGCGCCCTCCGGCATCCCATGTTGAGCGGGTGACGTTTCCGTCCGCGTCCGTCACCGCGACGACGTTGCCGAGAACATCGTGGTCGTAACGGGTCGTGTTGCCGGCGGCGTCCGTCGACTCCGTGACCTGACCTGTCGCGTCGTAGGCGGCGGTTCTCGTCCGGCCGGTCGGGTCGGTGACGGAGACGAGCTGGCCTGCCGCGTCGTACGCGTAGGAGGTGGTGCCGTCCGCGTTCGTGATCTTCGCGAGTTGGCCCGCCGCATCCCGCTCGTACAGCGTGGTGTTGCCGAGGCGATCCGTCGTCCCGACCACCTGACTGTCGGCGTTGTAGGTGTATCCGGCGCGTCGACCGGTGGGGTCGACGACGGAGGTGACGTGATCGAGTGCGTCGTACTCGTAGGTCGTGGTGTTTCCTGCGCCGTCGGCGACGGAGCTCACCCGCCCCACAGCGTCATACGCGGTGCGCTGCACGACGCCGGTCGGGCCCTTCGTCGAGGTGACGCGACCAAGCGCATCGACCTCGTTCTTCGTCTCCGCTCCGCGGGGGTCGGCCTGCGTCACCGGGACACCGGACGCGTCGAAAGTCTGCTTCCACGATCGCCCCGCGGGATCGATGGCTTCGACCGGACGCGCGAGCACGTCGAGCACGAAGCGGGTCTGGCGGCCGGCCGCGTCGGTGGCGCCGGTGAGGCCATCTTCCTTGTCGTACGTGTACGAGGTGGTGCCGCCTGTCGCATCCGTGGCGCTGACGATGCGGAAGAGCGCGTCCCAGGTGTAACGGGTGGCGTTGCCGGCGGGGTCGGTAGCGGAGGTGAGGTTCCCATTCAGGTCGTACGCGAACCGCGACACCCGCCCCAGAGCGTCGGTGACGGCGGTGAGCTTGTCCCGCGCATCCCACGCGTACCGGGTCACCCGACCGAGAGGGTCGGTCGAGGCGATCAGGCGGTTCCCGTCGTCATACGCGAAGCGGGTGGTCCGGCCCAACGGGTCGGTGCTCGCCACACGGTTTCCGCGCCCGTCGACCTCGAACGCGTACGCCGCCCCCGACGGCAGAGTCGTCCGAACGACGTTGCCGGACCCGTCGACGTCGTAGGTGATGACGGATCCGTCGGCCTGCACGGTCTTCGTCAAAGCTCCCCGGTCGTTGTACCCGTAGCTCGTGACCAGACCGAGGGCGTCCGTGCGCGAGGCGACAGTTCCCTTCGGGGTGTACGTGTACGCGGTGGTGTTCCCGGCGGCATCCGTCACCCCGGTCACATTCCCGGCGGCGTCGTAGGCGTAGGAGGTGGTGCGTCCCGCCGTGTCGACGAAGGCGGTGACGTTGTTGTCGTCGTCGTAGGTCCACGACTGCTCACCACCGGCGGGGTCGGTGATCTTCGTAATGCGCGAACGGGAGTCGAACGCGTAGGTGTGAATGCGGCCTTCCTGATCCGTATAGGTCGTCTGCCCCGCCTCGTAGGCGAAGTGACGCTCGTTACCGGCGGCATCCCACTGCCGCACGACGCGCCCCGCGTCGTCGTAGGCGTTGCGCAGATACGTCGCCCCCAGCGCGTCGGTCATCGTGACGATGCGGTGCGACCCGTCGTAGGCGAAGGTCTTCACTCCGCCGTCGGGCGAGGCGATGCGGGTGAGGTCGCCGCTGCCGTCGTACCCGAGCGACCAGGCGCGGCCATCGGGCAGCGTAAGGGCGGTGATCCGCCCGGCGTCGTCGGAGTCGACCCGCACGCGCTGACCGCTCGCGTCGGTGATCGCGGTCAGTGGCACGAACTGTTGCGTTCTCGAAGGGGTGCCGTAGGTGAGGGTGGTGGCGCGACCGGCGGTGTCGACGGCGCGGGTCATCTCTCCGATGCCGTCCTGGTCGGCGGCGTCGAAGTCCCATGTCTCCCCGGCGCGCGACGACATCCGCAGGATGCCGCCTCCGGCTTCGACCAAGTGGAGGCCTTCGCCACGGGGATCGATGTAGCCCCCTGTCCCATCGGGTTCGAACATGATCGACGCCCCATCGCCGCGCACCACCATGACGGAATGATCATCGAAACGCTGCGCGTGACCGCCGAGCGCAAAACTCCAGCCCGCACCGACACGACCCAGCCGACCGTCCTGCGCGTTGTAGACGAGGGAGACATCCGTCGCGGAGCCGCCCGCGCGCGGGAGGGAGAAGAGGTGTGCGGTTTCGACGAGGTTGCCGGTCGAGAACGACACCGGGTCAGCGCCGTAGTGCTGCCAGTTGCGGTAGCCGAGCTGGTACCAACGCGACAACTCCGCGGCGGAGGGGCGAGCAGGCCACCCGCCCGTGACCGGATTCGTGCAGGATAAGCCCTTCGACTCGAGATATTTCCCGACGCCGGTGAAAGCACCGTTCACGACCGAGTCCCACCCGTTGTCGATCACGGGGCGGTCGAAGTTGTGGTCCATGTACAGGGCTTCCATGTGCACCACCGCCCCCGGCAGCCCCAGGTACTCCTCCCGCGGGAAGTCCGCCGTCGGAGCTTTCACCCGTCCGGGCCGGCCGGTGTATCCGCGCATCTCCGACAGCAACGACTCGCGCAGGGCATCACTGTCTCCGCCGCGGGAGAACAACTGCGTTCCGCCATTGAGGGCATTGCCCCAGGCAGTGCCCTGGTTGGTTCCGAACGCGACCGTCAACGTCACGTCCGGGTTGTGGGATGCAGCGATCGCGCGCCGCGTCTGCGCCGATACGAAACGCTGGTCCGCGCCTCGCGTCAGCGTGACGTCCGCTGCGCACCGCTCGCGGAGCATCGCCGCCATCTGATCGGCCAACCGCACGTTCAACGGCAGTTCTGTGATGCGCGGGCCGGGAGAGTTCGCCCACCCCGCATCATCGTCGGGATCCAGCACGATCCGAGGCACCGGAGTCGTCTGCACCGGTGTGCCGATGACGACGAACTGCGACAAGTGCTCGGACTCCGCTCGCACCGCATGCGCGTCCGCGTCGTAATACGACGGGAGCTGCTGCCAGGGGTCGCCGGGACTCTCCCGCGTCACGACACGAAGACTGTCGAGGTCCACCCCTGCCCGCGTCAATGAATCGGTGTCGACATCGAGTTGCAAGCTCACGCCAGGCTGCACGTTCTTCGCAACCTTGATACCGGACGAGTCGTCTTCCTCGAGCGTGTAGGACGCGGGGAATTGGGTGACGTCCTCACCCATTCCGTTGTGCGCCCGGATCTCTACGGGAGGCGCGGCGACCACGCCCCCTGTCTCCGATGCGGCCGACACCGCGGCACCGTCGTCCAACGCCGCCGTCCGCACAGCCAACTTCTCGTCGACCCCGTAGCCGGAGAACTCCGCCCGGACACCGGCGGCGGCGGCATCCAGCACTGCGGCTTGACCCGGCTCGAGCGCGGCCTCGGCCATGGCACCCGTTTCGCTCGTGGCTTCGGTCGCGCGGATGGACGGGGCCGCGGCAGCGCGCACGCGATCGAGGATCTGCTGCTGCACGTCGGCCGAACGATTCGCGGGAGGTTCGGCGGCGTGTACCGCTCCGCCGGTCACGACCAGGGCCGCAACCAAAACTGCAGCACACCCGCTTCTGAGAACCGCGCTCACGGGAGTACCTCCGCACGTTCGTCGGCGACATGTTTCTCACGGCGCCGCATGCGCACCGCCAGCAGGCCCGCACCGCACAAGAGGAAGACCGCGCCGATACCGACCGCCCAGAAAACCCCATCCCGGTCCTGACCCGTCGTCGCGAGCTTCTGTCGGTAGAGGGCATACGCCTGAAGGCTCACCGCATCGGCGACACCATCCCCGTCCAGGTCCTCCGTGCCCGTCGCGCACGTTGCGCTCCCGCAGATGACGAATTCCACCCAGTCGGGGACACCGTCCCCATCTGTGTCCTCGTGGCCGGAGGTGCACGTGTCGGAACCGCACACCAGGCGCTCCACGAAATCGGGAATCCCGTCCCCGTCGGCGTCAGCGCGGGGGTCCGCGCAGCGCGTCGTCCCGCACGCAGCCACCTCGACCACGTCGGCGATGCCGTCACCGTCGACGTCCTCCGTGCCCGTCGCGCACGTCGCGTTCCCGCACACCACGCGCTCGATCGCGTCGGGGATGGTGTCTCCGTCGATGTCGCCGCGGCTGACGGAGGTGAGCGGGCCGGCGGCCTGGACGACGGTTGGCGGCAGCGTCAGAGCGCCGACGAGCGCGAGAAGGACCGCGACGAACGCGGCAAGGTGAGGGTTGGGCACACGACAGGATTGCGTCCCCCACAGGGCGCAAAATCTCGCAGCCGCGGAAAATCAAGGGTGCGAGACGACAAAATCACCCGCAAATTCACCTACGAGCGTTCGAAGGCGCTCGTGACTTCACCCGCATTCCGAGGGATGCGTACCTGCCGACGATGGCCAGCGCACGGCAGGGTTCACGCGTGCCGCGAGTCGTGCTCCACGTGCCCCGCGGGCTCGAGCTGGAACGTCGAGTGCTCCACGTCGAAGTGGTCGGCGAGGCACGTCTGCAGCGACGCGAGGATCGCGGCCGCGCGCCCATCGGTCAGGGCGGCGTCCTCGACGATGACGTGCGCGCTGAACACCGGGGCGCCACGCGTGAGCTGCCACACGTGCACGTCGTGCACGTCCACCACCCCGTCCGCCTCGCGGAGATGCTCGCGGATCTCGGCGACGTGAACGCCGACGGGCGCCGATTCCGTCAGCACGACCACGACCTCGCGCAGGAGGCCGATGGCCCGCGGCACGATCATCACGGCGATGAACAGCGAGGCGATGGCATCCGCCTGCGTGAATCCGGTCGTCACGATCACGATGGCGGCGACGATCACGGCGGCGGAGCCGATGAGGTCGCCGAGCACCTCGAGGTAGGCGCCGCGCACGTTGATGCTGCGCTTCTGCGCGCGCGAGAGCAGGAACATCGACACCGCGTTGGCCACGAGGCCGACGACCGCGACGACGAGCATGAGCGCGCCGTGCACCTCGGCTTCGGCGGGAGTCAGGAGGCGCTGCACCGCCTCGACGCCGATCCACGCGCACAGCACGATGAGGATCACGCCGTTCGCGAGGGCTCCCAGGACTTCGGCGCGCTGGTAGCCGAACGTGCGGCGATCATCCGCCGGGCGCGCGGCGATCGCGGTGGCGATCAGCGCCACCACCAGGGCTGCGGCATCGGTGAACATGTGCGCCGCGTCGGCCAGCAACGCCAACGATCCGGTCAGGATCGCGCCCACGACCTGCACGACCATCACCGTGGCCGTCAGGGCCAGGGCGGTCGCGAGCAGGCGCCTATTGCTGACATCCCGGATGCCACCGGAGGGCGCGTGATCGTGCATAGCTCCAGGCTAGATCGGGCACAGGCTCGGCCGCGTCGGTTCGAGCAACTCGGGAATGAGAACGGGTGTCGGTCTCGCTCAGAGCGTCTCGAGCAGTGGCGCCAACTCGCGGAACGCCCGCGACCGGTGCGATGCCGCGTTCTTCTCCGCGGCCGTCCACTCCCCTACGGTCCGTTCCTCGCCCGCGGGCTGGCCGTCGGGGATGAAGATCGGGTCGTAGCCGAAACCGCCGGGGCCGGCGGGTGCCGTCGCCAGACGCCCGGGCCAACGGCCCTCGACCGTCTGCTCCCCGCCGTCCGGACGCACCAGGGCGATCACCGACACGAACTGCGCCGTGCGATGCGGGTCGGCGACATCCGACAACTGGTCGAGCAGCAGCTCGAGGTTGGCGGTCGCGTCCTTCTTGTGTCCCGCCCAGTACGCCGAGAAGACGCCCGGCGATCCGCCCAGTACGTCGACCGCCACGCCCGAGTCGTCGGCCAGCGCCGGCAGACCCGTGTGCGCCGCGGCCGCGCGGGCCTTGATCAGCGCGTTCGCGGCGAAGGTCACGCCGTCTTCGACCGGCTCGGGCCCGTCGTACGCGATCACCTCGAGGTCGGGGCGCACCTCGGCGACGATCGCCTGGAACTCCTCGACCTTGTGCGGGTTGTGCGTCGCCAGGACGATGCGCGCCATGTCAGCCCTCGAGCACCGAGGTCTGGATGCCGCGCAGCTCGGCGCAGCCGTTCACACCCAGCTCGAGCAGCTGATCGAGCTCGCGCTTGTCGAACGGCGCGCCCTCGGCGGTGCCCTGCACCTCGACGAACAGGCCACGGCCGGTGACGACGACGTTCATGTCGGTCTCGGCCCGCACGTCCTCGACGTAGGCGAGGTCGAGCATGGGCTCTCCGTCGATGATGCCCACCGACACCGCCGCGACCGAGTCGCGCAGCACCTCTGCGCGCTGACCGATGAACTTTTTCTCGCGGCCCCAGGCGATGGCATCCGCCAAGGCCACATACGCACCCGTGATCGCCGCGGTGCGCGTGCCGCCGTCGGCCTGCAGCACGTCGCAGTCGATGACGATGGTGTTCTCGCCCAGTGCCTTGGTGTCGACGACGGCACGGAGCGCGCGGCCGATCAGGCGCGAGATCTCGTGCGTGCGACCGCCGACCTTACCCTTGATCGACTCGCGATCGTTGCGGCTGTTCGTCGCGCGCGGGAGCATCGCGTACTCGGCGGTGACCCAGCCCTTGCCCTTGCCGGTCAGCCAGCGCGGCACGCCGTTCGTGAATGACGCGGTGCACAGCACCTTCGTGCCACCGAAGGTGACGAGAGCCGAGCCCTCGGCGTGCGCCGACCAGCCGCGCTCGATGGTGACGGGGCGGAGCTGGTCGTTGGTGCGACCGTCTTTGCGGGTCATGAGTCCTCCAGAGGAACGGGAAATGGATGCCACGCCTCAGCGCGGCAGGTCGATGGCGCCGGTCTGCACGAGCTGCACCTCGCGCACCTCGCGACCCATCAAGCGGTGGGCGAGGCGCACGAAGTCGTCGGCCGATGATCCCGTGGCTTCGTAGCGGGCGGTGGGCACGGCATCCGGACTCGCGAGAAGATCACGCGACACGAGCTGGCGGTAGACGTCTTTCGCGGTTTCGCTGTCGCTCGAGACGAGGCTCACGTCGGGCCCCATCACGTAGCTGATGGCTCCCTCGAGGAACGGGTAGTGCGTGCAGCCGAGCACGAGCGTGTCGACGCCGGCGTGGCGGAGCGGGGCGAGGTACTGCTCAGCGGTGGCGAGCACCTCGGGTGAGTCGGTGACTCCGGCCTCGACGAATTCGACGAACCGCGGGCAGGCCTCGGCGAACACCGTGAGGTTCTCGTTGACCTCGAGCATGTCCTGGTAGGCGCGGGATCCGATCGTGCCGACCGTGCCGATCACGCCGATGCGGCCGTTGCGGGTGGTCGACATGGCGGTGCGAACGGCGGGGCCGATGACCTCGACGACGGGCACGTCGTACCGCTCGCGGGCATCGCGGAGCATGGCGGACGACGCCGTGTTGCAGGCGATCACGAGCATCTTCACGCCCTGCTCGACGAGGGTGTCGAGCACCTCGAGCGAGTACTTGCGCACGTCGGCGATGGGCTTCGGGCCGTAGGGCGAACGCGCGGTGTCGCCGATGTAGAGGATCGACTCGCGCGGCAGCTGTTGAGAGACCGCGCGGGCGACGGTAAGGCCGCCGACTCCTGAGTCGAAGATGCCGATCGGCGCGTCGTTCATAGGGACCCAGCCTATCGGGCGGGGGTGGGGCGGGCGGCGGGTGCGCCCGCGTGCGAGACGCGGAGGCGGGTTGCCGGCAGGGCCGTTGCGGGATGCACGCGTGCACAACTCCTGCAGTACGAGAGTGCAGCGCGCCATCCGGCCAGGAAGGACCGGGATCTGCAGGAGTTGTGTCGCCGCGGGGATGTCAAGCGTCGCGGCGACGCCCGAATGTGCCGCGAGTGTCGCAATAGGCTGACCGAATGAGCCGTAGCACCGCCCTGCACACCGACCGTTACGAACTCACGATGCTCGACGCGGCGCTCCGCGACGGCACGGCCTCGCGCCGTTGCGTGTTCGAGGTCTTCGGTCGCCGCCTGTCCGGCGGGCGCCGGTTCGGCGTCGTCGCGGGCACGGGGCGGTTGCTCGAGGCGATCCGCGACTTCCGCTTCGGCGATGACGAGTTGCGCTACCTCCGCGACAACCGGGTGGTGGATGCCACGACCATCGACTTCCTCGCCGACTACCGTTTCACCGGCTCGGTGACGGGATACCGCGAGGGCGAGGTCTACTTCCCCGGGTCGCCGCTGCTGACGATCGAGGGCACCTTCGCCGAGGCGGTGCTGCTCGAGACGCTCGCCCTGAGCATCTTGAACTACGACTCCGCCGTCGCCACCGCCGCCGCCCGCATGACCGTAGCCGCGGGCGAGCGTCCCCTCGCCGAGATGGGCTCCCGACGCGCGAGCGAAGAGGCCGCCGTCGCCGCCGCCCGCGCGGCGTACATCGCCGGGTTCTCGGCGACGAGCAACCTCGAGGCCGGACGCCGCTGGGGAGTCCCGACCATGGGCACCGCGGCCCACGCGTGGACGCTGCTGCACGACACCGAAGAAGACGCTTTCCGCTCGCAGGTCGAGGCCCTCGGCCCGGGCACGACCCTGCTCATCGACACGTACGACATCCCCGAGGGTGTGCGCACGGCCGTCCGCGTCGCGGGCACCGAGCTGGGCGGGGTCCGCATCGACTCCGGCGACCTCCCCATCGTCGCGGGCGAGGTGCGGGCGCTGCTCGACGAACTCGGCGCGACGAACACGCGGATCACCGTGACGAGCGACCTCGACGAGTACGCGCTCGCTGCTCTCGCGGCATCCCCCGTCGACTCGTACGGCGTCGGGACCTCGGTCGCGACCGGGTCGGGCGTTCCGACGGCGGGCCTGGTCTTCAAACTCGTCGCCCGCGAGGCCGCGGACGGTTCGTGGGTGGGCGTGGCCAAGGCATCCGCTCAGAAGGCCTCGCACGGCGGTCGCAAGGCGGCCTTCCGTACCTTCGACGCGGGCACCGCGACCTCGGAGCTGATCATCGTCAGCGACGGTTTCGAAGAGCTCTCGACCGCGGCCGAGCACCCCGACGCCCGTGCGCTGCAGACCGCGCTCATGGAGGACGGAGAAGCGGATGCCGCCTCCCTCGGCGCAGCGGGAGTGCAGGCCGCTCGGGCTCATCACTCGCGCGTCCGCGAGGAACTGCCCGTGCGCGCCCTCGCGCTGAGCAAGGCCGACCCCGCGCTCCCGACGGAGTACCGCAACGCCGAGTGAGCCGCGCTCGCCCGCCCCGCCGCGCGTGAGGGGTCAAAAACTGTCGCCGCGTGCGCGTAGCCCACGGAAGGTGAGCCACGCGCGCAGGGGACTTTGGCTGATTGAGTTGCCGCGAATGGCGGCCGGGCGGGGCGCGCAGCGACAAAGTGCGGCAAG
>NZ_LMKF01000031.1:105821-105920 GCF_001421275.1 Microbacterium sp. Leaf203 | reverse complement strand
GGGCGCGGCCATGGCGCGCGCGCGAGTCCGCCACCCTCACCGGGTTGGGTTGCCGCGAATGGCGGCCGGGCGGGGCGCGCAGCGACCAAGTGCGGCAAC
>NZ_LMKF01000031.1:0-105772 GCF_001421275.1 Microbacterium sp. Leaf203 | reverse complement strand
GGGCGCGGCCATGGCGCGCGCGCGAGTCCGCCACCCTCACCGGGTTGGGTTGCCGCGAATGGCCACCGGGCGGGCCGCGCAGCGACAAACTGCGGCAAGTGAAGCAAGGTGCCTCGCGCACCAGGTCCGAAACGCGCGTGAGGGGTCAGGAAGTGTCGCTGTGCGTCAGCGCCGGCGACACTTTCTGACCCCTCACGCGGGGTGAGAAACCCTCAGTTGATGAGGGACTCGTAGATCTCTTTGCACTGCGGGCAGACGGGGAACTTCTCGGGGTCGCGCCCCGGCGTCCACTTCTTGCCGCACAGCGCACGCACCGGCTTGCCGCTCAGGGCGGACTCGAGGATCTTGTCCTTCTTCACGTAATGCGAGAAGCGCTCGTGATCACCGGGCTCGATGTTCTCTTCGCGGATGAGCTCTTCGAGCTCACGATCCAGGGTCGCGAGACCCCCGCTGTCAGGACTGTCGAGAGGCGTGCTCATGGAGAGCCAGTGTAGCCGCGGTACGCCCCGAGCGGTCGGTGCGAGGCGAGGTCAGGTCGCTTCGGCGAACTCCATGAGCCGGGTTCCGCGACGTTCGAACAGCGCCGCACCGACGGTGACACCGATGACGAGCACGACTGCTCCGGCGCCGACGCCGACCCAGAGAGCGAGCATCGAATCGATCTCTTGACCGTTGATCGCCTGCCACGTGAGCCACGCCGCGGGCGAGGCCGCCGCGATCGCTCCGGCCATCACGAGACCCTGGGCGACGACGCCACCCGAGCCCGTGCGCTGCGGCTGCTGGAACGGGCTGTCACCCGGCCGCGACACCGCGTAGGGAGCAACGACTGACGAGATGCTCGACAGTCCGAGCCCGGCCAGGAACAGCGCCGCGCAGACGCCGACCATGGCGGGGAAGATGGCCCAGCGCCCGTGGGCGACGGTGGCGAGCGGCAGGGTGATGGCGAGGATCGGGATGCCGATGAGCAGCACCGGAACGAGTCGTCCGATGCGGTCGGGAGCCCCGCGCATGCCGCTGGCGATGTGCATCCACAGCGCAGTGGAGTCGTAGGCGAGGTCGTTGTGCGGCAGCCAGCCGAAGAACAGCGCCATGATCGGCACCGGCAAGAGGACGGCGAGTTCGAACGGCACCCCGGCGACCAGCAACGGCACCGTCGAGACGACGGCGGCGATCGGCACGATGATGACGTTGACGATGTAGCGACGGTCGCGCAGCCAGTACGAGAGGCTGCGGGCGGCGACCGCTCCCCCGGGCGTTCCGGGCAGGATCGCGAACCATCCGAGACCGCCGCGCTCGCGCACGGCGATGGGGCGGCGGGTCGTGGTGAGCAGGGTGTTGACGAGCGCGAACCACGCCAGGGCGAGAACGAGCACGGTGGCCAGGGCCACGACGAAGCTGCCCACGGCGGCTCCGGCCGAGGGCGCGAGGGCGATGCCCCACGCGGCGCCGATCGGCGTCCACGCGAGAACCTCGGCGGCCGACGCGAGTTGCGAGGGCACGGCGCCGCGCCACTCGAGCGAACCGAGGAAGACACCCACGGGCACGACGACGACGAGCACGGCGACCAGGTACACCCCGATGAGCTCGCGCGACTGCCGGGGGCGCTGGACGAGAGCGCCGAGCGCCATGCTCACCCGCGCGAAGAGCACGCATGTCGTGAGCCCAAGGACCACGGATGCCACGCTCGCCCAGGCCGATGCTCCGTGAGCGCCCCACGCGACCGCGAGGCTCACCCCGAGGGTGAGGACCACGAGCACGGGGACGCTGAGGAAGCCGGCCAGCAGCAGCGCTCCGGCCAAGGGGCGGGGTTCGGGGCCGACGACGGCGAAGCGCCGGGGGTCGAGGGGGTCGATCGACGCGGTGACGGGCGGACCGACCGCGAAGCCGAGCGTCACCGCCGAGCCCGCGAGCACCGTGACGACGGCCGTGGTGAGGTTGCTGGCATCCGCGAGACCGGCCGCGCTCATCGCGGCCACGACGGTGGCGGCGATCAGAATGACCACGCCGATGGCACGCCGGATGACTTCGCGCCGGTCGCCCCGCAGGGCGCCCAGCATCATGGCGAGCCTCAGGCGGAGAACGTGTGCAACCACTCGAGGCCCTCCACGTCGCCGAGCCCACCGGAGAGCTCGCGGAAGCGCTCCTCGAGCGTTCCTTCGCCGCGCACCTCGTCGACGGTGCCCTCGGCGAGCACCTGACCCGAGACGATCACCGCGACCCGCGAGCAGACGCGTTCGACGAGCTCCATGCCGTGGCTCGAGAGGATGACCGTGCCGCCGTGCTCGACGTACGTGCCGAGGATGTCGAGGATGACGGCGCTTGAGACGGGGTCGACGGCTTCGAACGGCTCGTCGAGCACGAGCAGGCGCGGCGAGTGGATCATCGCGCCGGCGAGCATGACCTTCTTGGTCATACCGGCGGAGTAGTCCGACACGGGACGCGACAGCGCCTCGACGAGGTCGAACGCGCGGGCGAGGTCGGCCGTGCGGCTCTCGACGAGCGGGGCGGGGAGCCCGCGCAGAGCGCCGTAGTACGACAGCAGCTGGCGGCCCGTGAGCCGGTCGAAGGTGCGCAGCCGGTCGGGCAGGACGCCGATGAGCTTCTTCGCCTCGCGCGAGCGCTTGCCCGCGTCGACGCCGTTGATCGTGACGGTGCCGCGATCGGGTCGCAGCAGTCCCGCGATGATCGACAGGGTCGTGGTCTTGCCGGCACCGTTGGGGCCGACCAGACCGTAGAACGCACCGGCGGGAACGGTCAGGTCGATCGCGTCGACCGCCCGCAGCTCGCCGAAGCTCTTCGTAATCGTCCGGAGCGCGAGAGCAGGGACGGCGGTCTCGTCAGCGGATGCCGTGGCCCCATCGACCGCGGGCGCAGCCACGATTGCGGGCTCGAGGTCGTCGCCGTTGTGGGCGGCGTCATCGTTCGCCTCGTCGTCGCTCGGCTCAGCCGAGACGGCAGCGAACACGGCGGTCTCGGGCTCGGGCGTCTCTTCAGCTTCGACCGATGCCTCCGCTCTGTCGGGGGCGACACCGTCGGCGAGAAGCACAGACTCGTCCGACCCCGCCGCGACCTCGTCCACGCGCACGTCGGCGGGGGTCGGGTCGTGGGGCTCGGCCGCGTCGTCGATGTCGGAGGTGCCGGCGGACTCGGCGACGGCGCTCGACGCGTCGCCCGAGACCTCGGCTCGGGCGTCGTCCTCGAGCGGCTTCTCGGTGACGATCTCGGCGACCGGCTCGGCGGCGAGCGCCAAGGCGGACGCAGACACCGACGGAGACGCCTCAGCGGGCTCGAGCTCCGAAACGTCGACGGGCCCAGACTCGGACACCGACGCGTCAGTGGCCTCGACCACGGGCTCTTCGACGGCGACATCGGCGGGCGTGGGATCAGCCACAGGCTCCGCATCCGCCGGTTCCAGGTCAGCGTCAGCCGCCCCGGCCGAAGCCAGCTCAGGCGCAGGCTCCCCGACCGCCACCTCCGGCGCAGCCGCAGAGTCACCAGCGGGCTCCCCGACCGCCGCCTCCGGCGCAGCAGCAGAGTCACCAGCGGGCTCCTCGACCACCACCTCAGCCGGCGCGGCCTCGCCCGAGGGCTCAGCACCCGGCAGCGGCGGGCGCGGGGGCACCACGATGTCGTCGGGGAGCAGCGGAGGGATGCCGACACTCGGCGCGACCGCATCGGTCGCCCTCGTCGTCGCCTCGTCCTGGGCAGCCTCGAGAGCTGCGGCCTTCGCCGCGGCTGCCTTCGCCGCCGCCGTCTGGCGCGGGGCGGCCGGCTTCTTGGGAACCGCCGGCTTCGCTCCGGCGGCGGGCTTCGCTCCAGCGGCGGGCTTCGCTCCAGCGGCGGGCTTCGCACCCGCGGCCTTCGACGCGGCCGTGGTGCGCGGGGCAGCAGGCTTTCGCGGAGTCGCGGGCTTCTTCGCGGCGGCCGTGCGGGCGGTCGCAGACGTGCCCGACGCGGCGCGCGCGGCCGTCGTGCGCGGGGCACGCGGCTTCGCCGGCGGCTTGGGCGCCGTGGCCGACTCGGACTCGGCGTGGTCCGACGCCGTCGCCGCAGCGGGGCGCCGGGGCGCACGCGGGGTCGTCGTCCGCGGAGCGCGGGGCTTGGGCGGGGGCGACATCGAGGCTTCGGCGCTCGCCGACGCGCCCTCGGTATCTGAAGAGGACTTTTCGGGGGGCACCGGCAGCGACGCTGTCATCGCACCAAACTACCAACCCCCTCCGACACCGACCGACGCCTGGTCGCGCGCCGCACACACTCACAGATAACGAAAAGCCCGGCGACCAGTGCGAAACATTTCATCTGAACGGATGACGTCGGATGGCGGCATCCGGTCGGCTTTCCGCGCCGCTCCGCACGAGAGGTCGAATTGTGTCGCTTCGCGTCCCCACGGGGCGACACTTCTTGACCCCTCACGCCGCTTGGCGCTTCGGGAGCCGCTTCACCCCGCCGTCAACCGCCCCCGGCCGAATCGCCACCGGGGTGAGGATGGAGGCATGGCTGAGAAGGTGCACCGCATCCACACCCTGCCCGACGACGCCCCCTGGAAAGGGGGCCTCCCGCCGGTGGGGTCCGAGGAGCACCCGCGAACGATCCGTCTGCTCGATCGCGTGCTCTCGGTGCAGCGACCCGTGGTGCTCGCGCATCTGCGCAGCGTGCGGTTGCGGCATCCGGATGCCACCGTCGACGAGATCCTGAGAATCCTCGAGCGCCGCTATCTCGCGGCCGTCACCACGGGTGGAGCTGCAGTCGGCGCCACGGCCGTGGTGCCCGGCATCGGCACGGGCGTGACGCTCGCGTTGAGCGGGGTCGAGACCGTGGGCTTCCTCGAGGCGACGGCCTTGTATGCGCAGTCGGTCGCCGAGGTGCACGGGGTCGTCGTCGAAGACCCCGACCGCGCCCGCGCTCTGGTTCTCGCGCTCATGCTCGGCAAAGAGGGCATCGACCTCGTGTCGCAGCTGGCTTCGCAGGCCGCCGGTCGCGGCGTCTCGCGCTCGAGCTACTGGGGAGAGATGGTGACCAAAACGCTCCCCCGCGCCATGGTCGGGCCGCTCGTCGACCGCCTCAAGACGACGTTCGTGCGGCAGTTCGCCACGCGGGGCGGTGCGTCGTGGATCGGCAAGGCGCTGCCGTTCGGCGTCGGAGCCGTCGTCGGGGGTGCGGGCAACCACATCCTCGGCCGTCGTGTGCTCGTCAACGCCCGTCGCGCGTTCGGCACTCCCCCGCTCGCGCTCCCGGCCGACCTCGAGCCCACGCCCGGCAGCGAGCGGCTCGAACGCGCCGCGGTGGGCGGTGTCCGCCGCGTCGGCGGCGCCATCGCCGGGGCCGGTCGCCGTACGGGTTCGCTGGCCCGCAAGGCCCTCCCGGGGCGCAAGAACCGCCCAGAGAAATCGGAGCTCGACGCGGGCGACGACGACCGCACGTCGGCATCCTGAGGCTCACCCTTTCTCATCGACACGGGGGCGCGCGCAAGACCTTCGCGATGCGAAGACCCGCGCGTTAGCCTCGCGACATGGGCGACCTCCTCGATCTCCTCGCTGTCTGGATGCCGCGTCAGCGCTGGTACGGCACGAAGGGCCGCGATCCGCGGCTGACTCTCGTGGCCGACTGGCCGCTCGATGCCGCCGATGCGCGACTGCTGCTGGTGCGCGACGAAGCCGTGCAACCGGCGATCGTGTACCAGGTGCCGGTTGCGCGCCGGCCGGAGGGGTCCGTTCCTCCCGGGAGTCTGATCGGCGCCGCCGACGACGGGCTCGTGTGGACGGATGCCACGACCGACCCCGCCTTCACCGATGCGCTGTACGCGTTGGTGACGGTCGGCGGCGAGGTGGGTTCGGACGAGGACGGGTTCCGGGGTATTCCGCTCGGGGCGACGGGCGGGCGGGCGTTGGCTCCGCAGATGACCGCGCGCGTGCTGAGCGGCGAGCAGTCGAACACGTCGATCATCTACCGGCCCGAGGGTGAAGAGCCGGGTGTACCCGTCATTTGCAAGTTGTTCCGGCAGGTGAATCCGGGGATTAATCCTGACGTCGAGCTGCAGTCCGCTCTAGCCGCCGGAGGGGCCGCTTTCGTGCCCGGAGCGATCGGCGAAGTCCGCGGAATCTGGATGACGCCCGAGGGTGTTCCGGTCAGCGGATCGCTCGCTTTCGCTCAGGAATTCTTCGAGGGAGTCGAAGACGCGTGGCGCGTCGCGCTCGACGCCGCGGCCGCCGGAGAGGACTTCGCCGACCGCGCGTACGCCCTCGGAGCGAGCGTCGCCGGCATGCATGTGGCGCTCGCCGAGCAGTTCTCGACCCTCGATCCGAGCGAGGCCGACCGCTCCGCGATCACCGGCGCGTGGGAGAGACGACTGACGATCGCGCTCGGGGAAGTGCCCGCTCTGCAGCCCTACGAGGAGCAGATCCGCGACGTCTACGCCCGCGCTCTAGCCGCGAAATGGCCTGCTCTGCAGCGAATTCACGGCGATCTGCACCTCGGTCAGGTGCTCGACACGCCCTCGAACGGATGGGTGCTCCTCGACTTCGAGGGCGAGCCCCTTCGTCCGATCAACGAGCGCCTCCAGCCCGATGTCGCGGTCCGCGATGTGGCCGGCATGCTCCGCTCGTTCGACTACGTCTCGGGTGCCGTGGCCGACGACGACGGCGAGGCCGTGCGCGCGTGGGTCATCGCCGCGCAGCAGGCCTTCCTCGACGGATACGCCGACACGACGCGTCGCCCCCGCACCGACGACGATCCCCTGCTCGAGGCGTTCGAACTCGACAAGGCCGTGTACGAAGCGATCTACGAAACGCGAAATCGCCCGGACTGGGTGGGCATCCCCCTCGCCGCCATCGGGCGCCTGGCGCCCTTACGCTGACGGCTCACTCCCTCACGAGAACGCCACCCCGCACTGTCTGGCGGGGTGGCGTTTTCGTCGCTCGGAGCGGATCAGCTCGTGGGCATCGAGCCCAGGGTGACCTCGGCGGTCTTCTCCTGGCCGGAGCGGTTGTAGGTGATCTCGGCCTTGCTGCCCGCGGCGAGCGCGCGCACCTGGGCGGTGAGGTCGATGGAGTTCGTCACCGGGATGCCGTTGACCTTGGTGATCACGTCGCCCTTCTGGAGTCCGGCAGCCTGCGCCGCCCCTCCGCTGGAGACGTCGGCGATGTAGGCACCGGTCGTGGTCGCTCCCTGGATGGAGGCGGCATCCTGAACCGAGGCACCCAGGAGGCCGTGCGTGGCGGAGCCGTTGTCGATGATCTCCTGCGAGATGCGCTTGGCGATGTCGGAGGGGATCGAGAAGCCGACGCCGATGTTGCCGGACTGTCCGCCCGACGACGATCCGCCGGCGCTCGCGATGGCGACGTTGATGCCGATCAGCTTGCCCTCGTTGTTGACGAGCGCTCCGCCGGAGTTGCCGGGGTTGATGGCGGCGTCGGTCTGGATGACGGCGATCTTGATCGTCTGGTTGGCGGACTGCTGCTCCTGGCCCTGACCGAAGTCGAAGCGGAACGGGCTCTCCTGACCCGGCTCCTGCTGCTGCTGGTCGGTGCCGTCGCTCGGGGCGGCCGACGAGGCGACCTGGATCGAACGGTTCAGCGCGCTGACGATACCGGTCGTGACGGTGTTCGGCAGGTCGAGCGGGGCGCCGATGGCGATGGCGTTGTCGCCGACGTTGAGCTTCGACGAGTCGGCCCACTCGATGGGGGTCAGGCCCGAAGCGTTGTCGAGCTTGATGACCGCGAGGTCGTAGGTGGGGTCGGTACCGACGACCTTGGCCGAGTAGACCTTGCCGTCCGAGGTGGTGACCGAGATCTTGGCGCTGCCGCTCTGACCGTCGAGGGTGACCACGTGCGTGTTGGTGAGCACGTAGCCGTCCTGGCTGAGGATCACGCCCGAACCGGTGCCGCCCGACTGCCCGGCCGTCGCGCTGATGGTGACGACGCTGGGGACGACCTTCGCGGCGACCGCCGAGGTGTTGTTGACGCTGTCGGGGTTGTTGACCGTGATGGCCGAGGGGCCTGACGCCGCCGAGGTGTTCGAGCCGCCCCAGAGGTTGAGGCCGGCGTAGGTGCCGCCGAGGCCCGCGCCACCGCCGACGAGGGCGGCCGCGACGAGCAGGGCCGCGACGCGCGGCACCGAGCTCTTCTTGCGGGGGGCGGTCGACGTCGACGACGGCATTGCGAGGGTGGGGTGCGCGTCGGTGGCGGCGGGGCCGAAGGCCTGACCGGTCGGCGTCGACGCACCCGAGGGGGCCGAGGCATAACCGGGGTGCTGCGGTGCGGTGCCGGCGGCGGGCGGGGGCCAGGCGGCGGCGGCCGAGGCCGGCGAACGCGTGGGCACCGGCGGCACGTCGTAGCGCGGCGCAGCGGGGGTGGTGGACTCGGGCTGCGGCGACGCGGGAACGGCGCCGTTCGCGGCGGAGTTGTCGAGGTGGCTGTTGTGGTCGCCCGCGGGGCGGTTGTCCGTGTTGTCGCTCATGGGATGCTCCTTGTTCCAGGTGCTTCTACGATGACCACCAATCCTGTGGACCACCTATGACGGGCGTGGGCCCTCTCTATGGGTCTAGCAGTAAGCGACCGCGAGGCATTCCCGCTTGCGCCGGCGCGCCGTGCGGCATCCTGGATCCATGCGACACATCCCCGGCGCTTGGCAGCGCACCGCCCGCGGCGCGGGCCTGCTCGCTCCCGACGGCTCGTCGGTCCCCACGATCTTCGCCGAGATGAGTGCCCTCGCCACCGCGACCGGGGCTCTCAACCTGGGGCAGGGATTTCCCGACGAGGACGGGCCCGAAGCGGTGCTGGATGCCGCCCGCGCGGCCATCTCGTCGGGCGTCAACCAGTACGCGCCGGGGCGCGGCTTTCCCGACCTGCTGGCCGCCGTCGCCGAGCACCAGCAGCGCTTCTACGGGATCGAACTCGACCCGCAGCGCGAGGTGCTCATCACGGTCGGGGCGACGGAGGCGCTCGCCGCGACCCTGCTCGCCCTGGTGGACTCCCCCGACGACGAGGTCGTGGTCTTCGAGCCCTACTACGACTCGTACGCCGCCTGCGTGGCCCTCTCGGGTGCCACGCTCGTGCCGGTGCCCCTGCGGTGGCCCGACTTCCAGCCCGACCTCGAGCGCCTGGCATCCGCCGTCACCGACCGCACGCGCGTGATCCTCGTGAACGACCCGCACAACCCGACGGGCACGGTGTTCTCTCGCGAGGTGCTCGACGAGGTCGTGCGCCTCGCCCACCGGCACGACGCGATCATCGTCACCGACGAGGTGTACGAGCACCTCGTGTTCGACGGGCCGCATGTGCCGATCGCGACCCTCCCCGGGGCGGCCGAGCGGACCCTGTCGATCTCGTCGGGCGGCAAGACGTTCTCGCTAACCGGGTGGAAGACCGGCTGGGTCACCGGCCCCGCCGACCTCGTGTCGGCCGTGCTCGCGGTCAAGCAGTACCTGACCTACGTGGGCGGCTCACCCTTCCAACCGGCGATCGCCGTCGGCCTGCGCCTGCCCGATGCCTTCTTCGCCTCGGTCGCGTCGGAGATCGCCGCCAAGGCTGCCCTGCTGGGCACGGGGCTCCGCGCGGCGGGGTTCGACGTCTCCTCCCCCGCGGGCTCGTATTTCACGGTTGTGGATGCCGCCCCACTCGGCGCCACGGACGCCGACGCGTTCTGCCGCGAGCTGCCCGCCCGCGCCGGAGTGGTCGGCATTCCCCTCACCGCCTTCGTCACACCGGAGCACCGCGGCGACTACGCCACCCTGGTGCGCTTCGCCGCGTGCAAGCGCGTGGAGGTGCTGCAGGATGCGGCGGGGCGGTTGGGGGGGATGGGGCGAAGCTGAACTCGCTCGATCTTCAGCTGTCGCAGCGACGGCACGACCCCTCCGACCGCACACGCGGACCCAACAATCAAGGGTGGCTTCGAATGTAGACGCGTCGACTGACCCTCAGATGAGTCGCGCGACGAATCGCAGACCGACGACCTCAGCTTCATCTCTCGCCCGCGTCATCTGAGCACGATGATCACGCTCCTAGACAACGCCTCGGTCCCCGTTCTCACCCAGTTCGCTCTCGACGAGGACGGTCTGCATCACTTTGACAGGATCGATACCCATCTCGTGTGCGAGACGGCCGATCGTTGATGCTGCTACCTGCGACAGCATCAGAGTTGCGACCTCTGGCCGCAATCCGGAGCAATCGAGCAGCGCCGAGCAGAGATGTGTAACCGTTCCCCAGCCCTCCGCAGGATCGGCCCCGGCGTTCACGGAGTCGATCTGCATGATGTGCGCGCGGATCAGAGCCGCTGCCGTGCTTCGTGCTGCTGCCGTTGGATCGACCATTGCAACACCCTACAAAAGCGATAAGTGGGCCATATAGCGAAACGCTATGAGATAAGCCGCCAAGGGCTAGCTACCACCGTGGCCGCACGTCGATCATTTGCGAATGGTGCACAAAAAGCAAAGGTGCCCGGTCGAGCCGCTGATTCTATGGCCGGGCAGTAGCCATTCAGGCCAGGAATGTGTGCATCTACCGTAGTCGACGTCCGGCAGCTGACGTTCCTCGTCGGCGCTTAGGGGCTGATCGGATTCACCGATGTGGGCAGCGCCAAGTAGGTGCTGTTCTCGACCTGACCGCCGGAAGCATCCCGCCGCGACGCCATCACTATGCCGGCCGCCCAAAAAAACGGGATCGCCCCAAATGGCGCTTCGAGCACGACACCAAGAAGCGCGACAGGCGTGATCGCGATAACAATCAGGGACGCCGCGGCGAACAGGTCGCTCTCGCCTATCCGCTGACGGCGCCGATATATGTAGAAGCCAAGGCTGACGAGCCAGCTGGCGGCGAGCACAGTGCCAATGATGCCAAGGCGCGCGTAGGTGCCCACGAGCCAATTGTGCGGGCTACGCACGTTCTCGTAGGTTGTTCCTTCAAGATAGGCAAGCGTCCCGGACTGCTCAAGGAAGTTGTTCCCGAACCCGCTGCCAAAGACGGCCCTCCCCGGCTCCGCGTTCGTCCACTCGATGACCTGCTGCCACGTCAGCTCTCGTGCGCGCTGCGTGCCCTGCGCGTTGAGCTCCGCTTCGGCACCGCTGGACGCGGCCGGAAAGAGGGTCACTATGATGCGCTGACCCGCCGTTGTCGTCGGAAGGATCAGGAGCGCAGCTGCGAGCAAAGCCGGAACCGCCATCACCATAAACAATTGCCGCCCCCTCGACCGGTGCGATGCCGCGAATGTGAGCGCGTAAGAGACAGCGAGGGAAACGACGAGGCTGATCTGGCCAGCGCGGGTATTCGTGGTCACGAATACGACAGCGAGACCGCACGCAATCGCTAGCAAGTTCCAAAACACGCGGCGACGCAGAAGCACCTGGCGTAGGCTCAGCGCTGCCGCGATGCTTACAAGGGCAACGTCGATGTCGGGGCGAATTTGAAAGACGGGCGCGTTTCCGATGGGCCCCAGAATGGCGAAGCCTCGCTGCAAACCGGTTGCGGAGACCGCGGTCACCCACACCAGGTGAAATGTGAGCGCCCATCGCAACACCCGCGCTGTCGCCTGCTGGGTAGTGGCGTCCGAGCGCATGAGCGCGTACCCAGAGACGAGAGCGAGGCCACCGTAAAGGAACGGGATGGCGTCGCGGAGGAGGTCAATCGTTGGCGCCTGCCCGATGGAAAGTACCGCTCGAATGACGACGTACGCGAGGAAGGCGAGGAAGAGAGGCGTTGTGGCGAACGGACCGGGGCGCCTCTCAGCCGAGCCTCTCGTGAAACGCCCCGCGGCGAGGTGGGCAACCGCGAGCGCAATCAAGCCGTCGGAAATGAAGAAGGGGCTAATTCCAATGTTGGTCCCCCAGCGAGATGTGGCGAGGGCGAAAGCGACGACGATGGTCGCGGTGAGCAGCCGGGGCCGCGTACTGGTCGTCCGCTGGATCACAGGGGAAACCCTAGTACGCAGTCTCAACCCCATCTCAGCACAAGCGACGAAACACCCAAGGCGGGCCGCCGGCTCCTTATCGCCGCGCCAAGCGTTCACCCGCCTGAGTTGCGTTCAGATCATCGGATTGAAAGAAACATCGGGTCGTGCGGGGCATGGGAGGGCCCTGTAGCAGTTCATGGCCACACTGCTCCGCATCCACCAAAGCGCAAAACCGTCGATCCGACTCGGGTAGGCCGACTCCGCGGAGTCTCGTTCGTCTACGACCCCGTCGGGTTCCGATCACAGTGGCGGCGAACTCCAGCGGCCGGCGCGAAAGATCGGTGATCCCTGAGTCGGCGTCAGGCTTCATCTGTTGTGCACCGCCGAAACGCAGGCCCTTGTCACTACCGTGGGATGCAACGAGCGCCTGCCAGCAGTTGGAGTTTCCAAGTTCGAACCGCGGTGGGGCCGTTTGATCCGTAGTGTAACCCCGGAGCTTGAGCATTGACGAAAGGGCTCCGAACGTACCGTGCGGTGCCGCCGTGCGCGACCTCTCCCCCACTTCGGCACAACTCAGGCGGGGCAGGCTGGCGTCAATGCGGCCAACTTTCGCGTTGTTAGCGCGGCGTGACCCGGTACCGACGCAGCTCCAACGCCGGGTTCACGCGCCGCACGCGAGCGATCGCGGCCGGGTCGACATGCGCCACGGCCACGTCGGTCGCCGTCCCCACCTGAGCGAGCGTCACGCCCTGCGGGTCGACGATCATCGAGTGCCCGACGCCGAGGGGCGGCGGGTGGTCGGCGGCGGCCACGAAGAACGTGTTCTCGATCGCGCGAGCGGTGAGCAGCGTCTTCCAGTGATGCTCCTTGAGCGGACCGCGCACCCATTCGGCCGGCACCAGCGCGACATCGACGGCCGCGTCGGCGAGCGTGCGGCCAACCTCGGGAAACCGGAGGTCGTAACAGGTCATGAGACCGAATCGCAGCCCGTCGACCTCGAACGTCTGAGGAGGTGCGATCTCGCCCGGCTCGACCCAGTCGGACTCACGCTGACCGAAGGCGTCATACAGGTGGAGCTTCCGATATACGGCCCCAATGCCATCAGCACCCACCGCCACGACAGCATTGCGCACGCGACGACCGTCATCTGCGCGCTCGACCAGTCCCGCGACCACGACGATGTCGAGCTCGGAGGCCAAGGCGGTGAGGGCCTGCACGAAGGGGCCGTCGAGGTCTTCGGCGTTCTCGGCGAGCGATGAATCGAAGGGGTCGACGAAATAGCTGGAGTACTCGGGGAACACGACGACCCGCGCACCTCGAGACGCAGCCGTGCGAGCGGCGTCGGAGACGTCGACCAGATTTCCCTCGCGAGATGCCGACGGGGCGAACTGCGCGACGGCGATGCCGACGGTGTCGTGACTCATCGCGCGCTCTGCCTCCCCCTGCGCCGGACGTACACCGGCACCACGATCCACAGTACGAGGATGATCGCCCCGAGCACGACCCCGGACGCCGCAGCACCACCGAACCCCACGACGACGTCGAACACGAACGCCACGACGCCCACCAGCAGCAGGGACACCAACGCGAGCGCTCCTCGAAGGGCGTTATGCCCGACCCGCACGAGCGCCGGCTTCACCTGCAGGTGAAACACCGCTCGATGAAGCGCCACGGGCGCCAAGGCCACAACCGCGCTGAGCGCCGCGAGACAGATCAGCACCAGGTAGAACACTCGCTGGGCCGAGTCGAGCTCGGCGAAAGACGCTTGGAACGCCAGCGCCAACAAGAAGCCGGTGAGGATCTGCGTACCGGTCTGCAGCACCCGAAGTTCCTGCAGAATCTCGTTCCAGTTGCGGTCGGCACGCTGCGCGGGCGTTTCGGGGCGCCCGTCGTCGAGATCGTCGATATTGCTGCTCACCTGGCCATTCTCTCGCGACACTCCCGGGCGGGGTGCCAGGATTTGCGGCTTCGTTCATCTGTGGGTAATGTTTTCTCTTGTGCCGCGGGGTGGAGCAGCTCGGTAGCTCGCTGGGCTCATAACCCAGAGGTCGTAGGTTCAAATCCTGCCCCCGCAACAAAAAGAAGGCCCCGGATCGCAAGATCCGGGGCCTTCTGCCTTTTCTCGTGCGGGAGTCCGACCATAGGCTCGAGCCACATGCCGAGCGCTGTCGCCCGGAGTGCGTGAGCTCGGGCGACGAGCATCAAGGCGATTCCTGGAGCGCGATGACCCTCCCATCCGATGTTGCGGGAACAACCACCGAGACTGTCGGGTTCTTCGAGGCACCCGCATCAACACTGGCGGAATGGTTCGTCGACTCCACCGCGTCCCGATGGGTGGCGTCTCACTCACGCTGGCCGGACGCCGCCTCCGGCTATGCGGATCTCGCTCCACAACCCGTCCTCTCGCAACGCGCGTTCGTTCCCGTGACGGGAACATGGACGGCGTTGTTTACTAACGGTCCATTAGGAACAGACGTGGGTGTTCTTCCTGAACGAGCAGCACGCGACCTTCGCGTCCGGGGCATTCGCGCCGTCCACATCGCGCGAGGACGCGTCTGGCCGGCGCGCACGCTCGAGGTGAATTCACCGAGTGGCGCGGAATCTGGGGTCACCAGCAGAGTTCTGTATTCGACGAACGACGGCGGCCGATGGCGGTTCTGGAACTCCGGCGAACCGTTCACCTTCGAAGAGTCGGCAGATTACTCCCAGCTACGCAAAAGCGACCGCTTCAACGCGGACACGTTGTCCCGGTGCCTTCGGCATCTCGCGGTACCGATCGATGTCGAGCCAGATTGGCGCGCCGCTTTGGTCGTGCGCAAGGCGTGAGCTCTCGCAGCAGTCTTCACGACCACCATCGAACAACCGCGACGAGACCAGGCCCGGAACTCATGGTGGATGCAGCGGACCGTCGATGAAAACTGTTCATGTTGCCGTTTACCAGCGTCGACATAATGACGAACGTGACAACACTGAACACGCCCAGCCCGCTCCCCAGAGCGCCCCGGTGAGCGGGATCGCCGGAGAATCACCGAACGCAACGGTGGACGGACCCTACCCCGACGGTTCCGCTGAGGAATCGGCTAACGAGACCCGGCAGGGTGACGACATGCTGGTGGTCGTCTTCGCGCTCGATGATGCGTTCGGAACGCTAAGTGACATCGACGCCATGTGGCCTATCGAAGAACTAGCGATCGAGGCAAGCGACGCCTCGGGGCTGGGGTTTCTCGACGGTAACGACATCGGCGCCGGGGAATACGGCGTCTGCTTCTTCGGCAGCGATTGGAAAGCGATGTGGGACCTGCTCAAACCCATCATGCACACCGCACCGGTCCCCATCGACCGCTTGGAAATTTGGCCTCGGGGCGCTTCTGACATGAGCGTGGTCAGCGCCAATGACTAAGGGCCCGGACCTCGGCTCCCTCATTCGCAGCACGCCCAACTCATGGACGGGTGACGGAGTCGACGAGGCGGAAATCGTCGCGGTGGAAGCTGTAGTCGGAGGCCTCCCAGCCGACTACCGCCTCTTCCTCAGTCAGGTCGGATGGGCAGTATTCGCTGCCACCGCCGTGTGGGGCCTCGGAGAAGGCTTTCCTCACGAAAAGTCATTCGTCGAAATGACCCTCGACGAGCGGGCCGATTACGGCCTGCCCGACGACCTCGTCGCCTTTTCAAACAACGGCGCTGGTGACCTGCTGTGTTTCCAGAAAGACAGCTCAGGAACACTGGGAGGATACGTCGTCATACGCCTCCACGAGACGCGTACGACCGAGCCCGAGTCGCCCTCGTTCACCGCCTGGATCCAAGCTTGCGCCGGCGTCGAGCATTCTCGTGACCTGTGACGGGACTTCCCGCCGTGGAGGACGATGCTCGTCGCAGCTGGCGGCATCCGATAGTGCGCGTCGCTCTCCGAGACCACCTGAGCCGAGTGGATGGCGATCGGCGATCGTCGCACGGACGCCTCTTCCCCTGCGTCTGCTGTGGATACGTCACTCTCTCCCAGCGCAACGACAGCTACGAGATCTGCAGTATTTGCTTCTGGGAGGACGAGAAAACAGCCCTCCGATGGCCCCGAGATCCTTCCGGCGGGGCAAATCACGTCTCTCTCAAGCAGGCACAGCGCAATTTCGCCACTTTTCGAGCCTCGGAACGACGGGTCAGACAGTTGGTACGGCCTCCCGGCAACGGCACCCTTCGCGAGCCCGGGTTCCGCCCGCTTGATCCACGACGCGACAGAGTCGAACGCCAGTGGGAGCGACCATGGCGCGATTGGCCGCAACATATCGACGCATTCTACTGGTGGCGCCCGACCTACTGGCTGCGGACAAGGTAATCGCGTGCCGCCAGTTCGTGCGGCCACGACACGACCGCCGTGATGGCGTCCCCGTGGTTAGGGATCATCACCGACCCGCTTCTGCTGCGTCCGCTCTATGGGCGGACGGTGTCGCAACTCGGTGCCACGGCAAGGATCGAGCCCAACCTTCAGAGCGAATTTCTCTGCTGGCTCATCGCCGCCGCCGGGGCGGCGATGACGAGAGCCGCGACGAGCATCAACGCCCCCGTGTCTCCCTGGATACTGAGCACGGTCAACCCCGCCAGGGCGAGGGCGACGACGGCCGTCCAGACGAGCACAATGGCAACAACATTCGTCCAGATCGCACGACCTGTCTCGAACTGCATGTTTTCGTTTCGCATGAGCCCTCATCTCTGAGACGCGGATAAACGACTTGGACGACCTGGAAACAGGATAGAGGCGCACCCGTCCCCCAATTGGGGGACATTGTGCGGCGTGTCGACTTCCCGGTATACGCAGAACGTCACGAGTCGGTGACCCCTGCAACGCACGCACCCTCGCGGGGTGACGCCGCGCGCCCGAGCTCTAAGCCGCAGGAGCCAATCGCCGCCGCCAGCGCAGACCCCGTTACCGGGCGTCCGTCTCCCAGTCCCCCACCCACCAGTCGGCAAGTCCCGCCATACGCTCAGCAACCCGCTTGTGCGCGTCACCGGCCCGCCACGTCTCGAATGCGGACCGGTCCACGAAGCTGCCATCTTCGATGATGATCCGCCCCTTGCGAGTATCGAGCGACATCTCGATGGTCCACGCGGTGACGCCCGGCGCCTTTCCGACCGCGCGCAACTCGTCGATCGCCGCAGACAGTTCCGGGTCCGTGACATCGTCACGGACCCGGAACAACACAACATGTCGGAACATCTATTCGCGAATGGTGTCGACGTGGTCGCGGTACCACGCGACGGTGCGCTCCATGCCTTCTTCGAGCGAGATGGATGCCGTCCACCCCGCCTCAGCGAGCTTGGACACGTCAAGCAACTTCTGCGGGGTCCCGTCGGGCTTGGACGTGTCCCATTCGGTTTCGCCGGTGTACCCGGTGACGCGCGCGATCGTTTCGGCGATCTCCCGGATCGTCACGTCGCTGCCGGTGCCGACGTTGACCTGGTCCGGGCCGTCGTAGTGCTCCATGAGATGCAGGCAGGCATCCGCCATGTCGTCCGCGTGCAGGAACTCACGGCGGGGCGTGCCGGTCCCCCAGTTCGTGACGCTCGCGGCGCCCGAGTGCGCGGCCTCGTCGTAGCGGCGGATGAGCGCCGGCAGCACGTGCGACCCCTTCGGCGAAAAGTTGTCATTGGGACCATACAGGTTGGTCGGCATCGCGCTGATCCACGGCAAGCCGTACTGGCGGCGCACAGCCTGGGTCTGCAAGATGCCGGCGATCTTCGCGATTGCGTAGGCGTCGTTCGTCGGCTCGAGGTGCCCCGTCAGCAGCGAGTCCTCGCGGATGGGCTGCTCGGCGAACTTCGGGTAGATGCAGGACGAGCCGAGGAACAGCACTCGCTCCACGTCGTTGGCGAGGGCGGCATCGAGCACGTTGACCTGAATGCGCATGTTGTCGCTCAAGAAGTCCACGGGATAGGTGGAGTTCGCCAGGATGCCGCCCACCTTTGCCGCAGCCAGCACGACGTACTTCGGCTTCGTCTCCCCCATGTAGGCGAAGACCGCGTCACGGTCCTTCAGGTCGAGTTCTGCCGAGGGCTTGCCCACGACGTTCTCGAATCCCGAGGCCTCGAGCTTGCGCACGATCGCCGACCCAACAAGCCCGCGATGACCCGCAACGTAGAAGGTCGCGTCTCGGTCGAGCTCGCCCGGGGTGTACTGGACTCCGTCGACGGCAGTGCTCACGCGCGCGCTCCGAGCATGTCGCGGTTGCTCCAGGTCGGGAGCGACACCGTGTCGATCCATTCGGAGCCGCGCTCGAGGAGCGTGACGTCGGCGTCGACCATGAGCTTCGCCAGTTCGTCTCCGTGCACCGAGGGCACCCAGCCGAGCTTGTCGGCTGCCTTCGTCGGATCGCCGATGAGGGCGTCGACCTCGGTCGGACGCAGGTAGCGCTCGTCGAACTTCACGAACTCTGCCCAATCGAGGCCGACGTGGCCGAACGAGACCTCGAGGAAGTCCTTGATCGTGTACCCCACGCCGGTGGCGAGCACGAAGTCTTCGGGTGTGTCGGCCTGGAGCATGCGCCACATACCTTCGACGTACTCCGCCGCGTATCCCCAGTCGCGGATGGAGTCGAGGTTGCCGAGGTAGAGGTCCTTCTGCACGCCGGCCTTGATGCGGGCGACCGCGCGCGTGATCTTGCGCGTCACGAACGTCTCACCGCGACGCGGCGACTCGTGGTTGAAAAGGATGCCGTTGACCGCGAACATGTCGTACGCCTCGCGGTAGTTCTTCGTGATCCAGTAGCTGTAAAGCTTGGCGGCCGCGTACGGCGAACGCGGGTAGAACGGGGTCTCCTCGTTCTGCGGCGGCGGTGTCGCGCCGTACAGCTCCGACGTCGATGCTTGGTAGAACTTCGTCTGGATACCGGAGAGGCGAACGGCCTCGAGGAGGCGGATGGTTCCGGTTCCGGTGGTGTCAGCCGTGTGCTCGGGCTCGTCGAACGAGACACGCACGTGCGACTGCGCTGCCAGGTTATAGACCTCGTCCGGGTTGATCTCAGACATGAGTGTCACCAGACGCGCACCGTCGGACAGGTCTCCGTAGTGAAGGAAGAGCTTCGCCTCCGGGTCGTGAGAGTCGACGTAGAGGTGGTCGATGCGGTGAGTGTTGAAGGTCGATGCTCGACGGATGAGTCCGTGAACCTCGTACCCCTTCGAGAGCAGCAGCTCAGCGAGGTACGACCCGTCTTGACCCGTAATGCCGGTGATAAGTGCGCGCTTAGACAACTGATATGCCCCTCGTCGATCCAGATAAAGGTTTCGAGACCCTACGCGGCCGCGAATCGAACGGCAACGGGGTCAAATGGACTTGCGAACCAATGGGCCCGCGCTCCACAGGTCATGGTCTCACGGCGCCAAGAGCTGCCCCTGCAGAACTGCCGTCTTAACACAACGTTCACGCTCAGACGCTAGGCTCGCTGCGCGGCGTCAATGTCGTCGCAGAACGGGGATGAACGTGCAGCTGAGCGTTCTTATGCCAGCGAGGGACGCGGAATCGACGATTGTCACTGCGCTTCGTAGCACCCTTCGGAGCATGCCAGACGACTCTGAGATTCTTGTACTGGACGATGCAAGCCGCGATGGGACTGCGAAAGCGGTCAGGAGTGTGCGGGACAAGAGGATTCGGCTCACTACAAGCTCTAAATCGCTGGGCGTGGCCACCGCTCTGAACGAACTGCTCTCATCATCTGAGGCGGAGTTCATTGCGAGGATGGATGCGGACGACATTTCTTCCCCAATCCGATTCATCCGCCAGAAAAGAACCATAGGTGGGCGCGACGCCATCTTCGCGTCGACAGTCCTCTTTGGTAGCGGCTCACGCCTTCGAGTCACACCGCTAGCGCCATTGAGCCCCGAAGGTTCAATCTTCGCCCTCCTGTTGGGAAACCCGTTCGCGCACTCAACGATGTTTGCCCGCAGACGAGCAGTGGCAGAGGTGTCGGGATACCGTTCGTGCATGGCAGAGGACTACGACCTCTGGATGAGAATGGCAGGGTCGGGGCGTCGGCTGGCACGCGATTGGTCACCCGCAGTTGCCCTACGCCAGCATGCAACCCAAGTCACGGCCGCGGCCGGCTGGGCCGACCGTGCCGCTGCTGAACCCGAGTGGCAAGAATCGTACGGTCAGCTTCTGAGGAAGATACTCCCGGCGTCCGTAGTTTCGACGGTTCACGCTTCCGTCTCCGCGTCTGGTACCCCTGCCAAGAAAGCCGTGGTTATAGCACCCCTGCTCCGTGAGCATATGCAGAAGCTGTCCACGCTAGACCGACTGTCGATTCGTCTCCTAGCCCGACGCGAGGGCGTCATCCTGTGAAGAGCGCAGAGCTGATTCCTCGGACAGTCTTATTCGCCTACCCGTACGCGGAAGACGGGCGCGATGCCGTTTCGCGTTACATCACCGACCTGCGCGACGGACTCGAATCCGAAGGCCTCAAATCCCGCGTTGTCGCCCTGAGGAAGGAGCAGCTCCGACTCGAGGCCGGGCGTTTTGCCCGTCTGACCCGAATCGCAAACCAAATTGCGTTCTATGCTCAATTGGCCGCCACCATCCTCGTGGCACCAAAACCAGTCACCGTCGTCACCGTGGACGTGCCTTCAGCAATCGGTCTGGTCCCTCAGGCAATCAAACGTATAACAGGTAATCGCGTTCGCGACATCTCGTGGGTGATGGACCTGTACCGTCTACGTGGCGGAGTGCACCCCCCTGAAGCTGATGAACCGCGTTCCGTCCGGGCGCGGTGGGAGTTGAAGAGCCTGCGAGATGCAAGCGTCGTGGTGACTATCGGCAACTGCATGCGGCGGTTGCTCGATCAGCATGACGTCACGGACGTACTCACAGTTCCAATCTGGACGACCCAAGGACCTCTTGACGACGGTCATATTCGAGCCGACGGCCCTCTGCGACTTCTATACAGCGGATCCGCCCGCGAGATTCATCCTTTGGGTGACCTGCTCCAAGCCGTCGCGCAGTTGCAGGCGCTTGTAGAACTTCGAATTGTGGGCCGAGGTAGCGAGATTGACGCGGCCGCCGCATTTGCGCAAGCGAATGGACTGACCAACGTCGTCGTGACGGGTCTGGTTCCAGAGGATGAACTAAACCAGCAGTACGCCGCCGCCGACGTCCACGTTGTAAGCCTGGCATCTTCGGCCACAGGTACCTGCGTTCCGTCCAAGACCTACTCAGCCATGGGCGCCGGCCGGGCCGTGCTCTACATAGGTGACGCGTCTGGACAAGCAGCTCGCGATGTCCGAGCATCGCGGGGCGGCGTGGTCGTGACCGCAAATACAGCGTGCATCCTGTCGGCGCTGCAGAGGCTTGCGCGAGATCGGTCAGAAGTGCGCGCCATGAGCTTGCGCGCAGCGGAGTTCGCCCACCGAGATCGCAGTCGGTCAACTGCGGCCGCGCGCTGGTCGCAAATTCTGCGCGGATCAACTAAGTAACCATCGCGCGCGCTTCAGCAAAACTCCGCGCCTTAGCTACCGCCGCCCCCGACCCCTCAAGCCAGGAATCGATGTAGCCGTGGACTTTCCCGTAGGAATTGTCGACAGCGACAACCGAGCGTCCGATCTGCAGCCCCAAAAGCATCGCGTGCAAGCGGTCCGTGATGATGGTCTCGCCGACGGCGATCAGATCGACTCCTCTGCGCACGCGTCCCTCGGCCAATCGGCGCCAGCCGCCAGCAGACTTGTTCATGATCGCGCTCCCGCGCGGAAGGTGACGAGCCCGATTGCGGACTTTTCGCCGCAGGTCGTCGCCGCACGGTTCCTTCAACCAGTCCATAGTCGCTTCAAAGGGAGAGCTGTCTGATCCGACTTCCCCGTCGGTCCGAGCAAGGACGACGAATGATTGGGTCGCTGGAGGCGCCTCGATACCACCTAAGAAATGCACCGAATCAGGAGCCAGCACGGAAGCGATACCGTAATCAGCGAGCTGCCGACTCGTTGCTCGGTCACGTGCACCGATGCGATAGTTCTCTCTCGACCGAACATTGCGCACGAAGGATTCGAGGTCAGCAGCCGATGAAAAGTGAGCAGTTTGCGGCGCTTGGATAAGGAGTCTGTCCTTTGGGGTCTGCGTGAAGACCTCATGCCGGTGAGCGGACACATCAGGGTAAAGGCCCCCGAGGTTACCGCCGCCGTGAGCCAACACAGCGTCGCCTAGCTTCAGGCGCGCGGGGTCGTGCGTCCCTATTGTCTGCACGCTCTCTACTGCTATGCCTCGTACACGAAGATATTCGAGCAGACCGACCGCTATCGCGCTGTCGCCCACGTTCGCGTGGTCAGGAAAGTCCACGTACGACACCGACTTCACTCCGTGCAGCAGCCGGTCGAAAGCTGCGCTCGCCACCGAGCTCATATGGTTCACATAGTGATTTGACATCGACTGCCTCTCACGAGGGTGGGGGGACCCAGGACTGGAGTGCTAGAATGTGTGGGAACTTGACAGACGGCCCGCGACGCAGGAGATAGAATCCGAAACTTGCTTTGGGCTCTGGTGGAACGTGTACTCCCCCGCGCCTCAAGCGCCCTCGTTGCTATTCTTCTAGCTTACGCAACTTCGCCTGACATTGTCGGCATTTACACGTGGTTGACCCTCGGCGTAACGCTCTACCTCTCTGTGGCAGACGGGGCAGCCAGGCAAGTAGCAGTTTTAGCGTGGCGGTCGTCGACCGGGTTGGACCTCATAAGACGCTATGGGCGCATAGCCGGGCCATCCGGGCTAATCGTTTTGTCGCTGGTGGCGGTCACCGTCGGAGCGCTTTCCGGCCGCTGGGACCTGATCGCCTCAGCGAGTCCTATTGTTTTTGTACCGCTAGTCAATGTGCGGTCTGTAAGAGCAACTGCGCTGATGCAGGTGTCTGGACAGTGGCGCTCGCTCGCTCTCATCCAGTCGATTGCCGCCGCGACCTCACTGGTAGCCTCGGTCCCGCTCATGCTCGCTACGGCGTCTCTACTCGGTCCGGCGTTACAGCTATTCCTCACAGAGGCGATCTTCACAATTCTCGTTCGCCGAAGGGTGAGCCTGACAGGATTGAACAAACGCGCAGCCGGCCTGACCGAGGGAGAACGCTTAGGTGGGGCGTTTGCTCACCTCTCAGCGCAGGCTGCGCTGGGGTGGGTGCAAGGCCAAGCAGATCGCCTTCTCCTGGGAGGGTTCGCCGGCACGAGCGCCTTGGGGTCGTACTCCCTGGCCCTCGCCATCGGCAGGAACCCTGGCGACGCTGTGTCAATGGCAACAGCAAATGTGGCCCGCTCCGCGGTCGTCGACGAAGCCAGCCTTGAGGATGCTAGAGCAGTACTAGACAAACTATTAATACGGGCCCTGGCGGCAACCGCCGTGCTGGTCACTCTGCTGATCCTCGCGGTCCAGTTAATTTTGCCAATGTTCCTCAACACCGACCTGTGGGGCCGATCCATTGCCGCCGCAGGCCCGATCCTACTAAGCATGATAATAACTGTCTATGCCTGGTCAGTCAGCCCTGTCCTCGTTCAATTTGGCTACGGAAAAGCGCTGACCTACATAAAGCTCGTGGGCCTCGCGTTCGCACCTGCCGTGGCCATCGGCGCTGTGTGGGATCTGCAAATAGCTGCTTGGTTAGTGCTGGGCCGAGAAATAGCGATGCTACTAGCGTCAGTTGCGATCTGCCCCAGGGCAGCGCCGAGAAAAGCTCTCATCCTGTCAATCTGCCTGACACTCTTCGGCTCGGTACTACTCGAAGCCTGGGCCCTCGTGCGATGAATTTCGACTCGGGTAAATCCGAGATCGTGGCGCGCGCGCCACGCCCCCGGCGGGAACGTCGGATGTAACGAGCGCGTGCGCACCGATCATCGCTCCAGCTCCGATACGGACTCCCCCAAGCACCGTCGCGCCAACCCCAAAAACGACATTATCCTCGACGATCGGGCAAGGGCCTCCAGGAATTGCCTGCCCTATCGTAACGTTGTGCCGCAGCACCACGTTGGAGCCGATACGCGACGCGTCGTGAATAACGGTCCCATAACCATGGAAGATCGTAAGACCCGGCCCAATTTTTGTCCTCGGGCGAATCTCTATTCCCAACACTACTTCAGCGCAGAATCGGTGAATCGCTGTAGCCCCATAAGCGAGTAAGCGAGGCGCCCGGCTTGACATACGCAGGAGATGTGCGAGGCGGAAAGTCGTCAAAACAAGCTGAGCCTTGAGGTCCCCTCGGTTGGCCGAGTAATCCGCGCGGAGGGTGGAGAACAGGGAGAACTCCTCAAACCGATCTTTCTGATTCAAGACAGTTCCCCTCCTCGAGGACAGATGCCCACTCCTGATTAAAACGCGCAGGACTCAGATGTTGATCGAAATGCGCCTGTGCCGCGAGTGAGAGTCGACTCAACTCACTTCGATCCTCATGCATTCTGCGAACGAACCCAGCTAGTTCATGTACAGCCGCCGGAGAAGCAACGAAAGCGTGCTCCTTCGATGCAACGTCTGCAACCCCGCCAACGTCGTACGCCGCGACGACCACACCGTTGGCCATTGCTTCGACGATGGTGAGTGGTTGAGCTTCAAATTCATACACGCTGGGGAAAACCAGTACGTCTGTGCTTTCCAGGATGCGCGCCATGTGCCGCTCGTTGGAGACATGCCCTCGGAGGGTCAACTGCTCCGAACCTAAAGCAGAGACGCGAGCTTCAACCTCGCTATGGAACGCCGCGTCAGCCGCTGCCCCGTAGATCTCAAATCGGATTGGAAAGCCCTCGCTGATCAGAATTTCCGCCAGATGAATGAAGTCGATCACCCCCTTGGCAGGGATGAGATTGGAAATGTAGCGAACCGTAAGCGGTTCGTTGAGTACGTCGCTGATTCGACGACGGGCCGGCGTTCTAGTTGTGTTTGCAACAAAACGAACGGGCGTGTCCCCAGCCACGCCCCGCAGGTCAGCTCCCAACCGGGGGCCGAGCGTCACGACGGCCCGAGCGCCGTCGAACGTGAATCGCGCAAGTGATCTCAGCAATTTGCCCTGCTCGCTCAGGTGTTGCCAGCCAGACGTATGCACGTAAAGAATCCGAGGCGTCTTCGTCAGTCTGAGCACGCCTGTGAGGAGGACATCCACTAGGAAGGAGAATGTCCTGTTTGTGACGAAGAAAATCACAACGTCAGGACGCCGCACCGTCACGGCGCTCAGCAGACGTACAGGCATCCACACCGCTGAACCCATCTTGCGAAGGGAAAAGCGGCCCACTTCGCTGACAGATTTGCTGAAGCGCCTCTCAACAACTTCCACATCATGACCCATCTCCTTCAGAGAGCGAAATAGGTGCTCGGTCATGATGGTAGATCCATGGCGCGGTGGCGGCAGTTGGCTAATTAATGTAACGCGCACGTTTCAATCTCGCCATCGAATCATTGTGGCCCAGATGAAGCGCATATTCCCGAATACGTAGCGCTTCCAAAGACGTCGGGGCTCTTTCATGAGCCTATACATCCATTCCAGTCCCGTTCCCCGCAGCCAGGCTGGGGCTTCGACAACGCTCCCCGCGACAAAATCGAACGCTGCGCCGACATTCACAATCGGAATGTCGAGGACGTGCGCGAGTCGCGTCCCCAGAATGTCTTGTTTTGGAGTGCCCAAGCCAAGCCAAAGGATGTCAGGATCCGCTTCTCGTACAATTTGCGCGCATAGATTCACGTACTGATCGTCAACTTCAGCGAAAGGCGGCGAGTACGCGCCTGCAATCTTCACTCCCCGGTACTGGTTACGGACATTCTGAGTCAGCGAATGAAGCACCTGCTCCGTGCTGCCTAGAAAGAAATGGCCAAGGTCTCCGCTTCGGGTACTCTCGAGCGACGCTCGGAAAAGAGACGGCCCCCGCACCTGTTCCGCCGAGGGGCGCTTCCTCCGGATGCGTAAGGCCCATGCCACGGGAGATCCATCTGGCAAGTTGATGCCTCGGTCATCTGCCAAGATTGCGGCATATGCGCTCGACTTGCTTGCCAGCGCGATGTTGTAAGCGTTCGCCAAACGTAGATTGATTCCAACTCCGCCAAATGCGAGATCATGCGTGAGCCAACGACTGACCTGCTCGACGTCAGCTCGCACGAAAACAATGCCGCCCACAGAGTCCGTTTCGAACCTCATCAGAGCCATACCACCATTTCAGTCGGGGTTCGGCGGTCGACTGGAGCCGTCTCGCACGTCGTGTAGGTGTTCGCGCTGAAGAGTACCAGCATCGGAGCGGCGAGACCCTGCACGCCTACCCCCATCAGGCGAGGAAGGAGCCCAGAAATCCGACAGCAAGAAAGACGGCGTTGTAAACGACGTGTGCGAGGACTGCTCCCCACAGCCGGCCAGTCAGAAGGACAATACCGGAGCAGGTCATCGAAAGTAAGAAGAGCCCGAGCCCGTCAACAAGAGTGATGGTCTGGAACGCCGCATGGGTCAAGACGAATGTCGCGGTCGAGAACAACGCTGCGGATGCCCCCGCAGAGGCCGCTCCGATGGATCTTCTGAGCAATTGGTATACGACGACGAGTACCACGCCCCGAAAGAATAATTCCTCCACGACAGGGCCAAGGGCACCCGCCATCAGCGTTGAAGCGCCGAACCCGAGACTGGTTTCTGCGGACGGAAACGACGTTGAGTTGGCGCCGCTCGCAATTCCTTGAACGAGACGCAGCGCGACGCCGAGGCCAACTCCCCAGAGAAAGTCCTGCGGCTTGAGCGTCAGAAGGTTCGCTGGCCGTGATCGCAGAAATGCGTACAGAACGGCAGCGACGAGACCCAACCAGAGGACGGCTGTTGAGATTGTCGATGGGTGCGGCGCGGATACGTGGGCCGCCAAGGTACCCCCGACGATACCCATTCCCAGGCCCGTCAATGCAACAACTAAAACGCGGAGGTCCCATCGGTTGATGGCGCGTCCGCCCATCCGCCAATCCTTCCGCCGTCGCCGACGTGCGCCCGCGGGCGCTCGCTGACTATTCTCAACGCGTTCAGCACCTGGAAGTTCCCAAGAGTCACCCTGGCTGCTGGCATTACGCTCATCGTGCACGTCGCCAACCTAGCCGCCCACAATGCTCCTGCCCCAGGCGAGCGGATCGAGGATCTCCTCTGTGCTCAAAATTTTGACCGTGTGCACCGGCAACGTGTGCCGGTCCCCGCTCGCCGCGCTAGTACTCGCGCAGCGGCTGTCTGAGCTCGACGTACAGATCTCGAGTTCCGGCACGAGATCACGACCCGGACTGCCAATGACTTCCGAAGCGCAGAAGATCGCGGTCGAACTGGGGGCGTCGCCGGAAGCGGCCTCGACCCACGTGTCCAGATTCTTGGACACGACGCAACTCCGTTCTGCTGATTTCGTCATTGCTATGGCTCGAAACCACAGGCGTGCGATCGTGCAACTGGACCCCTCGCTTTCGCGCACAACCTTCACGCTGCGGGAGTTGGATCGCCTGGTGGCACTCACCGACAGTGATGAGCTCGTGATGCCAGGAAAGCCTGAGGGCCTAGAAAACCCCCAGGCCGCTCTTATGCGGATGCTTGCTCACGTTGCCAGCCGGCGAGGAATCGCTCCCCCGCCCGACTCGCCTGACGACGACGACGTTGTCGATCCTTACGGACGATCCCGGCGCACGTACGCAATGTCCGGTGTACAGGTGGCGCGCGCGTTGCCCTCAGTCGAGAGGCTAGTTCGCCTAGCACTAGCAACTTGAAACAGGTTGGCGCGTCGGGCGTTTTTGCCATCGCAAAATGTCGAAGTGAGCGACTTCAGGTTGGCGCAACACCGTCTCCTAACCGGCCCGAAACAATCCATGTGTCAGACTGTGGAAGTTCCCCCAGCGCGGTCTCGAATGAGGCCGACGCGTCTTTCGAGAGGCACCATGGAGCTCAGCGACTACATCCGCATCCTCCGCAAAAGCTGGCTTGTCATCCTGCTGCTTACAGTGCTCGGACTGGGTGGAGCGACCGCATTCACCCTGACGCGGACGCCCGTCTACGAATCCTCGAGCACTGTGTTTGTCTCGACGCAAGGCGGGACAACAACTGCAGAGCTACAGCAGGGGTCGACCTTCACTCAAGCACGGATCAACACGTATCTCGGTCTCGTCGCTACGCCGGCGATCCTAGAGCCGGTCATTTCTTCGCTGGGCCTGCCGACAACTGCGGAAACACTAGCGAAAAGCGTGAAGGCAAGCGCGGCGCTAAACTCGACGCTCATCACTTTGACTGTAAGTGACGCGTCTGCGGACCGTGCTGCCGAAGTCGCGAATGCGATTGCGGAGAGCCTGTCCACCGTCGTCCCGCAGCTTGAACCCGCCGTGGACGGTGGATCCAGCCCCGTACGCCTCACTCGGGTCAGCGAGGCACAGCCCGCCGCGCAGCCGAGTAGCCCCAACGTGCTTCTCAATCTCAGTCTCGGACTGATTGCGGGTCTAGCTCTCGGCGTAGGCGTAGCCGTTCTGCGGACGAGTCTCGACAACCGCGTTCGGGCCCCCCGGGACGCGGCGCAGATCACGGGCGCACCCGCCATTGGTGCAATCGCGTTCGATGCGAAGGCGAAGGAGCGCCCGCTCATCGTTCACGCTGACCCTCTCAGTCCCCGAGCGGAGTCGTTCCGCGCGCTTCGCACCAACCTGCAGTTCTTGGACATGGGTGGTCGCTCGAGCTTCGTCGTGACTAGCTCGATACCAAGTGAGGGTAAGTCCACGACCACCATCAACCTCGCTATCGCGCTGGCAGACGCGGGAAAGCGAGTTGCGCTCCTCGACACGGATCTGAGAAAGCCAAAAGTCGCTGAATACCTCGGCGTAGAGGGTGGCGCCGGTCTTACCGACGTCCTCATTGGGAGGGCAAAGGTCAACGAGGTCATGTTGCCCTGGGGCGGTCGTAGCCTCTACGTGCTGCCCGCGGGGAAAATCCCGCCCAACCCGAGCGAGCTACTGGGCTCGCAGCAGATGACCGTCCTCCTTGAGATGCTCGAGCGTGACTTCGACGTCGTCCTGTGCGACGCTCCACCATTGCTACCGGTCACCGACGCTGCAATTCTTGCCCGCGCGACTAGCGGGGCGCTCATGGTGGTGGCGGCGGGAAAGACCACTAAGCACCAGCTGACCGGAGCAACCGAGGCACTCAATACCGTGGGAGCGAAGCTCGCCGGGTTCATCATGTCGATGGTGCCGACGCGCGGGCCCGACTCGTACTACTCGGGCTACGGCTACGGGTACGGATACGGGTACCGGGAAGTGCCGGTCAAGGCGACTCGTTTCGCGCGCAAAAAAGCAAAGAGCGCCGAAGACGCACCAGTCGCTGCTGAGGTGTCGCTGGATGAACTCGGCTTCTCCCCAAGACGCACCTCACGGGAAGCTCAGCGCGAAGCGTAAGCCGGCCACGACCATACGTGGCCAGCTAGATCGCACGCAGTCGGGCTCAGTTGCGATCGCAAGGACGAAAGGTATCAGCGTGAGCTCATCCCCGCTCCCACCAGCCATGCTCAAGGCTGGTCGCGTTGCGGCCTGGGTCGTCGGCGCATTTCTCGTCCTCCTCGTCATCGCCGCGGCCTGGATTGGCGTGCGTGGGTGGATGGCCTATCAGCACCTGTCGCGAATCGAAGCGGGCCTCAGCGAGGCCTCTGCGGCGCTCGCGTCCGACCCGGGGGCGGCGGGCGCTACCGTAGCTCGACTCGCAACCGACGCCGCAGCCGCGCACGACCTCACTTCGGACCCGGTGTGGAAGCTCGCGGAGAGCTCACCGTGGATTGGTCCCCAACTGCACGCATTTGGAACTGTGGCCGCGGCCGGAAATGCCCTGTTGGGCAACGCTCTCTTGCCCCTGGTGACTGCTGCTCAAGACACGTCCTTCGATGCGTTGAAGCCAGTCAACGGTCGTATCGACACGACCGGACTGTCCGCCCTCGCGCAGCCCGCTCAATCAGCTGCGGTGGCCGCCGCCGCGGCCGCTGATGGGGTGGACGCCGTAAACCGGACGCCTCTTATAGGAGTCCTGGAGCGCGCTGTCGATAAGTCGGGCGCAGTGTTCGAACAGGCAGCCGCAAGCCTCGACGCGCTTTCGCGAGCGACACGCCTACTTCCCGACGTTCTTGGCCAAAACGGTGAACGCAGCTATCTGGTCCTCGTGCAGAACAACGCAGAGTGGAGATCCTTGGGCGGCATCGCCGGCACGGCAATTCTCCTCAAGACCAACCAGGGTGCGATCAGCCTCGCAAACACCGAATCCGGCACCTCGCTGTCGAGCGGCATCAAGAGTCCGGTCGTCGACCTACCCGCCGACGTGCAGAACATCTACGAGACCAGACCTGCACGCTTCTTCCAGAACCTGACGCAGGTTCCCGATTTCACCTTCGATGGCCCGCTCGCCCGAGAAATGTACAGGCAGCGAACGGGTGTGTCCGTGGACGGCGTCATCGCCCTGGATCCGGTGGTGCTGTCCTACCTTCTGCGCGCAACCGGACCGGTAGCACTGCCCGACGGCTCGACGCTGTCTGCCGAGAACGCCGTCAAAACGCTGCTCAGCGACGTCTATCAGCGATACCCCGATCCGTCAGCGCAGGATGCATTCTTCGCTGCCTCGACCGGAGCTGTTTTCAACGCCTTCCTCGAGGGACGCGGGTCGACGGTGAGCTTGCTGACAAATATCGCGACTGCGGCCGACCAGCGACGAGTGCTGATGTGGAGCGCCGATCCCGACGAACAAGCCATTCTGGAGGGGTCGTCGGTTGCCGGTGAGTTGCCGCAAACGGACGACGACACGGCCCGGTTCGGGGTGTATCTCAACGACGGCGGCGGTTCGAAGATGAGCTACTACGTCAAGCCTGACGTGAGTCTGGCGTGGGACCAATGCGCCCCCGACGGGCGGAACGGTCCGCGTCAGTTAACCCTGCGGATGACCCTGACGAACACCGCGCCCACCGACTCCGAGACGTCACTTCCGCGATACGTCACAGCCAACGGCGCATTCGGTACGGCGCCGGGAACGGCGACCGTCGTCAACAACGTCTACCTCCCCGAGGGGTTCGAACTTGTGTCGGCCGAGACCGCGACCGGGACGGGTCCCTCGACCGGGACTTTCGAGGGGCGTCAGGTGCTGACCTTTGGGTTCCAACTTCTTCCCCAGTCGTCGGCCGACCTGACCGTGACCGTGCGCGCAACGACGACGGCGTCAAAAGCGGAGGCATTCGTGACCCCGACGGCCGACGCGGGAATCGACCCGACGGTCAAAGCAACCTGCGAAGCCACCGGAATCGCAACCTTGCAGTGAACATGCGACTGCGTAAATGCGCCGCCGACTGCGCGTCAGCGTAAATTTACGTAGTCGAAACCTTGACAATTTGCAATCCAGGGAAAACCTAGGCAATACTCAGAAAGGGTCTAGCACCACCCACCGCTTCATTGTTGTCCTTCCCCTTGCAGCTCCATCGGGATAGCACGGACGCGGACCACCACCTCCCGGTAGCCCGGATTCGAAAGCAGGCACTCATGAAGCTCAACCTCAAGAAGGCTGGCGTCACCGCGGCCCTCGCCGGCGCGCTGCTCTTCGCAGCCCCCGCCGTGGCTCAGGCGTACGTCCCCACCGCTCCCGGCACGCAGACCGTGACGATCACCAACAACGGCCCGGTCACGTTCAACGTGGCTCCCGGCGCCACCGTGAACTTCGTCCTCGTCGGCTACAACGCCAACCAGGCCGGCCTCGCCACGGCGAACCTGCCCGTCAGCTCCAAGTCGATCACGAAGGTCGCCGACGCCTCCGGCAACGCGACCGCGGTTGTCACGCTCCCCGCTGACGCCCGTGGAACCTACACGCTTTCAGCCACGCCCACGGGCGGCACCGCTGGCGGCTCGAACAACGCGGGCGGCAACACCGGCCTCCCCGCGACCGGCTTCGACGCCAACTCGATGCTCGGTCTGTGGGTCGGCGGCGGCGCTCTCGCGCTCGCCGGTGGCACGATCGCCGTGGCCACCACGGTTCGTCGCAATCGCGCCGAGGGCAAGGCCTGACGCACCACTCGTTCCTGAAGGGGCGCCGTCGACTTCGGTCGGCGGCGCCCCTTCTTTGTTCGTAAGCGCCTGCGCCGGCACCGGCACCGGCACCGGCATCCCTCCCCCTCCGTCAACCCTGCGCTCCCCCGGGCTCGGCGCGGTTGACTCGAGCCATGGACACGACCACCACCGCTCCCCGCGACAACGACGGGCGTGACGCCGACACCCCGCCGACGCTGCCGTTCGTCCACATGTGGACCGGACTCGACGGCAAGAGCCGGCTCGACGAATCCGTCCTACGGGGATTCGGGATGCAGAGCGTCGGCGGCGGAGCCGACCCGCAGTGGATGCGGCCGTTCCCCGGCGAGGTGTCGGCCGTGCTCTTCGCGGCGTTGCCGGTCGGGTGGGTGGGGCAGTGGCATCCCTCCCCTCATCCGCAGTGGGTGATCCCGCTGCGGGGGCGCTGGTTCCTCGAGACGCAAGACGGCTCGCGCGTCGAGATGGGACCCGGCGACATCCACTTCGGGCAAGACACCGACACCACCGAGGTCGACGGCACGGCCGGACACCTCTCGGGCACCGTCGGCGACGAGCCGTGCCTGCAGGTGCTCATCCAGTTCGCCACGTCGCCGGCCGCGCCCACCGCCCACCCGTTCGGTTGAGCGCGTCAAGCCGCCCCACCCGGCGGCCCCCGCACGTTTGACTGGGACCATGCCCCGCATTCCCCTCGACGGTCAGATCCTGCAGAGCGCCCGCTCCCCCGAGACGGTCGACGTCGCCCCTCCCCGCGTGTGGGACGAACGCCTCAGCGCCGTCCTGCCGCCCACCTCGCGGCTGCTGTCTCTTTACGCCGACGCCACCTGGGCCGAGGGACCGGTCTGGTGGCCCGAAGAGCGCTCCCTCGTGTTCAGCGACGTGATCGGCCGGCGCACCCTCGCGTGGCGCGACGACGGCTCGATCGTCACGGTGCGCGACCGCTCGAACTTCGCCAACGGAAACGCGATGGATGCCGACGGCCGCCTCGTCCAGGCCGAACACGGGCGCCGCGGCATCAGCCGCACCGACGAGAACGGCACCGAGCTGCTCGTCGACGCCTTCGAGGGCGAGCCACTGAACTCCCCGAACGACCTGGTCGTGGCATCCGACGGCTGGATCTGGTTCACCGACCCCACGTACGGCATTTCGGATCCGCGCGAGGGATACCCCGCCGACCCCGCACTCCCCCACCAGAGCGTCTACCGCTGGCGCGACGGCGACGGCCTGCAGCGCATGATCGACCTCGACCAGCCCAACGGACTGGCCTTCAGCCGCGACGAAAGCACTCTCTACGTCGCCGAGTCCAACGCCGAACGGCTCCCCCGCGTCGTCGCGTGCAGCTGGAATGGCGAGAGCCTCGGCGCCCCGCGCACTTTCGCGACGGTGGATGCCGGCATCCCCGACGGGTTCGTCGTCGACAGCCGCGACTGGCTCTGGATCTCGAGCGAAGCGGGCGTCGTCATCGTCGACGGGACCGGCGCGCGCCTGGGCGTCATCCCGACCCCCCACGTCGTCAGCAACTGCACCTTCGACGCCGACGAGATGCGCCTGTTCATCACCGGCGACAGCGACCTCTGGATGGTGGAACTCGCGTGACCGACGTCGAGATGGCGCGCATCCCCGCCGGCCGCGTACGGCGCGGGGATCTGCGGGGCGCCGAACGACGCGAGATCGTCGTCGACAGCTTCGAGATCGGCGTCTACGCCATCACCGAAGAACAGATCGCGGAACTGCTCGGCATCCCGTCCCGCCATCCGCGACGCCCCGCGACGCAGCTGAGTTGGCTCCGCGCGATTCGTCTCTGCAACGCGCTGAGCGAATGGGAAGGCCTCGACCCCGTCTACTCGTTCGACGGAGAGGTCGTGACGGGCGACCCCGACTCGGACGGCTTTCGCCTGCCCACCGAAGACGAGTGGGAGTACGCGTGCCGCGCGGGTTCGACGTCATCGGCCTACGGACCGGTTCGCGAGGTGGCCTGGACGGCCGCCGACGGCCTGACCGCCCCGGCGGACGTCGGAGGACGGATGCCGAACCTCCACGGACTCTTCGACACTCTCGGCAACGTGTGGGAATGGTGCGCCAACCTGTACGACCCCGAGGGCGAGAGCGACGCGCGCGTGTTCCGCGGCGGCGGATGGTCGGACGCCCCTGCGCAGGTGCGGGCGACCGCGCGGCGGGGCGGGCGTCAGCGGGATGCGTTCGACGACGTGGGCGTGCGAGTCGCGCGGGGGTGACGCCCCGGGGGCCTTACTGCTTCGCCGGTCAGTCTTCGGTGGTGATGGACTCGGTGAGCGAGTCCATGAACGCCACGATGGTGTCGAGTTCGCCGTCGTCGAAGCGTTCGGCGACATCGCGCATGGCGCCCAGGTGCACGCCGAAGTGCTGGAAGAACTCGCGGCGCGACTTGTCGGTCAGCACGACCACGCGGGCCCGCCCGTCCGAGGGGTGCGGCAGACGCTCGAGATGGCCAGAGGCGACGAGGCGGTCGATGAGCTTGGTGGTCGACGCGGTCGAGATGCGCAGGTGGCTCGCCACATCGTGCGGGCTGACCATCTGACCGCGGTACTCGCGGATGGTGAGCATGCGCAGCGTCGCGAGGTCACTGGCGTTCATGTCCATCTCGCCCTTCATGCCCGAGTGCATGCGGTCGAGGGCGTCGCTGAGGGTCTGGACGGCGCGTAAAGTGTGGGTCACGGCGGGCCTTGTACCAGAGGCCGACACGGCTTTCGTCACGGTGGACACCCCCTTTCGGCGTCGGTATAGTCAAGCCTACATCGCTAGCTAAACTAGCAAACGGGAGGCACGATGAGCGAGACCGAATATGTCGTCCTCCTGGACGACTTCGGCAACGAGATCGGCACGGCGCCCAAGGCTACCGTGCACGACACCGAGACACCTCTGCACCTGGCGTTCTCGTGCCACGTGGTCAACTCCGCGGACGAAGTGCTCGTCACGCGCCGCGCCCTTCACAAGAAGACGTGGCCCGGCGTCTGGACGAACTCGTTCTGCGGCCACCCCGGCCCCTCCGAAGCCTCGCTCGCGGCGGTGCACCGCCGCGCCGAGCACGAGGTCGGCCTGGTCATCCGCGACCTCGAGCTGGCCCTCCCGAACTTCCGCTACCGCGCCGTCGACGCCAGCGGCATCGTCGAACACGAGATCTGCCCCGTGTACATCGCCCGCGCCGACGTCGACCCCGAGCCCAACCCCGACGAGGTCGCCGAGTACCGCTGGGTCGACCCGCTCGAACTCGCCGCGTCTCTCGAGTCGACGCCGTGGGCGTTCAGCCCCTGGCTCGTCCTGCAGGCGCAGCAACTGCACCTCTTCCAGACGCCTCACACCGTGAGGCGCGCCTCATGATCAGTCTCGAATCCACCCCCGTCGCCCGTCAGGGCATCGACCGCGAGATCGACGGGGCGCTCTCGCGCCTTCAGCGGCGCGCCACCACCTTGGGCGACGGCGCCCGGTACCTGGCATCCGCCATCCGTCGGGCAACCGAAGGCGGAAAGCGCTTCCGTCCCCTGCTCGTCGTCTCGGCCTTCGAGACGCTCTACGGCGACGACGAACACCGCATCGGCGTGTACCAGGTCGCCGCGGCCTTCGAACTGCTGCACACGGCGTTCGTCATCCACGACGACGTGATCGATCACGACACCGAACGCCGCGGCGTGCCCAACATCGGCGGAGAGTTCCGCCAGCGGGGTCTGATGAAGGGGGCGGATGCCGACGGCTCGGCCCTGCTCGGAGACGCGGCCGCGATCCTCGCCGGTGACCTGCTGCTGCACGAGGCCGGACGCATGATCGCCCTCGCACAACTCCCCGACCGCATGCGCCAGCCGCTGCTCGAGATGCTCGACGACGCCGTTCTCATCTCGGCGATGGGCGAGCTCTCGGACGTGGAGCACGCCGTCTCGTCGGGCGAGGTCGACTCCGAGGCGGTGCTGCGCACCACGCGCGACAAGACCGCCGCGTACTCGTTCTCGGCACCGCTGCAGGCCGGAGCCCTCATCGCGGGAGCCCCGAGCCCCTCGATCTACGCGCTCGAGCGGTTCGGCCAGCGTCTGGGACTCGCGTACCAGCTGGTCGACGACCTCATCGGCGCCTTCGGTTCGTCGGCGGTATCGGGCAAAGAAGAGGGCTGCGACCTGCGCGAGGCGAAGAAGACGCACCTCATCTCGCTCGCCCGCAAGACACCGAAGTGGCCCGAGGTCAGCGAAGCGCTCGCCCAGGCCCACACCGGTCCGATTGCGGTGCGCGCCGCCCAAGAGGCCCTCTCCGAGTCGGGCGCCCGCGCCGAACTCGAATGCCTCATCCTCGACACGCTCGAAGAGGCCCTCATCATCGTCGACTCCTCGACGGTGCCGGCCGCGTGCCAAGACATGCTGCGCGACCTCGTGAAAGCCGTGCAGGAGCGCATTCCGTGAGTCATGCGCCCACGGGCCTCGAGCTGTACTCCCAGACCGCGGACGACGCCGCCGCCGCGGTGATCAATCGCTACTCCACCTCGTTCGGCATCGCCGCGCGCCTGCTCGGGCCCCGCCCGCGCCCGCACGTGCGCAACATCTACGCCCTCGTGCGGGTGGCCGACGAGATCGTCGACGGACCCGCCCACGACGCGGGGCTCAGTCCCGAGCGGGAACGCGCGGTGCTCGACGGCCTCGAGAACGAGGTTCGGGATGCCATCACCACCGGCTTCAGCGCCAACCTCGTCGTCCACGCGTTCGCCCGGACAGCGCGCGAGTGCGGCATCACCGAAGAACTCATCGCCCCGTTCTTCGCGTCGATGCGCACCGACCTCGACACCGCCGAGCACGACGACCTCTCGCACGACGCCTACGTCTACGGCTCGGCCGAGGTCGTCGGGCTCATGTGCCTGCAGGTGTTCCTCAACGCCGGGATGTCGGCACCCGCCCGACCCGCCGCCGACCTCGTCGACGGCGCACGGCGCTTGGGCGCGGCGTTCCAAGACGTGAACTTCCTCCGCGACCTCGCCGACGACGCCGACCGCCTCGGCCGCGACTACCTCGACGGCGCGGCCGACGACGAACGCCGAGTGGCCGTTCTCGATCGCATCGACGCCGACCTCGCCGCCGCGGCATCCGTCATCCCCCACCTGCCACCCGACTGCCGCGCCGCCGTCACCACGGCGCATGACCTGTTCGCGGAACTCTCTCGCCGCCTCCGCTCCTCCCCCGCCGGCGCCCCGCGCGTCCGCGTTCCCGACGGTGTCAAAGCCACCCTCGCCGCCCGCGCCCTACTGGGCCGCCCCCCGAAAGGTTCACGCTCATGAGCGCCCAGCGCATCGTCGTCGTCGGAGGCGGGATCGCCGGTCTCGGTACCGCAGCACTGCTCGCCGACCGCGGACACGACGTCCACCTCTTCGAGGCGCGTGACGCCCTCGGTGGCCGCGCGGGCTCGTGGGAGAAAGACGGCTTCCGCTTCGACACCGGCCCCAGCTGGTACCTCATGCCCGAGGTGTTCGACCACTTCTTCCGCCTGCTCGGCACGAGCGCCGCCGAACAGCTCGACCTCGTGCGCCTCGACCCGGCGTACCGCGTCTACGGCCCTCCCGGAAAGGGCGAGCCGATCGACATCGTGTCGGGTCGCGAGGCCGTTCGCGCGCTGTTCGAGAAGCACGAGCCCGGCTCGGGCGACAACATCGACGCGTACCTCGACTCCGCGAAAGACGCCTACGAGCTGTCGACGTCGAAGTTCCTCTACGACCCGTACTCGTCGACCAAGGGCCTGCGCGACCCCGCGCTGGTGAAGCGCCTGCCCACCCTCATCCCCCTGCTCACGCGCACCCTGTGGAAGCGCGTCACCACCGACTTCACCAACTCGCGGCTGCAGCAGATCCTCGCCTACCCCGCGGTGTTCCTCGGCGGATCGCCCTTCGAGGTGCCGAGCCTGTACCACCTGATGAGCCACCTCGACCTGGGCGACGGCGTGCTCTACCCCAAGGGCGGCATGACCGAGATCATCACCGCGATTGAGAAGCTCGCGCGCGAGCGCGGCGTCACGATCGAGACCTCGGCACCCGTCGAGGCGATCATCACCGAGTCGGGCACCGCGCGCGGCGTGCGCCTCGCCGACGGCCGGATCTTCGCAGCGGATGCCGTGGTCTCGGGCGCCGACCTGCACCACACCGAGAACGAGCTGCTCGAAGAGAAGGACCGCCAGTACCCCGAGAAGTGGTGGAAGGACAAGGTGCCGAGCCCCGGCGCCCTGCTGCTTCTGCTCGGCGTCACGGGCGAGCTGCCGCAGCTCACCCACCACACGCTGCTGTTCACCGACGACTGGCACACCAACTTCGACGCGATCTTCGGCGAGAACAAGAAGATCCCCGACCCCGCGTCGATCTACATCTGCCGCCCCAGCGCCTCAGACGACTCCGTCGCGCCAGAGGGACACGAGAACCTGTTCGTCCTCGTCCCCGTGCCCGCCGACCCCGACAGCGGCCGCGGAGGCGTCTCGGGCGCCGGCGACGAGCGCATCGAGAAGGCCGCGGATCGCGTCATCGCGCAGATCGGCGAATGGACCGGCATCCCGGATCTCGCCGAGCGGATCGTCGTGCGCAAGACCATCGCGCCCGAGGACTTCAAAGAAGACCTGCACGCCTGGCACGGCAACTCGCTCGGACTCGCGCACACGCTCAACCAGAGCGCGATCTTCCGCCCCAAGAACCGCTCGCGCAAGGTCGACAACCTCTACTACGCCGGCACCTCGGTGCTGCCGGGCATCGGCCTGCCCATGTGCCTCATCTCGGCCGAGCTCGTGGTCAAGCGCCTGACGGGCGACACCACCGCCGGTCCCCTGGCGGAACCCGCGCGCGCGGCGGTCTGAGGTGCCGGGGATCTACCTGGGCGCGATCCTCTTCTCGCTGATCGGCATGATGCTGATCGATGGGAAGTACTCGCTCGCGCTGCGGGTCGCTCCTCTCCGCACCACGATGGCGGTGCTGGGCGGGACGGTGTTCTTCCTCGCGTGGGACCTCGTCGGCATCGCCACGGGCGTTTTCGTCAAGGGTGAGAGCCCGCTGTTCGTCGGGGTGATGCTCGCCCCGCACCTGCCGCTCGAAGAGCTCTTCTTCCTGCTGTTCCTGAGCTACCTCGCGGTCGTGATGTTCGCCGTGTTCGAGCGGCGCGCCGCCGCACGGACTCGCCGCACGGACACCCCGGCGGTCGAGAGGCGGTCCGCGTGACCTACCCGCTCATCGTGCTGCCGTTCGTCGTCGTCACCCTCCTCGTCACCCTCGCCACGCTCCGGCGGCCGCGGTTCCGTCAGCGGATGGCATCCTCCGCTCTGACGGCACTCGTGCTGGTGGGCCTGACGCTCGTGTTCGACAACCTCATGATCGCCGTCGACCTGTTCTCGTATCCTCAAGAGCACCTCAGCGGCCTGAAACTCGGGCTCGCCCCCCTCGAAGACTTCGCCTACCCCCTGTGCGCGGCGTTCCTCGTGCCGGCGCTGTTCACCCTCTTCGCTCCCCTGCCCTCGAAGGACACCGCATGACCGCCCCCGCCGCCCTCACCCCCGGCCGCGTGCTGCGGGAGCTCTTCGTGTCGTCGCGACCGGTCAGTTGGATCAACACCGCCTTCCCGTTCGCCGCCGCCTACCTGCTGACCACGCGGACGATCGATGCGACGCTGATCATCGGCATCCTGTTCTTCCTCGTTCCCTACAACCTCGCGATGTACGGCGTGAACGACGTGTTCGACTACGAGTCCGACCTGCGCAACCCCCGCAAGGGCGGCACACACGGCGCCGTGCTCGCCAAGCGCATGCACCCCATCACACTGTGGGCCTCGGCGCTGTCGTGCCTGCCGTTTGTCGTGTACCTCGTCATCATCGGGTCGCCGCTGTCGTGGCTCGTGCTCGCGCTCAGCCTGTTCTTCGTCGTGTTCTACTCCGCGCCGCCGCTGCGGCTCAAGGAGCGCCCGTTCGCCGACTCGATGACGAGCAGCATCCACTTCTTCTCGCCCGCCGTGTACGGGCTCGTACTCGCGGGCGCCGTGTGGACGCCGCAACTCGTGTTCGTGCTGATCGCGTTCGCGCTCTGGGGCATCGCCTCGCACGCCTTCGGTGCAGTGCAGGACGTCGAAGCCGACCGCGCCGCCGACATCTCGTCGATCGCGACCGCCCGCGGAGCCCGATGGACCGTGCGCTTCGCCCTCGTCGCCTACGCCCTCGCCGGGGTGGCCATGCTGTTCACCGCCTGGCCCGGGCCCCTGGCCGCCGCGCTCGTGGTGCCCTACCTCGTCGTGTGCTGGCCGTACCGGAACGTCACCGATGCCGAGAGCGACCGCGCCACCGCCGGCTGGAACCGCTTCCTGTGGCTGAACCAGATCGCCGGCTTCGGCACCACGATGTTGCTGATCTGGTGGTGGTTCCTCAGCGCGTGAGCGCGTGCGGCGCTCCGGCGCGCGAGCGTTGCGGCGTGGGGCGCTGCGGCGCGCGAGCGCGGCGGGGGCGCTCGGGCCGGCGAGACGGCAACTTCCTGACGAGAGGGCGTCAGCCTGACGCGGGTTTATCAGCGCGATGCAGTCTCGCGCATCCAGGGGGCGCGCGGCGCGCACGTGAGCGCGGTGCGGGAACGCGCCGTAGGCGGCGGCGGCGGGAACGACGACGCCGGCGCCCCGCGGGAAGCGGGACGCCGGCGCCGAGGGATCGATCAGCCCGCGGGCGTGGCCGAGGGAGCCGGGGTCGGCGTGGTGCTGGCCGTGCCGCCCTGGCCCTGCGACTCGAGGTCGAGCAGGCGCTGGACGGCCGCGGTGAGGCGGGCGTCCTGCGTCGCGAAGCCCGCGAGGTCGCCGCTCGTGAGCGCCGCCTGACGTGCCGTGAGCGCGTCGCGCGCCTCTTGCAGGGCAGCCGCGTAGTCGCCCGTCGGAGCCGGGGTGCCCGAGGATCCGCCCGAACCGCTGTTCTGGTCGGTCGGGGTGACGGTCTCGTCGCCCGTATTCGCGCCGGAATCACCGCCGAACAACGTGTCGAGCGCCTCGCTGAGCGTGTTCTCGAACGCGATCTTGTTGCCGAAGGCGACCAGCACGCGTCTCAGCTGCGGGAGCTTCGTATCACCCGACGACTGCACGAACACCGGCTGCACGTACAACAGACCGCCACCGACCGGGAGGGTCAGCAGGTTGCCGTTGAGCACCTGCGACTGCCCCTGTTTCAAAATGTTGATCTGCGACGAGACGTTCGTATCGGAGTCGAACGTGTTCTGCACCTGGCCGGGTCCGGGCACCGTGGTCGACGAATCGATCACGAGCATTCGGAGCTTGCCGTAGTCGTCGCGTTTCGTCCCCTGCTGATTACCCGCATTGGAGTCGACGGCGAGATAGCCCGTGAGCACGTTTCTCGCCTGCCCGCCCTGAGACGCCGGGATGAAGCTCGTGAACATCGAGTACGACGGGTCGTCCTGGTTCGGCATCTTCATCGTCAGGTAGTACGGCGGCTGGAAGGTCGCGGGGTCCTGCGGGTCGTTCGGGGTCGTCCAGCGGTTGTCCTGCTGGAAGAACGAACGCGCGTCGTCGACGTGGTACACGCCGAGCATCGAGCGCTGGACCTTCATCAGGTCGGTCGGGTAGCGCACGTGGCTCATGAGGTCGGCCGACATGTCGGTCCACGGCTTGACGGTCGTGGGGTAGATGTTCTGCCACGCCTTGAGCAGCGGGTCCTGGTCGTCCCACGCGTACAGGCTCACCGAACCGTCGTAGGCGTCGACCGTGGCCTTGACCGAGTTGCGGATGTAGTTGATGTCATCCAACGCGTAGGTCGGAGCCGGGTTGTTCGAGTCGGCGATCGCCCGCGAGAGCGAGACGCCCGAGGAGTACGGGTAGTTCGCGCTCGTGGTGTAGCCGTCGATGACCCACTTGATGCGCCCGTCGACGACCGTGGGGTACGGGTCGCTGTCGAGCGTCAGGTACGGCGCGAGCTTCTGCACGCGCTGCTTGGGGTTGCGGTCGTAGAGGATCTGCGAGTCGGAGTTGACGTAGTCCGAGAACAGGATCTGCTCCGACTGGAACTTCAGCGCGTAGATGAGGCGGTTGAAGACGTTGCCGACGCTGGGGCCGCCGTTACCGGCGAAGGTCGTGCGCGTCTCGTTGCCGCCGTCGGCGCCGAGCGGGTAGTCGAGCTCGATATTCTCGCCGCCCTCGGGGCCGCCGACGATCGAGTACGGGGGCGACTGCTCGCCGAAGTAGACCCGCGGCTCGTAGTTGAGGTCGGTCAGGAAGCCGGTGCCGGGGATGGCCTGCTCGAGGAAGACCGGGTCGCCGTCGGCGGTGCGCTCGTTACCGGCCGCCGCGACCATGCCGTAGCCGTGCGTGTAGACGAGGGTCGTGTTCTGCCACGAGGCCGCGTCGCCGAGCTGACCGATGTTCAGCTCGCGCAGCGACACCACGGTGTCCTGCGTCTGGCCGTTGATCGTGTAGCGGTCGACGTCGAGCGGAGTGTTGAACTGGTAGTACGCGCGGTACTGCTCGAGCTGGCGCACGGTCGGGCCGATGATCGCGGGGTCCATGATGCGCAGCTGCGCGGTGGACTCAGCGTCGTTGCGCAGCTGACCCGCCTGGGCCGTCGTGGTGGCCTGGAAGTTCTCTTTCTCGATGTTGTCGAGACCGTACGCGGCCTTCGTCCCGTCGAGGTTGCGCTGGTAGTACTGGCTCTCGAGAGCGAGCTCGTTCGGACGCACCTGGAACGTGGTCACCGCCCACGGGATGGCGGCGCCGACGACGATCGCCGAGACGACCAGCAGCGCGGTACCGATCAGCGGGTAGCGCCAGCGACCGAGGAACGCCGTGACGAAGAACGCGAGGGCCACGATGACGGCCGCGATCGCGAGGATCGTCTGGCCGGGGATGACGGCGTTCGTGCCGACGTAGCCAGGACCGGTGATGCGCTCCGACGGCTCGACGAGCGTGCGGAAACGGTCGAGCCAGAGGCTCGCACCCTGCAGCAGCAGGTAGAGGCCGGCGAGGATCGCGAGCTGGATGCGCGCGGCCTTCGAGATGCGCAGCTCGCGCTGGCCGACGCGCACCGAGCCGTACAGGTACGAGACCACGCCCGTGAGCAGGAGGCACACCAGCACCACCGCGGACGCGAAGCCGAGGGCGGCGGCGTAGAACGGCATCCCGAACAGGTAGAAACCGGTGTCGAGACCGAACTGGGGGTCGGTGGTGGAGGTGGAGACGCCGTTGAACCACAGCCACGTGGTCTCCCACTGGGCGGAAGCGGCGAAGCCCGCGAAGAAGCCGAAGAAGATCGGGATGCCCCACATCGCCAGGCGGCGGAGCGGCTCGACGACCTCTTGATAGCGGTCGAGCTGCGAGCTCAGACGCGCGTACACCGGCCGCAGCCGGTAGGCGAGCTGGATGACGCCCCACACGGGCAACGCCATCGCGACGAAACCGACGACGAACATCACGCTGCGGCCGATCCACTGGGTGGTCAGCACGGTGGTGAAGCCCAGCTGCGAGAACCACAGCCAGTCGGAGTACAAGTTCGCGAAGACGAAGAACGCCACGACGAGCGCTGCGATCACCGCCAGAGTGATCGAGATGATCCGTCGAGAGCGGTTAGGAGGCGTGGCCTGATTCGGCGCCGAGGTCGTGGTCACCCGTCCATCCTAGGCGCGCCCCGCCTGGGGTTCGCCGTGAAAGGACGATCACGAAGTACACGTCGGCAGGGCGTCGAGATCGCCCCCGTCGCGGATGGTCTCGAGCACGGCGAGCGACTGCTTCAGCGTCGACGTCGAGAACACCCGGATGCCGTCGGGCACGTGCCCCACGACCTCGTTGCAGTTCGCCTCAGGGGCGAGGAACCAGGTGGCCCCGGCATCCCGAGCTCCGTAGAGCTTCTGACGGATGCCGCCGATCGGGCCCACATTGCCGTCGGCGTCGATCGTGCCGGTGCCGGCGATGTGCTGGCCACCGGTCAGGTCGCCGGTCGACATCTTGTCGATGATGCCGAGCGCGAACATCATGCCGGCGCTCGGGCCGCCCACATCGTTCAGCTGGATCTTCACGTCGACGGGGAGGTCGAACGTCATCATCAGTCCGACGCCCAACAGGTACTGCGTCTGACCGTTCACATCGGTCTGCCGGGGCGTGACCTGGACGGTGGATGCCGTGCCATCGCGCTCGTACCCGACGGTGACCGGGGCTCCGGCGGCCTTCTGCACGGCGGCGCGAACGTCGTCGATGTTCGAAACCGCCGCCCCGTCGACGGAGGTGATGACGTCGTTCTGCTGCAGCAGGCCCTTCGCGGCCCCGGAGTCGTCGATCGTGCCGACGGCGATCTCCTGCGGGACGTCGTACCCGAGCTGCCGGAGGGCCGCGGCGCTCGCCTCGAGCTGCGAGTCGGTCATGAGGGCGGCGTTCTCGGTGTTGCGCTGCTCGGTGCTCTGCCCCGCGGGGAAGATGCGGTCGATCGGGACGACGGCGCGCGAGCTGTCGAACCAGGCCGAGGCCAACTCGATCCACGACGGAGTGTGCTCGCGGTTGCCGCTCACCTGGACGGTCAGCAGGTCGAGCTGACCGGTACTGGTGGAGTCCTTCTCGTCGGGCACGGTGATCAGGGGCACCTGCTGACCGTCGGCCGACGCGGTGGTCCCGAGCGTGTTGTAGACGGGGCCGGGCTGCTGGATGACGTACGCCGAGGGCAGGAACGTCATCACGAACAGCACGATGACGGCGATCGTGAGCGACCAGACGCCGACGACGGTGCCGCGCCTCCACCGCTGTCGAGGGGCGGGCACGACGGAGACGTTCTCATCGAACAGGGTCACGGTCTCAATCCTTTGCCGGGTCGTTCGCGCGCGGCGTAAGCGGCGAGAGGCCGGGCCGACAGATGCGGGGAAGCGTGCGACTAGCGTAGGACTCGTTCCCCCAGACCTGGCTGAAAGGCGGCTGAAGTGGCAGACGACAACCCCGGCGGCGACCGGAGCCCCGAGGACGAGTTCCAAGAACTCATGCGCCGTCTCATGTCAGGCGATGTCAGCGGGATCGACCCCGAACAGCTCTCGCGGCTGTCGGGCATGCAGATCGATCCCGCGATGCTGCAGGCGGTCATGGCGCAGCTGCAGGGCGCCTTCGCCGGCACCAACGACGGCGTCGACTGGAGCCTGGCCGAGCGCCAGGCCCTGCACATCGCCAACCAGGACGGCCTGGGCGTGACCACCGGTCAGCGCACCGACATCGACCAGGCGTTCACCCTCGCGGCGCTGTGGCTGGGAGAGGCCACCTCGATCAGCGACCTCCCCCGTCCCCCGCGCGCCGTCACCCGCGGCGCCTGGGTGAGCGCGACCCTGCCCGTCTGGCAGGAGCTCGCCGAGCCCGTCGCGACCAGCATCGCCGACGCGCTCACCGCGGCCCTCGGACAGCAGGCCCCCGACGACATGCAGGAGATGATCGCCGGAGCCGGTCGCCTCATGCGCACCGTCGGCGGGTCGCTCTTCGCCACCCAACTCGGCCAGGTCGTCGGCCGCCTGTCGACAGAGGTCGTCGGTGGCGGAGACGTCGGCATCCCCGTCATGCCCGACGGTGACGCCGCGATCCTGCCTCAGAACTTCGCCGACTTCGGTCGCGACCTCGAGATCCCCGAGGATCAGCTGGCCCTCTACCTCGCGACCCGCGAACTCGCTCACGCGCGCCTGTTCCGTCACGCCCGGTGGCTGCGCCTGCACGTCATCTCGCAGGTGCGCGACTTCGCCCGCGGCATCCACGTCGACACCGCCGCCCTCGAAGACCTCGCCTCGCGCTTCGACCCGACGCAGCCCGAAGAACTGCGCGGCGCCCTCGAGAGCGGCGCGCTGCTGCCCGAGCGCTCCGAAGAGCAGACCGCGGCGCTCACGCGCCTCGAGAACCTGCTCGCCACGATCGAAGGCTGGGTCGACGTCGTCACCGAGGACGCCACCTCGCGGCTGCCCTCGGCCGGACGCATCGCCGAGGCCGTGCGCCGCCGCCGCGCGGTGGGCGGGCCCGCCGAGCAGGCGCTCGGCGCCCTGGTCGGCCTCGAGCTGCGCCCCCGCCGCATGCGCGAGGCCGCGGCCATGTGGCGCGCCGTCACCGACGCGGTCGGCGTCGACGGTCGCGACGGGCTGTGGGACTACCCCGACCTCATGCCGTCGTCGGAGGACATCGACGACCCCGCGGCACTCATCGCGCGCCTGACGGCCGCCTCGCGCGGAGAAGCGGCCCCCTCCGACGCGATGGACGACGCGCTCGCGCAGCTGCTCGCCGAGGAAGCCGACGGCGGACGACGCGACGCCGAGAGCGAGAGCCCGGATGCCGGGACGCCCGGCACTGCGGGCCCGGATGCCGGGAGACCGGATGCCGGGAGCGCGGGCGACGCGGCGGGTGACGCCGGACGCGACCGCGGCGATGACGATGGAGCGGCTCCGGGAGACCAGCGCCCGGTGTGACGCGGGCCCGGGGCGCGGATGGCCGTTGTACGCGGCGGACCCGTTGTGACGCGGGCCGGGCGCTGTTGTGAGCGCCGAGCCGGCTTCGAGCTGACGCCCGTGGGGAGGACGACGTTCCTCCCCACGGGCGTTTCGCCGTTTTCGCCCTGGGGACAACGGCATCCGGGATCTCGAGCGACGCGATGATCGGGCGATGATCCGACTCGATTCCGCCGCTCCCCCGCTCTGGCGCGCCGACGGGAGCGTCCAATTCGGTGCCCCCGCGGTGGCCGTCTCGCCGTTCACCGGCTCGTGGGTCGACGTCGTCGTCGCGGCCCTGGCCGAGGGGACGAACTCGGCCGCTGTGCGAGGCCTCGCCCGCGTGCACGGGGCCGGGGACGGCGAGGCCGACGCCTTCCTCGCGGCGGTCGCGCCGGCGTTGGCGCGGAGGACGCGGCATCCACCCCTCGCCCTTCACGTCGACGACGATCTGCCGGCGCGGGCGACTCGCGCCGTGCTGGCGGCATTGCCCGCCCGCACGCGGGTCGTTCCCTGGGCAGGACCGGCGACCGAAGACGTCGCCCCCGGAACGCAGGTCGTTCTGCTGGCCGCTCACCGGGTCGACCCGCGACGGGCGGGGCCGCTCGTCCGCGACGACGTGACCCACGTGCCCCTCGTCCTCGACGGGTCAGGCGCCCGCATCGGCCCCGTCGTGGCGCCGGGACGAACCGCATGCCTGGCCTGCCTCGACGCCGATCAGCGCCGCCACGACCCGGACTGGGCCACGGTGGCCGCCCAGCTGATCGGCAGACCCCGACCCGAGGTCGACGTGGCCCTCGCCGCCGAGGCCGGTCGGGCGGCGCGGTTCTTGCTCACCGCTCCGATCGGGCGGACGACGAGGTCGTTGCACTTGCGCGGCGACTCGTTCCGGCGGGCCTGGACGCTGCATCAGCCGAGCGCAGACTGCCACTGCCGATCTCCCGAAGGAATCGCGACGGAGACCGCTCACCCCGACCTCGGCCCCGCGCCCAGCTCACCGACAACGTTCGCGCGGCCCGCGTGACGCCCACGTACGCGAGGCGTCGCTCCTCGTCGACCGCCTCGAACGTCTTCGCGTACGAGATCGGCAGGAGCCCTTCGCTGACTCCCACGAGGTACACGTGATCCCACTCCAGACCCTTCGCCGCGTGCAGCGTCGCCAGCGTCACCGTGCGGGTGGTCGGCTCGTGCTGATCGCGGGCGCGCGCCTGCAGGTCGTCGGTGAAAGCGCGCAGATCCGTGCCCGCGGGGGCCTCCTCGGCCAGCCGCAGCAGAGCCGCCCGCGCCTCCCACGCCTCGCGCAGGGCACCGCCCGCCTCGGGCGGGTCGTCGGTGAGCCCGACGCTGCGCAGCACATCGCGCACCGTCGGAAGGAAGCCCGTCTCGAGCGGCGCCACGGACGCCGCCCGCAGAGCCATGAGCGCCTGACGCACCTCGGGCAGGTCGAAGAACTTGCGCCCGCCCAGCACCGACGCGGCGACGCCCACCTTCGCCAGAGCAGAGAGCAGCGCCGCCGACTGGGCGTGCGAGCGGTACAGCACGGCGATGTCGTGCGGATCGACGCCGCGCGAGAGCGAGTCGCGGATCGAGCGGGCCACGGCGGCGGCCTCGTCTTCGTCGTCGTCGAAGGCGCGGACCGTCGGGGTCGGCGTCTCGTCGTCGCTCGCGGCCTTCAGCTCGAGGGCACCGGCCCGACCCCGCATGAGGTCGTTCGCGACGGCGAGCACGGGAGCGGTGGAGCGGTAGTTGCGCTCGAGACGCACGACGCGCGCGTCGTCGTGGGTGCGCTCGAAATCGAGCAGGTACCGCGCATCGGCGCCGGTGAAGGAGTAGACCGTCTGACTCGCGTCGCCCACCACGCACAGGTCGCGACGATCCCCGAGCCACAGCTCGAGCAGCCGGTTCTGCAGCGGAGAGACGTCCTGGTACTCATCCACCGTGAAGTGCCGGTACTGCTCGCGCACCGCCGCGGCGACACGCGGTTCGGCCTCGATCATCCCGGCGCACGTGAGCAGGACATCCTCGAAGTCCATCTGACGACGCTCGTCCTTGAGCTTCTCGTACGCCCGCTGCAGCGCGACGACCTGATCCACCCCGAGGCGACCGACGCCATCGGGGCGGTCCGCCGCGTACTGCTCGATCGACCGCAGGGTCACCTTGCGCCACTCGATCGCCGAGGCCACATCGCGCAGGGTCGCCGTGTCGGGAGCGAGTCCCACACCATCGGCCGCGTGCGCGAGCATGCGGACCTTGTTGTCGATGATCGACGGAGCCTGGTCGCCGGCGAGCGTCGGCCAGAAGAAGTTGACCTGTGCCAGGGCCGCCGCGTGGAACGTGCGGGCCGACACCCCCGAGACGCCGAGAGCGCGCAGACGCCCGCGCATCTCTCCCGCGGCCTTGGCCGTGAAGGTCACCGCCATCACGCGCTGCGGCGAGTACGCGCCGGTGTCGACGCCGTGGGCGATGCGGCGCGTGATCACGCGCGTCTTACCGGTACCCGCCCCCGCGAGCACGCACACCGGACCGCGCAGCGCGCGGGCGGCCTCGAGCTGGTACTCGTCGAGCCCCTCGAGCGGCGAAGTCACGCGACGCCTCGATACCAGTCTTCGATGAGCCGCCGGGCGATGGACGCCGGTCCCGGAAGCATCGCCGAGCCCTCGCCCCGCAGCGCCGCCCCGATCTCGTCACGGTCGAACCAGCGCACCTCGACGATCTCGTCGCCGTCGGCCTGCGCCTCGGCGTCATCCACGACCACCGCGCGGAAGCCGAGCATCAGCGACCGCGGATACGGCCACGCCTGCGAACCGCGGTACGCGATGTCACGCAAGCGCACCCCGGCCTCTTCGCCCACCTCGCGGGACACGGCGTCTTCGAGCGATTCCCCCGCCTCGGCGAAGCCGGCGAAACACGAATACCGGTCCCCGCCCCAGGCGGCGTTGGCACCGAGCAGGATGCGGTCGTCACTGGTGGCGGAGGTCACGAGCACGATCACCGCGGGATCAGTGCGCGGAAAGTGCTCGCGCCCGCACACGGGGCAGTGGCGCGACCAGCCGGCGTGGCGCAGTTCGGTCTCCGAGCCGCACGCCGGGCAGAAGGCGGCATCGCGCAGCCACCCCGCCAGAGCGACGGCGGTGGTCAGCAGTTCGGCTTCGCCGGCGGGCAGGTCGCCACCGGCGGCGCGGAGCGGGGACCACTCGGCATCCGGAACGATCTCGTCGGGCGCGCCATCGCTCAACGCCGCCAGAACGACCGCGGTGCGGTCGGCAGTGCGTCCGAGGAATGCCCACTCGGTCACGACGCCGTCGTCCACCTCCGTGGTCGACACGAGTGCGAGGCGGCCGTCGCGGAGGGGCGCGGCGTCTCGACGGATCGCGAGCACACGCGTGCCCGGCTCCGCGCGGAGGCGGCCCAGCAAGGTTTCGTCGTCACGCTCACCACCCGCGCGATCCACGGTCAACGGGGGACGGACCTCGGACGACGAAGACGCGGGACGCGGCATCGAACACCTCTCTGACGGCGGGCGGCAAGCGGCGGTCGGACGACCGACCTCCTCGGTCAAGGGCGTGGCGCGGGCCGGTGAAGGAAGGCCCGACCTACCCTGGGGGCATGGCACGCTCGCCCCTCATTTTAGCCGCGTCGGCGACAACGGCCCTGCCCGGTGCAGCCTTCTCGAACGTCAGCGCCCTGACCGAGAACGCCGCCGGTCGCTTCGATGCCGCTCTCGCGCGCACCGCCGACGGGCGCGAGGTCGTCATCCGCATGCCGGCCGGCGAAGAGGCGGCCCCCGACCTCGCCGCCGAATCGCGCGCCCTGCACGCGCTCACGGCGGGCGTCCGCGCCCTCCTCCCCTTCGCCGTGCCCGAGGTGATCGGAGAAAGCGGCTCCGGAACGCAGCGCGTGCTCATCGTCTCCCGCATCGACGGCTACCGCATCGACCCCGCGCACCTGCCCAAGGGCCCCGGCTACGCACCCGCCATCGGCGGAGCCCTGGCCGCCGTGCACGCACTCCCCGTGTCGATCGTCCGCACCGACGGACTCCCCGTGCGCTCCCCCGAGCAGGTGCGCGACGACGTCAAGCGACTCCTCGACCGCGCCGATGCGACCGGACGCGTCAGCGACGACCTCATGCTGCGCTGGCGCCGCGCGCTCGACGTCGACGACCTGTGGCGCTTCGAATCGGCGGTCGTCCTGGGCGGAGCGACCAGCTCCTCCATCCTCCTCGCCGACGACGAGGACGAGATCCCCCACGTGGTCGGCATCCTCGACTGGGCCGGGCTCAGTGTCGGCGACCCGGCCGTGGACCTGCGCTGGTTGGCATCCGCTCCCCTGGCCGCCGACGACGTGCACGCCGGATACGCCGCCGCGGGCGACCGCTCCCCCGATCCCCTTCTGCGCGAGCGCGCCCGGCTGTACGCCGAGCTCGAGTTCGCCCGGTGGCTCGTGCACGGCCACGACGCCGGCGAGACCGACGTCGTCGCCGACGCCGTCGCCCTGCTCGACGCCCTGGCCGACGGCGTGCGCGGCGACCACATCGTGCCCGACTCGCGCAGCGACATCGACGACGCGATGGCCCTCGTCGAGAGCGTCCCCCCGGTCTCCGCCCCGGCCGCGGTCGACACCTCGATGCAGACCGACGCCTACGACCCCGAAGCCCTCTCGCTGTACCTTTCCGCCGAGCGCGACCGCGCCACGGCTGCCGAGGCCCTCGCCGAAGCCCTCGCGAACGCGAAGGAATCGGATGCCGACAGCGGAGCGATCCACGTCGACCGGCTGCCCGTCCCCGACAGCGTCGAGCCCGGCGCGACCGAACCGCTCGACCTCGACGGGTGGTCCGAGGGTGACGCCCGGGAGCCGAAGGACGACCGCACTCAGGGGCCCGCACTCAGCGGAGACACCGACGCGACCTCGCTCTGGTCGCGCGCCGCGGTGTCCGCCGACCCGGCCGGGCCCGCCGTCCGCGACGAGAACACGTTCGGCGGCGACGCATCCGAGGATCAGCACCCCGCCGAGGGTGACGCCGCGCCCATCGACGACGAAGAAGACGCCGCTCGCGCGAGCCGCGCCGCACTTCGCCGCTGGGGCGTCTCCGGCGACGGGGCCTGACGGGTTTCTCCGGTTCGCGGGGGTGATCTCCTGCGTCGGGGGTGACACCGACCGCGCTCGCGGCCGCGCCGATTGGGGCGGGGCCCGGCGTTGCCTGCGGTTTGGGGCGAGTTTGAACGTTTGGGGCGTGAATTTCGCGCCCCAAACGGAAAATCGCGCCCCAAACCTACGATGACCGCCCCGGCACAGCGAACCACGCCGCAGAAATCCAGCTGACACCGACTGCGCTCGGGGCTCCGCCGCTCGGGGCGAGGCCCGGTGTTGCCTGCGGTTTGGGGACTGGGCCCGGCGTTGCCAGCGGTTTGGGGCGGGTTTTGGGCGTTTGGGGCGTCAATTTCACGCCCCAATCGGAAAATCGCGCCCCAAATCCGTGATGACCGCCCCGGGTCAGCGAACCTCGCCACGGAAATCCAAGGGGCGCGCCAACACCGCAAACCGCGCCGCAAATGGCGCGTTTCAGGTCAAGGAGACCGCCGTGCGACCGGCCTGAGGCGCGTACTTCCGCGACCTCGACATCACCCCGTACCCGTCATCAGGTGGTCACCGCGCTGCGCAAGCGACCGCGCCCGGGTCAGCCCCGCAGCACCAGTTCGTCACCGACGTAGAACAGGGCCACATCGATCAGGTCGAGGTCGATGCCGTGTTTCGCGTGGTACGCCTCGCGGTAGAGCTCGAGCTGCAGCATGCGCGAGCGACGCTCGGGCTCGCTGGTGGGCGGGCGACCCGTCTTCCAGTCGACGATCTCGTACCTCTCGCCGCGGCGGTACACGGCATCCAGCTTGCAGATGACGACGTGCTCGCGACCGTCGAGGCGGGTCGTGACGAAGTCGATCTCGGTTTCGACCTCGAGGGGCCGCAACCCCGCCCATTCCGAGCGCTCGAAGCAGGCGCGCAGTCGCTCGAGTTCCACCGCATCCGCCGCAGACGCTCCGTGCTCGTCGTCGTCCCACAGGCCGTCGTCGTCGAGCCCGATCCCCGCGCCGACCAACCCAGAGCGCTGCTCGACCCAGGCGTGGAAGAGGGTACCCAGACGCGTCTGCCGGTACGGGCGCTCCGGCATGGGGCGCCTCAGGTCGTCGACCGCCCGCCCGTAGTCGGCGACGAAATCCTTGAACCGCGACGCCGGGATACGCGTCGGAGCCGGCGTGTGCACGGGCCGGAGGCGGTCGGCGCGTTCGGCGAGCAGCAGTTCGAGGTCGTCGTCGGGGTCGGCCGGAGGCGCCGCGCGCGCCGCGGTGACGGCGCTCACCGCGCCCGAGATCGCTGTGCGCCGCGCGCCGAGCGGGTCGAGCGGCCACTGCAGCAGGCGCCTCTCGCCGTCGTAGGGGTCCTCCCCCGCCTCATCGACGGTCAGCTCGACACCGAGCGCCTCGGCCGCCTCGTCGAGGAAGATGCTGGGTCTCCGCGGGCGCTTCGTACCCGACCAGCTCGACCCCGACAGCATGAGGTGATCCCTGGCGCGTGTGAATGCCACGTAGGCGAGACGCCGGTCCTCATCGAGCTGACGCGCCCGGTTGTCGGCGACGAACGCGTCGATCGCCGCCTTGAGGTCCTGCTGCGTCTCGGCCCCGCGCCACCCGAACACCGGGAGCCAGGCAGAATCGCCCCGGAACTCCGACGGCAGGATGCCGAATCCCAGCCACCCCTTCGTGTCGCGGGGCAGTGAGGGCAGCTCGTCGGTCACGAGACGCACGACTGCCACGGCATCCCATTCGAGGCCTTTCGAGCCGTGGATCGTGAGGAGCTGCACGACGTCGTCTTCGGGCGGCTCGGTGCGGGGCGCGAATTCGTCGGCCTGTTCGGCGTGGTCGAGCCAGGCGAGCAGGCTCGGCACCGAACCGGACTCGTCTGCGGCGAGGAACCCGCGGATCTCGTCGACGAAAGCGCGCAGCTGCGCCGAGGCGATGCGCGCCGGGCCGCGGGCTTCGTTGGCCGCGAGCTCGATGTCGAGACGGAGCTCGGCCTCGATCAGCCGAATGAGTTCGGGAATGGGAGCACCGACGCTGCGCCTCAGCGCGGCGAACACCGCCCCCGCCTCGCGGAGGCGCGCGCGTCCCTCGGGGGTGATGTCGGTGAGCCAGCCGTGACCGTCGGTCTGGCGCGTGACGAAGTCGAGGGCGTCGACGAGCGACGCCCGATCGGCTCCGGGAGTCGAGCGCAGACGGTCCACGGTCTCGGGCGCGAGCGGCTGCAGGGCGACGTCGTGGGTGGCCAGGCGGCGGGCGAGCTGCGCGAGAGCGCGGAGATCCGCGAGACCGACGGCCCAGCGCGGGCCGGACAACAGGCGGATCAGCGCGGACCCCGCCTCGGGGTCGCTGATGACCCGCAGGACCGACACGACGTCGACGACCTCGGGAGTGGTCAGCAGGCCGCCCAGCCCGAGGATGCGATGAGGGATGCCACGCCGCCCGAGCGCATCGCCGAAGCGCACCATGTGCTTCTTGCTGCGGAACAGCACCGCTCCCGTGGTGCCGCGTCCCTCTGCGGCACGAGCCGCGCGGACGCCGACGAACCACGACGCGACGCGGTCGGCCTCTGCGTCGAGGTCGTTCTCGAACGCGATCACGACCACCCCGTCGGGAGCCCCCGGCCGCGAGCGGAGCTCTTCGACCGCGACGGCCGCCCGCGAGGCGAGCGGCGCCAGCACGGCGTTGGCGGCGTCGAGCACGCGCGCGCTGTTGCGCCAGCTCGTCAGGAGGGCGAAGCGCTGACATCCGCCCGCGGGGGCGAAGGCGTCGGGGAAGCCGCCGAGGTTTCCGGCACTGGCGCCGCGCCAGGCGTAGATGGCCTGGTGCGGGTCGCCGACGGCCATGACGCCGGTCCCGCCGAACAGGGTCGCCAGCAGGTCGGTCTGAACGACCGAGGTGTCCTGGTACTCGTCGAGCAGCACGACGCGATAGCGCGCGCGCAGTTCTTCGACGACCGCGGGGTGCTCCTGGGCGATTCGCAGGGCACCCGCCACCTGATCGGCGAAGTCCATGACACCCAGCCGCGCTTTCTCGCGGTCGTAATCGGCGGCGAGCCGCGCGAGCAGCGACAACGCCGACACCCGGGTCGCGGCGTCGGCCACGTCTTTGTAGACGCCGACGCGGGCCGAGGTCGACGGGCGCTCGACGATGCGACCGAACTCGTCGGGGAAGGCGGCGAGCTTCTCGAGGTCGACGAGGTTGTCGACGCCGTCGCGGGCGATGCGCAGTGCCGCGTCGATCAGCGTGCGCGGGGATTCTTGACGCTCCTCGAGGCGGGGGTCGTCGGAGGCGAAGACGACCCTTCGCATGAGCAACCATGCCGCCGATTCCGACATCACGGCCGCCTCGGAATCACGACCGATCCGCAGCCCGTGCTCGCGCACGATCGAGTCGGCGAAGCTGTTGTAGGTCGACACGGTGGGCCGGTGCAGGAGTTGGTCAGCCTCGTCGAGACCGGCGTCGGCCGCCCCGACCTCGGCGGCGAGAGCATCGAGGACGTCCCGCCGAGCCGCGTCGGCTTTCGCCCCCTCGAGTCGAGCGACGTCGGCGAACACCGACAGCCGGCCGGCCTCGTTAAGAGCGGGCAGCGCGGGCAGCAGCCCTCGTGTCTCGAACTCCGACAGACGCTGCAGACGGCGCTGGATACGCTCGGCCAGCTCTCCGGCCGCCTTTCGCGTGAACGTCAGCCCGAGCACCTCGTCGCGCCGGACCAGTCCGTTCGCCACGAGCCAGACGACGCGTCCGGCCATGGTCTCGGTCTTGCCGCTGCCGGCGCCCGCAACGACGAGGGCGGGGGCGAGGGGGGCTTCGATGACGGCGGTCTGCTCGACGGTCGGCGGGAACTGCCCGAGGGCCGCGGCGATCGTCGCGGCAGAGAGCACAGCGCTCACGACGTCCTCCTCGAGCGTCGGCGGGTGCCCCCGAGGACCGGGAGAACAACGGTCATGACGCACTCACCGCCGAGACCGTGTGGATGCGGCACAGGCCGTACGAGAATTCGTCTCGGCAGTGGACTTCGTACGGGGCGGCGAAGCTCGTGCCGCGCATCACCTCGACCGCGCGCTGCACCCGCTCGACGAACTGCGCGCGCTGCGCGTCGTCAAACGGCTTCTGCGTCGGTTCGGCGTAGTCCTTCTTGGCCGCGGTCGGACGCAGTACGAGCAGCTTCGCCCCACCCGAGGGCAGCCCCGCGACCTGCTCGATCGCGCCCGACGAGAACGCCAGCTGGTACGCCGCGAGCTGAGGGTTGTCGGCGACCTTGGCGTCGGTCTGGGGCTCGCTCTTGCCGGTCTTGAGGTCGACGATCACGACCTCTCCTGCGGGTGTCACCTCGACCCGATCGATGTCGCCGCTCAGCACGGCGCCGTGCTCGCCGGCATCCGCGATGGGGATCGGCACCTCGAAGTGCCGCTCGGCGCCGATCAAGCGCCCGCCCGCGTCATCGAACCGACGCAGGTACGCGGCCAGACGACGAATCAGTTCGCGCGCACGGGTGCGTTCGGCCCGCTCGCGCCACACGGCGTCGAAGGCCAGCTCGCCCCAGCGCTCGTCGACCACGGCCCAGAGGTCGTCTTCGGACGACGACGCCGCCGTCTCGAGCGCCGCGTGGATGATCGTGCCGATGCCGGCCGTCGTCCCGCCCCGGTCGCCGCCGAGGTCGGCGATGACCCAGTCGAGCTCGCATTCTTCGAGAGCGTGCAGGCGCGACGGCGAGACGCGGACGTCTTCGCGCGTCAGGTCGCGCAGGGGTGCCGACGAGGTCGGTGCGGCCACGCCGTACCACTCCTCGGGCGCTGCACCGGCGACCCCGGCTGTTGCGAGAAGCGCGAGCTGGCCCGCCGCGTGGGCGCGCTCGGTCGCGGGAACCCGCGGCACGGTCAGCGAACGCCGGTGCCGAGCGACGAGGCCCCGCAACGACAGCGGATGTTCGGGAATGGATGCCGCCGGCTCGGGCGCCGGGAGCATCTCGAACAGCACGCTGGGCCCGGTGTCGTCGTCGTCGACGGCGGTGACGACGAGAAGCGAACCGGCCCGGCTCAGGGCGCGGACGAACAGCCTGAGCTCGTCGTGCATGGCCGCGCGACGGCGGTCGAGCATGCCCGCGGCGGGGAGGTCGGGGTTCTGCACCGCGTCGGCCAGACGCCAGGTCTCGAGCAGGCCACCGCGCAGGCGGGTGTTGGGCCACACCCCGTCTTGCACCCCCGCGATGATGACGGTGTCGAACGCCGTGCCGGCCGCAGCCGCGGGGGTGAGCACGCGGACCGTGTCGACGACGGCGGGCTGCTCGATGCGGTCTTCGGCGACATCGCTGTCGAGGACGGCCCGCAGGAAGACCGAGGCCTCGCCGTCGGGTTCGCGTTCGGTGTAGCGCTTCGCCGCCTGGAAGAGCGCGACGACGGCGTCGAGGTCGCGGTCGGCCTGTTCGGCGATCGGCCCGTGCCCGCGGACGGCCTCGCGCCACGACCGGGAGAGTCCGCTGCGCTCCCACGCGGTCCACAGCAGTTCGTGGGGTGTCGCGCGGGAGAGGGCCTGCGCCCGGAGGGCGGCCAGGGTCTCGCCCAGGCGTGCGGCGCGACGTGCCTCGCGCGTGTCGACGGTCTCGAGTTCGAGAGGGAAGCGCACGCCGGAGACGAGCAGCTCGGTCGCCGTGCGTGCTCCCCCGGCGCCGAGCTCGTCGTGGCGAAGCGCCGTGCGCAGCCGACGGAGCTCGATGGGATCGAGACCCCCGAACGTCCCGAGCAGAGCGTCGACCACCTCGTCGGGAGCCCAGTCGTCGGGGTCTTTCATGCCGAGCTCGACAAGACCCACGAGGTCGCGGACCGGTCGCTGGACACCGAGGGCGAGCCCGGGCCCGCTCGCCCGAGCGGGCACCTCTCGCGCGGCCAACTCGGCCTCGAGGGTGGCGACCTGCCGTGAATCGTGCGCGATCACGGCGCACGAGCCCCAGGGCACGCCGTCGAGGACGTGCCGTTCCCGCAGCAGACGGGCGATGGCATCGGCCTCTTCGGCCGGGGACCGGAGGAGGTACGTGCGCACCGACCCCTGCGGCACCGCGCCCGAGGGGGCGCGTCGGTGAGCGACGACCCCGGCCGCACCGATCCGCGTCACGACGCGACGAACGAGGTCGATCTGTTCGGGCGTTCCCCGATGCGGCTCGCCGAGAGCGGCGGTCGTGCCCAATTCGCGGGCGAGACGCGCGAAGTTCTCGGGGGTCGCGCCGCGGAACGCTCCCGACCCGACGTCGGGATCGCCGAACGCGACCACGCCGATCCCCAGGCCGCGGCACGCGCGCAGCAGGTCGATGCCGCCGGCTGTCAGCTCTTGCGCATCGTCGACGAGGATGCAGCGCAACGCGGAGAAGCGTCCGAGCAGCCCGCGCTCGACGCGCGCCTCGTCGAGGACGGCGACGGCCTCGCGCGCGAGATCGGCCGCGTCGCGGTGCGCGCCGCGCATCTCGGAGCGCACCGCCCGGTACTCGTCGGCGAACGACGCCAGTGAAGCCCACACCGGCAGGTCGAACCGCTCGGCGAGATGGACGAGATCGTCGGAGACGACGCCCAGGTCGGTGCATTCCGCGAGGAACGCGCGCAGATCGCCGCGAAAACCCCGCGTGGCGCGGATCGCCGGCCCGAGCCACGCGGGCCAGCGCGACAGCCCCTCGAGCTCGTCGAGCGCGTCGCCCTCGAGCAGGTCGCGGATGATCTGGTCTTCGTCGCCGCCCGTGAGCAGCTGCGGCGGTTCGAGGCCACGACGCACTTCGGCCGCCCGCACGAGTTGGAAGGCGAACGACGCCACCGACCGCGCCAGAGCGCCGGACGTGGCTCGCCCCACCGCGAGGGCGAGGGGGTCGCGCAGCGCCGTCGCCGCGGGCCGCGTCGGCGTGAGCACGAGGATCTCGTCGGGATCGACCCCGGATGCCACGAGCTCGCGCACGCGCGCCAGAAGGGTGGTCGTCTTGCCCGAGCCCGGGGCCCCCACGACGACGCCGCTCGCGGCAGCGGGCCAGTCGACGACGACGCGCTGCTCGGCGTCGAGAGCACCTCCCCGGGCGGGAGATGCGTCGAGGGCGACGGCATCCGGGATCTGCATGTCTCCACGCTAATCGCGACCTCCGACATCGCCGTGTGCGACGCCGCGACCGCACCGGTTCGCACCCCGCAGACACCCCCGGGCGCGCGCCCCGCCCCGCCCCCAAGGGACGCTGCGACCCGGCGAGATCTCCCGGTACAGCCACGCGCGTTCGCCGTCCGCGAAGCGGCCCCTCCCGCGGGCTGCGGTGTCGGGAGCCTGCCCTAGAGTCGAATCACGCGCCGGGCCGACCGCGGCCCGCGGGGAAAGGACGCATCGTGGAGATCCGCATCGGAATCACCAACACCGGCCGCGAGCTCAACTTCGAGACGAACGAGAGCTCGGACGCCGTCAAGTCGGCCGTCGCCGCCGCCCTCGACAACTCCGCCAGCCACGTCACCTTCACCGACGTGAAGGGCAACTCCTACCTCGTTCCGACCGCCAACCTCGCGTTCGTCGAACTGGGCACCGAAGAGTCGCGTCGCGTCGGCTTCGTCGCCTGACACTCGAGCCGTGCAGATCCTGCTCGGACTGATCATCGGCGCGGTCATCGGCCTCGCCGTGCACTTCGCGCTTCCGCACCGTCACCTCCGCGGCGTCGTCCTCGCCCCTCTGGCGGGGGCAGCCGCGGCGGCGATCCTGTGGACGGCGCTGACGTGGATGGGCCTCGGCGTCGACTCGCCGATCCTCTGGATCGTCGCCGTCCTGGCCCCGGCCGTCACGACGTTCGCGCTCGTGTCGCTGCTCACGCGGTCGCGCGTCGCCCGCGACGAAGCCGATCGCGCGCGCCTGGGCGTCTGACGACAGCACCGGATGCCGGCTCCCCGGCGCCCGACGAAGCCCGTGGCATCCCCGCGAAAAGGTGCACGCCGCAGGCGGTGACCGTCGTTACGCGGCGAGCCCCATGGCATCCATTCGGCGTGCGTGCGCACCCATCAGTTCGCTGAACACGGGCTCGACCTTGGCCTCTTCGTCGCGATCGAGGTGACCGTGGCGGAGCGCGGCGCGCGCGACCAGCAGGGTGTCACCGACCAGTCGGCGGCCCCACAGCGCGAGCAGCCAGCGCCACTCCTCGTCGCTCTCGATCGTCGCGCCCAGGATGTCGACGATCGCCTGACGGTCGTCGTCGGCCTGCAGGATGCGCGCGACCCGGCGGCCGGTGTCGCCGTAACTCGACGACAGTGCCAGGTAGAAATCGTCGAGAAGACCGGCGGTGATGTGGACCGTGAGCATCGTCTCCTGCGGGCGGACGCCGTGCGTGTTGCGGCGGAAGGCATCGAGCGACTCGCGGAACGGCAGCATGAGCTGCGTCGGATCGGCCCCGCGTTCGCGGATCAGGGCGACGAGCTCCTGGTGCTTGATGAGGGCCGCGCCCGCTGCGCGAGACAGCGACTCCTTCTCGGCCAGCTCGGGAGTCAGGGCGATGAGCTCGCTCAGCGTCTCGAAGAAACCGAGCTGCAGATAGGCGGCCTGCCCCAGGAAGGTCTCGACCTCGGGAGCGAGCTCCGCGAAATCGACCCGCATGGCCTCGCCGAGGTCTCCGCGCGAACGCAACTGCAGCGTGCGGCCCACCGGGCGCTGACGACGACGGAACCACTCGAACACAGACCACAGCCTAGGCGTCGGGGGCCCGCGAGACACGCCGGGTAGAGTGGAACAGCCCCGGCGTCGGATCGGGGCCCCGCGCCTGTGGACGAGTGAGGCGTGGATACGACTCCCCCAGGCGGTCTCTCGCCGCCGGAACAGGCACGCTCATGACGACATTCGCCGAGCTCGGCATCGATCAGGACATCGTCGATGCCCTCGCATCGAAGGGCATCGTCGATGCCTTCCCCATCCAGGAGCAGACGATCCCCCTGGGCCTTCCCGGCCAGGACATCATCGGCCAGGCCAAGACGGGTACCGGAAAGACCTTCGGCTTCGGCATCCCCGTCGTCCAGCGTCTCGGCCTGAACCCCGAGCCGGGCGTCAAGGCGCTCATCGTCGTCCCGACGCGCGAGCTCGCGGTGCAGGTCTACGAAGACATGGACATGCTGACCTCGAACCGCCCCACCAGCGTCGTCGCCATCTACGGCGGCAAGGCGTACGAGGGCCAGATCGACCAGCTCAAGGCCGGCGCGCAGATCGTCGTCGGAACGCCCGGTCGCCTCATCGACCTTGCCAACCAGCGCCTGCTCGACCTGTCGAACGCGACCGAGGTCGTCCTCGACGAGGCCGACAAGATGCTCGACCTCGGCTTCCTCGCCGACATCGAGAAGATCTTCTCGAAGGTGCCGCCGGTGCGTCACACGCAGCTGTTCTCGGCCACGATGCCCGGACCGATCGTCGCGCTCGCCCGCCGCTTCATGTCGAACCCGATTCACATGCGCGCGAACGACCCCGATGAGGGCCTCACGCAGGCGAACATCAAGCACCTCGTCTACCGCGCGCACTCACTGGACAAGGACGAGGTCATCGCCCGCATCCTCCAGGCCGAGGGTCGCGAAAAGGCCGTCATCTTCACCCGCACCAAGCGCGCCGCCCAGAAGCTCGTCGACGAGCTCGGCGACCGCGGCTTCAACGCCGCCGCCGTCCACGGCGACATGAGCCAGGAGGCGCGCGAGCGCTCGATGGCCGCGTTCAAGGCCGGCAAGAAGGACGTCCTGATCGCCACCGACGTCGCCGCCCGCGGCATCGACGTCAACGACGTCACCCACGTGATCAACCACACGATCCCCGACGACGAGAAGACCTACCTGCACCGCGCGGGCCGCACCGGCCGCGCCGGCAAGACCGGCATCGCGGTCACGTTCGTCGACTGGGACGACCTGCACAAGTGGGCGCTCATCAACCGCGCCCTCGAGTTCGGCCAGCCCGAGCCCACCGAGACCTACTCGTCGAGCCCCCACCTCTACACCGACCTCGACATCCCCGAGGGCACCAAGGGTCGTCTCGTGACGGCTCCGAAGGCCGTCGCGCCGAAGCAGGTCGAGAAGAAGAACGAGGGCCAAGATGCCGAGGGCACCCGCGGCCCGCGTCGTCGCCGTCGCGGTGGATCGTCGTCGGCCGAGGGCACCGCCCCCGCCGGTGACGCCGCTCCCCGCGAAGAGGGCGGCGCCGGAACGCATGACGGCGCCGGCAAGGAGCACCACGACGGCAACGCGGCCCCGCGCCGTCGCCGTCGTCGCCGCAGCGGCGGCAGCTCGGGAACGCCGTCGGCTCCCGTGGCCTGATACGCGAACACCGACAACGGCGCCGATCCCCTCCGCGGGGGTGGGCGCCGTTTCACGTACGCCGGGGGGCCGGCATCCGGAATCCCCCGCCCGCCCCGCGGGCGGACCCGCCCGGCCCTCGCCCTCGCGATGAACGCTTCCTGCACCCGGAAACGCGCTCGGACAGCGTTTCTCGTCGCACCAAGCGTTTATCGCGCCCCGCACCGCGCCCTCGCGCAGCGTCACAGCCCGCCCGGCGGCCGCGCAGCGTCCTACGGGAAGACCGGCGCCGTCCCGCGGCCCCGGGCGAAGATCCGCGCGACCATGTCATCGGCCGTGGTGTTCTCGCCCGGCAGGTTGGGCTTGCCGAGACCGTGGTAATCGCTCGAACCGGTGACGATCAGATCGCGCTCGGCGGCGAGGACGGCGAGGAGGGCCGTGGGTTCGGGGAGGTTCTCGCGGTGAGCGAGCTCGAAGCCCGCCAGGCCCGCCTCGAGCATGGCCTGGAGCACCCCGTCCGGCAGGAGCGATCGCCCCGCGGGGTGGGCGATGATCGGCACGCCGCCCGCACCCACGACGAGCTCGACGGCCGTGACCGGATCGGGGGCGTACAGCGCTACGTAATAGTCGCCGGAGGGGTGCAGGATGCCGGCGAACGCCTCGGTGCGATCCGCCACGATGCCGCGCGCCACGAGCGCATCGGCGATGTGCGGGCGGCCCACGGTCGCGCCGTCGGTGGTCTGGGCGACGATGTCGTCCCAGGCGATGTCGTAATCGTGCGAGATGCGCTCGGCCATGATCTGCGCGCGATCCAGTCGCGACGACCGGATCCGGTCGGTCATCGCCCGCAGCGCTGCATCGTCGGGATCCACGAGGTACGCCAAGAGGTGGACGCTGCGCCACCGGTGCCGCGCCGACAGCTCCATGCCAGGTACGAACGTCATCCCCAGCGAGGTCGCCGCCTCGGCGGCCTCGGCCCAACCCGACGTGGTGTCGTGGTCGGTGAGGGCGGCGGTGTGCAGACCGTGTCGGTGAGCGGCGGCCATCACCTGAGCGGGAGGCTCGGTGCCGTCGGAGTGCGACGAGTGCAGGTGAAGGTCACTCGGACCCTCGAATCGACGTTCACGCTGCACCCGTCGAGCGTAGCGCGCCGCTTCACAGGGGCAGCGCCCACCCGGCATCCGTGGATCTCCCAGACGGCTCCCCTAGGGTCGGGTGCGTGCGTCGTCTGGTCGGTCTTCTGGTCGCGCTCGCCTTCGCGGCGGGCGCCGCTGTGTTGACGTGGCCCTCGGCGTTCGGGGTCGAACGCACCTTTCCCCTGGCGCAGGTCATCTCGTTCCGGGCTCCCCTGGCGGCCGCCTTCGTCGGCGCGACACTGCTCATGCTGCTGTTCGCGCTGATACGTCCCGTTCGCGCTCTCGCCCTCGTCCTGGCGTTCGTGTTCGCCCTCGCGGGCGGCGTCAACGTCTCGATGCTCGCGCAGCGCGGACTCGGCTCCGAAGACATGCCGGCCAAGACCGCGTCGAGCCTGCGCATCATGACGTGGAACACCGCCGGCTCGGCCACCTCGGCCGAGTCGATCGCGCAGTTCGCCGTGGGCATGCAGGCCGACGTCGTGACCCTCCCCGAGACCACGATCGAGACGGGGGCGCAGGTCGCCGAGCTCATGCGCGACATGGGCCAGCCGATGTGGGCGTACCACGCCGAGTACGGCGAGTACGGCATCACCGGATGGGATGCCACCTCGACGACCGTGCTCATCAAGCCCGAGCTGGGCGAGTACTCCGTCATCCAGTCGTCGCTCGACGGATCGAGCAACACCTCGACCGTGCCGAGCGCCGTCGCGATGCCCGTCTCGGGCGACGGCCCCATCATCGTCGCCGCGCACGCCGTCGCCCCGCGCGAGGAGTACATGACGCAGTGGCGGAGCGACCTGCAGTGGCTGGCCGATCAGTGCGCGACCGACAATGTCATCCTCGCGGGTGACTTCAACGCGACGCTCGACCACATGACCGGTATGGGCGTCGAGGGCGGCACCCTCGGCCGGTGCCACGATGCGGCGTCCGAGAGCGGCAACGGCGGCGTCGGAACGTGGCCGACCGATGCCCCGGCCTTGCTCGGCGCACCGATCGACCACGTCATGGCCACCCCCGACTGGACGGTGTCGGCGTCCGTCGTCATGCGATCGCTGGACGGCTCGGGAAGCGACCACCGCCCCATCGTCGTGCAGCTCGAGCGCACCGGCGGCTGACCGCTCCCCCTCCCGCGCGTGGAGGAGAGGCACGGGATGCTGTTCCCCCGCGCCCCCTCGATGCCCGACGCACTGCCGTGCACGTCGTCGTGCGCGTGACGCCCGACGGTGCGAGACTGGAACGATGGACGCCCCCTCCACCAGCGACACGACCGCGACGACCGCCGAGCCCCAGGCCGAGACGACCGAACTCGACGCCCCCAGCAACAGGAAGGCCCCGTTCCCGCGCGGCTTCCTCGACACGATCTCGACCGGCTGGGCCGAGCACCCCGCTGCCCTCCCCGAGCCGCGTGAGCAGGCCGCCTGGGCCGCGCGTCGCCGCGCCCGCGTCTCGGAGACCTTCCCCGGGCAGCGCGTCGTGGTCCCCGCCGGCGGGCTGAAGCAGCGCAGCAACGACACCGACTACCCGTTCCGCGCGCATTCCGCCTTCGCCCACCTCACCGGATGGGGCAGCGACGCCGAGCCCGACGCCGTCCTCGTCTTCGAGCCGCGCGACCAGGGTCACGAAGCCGTGCTGTACTTCCGCGAGCGGGCCGACCGCACGACGGCGGAGTTCTACTCGGACGCCACCGTCGGCGAATTCTGGATCGGCCCCCGCCCCGCCCTCGACGGCGTGGCCGCCGACCTGGCCCTGGCCACGGCCCACCTCGCGGACTTCCAGACCGGCGACGACGACCGCACCGTGGGCGAGGACGACGAGGTCACGCGTTTCGTCTCGGAGCTGCGCCTGGTCAAGGACGAGTACGAGCTCGCCGAACTGGCCCTCGCCGTCGAGGTCACGGGCCGCGGCTTCGACGACATCGTCGCCGAGCTGCCCCGCATCATCGAACACCCCCGGGGCGAGCGGGTCGTGGAGGGCGTCTTCCACCAGCGCGCCCGCTCCGACGGCAACAGCGTCGGCTACGACACCATCGCCGCCTCGGGCCCCCACGCGTGCTACCTGCACTGGACCCGCAACGACGGTGCCGTGAAGCCGGGCGACCTCATCCTCGTCGACGCCGGCGTCGAGGTCGACAGCCTCTACACGGCCGACATCACGCGCACGCTGCCGGTGTCGGGCACGTTCACCGACATCCAGCGCCGCATCTACGAGACGGTCCGCGAGGCCGCCGACGCCTCGTTCGCCGCCGCGAAGGTCGGCGTTCCGTTCCGCCGTCTGCACGAGGCTGCGATGGAGGTCATCGCCGCGCGCGTCGCCGATTGGGGCCTGCTCCCGGTGACCGCCGAAGAGGCGCTCCACGCCGACAACGGGGGTCAACACCGCCGCTACATGGTGCACGGCACGAGCCACCACCTCGGCATCGACGTGCACGACTGCGCGCAGGCGCGTCGCGACATGTACTACGACGGTCTGCTCGAGCCCGGCATGGCCTTCACGATCGAGCCCGGCCTGTACTTCCAGATCGACGATCTGACCGTCCCCGAGGAGTACCGCGGCATCGGCGCGCGTATCGAGGACGACATCGTCATGACGGCCGACGGCCCGGTCAACCTGTCGGCGGGCATCCCCCGCACGGCGGACGAGGTCGAGGAGTGGATCGCCCGGCTGTCGCGATGACGTTCACGCCGGCGGCATCCTTCACCACCCGGCCGACCCTGCGGGGCACGTTCGGGATGTCGGCCTCGACGCACTGGACAGCGACCGCCACCGCGCAGTCCGTGCTCGAGCGCGGCGGCAACGCGTTCGACGCGGCGGTGGCGGCGGCGTTCGTGTTGCACGTCGTCGAGCCGCACTTGAACGGCCCCGGGGGCGACCTCGTCGCCCTCGTCCGACCCGCGGGGCGGGCGGAGCCCGTCGTCCTCATGGGCCAGGGCCCGGCGCCCGCGCGCGCGACCATCGAGCACTTCCGCGGCCGCGGGCTCGACCTCGTGCCCGGGGCGGGAGGCCTCGCCGCCGCCGTGCCGGGCGCCGTCGACGCCTGGCTGCTGCTGCTGCGCGATCACGGCACGTGGGAGCTCGGCGACGTGCTCGCCTACGCGATCGGTTACGCCCGCGACGGGCACCCGCTCGTGGCGGGGGCGGCCGCGATCATCGCCCGGGTCGCCGACCTGTTCCGCGACCACTGGCCGACTTCGGCAGAACGATGGATGCCGGAGGGCACGCCACCCGCCGTCGACACGCTCGTGAGCAACCCTGCGTATGCCGACGTGCTCGACGGACTCGTGGCGGCGGGAGCGGGGGTCGACCCCGTGCGGGGTGCTCACGCGCGGGCGGACGACGTGCAGCGCCGCCAGGCGGAGGCGGACCATTCGCAACGCGACGACGCGCAAGCGGGCCACGCGTCTCGCGACCGCGCGCCGCGCGACGACCGCGCCGCACGCATCGACGCCGCCCGCGCGCACTGGATGACCACGGTGCTGCCCGAGGCCGCCGCCTTCATCGCGCAGCCGCACCGGCACGCGGACGGTGCCGATCACCCCGGCATCCTGAATGCTCAAGACCTGGCGGACTGGCGCGCCTCGTTCGAGCCGGCCGTGTCGACGAGCTTCCGCGGGTGGGACGTGTTCAAGGCCGGCACGTGGACCCAGGGACCCGCTCTGCTGCACACGTTGCGGCTGATCGAGGCCTCCGACGACCTCGACCCGTCGTCGGTCGAGGGAGCGCACCTGCTCCTCGAGGCGCAGAAGCTCTCGTACGCCGACCGCGACGCGTGGTTCGGCGACGCCGGCGGGGCCGTCGACCTCGACGCCCTGCTCGCCGACGACTACGTCGCCTCCCGGCGGGCGCTGATCGGGCCCGAGGCCTCGAGTCAGTGGCATCCGGGATCACCCGAGGGCCGCGACCCGGTGCTGCCACCGTTGCGCACCGACCACGCGAGCACCGACGGCTCGACCGGCGAACCGACGGTCGACCGCTCGGGGCAGACCCGCGGCGACACGTGCCACCTCGACGTGATCGACCGCTGGGGCAACGTCGTCTCGGCGACCCCGTCGGGCGGCTGGCTGCAGTCGTCGCCGACCGTGCCGTCGCTGGGATTCTGCCTGGGCACGCGCCTGCAGGCGACGTGGCTCGTGCCGGGGCACCCGGCATCGCTCACCCCGGGCCGGCGACCGCGGACGACCCTGACCCCGACCCTGGTGTCGCGCGGCGCGGAGGTCATCGCGATCGGCTCCCCCGGCGGCGACCAGCAGGACCAGTGGCAGCTGACCGTGCTGCTGCGCATGCTCGTCGGCGGCTACAGCGCGCAGCAGGCGATCGACGCGCCGAACCTCAACATCACCGCGCTCATCGATTCGTTCTGGCCACGCACGTGGGTGCCCGCGGGCGTCGCCCTCGAAGACCGCATCGGCGACGACGTCATCGCCGCGCTCGAGCAACGCGGGCATCGCGTGCGCCGCGCGGGCGACTGGGCCCTCGGCCGCGTCACCGCCGTCGGGCGCGGAGCCGACGGCGTGCTGTGGGCCGCGGCGAACCCCCGCGGAGCCCAGGGCTACGCCGCGGGGCGCTGACGCTCGGGTCCACCTCTGTCGGCGCACCGACGCGCCGGGCTACATGCGGCGGGGCGCCCGGCTTCGCGGGGCGTAGACGTGTGGCGTCCCGCGTCGGGGCGCCGACGCGGGCAGCCGCGACCCGACGAACCACCGCGCGACGGGGCCGCACCACCCGGACACAACTCAGGAGATATCGACGCACCCACGGCTTCCACGCCTCCCCCGTCGCGGAACTGCAGGAGTTGTGCACCACGCCGGCGCCGAAATTCCTGCGATGCGTTCGCCGCGCGAGACCGCGCGGAGCCCAGAGCTTCGCGGCCAGGCCCCGACGCGGGCAGCCGCGACCGACGCGCCACCGCGCGACGGGGCCGCACCACCCGGACACAACTCAGGAGATATCGACGCACCCACGGCATCCACGCCTCCCCCGTCGCGGAACTGCAGGAGTTGTGCACCGCCCCGGCGCCGAAATTCCTGCGACGCGTTTGCCGCGCGAGACCGCGCGGAGCCCAGAGCTTCGCGGCAGGGCGCCGACAGTCATCGAAACTCGACCCGCCGCCCAGGTCGTCAGAGCGAGCGCACGAACTCCGCGACCACCGGGGCCAGAGCCGCACCGATCTCGTCGGCCGCGCGCCGGGCGCCTTTCACCTCGAACGAGTGGTTGCCGCCGGTGATCCAATGCACTCGCGCGTCCTGGCACGAGGCGACGACCTCGTCGAACTGCGCGCGCGGGGCGATGAAGGGGTCGTTCTCCCCCTCGACGAACAGCTGCGGAACGCCGATGGCCGGCAGGTGCTCGCGGCGCGGCTTCTCGGGACGCCCCGGCGGGTGAAGCGGATACCCGAGGTAGGCGAGACCGGCCGGGGCGATCACCCCTTCGGCGGAGGCCATGGATGCCATGCGCCCGCCGTACGACTTCCCCACTGCCGCGTACGGGCCGGGGGCGGCCGAGGCGAGCCAGGCCTCGACGCCTGTCCAGGTGGCCACCGCGTGGGACGCGGGTCCGGGCATACGGCGTCCCGCCTCGACGTAGGGGAAGACGAAGCGCAGCACCGACACCCCCGAGGCCACGAGGGCGTCGGAGAGCCCGGAGAGGAACGGGTGCTCCATCCCTGCGCCCGCACCGTGCGCGAGAGCGACGGTCGCGGCCTCGGCCGGTGCCGCGGACCACAGGCCCGACACCTCGGTGTCACCCGCCGGCAGCGCGACGGCGATGCGGACGGGCTCGGTGCTCACCGCTCGGTCGGGGTGGGGCGCTCGTCGGGGCGCGGAGTCTCGGCGGTGCGGTCGTCGTTCTCCGACGCCTCGGGCGCGGGCGACGACGGCGGGGCGATGCGCTCCCCGTACCGCGGGGGCTCGTCGTCGCGCGGGGCCGGGTTCGGGTTCGGTGCCGGCGGGCGCGGCGGGGCGACGGGAGCAGCGGAGCCCGGAGCGACCCGTTCGCCATACTGCGGCGGCGCGGAGTCCGAGGGCGCCGGACGCGACACGACGGTGGGAGCGGCAGCGGAGCCGGCCGGGCCCACGATCCCGCGGGCCTTGTGGACGCTGGGCGCCGCGACGCAGACGTCGTAGTGATCGGCGGCGACCTGCATCACCGACGCAAAATCGCGGCGGCGGCGCACGATCGAGTACGTCCCGATGCTCAAGATCATGCCGAGCGCCATTCCGACCAGCAGGACGCCGATGAACGCGGAGATCTGCACGGTCGGCATCCCGAGCACGAAGATGAACGCGAAGAGCAGGCCGAGCATGAGGCCGTTCAGCGCACCCGAGCGGGCCGCCGTGGCGTAACCGAGCTTGCCGGTGATGCGCTCGATCGAGCGCAGACCCGAACCCACGATCGCGATGTCGCGCGCGGGCACCTCGCCGGCGATGAGGGACGAGACGGCCTTCTGCGCCTGCTCATACGTCGGGAACGAGGCGATCTTCTCGCCGACCTCGTCGCGACCGGCACCCGGACGCTGCGCGAACATACTCATTTCACCATCCTGTCACGCGCGCCTGACCGTTCCCGAGGTGTTGCAGAGGAGGCGCGGACTACGCTGTACCGGTGAGCACGCAAAGGGTTTTCGTCGCCCGCTTGGCGGGCTGCACGGTGTTCGACCCGGCGGGAGACCGTCTGGGTAAGGTACGCGACGTCGTGGTGATCTACCGCGCGTCTGCGGCGCCGCGCGTCGTGGGGCTCGTCGTCGAGATTCCCGGACGACGACATGTGTTCGTGTCCATCGGGCGCGTCACCTCCATACAGGCCGGTCAGGTCATCACAACCGGTCTCATCAACGTGCGCCGTTTCCAGCAGCGCGGCGGCGAAGTGCGCGTCATGGCAGAGATGCTCGGACGCCGCGTGAGCCTCGTCGACGGCTCGGGCACCGCGGTCATCGAAGACGTCGCGATCGAGCGCAACCGCCTCGGCGAGTGGGACGTGGGGCAGCTGTTCCTGCGCCGCCCGCGCACGAGCGCCTCGCCCTTCGCCAAGGGCGCGACGACGTTCGCCGCGTGGGGCGAGGTGCGCGAGAACCAGACTCCCGGCGAGGCGCAGTCCGCCGAGCAGCTGGTCGCGACCTACTCCGAGCTCAAGCCCGCCGACCTCGCGAACACCCTCCTCGACCTGCCCGAGGAGCGCCTCATCGAGGTGGCCGAAGAGCTCAGCGACGACCGCCTGGCCGACGCCCTCGAAGAGATGCCCGAGGACGAGCAGGTCCACATCCTCGAGCAGCTGGGCGACGAGCGCGCCGCCGACATCCTGGATGCCATGGAGCCCGACGACGCGGCCGACCTCCTCGGTCAGCTCCCCGAGTCGCGCTCCGAGCAGCTGCTCGACCTGATGGAGCCGGAAGAGGCCGACGACGTCCGCGCCCTCCTGCAGTACGGCCCCGACACCGCGGGCGGTCTGATGACGCCCGAGCCGATCGTGCTGTCGGCCGATGCGACGGTGGCCGAGGCCCTGGCCCTCATCCGCCGGCACGAGCTGCACCCCGCCCTCGCGGCATCCGTCTTCATCACCCTTCCGCCGTACGAGACGCCCACGGGGCGCCTGCTCGGCACCGTGCACTTCCAGCGCATGCTGCGCTACCCGCCGCACGAGCGCCTCGGCGCGATCATCGACGACACCCTCGAGCCGGTCACCGCCGACGCCACCGCCGCCGAGGTCGCGCGTCTGCTCGCGAGCTACAACCTCGTCTCGCTCCCCGTGGTCGACCAGGCGCACCGACTCGTGGGCTGCGTGAGCGTCGACGACGTGCTCGACTACCTGCTGCCCGATGACTGGCGCACGCACGACAGCGATGATCCGAGACCCAGGGCCACGATCAGACCCACGCATACGTCGAGCATTCCGACCCAGATCCCCCAGACCCCGAGGAGGCGCTGATGGCACGCAACAACCGCAAGCCGGCTCTCGACGCCCCGCGCGGCCGCACCGGCGTCCTCGCCCCTCGCGCCCCGCAGCCCTCGCGCGACCGCTTCGGTCGGTTCACCGAGTGGGTCGCGCGCGCGATGGGGACCCCGACGTTCCTGCTGTCCCTGACGCTGTTCTGCGTGGTGTGGATGGGCTGGAACTCGATCGCCCCCGACGAGCTGCGCTTCGACTCCGCCGCGATCGGCTTCACCGCGCTGACCCTCGTGCTCTCTCTGCAGGCGTCCTACGCCGCGCCCCTCATCCTGTTGGCCCAGAACCGGCAAGATGACCGCGACCGCGTGCAGATCGAGCAGGATCGCCAGCGCGCCGAGCGCAACCTGGCCGACACCGAGTACCTCGCCCGCGAGATCGTGGCGTTGCGCATGGCCGTTCGCGATCTGACCGACGAGGTCATCACGAAGGACACGCTGCGCGCCGAACTCCGGGCGGCGCTGGAGCGCCTCGACGCCGACGACGACGCCCCGCGGGCGGAGTCCGGACGCGCGGACGCCCCTCGTGGCGACCTGCGCCGCGGCACGCACACCGAGCCCGCGCGGCCCGGCTCGTGAGCGTCGACCTCACCGAGAGGGTTCGCTCGGCCGTCGCCGCGGTCACCGATCCCGAGCTTCGTCGTCCCCTCGGCGAGCTCGACATGCTGCGAGAGATCTCGGTCGCGGACACCACGGCGCAGGTGGCCATCGCCCTCACCATCGTGGGCTGCCCCGCCGCCGACCGCATCGAGCGGGAGGTCCGGGATGCCGCGGCCTCGGTCGCCGGCATCGACGCGGTCGATGTGCGGGTCGGGGTGATGTCGCCCGACGAGCGGAGGGCGTTGACCGAGAAGCTCCGCGGCGGCCGCGCGAAGCGCGAGATGCCCTTCGGCCCCGACTCGCTGACCCGCGTCATCGCGGTGACCAGCGGCAAGGGCGGCGTGGGGAAGTCGACCGTGACCGCGAACCTCGCGGTGGCGTTGGCGGCGAAGGGGCTGCGCGTCGGTCTGATCGACGCCGACGTCCACGGTTTCTCGATCCCGGGGCTGCTCGGGCTCGTCGACGCCGATGGTCTGCCTCCAGCGCCGACCAAGCTCGACGACCTCATCCTTCCGCCCGTCGCCTACGGGGTGAAGGTCATCTCGATCGGCATGTTCCTTCGGCGCCCCGGGGAGGATGCCGCCGGCGCGGTCGCCTGGCGCGGACCCATGCTGCATCGCACCGTGCAGCAGTTCCTCACCGACGTGTTCTTCGGCGATCTCGACGTGCTGCTGCTCGACATGCCGCCCGGTACCGGCGACGTCGCCATCTCGGTCGGTCAGCTGCTCCCCCACGCCGACGTCCTGGTCGTCACGACACCTCAAGCCGCGGCCGCCGAGGTCGCCGTGCGCTCCGGACTCGTCGCGCGCCAGACCGGCCAACGCCCCATCGGCGTCATCGAGAACATGGCCGCGATGACCCTGGCCGACGGGACCGTCCTCGACCTGTTCGGCTCGGGCGGCGGAGAAGAAGTGGCCCGCGCCCTGTCGAGCGACGGCGTGGACGTGCCGCTGCTGGCATCCGTTCCGCTCAGCGCCGCCCTCCGCACCGGGGGCGACGACGGACGCCCCGTCGTGCTGTCGCAGCCCGACGACCCGGCCGCGATGGCGATCGACGCGGCGGCCTCGGCTCTGGCGGTGCGCCCGCGCGGACTGTCCGGCAAGCCCCTGCGCCTCAACGTCTGACGCAGAGCGGGACGCCCGTCACGAGAACATGACGCTGTAGCGGAAACAGGGCGTTCCCGCCGGAATCAGCCTGTCCTCGTCACGTCCCCTGTTTCGGTGACGGGCTCCCGCGTCAGGTCGCCTCGTCGTCGAACGGCGGCAGCTCGCCCGCCACGAAGGGGGTGGATGCCGGCTTCTCGCGCGCCGCGAGAGCTGCGGCGCCCGCAGCCCGCATCGTCGCCGTCGGGGTGTCGTCGAGCAGCGCCTCGCGGATGATGCGCCGCGGGTCGTACTGGCGCGGGTCGAGCTTCTTCCAGTCGACGTCGTCGAACTCGGGGCCCATCTCGTCGCGCATGCGCGAACGGGCACCCTGCAGCGTCTCTTTCGCGCGCTTGGTGAACTTGGCCAACGCCTCCGCGTAGCGCGGCAGGCGCTCGGGGCCGACGAGGACCGCTGCGATCACGCCGATCAGCATCAGCTTCTCGATCGTGAGGCCGAAGAACATGCCTCCAGATTACCGGCCTCGCCTGGGGGTCCAGCGACCATCCGCCGTCTAGCCTGATCTGAGGAGGTCCACGTGAGCGGTCATGAGGCGAACGAACGGTTCGTGCAGGAGTCGACGGTCGAGCCCGAGCACATCGCTCGCGCCCGGGCGCACGCGCTCGAGCTCGGAGCGGCGCCCATCAGCCCCGCGGTCGGAGCCCAAGCCGCGGTGATCTCGGCGGCATCCCGTGCTCTCAACATCGTCGAGGTGGGCACCGGCGGCGGCGTGTCGGGCCTCTGGCTGCTGCACGGTTCGCCCCGCGCGACGATCACCACGATCGACAGCGAACCCGAGCACCTCGGGGCCGCTCGCTCCGCATTCTCGGACGCCCGCGTGCCCGCCGCGCGTGCCCGATTCATCACCGGGCGGGCATCCGATGTCCTGCCGCGCATGAACGAGGCGTCGTACGACATCGTCTTCATCGACGCCGACCCCGAAGGCGTCATCGAATACGTCGAGCACGGCCTGCGTCTGGTGCGCGCCGGCGGGACCGTCCTCATCCCCCGCGTCCTCGCGCACGGCGCGGTCGCCGACCCGGTGCGCCGCGACGCGGTGACCACGGCCTACCGCTCGCTGATTCAAGAGGTGCAGTCCTCCCCCGCCGTCATCGGCGCCCTGTCGACCACGGGCGAAGGCCTGCTGCAGCTCACGACCCGTCCACCCGAGGCCTGAACCTCTCCCCGCGAAGCACGCGGGAACGAAGAAGGCCGGCCCCCGCGGGAGCCGGCCTTCACTGCGTCGATGGTCGTCAGGCGGTGACGACACCACCGAGCACGTCGTAGAGTTCCTTCGCCTCGGCGTCGTTCACCGAGACGACGAGTCGCCCGCCACCCTCGAGCGGCACGCGCACGATGATCAACCGGCCCTCCTTCACGGCCTCCATCGGTCCGTCGCCGGTACGCGGCTTCATGGCTGCCATCGCGGCCCCCTTTTCGTCGTTGGTCTGCCTGAGAAGTTTACCGGTATCCCGCGTGGCGGGTCGTACAGGCGGGTCGGCGGGGGCGGATCTGGGTCAGGGAATCTGCCAATACGTGTTCGCGAGGGCGTACATGTTGTAGATCCACCACCACTGTCCGAGCAGCGCGAGAGCGAGCACGCCGAACCGCCACGCGCGCGATTTCGGCACCGCGAGGGCGCCCCACAGCGGCGAGATCGGCACGAGCAACCGGAAGATGCTGGACTGCGGGAAGAACACCAGCAGCAGGTAGACGAGGTAGCTCGCCGACCACAGTCGCACCTCGATGCCCAGTCGCTTCACCTGCGGCGAGAACAGCAGCAGCGCGGCGATGGCCACCACCATCAGCGCGAGGAACACGTAGCCCGTGACGGCGCCGAGCCCCCACCGGGTGAACCAGAACCCCGCGGCCTCGACGAACCCGTCGAAGGGGACGAAGCCCCGCCCCGAGTCCCCGAGCCAGTTGCGCCGCCACGCCAACTCGGTCGCCAGGTACGCGCCCGGGTCGCCCGTGACGATCCCCGCGATCACCTGCCACGCGAAGCCCACCACGACCGAAAGTCCGCCGAGGGCCACGAGATGCGCGATGTCGCGCGTCGTAAGCGGATCCTTCCGTCGGCGCACGAAGCGGTATACCCCGTAGAGACCGAGGAACAGAGCGAAGGCGAGGATCCCGGGGCGCGTGAACCCCATCGCCGGGACCAGCAGATAGAGCCAGCCCCATCGACGTCGCTGCACGCACCGGAGGGCCAGGAAGAGGAAGAACAGGAACAGCGCCTCGGCGTACCCCACCTGGAACAGGGCGGCGAGCGGACCGCACGCGAAGAAGACCACGGCCCACATCGCGGCGGAGTCGCCGATCCGATCCCGCAGCATCGAATGCAGCACGAGGCACGCACCGAACCCCGCGGCCAACGAGATGGTGACGGCCCCGGCGCCCCACGAGCCGAGCAGGAATCCGAGTCCGGCCGAGAGGTACGAATACAGCGGCATGAACGCCCACGCGTTCTCGGCGACGTGACCGCCCGCGGCGAGGGGCAGATCAACGGGATATCCCGACACCGCGGCGAGCCAGTACCACTGCGCATCCCACCCGAGCGCGAGCTTATCGAGCGAGGGGGCCACACCGTACCGCGACCCGGGCCCCGACAGCGCAGAGGCCAGCAGGAAGAATCCCGTCGTGACCACGCGCGCCGCACCGTAGACGATGGCGATGCGCGCCGGCACGGGCAGGCGCTCCCACCATCCGACCCGCGTGCGCGTCGTGGCCGCGGCGGTCACGACCCGCTCAACCAGGCACGAAGGCCGCGCTCGACGGCGTCGATCTGCGCGATCGGAACCCGCTCCTCGTCGTGGTGAGCGAGGTGCGGGTCACCGGGACCGTAGTTGACGGCGGGGATGCCGAGCGCCGAGAACCGCGCCACGTCCGTCCAGCCGTACTTCGGTTTGGGGGTGGCACCCACGGCATCCACGAAGTCCTTCGCCAGGGCCGCGTCGAGGCCGGGACGAGCTCCTTCGGCCACGTCGACGATCTCGACGTCGAAGCCCGTGAACACGTCGGTGACGACGCGGGTGGCGGCGGCGGCGTCACGGCTCGGCGCGAAGCGGTAGTTGACCTCGACCGCGCACGCGTCGGGGATGACGTTGCCCGCGACCCCGCCCGAGATGCTGACAGCGTTCAAGCCCTCGCGGTAGACAAGACCCTCGACCTCGATCTCGCGGGCACGGTACTCGGCCAGGCGCGCGAGGATCGGCGCGGCCTTGTGGATCGCGTTCTCGCCGATCCACGATCGCGCGCTGTGCGCACGGACTCCCTCGGTGCGCACGATGGCGCGGAGCGTGCCGTTGCAGCCGCCCTCGACCTCGCCGTTGCTCGGTTCGCCGAGGATCGCGAAGTCGCCCTCGAACAGGTCCGGGCGGTTGCGCGAGAGCCGACCGAGGCCGTTCAGCGCCGAGTCGACCTCTTCGTGGTCGTACCACATCCAGGTGATGTCGACCGGGGGCGCGGTGAGCTCGGCGGCGAGCTTGAGCTGCACCGCGACGCCCGCCTTCATGTCGACCGTCCCGCGGCCCCAGATGACGTCCTCGCCGTCGACCGTGCGGTCCTCGACGGGGAGGTTGCGGTTGATCGGCACGGTGTCGATGTGCCCGGCGATGACGACCCTGCGGTCGCGCCCCAGGGCGGTGCGGGCGACGATGGTGTCGCCGTCGCGGATGACCTCGAGGTGGGGGTACGCGGAGACGGCGGCCTCGATGGCATCCGCGAGAGGGGTCTCGTCTCCCGAGACGCTGTGGATGTCGCAGACGGCTCGCGTCAGGGCGGCCGAGGACTGGGTGAGGTCGAGCGCGGGCATGCCCCGATCTTCCCACAGCCGGTGCCCCAGTACCCTGGGACGGTGAGCAACGAACGACGCATCAGCGCTGCCGGCCTCTCGACGCGAACCACCGGGGGGACGGTGCTCGACGCCTGGTTCCCGAAGCCGGTCCTCGGTGCCCACGGAGACCTGGATGCCGAGCAGGCGGCGCTCGAATCCGCCGCCGGCCCCGACGAGCGACGTGGCGTCGTCGTCGAGACGGTGTCTCTCATGATCGACGCCGACGCGGCTCCCGCCTCGACCGTCGACGCCTACCTGCGCCTGCACGCGCTCTCGCACCTGCTCGTCCGGCCCAACGAGATCAACCTCGACGGCATCTTCGGGCACCTCCCCAACGTCGCGTGGACGAACGCGGGTCCCGTGCACCCCGACGACGCGGAGCGCCTGCTGCCGCAGTTGAAGCGTCACGGCATCCAGCTCCAGGGTCTCGACAAGTTCCCGCGTCTGACCGACTACGTCCTGCCCGCGGGCGTGCGCATCGCCGACGCCTCGCGCGTGCGCCTGGGCGCGCACCTCTCCCCCGGCACGACCGTCATGCACGAGGGCTTCGTCAACTTCAACGCCGGCACGCTCGGCTCCTCGATGATCGAGGGCCGCGTCTCTCAGGGCGTCGTCATCGGCGACGGCACCGACATCGGCGGCGGCGCCTCGATCATGGGCACGCTCTCGGGCGGCGGGACGCACCGCGTCTCGATCGGAGCACGCACCCTGCTCGGCGCGAACGCCGGCATCGGCATCTCGCTCGGAGACGACTGCGTCGTCGAGGCCGGTCTCTACGTCACCGCCGGCACGAAAGTGCGCGTCGGCGACGAGACGGTCAAGGCGGGCGAGCTGTCGGGTCGCGACGGCATCCTGTTCCGCCGCAACTCCCTCACCGGCGCCGTCGAGGCCTCGGCCCGCGCCGGCGTCGGCGTCACGCTGAACGAGGCACTGCACGCCTGAGCGGCAGGCGCCTGCGCCCTTTTCCCGATAAACGCTCCCTGCACGAGGAAACGCCCTCGGCGCGCGTTTCTCCGTGCAGGGAGCGTTTCTCGTCGCGTATCCGCCTCCGCGCCGGTCGCGTCAGTCGCGCACCCGCACCGACAGGCAGGTCACGCAGCCCTCGAGCTTCTCGAACTCGCTCACGTCGACGGTCACGACCTCGAGGCCGCGGAACCGGTGCTCCTCCGCCGTCGCCGGAGCGTCCGCCGACATCAGCACCGTGTCGTCGTCGAGGACGACCACGGCCGTGCCGTGCTCTTCGGGCACGCCCGCGAACACCGGGAACATCGACGGATCGTCGACCAGCGGCTCGAACCCCACGACCGTTCCGTCGGGTAGCGCCGTCACCCCCGACTTCAGGTGCAGCACCTTCGTGACCGGGATCTCGCGCACCTCCCACCCACGCGGCTCGAGCAGAGCCCGCAGCTGGGCGATGCCCTCGGCGTTCGTCCGCGACGACGCGCCCACGTAGACGGTCCGTCCGACCTTGAGCACGTCGCCCCCGTCGAGGGTTCCGGGTTCCACGATCTCGGCAAGATCGATTCCGGATGCCGTGACCCCCGCGCGCACGCTCTCCGCCTCGCCGCGGCGCGAGACGGCGCCGGCCCGGCAGAGCACGGCGAGGTCGCCGAAGACGACGACCGCATCCTCGACGAACACCCCGTCGGGCTGGTCATCGGCCGGGTCGATCTCGACGATCTCCCACCCACGGGTGCGGAAGGCATCGACGTACGCCTGCCACTGCGTCAGCGCCAGCTCGGCATCGACCGGCACGCGGTCGAGGTGGGTGAGCTCGCCCTCGGCGAGGCGGGGCGACGGACGGCGAACGAGCAGGCGCGACATGCCCCGACCCTACTGGTTGCGTCATCGGCGTCGGCGGAACCGCCTGGCATCCGGTTTCTCCGGCGCACCCCATGTCCCCCTGTGCGCAGACCATGTCCCCATCTGCGCAGACCATGTCCCCATCTGCGCAGACCATGTCCCACAATCGGCTCCCTGGCGGCGCCCCAGACAGCACGAAGTGGGACATGGGGAGAACCAACGACACACCCCGCCGCACACAGCGAAACGCCCCGCCCCTCGCGAGAGGGACGGGGCGCTCCAGGCCGGATCAGATGCCGGGGTAGTTGCGCTCGGCGGCACCCGTGTAGAGCTGCTGCGGGCGGCCGATCTTCGTCTGGGGGTCGCTGATCGCCTCGCGCCACTGGGCGAGCCAGCCGGGCAGACGGCCGATCGCGAACAGCACCGTGAACATGCGCGTGGGGAAGCCCATCGCCTTGTAAATCACGCCGGTGTAGAAGTCGACGTTCGGGTAGAGGCGACGCTCCTTGAAGTAGTCGTCCTCGAGGGCGATCTGCTCGAGCTCCTTGGCGAGGTCGAGCAGCGGGTCGCTGACGCCGAGTGCGGTGAGCACCTCGTCGGCCGACTCTTTGACGAGCTTCGCGCGCGGGTCGTAGTTCTTGTAGACGCGGTGACCGAAGCCCATGAGCTTGACGCCCTGCTCCTTGTTCTTCACCCGCTCGACGAAGCGCTCGACGCTCTCGCCCGAGTCGCGGATGCGCGCGAGCATCTGCAGGACGGCTTCGTTCGCGCCACCGTGCAGGGGGCCGGAGAGCGCCTGGATGCCGGCCGAGATCGACGCGAACTGGTTCGCTCCGGTCGAACCGACCAGGCGCACGGTCGAGGTCGAGGCGTTCTGCTCGTGGTCCTCGTGCAGCATCAGCAGCAGGTCGAGGGCCTTCGTCATGACCGGGTTGGCCTCGAAGGGCTCGCTGTGCACACCGAAGTTGAGCTTGAGGAAGTTGTCGACGAAGCCCAGGGAGTTGTCGGGGTACAGGAACGCCTGTCCGATGCTCTTCTTGTGCGCGTAGGCGGCGATCACGGGGAGCTTCGCGAGCATGCGGACCGTGTTGAGCTCGACGTGCTCGGGGTTGTGCGGGTCGGACTCGGCCTCGTAGTAGGTCGAGAGGGCCGCGGTCGCCGCTGAGAGCACCGACATGGGGTGCGCGGTAGGCGGTAGCGCCGAGAAGAGGCTCTTGAGGTCTTCGTGCAGCAGCGTGTGACGGCGGATCCGCTCGTCGAACGACGCGAGCTCGGATGCCGAGGGCAGCTCGCCGTAGATGAGCAGCCACGCGACCTCGAGGTAGGTGCTGTTCTTCGCCAGCTGCTCGATGGGGTACCCGCGATAGCGGAGGATGCCCTGATCGCCGTCGATGTAAGTGATGTCGGACTTCGTCGACGCCGTGTTGACGAAACCGTAATCGAGCGTGGTGTGACCGGTCTGCTTCGTCAGCGACGCGATGTCGATGCTCGGAACGCCGTCGGTGCCTCGCAGGACCGGGAATTCGGCGGTGGTGCCCCCTACCGTGAGAGTGGCCTTGTCCTGCTGCGTGCCCGCGTCGCTCACCGCGCCTCCTTGCGATTTCTGGTCGCCCGTGTGGTCGAACGCGGGGGGGTTGCGGCACCCCGCGATCTTCTCGCCCTCTGGATGCCACGGGAATGGCATCCGGGTCGGCGGGGCGCACGGAGGATGACCCCGAACGACCTGCCTTTACAGCCTAGTAGGCACTCCGGCGTACAGATGACACCGCTAAAGGTTGCCCCCATCGAATGGAGGGAACCTCCTGGTCAGGCGCGCAGACGCTCCGCGGCGGCGGCGATGCGCTCGTCGGTCGCGGTGAGCGAGAAGCGCACGTGGTTCGGAAAGTGGGTGCCGTAGAAGTGCCCCGGTCCCACCAGGATGCCGAGATCGGCGAGGCGGTCGACGCTCTCCCACGCGTCGCGTCCCTCGGTCGCCCAGAGGTACAGGCCGCCCTCGCTGCGGTCGATGGTGAAGCCGGCGGCCTCGACCGCGGGCTTGAGGACCGCGCGGCGGCGGGCGTAGCGCTGGCGCTGCGCGGCGACGTGCTCGTCGTCTCCGAGGGCGACGGTCATCGCGCGCTGCACCGGCGCGGGCGGCATGAGGCCCAGGTGCTTGCGACCGGTGAGCAACCGCGCCACGAGGGCGGGGTCACCGGCGAGAAACGCCGCGCGGTACCCGGCGAGGTTCGACTGCTTGCTCAGCGAGTACACCGACAGCACGCCGGAGAGGTCGTCTCCGACGACGCCCGGGTCGAGCACGCTCGGTACGGGCTGCTCATCCCACGGGGCGTCCCAGCCCAGTTCGGCGTAGCACTCGTCCGACGCGAGGACGGCACCGATTTCACGCGCCCGGGCCACGGCATCCCGAAGCTCGTCCGTCGAGAGGACGCGCCCGTCGGGATTGCCGGGTGAGTTGATCCAGATCACGCGCGCGTTCGCGGGCCACGAGGACGGATCGTCGGATGCCACGGCCTCGGCGCCCACGAGACGCGCTCCGACCTCGTAGGTCGGGTAGGCGGCGCGCGGGTGAACCACCGCATCGCCCGGGCCGAGCCCCAACAGCAACGGCAGCAGGGCGACCAGCTCTTTGGAGCCGACGGTCGGCAGAACGTTCGCCGCGGCCAGGCCGGGGACGCCGCGCCGGCGGTGGTACCACTCGGCGATCGCCTCGCGCAGCGCCGGGGTCCCCGCCGTCTGCGGGTAAGCGTGCGCGTCGGTTGCGTCAGCCAGAGCTTCGGCGACGACGGCGGGCGTCGGGTCGACGGGCGAGCCGATGGACAGGTCGACGATGCCGTCGGGGTGGCGTCGGGCGCGCTCCGCGTACGGGGCGACCGCGTCCCACGGGTAGTCGGCGAGGTCGGCGACGCCCACGGGTCAGTGCGCCTGCGGGGGCAATGCGGTGATGACGGGGTGGTCCTTGGCGATCACGCCGACCTTGGCCGCACCACCGGGCGAGCCGATGTCGTCGAAGAACTCGACGTTGGCCTTGTAGTAGTCGGACCACTCCTCGGGGAGGTCGTCCTCGTAGTAGATGGCCTCGACGGGGCAGACCGGCTCGCACGCACCGCAGTCGACGCACTCGTCGGGGTGGATGTAGAGCGATCGTTCACCCTCGTAGATGCAGTCGACAGGGCACTCATCGATGCAGGCGCGGTCTTTCACATCGACGCACGGGAGGGCGATCACGTAAGTCACCGCATCAGTCTAATCGCGCCGGAGCGACCGACCCCGCCGCCGGGCCGCGGGCTTAGGATTCGGCCGGGCGCGCCGGCGCCTGCATCTTGCTGAAGTCGGGCCACAGCGCGACCAGCACCATGAGCGCGGGTCCGACGACCGTCCACACGAGCGGGATCCACTCGGTCCCCGCGGTGGGGGCCGCGACTATCGCGGAGCCGCCCGGCCCCACCTGAGAGAACAGGTAGGTGGCGGCGGTGATCCCCAGCCCTCCGGCGAGGGCGTTGACGCGATCGCCCGTGAGTGTGCGCAGGGCGATGAGCAGGGCCGCACTGCCAATCGTCGCGAGGAGCAAGCCCACCGGCACGGGGCCGACGAGGAAGGCCTGGCCGACGGTGCCGGCTGCTCCGTAGAAGGCCCCCACGAGCAGGGCCACCACCCAGCCGACGACGCGGAGAATCGTGGAAGTCACCGGTCGAGTCTAGGCGCGACGGCTATGCGACGGCCGCGGCCGATAGCGCTCACCCCTCACGCCGCCCACCCCCAGAGCCGCAGCAGCGCCGCGGTGAGGGCCGCCGCGGCGACCACGACGAGGAACGGGGCGCGCGCCCAGAGGAGCAGGGCCGCGACGCCGACCGCCGGGAGTCGCGCGTCCACGACCACCGCCGACCCCGCGCCGAGCGTCTGCACCATCACGAGCGCCGAGAGCAGGGCGACGGTGAGAAGGTCCGCGATCCGCGCGGGGCGCGGCTTGTCGAGCCAGTGAGCGGGAAGCAGGTAGCCCGTCGCCTTGAGGGCGACGCAGATGACGGATGCCGTGAGCACCGCGGTCCACAGGGTCATGGCATCCGCTCCTCTGTCGCCGCCGGCTTCGCGGGCCGGGGATCGAACAGTCCCACCGCGATCGCGACTCCCGCCGCCGCGATCACCGGGATCCCCGGCATGAGCCACGGTGTGAGCAGCGCCGCGACGATCGCCGCTCCCGCGGCCACTGCCAGGGGCTGACGTCCGCGAAGACGCGGCCACAGCAGAGCGAGGAACGCGGCGGCCGCCGCCGCATCGAGACCGTAGGCACGGGGGTCGCCGAGGACGTCGCCGAGGAGCGCCCCCAGGAGAGTCGAGAGGTTCCAGCCGACCCAGATCGCCACACCCGTGACCCAGAAGCCCACCTGACGAGCGCGCGGCTCGGTCTGCGCCAGGCCGACCGCCACCGATTCGTCGATCGTGAAGTGCGTGGCCGACGCCTTGCGCCAGGGTCCGCCCGCCACGACGGGCGCCATGCGCATCGCGTACGCGGCGTTGCGGACGCCGAGCAGGGCCGACGACGCGATCGCCGCGGGTGCGGCGGCCACTCCCCCCGCGGCGATGACGCCGACGAACGCGAACTGCGATCCGCCGGTGAACATCAGCAGGCTCAGCACGCAGGTCTGCCAGATGTCCAGACCGGATGCCACGGACAGGGCCCCGAAAGAGATGCCGTAGGCACTCGTGGCGAGGGCGACGGCGAGGCCCTGTCGAGCGGCGACACCCTCGGATGTTCGGTGAAGCGAACGCATGGGCATCATCGTGAACGCTCAAGACGTCGTTCGTCAAGTCGAACGATCGACGGTCATAATGAACAGATGAGCGATCTGAGCGCCCGAATCGCCGCGAGCCTGCGCCGCGAGCGAGAGAGACGTGACCTCAGCGTCTCGGAACTCGCCCGGCGGGCCGGAGTCGCCAAGGCCACCGTCTCGCAGCTCGAGAACGGGGGCGGCAATCCCAGCGTCGAGACCCTGTGGGCGCTGGCCTCGGCGCTCGAGATCACGTTCGCCGACTTCGTCGACGAAGGCGCGCACTCCCCCACCCTCATCCGGGCCGGCGAAGCCGGTACGGCCGTGGCCTCATCGGCATCCGACTACATCGCCGTCCTGCTCTCGGCGAGCCCCCCGCACGCTCGCCGCGACATCTACCTGCTCTCGGCCGAACCGGGTTCCCCCCGCCGATCCGACCCGCATCCCCGGGGAACGATCGAGCACCTCGTGATGGTCTCGGGTCGCGGTCTCGTCGGCCCGGCCGACGCCCCCTTCGAGCTCGCACCCGGCGACTACCTCTCGTACGCCGGTGACGCGCCCCACGTCTTCGAAGCGATCACGGCGGGTATGAGCGCCGTCTGCGTCGTCGAGTCCCGCTGACCCGACGACCGCGTCGACAGGGGCCGGACGCGGGGATATCGTGCTGGCATGTCCCGCGTCTTCGACATGACCTTCTCGTCGGTGTATCCGCTGTACGTCGCGAAGGTCGAACGCAAAGGGCGCACCACGGACGAGCTCGACACGGTGATCCGCTGGCTGACCGGGTTCGACGAGGCGGCCCTCGCCCGCCACGCGCAGGGGTCGACCACGTTCCGCGAGTTCTTCGACGAGGCGCGGCTCACCCCGCAGGCCGCCGAGATCACCGGAGTGGTCTGCGGCGTGCGGGTCGAGCAGATCGAAGACCCGCTGATGTACCGCATCCGACTGCTCGACAAGGTCGTCGACGAACTGGCGAAAGGCAAAGCGCTCGCGAAGGTGATGCGCGCGGGGGCGTCCGGAGACAGCTGAACTCCCGCCGGTCCCCGCACACCCGCGGACGAATCCCCCGACGCGCCGCCTACCCCAGCCGCGTCGCCGAAAACCCCCGCCGTCAGGCACGCCACGGCATCCGGATGCCACCCACCCGCAGACCCCGCAAAGCGAACGGCCCCGCCGAGCACGAGGCTAGGCGGGGCCGTTCGAGACGGGAACGCTTACGCGTTGGCGTCCTGGCGCTTCAAGCGCGAAGCGGAGCGACCGCGCGCGGTCGCGTCGAGCTCGACCTTGCGGATGCGCACCTTCTCGGGCGTGACCTCGACGCATTCGTCGTCGCGGGCGAACTCCAGCGACTCCTCGAGCGTGAGGATGCGCGGGGGCGTCATCGACTCGAAGGAGTCGGAGGTCGACGAACGCATGTTCGTGAGCTTCTTCTCCTTGGTGATGTTGACGTCCATGTCGTCGGCGCGCGAGTTCTCGCCGATGACCATGCCCTCGTAGACCTCTTCGGTGGGCTGCACGAAGAAGCTCATGCGCTCCTGCAGGGCGATCATGGCGAACGGGGTGACGACACCCATGCGGTCGGCGACGATCGAGCCGTTCTGGCGGGTCGTGATCGAGCCGGCCCAGTCGTCGTAGCCGTGCGAGATCGCGTTCGCGATGCCGGTGCCGCGCGTGATGGTGAGGAACTCGCTGCGGAAGCCGATGAGGCCGCGCGAGGGCACGACGAACTCCATGCGCACCCAGCCGGTGCCGTGGTTCGTCATGTTGTCCATGCGGCCCTTGCGGGCGGCCATGAGCTGCGTGATCGCACCGAGGTGCTCTTCGGGGGCGTCGATGGTGAGGTGCTCGAAGGGCTCCTTGAGCTTGCCGTCTTCGCCGCGCTTGGTGACCACCTGGGGCTTGCCGACGGTGAGCTCGAAGCCCTCGCGACGCATGTTCTCGACGAGGATGGCCAGCGCGAGCTCGCCGCGGCCCTGGACCTCCCACGCGTCGGGGCGTCCGATGTCGACGACTTTGAGCGAGACGTTACCGATGAGCTCGCGGTCGAGGCGGTCCTTCACCATGCGGGCGGTGAGCTTGTGGCCCTTGACCTTGCCCATGAGGGGCGAGGTGTTGGTGCCGATGGTCATCGAGATGGCCGGGTCGTCGACGGTGATCGCCTTGAGCGGGCGCACGTCCTCGGGGTCGGCGATGGTCTCGCCGATGGTGATGTCGGGGAAACCGGCGATGGCGACGATGTCACCGGGGCCGGCGTCTTCGGCCGGGTAGCGCTCGAGGGCGCGGGTCTTCAGCAGCTCGGTCACGCGAGCGTTGCTGGTGGTGCCGTCGGCGCGCACCCAGGCCACGGTCTGGCCCTTCTTCAGCGTGCCGTTGAACACGCGCAGCAGAGCGAGGCGACCGAGGAACGGCGAGGAGTCGAGGTTGGTGACCCAGGCCTGCAGAGGCGCCTCGTCGTCGTAGGCGGGAGCTGGAACGTGCTCGAGGATCGCGCCGAAGAGCGGCTCGAGGTCTTCGTTGTCGGGCAGCGAGCCGTTGTCGGGGCGGTTGAGCGACGCGGCACCCGCGCGGCCCGAGGCGTAGACGACCGGCACGTCGAGCAGGGCGTCGACGTCGAGGTCGGGCACGTCGTCGACCAGGTCGGACGCGAGGCCCAGCAGCAGGTCGTGCGCCTCTTCTTCGACCTCGGCGATGCGCGCGTCGGGGCGGTCGGTCTTGTTGACCAGCAGGATGACGGGGAGCTTGGCCTCGAGGGCCTTGCGCAGCACGAAGCGCGTCTGGGGCAGCGGGCCCTCGGACGCGTCGACGAGCAGCACGACGCCGTCGACCATCGACAGGCCGCGCTCGACCTCGCCACCGAAGTCGGCGTGGCCGGGGGTGTCGATCACGTTGATCGTCACCGGAACGTCGCTGTGCACGCCGTTGTAGGTGATCGCCGTGTTCTTGGCGAGGATCGTGATGCCCTTTTCGCGCTCGAGGTCGTTCGAGTCCATCGCGCGCTCTTCGACGTGCGCGTGGTCGCCGAACGAGCCGGTCTGGCGGAGCATGGCGTCGACGAGGGTCGTCTTGCCGTGGTCGACGTGCGCGACGATCGCGACGTTACGGAGGTCAGGACGAAGGGCGTGCGCCATGGAGGGTCTCCAGGAAAATTCGGGGTGATGCCCGGAATCGGGCGTCCCTAGTCTACCGGGCGCCTACGACACTCCCGGGCAGGAGACGCACAGGTAACGGGAACGCACGGAAAAGGGGCGGAATCCCGCAGGATCCCGCCCCTTTCCATCAGTGGATCAGGAGTTCGCGAAGCCCACGATCGTCCAGTCGATGGTCTCGAACTGGGTGGCTCCCCAGTTCACGAGGCCCTGCTTGACGGCGTAGACGTTCGGCAGCGGCGCGATCGGGATGATCGGCACGGACTCCCAGAGCACCTTGTTGATCTCCTGCGCGGTCTGCTGACGCGCGGCGGGGTCGAGCTCGGAGTTGGCCTTCTCCCACAGGGCGTCCAGGCGCGGGTCGGCGATGCCGGTGTAGTTCTGCGCCGAGTCGACCGGCGTGAACAGCGAACGGCTCGACGAGATCGGGTAGGCGGTGCCCTGCCACGAGAACGTCACCATCTCGAAGTCACCCTTGATGATGTAGTCCGAGAAGTAGCTGCCGACGGGAACCGAGACGAGCTCGACCGGGATGCCGACCTCGGCGAGGTCCGCCTGGATCTGCTCGGCGCGCTGGATGTTCGTCGTCGTGTCGGCCGGGACCGTCACCTTGAACGACAGCGCGGTGCCGTCCTTCGTCCACGAGTCGCCGTCCTTGGTGTAGCCGGCGGCCTCGAGGTACTTGGTGCCCGCGTCGACGTCGTACGGAAGCGAGTCGTCGGTGTAGCCGTCCTGGCCGGGCATGAAGATGTAGCTGCCCTGCGTGATGGCGGGGACGCCGACCGGCGAGTTCGCGTTGGTGGCGATCTGGCTGCGGTTGACGATGGATGCGATCGCCTTGCGGACGTTGACGTCGGCGAGGGGTCCGCTCGAGGCGCGCATCGTGATGTGCGTCCAGGTCAGACCGTTCGACGCCTGGATCTCGGCACCCGGGACGTTCTGGGCCGTCTGGTAGAGGTCGGCGTTGGAGCTGATGTTCAGCGCGTCGATCTCACCGTTGCTGAACGAGGTGCCCTGCTGGGCCTGGCTCACGGCGCGGAAGACGACCGAGTCGAGCTTGGGCTTGGCGCCCCACCAGTTGGGGTTCGGCTCGAGCGTCGCCACACCGGCCGTCGAGTCGAAGCTCGCGAGCTTGAAGGGTCCCGATGACGGAAGCGCCTTCGTGAGATAGCCGGTGTTGAAGGTGTTCGGGTCGTTGGCGACGCTCGCGGGCAGGACCTGGCCGAAGAGGCTCTGCCAGTCGGCGAAGACCGACGAGAAGGTGATGACGACGTCGAACTGGTCGGTGCCCTGCTCGACGGACGAGATCTGGTCCCACCCGGTGGTCGAGATGACCACGTACGCGGGGTTGCTGCCGTTGTTGGCCTTCCAGGTCGCCTGGTAGTCGGCCACCGTGATGGGCGTGCCGTCTTCCCACTTGGCATCCGGGTTGAGCTTGATCTCGACCTTCTGGGGGTCGCTGCTGGTCAGCTCGACGGAAGAGGCGTAGTTCTGGTCGACGATCGGCTTGCCGTCCTCGCCGATGCGGATGGGCCCACCCTGCATCGCGGCGACGATGTTGTTCGTGTTGGCCTCGTTGCCGTCGATCTGGAAGTTGTTCCAGTTCACGGGCATGGAGTCGACCGCGAGAGTCAGCGTGCCGCCGTCCTTGACGTCTGCGGCATCGGCGCGCACCCACGCGGTCGACGGCAGCGAGTTCTGATCCTCGGGGTTCGCCGACGGAGCGGCGGTGTTGCCCGGCGCGCACCCGGCGATCGCCAGGGCGGCGGCGCTCAGCAGCGCGAGAGCGCTGAGGGCCTTCGCTTTACGCATTCTCATGTGATCAATCCTCTCGTTGGTGATCGGGGAGGGCCCCCGGCGACATGGTGCCGTCGGTCGGGGACGTTCGGGGGGAGCCGGCCGACACCGTCTCGAGGACGAGGTCGGACCGTTCGGCGTAGTGGCACGCCACCTGGGAGTGCGCCTGGGAGCGCAAGCCCGGGTCGTCGTTGTCGCACCGGCGCCGGTCGGCGTCGGGCAGCAGGCGGTAGAGCGGGCATCGCGTGCGGAAACGGCATCCCGAGATCTCCTGCGTCGGGCTCGGGAGGTCGCCGTCGAGCAGGATGCGCGTTCGCGCCCGCTCGATGCGCGGGTCGGGAATGGGCGCGGCCGAGATGAGGGCCTTCGTGTAGGGATGCCGCGGGTCGTCGAACACCTCGTCGACGGGACCCTGCTCGACGATGCGGCCGAGGTACATGACCGACACGTCGTCGGCGATCTGGCGGACCACGGCGAGGTCGTGCGCCACGAAGAGGAACGAGAGGCCGAGTCGTTCCTTGAGGTCTTCGAGCAGGTTGATGACGCCGGCCTGGATCGACACGTCGAGGGCCGACACCGGCTCGTCGAGGACGACGACGGCGGGGTCGGTCGCCAGGGCGCGGGCGATGCCGATGCGCTGACGCTGACCGCCCGAGAACTCGTGCGGGTACCGGTCCGACATGTTCGGGTCCAGCCCGACGAGATCGAGCAGCTCGCGCATCTTGCGGTCGCGCTCCGCACGCGGCACGCCCTGGACCAGCAGGGGCTCGGTGATCACCTCGCCCACCGGCAGGCGCGGGTCGATCGCGCCCATCGGGTCCTGGAACACGATCTGGATGCCTTTGCGCAGCACGGCCTTGTCCTTACGGCTCACCGTGGCCACGTCGGTGCCGTTGATGCGGATGCTGCCGCTCTGCGGGGCGACCATCTCCATGATCTCGAGGATCGTCGTCGTCTTGCCGCAGCCGGACTCCCCCACCAGTCCCATCGTGCGACCGGGCTGGATCGAGAAGGAGATCCCGTCGACCGCGCGCACCGTGCCGACGCGGCGCGGGAAGACCGCGCCCTTCATCAGCGGGAAGTGCTTCACGAGATCGGTGACCTCGACCGCGGGGGTCGCGTCGGGGCGGAGCGGCGGGATCTCGCCGAGAGCCTCGGGCCGCGGGAAGATATCGGGCCGCGCGAGGGCACCGGAGGCGATCTCGCCCGAGCGGATGCACGCCGCGACGTGGTCGGGCACCGCTCCGTGCACCTCGAGCACGGGCTCGATGTCGTGACACGCGTCGATCGCGATCGGGCAGCGCGCGGCGAAGGGGCATCCCTTGGGCAGCGAGGCGAGGGACGGCGGGCGCCCCTCGAGCGGGACCAGTCGGTGCGAGCCCGCGGTCTGCATGTTCGGCACCGAGCGCAGCAGCCCCACGGTGTACGGCATGTGCGGGTCGTGGAAGATCTCGTCGACCGTGCCCCGCTCGACGAGCTTGCCCGCGTACATGACCGCGACGCGGTCGGCGTGGCCGGCGACGACGCCGAGGTCGTGCGTGATGAGCACGACGGCGGCGCCCGTCACCTCGCGGGCCTTCTGCAGCACCTCGAGGATCTGCGCCTGGATGGTGACGTCGAGGGCGGTCGTCGGCTCGTCGGCGATGATCACGCGCGGGTCGTTGGCGATCGCCATGGCGATCATCGCGCGCTGTCGCATACCGCCCGAGAACTCGTGAGGATACGCGCGCGCCCGACGCTCGGCATCCGGGATGCCGACGAGCTTGAGCAGCTCGACGCTGCGGGCGTGCGCAGCCTGTGCGCTTAGGGCGCGGTCGTGCAGACGCAGTCCCTCGGAGATCTGGTCGCCGACGGTGTAGACCGGGGTCAGCGCCGACAGGGGGTCCTGGAAGACCATCGCGAGCTCGGCGCCGCGGATCTTCGACAGCTGCCCGTCGTTCATGCCGAGCAGCGAACGACCGTCGTAGAGGATGTCGCCCTCGACCTGCGCGTTCGAGGGCAGCAGCCCCATCACGGCGAGCGACGACACGCTCTTGCCGGAGCCGGACTCGCCCACGATGCCGAGGAACTCCCCCTCGTGCACGTCGTACGAGATGCCGCGGACGGCGCGGACGGGAGAACCGTCGCGCTGCGGAAAGGTGACGCTGAGGTCGCGGACCGACAGCAGCGGCGAGCGGCCGGTCGAGGACAGCAGGGTGGCGGATCGGGTGTCAGTCACGGTTCGCTCCCGAGGTGGGGTCGATGGCGTCGCGCAGGGCGTCGCCGATGAGGCTGATGGCCAGGAGCAGCACGATCAGCACGCCGGCGGGGTACACGAACAGCCACGGGCGGGTCACCGCGGCCGACGTCCCCGACGCCAGCAGCGTGCCGAGCGAGACGTCGGGCGCCTGGACGCCGAAACCGAAGTAGCTGAGCGAGGTCTCGGCCATGATGGCCGCGACGATGCCGAGGGTCGCGTCGATGATGAGCAGCGACGCGATGTTGGGGATGATGTGGCGGCCGAGGATCTGCCGGGTCGGCATGCCCATGTACCGCGCCGCGCGCACGAAGTCGCGGTTGCGCAGGGACCGGGTCTGGTTGCGGACGACCTGAGCGAGGATCATCCAGCTGAACACCGCGAGGAAGAACGTGAGGGCGAGCCACGACAGTCCGCGGGTCAGCGGACTCAGCAGCACCAGGATGAAGAACGACGGGATGACGAGCAGAAGGTGGATGAGCCACCCGATGACCGCGTCGATCTTGCCGCCCAGGTAGCCGGCGAGGGATCCGACGGCCGCCGCGATGAGGGTGGCGCCGATGCCCGCCAGAGCGCCGATGATGAGCGACTTCTGCAGACCCACGAGCGTCTGCGCGTAGATGTCCTGCCCGATGCCGTTCGTCCCGAACCAGTGCAACTGAGTCGGTCCCAGGCCCACGTTCAGGAAGTCGCGCTGGGTCGAGTCGTAGGGGTAAAGCAGCGGCCCGATGAAGGCCCACAGCACGATGAAGACGAGGATGCTCGCGCCCACCCAGAAGCGAGGCATCTTGCGCAGCCGCGAGCGCACCAGCGCTCCGCGCGACAGCGGTTTGCGGTCGCGGGTGACAGGGCTCGTGGCGACGAGCGTTCCGTCGAGGGCTTCTTCCTGCATGGTCATGTCAGCTCCTCACTCTCGGGTCGAGTGCGGCGTAGAGCACCTCGGACAGGGTCGATGACAACAGCACCAGCACGGCGACGAAGAGCGTCGATCCGGCGACGGCGTTGATGTCCTGCTGAGTAACGGCGTTCAGCTGGAACTGCCCCATGCCCCGCCACGAGAAGACGATCTCGAGCATGGTGGAACCGGCGATGAGCGTGCCGAAGCTGTACGCGAAGAACGTCGACATCGGGATCAGGGCGATGCGCACGCCGTGGCGGAAGAGCGCCTGCGTGCGGGGCAGTCCCTTCGCGCGGGCGGTGCGGATGTAGTCCGCACCGAGCACGTCGAGCATCATGCTCCGCTGGTACCGCGAATACGACGCGGCGCTGATGAGCACGAGCGCCAGCGTCGGCAGCAGCAGGTGGACCGCCCGATCGGCGATCATCGGCCAGAACCCCTCGACACCGGCGGTGTACTCGCCGGTGAAGCGGATGAGCTGCGTTCCGGCCGCGTTGTTGAGGCTGGTCGCGCCGATCATCAGCAGCACGCCGATGACGAAGGTGGGGGTCGCGAAGACGAGGTACGAGGCGTACGTGGTCACCTGGTCGGGAGCCCGGTACTGGCGCACCGCACCCCACACGCCGATGAGCACGCCGACGATCGCGCCGATGAGCGAGCCGATCAGCAGCAGGCGCAGGCTCGTGCCGGCGCGCGTCGCGATCTCGGTCATGACGTCCTGGCCGCCGATGGTGGTGCCGAGCGAGAACTTCGTGAACAGATTGACCAGCCAGTTCCACAGGCGGACGAGGATCGGCAGGTCGGGGTTGGCACCGAGGGCATCGAGGCTCGCGATGATCGACTCCTGCGGCGGCCGGGGATTCATGCCGTAGAAGCGGTCCTGGGGTCGCAACAGCGCGCTGCCGAGAACGTACGCGAGGCACGTCGCCAACAGGCTCAGGACGGCGTAGTTCAGGAACCGTCGCAGAACGTACAGCGTCATGAGGTGCGCGGGCCCGTCCGGAACACGTCGGGGATGTGCGTCATGGTGGTCCTCTCGCCTTCGAGATCCCCGCCTATTCGTTTGCCTGGCTAAGGATCTTCAGCGACCCTACGTCGGCTTCCCATGAAACGTGCGCCGGGGGAACACACTTTTCACGACCGTAACAAAGCTCTTACATGGCGCTTTGCCACCGCGGTCTCCGTCGAGCGCAGCATCGCGCTCAGCCGAGACCGCCTGAGATGAACAAAGCGATAATAACCCAGCAGATCAGAACCAGCAGGGAAATGACCGAGGGAATGTCCCACGACCGGCGGACGACACCGGTCTTCGACGCGGTCGGCCGCGCCGTCTCCCATGCTTCCTGGATGAGCTGCAGGTCACGAATCGCGGGAGGCTCGCGACGCCCCCGCTCATCGTCACGACGGATCGGCGGACGACCCGGACGACCGGCGACGGGGCCACCGAAGGCCTTCACGACGCGGGGTTCGTCGGTGCGGACCTCGAGCTGCCAGCGCATGTCGATGTCGGCGACGCGCGCCCACGCGATGTCCGCGATGCGCAGAGGATTGTGGATGCGGATGCCCTCGGCGTCGATGCGCACGTGCGGCGCGAACAGCAGGGCGTAGACCGCCCACAGCGCCAACAGCACCCAGGGCGCCAGCAGGAGCATCTCGCCCAGCCCGGCGCGCAGCGCGGCATCCCCCAAGAGCACCAGCGCGAGCACCCCACCCAGGATCAGGCCGAAGATCGACGACGGGGCACGGAACACCCGCGGGTGTTCCGTGCCCCGGAAGCGCTCGTCGCGCGTCACGCGCCGCCCAGCGAGAGGGAGGCGCCGGGAATGGCGTCGAGCAGGCGCTGCGTGTACTCCTGCGAGGGCTGCGCGAAGATCTCGTCGACCGTTCCCTGCTCCACGAGCTTGCCGCGCTCCATGACGCACACCAGGTCGGCGGCGACGCGGACGACGGCGAGGTCGTGCGTGATGAACAGGTAGGTCAGACCGAGCTCGGACTGCAGCTCCGCCAGCAACTGGAGGATCTGCGCCTGCACCAGCACGTCGAGGGCCGAGACAGCCTCGTCGAGCACGAGGATGTCGGGCTTGAGCGCGAGCGCGCGCGCGATGGCGACACGCTGGCGCTGTCCGCCGGACAGCTCGTTCGGATAGCGGGATGCCAGCTCCTGCGGAAGCGCGACCTGCTCGAGCAACTCCTCCACACGGGCTCGACGCGACGCGTTGTCGCCCACCTTGTGGATGTTGAGCGGCTCGGCGATGAGGTTGCCGATGCTGCGCAGCGGGTCGAGCGACCCGTACGGGTCCTGGAAGACGGGCTGCATCCGGCGGCGCAGGTTGAACGTGTCCTTCGCGCTCAGCTTGCCGGTGTTGACACCGTCGACCTCGATCGAGCCCGAGGTCGGATCCTCGAGCTTGAGGACCATCTTCGCGATCGTCGACTTGCCCGAGCCCGACTCCCCCACCAGCGCGAGGGTCTTGCCGCGCGGGATCTCGAACGAGACCCCGTCGACGGCGCGGAACTGCTCGCTGCGGAATCCGCCCTGGCGGATCTTGTACTCCTTGACGAGGTCGGTGACCTTGACCGTCGCGGGAGCGTCGATGTCGGACTCGCGCAGGATGCCGCGGTCTTCGACCTTCGCCTGGATGCGCTGCGAAGCGATGCTGGGCGCGGCGGCGACGAGGCGCTGCGTGTACGGGTGCTGCGGGTTCTCGAGGATCTCGCGGCTGGGACCCGACTCGACGATCTCGCCCTGGTTCATCACGACGATGGTGTCGGCGCGCTCGGCGGCCAGACCCAGGTCGTGCGTGATGAGGAGCACCGAGGTCCCCCGCTCACGCGTGAGGGATGCCATGTGATCGAGGATCACGCGCTGCACGGTCACGTCGAGGGCCGAGGTCGGCTCGTCGGCGATCAGCAGCTTCGGGTCGGCGGCGAGGCCGATTCCGATCAGCGCGCGCTGACGCATTCCGCCCGAGAACTGGTGCGGGTACTGGTGCAGGCGACGCTCAGCGTCGGCGAGACCAGCCTGCTTCAGCACCTCGATCGCGCGCTTCTCGACCTCTTTGCGACCGGTGGCGATGCCGTTCGCGCGGATCGCCTCCTTCACCTGGAAGCCGATGCTCCACACCGGGTTGAGGTTCGACATCGGGTCCTGCGGGACGTAACCGATGTCGCGACCGCGAACCGACTCGAACTGCGTCTGGCTGAGATCGGTCAGCTCACGCCCGTCGAGCGTGATGCTGCCGGCGGTGACGTGACCGGTACCGGGGAGCAGGCCGATGACCGCCGAGGCGGTCGTGGACTTGCCGGAGCCCGACTCGCCCACGATGGCGACGGTCTGGCCGGGGTAGACGTCGAGGCTGACTCCGTGGAGGACCTCGCGCGTGCCACCCTGTCCCTCGAACGCGACCTTGAGGTCGCGAACGGACAGAAGCGGTGTCTGGGTGGCGTCGCTCATCGGCGGGCCCTCGCTCTCGGGTCGATGGCGTCTCGGATGAGCTCGCCCAGCAGGATGAAGGCCAGAACCGTGACGGTCAGGGCGATCGACGGCCAGATCAGCGCCATCGGCGCGATGCGCAGCGACTGCTGCGCCTGGCTGATGTCGTTACCCCACGACATGGTGCTGCCGCCGAGGCCGACGCCGAGGAACGACAGAGTCGCCTCCGCGACGATCGCCGCGGCCAGGCTGATCGTGGTGACCACGAGGAGCGGAGCAATGGCGTTCGGGATGACGTGAGTCAGCAGCGTGCGGAAACGCGACTGTCCAAGCGCCTGAGAGGCCGCGACATAGTCGGCCTGGCGCACGCGCAGAACCTCGGCGCGCACGACACGGGCCGTCGAGGCCCAGGCGAACCCGCCGATCGCGAAGGCCAGGGTGAAGACGTTGCGGTACTGCGAAAACACACTCATGACGACGATGGCCGCGAGGATGTAGGGGATCGAGAAGAAGATGTCGCCGACGCGCGAGATGACCGCGTCGAGCCATCCGCCGTAGAAGCCCGACAGCGCGCCCATGACGAGGCCGATGATCGTGCCGATCGCGGTGGCCAGCAGACCCACCGACAGCGAGGTGCGGGCACCCCACACGATGCGCGAGAAGGTGTCGCAGCCCTGGAACGTGAAGCCCAGGATGTGTCCCGCCGTGGGACCGCCGTTGCTGTTGGACAGCTGGCAGTCGTTGTCCGGCGGCACCTGCGTGAACAGGGTCGGGAACGCGGCCATCAGGATCACGATGGCCATGACGACCAGGGCGATCCAGAACGTGGGGCGACGACGGAGGTCGCGCCACGCGTCGAGCCACAAGTTGCTCTTGCGGGCGGCGACGCGGACGGCGTCGACTGAAATGGTCTCGGTCTTGATCGGCGCGACGTAGTGGGGCGCCGGGAACTGACTACTTGACATAGCGGATCCTCGGGTCGAGAAGGCCGTACAGGAGGTCGACGACGAGGTTGACCAGCACGTAGATGATGACGAAGACGGTCACGAACGACACGACCGTGGGGCCCTCACCGCGGATCGTCGCCTGGTAGAGCGTGTTGCCGACACCGGGGATGTTGAAGATGCCCTCGGTGACGGTGGCGCCGACGAGGAGCACACCGAAGTTCGTCGCGGAGTTCGTGATGACGGGGATGAGCGAGTTGCGCAGGACGTGCACGGGGATCACGCGTCGGCGTGAGAGGCCCTTGGAGTACGCGGTGCGCACCCAGTCCTGGTTGAGGGTGTCGATGACCGACCCGCGCATCAGGCGCATGCTCGTCGCGAACAGGCTGAAGCCGAGCACGATGGCCGGCAGCAGAAGATCACCCCAGTTGTTCTGCGCCCCCACCGTGGGACGGAACCACCCCAGCTGGATGGCGAGGAAGTACTGCGCGAGGAAGCACGCCACGAAGATCGGCAGTGCGACGAACAGCAGGGCGACGATGAGCGCGACGTTGTCGAACAGCTTGCCCTTGCGGATCGCCGAGATGGTGCCGATGACGATGGCGAGGACGAACTCGATCGCCAGAGCCATCACGGCCAGGCGCGCCGTCACGGGGAGGGTTCGGGCGAGCACCTCGTTGACGGACTGACCGGAGAAAGTCGTTCCCAGGTCGCCTTGGAAGATCCCGCCGAGGTACAGGAAGTACTGCACGATGAAGGGTTGGTCGAGGTGGTACTGGGCCCGCAGGGCTTCGACGACCTGGGGCGCGGGGGTCTTGTCGCCGAAGAGGCCGAGGATCGGGTCCCCCGGCATGGCGAAGACCATGAAGTAGATCAGCAGCGTGGCCCCGAAGAACACGGGGAGCACCTGCAGCAGACGTCTGAGGATGTAGCCGAGCATCCGCTCTCTTTTCGAACGTGGGAAACGCCTCATCAGACGTTTCATGGGGGGCGTGGGTCGAAAGAGACCCGTGCCGTTCTATCACACGTCGTGATGAGGCCTGGCGGGCAGACCGCGAGGCGGTGACGAATCCGTCACCGCCTCGCGGGTGAGATCGGAAGGGTTACTTCGTGATCTCGTAGTAGAGCGGAACCGAGTTCCAGCCGAACTGGACGTTGTTCACGCCCTCGGCGTAGCCACCGGTGACGTTCTGGTACCACAGCGGAATAGCGGGAAGGTCCTTCAGCAGGATCTCCTGAGCCTTGGCGAAGTCCGCGTTCTGCGCGTCCAGATCAGTCTCGGCGATACCGGCCGAGATCTGTCCGTCGAACTCGGGGTTCGAGTAGTCGCCGTCGTTCGACGATGCCCCGGTCGCGTACAGCGGCGCGAGGAAGTTGTACGCACCCGGGTAGTCGGCCTGCCAGCCCGAACGGAACGTGGTCTCGATGCTGCGGTTGGTGACCGCCGAGCGCAGTTCCTTGAAGGTCGGGTACGGGGCACCCGAGGAGTCGATACCGAGGGTGTTCTTCAGCGAGTTCGTGACAGCGTCGACCCAGGACTGGTGTCCACCGTCGGCGTTGTACGCGATCTGAAGCGAGCCGCTCCACGGCGAGATGGCGTCGGCCTGAGCCCACAGCTGCTTCGCCTTGTCCGCGTCGTACTTCAGGACCTCGGCGCCCGAGAGCGAGTCGGACCAGCCCGAGATGACCGGCGAGGTGAAGTCGCTGGCCGGGGTGCGCGAACCCTGGAAGATCGTCTTGGTGATCTCGTCACGGTTGATGGCCATCGAGATGGCCTGGCGACGGAGCGTGCCCTCTTCGCCGCTGAAGTGCGCGAGACGCTCGGGAATCGTGAACGACTGGAAGATCGCGGCCGGCTGGTTGACCGCGCGGTCGCCCAGATCGGACTGGAACGTGGCCAGCGAGGACGGGGGAACGCTGTCGATCACGTCGACGTTGCCGCCGAGGAGGTCGGCGTAGGCGGCATCCTGCGTGGCGTAGAAGATGATCGAAAGACCACCGTTCTCGACCGTGCGACCGCCCTGGTAGTCATCGTTCTTGACGAGGTCGATCTGGACGTTGTGCTGCCAGGCACCCTCGCCCTTGAGCTTGTAGGGGCCGTTTCCGATCGGGTTCTCGCCGAACGCAGCCATGTCGGTGAACGCGACGTCGGGCAGCGGGAAGAACGCCGAGTAGCCCAGTCGCAGCGCGAAGTCGGCGGCGGGCTTGGAGAGCGCGATCGTGAAGGTGTAGTCGTCGACCTTCTTCAGACCGGTGAGCTCGGAGTCAGCGTCGTAGCTGAAGCCCACGATGTCCTCGAAGAACGAGCTGCTCACCTGGTTGTTCGACAGCTGGGCGCCGTAGTTCCACGCCTTGATGAAGTTGTCGGCCTTGACCTCGGTGCCGTCCGTGAACTTCTGGCCCTTCTTCAGGGTCACCGTGAGGTTCTGGGGGTCGTTCGTGACGATGGACTCGGCCATGTCATTGACCGGAGCGCCGGTTCCGTCGTAGTAGACCAGACCCGCGAAGATCGAGTCGAGGATCTTTCCTCCACCGACCTCGTTGGTGTTGGTCGGGATCAGCGGGTTCTGCGGCTCGGAGCCGTTCGTCCGAATGATCGCCGTGGCGTCGCCGCCCGATGACGAGCCGCCGCCGTTGTCTCCGCCGCCCGAGCAGCCGGCGAGCATAAGCCCGACGGCTCCCAGCAGGGCGAGACCGGAGAGGGCAATCTTGTTGCGCTTCACAGTTCCTCCAGGGAAGGGATGATCGTCGCCCGCGCAGGGCTTTCGCGCAGCACAAGGCGCGTGAAAGATCCGTCGGGCAGGATGAGAACACACTAGGCACGTTTACCCAGGTGCCCCAAACTCCTCTGAAAAACGTTACACAGCATTTACTCGAGAGGCTCTCGATGGAGCAATCTGACAAGCGCACCCGGCTGCAGGTCCCAGCGGACTGGACGTATCCTCCGACGCTGAAGCGCTCGGACACCTACCCCCGCCGCCGTCTCGGCTGGGAGATCGGGATCGTGCTGCTCGTCAGCGTCGGTCAGTCGGCGATCTACTCGGTGGTCTCGTTCGTCCGCGCCGCCACCCGCGCACCCATCTCGCAACAGCAGACGCAGCTGAATCCGTCGCGCAGCGCCGAGCCGGTGTGGGACGCGATCTACCAGTTCCTCGACATCTTCTTCTCCTTGGCCCTCGTGGCGCTGGCGGTCTACCTGCTGTGGGAGCCGACGAACAACGCGCTCCGCCGCATCGGGCTGGACTTCCGCCGCTTCGGAGGTGACTCCGCGCGGGGACTCCTGCTCGTCGTCCTCATCGGCGCGCCCGGTATCGGTGTCTACGCGATCGGCCGCGCTCTCGGGCAGAGCATCGCGGTGATCCCCGCTCCCCTGGACTCGTCGTGGTGGGTGATCGCGCTGCTGGTCCTCGCGGCATTGCGCGCCGGCCTCACCGAAGAGGTGATCTTCCTCGGATTCCTCTTCGACCGTCTCCGCCGGCTCGGCTGGTCGTGGACGTGGATCATCGTGTCGACCGCCCTGCTGCGCGGCAGCTACCACCTGTATCAGGGGTGGCCCTCGGCGCTGGGCAACGTCGTCATGGGGCTCGTCTTCGGCTGGTGCTACAAGCGATGGGGGCGGGTGATGCCCCTGGTGATCGCACACACGGTCATCGACATCGTGGCCTTCGTGGGGTACCCGCTCGCCGCGGCCTGGTGGCCGGGGATCTTCGCCCCGACCCCTGCGCCGTCGCCGACGTCGTGACCGTCAGGACTGGGGCGGCGACCAGGTCCAGAACGCCGGGGGCAGCCCGTTGGGCTCGGAGGTGTACGTCACTCCCTCGACGCCCGCGGCACTGACCACGGCGCCCGTGCGCTCGAGCAGCGGCACACCCGCGTACGCGGCGAAAAGCGAGCGGTCGATGAGCTTCGCCTCCGACAACACGTCGACGGGGTCGGTGTGCGTGGTGAGGTCGTCGAAGAGCTCTTCGGTGTCGCCGCCGTCGATCCCCTCCGCGATGCGGTCACGCGCCGACCGGTAGAGGCTCTCATCCTCGCCGACCCACGAGAGGGTGGCATCCGGAATCTCCGTCGCGGTGGCGGCGCGGACCGCGATCCCGGCCTTGGCGGCCATCGACACGAGGCGTGGGAACACCAGCGACGCCGTCGGATCGGTCGTGTCGTAGGCGACGCGGAGCACGGCCGCCCGGTCGTTCAGCGCGGAGCGCGCGCCGTTCACGTCGGCCCCCGTGCCGGGAGCGCCGTTCCCCGAGACCAGGTCGTTGTAGAGCTGCCCGGTCGCCGGAGACGACAGGAACGACTGGAGGGGCTGGGCGTCCGGACGCACGGCGCCCAGCACGTCCTGGACGAGCGAGGCCCGATCGAGCGACAGCGTCGTCGCCTGACGGAGATCGGATGCCGTCGTCGTGGCGAACCGGAGTTGAAGCGTCTCGGAGGTGGGCCCGACCTGGACGTTGAACCCGGCATCGGTCAGGGTCTTCCGCTCCGCGACATCGAGATCGCCGACATTGGCCACGTCGACCGTTCCCGCTTCGATCGCCGACAGCTGCGCCGCGCGATCGGGGAAGAACCGGACCGTCAGCCCCTCGAGACCCGGGAAGTGCGCCCCCTGGTAGCTGTCCCGACGGGCCAATTGGAGCGTGTCGGCCGTGATCTCCGAGACCGTCCACGGGCCCGACGACACGACACCGGCCGGGTCCGGCGTCGTTCCCGGAGCGACATCGAAACCGGTGTTCCACGCCTGCGCGGCCGCAGCCAGCACCGGATTCGGAGCCGCCGGAGCCTGAGGGTCGCCCTCCGGCGCCGTGAGAATCGCGGTGAGCAGATCCTTGACGCTCACGCCCGCCCGCTGCGCGACGACGTGGACCGGGCGGTCGAGCAGCCACTGCCGGTTCCAGTCGGCGAAGGGCTGGTCATAGGTGAGCATGAGGGTGTCGTTCGCCCGGTCGAGGCGCGGACGCGTCGTGCGGGCGTTGGGGTCGGCGGGGAGCGCGGTGTCGAAGTACCGCGTACCCGACACGAGCTGGCCGTTGGCGTCGTAGGTGGCGTCGTCGAAGAAGTGGGAGGTGACCGCCCACCCGAACAGCAGGTCGTCGAGGGTCACCGGGGCGCCGTCGGACCAGACGCGGTCGGAGAAGAGTTCGTAGCTGACGGTCAGCGGGTCGCCCTCGACCCGCGTGATGCGCCCGAGACCGTTGTTGGGCACGACCTGGAGGTTTCCGTCGAGGGAGCCGAGCTTCTCGTCGAGGAGGGCCGACACCGCGCGGTTCGCCGCGGTGTCCCCGGTCGCGCTGGCGGCGTTGAAGCTCGTGAGCGAGCCGACCACACCGACTGTCAGGCTCGTCCGCTGCTCTTTCGCGGGGACCGGCGCGGGGTCGGTCGCCGAACAACCGGCCAACGCGAGACCGGCGGCGACGAGGAGGGCGATCACCCGTCCCGGGCCGCCACGGCGTCGAAGCGGTCGAGGAACGTCGTTCAGCCCGTGGTGCACAGGGGCACTTTACTAAACGCCCCCTGAGGATCTCCCGGTCCGCTGCGCGTCCCCCTACAACGACGAAACGGCATCCCGCTCAGCCCCCGCGCGGAGCGGAAGGGACGTCGGAGGGATGCCGTCTCGTCGAGGGAGGGGCAAGGGTCAGGCGAACGCCTCAGGCGGCGGGCACGAGCAGACCAGGTTGCGGTCGCCGTACGCCTGGTCGATGCGGCGCACCGGGGGCCAGTACTTGCCGCGGATGAGCGAGCGCACGGGGTATACCGCGGTCTCGCGTGAGTACGGGTGATCCCACTCGCCCATCACGACCGTCTCGGCGGTGTGCGGAGCGTTGACCAGCGGGTTGTCGTCGGCGGGCCACTCCCCCGCCGCGACCGCGAGGGCCTCGTGCTTGATCGCGATCATGGCATCCACGAACCGGTCCAACTCGGCGAGATCTTCGCTCTCGGTCGGCTCGACCATCAGGGTGCCGGCGACGGGGAACGACATCGTCGGGGCGTGGAAGCCGTAGTCGATGAGGCGCTTGGCCACGTCGTCGACGGTGACGCCGGTCTGCTCCTTGAGGGGACGCAGGTCGAGGATGCACTCGTGCGCGACGAGACCGCCCTCACCGGCGTAGAGCACCGGGTAGTGCTCGCGCAGGCGCGTGGCGATGTAGTTCGCCGAGAGCACCGCGGCGGCCGTGGCCTGGCGCAGGCCCTCAGCGCCCATCATGCGCACGTAGGCCCACGAGATCGGCAGGATGCCGGCGGAGCCGTGCGGGGCGGCCGAGACCGGCCCCCCGTCGAACACGCCACCGGCGTGATCCGCGCGCTGCGAGAACGGGTGCGAGGGCAGGTACGGGGCCAGGTGCGCCTTCGCCGCCACCGGACCGACACCGGGTCCGCCACCGCCGTGCGGGATCGCGAACGTCTTGTGCAGGTTCAGGTGCGAGACGTCGCCGCCGAGGTCGCCGAAGCGGGCGAATCCCAGCAGCGCGTTCAGGTTGGCGCCGTCGACGTAGACCTGTCCGCCGGCGTCGTGCACGGCCTGCGTGATCTCGAGCACGTCGTGCTCGTACACCCCGTGGGTCGAGGGGTACGTGATCATGAGCGCCGAGAGCTCCGCCGCGTGCTGCGCGATCTTCGCGCGCAGGTCGCCGAGATCCACGTTGCCGGCCTCGTCGCACGCGACGACGACGACCTTCATGCCCGCGAGGATCGCCGAGGCGGCGTTCGTGCCGTGCGCCGACGACGGGATGAGGCACACCGTGCGCTCGGTGTCCCCGTTCGCGAGGTGGTAACCGCGGATCGCGAGGAGGCCCGCGAGCTCGCCCTGCGACCCGGCGTTCGGCTGCAGCGACACCGCGTCGTAGCCGGTCACCTCGGCGAGCCAACGCTCGAGCTGCTCGACCATCTCGAGGTAGCCGTGCACGTCGGCCCCGGGCGCGAACGGGTGCACGCGCGAGAACTCCGGCCACGACACCGCCGCCATCTCGGTGGCCGCGTTCAGCTTCATCGTGCACGAGCCCAGCGGGATCATGCCGCGATCGAGCGCGTAGTCGCGGTCGGCGAGGGTCTTGAGGTACCGCATCATCGCCGTCTCGCTGCGGTGCGCGTGGAAGACAGGGTGCGTGAGGAAGGCGTCGTCACGGTGCAGGGCCGCATCGATCCCGCGCAGCGCCTCGCCCTCGGGCAGCGTGTCCGCGGCGAGGCCGAAGGCGTCGAGGATGACCGAGACATCGGCATCCGTCGTCGTCTCATCGACCGAGACGCCCACCGTCGCGTCGTCGACCCAGAGCAGCTGGTAGCCGCGCTCGCGGGCGCGGTCGACCACGTCTTGCGCGCGCCCCGGCACGTGGACGCGCACGGTGTCGAAGAAGGCGTCGCTCGCGAGAGTCAGGTCGGAGGAGCGCAGAGCGGATGCCAGGGCGTCGGCCCTGCGCGCGACCTGCGTCGCGATCGCGCGGAGTCCGTCGGGACCGTGGTACACCGCGTACATCGCCGCCATCACGGCCAGCAGCACCTGCGCAGTGCAGATGTTCGACGTCGCCTTCTCTCGGCGGATGTGCTGCTCACGCGTCTGCAGCGACAGGCGGTAGGCGGGGGCGCCCACGGCATCCTGCGACACGCCGACCAGGCGGCCGGGCAGCTGACGCTCGAGGCCCGCGCGCACGGCCATGTAGCCCGCGTGGGGTCCACCGAAGCCGAGCGGCACGCCGAAACGCTGGGTCGTGCCCACCGCGACGTCGGCGCCGATCGAGCCGGGCGAGCGCAGCAGGGTCAGGGCGAGCAGGTCGGCGGCGGCCACGACGAGGCCGCCCGCGGCATGCACCGTCTCGGCCACGGCCGAGAAGTCCCAGATGCGACCGGTCGCACCGGGGTACTGCACGAAGGCGCCGAACGCCTCGGGCAGATCGCCCTCGAACGAGGTCTCCACGATGCGGATGCCGACGGCCGCGGAGCGGTGGTGCAGCAGCGCCTTGGTCTGCGGCAGGGCGTCGACATCGACGAGGAACACGTCGGTCTTGGCCTTGGAGGCGCGGCGGGCGACGAGCATGCCCTCGACGACGGCGGTGGACTCATCGAGCATCGACGCGTTCGCCGTCGCGAGCCCGGTGAGATCGGTCACCATCGTCTGGAAATTGATGAGCGCCTCGAGCCGGCCCTGCGAGATCTCGGGCTGATACGGCGTGTACGCGGTGTACCACGACGGGTTCTCGAGGACATTCCGCGCGATCACCGACGGCGTGAAGGTGTCGTAGTAGCCGAGACCGATCATGGGGCGGGCGGAGCGGTTGGCGGATGCCAGCCCCCGCAGTTCCGCCAGCGCCTCAGCCTCGGTGGCCGCGGTCGGAATCGCGCTCGTGGCGCGGGCCTGCACGTGGATCGAGGCCGGGACGGCGGTCTCGACGAGCGCCTCGACACTGTCGTAGCCGACCACCTCGAGCATGTGCGCCTGAGCGTCGGCACCGATGCCAATGTGGCGGTCGGTGAAGGCGGCCGGGGTCCCGGCATCCGTGCGGGGAGGAAGGACGGAGGTCATGCGGTGAGGTCCTCGTAGGCGGCGCGGTCGAGCAAGTCGGAGGGAAGATCGCCCTCGACGCGGATCTTGATGAGCCACCCGCCGGCGAAGGGCTCGGCGTTCACCAACGAAGGGTCGTCGACCACGGCGTCATTGACCTCGACGACCGTGCCGTTCAGGGGCGCGTAGAGCTCGCCGACCGACTTGGTCGACTCGATCTCGCCGCAGACGTCGCCGGCCGAGACGGCCGAGTCGGCGCCGGGCAGCTCGACGAAGACGACGTCACCGAGCTTGTCGGCGGCGAAGTCGGTGATGCCGACGGTGGCGATGTCGCCCTCGAGGGCGATCCACTCGTGCTCGGAGGTGTAGCTGAGGGCGGTGAGGTCGGTCATGCGTTTCTCCGATAGAAGGGAAGGGCGGTGACGGTCGCGGGGATACGGGTTCCGCGCACGTCGATGGACAGTTCGGTTCCGATGGCGGATGCCGCGGGTGCGACGAACGCCATGGCCACGGGGTGGCCGAGGGTGGGGCTGAGGGCGCCGCTGGTGATCTCGCCGACGGTGTCGTCGCCGTGCAGCACGGTGTAGCCCGCGCGACCGGCACGACGTCCCTCCGAGACAAGGCCGACGAGCACGGGGGCGTCGGCGGGGCCGGACGACAGGCCGTCCTTGCCGACGAACACCTCTTTGTCGACGGCGACGACGCGACCGAGACCCGCCTGCGCGGGGACGATGTCGCGCGAGAGCTCGTGGCCGTACAGCGGCATGCCGGCCTCGAGGCGCAGGGTGTCGCGCGCGGCGAGACCGCACGGCACGAGGCCCCGGTCGGTGCCCGCGGTGAGAGCGGCATCCCACAGGGCGGCGGCCTGCGCGGTGGGGATCATGAGCTCGTAGCCGTCTTCGCCGGTGTACCCGGTGCGGGCGACGAACAGTGGCGCCCCGTCGAAGGTGCCCTCGGTCCAGGCGTAGTAGCCGAGCTCGTCGAGGGCGATGCCGGTGATCTCGACTCCGGGGATGGAGTTCAGGATGCGGCGGGCCTCGGGGCCCTGCAGGGCGATGAGGGCGTAGTCGTCGGTGACGTCGGCGACCGCGAGGGTTCCGGCCTCCTCGACAGGCTCCGGGACCTCGCTCGACATGGCGACCCACGTGCGCTGGGCCAGGTCGAAGGCCGAGGCCACGGCATCTCGATTGCCGGCATTCGAGATGACGAGGAAGCTCTGCTCCCCCAGGCGGTAGACGATGACATCGTCGACGATGCCGCCGCTCTCGGCGAGCACGAGCGAGTACTTGGCCTTGCCGACCTTCATGGTCGACAGACGGCCGGCGAGCACGTAGTCGAGGAACGCGGCCGCTTTCTCTCCCTCGACACGGAACTCGGCCATGTGCGAGATGTCGAACAGGCCCGCGGCCTCGCGCACGGCGCGGTGCTCGGCGAGGTCGGAGGTGTAGCGCACGGGCATGTTCCAGCCGCCGAAGTCGGTGAACGAGGCGCCGAGGGCCTCGTGCCGATCATTCAGCGGGGAGGTGCGCGGTAGAGCGGGGGTTTTGGTCATGAGTTCTGCCGTTCGCGATGACGGACAGACGCCGGACGGCGCCTGAAGAACTCCCCCTCTGTCATGGGCCTGAGAGTTTCACCGCGCGGATCGCGCGGCTTTCACCGTCGGCGGGTCCGGGGACGTGGCATCCCGAACCTCTTTCCAGAGTGGCCCGATCGACGCGGTACGCGTACCTGAGAGATTGGCGGGGAGGCTTGCTCCTTCGGTGCCCGGCTGCGTTCGCCGGGGCTCTCCCGCATCGGTCATGGGGCCGGTGTGGACTTGTGGGGTCAGCCTAGCGGAGCTTCGGCGGGCGCCGTGAGATGTTCAGCCGTTGTCCTGCTTGCGGATCTCGGCGGCGTCGCCGGGGACGCAGAGGGAGGTGCCGGCGATGTGGTAGTCCCCCGGACCCGTT
>NZ_LMKF01000030.1:0-90257 GCF_001421275.1 Microbacterium sp. Leaf203 | reverse complement strand
GGGGGGGGATTCGGCGGCGCGCCGTGTGTGGGCCGATTGTGCCCGGCGTGTCGGTATTCGCCCCGCGGTCGTGCTCGCGCGGGTCGGGTCAGGCATCACAGCCGAACGGGGCCCTCCCCTCACACCGCGTTCCACCGCAGCCGCGGCGCCCCGAGTCCTGACCGCAGGACGGCCGCATCGGCCACCGGGAACGTCGTGACGATGAGCCCGTCGACCGCGTAGGCGAGAGCGGTGGTGCCGTCGGGGAGCGCGTCGCCGAGGGCGATGCGGGTCGAGCGGCCCTCGACGACCTCGTCGATCGCGTCGGGGCGGGAGAGGAGGAATGCCGCGGCCGCGGTGACCCGAGAGAGCAGGGTGTCCGGCCCGGCCCAGGGTGAGAACGCCCCGCGGGAGAGACCGCAGGCGAGGGCGAGGTCGTCGGTGAGCCACCGCTCGCGCTTGAGACCGTACGGGGTCGGTGTGGTCGACAGCAGGTAGCCGTAGACGTGCAGCAGGCCGGCGTTGCCCACCGGCCAGGCGGCCTCGAGCCCGGCCCGCGCGTGCAGCTCGTCGAACAGTGCCCGGGGGAGCACCGCCGCTCCGACGTTCTCGTCGACGATCGTCGAGCGGCCCCACGCGGCGAATCGGCCGGCGGCGGCGTCGTCGGCGAGCGACGCCGCGAGCCAGGGGAGTGAGGCGATCGCCGCCGAGGGGTGCTCGGCCGCGAGGACGGCGGCGACGTCGAGGGCGGCGGTGGAGGTCACGGTTCCCACGCTAAGCGGGCTCCGAGGGCGCACAGCCGCCGTTCATCCAGCGTTTACACGACGTGGACATCCCGTCCACATTTAGCGTGCACCATGGACGCAACGTCCACGACAGGAGTTCCCCCGTGCCCCGCCCCGTCCTCATCTTCGACTTCGACGGTACCGTCGCCGTCGGCGACGGCCCCCTGCTGGCCTACGCCCGCGCGGTCGCCGCCCACACGGCATCCGCCGACACCTTCGTCTCTGCCGTCTCGGCCCACCTCGCCGCCCCGACCGCCGACGTCATCGACGGGTACGACGCCGTTCGCCGCCTCGCCCTCGACGCCGGGGTCGACGACGACGCCCTGGCCGCGGCGTACACCCTCAGCCGCACGCAGCTCGGTAGCGCAGACGCGCCGGTGTCGACCGCGACGGGGCTGGCGGAGTTCCTGGCGCAGGTGGATGCCGAGCGACTCCTCGTCACGAACGCTCCCGCCACCCGTCTCGACGCCGCCCTGTCCGGAATCGGACTGGCCGGCCTGTTCGACCGCGTGGTCACCGACGCCGCCAAGCCCGCCGGACTCGACGCCCTGCTGGACAGCCTCGGCGAGGGCGTGCCGGTGCTCACGGTCGGCGATGTCTGGCGCAACGACCTCGCCCCCGCCCACGCCCGTGGTCTCGACACGGCGCTCGTCGGCGGCTACATCGATGCCGCCGCCACCCCCACCTTCCGTGCCGACACCCTCGACGAGCTGCTGCCCGCGCTCGCCGCGTGGGTCGACGCCGCCCACGTCGACGCTCCCCCCGCCGCACACCTCCCGTCCCACGCCTGAATCCCACCCGAACCGCAGAGGAATCATGAACACTCGTCGCTCCCGTCTCGTCGCGGCCTTCGCCACCGCCGCTCTCGCCTCGATCGCCCTGGCCGGCTGCTCCGGTGCCGCCGGCGCCGACTCGGCCGCCCCCGCCGCCGACCCGAGCTCCCTCGTGCTCGCCCTGGTTCCTTCGCAGGACCAGGCCAACCTCGTCGACACCGCGAAGCCCCTCACCGACATGCTCACCGAGAAGCTCGGCATCCCGGTCACGGGCGTCGTGTCGAAGGACTACCAGGCCGCCGTTGAGGCGATGGGCGCGGGCCAGGCGCAGATCGGCTTCCTGCCCTCGCTGCAGCTGTGGCAGGCGAACGACCGCTACGGCGCCTCGGTCGTGCTGCAGACCGAGCGCAACGGAAACATCACCTACCCGGGCCAGTTCATGACGAACGACCCCGACAAGTACTGCGACACCCCCGTCGTCGAGCGCGACGGCATGTCGTTCTGCAACGGCGCCGACGCGCTGCAGGGCCCCGCGGGTCTCGACAGCATCACCAAGATCGCCGGTGCCAAGGTCGCCGTGCTCGGACCCGGCTCGCCCGCCGGTTACATCTACCCGATGCTCGCGCTGAAGGAGGCCGGCGTCGACATCGACAGCGGCTTCCAGAAGGTACCGGTCACGGCCAACGACGCGTCCGTCCTGGCGGTCTACAACGGCGACGCCGAGGTCGGCTTCAGCTTCTGGGACGCCCGCACGCTCGTGAAGAAGGACAAGCCCGACGTGGGCCAGAAGGTCGTCGTGTTCGGCCTGACCAACGAGATCCCCAACGACGGTGTGGCCGTCTCGAAGGATCTGTCGCCCGAGCTGCAGAAGAAGATCTCGACGGCGCTCGCCGACTACTCCGCGACCGACGAGGGCTCCGCCGCCCTGAAGGCCGTCTACTCGATCACCAAGCTCGCCCCGGCCGACCCGTCGTCGCTCGACGTCGTCGCGCGCGCCGCCCAGCAGCTCGGACTCCAGTGACGACCGGATCGCTCACCCCGGGGGTCGAGGCTCTCGCCTCGGCGCCCTGGGGCATCCGTCTCGCCGGGGTCTCGGTGCGCTACCCCAACGGCACGGTGGGACTGAAGAACGTCACCCTCGACATCGCGCCCGGCGAGCTCGTCGCCGTGGTGGGACTGTCGGGCTCGGGCAAGTCGACCCTCATCCGCACCATCAACGGCCTGGTGCCCGCGACCTCCGGTGTCGTCGAGGTCGGCGGCCGACGCGTCGACAACGCCTCGGGGCGTCGCCTGCGCGAACTCCGCGGCCACATCGGCATGGTGTTCCAGAGCTTCAACCTCGCCGGCCGCACCACAGTGCTCAACAACGTGCTGGTCGGTCGCCTCGCGCACACCCCGCTCTGGCGCACGCTGTTCGGTGCGTACCGTGACGCGGATCGCCGGCTCGCCTTCGAGGCTCTCGACCGGGTCGGGCTGCTGCCGAAGGTCTGGGACCGCGCATCGGCGCTCTCGGGAGGCCAGCAGCAGCGCGTCGCGATCGCCCGCGCGCTCACGCAGCAGCCGCGTATCGTCCTCGCCGACGAGCCGGTCGCGAGCCTCGACCCGCCGACCGCCCGCGGGGTGATGGACGACCTGCGCCGCATCAACGTCGACCTCGGCATCACCGTGCTGGTCAACCTGCACCTGCTGGATCTCGCCCGCGAGTACGGCACGCGCATGATCGGCATGCGCGCCGGAGAGGTCGTCTACGACGGCCCCGCGGCATCCGCCACCGATGCCGATTTCGCGCAGATCTACGGACGCTCGGTGACCGCGGCCGACAGGCTCGAGCGATGACCGTGCTCACCGTTCCGCCTCGTCCGAAGGGGCGATGGATGCCGTGGACCGCCGCGGGCGTCGTCGTCGCGGTGACCGTGTTCATGTGCCTGCCGGTGGTCGGGGTGGGCCTCGACGTCGGTGCGATCGCGCGCAACTGGCAGCAGGGTGCGCTGCGGGTGGGCGAACTGCTCACCCCGGACTGGTCGTTCTTCCCGCGCACGGTCGGCCCGATCCTCGAGACGCTGCAGATGGCGGTCATCGGCACCGCGGTCGGGGCGGCGATCTCGCTGCCGGTGAGCTTCTGGGCGGCCCGGCCGACGAACCCGTTCACTCCGACGCGGGCGCTGGTGCGCGGCATCCTGAACGTGATCCGCGCCGTGCCCGAGCTCGTCTACGCGGCGGTCCTCGTCGCGATGGTCGGGGTGGGCGCCCTCCCGGGCATCCTGGCGCTCGTGCTGTTCAACGTCGGCATCATCGTCAAGCTCGTGTCGGAGTCGATCGACGCCACCGACGCCGGCCCCCTCGAGGCCGGTCGTGCCGCCGGGGCGACCCAGACGCAGATCAACCGCGCGATCGCTCTGCCCGACACCTGGCCCGCGTTCGTGTCGCAGACGCTCTACGTCTTCGAGCTCAACGTCCGCGCCTCGACCGTGCTCGGCCTCGTGGGGGCCGGCGGTATCGGGCTGCTGATCGATGCCGTGCGCACTTTCTACCGCTACGACCAGCTGTCGCTCGTCATCGTCGAGATCCTCGTGATCGTCGTCGTGCTCGACACCGTCAGCGACGCCATCCGCCGGAGGCTCGTATGACCGCCCTCGCCCCCTCGCGGCCCGTGAGCCTCGCGCTGCCGCCGCGCCGTCGGAAGCCCCTGCGCACCCTGTCGTGGGTCGTCGTCACGGTCGTCGTCATCGCCGCCTTCTGGTCGGCCGACATCACGTGGTCGCGGCTCGGGGAGCTCCCCGCCGAGATCGTGCGTTACCTCGGCCTGATGTTCCTCTCGCCCGCGTGGGAGAAGCTGCCCGAGGCGCTCTGGCAGACCTGGCGCAGCGTCGAGATGGCGTGGATCGGCACCGTGCTCGGCATCCTGATCGCGACCCCGCTCTCGCTCGTCGCCGCGCGCGGCTTCGGCCCGGCGCCCGTGCGCGTCGTCCTGCGCTTCGTCTTCTCGCTGGTGCGGGCCGTGCCCGAGCTGGTCTTCGCGATCATCATCCTCTCCGTCACCGGTCTGACCCCGCTGACCGGGGCGCTCGCTCTCGCGATCGGGGGGATCGGCACCCTCGGCAAGTGGGGCTACGAGGCGGTCGAGAACGTCGCCCCCGGCCCCATCGAGGCCGCGCGGGCGGCGGGCGGCTCGACCGCCCAGGTGCTGCGCTGGGGAGTGTGGCCCCAGGCCTCGCCGACGTTCCTGTCGTTCTGGCTGTACCGCTTCGAGATCAACGTGCGCGCCTCGGCCGTGCTCGGCCTGATCGGCGTCGGCGGGATCGGCGACATGCTCACCTCGTACACCCAGTACCGTGAGTGGTCGACGGTCGGCATGCTGTTGATCGTCGTGGTCGTCGTCACCGTCGCGATCGACGCGGTCTCGGGCCGCATCCGCCGCCGCATCATGGAGGGCCCGCGTGTCCGCTGAGATTCCCGTGACCGCCCGCATCGCCGCCGTGCGCAACTCGCTGCAGCCGAGCGAGCGTCGGGTCGCCGACCTCATCGTCGATGATCCGGATGCCGTGATCGAGCTCACCGCGCAGCAGATCGCCGACCGCGTGGGGGTGGGTCGCTCCTCCGTCGTGCGCGCCTGCCAGACCTTCGGCTACCGCGGGTACCCGCAGCTGCGGGTGGCGCTCGCGGCGGAGCGCGGACGCCGCGTGGTGCCCCCGGTCGCCCAGGACGGCGTGCTCGGCGGCATCCGCTCCGCCATCGACCGCATCGCCGACGATCTTCGCGCGGCCACCAGCCTGCTGGACGCCGACGGGGTCGATGCCGCCGTCGACGCGGTCGTGGGGGCCCGTCGCCTGCTGGTGGTGGCGAGTGGGTTGTCGGCTCCGGTCGCAACGGATCTCGCGATGCGCCTGACGGCGGTGGGGCGCCCGGCCGAGACCCTGGGCGATCCGATCGGCCAGCAGATCGCCGCGCGCCACCTCTCGCCCGATGACGTCTGCGTCGTGGTCAGCGGTTCGGGGGCGAACGAGGCGAGCCTGCGCGCGGCCACCGCTGCACGCGCGGCCGGGGCGCGAGTGATCGCCCTGACCTCGTTCGTCGCCTCGCCGCTCACCGAGCGCGCCGACCTGTCGCTGGTCCTCGCTTCGGGCGGGACGTTCCGCGACGAGCTGGAGCACACCTCGCGCATCGCGCACGCGGTCTTCGCGGAGGCGTTCGTCGACGCCGTGGCCCGCGCCCGCGCGGGCGATGCCGACCTCGCCCGCGAGCGCGTGCTCGAGATCCTCTCCGACAACCTCGGCGACGCCGGCTGACACCCGCTTCCGCGTCACGGCGGTGCGGTCGCCCCGTCGTGCGGATCGGGCGGGCGACGCGCGGGCCCGGGGGTGCCGGCATCCGGCGTATCGGGCGTCAGCTCCGTACGACGGAGCCCGCGCTACTCGGCCAGCCGCAGCGCCGCCCACAGCTCGGCGCGCGCGGAGAACGACGACAGGTCGCGATCGAGCACGCGCTCGGCCTGGGCGACCCGGGCGCGCACGGTGTGGCGATGGATGCCGAGGGCCTGCGCGGTCGCCTCGTGCGAGCAGTCGTGGGCGAGCCAGGCGTCCAACGTCTCGAGCAACGCGGACCCCTGCGCCTCGTCGTAGGTCCGCAGCGGAACCAGGGCACCCGCGGCGACGGTGCGCGCCGCCTCGGATCCGAGGGCGGCCAGAAGACCCGCGCGCGCGGTGTCGGCGAAGTCGGCGACGCCGGGAGTGGCGAGCCGGTCGCGCGCGGTGCGCGCCTGGGTCAGGGCGGCCGAGAAGGCGTCGTAGCCGGTGGGCGCCGAGCACCCGACGACGATCTCGAACCGGTCGGCGACCTCGGCCAGCGCGTCGCGGGCTGCGGCGGGAACGACGATGACGAGCCCGTCGTCACCGCGACCGAAGAACATCTCGCCGCGACGCTCCTGCGCGCGCAGCTCGAGCCACTCGGTGAGGGCGGTGGAACGAGTGGATGCCGCGGGCGTCACCGCCACCACGACGGGGGCGGTCGGCAGCGGGCCGAACAGATCGCGGCCCGCGCGTCGGGCCAGCGCGGGATCGTCGGTCGCGAGCGAGTGCACGAGACCGGCGCGGAAGGTGCCGATGGCCCGGCCGAGCCCGTCCTGCTGCTCGAGGGCGAGGGCGGCCATCGCGACCACGGCGGTCACGACGCTGCGCGCCTCGTGGTCGAGGTCGTCGGCCGCGAGCGCGAGCACGCCGCGGAGGTGCCCGCCGCGGCCCAGGGTCTGCAGGCTCACCGAGGTGTCGTTCGGGCGCACGGTGGATGCCGCGCGCGTGCCGCGGCGGAGCATCGTCGTGACCTCGGCGGCGACGACGTCGAGGGCGGGCGCGCCGAGTCCACCCGCCGGGTGCTCGGTGCTCAGGGTGCCGGCCGCGTCGAAGAGGCCGACCCAGCAGTCCAGCTGTCGAGACAGTTCGGCGAGCGTCGCCGAGAGGCCGTCGGGGCGCAGGGCGGCGAGCGAGACCGCGCGCTGCGCCGCGAGAGACCAACTGCGCCGAGCGTAGGACTCCGCGGCGATCGCCTCGGCACCGGCGCGGGCCACGGCGATGAAGGGGGTGCGGTAGGGAACTTCGAACAACGGCACGCCCGCGGCGAGGCAGGCCGCGGCGAGGCCCACCGGGATGCCGTCGCGTACGACCTCGGTGCCGAAACCCAGGGCTCGAACGCCCCGGGCGAGCAGCCGCGACACGTACGCGGTGTAGTCGTCCGTGTCGGCGAACTGCGTCCCCGTCGTCAGCAGGACGAGCCCCTCGCTGAGGAACGGGGTGGGGTCGACGAGGTCGCTGGAGTGCACCCACCGAACGGGGCGATCGATGCTCCCGGCCGGGAGTTCGTCCTCGCCGGCGACGAGGCGCAGTCGCAGGTCACGGCGCGCGAGGAGGGCGCGCAGACTCGGCGGCGCGACGGCAGTGTCGACCATGTCAGCTCCTGTACGACTCGTATATGACAGTGCCTGCGACTGTACAGGGGGGAGAGTGCGCGGCGCGTCGCGGCGTCCGTAGCATCGCCGGCATGAGCCTCGACACCCTTCCCCTCGTCGGCGGTCCGACCCTTCCGCAGGAGCGCCGCCTCGTCACCGCCATCCCCGGCCCGCGCTCGCAGGAGCTGCTCGAGCGCAAGGCCGCCGCCGTGGCATCCGGAGTCGGCCACACCGTGCCGATCCAGGCCGTCGCCGCCGGTGGGGGAGTCGTCGTCGACGCCGACGGCAACTCGCTCATCGACCTCGGCTCGGGCATCGCCGTGACCAGCGTCGGCAACGCCCACCCCGCGGTCGTGAAGGCCGTGCAGGATCAGGTGGCGGCGTTCACCCACACCTGCTTCATGATCTCGCCGTACGACTCGTACGTCTCCGTCGCCGAGGCGCTCAACCGCCTCACCCCCGGCGACCACGCCAAGAAGAGCGCGCTGTTCAACTCCGGCGCCGAGGCGGTCGAGAACGCCGTCAAGATCGCCCGCAAGTTCACCGGTCGTCAGGCCGTCGTCGCGTTCGACCACGCCTACCACGGCCGCACCAACCTCACGATGGCGCTGACGGCCAAGAACATGCCGTACAAGAGCGGCTTCGGCCCCTTCGCCGCCGAGGTCTACCGCGCTCCGCTGTCGTACCCGTTCCGTGATGGACTCTCGGGACCGGATGCCGCGGCCAAGGCCATCTCGCTGATCGAGAAGCAGGTCGGCGCCGAGAACCTCGCCGCTGTCATCATCGAGCCCATCCAGGGTGAGGGGGGCTTCATCGTCCCCGCCGACGGCTTCCTCAACGCGATCGTCGACTGGTGCCGTGACAACGGCGTCGTCTTCATCGCCGACGAGGTGCAGTCGGGCTTCGCCCGCACCGGCGCGATGTTCGCCAGCGAGCACTTCGGCATCGTGCCCGACCTGGTCACCACGGCCAAGGGCATCGCCGGTGGTCTGCCGCTCGCGGCGGTCACGGGCCGCGCCGAGATCATGGACGCTACGCACACCGGCGGCCTCGGCGGCACCTACGGCGGAAACCCGATCGCCTGCGCCGCCGCGCTGGCCTCGATCGACGCCTTCGAGAACGAAGGGTTCGTCGAGCGGGCCCGCGAGATCGGCGAGCTGCTGCTCGGCCGCCTGCGCGAGATGCAGCAGAGCGACCCGCGCATCGGCGACGTCCGCGGCCACGGCGCGATGATCGCCGCCGAGTTCGTCGACCCCGCGACGGGTGCGCCCGACGCGGCCCTCACCTCGGCCGTCGCCAAGGCCGCCATCGCCGAGGGCGTGATCGTGCTCACCTGCGGCACCTACGGCAACGTCATCCGGTTCCTGCCGCCGCTGTCGATCGGCGACGACCTGCTGACCGAGGGTCTCGACGTCGTCGCCGCGGCCCTGGCCCGCAGCTGACAGCCGTCCCGACGGTGGCGGAAGACCCGAGAGCCCGCCGCCGTCGGGGCCACCCCGAGTTCGCACAGACGCACGACAAGTAAGGACGCTTTCATGGACGAGATCACCCGCGACGTGGTCGTCATCGGAGCCGGCGCCGCCGGCCTCACCGCCGCAAACGACCTGCGCAAGGCCGGCCTCTCGGTCGTCGTGCTCGAGGCTCGCGACCGCGTCGGCGGTCGCCTCTGGACCGACGTCATCGACGGCGCCATGCTCGAGCTCGGCGGCCAGTGGGTCTCGCCCGACCAGCAGGCCCTCATCGACACCGCTGCCGACCTCGGCCTGCCCCTGTACAGCCGCTACCGCGAGGGCGACAGCGTGTACGTCGGTCCCGACGGTGAGGCGAAGCGGTTCACGGGCGAGATGTTCCCGGTCGCGCCCGAGACCGAGAAGGTCATCGACGAGGTCACCGCGCGCCTCGACGCCATGGTCGCCGAGATCGACCCCGACCGGCCGTGGGCGCACCCCCGAGCCGCGGAGTGGGATGCGATCTCGTGGGACGCGTGGCTCCGCCAGCAGACCGACGACGACGAGGCGATCCGCAACCTCGCGTTCGCCACGGGCTCGGCGATGCTCACCAAGCCCACGCACACGTTCTCGCTGCTGCAGTCGCTGCACATGGCGGCATCCGCGGGCTCGTACTCGAACCTCGTCGACGCCGACTTCATCCTCGACAAGCGCGTGGTCGGCGGTCTCCAGCAGGTGCCCGAGATGCTCGCCGAGCGTCTGGGCGACGACGTCATCCTCAACCAGCCGGTGCGCCGCATCGTCTGGGGTGCCGAGGCGCCGACGCCCGCTCGCTCCGCCGACAGCGCGACGGGGCAGCGGGTCGACGACCTGCGCGCCCTGACCGCGCGCGTCGACGCGGCGAAGTCCTCGACCGACGGCGTCACCGTGATCGCCGACGGCGTGACGGTCCGCGCGCGCTTCGCGATCCTCGCCCTCGCGCCGGTGCTGTACTCGCGCATCTCGTTCGAGCCCCCGCTGCCGCGCCTGCAGCACCAGATGCACCAGCACATCTCCATGGGCTTCGTCATCAAGGTGCACGCCGTCTACGAGACGCCGTTCTGGCGCGAGAAGGGCCTGTCGGGCACCGCCTTCAGCCCCTACGAGCTCGCCCACGAGGCCTACGACAACACCAACCACGGCGACGAGCGCGGAACCCTCGTGGGCTTCGTCTCGGACCACAACGCCGACGACCTGTTCCGGCTCAGCGCCGAGGAGCGCCGCGAGCGCATCCTCGAGTCGCTGTCGCACTACTACGGCCCCGAAGCGAAGAACCCCGTCGTCTACTACGAGAGCGACTGGGGCACCGAGGAGTGGACCCGCGGGGCGTACGCCGCGAGCTTCGACATGGGCGGTCTGCACCGCTACGGTGCCGACCTCCGCGAGCCCGTCGGCGCGATCCACCTCGCGTGCAGCGACATGGCCGGTGCCGGGTTCCAGCACGTCGACGGCGCCATCCGTCAGGGCCGCCGCGCCGCCGCCGAGATCCTCGAGCGGACGCGCGGATGACCGCGCGCCGCGTGGTCGTCGGATACACCGCGACCGACGCCGGTGCCGACGCGCTCGCGCTCGGGGCGCGTCTGGGCGCGGCCCTCGACGCCCCCGTGCACGCGGTTGTCGTGCTTCCCTCCGCCGAGAACAACGTCTCGATCCCGACCGATGCCGGCTACGAGCGGCTCGTGCAGGACACCGCCCGCGGCTGGTTGCGCGAGGCCGTGGCACCGTACCCCGGCATTCGCGGTCACGTCCGCTTCGCGCAGGCGGTGTCGGACGGTCTCGTCGCCGCCGCCGAGGAGTTCGACGCCGGCGTGATCGTCGTCGGTACCGGCGGGGGAGGGCCGCGCGGTCGACACCGCCTCGGCACCACCGCCGAAGAGCTCGTGCATTCAGCGCCCGTCCCGGTCGCCCTCGCCCCCGAGGGCGCGCGCGACGTCGACCCGGGTGTGGGGCTCCCGCGCATTACCGCCGCGATCGGCACGCGCCCCGGGGCGGACGTCCTGCTCGAGACGGCGGCATCCGTCTCCCGCCGGGCGAAGGCACCGCTGCGACTCCTCTCGCTCGCGGGCGTCGATCTTCCGGGGCGCGTCGACGCGTCGCTGACCCGGCTGACCGGTCAGGCCCACGCCGAGAGCGTGCTGGAGTCGGTCCGCGCCGCCCTCCCCGCCGAGATCGAGGCCGAGGCCCTGGTCGGAGCCGGATCCGACATCGAGGACGCGGTCTCTCGCATCGACTGGATGCCGGGCGAAGTCGCCCTGGTCGGCTCGAGCCGTCTCGCGCAACCGCGTCGCCTCTTCCTCGGTTCCACCGCCGGGCGCATCCTGCGCGCCCTTCCCGTCCCCATGATCGTGGTGCCCCGCACCTCGGAGGCTTCCTCATGACCACCCCTCGCAACGACGCGAGCCCCGCACCCGACAGCGCCGTCACCACCGGCATCTCCAACAAGGGACTCCGCGTCGGCTCGATCGGCATGATCGGCGCCGTCGTCATCGGCATCTCGACCATCGCGCCCGCCTACACGCTCACCGGAGCGCTCGGCCCGACCGTCTCGGCGGTCGGCTTCCAGGTGCCGGCGATCATCCTCGTCGGGTTCATCCCGATGCTGCTGGTGGCCCTCGGCTATCGAGAACTGAATTCGCGGATGCCGGATGCCGGCACCTCCTTCACCTGGGCGGCTCGAGCCTTCGGCCCCTGGGTCGGGTGGATGGCCGGGTGGGGCCTGATCGCCGCCACGGTCATCGTGCTGTCGAACCTGGCCGGCATCGCCGTCGACTTCCTGTTCCTGCTGATCGCACAGGTCACGGGCAACCCCGAGATCGCCGAGCTCACGCGGGTCGTCCCGATCAACATCGCGGTGTGCCTGCTGTTCATGCTGCTGGCGACGATCGTGTCGTACCGCGACCTGCAGACCACGCAGCGTCTGCAGTACGGTCTCGTCGGCTTCCAGATCGTCGTGCTGCTCGTCTTCGCCGGCGCCGCGGTCGTCGAGATGATGAACGGCAACGCGTTCGATGCGAGCCCGGTGCAGCTGTCGTGGTTCAACCCCTTCGAGGTCGACTCGTTCAGCGCGTTCGCCGCCGGGCTCTCGCTGTCGATCTTCATCTTCTGGGGATGGGACGTCATCCTCACCATGAACGAAGAGACGAAGGACCCCGACAAGACGCCCGGTCGGGCCGCCACCGTGACGGTGTTCCTCATCGTGGCGCTGTACCTGCTGATCGCCGTCGCGCTGCTGATGTTCGCCGGCAACGGCACGGGGGAGCTGGGCCTGGGCAACGAGGACATCCAGGAGAACGTCTTCTTCCACCTGTCGGGGCCGATTCTCGGGCCGCTCGCGTTCCTCGTCTCGCTCGCGGTGCTCACCAGCTCGGCATCCTCGCTGCAGGCGACCTTCGTGGGCCCGGCGCGCACGCTTCTGGCCATGGCGCACTACGACGCTCTTCCCAAAAAGTTCGCCAAGGTCAGCCCGCGCTTCTTCACCCCCGGCTACGCCACCATCGTCTCGGCGATCGTCGCCTCGGTGTTCTACGCGGTCATGCGCGTGCTGAGCGAGAACGTGCTGACCGACACGATCACGGCCCTCGGCGCGATGATCTGCTTCTATTACGGGCTCACCGCGTTCGCGTGCGTCTGGTACTTCCGCAAGCAGTGGTTCGACTCGGTGCGCAACGTCCTCCTGACGCTGCTCGCGCCCCTCGTGGGCGGCGTGATCCTCGCGGTGCTGTTCGTGACCACCCTCATCGACAGTGCCAGCCCCGACTACGGCTCGGGCTCGGAGATCGGCGGTGTGGGTCTCGTGTTCGTGATCACGGTCGTCATCATCGTCGCGGGCCTCGTCCTCATGGTCGCGCAGCGCATCGCCAGCCCCGGCTTCTTCCGGGGTGAGACCCTGGGTCGCGAAGCGCCCGCCAGCGCCCGCCGCCGCCGCATCACGTCCTGACAACGAAACGAAAAGGAGCACCATGAGCGACTACGCCGTCGTCAATCCCGCCACCGGTGAGACCCTCGCCGAGTACGACACGCTGAGCGATTCCGGGGTCGAAGAGGCCATCGCCTCCGCCCACGACGGATACCGCGTCTGGTCGCGCACCGCCCCGGCCGAGCGCGCCGAGGCCCTGCGCCGCGTCGCTCAGTTGCACCGTGATCGGCGTGACGATCTCGCCGCGATCATCGTGCGCGAGATGGGCAAGCCGCTCGAGGCCGCCCTCGGCGAGGTCGACTTCGCCGCCGACATCACCGAGTACTACGCCGACAACATCGACAAGATCACGGGCGACAGCCCTCTCGACATCCTGGGCGAGGGCACCGCGGTCATCCGCCGGTCGCCGCTGGGCGTGCTGCTCGGCATCATGCCGTGGAACTTCCCGTACTACCAGGTCGCCCGGTTCGCCGCCCCGAACCTCGCTGTCGGCAACACCATCCTCCTCAAGCACGCGCCGCAGTGCCCGGAGTCGGCCGAGGCGCTCCAGGCGATCTACCGCGACGCCGGGCTCCCCGAGGGCGCGTACGTGAACATCCGCGCGACCAACGACCAGGCGGCGACCATCATCGCCGACCGTCGCGTCCAGGGCGTCTCGGTCACCGGTTCCGAGCGCGCGGGTGCGGCCGTCGCCGAGATCGCGGGCCGCAACCTCAAGAAGGTCGCGCTCGAGCTCGGCGGGTCCGACCCCTTCATCCTGCTGTCGACGGATGATCTGGATGCCGCTGTGCAGTCGGCCGTCGACGCGCGCCTCGACAACAACGGGCAGTCGTGCAACGGCGCCAAGCGGTTCCTCGTGATCGACGAGCTCTACGACGCCTTCCTCGAGAAGTTCACGGCGGCGCTGGGCGAGGCGAAGGTCGGCGACCCCTTCGCCGACGACACCGTGCTCGGCCCTCTGTCGTCTCTCGCGGCGGCGGAGCGCCTCGACGAGCAGGTGCAGCGCGCGGTGGCCCAGGGGGCGACCGTGGAGGTCGGCGGAACCCGCGACGGCGCCTTCTTCCCTGGGACCGTCCTCACCGGCGTCACGAGCGAGATGGACGCGTACGGCGAAGAGTTCTTCGGGCCCGTCGGTACCGTCTACCGCGTCTCGAGCGAGGACGAGGCGGTCGATCTCGCGAACGACACCGGATACGGCCTCGGCTCGTACGTCTTCACGACGGATGCCGAGCAGGCTCAGCGCATCGCGGATCGCATCGAGGCCGGCATGGTCTACGTCAACGTGGTCCTCGCCGACTCGCCCGAGCTGCCGTTCGGCGGGGTCAAGCGCAGCGGCACCTCGCGCGAGATGGGTCTGCTGGCGGCCGACGAGTTCGTCAACAAGAAGCTCATCCGCACGGCGTGATTCCCGGGCGTCTCCCGACACGGTCCTTCGTGTCGGGAGACGCCGACTCTCCTACGCGCGGTGTCCCTCGAGCGGCCTCGGTTCGCCAGCCCGGAGGACATGACATAGACTGGGGAGTGCAGTCGAAATCTGCATTCTTTCGCCGTGCCCCCGGGCACGTGGCATTCCTCCCCGAGGGATTCCAGGCGGAAAGAGGGCCGGTTTCGAATCCTGGATCCCTCGGGATCTTAGGGCGGTAGCTCAATTGGCAGAGCAGCGGTCTCCAAAACCGCAGGTTGCAGGTTCGATTCCTGTCCGCCCTGCGCACAGCGCACGCTGGCACAGACACAGACCTAGGTGGTTCGATGACGCAGGACGAGGCGAAGGGCGAGATCGTCGCTGAGCGCGGCGCGCCCCGCGAGAAGAAGCTCAACTTCTTCGCGCGGATCGCCCTCTTCATTCGTCAGGTCTTCGCGGAACTGCGCAAGGTCGTCACGCCGACGCGGCAGGAGCTGATCAAGTTCACCGCCGTCGTCCTCGGGTTCGTCGTCGTCATGATGGCGATCGTCTACGGCCTCGACGTGTTGTTCGTGTGGATCACCACCGCCGTCTTCGGCGTCCCCGGTACCGCCGGCGCCTGACCGGCGTCTGGGCGGACGCGCGGCGCCAGGAGCGGCCGCCACTGAACGGAAGAGATCACAGTGTCTGAAAGATATGTCGACGACGCCGACTGGGCGACGGCCGCTGAGCAGTCCAGCGAGGACGACGAAGCCCAAGAGGGCAACGTGCTCGAGTCCCAGGAGCGCGCCTCCGACTCGGCCGAGCACACGGCCGTCCACATCGTCGACGACGAGACCGACACCGACGACGCCGACCTCGGCGACATCGACATCACCGACCCGGAGGCGGACGCGATCGTGAACGACGCTCTCGAGATCGACGAGACCAGCGAGGCCGAGGCCGCCGCCGAGGTCCTCACCGACGCCCTCGCCGAGGAGCAGGCCGAAGAGGCCGCCGAGGCTGCCGACGAGGTCACCCCCTACGACGGCCCCGACGTCAACGGCGAGCCCGACGCTCCCGTGCTCGACGAGGACTTCGTCGACGAGGTCTCCGCCGCGGCATCCGTCGTCGACGAGGCCGAGGCAGCCGAGTCGCCGGCCGACGCCGCGACCGATGTCGATGTCGACGCCGACGAAGACGCCGACCCGTACGAGGCGTTCCGCGCCGAGCTGCGCTCGCTCCCCGGCAAGTGGTTCGTCATCCACTCCTACGCCGGTTTCGAGCGCAAGGTGAAGGCCAACATCGAGCAGCGCAAGTCGACGCTCGAGGTCGAGGACGACATCTACCAGGTCGAGGTCCCCATGGAGGACGTCGTCGAGATCAAGAACGGCCAGCGCAAGATGGTCAACCGCGTGCGCATCCCCGGCTACGTGCTGGTGCGCATGGACCTCAACGAAGACACCTGGTCGGTCGTCCGTCACACCCCCGGTGTCACCGGCTTCGTGGGCAACGCCCACAACCCGACGCCGCTGCGTTTCGAAGAGGCCTTCAACATGCTGAAGAGCCTCGTCGAGGTCAAGGAGTCCGCTCCCGTCAAGGGCGCCGCGGCCAAGGGCTCGGCCACCACGGCTCGCGTCATCCCCGCCGAGGTCGACTTCGAGACCGGCGAGACCATCACGATCAAGGAAGGCTCGTTCGCGGGCCTGCCCGGCACGATCAGCGAGATCAAGCCCGAGAGCGGCAAGCTCACGGTGCTCGTGTCTCTCTTCGAGCGCGAGACCCCGGTCGAGCTGTCGTTCGACCAGGTCACCAAGATGATCTGACGCCACCCGCGTCTCTCGCGAACGCCCCGCACGGCTCCGGCCTGCGGGGCGTTCGTCGCTCCCGCGCTCCCGCCCCGCCGTCGCTCCCGCGCCCTCACGATGGTGGGAGTGGGATGGCGGTGGGGGAGCGCGGCGGGCGCGCGAGCGGGGGATGGAGGGAGGGATGCCGAAACGCCCGGCGTCGCGTACAATGGCAAGGTTGCGTGCGTCAGTGCGCAACGACCGCTGTCCGGAACCGCCGGATGTGCGGGAGAGAGGGAGCCGCGAGGCCCCCGCTCGAGAGAGGAAAAGGATATGGCACCCAAGAAAAAGGTGACCGGCCTGATCAAGCTCCAGATCAAGGCAGGCGCGGCCAACCCCGCGCCGCCGATCGGTCCGGCGCTCGGTCAGCACGGCGTCAACATCATGGAGTTCTGCAAGGCCTACAACGCGGCGACCGAAGCCCAGCGCGGCAACGTCATCCCCGTTGAGATCACGGTCTACGAAGACCGCAGCTTCACCTTCATCCTGAAGACCCCGCCGGCGGCGGAGCTCATCAAGAAGGCAGCCGGACTGGCCAAGGGCTCGTCCACGCCGCACACGGTCAAGGTGGGCAAGCTCACCAAGGACCAGGTTCGCGAGATCGCCACCACGAAGCAGCCCGACCTGAACGCGAACGACATCGAGGCCGCCTCGAAGATCATCGCCGGCACCGCCCGTTCCATGGGCATCACGGTCGAGGACTGAGGGAGATAACAATGGCTACCAAGTCCAAGGCATTCCGCGCCGCAGCTGAGAAGATCGCGGCCGACACGTTCTACACCCCGACCGAGGCCGTCGCCCTCGCGAAGGAGACCGGCTCGAAGAAGTTCGACTCGACCGTCGAGGTCGCGCTGAAGCTCTCGGTCGACCCCCGTAAGGCCGACCAGATGGTCCGCGGCACGGTCATCCTCCCCCACGGCACGGGTAAGACCGCGCGCGTGATCGTCTTCGCCAACGGCCCCGCGGCCGAGGCGGCTCTCGCCGCCGGCGCCGACGAGGTCGGTGGAGCCGAGCTCATCGAGAAGGTCGCGGCCGGCTACACGTCGTTCGACGCCGCCGTCTCGACCCCCGAGCTCATGGGCCAGGTCGGTCGCCTCGGTAAGGTCCTCGGACCCCGCGGCCTCATGCCGAACCCCAAGACCGGCACCGTGACCCCCAACCCGGCCAAGGCCGTCGAGGAGATCAAGGGCGGAAAGATCGAGTTCCGCGTCGACAAGCACGCCAACGTGCACTTCGTCGTCGGCAAGGCGTCGTTCACCGCCGAGCAGCTCGACGAGAACCTCGCCGCCGCTCTCGAGGAAATCGTTCGCCTCAAGCCCTCGAGCTCGAAGGGTCGTTACATCCAGAAGGGCGCCGTGTCGACCACGTTCGGCCCCGGCATCCCGTTGGACGTCAACGTCATCGTCTGATATCCGTCACCGAAAACCCCGCCGTGCCCTGTGCCGGCGGGGTTTTCGCGTGTCCGAGGGGCGCCGCGCCTGCACGATCGTGCAACACGGCGTCATGCGGGAAGGTCCGTGCGCCCGATCGTGTTGTGCTGGAGGGCGCGCTTCGCGCCGACACTCCCGCGCCCGCACCGCGCGGTCCCCACATCACACACGTCTGGAACAGCCATGCCCCGTCGCCGTCTGACCGTCCTCGCCGCCACCCTGGGTCTGAGCGCCCTCGCTCTGACCGCCTGCAGTGGCGGCTCCACCGCAGCGAACCCCGACGCGGGAGCAGACCTCGGCCTCGTCTCGGGCGGCACGCTGACCGTGGCCACCGAGGGGACCTACCGTCCCTTCTCGTACCACGAGGGCGCGGGGGAGCTGACGGGCTTCGACGTCGAGATCGCCAAGGCGGTCGCCGACAAGCTCGGCCTGCAGGTGAAGTTCCAGGAGACCCAGTGGGACGCGATCTTCGCGGGCCTGGACGCCGGTCGCTTCGACGTCATCGCCAACCAGGTCTCGATCAACCCCGAGCGCCAGGAGAAGTACACCTTCAGCTCGCCGTACACCGTCTCGCGGGGTGTCATCGTGACCACCGACAGCGACAGCGCCATCTCGAGCTTCGCCGATCTGTCGGGCAAGACCACCGCCCAGTCGCTCACGAGCAACTGGTACGAACTCGCCACCTCGAGCGGCGCCCAGGTCGAGGCCGTCGAGGGCTGGGCTCAGGCGGTCGCCCTGCTCAAGCAGGGTCGCGTGGACGCCACGGTCAACGACCAGCTGACCTACCTCGACTACGAGAAGACGAACAGCCCCACGGGCCTGAAGATCGCGGCGACCACGGAGGACTCCTCCGAGAGCGCCTTCGCCTTCAAGAAGGGTCAGGACAAGCTGGCGGATGCCGTCGACGGTGCGCTCGACGAACTCCGCGCCGACGGCACCCTCGCGTCGATCAGCGACAAGTACTTCGGGGCCGACGTCACGAAGTAACCCCTCGGAGTAAACCCCCGCGGATCATCCGCCCTCCCGCCGTAGCGTGGGAGGCGGATGATCCGCTCGCGCGTGAGGAAGGAGGCCCATGAACGACATCTGGACCCTGCTCGTCGACTCGTTCTGGCCGATGGTTCTGGCCGGGATCACGGGCACGATCCCGCTGTCCCTGGCCTCGTTCGCGATCGGTCTCGTGATCGCGTTGGCCATGGCGCTGCTGCGGCTGTCGCGGAACGCGGTGCTGTCGGGCGTCGCCCGGTTCTACATCTCGATCATCCGCGGCACGCCCCTGCTGGTGCAGCTGTTCGTGATCTTCTACGGTCTTCCCTCGCTCGGCCTCACGATCGATCCCTTCCCCGCAGCCGTCATCGCCTTCTCCTTGAACGTCGGCGGATACGCGGCCGAGGTGATCCGCGCGGCGATCCTGTCGGTCCCGCGCGGGCAGTGGGAGGCGGCGCACACGGTGGGGCTCTCGCCGCGCAAGACGCTGACGCGCATCATCCTCCCGCAGGCCGCTCGCGTGTCGGTGCCGCCCCTGTCGAACACGTTCATCTCGCTCGTGAAGGACAGCTCGCTGGCATCCCTCATCCTCGTCACCGAGCTCTTCCGCCAGGCGCAGGCCATCGCGGCCTTCTCGTACGAGTTCATGGCGGTGTACCTCGAAGCCGCGCTGATCTACTGGTTGTTCTGCCTGGTGTTGTCGTTCGGGCAGAACGCCCTGGAAAAGAGGCTGGACCGCCATGTCGCCCACTGACACCGCCCCGCTGCTCGCCGTCTCGGGCCTGCAGAAGAGCTTCGGCACGAACCGCGTGCTCGACGGCGTCGAGCTCGAGGTCCGCCGCGGCGACGTGCTCGTCCTGATCGGCCCCTCGGGCTCGGGAAAGACCACGGTCTTGCGCTGCCTGAACGGCCTCGAGACCCCGGATGCCGGTGTGGTGGCGTTCGACGGGGGACCGGTCGTGGACTTCTCGCGCAGGGTGTCCAAGAGCGACCGCACCGCCCTGCGCGATCGCTCGGCGATGGTCTTCCAGCACCACAACCTCTTTCCCCATCTGACGGTCATCCAGAACGTCATCGAGGGCCCGATTCAGGCGCACGGCGTGCCCCGGGCCGAGGCGATCGCCCGCGCCGAGACGCTGCTGGCGCGCGTGGGTCTGTGGGAGAAGCGCGACGCGTATCCGTCGGAGCTGTCCGGTGGCCAGCAGCAGCGCGTGGGCATCGTGCGCGCTCTGGCCCGGCAGCCCTCTCTGCTGCTGTTCGACGAGCCGACGAGCGCCCTCGACCCCGAGCTCGTGGGCGAGGTCCTCACCGTCCTGCGCGAACTCGCGAACGAGGGGTGGACGATGGTCATCGTCACCCACGAACTCGGCTTCGCCCGCGAGGTCGCCGACGAGGTCCTGTTCTTCGACGAGGGGGTCATCGTCGAGCGCGGTGCTCCGTCGGAGCTCCTCCGCCAGCCGAAGAAGGAGCGCACGCAGCGCTTCCTCAACCGGCTGCTGCGTCCCCTCGACGGGCCCGACCCCTCGGACGCCGATCGCGCGTGACCTCCTGTCGGGCGGAGTAGCGTCGAGGCATGAGCCGCCTCGAGACCCTGCTCGGCATCGATCTCCCTCTCGTCCTCGGTCCCTTCGGCGGGCTGTCGTCGATCGCGCTGACGGCGGCGGTGAGCGACGGGGGAGGGCTCGGCTCGTACGGCCTCTACGGGTACGCGCCCGGTCGCATCCACGAGACCGTGGCGCAGCTGCGGGCGGCCACGCCGCGCCCCGTCGCGGTCAACCTGTGGCTCCCTCGCGGTGACGAGGTGGGTCCCGCCGACCTGGACGTGCGGCCGTTCCTCGACGCCGCGGCGCCCCTGTTCGCCGCAGCCGGGGTCGAGGTGCCGGAACCCCCGGCATCCTTCCTCCCGCCGATCGCCGCGCAGCTCGACGCGGTCCTCGAGGCGCGTCCGGACGTGCTGAGCGTCGTCTTCGGGATTCCGGATGCCGACACCCTCGACGCCGCGAGGGAGCGCGGGATCCGCGTGATCGGCACCGCGACCACGGTCGCCGAGGCCGTCGCCCTCGAGGCGGCGGGTGTCGATGCCGTCGTCGCGACGGGTTCGGAGGCGGGAGGACACCGGGTGTCGTTCCTGCGGGAGGCGTCGTCGTCACTCGTCGGCACGTTCGCTCTCGTGCCGCAAGTCGTCGACGCCGTGGACATCCCCGTGATCGCGGCGGGCGGGATCGCCGACCGTCGCGGGGTGGCAGCGGCCTTCGCGCTCGGGGCGGAAGGCGTGCAGGTCGGGACCGCGTTCCTGCGGACCAGCCAGTCGGCGGCCACCGCGGCGCACCGCGAGGCGATCTCAGCGGCGGCCGACACCGACACGGTGCTCACGCGCGCCATGAGCGGGCGGCTGGCGCGTGGCATCCCGAACCGTGCCATGCGCGAGATCGAGGCCTCGGGCCTGATCGCCCCCTTCCCGGCGCAGAACTGGCTCACCGGGGTGTTCCGCGCCGCGGCGACGGCGCGCGGTGACGGCGATCTCGTATCGCTGTGGGCGGGGCAGTCGGCGGGTCTGTCCCGCCTGGACGACGCCGCGGACGTCATCGACGAACTGCGGGCGGGCCTGCCCGGCTGACTCAGGCCGTGGGGCGGATCTCGAATCCGGATGCCGACTCCCCGGTGCCCTCGATCACGTCGACGTCGTCGACGCGGGCTCCGGCCGGTCCGTCGTGCGCCCAGGCGATCACCGCCTCGACGGCGTCGGGGTCTCCGGCGAGGAACGCCTCGACCGAGCCGTCGCGGCGATTGCGCACCCACCCGCCGACACCGAGCCGCTCGGCCTCGGCCCGAAGGGAGTACCGGAAGCCGACACCCTGGACGCGGCCGCTCACCGTCATCGTCGCCGTTCGCATCGGCCCATTCTCCCCGAGCGGCGGCCGATCCGCCGAGCGAGCGGTCTCAGCGGTCTCAGTGGGGGAGCACGAGCGAGACGGCGATCGCGCACATCACCACGGCGATGACGCCGTCGAGGATGCGCCACGCGCGGGGAGTGTCGAGCCAGCGGCCGAGGTACCGGGCCCCGTAGCCGAGCGCCGAGAACCACACGAGGCTCGCCGCGCACGCACCCGCCGCGAAGGCCCAGCGTCCGTCACCGTGCGTCGAGGCGACCGACCCGAGCAGGAACACCGTGTCGAGGTAGACGTGCGGATTGAGCCAGGTCAGGGCGAGGCAGGTGAGCACGGCGGTGGCGAGGGTCGTCCGCGCCGGGCGCGTGCGGACCGTCGTGTTCCCGGCATCCCGAGCCGGAGGGGATGCCGGGGCGCCGGCGTCGAGGTGCAGTGTCGCGCCGCTGGGGCGCAGGGCGCGCCGGGCGGCGAGGAGGCCGTATCCGAGCAGGAACGCCGCCCCCGCCCATCGCACGACGACGATGAGCCACGGCACGGCGTTCAGCACCAGGCCGATGCCCGAAACCCCCAGCAGGATCAGAACCGCGTCCGAGACCGCGCAGACGGCGACGACGGCGAGCAGATGCTCGCGGCGGATGCCCTGTCGGAGGACGAAGAGGTTCTGCGCGCCGATGGCGATGATGAGCGAGAAGCCGAGGCCGAGGCCGGCGAGCAGAGGAGTGAGCACGTCTCGACGCTAGGGGGCTGATGTGCCGCAGGCCAGCTCAGGATTCTTCCGGAGCATTAGCATTCCTTCATGTCGATTCCCCTCGATCTCGCCCGCACCCTCGCCATCGTGGTTGAAGAGGGGACCCTGGATGCCGCAGCCCGACGCCTGCACGTCACCCCCTCGGCCGTGAGCCAACGCGTGCGGGCTCTCGAGGACCAGCTCGGGCGGGTGGTCCTCGTGCGCAGCAAGCCCGTGCGCACCACCGAGGCCGGCGACGCGGTCGTGCGCCTGGCCCGACAGCTCGCCCTGCTCGAGCACGATGCCCTCGCCGCGATCGGCGCCGAGGGTGGGGCGGTGGCATCCGTGCCCCTCGCCGTCAACGCCGACTCGCTCGCGACCTGGTTCCTCCCGCCGCTGGCGCGCGTGGCGGAGCGGCGCGCCGTCGTCTTCGACCTCCACCGCGACGATCAGGACTTCACGGCGGGGCTGCTCGAGTCGGGGACGGTGATGGCCGCGGTGACCTCGCGCGAGGCCCCCGTCGCCGGATGCCGTGTGCGTCCGCTCGGGATGCTGAGGTACGAGGCGGTGGCCACGACCTCGTTCGCCGCGAGATGGTTCGCATCCGGCATCGACGTCACGGCCCTGAGTGCCGCCCCCGTGGTCGACTTCGACCGGCGCGACGACCTGCAGACGCAGTGGCTCGCGCGCCGCGGGGTCCCCGCGGCGGCCCCGCCCCGGCACCGGGTCCCGGCATCCCAGGATTTCGCGACGGCCGTCCAGCTGGGACTCGGGTGGGGACTGCTTCCGGGGTTCCAGTCCGACGCGGCGCTGAGCGCGGGCGAGCTCGTGCGACTCGGCGACGACCCGATCGACGTCCCGCTCTACTGGCAGCAGTGGAACCTCACCTCGCCTCTGCTCGACGAGGTGGCCGACGAGGTGGTCGACGAGGGGCGCCGGATGCTCGCGGGCTGAGGTCAGTCGTCGCTGACGCTGAGCACGATCTTGCCGCGGGTGTGCCCGCGTTCGAGCTCGGTGTGCGCCGCGGCGGCGTCGTCGAGTTCGAAGACGTGCTCGACGTACACGCGCACCGCACCGGAATCGAGGAGGCGGGTGATCGTGGCGAGAGCCCCGCCGTCGGGGATCGTCTTGTAATCGGTGGAGCGGATGCCGCGCTCCGCGGCCGCCTCGCGGAAGCCGGGCCAGGCTCCGGTGGGCACCTCGATGAGGAGTCCGCCCGGGCGCACCACCTCGAGGGACCGCGTCCCCGTGTCGTCGGAGACGTTGCCGATCAGGTCGATCACGACGTCGACGTCGTCGACGACCTCCTCGAACCGTACGGAGGTGTAATCGATCACCTCGGCGGCCCCGAGCTCTCGAAGCCAGTCCAGGTTGCGCGGGGAACCCGTCGCGATCACGTGAGCCCCGAAATAGGCGGCGAACTGCACCGCGAAGTGGCCGACACCGCCGCTTCCCGCGTGCACGAGGATGCGCTGGCCCTGGTGCGCGAGGGCCGTCTCGACGACGATGCCCCACGCGGTGAGCGCGGCCACCGGAACCCCGGCGGCCTCGACGTGCGAGAGCGACGCCGGTTTGCGCGCGAGCGAGAGGGTGGGCACCACGACGTACTCGGCGTACGACCCGCTCGTGCGCGGCACGGTGGCCATGCCGTAGACCTCGGTGCCGACGGGGAAGGGGTGCGCGTCGAACGGTGCCCGCACGACCACGCCGCTCACGTCGAGACCCAGGACGGCGGGCCACGACGAGATCGCCCCGGACAGACCGCGCCCGGCGCGGGTCTTCGCGTCGATGGGATTGATCCCGGCGGCGACCACCCGGACCAGCACCTCGCTGAGCACCGGAACGGGAACGGCGACCTCCGCGACGCGGAGGGCGTCGGCCGCGCCCGGGGCGTCGAGGACCACCGCACGCATCGTCTCGGGCACCGGGGGGACGGGCTGGAGGGCGGTCTCGGGACGCGTCGATCGGAATCTCATCGGGCGCTCTCTCTCGCTGCGGTCGCTCCGCGGCGACCTCGCCGCGGTTCCCACAGTCAACCCCGGGATTGTCTCGGCGGTGTTACGCCTCGGTCACCGTGTCGCGAAGCCCGAGTCCGCGGCATCCATCCCCGTCGTCCCGTGCGTAACGGTGAAGCCGCGGGCGCGGTCAGTCGCGGACGGGAACTTCGCCGACGGCGAGAGCGTGCAGCAGCGTGGAGAGGTGGCGGATGTCGTCGATCGTCCAGTCGGCGATCGCGTCGAACAAGCGACTCTCGTGAGGGGCGCGAGCTTCCGCGAGGCGCGCGTGGCCGACCTCGGTGACGGCGATGAGCCGCGAGCGGCGATCGGTGGGGTCCGGCGTGCGGGTGACGAGGCCGAGGTCTTCGAGCTCGGTGATCGAGCGGCTGAGGAACCCCTTGTCGGCGGCCAGGCGCTCGGCCAGGGCCGAGAGGGTGAGCGGACCGAAGCGGCTGACGACCGAGAGGGCCTTGAACGTCGCCGGCAGCATTCCCGGGCTCACGCGTTCCGCCGCCTCGGAGACGAAGCGGCGGAACACGGTCATGAGCTCCGAGAACGACGATTCCAGGGCCTGTACGGCCTCGCGGCGCTCGTCGTCCTTATCGCTCGTCACGTCAGCCATCCTCTCCCATCTCGGCCTCACGGCGTGCACGGCGCGGGGAGCCGGCATCCTGTGTCGGGATGGTGCCGGTGGCGGAGAGCGTCGCCATGGCCTCGGGGACGGACACGGTGGCGAAGTCGGCCTCGCTCGCGGCGACGCGCTCGGTGGTCGTCATGCGGGTCAGGGGGCGGTTCGGCAGGAACAGGATCGCGATGAGGCTCACCACCGCGACGGGCACCGCGATGAGGAACGAGTGCGCGATCGACTGGGCGTAGATGTCCTCGACGATGACGCGTACGCCCTCGGGGAGGGCCGAGACCTGCGGGATGGCTCCCGACTGCAGGTTCTGCGCGACGGCGGCTCCGTCGGCGCCGAGGGCCACGATGGCGGCCTTCAGGTCGGCCGCACGGTCGGTGAACAGGCTCGTCGCCATGCTCGCCAGGGCTGCACCCATGACCGAGACGCCGATCGTGCCGCCGAGGCTGCGGAAGAACGTCACGCCCGAGCTCGCGGCGCCCATCTGCGACGGGTTGGCGGTGTTCTGCACGATGAGCACGAGGTTCTGCATCGTCATGCCGACGCCGGCGCCCAGCAGGGCCATGTAGAGCGACACGAGGGCGAAGTTGGTGTCGTAGTGGACGGTCGACAGCAGGAACGTGCCGGCGATCAGCAGCACGCCGCCGGCGATGAGGAACGGCTTCCAGTGGCCGAAGCGCGAGATGAGCGCACCGACGACGATCGACGAGACGAGCAGGCCGCCGATCATGGGGATGGTCATCACGCCGGCCTCCGTGGGCGTGGCGCCACGTGCCATCTGCATGTACTGGCTGAGGAACACCGAGGTGCCGAACATCGCCAGGCCCGTCGCGATCGACGCGATCGTGGCGAGCGTGAAGGTGGCGTCGCGGAACAGCGTCAGCGGCACGAGGGGCTCGGAGGAGCGCAGCTCGACGACCACGAAGAGGATCGCGGCCACGACGGCCCCGCCGACCATGAGGACGGTCTCGGTGCTGGCCCACTCGAAGGTACTGCCGGCGTTGGTGACCCAGATGAGCAGCAGCGACACGGCGGCCGAGAGCAGCACGATGCCGAGGTAGTCGATCTTGACCGTGCGGGCGGCACGGGCGGGCAGGTGCAGCGTGCGCTGCTGGATCAGCAGGGCGGCGACGGCGAAGGGGAGGGCGACGAAGAAGTTCCAGCGCCATCCGAAGGCGTCGGTGATGACACCGCCGAGCAGGGGGCCACCGACCGTGGCGACGGCCATCACCGCGCCGAAGAGGCCCATGTACCGGCCGCGCTCGCGCGGGCTGATGATGTCGGCCATGATCACCTGGCTCAGGGCGGCGAGGCCGCCGGCGCCGAGACCCTGCACCGCGCGGAACCCGATCAGCATGTCGGTGTTCTGCGAGAACCCGGCGGCGGCGGTGGCGAGCACGAAGATCGCGATGGCGATCTGGATGAGCACCTTGCGGTTGAACAGGTCGGCGAGCTTGCCCCAGATCGGGGTCGAGATCGCGGTGGTGAGCAGGGTCGCGGTGATGACCCAGGTGTACGCGTTCTGGTCGCCCGACAGGTCGTGCACGATGACCGGCAGCGATGTCGAGACGACGGTCGAGGCGAGCATCGACACGAAGGTGCCGAGCAGCAGGCCGATGAGGGCCGGGAGGACGCGCCGCTGGGCGGGCGCCTCGAGAGAAGAGGTTGTCATGCGGGAGCTCCACGAAAGGGGGACGGATGCCGCGACGACGATGGCGCGATTAGTTGACTGATGTCAACGATACGCCTATTGATTGACTTGCGTCAACCATTAATCGAGGAGAGCGAGAGCGCGATACCTCTCCGTGGGCTCCGGACGGACCGGTTCGGGGCGCGGCTGGCGCGCCTCCATCGTGCGGCGGTAGAGCTCGTCGATGAGCGAGGTCGCGAGGCCCACGAGCTTGGCGATCTCGCGGTCGTCGCGATCGATCCACTGGCACCGCGGTTCGTCGTGCAGGGGGACGAAGCCGTCGTGCTGCTCCCAGGCGACGAGGGTGCGCTCGGCGCCCAGCACGTGCTGCTGCCACCAGATCTGACGCATGTAGGTCTTCGGGATCGAGCGCCACGCTTTGTTCGTCGTCTTGATCTCGGCGAGCACGATGCGGCCCTCGCCGTCGACGACGACACCGTCGGGGGTCGCGAGATGACGCTTCTCGACGACCGCGTGATACAGGGCGGAGGAGGGGCGGATGCCGTGGGTCGCCGCCACCCATGCGGCGATCTCGGGCTCGCGACGCCGACCGTGAGCCGTGAAGGCGTTGCCCGAGAAGTTCGAGCCCATGAGCTTGGCATCCGCCGCCCGTGCGATGGCGTTGGGGCTGGTCAGCGTGGCGACGTCGGTCGCGGTGATGCCCCGGCTGCGCGCGCGGATCCAGGCGACGCGATCGCGCGAGTCCGCGACGATGCGAGCGTCGAGGTCGGCGCTACGCGATGCGACGAGCTCGGGGGACATGCGTTCGACCCTAACCCCGCTCGCCCGTGGAGCGCATGCGAGGCGCGGCGCGTCGGCATCCGGGGTCTTGTGCGATAGGTAAGGGTGACCTAAGTTGTCTGCATGGGTTCGGAATCGTCCTCTCTGCGCCGCCCCGACGGGGGACTCTGGCGCGACCTGGAGGGGGCCGTCCTGCTCGGCGGCGACGCCCGGAACGTCGCCGAGATGCGTCGGATCGCCGCGGCGCTGTCGCCCCATGTGCACGCGACAGTGCTGGTCGAGGTGTGCGGCACGGCGGAGATCGAACCGTTCGACACCGGGGCCGGCCGGGTGAGCTGGCTGGACCGGACGCTCGGCGGCGAACTGCGCCCGCGCGGCGAGCGGCTGGCACAGGCGATCCACGCGTGGTGCGCCGAGTGGGCCTGCGGAGACGCCCCCCTCTGCACGGTGTGGCTCGGCGCCCGCACGCCCTCGCGCATCGTGCGCATGACCCGCGCCCTGCTGCCCGAGCCCCGCGTCTCCTGACCCGGCGCTCCGCTGGGGTGTCGTCGCCATCGCCGGGCCGCCGCCGGCATGCGGTCGCCGAAGACGCATTCGTCTGCCGACGACGTACCGCTTCGTCGCCCAACGGGTGCGTCCTGGGTAATCGAATGCGTCTTCGGTGGCGTGCGCCGCTCCTGCACAGGGACGGGCCGGTGGAGAGCACGCCCGGAGGGATCGTCGAGGAGGGCAGGGTGGGCGGATGCCTGTGGAGTCGAAGGTCGTCGTCGCGCGACGGTCGCTGTTCTCGCGCGCCGAACTGCACGATCGTGGAGTGTCGGAAGCGGAACTGAGGACGGGCGCCGACCGGGCGGCGTGGACGCGCATTCAACCCGGCGTGTACGTCGCGCGCGACGAGTGGGCATCTGCGCGGCCCGTCGACCGCCATCGCCTCGCCGTGCTGGCGGCGCTCGACAGGGCACGCGGTGCGGAGGGCGTCGTCTCCCACCTTTCCGCTGCGGTGCTCCATGGTCTTCCGCTGTACCGATTCCGGGAGCAGCGCGTGCAGATGGTGGTCCCCCGCTCTGCGCACCCGCCCAGCGGGTCATACGTCCGCCGGCACACGGATGCTCTGAGCGAGGACGACGTCGTCGAGGTCGACGGCATCCGGTGCACCTCGATCCAGCGGACGGTGTTCGACGTCTCTCGGACCGAGACGCGTGAGATGGCCCTGTCGTGTGTCGACGGGGCTCTTCGTCGCTTCGCGGTGGAACGCCGGCGGTTTCGTGCCGATGTGCAGGACGACTGGCGTGAGCGCCTGCGGGAGCGGGTCGCCCGTGCGCGGGGGCAGCGAGGGGTGCGTGACGCGAGCTGGGTCGTCGAGTTCGCCGACGGTCGTGCGGAGCTGCCCGGAGAGAGCGTGAGTCGTCTCCAGTTGTACCGGCTCGGCTTCCGTGACCTCGATCTGCAGGTGGCCGTCGCCGGGCCGCGAGGTTCGGACTACTTCGTCGATATCGGGCTGCGTCAGGTCCGCACCTTCTGGGAGTTCGACGGAGAGGTGAAGTACCGCGACGTCGCGATGAGGCAGGGGCGCTCGATCGAGGACGTGGTGCTCGACGAGAAGCGGCGCGAAGACTGGATCCGGGGCGTCACGCAATGGCGGCTGTGCCGCGGGGGCTTCGCGGACATCGCGACACCGGAGACGCTTGCTGCGCGCCTGTCCGCTTTCGGTGTGCATCCGCCGCGCTGACTCCCCGGCGGTCGGCGACGCCGCCGTCAGGACGCACTCGTCTGACGAAGGTGCATTCGTTCGCGGGCAAACGGGTGCGGCCTCGACGATCGGGTGCGGTCTCGACGCTCGGGTGCCGTCACGGGCGGGCGGCGAGGGGCGCGGAGTGGCGAGGGCGTGGGGGATCGGGTACAGTAGGGGCCAAGCCAAAGACCGTCGGTCATCGTCGTGCTCGCACGTCGATCGAAGCGTCTGCTGAAAAGCAGAGGACCTACGCAGGTAAACGAATCTCTTCCGAGCTCCGTGCGCCTGCGCCGGAGCTCTTCTTTTTGTCCAGACCCCGGTGTCTTCGGCTGGCGCCCCGTCATCGCGGAGCGCCTCGTACCCATCAAGGAGTGACCATGGCGCAGAAGGATGCATCGGTCGCCGAGCTCACGAAGAACTTCGAGAACTCGAACGCCGTCCTGCTGACCGAGTACCGCGGTCTGACGGTTGCCCAGCTCAAGCAGCTGCGCAACAACATCCGTCAGGACGCGGACTACGCCGTGGTGAAGAACACGCTGACCAAGATCGCCGCGAACAACGCGGGGATCACGGCGCTCGACGACGACCTCAAGGGTCCGTCGGCCGTGGCGTTCGTGCACGGTGACTTCGTCGCCACCGCTAAGGCTTTGCGTGACTTCGCCAAGGCGAACCCGCTTCTCGTGATCAAGGGCGGCGTCTTCGAGGGCAACGCCCTCAGCGCCGCCGAGGTCGACAAGTACGCCTCCCTGGAGAGCCGCGAGGTTCTGCTGGCAAAGGCCGCGGGCATGATGAAGGCGACGATGGGCAAGGCTGCGGCCACCATCGACGCCCTCCGCGAGAAGCTGGAGACCGCCGAGGCTGCCTGAGCCCCGCACGGTCTTCACCCCACAAACCCCACCTATTAGGAGAAACATCATGGCGAAGCTCACCACTGACGAGCTGCTCGACCAGTTCGCTGGTCTGACCCTTGTCGAGCTCAGCGAGTTCGTGAAGGCGTTCGAGGAGAAGTTCGACGTCACCGCTGCCGCTCCGGTCGCCGTTGCCGGCGCTGCCGGTGGCGCGGGCGCCGCAGAGGCCGAGGAAGAGAAGGACTCGTTCGACGTCATCCTCGAGGCTGCCGGCGACAAGAAGATCCAGGTCATCAAGACGGTCCGCGAGCTCACCTCGCTCGGCCTCGGCGAGGCCAAGGCCGTCGTCGATGGTGCTCCCAAGGCCGTGCTCGAGGGCGCGAACAAGGAAGCCGCCGAGAAGGCCAAGGAGGCCCTCGAGGCTGCCGGCGCCACGGTGACCCTGAAGTAATCTCGCTTCAAGCGGTCGCTTCAACGCGATAAGCGAAGGCCCGGATGCCATGGCATCCGGGCCTTCGTCGTTTCTCGTGAGCGTCGAGAGCGGTCGGCCGATCGGGGGCCCGGCGACCGGACGGGTGTGAGACCCGGTTTCATGCGACGAGACACCGATGTTCACCTGATCGAAATAAAGAAGTCTGGGAAAAGGGTATGGGGATCGTTTACGGTCGTTGAGACCCCCCGTCGATTCCCCCACCGCCGACGTCGCCTTGCGCGCGCCGGTACTTGGAGACCCATGCCTTCCGATGCTTCGCGCGTGTCCGCACGCCGTTTCACCACCGCACTGAGCGCCGCCCTCGGCGTCGCCCTCTTCGGCTCAGCGATCGTGCCGCTCCCGGCTTCGGCCGCCGTCGGCTCGAAGGTGGTGATCAACGAGGCCTACCTGAAGGGCGGGAGCGCCGGCGCCTTCTTCAACCAGAAGTTCGTCGAGCTGTACAACGCGGGCGACACCGCGCAGGACCTGAGCGGGTGGTCGCTCCAGTACCGCTCCGAGTCGAGCTCCTCCGTTCCCACCGCAGCGAATACGCAGCGGCTCAGCGGCTCGATCGATGCCGGCGGCTACTACCTGATCGGCTTGCCGGGCAACGGAACGCCCCCAGCCGGCGCGGCTCTTCCCGCCACCGACCTGACGAGCACGCTCAACCCGGGGGGCACCTCCGGTCAGCTCTTCCTCGCCAACGTGCCCGAACCCCTAGCCGTTCCGTCGGGCTCCGTCGCGGACGCTCGAGTCGTCGACTTCCTCGGATATGGCAACGGCATCTCGTTCGAGACGGCTCCCGCGATCGTCGACGGGGCCAACAGCAAGCCCAACGCTCTCGTCCGCACCGATTTCGTCGACACCAACGACAACTCGAAGGACTTCACCAACACCACGACGGTCACACCGCAGGGCTCCGGCCGGACCACGCCCACCCCCGACCCGTCGGGCTCGGCATCGCCGTCGCCCTCGCCGTCCGCCTCGGTGACACAGGCGCCCCCGGTCACGCCGGGCGCGGTCGTCCCGATCAGCGAGATCCAGGGCACCGGAGCCACCACGCCGCTCGCCGGCCAGACCGTCACCACGCGCGGCATCGTGACCGCCGCGTACCCGACCGGCGGCTACAACGGCTTCTTCATCCAGACCCCGGGTACCGGTGGCGAGATCGATCCGAAGACGCACACGGCATCCGACGCGATCTTCGTCTACGGCTCGGCCGCGACCGCCACGGTCGCGATCGGTCAGCACGTCGAGGTGACGGGAACCGCTAACGAGTTCTCCGGTCAGACGCAGATCTCCGCCGAGGCAGCGGGGGTGAGCGTGCTCACCGAGCAAGCCGCCGCCGTGCAGCCCGCCAAGATCTCGTGGCCGAAGACCGATGAGGAGCGCGAGCGCTTCGAGGGCATGCTCCTCGCGCCGCAGGGGGATTTCACCGTCACGAACTCGTACTCGACCAACCAGTACGCCGAGGTCGGCCTCGCTGCCGGCACCACGCCGCTGCGCACCCCCACCGACGTCGCGCGGCCGGGCACCCTCGACTACGACGAAGCCGTCGCCGACAACGGCGCCCGCGGTGTCGTCCTCGACGACGGTGCGTCGGTCAACTTCCTGAACGACGCCAACAAGGGCATCCCCCTGCCGTACGTGTCGCTGACGAAGCCCGTGCGCGTGGGCGCCCCGACGACGTTCACGAAGCCGGTCATCCTCGACTACCGCAACAACACTTGGAAGTTCCAGCCGACACAGCAGCTCACGGTGGACAACGCGAAGGACGTGCAGCCGGCGACTTTCGCGAACACCCGCACCTCGGCACCCGCGCCGGTCGGCGGCGATCTGAAGATCTCGAGCTTCAACGTCCTCAACTACTTCACCACCACCGCCGCGAGCGTCAACTGCACTTCGGTCTACAAGGACCGCGCGGGCAACCCGATCACCGCGAACACGTGCCCCGCTCCCGGCCCCCGCGGCGCCGCGAACGACGAGAACCTCACGCGCCAGCAGGACAAGATCGTCGCCGCCATCAACGGTCTCGGTGCCGACGTCGTCTCGCTCGAAGAGATCGAGAACTCCGCCAAGTTCGGGAAGAGCCGCGACGCGGCGCTGTCCACCCTGGTCGGTGCCCTGAACGCCGCGCTCGGTTCGGAGCAGTGGGCCTTCGTCCCCTCGCCCGCGGCCCTGCCCGCGACCGAGGACGTGATCCGCACGGCCTTCATCTACAAGAAGGCCGTGGCCGCTCCCGTCGGCGACAGCGTCATCCTCGACGACGCCGCCTTCCGCAACGCACGCCAACCGCTCGCGCAGGCGTTCGCCCCGGTCGCGTTCCCGGATGCCAAGATCCTGGCGATCGTGAACCACTTCAAGTCGAAGGGCGACAGCGACCCCAAGGCGACGGGCGACAACGCCAACGGCATCCAGGGTGCGTTCAACGGCGATCGGGTGCGTCAGGCGGAGGCCCTCGGGAACTTCGCGAAGACCCGCTCGGCCGCGGTCGGCACCGACGACGTCTTCTTGCTCGGCGACTTCAACTCGTACTCGCAGGAAGACCCGATCCAGAAGCTGCGCGACTTCGGCTTCGAGCCGCTCGAGGCGGGCACCGGAAAGTACTCGTACTCGTTCAGCGGTCAGTCGGGTTCGCTCGATCACGTGCTGGCCTCGCCCTCTGCGCGCGAGCTGGTGACCGGCGCCGACATCTGGAACATCAACGCCGTCGAGGCCCTCGCCCTGGAGTACAGCCGCTACAACTACAACGCGCTGAACTTCTACGACACGACGCCGTACCGCTCCAGCGATCACGACCCGGTCATCGTGGGTCTCGACCTGTCTCCGACGACCCAGGTGAACCTGGTCGGCATCAACGACTTCCACGGTCGGATCGACGCCAACACCGTCCGGTTCGCCGGGACCGTCGAGCAGGTTCGCGCGCAGTACGGCGAGAAGAACTCGCTGTTCATCTCCAACGGCGACAACATCGGCGCCTCGGTGTTCGCCTCGTCGTACTTCGGTGACAAGCCGACCATCGACGTGCTGAACGCACTCGACCTCAAGGCCTCGGCCGCGGGGAACCACGAGTTCGACAAGGGCGCGAACGACCTCACCGGTCGCGTCGACGGTCTCGCCGACTTCCCGTACCTGGCCGCGAACGTCTTCAAGGACGGCAAGCCTCTGCTGCAGGAGTACGCGATCTTCGAGGTCGACGGTGTGCGCGTCGGCGTCATCGGAGCCATCACGGAGTCGACCCCGACGCTGGTCACGCCCAGCGGCATCCAGGGGATCGAGTTCCGCGAGCCCGTCGCCGAGGTGAACCGCGTCGTCGCCGAGATCGACGACCAGGTCGACGTGATCGTCGCCCAGTACCACGAGGGCTCCGGTGCCGGTCAGGCCACGACGACCCTCGAGCAGGCCGTCGCGGCCGGGGGACCGTTCGCGAGGATCGTGAACGAGACCTCTCCCGAGGTGGATGCCATCTTCACCGGCCACACGCACCAGCTGTACGCGTGGGACGCGCCGATCCCGGGCCGTGAGGGCACGCGCCCGATCGTCCAGACGGGCAACTACGGCGAGAACGTCGGTCAGATCGTGCTCGACGTCGATGCGCAGGGCGACGTGGTCAATCACACCGCGCGGAACGTCGCGCGCCTCGGAGGCAAGGACGCGGCCGTCAACGCGGCTCTCGACGCGGAACTCGTCCGCACCTACCCTCGCGTCGCGAAGGTGGACGGGATCGTGAAGGCGGCCCGTGCCGAAGCCGACGTGGTCGGACAGCAGCAGGTGGGTTCGGTCAGCGCCGACATCACCACGGCCTTCAGCGGCGGCGCGTACGTCGACGGCGTCTACGCCGGTGGTACGCGCGGCGATCGGACGAAGCAGTCGGCTCTCGGCGGGCTCGTGGCCGACGCGCTGCTCGACTCGCTGGACGACGCCGACCGAGGCGGTGCCGAGATCTCGTTCGTCAACGCGGGCGGCCTGCGCGATGAGCTGCTCTACGGGACCGACGGCGGTGTGATCACGCTCGCCGAGGCGAACGCGGTCCTGCCCTTCCTGAACAACCTCTGGACCACGACCCTCACCGGGGATCAGGTGCGTCAGGTCCTCGAGCAGCAGTGGGGCGACTTCTCGAAGCGCGCCGACAACGCGAACCTGTCGCTCGGTGTTTCGGAGAACCTCCGCTACACCTACGACGCGGCGCTCCCCGCGGGGCAGCGCATCACCGGAGTCTGGATCGACGGCGTCCCCGTCGACCCGGCGAAGGGGTACCGCGTGGGCTCGTTCAACTTCCTGCTCGGCGGAGGAGACAGCTTCTCGGTCTTCGCGAAGGGAACCGACACGCGCGACTCCGGTCTCATCGACCGCGACGCGTGGATCCAGTACCTGAGCGAGAACCCGGGACTGACCCCCGACTTCACCGCGCGCGGCGTGCAGGTGTCGGGTGCCCGCGCCGCGGCACCGGGGACCGATCTCACGGTGACCGTGTCGAACCTCGACCTCACCTCGCTCGGCGCGCCGGCGAACACGACACTCGACGCCTCGTTCGGCGCCGAGACGGTGTCGCCCCGCGCGACGGCCCGGACGATGGCCCTCGCCGCCCCGTCGGCGCGGATCGCGGCGCTCGCCGCGCCCGCAGCGACCAGCGTCGCGGTGGTCGACGGCTCGGCGACCGTCACCGTGGGCGTGCCCGCGGACGCCGTCGGGACCCTGCAGCTGCGCCTGACCGCGCAGCCCACCGGGACCGCCGTGGTGGTGCCCGTGCAGGTGACCGCAGCCGGTGACGGTGCGGGCACCCCCGGTGCGGGCGCGGGCCAGGGACAGAACGGGTCCGGTCAGGGCTCGGCGTCCGGCTCGCTGCCGACGACGGGCGCCGACACGACGTGGATGGGTGCGGGCGTGCTCGCCGCGCTCGCGCTGCTGGGGCTCGGCCTCGTAGCCCGCCGACGGGCCACGCGTCGCGCTGACTGATCAGTGAGAGAAACGGGACCCCGGATGCCACGGCATCCGGGGTCCCGTCTTCTCAGGACACGCGCGGGGGAGCGGTGGAGGCGCGGACGACGAGCCGGGTCTCGGCCTCGGTCCGCCAGGCCGGTTCGCCGGTCCCCTCGATCATCGACAGGAGCAGGCGGGTCGCCTCGACACCCTGCGCCTGCGGGAACTGCTCGATCGTGGTGAGGGAGAACATCTCGGCGTAGTCGTGACCGTCGATCCCGACGACGCTGAGCTCGGTGGGGACCGAGATTCCCATCCGCCGCGCGGCGATGATCACGCCGATCGCGACCTCGTCGCAGGCGGCGACCACGCCGGTGGGACGCGAGGCCGCGTCGGCCAGGAACGAGGCGGCGGCCGCGTACGCGTCGGTGATCGTGAGGGTGGAGGGCACGCTGCGGATGCGGACGGCCAGATCGTGGTCGTTCATCGCGTTCCGGTACCCGATCGAGCGCTCGTCGACGTCCTTGGCGGGAGCGTCGCTGCGGGGGGTACTGCCGACGAAGGCGATGTCAGTGTGTCCGAGTGCGATGAGGTGCTGCGTGATGATGCGCGTGATCGCGATGTTGTCGAGACCGAGGGTGGGCACACCGCTGAGGGCGTTGCCGATGCTCACCACCGGCTTGCCGATGTTCGCGAGGCGTTCGAGGTCGGCGTCGTCCGGCTCGAGGGCGACGGCGATGATGCCGTCGAACCGCTTGCGGGCCAGGTACGTGGAGTACAGGCTCTCGCGGTCGTTGGATCCCGGCTCCGCCACGTAGAGGGTGACGTCGTAGCCGAGGGGGATGAGGGTGCGTTCGACCCCTTCGACGATGGACCCGAAGTACCAGCGGTTCACCTTCGGCACGATCAGGGCGATCGTGCGGGTGCGCCCCGTCGCGAGGCTCACCGCGCTCGTGGAGGGGACGTAGCCGAGGGATGCCGCGGCGTCGGTGACGCGTTGACGAGTGAGGTCGGAGACATAGCCGCCGCCCGTGAGAGCGCGGCTTGCCGTCGACTTGGACACGCCGGCCAGGCGTGCCACATCGGCGATTCCGCTCATGCCGTGATCTTCCTCGTGATGTGTCGACGTCCGTGTCGACGTCGAAAAGAGTATCCGAGAATCATCCAAAGTGGAACCGGTCCCGGCCCGGTATACCGGTGAGTTTCCGCGTCTTTCCGCTAGTTATCCGTTCGTGACCTGCGGCCGGTTGCAAGTCTTGTGGATTGGCTCTACGGTTGCCTGGAATCGGTTCCCGACGGGATCCGGTGCACCAAGACACTCAAAGAGGAGAGACCACATGGGTATGTCACAGCGGTATCGCCTGCTGGCGCCCGTCGGGCTGTTGGCGGTCGGTGCGATCGCTCTCGCAGGCTGCGCCGAAGGCGACAGCGGCGGCACGAGCGGTTCCGGAGGCGAGACGACCGTCCGCATCTCCGGCGGCATCACCGGTAGCGAGGCCGACCTGCTGAACCAGTCGTTCGACCAGTTCACCAAGGACACCGGCATCAAGGTCGTCTACACCGGCGACAAGAGCTTCGAGGGCAACATCGTCACCAAGGTGACCGGTGGCGACGCCCCCGACATCGCGATCGTCCCCCAGCCGGGTCTGCTCAAGACCCTCATCGGCACGGGCGACGTGAAGAAGGCGTCCGACACCGTGTCGTCGAACGTCGACCAGTACTGGGGCGAGGACTGGAAGTCCTACGGCAGCGAAGACGGAACGTTCTACGCCGCACCCATGCTCGCCAACCTCAAGGGCTACGTCTGGTACTCGCCGGCGAAGTTCAAGGAGTGGGGCGTCGAGGTTCCCAAGACGCTCGACCAGCTGATGACCCTCACGGCGACCATCCAGCAGAAGACCGGCGCCGCTCCGTGGTGCGCGGGCTTCGCCTCGGGTGACGCCTCGGGCTGGCCCGGCACCGACTGGATCGAGGACATGGTCCTGCGTCAGTCCGGCCCCGACGTCTACGACCAGTGGGTCGCCAACGAGGTCAAGTTCACCGACGCACCGATCAAGGAGGCCTTCGAGGCCACCGGCAAGATCCTCCTGAACCCGTCGTACGTCAACGCCGGCTTCGGTGACGTCAAGAGCATCAACTCGGTCGCCTTCGCCGACGTGGCCGCCAAGGTCGCCGACGGCAGCTGCCCGATGACCCACCAGGCGTCGTTCCTGTCGTCCAACTTCCTCACGGTCAAGAACGCCTCGGGCGGCGACGTCAAGGTCGCACCCGACGGCGATGTCTACGCCTTCCTGCTCCCCGGCGTGACCGAGGGCAAGCTGGCGGTCGAGGGTGGCGGCGAGTTCGTCACCACGTTCTCGGACGACGCGAACGTCCAGAAGGTCGCCGAGTTCATGTCGACCCCCGACTTCGCCAACGCCCGCGTCAAGCTCGGCGGCGTGATCTCGGCCAACAAGGGCGCCGACCCCTCGCTCGCCTCGAGCGAGTTCCTGCAGGAGGCCATGAAGGTCGTCCAGGACCCGAACACCACGCTGCGTTTCGACGCGTCGGACCTCATGCCGGCGACCGTCGGCTCGGGCTCGTTCTGGAAGGGCATGGTCAGCTGGATCGACGGTACGCCGACCGACCAGGTGCTGAGCGACATCCAGACCGGTTATAACAACTAACCGCCCGCTGCACCACCGATGGGCCGCCCGCCACGCGGGCGGCCCATCCGGGTCCATACTTCTAATCCGCCCGCACGCACCACACGGGCACTCAACGATGAGCACGAAGGCGTGTTCGGGAGGGACGTCATGACCGATATCAAGAACGCGGAGAAGGCGCCGACGGCGTCACCTCCGCCGGGCGGACGAGCCGAGCGGCAGACGCGCGGCTCCGGCGCACGCAATCGGACCACCATGCTCGTGGTCCTCGTAGGGCTCATCCTCGCGGTGGCGCTCTTCCTCTTCATGGTGACGCGGGCCCCCGCCGACACCAAGCCGACCACCATCGGCTTCAGCCTCAACAGCTTCTTCATCTGGCTCGGTGGCCTCAGCCCCCTCGTCCAGATCCCGCTCGTCGTGGTCGCGTTCGGCGCGGTCGTCGGGCTCCTGCTGCTGCTCATCGAGTACGCGCCCCGCTCCGGCAAGGGCTACTTCTGGCTGCGGCTCATCGCCTGCTTCGGCATCCCGGTGCTCGCGTTCATGCTGCTGCGCCCGTACCAGAACGCCGTCATCTACGTCCTCGGCATCGCGATCCTCCTCGGCGCGATCCTCTTCTACGCCGACTACCGCTCGCGCCAGGGCGCGGGCTACCTGTTCCAGCTGATCCTGTTCGCGGCCCCCGCCTCGATCCTGCTGCTGCTCGGCCTGGTCTACCCGGCGATCACCACCTTCTTCCAGTCGTTCTTCGACAAGACCGGTGACAACTTCGTCGGTCTCGAGAACTACATCTGGACCTTCACGAACCCCGAGGGCTTCTGGTCTGTCATCAACACCCTCATCTGGGTGCTGCTGGCTCCCACCATCGCCACCGCGATCGGACTGGCCTACGCGGTCTTCATCGACCGCGCGGCGGGCGAGAAGTACCTGAAGGTGCTCATCTTCATGCCCTTCGCGATCTCGTTCGTCGGGGCCGGCATCATCTGGAAGTTCGTCTACGACTTCCGCCAGGGCGACCAGATCGGTGTCTTGAACGCGATCGTCACGGCCTTCGGCGGTCAGCCGGTCTCGTGGCTGGCCGCGTCGCCCCTGATCAACACCCTCCTGCTCGTCGTCGTCTTCATCTGGAGCCAGACGGGCCTGGCGATGGTCATCCTCTCGGCCGCCATCAAGGCGGTTCCGCCGGAGCAGAACGAAGCCGCCGAACTCGACGGGGCGAGCGCCTGGGAGCGTTTCATCAACGTCACCGTCCCCGGCATCCGGTCCTCGCTGATCGTCGTGCTGACCACCATCGCCATCGGCGCCCTGAAGATCTACGACATCGTCGCCGTCATGACCGGTGGGCGTAACGACTCGACCGTCCTCGCCTTCGAGATGGTCAATCAGCAGCAGCGTTTCCAGAGCTACGGGCACTCCGCGGCGCTGGCCGTGGTGCTGTTCATCTTCGTGCTGCCGCTGATCATCTTCAACGTGCGCCAGATCCGGAAGCAGAGGGAAGTGCGATGACCACCTCGACCGTGGTGATCGAACCCACCACCGACACCCGCTCCGCCCGCCAGGTGGCACGCGACACGCGCAAGCACGAGGCGATGGCGCGCAAGCGCCTCACCTCGAAGGGCGCGACGATCGCGGCCGTCGTGATCGCCTTCTTCTGGACGATCCCGACCTTCGGCCTTTTCGTCACCTCGTTCCGCCCGGGTTCCGACACCCAGTCGTCGGGGTGGTGGACGGTCTTCACCGACCCGTCGTTCACCCTGGAGAACTACCGCCTCGCGCTGACCTCGGGAGGGACCGCGCTCACGCTCGCGCAGTCGTTCCTGAACTCGTTGGCGATCACGATCCCGGTGGTGCTGTTCGCCCTCGCGGTCGCGTCCCTCATCGCGTACGCGTTCGCGTGGATCGATTTCAAGGGCCGCAACTTCTTCTTCATCTTCATCTTCGCGCTGCAGATCGTGCCGCTGCAGATGGCCCTCGTGCCCCTGCTGAGCCTGTTCTCGCGCGGTCTGACGATCAACGAAGTCACGATCTTCCCGGGCTTCGACCTGCGCGGCGTGGAGCACAGCTTCGCGACCGTGTGGATCGCGCACGTGATCTTCGCGATGCCGCTGGCCATCTTCCTGCTGCACAACTTCATCGCCGAGATCCCGGCCGAGGTGATCGAGGCCGCTCGTGTCGACGGAGCCGGCCACGGGCAGATCTTCTTCCGCCTCATCCTGCCGCTCGCGGCTCCCGCGCTCGCCTCGTTCGCGGTGCTCGAGTTCATCTGGGTGTGGAACGACCTGCTGGTGGCGACGATCTTCGCGCCATCGTCATCGTTGCCCCTCACCCAATCGCTCAACTCGCTGTCGGGTACCTGGGGCGACCAGTGGTTCCTCCAGTCGGCGGGAACGTTCATCTCGATCCTGGTTCCGCTGATCGTGTTCTTCCTCCTGCAGCGCTTCTTCGTGCGCGGCCTGCTGGCGGGTGCCACGAAGGGCTGAGCCCGTCACGACCCGAGGGGCGCGGCATCCGGAGGGTGCCGCGCCCCTCGGCGTTCCCGGCGGGGCGCGGCGCCCGCCGCCGCTCAGGTTCCGGGGCGCTGTGCGCCGACACGGACCCCGCGGCCCACAGAGCGAGCCCGCGGATGAACGCGATCCGCGCGTATGACGGGTTCTTCGTCGCGGGTGCCGTTATGCGTGGGGGCCAGAGGGGGCGGATGCCGTGTGGCGGGGGAGCGTTCGCGTCAGGCGCTGCAGGAGAGGCGCGACTGGATGTCGCGCATGGCGTCGAGCTCGGCCGACTGGCCGGTCACGATCGCGCCGGCGACCTCTTTCACACGCGCGTCGGAGCCGAGCTCGATGACGGCCTGAGCCATGGGGATGGCGCCCTGGTGGTGGCGGATCATCAGCTCGAGGAACAGGCAGTCCGCGGGGCGCCCCTGATCGCTGCGCAGCTCGTCGAGCTGGGCGTCGGTGGCCATGCCCATCTCGGAGAGCAGCTGCTCCTGCGTGAGCGCCGCGGTGTCGCCGTGGCTGTGCTCGCCGGACGTCTCCATCCACGTCATGAGCGGCTGGCTCGAGGACTGGGGGAGGCCCCACTGCACGAGCCATCCGTACATCTCGCCGCGCTGGCCGGATTGGGCGGTGGCGATGTCGTACGAGAGCGTGCGGAGCTCGTCGTCGTCGGTCTTGCGGTAGATCTCCATCGCCATGAGCACGGCCTGCGTGTGGTGCACCTGCATGTCGCGGGCGAAGCCGGCTTCGGCCGAGTTCTCGCCCGGGTGCGCGGGCGCCGCCGTCGCGCCGAACGCCGTGAAGCGTCCGACCGCGAAGGCGACGGCGACCGCGACGAGGGCGACGACGACCCAGCGGACCGCGGGACGCGCGACCGGGGCGTCGTCGCTCATCAGGCCTTGCCCGGACCGTCGATGGCGCCCGAGCACGCGGCGTTCGGCTCGGGGGCGTTCTGGCTGCGCCAGTACTCCGTGAAGAACTCCGTGATGCGCGGGTCGTTCGGGTCGTCGAGTTTGAGCTGGTGGTTCCACGCGCTGACCGCGATGGGGGTGTCCATGTCGGGGTAGGGCGAGAGCAAGGCGTAGCTCGAGGGCATGACCGCCTTGAGGGCGTCGATGCCGGCCTGGTCGACCCGCGCGGGGTCGTAGGTGATCCACACGGCGCCGTGCTCCATCGAGTGCACCGCGTTCTCGTTCTGCTGGGGCTGCGTGTAGACGCCGCAGTTGAGCCAGATCGGGTTGTGCGGTCCGCCGGCGGGCGGGTTCTGCTCGTACGTCACCGCGCCCTGCACGTGGTCGGAGCGGTTCTGGAACGTCTCGACGCCGCTGATCTCGCGGCCCGTGCTGTTGCCGGCCTGGTAGCTGGTCGGGGGAGCGGGGGCGAAGGCGAACGAGGCGATGACGAGGCCGATCACCGCGACGGCGGCCGTAGAACCCACGACCCACCACACGAGCTTGCCGCGCTTACGCTTCGCGACCTGCTTCTGGTACTCGGCCAGCTTCTCCTGGCGCTTCTGCTCACGCTGCTGCTTGACCGTGAGGTCGATCTGGGCCTGCTTGGCCGGGTTGCCGCTGGCTCGTTTGTCGGAGGGGGAGGTCATGCGCTGTGTTCTGTCTCTCTTCGGGGCGGGACACATCGGCATCCGCCGACGCCCCCAGCCTATGCGGGTGAATGGGCCGATGGCCTGGGAGGAACCCGCGAGCCCGGGATGGTGGGGTGCGGGTGGTCACGGTAGTATGACGATGTCGAATCGATTCGAGGTTCGACGATCCCCCTCTTTTCTCAGCCCGATTTCGTCGGGCTGTCCGTGTTGCGAAACGAAACCAGACGCGTGCTCGATACTGCCTCCCACCCCGTCATCCCCTCGTCGCCCCGCCCCCCGCAGACGAACACCGGCGCGATCCGCGCGATCGGCAAGAACCCCGCCACGGCGCCGATCGTGCTGCACCCGGGCGACGCCATCCCGGCATCGCGGCGCTTCCTGTACATCCTCGTGCTCGGCGCGCTCACCGCCCTGGGCCCGTTCACGATCGACCTGTACCTGCCCGCGTTCCCCGTGCTCGAGGCCGACTTCCAGACGACGGCGGCCGCGATCCAGCTCACGCTGACCGGCACGATGATCGGCTTCGCGCTGGGGCAGCTCATCGTGGGACCGCTCAGCGACAAGGTCGGCCGCCGCCTGCCGTTGCTCTCGGTCACGGCGCTGCACGTGGCCGCGAGCATCTTCGCGGCCTCGGCGCCCACTCTCGAGACCCTCTCGATCGCCCGCGTGCTGATGGGCGCGGGCGCGGCCGCCGGTGGAGTCGTGGCCGCCGCGATCATCCGCGACCTGTTCGGTGGCCGCCGCCTCGTGGTCATGCTGTCGCGCATGGCGATGGTGTCGGGGGTGGCGCCCGTGCTCGCACCACTCGCCGGCTCGGCCCTCCTGCTCGTGATGAACTGGCGCGGCATCTTCGTGGTGCTGGCCGTGTACGGCGCCGTCATGCTCGTCTCGGCGATCCTGTTCGTGCCCGAGACGCTCCCTCCCGCCCGCCGCGGGGGTCCCGGCGCCACCACCGTCTGGCAGCGCTACGCGAGCGTCTTCCGCGACCGCGTCTTCATCGGCGTGCTCATCATCGGGGCGATGACCTTCAGCGGGCTGTTCTCGTACCTGTCGGCATCCTCGTTCCTCTTCCAGGTGACCTATCAGTTCAGCGCGCAGGGATACGGCGTGCTGTTCGCGGCCAACTCGATCGGCGTCGTCGTGGGTGTGCAGGTGGCTTCGCGCCTCGCCGCCCGCTTCGGGCCGCAGTGGGTTCTCGCCGTGTCGACGGCGGTCCTCGTGCTCGCCGGCGGCGCGATCGTGCTGACCGACCAGCTCGGCCTCGGGCTGTGGGGAACCATCGTGCCCCTGTTCTTCTTCATGACCGCGTGCGGTTTCACCTTCCCGTGCGCTCAGGTGCTCGCGCTCGATCGCCACGGCAAGGCCGCGGGGACCGCGCAGTCGATCATCGGCGCGGCGAACTTCGGTGTGGCCGGCATCATCTCTCCGCTGGTGGGCCTGCTCGCCACCGGTTCGGGCATCACGGCCACGACCATGGCCTCGGTGATGCTGGGCTGCGCCCTCATCGGCGTGCTGTCGCTGTGGATCCTGGTGCGTCCGCGCACGGTCGAGCGTCTCGCGCCCTGATCGCCGCGGCGGCCGGGTCCTCGGCCCAGCCAGCGCGAGCAGCGAGCCGGGAGGGATCGCGATCGCCGCAGAGCGGGATGGCGCCGACGCGGTGGCCGTTGCCGGGCTCGCGCGGCGCACACAGTAGCAGAGCCATCCCCGGGGGACGCGCGCGATGCCCACCCATTCCGTCGTCGTCGCGGGGACGGCATCATGAGGCGATGGACGCCTCCGCGATCGACGACGTGCTCGACACGCGCCCGCAGCGCTTCCGCGCGACGGTGGGCGTGGTGCTCATCGCCCTCGCGTGCGCGCTGGGCGCGTGGGTGTTCTTCCGCGGGCCCAGTCCCTTCGCGATCGACGTGTGGTGGAACCAGCTCTTCGCGTCCACCCCGTCTCAGCCCCTGCTGGTCTTCGCGATCGCGATGGACGCCGTCGGAGGCCACCTCACCGCGGTGCTGGTCGTGCCCATCCTCGGTGCGCTGGCGCTGTACCTGTCGCGCCGACGCTGGTCGGCGCTGTACTTCCTGACCGCTTCGGTGGGAAGCGCCCTGCTCGTGCAGGTGGTCAAGCACACCTTCGGCCGCGCGCGGCCGGAGGACATCCTCATCGTCAGCGATTACGGATCATTCCCCTCGGGGCATACGGCGAACGCGGCGACGATCGCGGTCGTCGCGGCCGTGCTCTTCCCGCACCTCTGGGTGCGGATCGTCGGTGTCGCCTGGGTCGTGCTCATGGCCTTCAGCCGCACGTACCTGCACGCGCACTGGCTCTCGGACACCGCGGGCGGCGCGCTGATCGGCGCGGGTGCGGCGCTGATCCTGGCGGCGGCGTTCTCGCGACTTCGCGCGCGGGATGAAGACCGGCTCGCGATGCGGCGGGCGCGCAAGGCGGATGCCGGGGCGGCGACCGCGTCGTAGGCTGTCGCGCATGAGCGAGCCCGGCGACGTGCCCTCCGTATCCTCCGACGAGCCCACGACGGCCGATGCCGAGGTCGCGCGGCTGCGCGCCGAGGCGGAGGCGGCCGAGGCCGAACTTCGACTCGCGCGGGCGCGAGCCGACCTCGCGGCGGCGGAGGCCACCGCGGCGGCGGCGCGGGCTCGAGCGGCCGGGGGTCCGGCGCCGGTGGTGCCGCCGGACGAGCGCGATGCCCCGGCCCCGGCTCCGCCGCGCGAAGCGCAGGCGGCGGCTCCTGCCGCGCCCGATGCCTCACCCGCTGCGGCACCCGTGAGCGCCGCCGAGCCCCCGGCCCCGGCCCCGACCGAAGCCCCGGCCCCCACCGAAGCCCCGACCCCCGCAGCCCCCGTCGAGGGCCCGCTCTCTGCCGCCCAGGTCGACAAGATCGCCGCGGGGTACGCCGCCACCGGAGCCGCCCTCGACCTGGGCGTGCTCGTGAACGGCGGGCCGGTGGCATCCGTCCCCGTCCGTATCCCCCTCGCGATGACCAATCGGCACGGGCTCGTCTCCGGGGCGACGGGCACCGGCAAGACGCGCACGCTGCAACTGCTCGCCGAGCAGTTGTCCGAGAACGGGGTCCCGGTGTTCGCCGCCGACATCAAGGGCGACCTGTCGGGTCTCGCGGCCGAGGGCACCTCGAGCGAGAAGCTCCTCGCGCGTACCTCCGCCCTCGGTCAGGACTGGTCGGCGCGGTCGTTCCCGACCGAGTTCTTCGCCCTCGGCGACGACGTCGGTTCGGGGATCCCGGTGCGGGCGACCGTGTCGGGGTTCGGTCCGCTGCTGCTCAGCCGCGTGCTCGGGCTGAACGCGACGCAGGAGTCCAGCCTGGGTCTCGTCTTCCATTACGCCGACGAGAAGGGGCTGGCGCTCGTCGACCTTTCGGACCTGCGCGCGGTGCTCACCTACCTCACGAGCGACGAGGGCAAGGCCGAGCTCAAGGGGATCGGCGGGTTGTCGGCGGCGACCGCGGGCGTGATCCTGCGCGAGCTGGTCACGTTCGCGGCCGTGGGCGCCGACAGCTTCTTCGGCGAGCCCGAGCTCGACGTCTCGGTGTTCCTGCGGACGGATGCCGCGGGGGCGGGCATCGTGAGCCTGCTCGAGGTGCCGAACGTGGCGGCGCGGCCCGAGCTGTACTCGACCTTCCTCATGTACCTGCTCGCGGAGCTCTACGAGGCGCTGCCGGAGGTCGGCGACGTCGACAAGCCCAAGCTCGTGTTCTTCTTCGACGAGGCGCACCTGCTGTTCCGCGACGCGTCGAAGGCGTTCCTCGAGGCGATCACGCAGACCGTGCGGTTGATCCGGTCGAAGGGCGTGGGCGTGTTCTTCGTCACGCAGACGCCTAAGGACGTGCCCGGAGACGTCCTCGCCCAGCTCGGCTCGCGCGTGCAGCACGCCCTGCGCGCGTTCACCCCCGACGACGCCACCGCGCTGCGCGCGTCCGTCCGCACGTACCCGGATTCGGGATACGACCTCGAGCGCGTGCTGCAGGAGCTCGGGACCGGCGAGGCGATCATCACTGTCATGAGCGAACGGGGAGCCCCCACGCCCGTGGCGTGGACGCGCATCTTCGCCCCGCGCGCCTCGATGTCGCCCATCCCCGCCGAGGCCATGGCGGCGGCGGTTTCGGCATCCCCCCTCATCTCCACCTACGGCACCCCGATCGACCGTGAGTCGGCGCGCGAGATCCTCGCTGCCCGCATGCAGGCGGCGGCCGAGGCCGAGGCTGCCGCTGAACGCGCGAAGAAGGAGGCCGCCGACGCCGCCGAGTACGCGAAGCAGAAGGCCGCGATCGACAAGGCGAACGCCGAGGCGCAGAAGAAGGCGCAACGCGAGTACGACCGCATCCTGAGGTCGACCGCCGGCCCGCGCAGCCGGACGAGCGCCCCCACCGCGGGCCTCGACGGTCTGCTCGGACGCGGGGCGACCAAGAGCATCGTGAACGGTGTCATCCGCGGACTGTTCGGCAACGGCCGACGCCGCTGAATCCCGTACGACAAAAATGGGACGGGATGCCGATCACCCGGCATCCCGTCCCGCTGTCGTCGTCGGCGGTTACGGCCGGTTCAGCTCGAGGGGCATGGTGGACGTGTCGATCAACGGATCGTCGTCCTGACGGGCGACGAGCGCCTTCGCCTCAGCCGGGGTCTCGACCGTGGGCACGGAACCGAGCAAGGGGCGCTTGGCCGTCTCGGGCATGGCCAGGAGCGCGACCAGCCCCATCGCGGCGAAGAACATGATGTAGAACGCCGGCATGAGCGTGTTGCCCGTCCAATCGATCAGCGCCTGGCTGAACAACGGGGTCGTGCCGCCGAACAACGACACCGACACGTTGTACGCGATCGCCATCGCCCCGAAGCGCGAGGCGGTGGGGAAGAGCGCGGGCAGAGTGGATGCCGCGATGCTCGCGTAGAAGGCCACCGGCACCGCCGCGAGCACCAGGGCGATCATGACGGCCCACAGCTCGCCGATCTGCATGATCAGGAAGGCCGGAATCAGCAGGACCAGAGCGGACCCGGCGGCCGCGACGTAGATGGGTTTGCGGCCCACCCGGTCGCTGAGCCGGCCGAAGATCGGCAGCATGGCCGACATCAGCAGAAGGACGGGGATGGTCGCGACGGCCGAGCCCACGTTCGAGATGCCGACTTCTTTCTCGAGGTAGACCGGCATGTAGCTGGTGAGGGCGTATCCCGCGGTGTTGGTCGCCGCGACGAGGGCGATCGCGATGAGCAGGGACTTCCAGTGGTGCCGCACGATCCCGGCGAGGCCCTGGCGGGACATCGGGTCGTCCTTGTCGATCTCGTTCTCGGCCTCGGCCGCGTGCGTCTGCTCGAAGGAGGGCGTCTCGGGGATCTTCAGGCGGAACCAGATCGCGACGATGCCGAGGGGGATGGCGAGCAGGAACGGGATGCGCCATCCGTACTCGGTCATCGCGTCGGGGCCCGAGACGTTCGTGACGATGGCCGTGGTGATGGCCACCGCTCCGGCACCGGCGGCGAACCCGACGTAGGAGCCCACGTCGAGCCACGACGACCAGAAGCCGCGCCGCTTGTCGGGGGAGAACTCCGACACGTAGGTGGTCGCTCCGGCGTACTCCCCACCGGTGGAGAAGCCCTGGACCATCTTCAGCAGGTAGAGGGGGATGATCGCCCAGAGCCCGATCTGCGCCGAGGTGGGCAGGATGCCGATGAGCGCGGTGGCCGAGGCCATCATCGCCATCGTGAGGAAGAGCACCTTCTGCCGACCGATGCGGTCTCCCAGGGGGCCGAGGACGAAACCGCCGAAGGGGCGGACGAGGAAGGAGATCGCGAAGCCGAGCAGCGTGACGAGCAGGCCCCACGGGTCGGGCAGGTCGGAGGCGAAGACGGCGGTGAGCGTGACGGCGAGGTAGCCGTAGATGCCGAAGTCGAACCATTCCATGAAGTTGCCGACGACGGTGCCGCCGATGGCGGTGCGCACGCGCTTCTTGTCGACGACGATGACGTCGTCGACTTCGAGCCGGGGGGCTTCGGATGCCGAGGGGGATTTCTCGTTCATCCTTCTAGCGTTACCCGATCCGCGTTTCGTTTCCAGTCCGAGGCATGCGCGGGGCGGTCGTGCTAACAAGGCGTGTCGGGCGGTCGTCAAGCCCCCGGCGATGTCGGACGTCCGGCGTACGGTGTCGGGCATGACCGAGCTCTCCGCCCCCACCGGCCGCGAACCCGCGCTCGTCGCCCAGCCCCGCTCCGACGGGACGGCTCCGAGGGCTCTGGTGCTCGGCGCCACCGGCTATCTGGGCGGCAGGCTCGTTCCCCGCCTGCTGTCGGCGGGCTACCGGGTGCGCGTGCTCGCCCGCGATCCGCGACGGGTCGAGGCCTTCCCCTGGGGCGACGAGGTCGAGACCGCCGCGGGGGATGCGACCGACGCCGAGGCCGTCCGTGCGGCGGTCGAGGGCGTCGACGTGCTCTACTACCTCATCCACTCCATGGGCAGCGCCCGCGACTTCGAGGCCACCGACCGCGTGGCCGCCCAGACCGTCGCCGACGCGGCGTCCGCGGCATCCGTCTCTCGCATCGTGTACCTCGGGGGCCTGCACCCCGATGACGCCACGCTCTCGGCGCACCTGCGATCGCGCGTCGAAGTGGGACAGATCCTCCTGCACAGCGGTGTGCCGACCCTCGTGCTGCAGGCGGGCGTCGTCATCGGGTCGGGCTCGGCGTCCTTCGAGATGGTGCGCCACCTCACCGACGTGCTGCCGTACATGCCCGCACCCAAGTGGGTGCGCAACCACATCCAGCCGATCGCCGTGCGTGACGTGCTGCACTACCTGCTCGGCGCCGCGCGCGTGGCCCCCAACGTCAACCGGGCGGTCGACATCGGCGGGCCCGACGTGCTGCGCTACGGCCAGATGATGAACGGCTACGCGATGGAGGCCGGATTGCCCCAGCGCGCGATCGCCTCGCTGCCGGTGCTCACGCCCCGCCTCGCCTCGCACTGGGTCAACCTGGTCACCCCGATCCCCAAGTCCATCGCGCGGCCGCTCGTGGAGTCCCTGCAGAACGACTGCGTGGTCAAAGACCGCGCGATCGACGACCTCGTGCCCCGCCCCGAGGGCGGGCTCATGCCGTACCGCGAGGCCGTGCGCCGAGCGCTGGGGCGCGTGAACGACGACGCGATCGAGACCAGTTGGCAAGACGCCGAGGTGTCGGGTGCCCCGAGCGATCCGCTGCCCAGCGACCCCGAGTGGGCCGGTCGACTCGTCTACACCGACATCCGCACCATGACGACGAAAGCGAGCGCCGCCCAACTGTGGTCGGTGATCGAGGGGATCGGCGGAGAGAACGGCTGGTACTCCTCGCCGCTGCTCTGGGCGATCCGCGGCTGGATGGACCGTCTGGTCGGCGGGGTGGGCCTCGCCCGTGGCCGCCGCAGCCGGTCGGTGGTCACCGTGGGCGACGCCCTAGACTTCTGGCGCGTCGAGGCGATCGAACCGGGGCACCTGCTGCGCCTGCGCGCCGAGATGAAGGTGCCGGGAGGCGCGTGGCTCGAGCTGCGGGCCACGCCCGAGGGCGACGGTGCGCGGTTCGACCAGCGGGCCCTCTTCTTCCCGACCGGGCTCGCCGGGCGGCTCTACTGGTTGTCGGTGCTGCCCTTCCACGGGCTGATCTTCAGCGGCATGGCCCGGCGCATCACCGCCGCCGCCGAACACGTGCAGCGCGACGACCTCGCCCCGAAGGCGAAGGCCGGACGCATCGCCCCCGAGATCGCCGAGGTCGAGACGACCGCGGCTCCCTCGGCCTAGGCCGATCGCGTCCCGAGACCGGGCCCACGCCATCGATCGCGCCCGTAGGCTGAGCCGCGTGCCCCATCACGCTCGCGTCCTGACCGTGTCCGATCGCTCGGCAGCGGGCCTCCGCGAAGACCGCGGGGGACCTTTGGCCGTGTCGTTGCTGCGCGAGGCGGGATTCGACTGCGCCGACGCGGTCGTGGTCGCCGACGGGGTCGACAGTGTCGCGACCGCCCTGCGTGCGTTGATCGCGGAGGGGACGGGGCTCATCGTCACGACCGGCGGCACGGGCATCGCCCCCACCGACCGCACGCCCGAGGGCACAGCACGCGTGCTCGACCGCGAGATCCCCGGCATCGCCGAAGAGCTGCGGCGCCGCGGGCTCGCCGACACGCCGATGGCCGTCATCTCGCGCGGACTCGCGGGCATCGTCGATCCGGGCACCCTGATCGTCAACCTTCCCGGGTCGACCCGTGCCGTGGCATCCGGGATCGCCGTCATCGCCGAGCTCGCGCCCCACGTGCTCGACCAGCTCTCCGGAGGAGACCACGCATGAGCGCCGTCCGCGTCGCCCGCCTGTCCGAGATGCCCCTCGACCTCGACGCCCACCTCGACGCTGTCGAGGACTCGTCGTCGGGGGCGGTCACCACCTTCGTCGGACGCGTGCGCGACATCGACCCCGACGCTTCGGGCGCCGTCGTGGCGCTCGAGTACAGCGCGCACCCCGATGCCGAGCAGACCCTGCACCGCATCGCCGAAAGTGCGGCCGCCGACACCGACGCGATCGTCGCGGTCAGCCACCGCGTGGGCCGGCTGGGCGTGGGCGAGGCGGCGGTCGTGATCGCCGTGGCATCCGGTCACCGCGCCGAGGCGTTCGAGGTCTGCCGGACCGTGATCGAGACGATCAAGACCGAACTACCCGTCTGGAAGCGCCAGGTCGAGGCCGACGGCACGACGGAGTGGAAGGGCCTGGGCGGCTAAGAACCGCGGGCCACGCAGCCGGGGTCCGACAGTGCTCAGCCCCCGGCGAAGGGCGGGAGCACGTCGACGTGCGTGACCCCCGCGAGCGGGGCATCGTCGTCGTGGCGCGTGCCGTCGACGAGCACGGCGCAGCGATCCAGGATCTCGCCCAGAGCCGGGTGGTCGGCGACGACGGCTGCGCGCAGCGCCGTCAGAGACGGTTCGGCCCGGTCCTCGGCATCCGTTCCCGCCGCCTCCGCCGCGGCGGCGAAGTAGCGTACGCGCACGCTCATGCTTCTTCTCCGGGACGCACCCAGTCGCCCGACTTACCGCCGGTCTTCGACACGATGCGCACGTTCTCGATGACCGTGCCCTTGTCCATGCCCTTCACCATGTCGACGATCGCCAGCGCCGCGACCGAGACGCTCGTGAGGGCCTCCATCTCAACGCCCGTGCGGTCGGCGGTGCCGACGGTGGCTTCGATCTCGACGCCCTCGTCGGTGATCTCGAGGTCGACCGAGGCGCGGTGCACCCCGATCACGTGCGCGAGCGGGAGGAGGGCGGGAGTGGACTTCGCGGCCTGGATGCCGGCGATCCGGGCCACCGCGAGCACGTCGCCCTTGGGGGCCGTGCCATCGCGGAGGGCGGCGACCACCTCGGGGGCGCAGCGCACGAAGCCGCGCGCCGAGGCGGTGCGGACGGTGGGCTGCTTGAGGGTGACGTCGACCATGCGGGCGTGGCCCGCGGCATCCAGGTGGGTGAAGGTCATGGAATCAGCATGACATCGAGCGGGTCGCCCACCGACACGGTGGACACCTCGGCGGGGACGATCGCGAACGCCTCGGCGCGCGCAAGAGAGGCGGCCAGGTGCGAGCCCGATCCGCCCGCCGTGGCGGGGCGCACGGTGCCGGCGACGAGGTCGATCACCGCGGGGAGGTACTGACGGCGGCCTGGCGGGGTGGTCCAGGTCTCGGATGCCGTGAGCCGGGCGATTCGCCGGTCGATCACGGTGCGGCCCTGCAGGGCGAGAAGGGCGGGGCGCACGAACACCTCGAACGACACCGCCACGCTCACGGGGTTGCCGGGCAGACCGAAGACGAGCCGACCGTCGTCGAGCGCTCCGAAGGCCTGGGGCTTGCCGGGCTGCATCGCGACCTTCTCGAACGCGATGCGCCCCTCGAGAGCCTGGCGCACGGGCTCGTAGGCCCCGGCGCTCACGCCCCCGCTGAAGACGATCACGTCGACGTCGGCCGCATGGTCGAGCAGGGCGTTGATCGCGTTCGCGTCGTCCTGCAGGCTCGACGTCACCGTGACCTCCGCGCCCGTCTCCGCGACGAGGACCGCCAGCAGCGTCGAGTTGGAGTCGGGGGTCTGACCGCGCCCTGGGACGACCCCGGGGACGACCAGTTCGCTGCCGGTCGACACGACGGCGACCCGCGGGCGGCGGTGTACCTCGAGCTCGGCGACGCCTGCCGCGGCGGCCGCGGCCAGCGCGAACGGTCCCAGGCGCTCCCCGGCCGACAGGACGACCTCGCCTGCGCGGGTGTCGCCGCCGCGGCGGCGGATGAAGGCTCCGGATGCCGCGGGCGCGCGCCGCACCTCGACGGTGCCCAGCGAATCGGCGAGGCCTCCCGCGGCGTCTTCGAACGGCACGATCGCGTCGGCGTCGGTGGGCACGGGCGCACCCGTCATGATGCGCACCGCCTCGCCGGCACCGAACGACGGGTCGTCGGACGACCCGGCCGGCAGATCGGCGACGACGCGCAGGGTCACCGGGTTCTCGGCATCCGCCCCCTCGACGTCGGCGAAGCGGACCGCGAAACCGTCCATGGAGGAGTTGTCGAAGCCGGGCAGGTCGTGAGCGCCGCGCACGGGGGCGGCGAGCGTGCGGCCGGCCGCATCGGCGAGGCGCACGGTCTCGACGGGCAGGAGCGTGACAGCGTCGAGCACGCGGGCGCGGTGCTCCTCGACGGTGAGCAGCGGGGTCATCGGAGCCTCCGGGGTCAGGACGAAACGGCGGGGCGGGCGGCGGGCGAGAGCGGGATCACGTCGTGGCGCGCGCGCAGGGCGTCGATCACGACGAGGCGGCCGAGCAGGGGGTCGCCCGCGCCGGTGACGAGCTTGATCGCCTCGGTGGCCAGCATGCCGCCGACCTGCACGCACAGCGATCCGAGCACGCCGACCTGGGCGCACGTGGGCGGCTCTCCGGCGGAACCGGTGGGGAAGAGGTCGCCGAGCACGACGGGCGCGTGCCCCTCGGGCGGAGTCGACCAGAACACGGTCACCTGGGCGGCCCACTCCTGCACGGCTCCCCAGACGAGGGGGATGCCGAGATCCTCGGTCGCGGCGGCGACGGCCTCTCGCGTGTCGAAGGTGTCGCTCCCGTCGATCACGAGGTGTGCGCCCGCGAAGAGCTCGGCAGCATTGGCGGAGGTCAGTCGTACCGTTCGTTCATGGACGACGGTGAGGGGCGACAGATCGCGCACGGCGCGCGCGGCGGATGCCGTCTTGGCGGTGCCGATGTCGGTGATGCGGTGCGCGAGCTGGCGCTGCAGGTTGGTGCGCTCGACGGTGTCGTCGTCGATGACGACGAGCTCGCCGACCCCGGCCGCGGCCAGCGCGAGCAGCACCGGCGAGCCGAGGCCGCCGGCTCCGACGACCGCGATGCGCGCTGCGGCCAGGCGGCGCTGGCCCTCCTCGCCGATCGCGGCCAGCACGGCGTGACGGGCGGTGCGGATGAGTTCTTCGGGGGCGAGCGACGCCACCGGTTCGACGAGCGGCTTCATCCGCCGATCGCGCTCATCGTGCGCTCGGGCTGCACGAAGTCGGGGCGCGCGAGCCCTACGCGGTCGGAGCCGTGGGCGCGGGGCTTCGCCCACATGGCCTCCCGCCAGGCCTGCGCGATACCGGCGTCGTCGGCTCCCGCACGCAGGGTCGAGAGAAGGTCGGTCTCTTCGTGCGAGAACAGGCACGAGCGCACCTTGCCGTCGGCCGTCACCCGGGTACGTGTGCAGGCGGCGCAGAAGGGTTCGGTGACCGAGGAGATGATGCCGATGTGTCCGGCGACGGCGGTCTCTCCGGGGCGGCGGACCTCCCACCGCTCGGCGGGGGCGGCGCCGCGTCCGCGCGGATCGGGGGTGAGAGAGAACGCCGTCTCGATCTCGGCGCGGATGTCGCGCGCGGCGATGACGTTCGTCGCCATCCACGATCGGTCTCCGTCGAGGGGCATGTCCTCGATGAAGCGCATCTCGAATCCGTTGGTCACGGCCCAATCGACGAGCGAGACGATCTCGGTGTCGTTGATGCCGCGCAGCAGGACCGCGTTGATCTTGATGGGCCCGAGGCCCGCGGCGCGCGCGGCCTGGAGGCCCGCGAGCACCTTGTCGAGGTGCGGGCGGCGGGTGAGCTCGGCGAAGGTCTCGGGGTGCAGGGTGTCGAGCGAGACGTTGAGGCGGGTGAGGCCCGCGTCCTTCAGCGCCTGGGCGCGGCGATCGAGACCCACGGCGTTCGTGGTCATCGAGATGGGCAGGTCGGGGTTGTCCTCGCGGATGCCGGCGATGATGAACTCGAGGTCCTTGCGCACGAGGGGCTCGCCGCCGGTGATCCGCAGCTCCTCCGCACCGAGGGACTGCACGGCGACGCGGACGATGCGGCGGATCTCGTCGGTCGACATCAACTGCGTCTGCGGGAGCCAGGGCATCCCGTCGGCCGGCATGCAGTACGTGCAACGCAGGTTGCACTTGTCGATGACCGAGACGCGTAGGTCGGTCGCGACGCGGCCGAAGCGGTCGAGCAGTCCGCCGGACTGCGGGGCGCCGGTCGCGGCGAGGGCCGTCGCGCCGGATGCCGGAGAGGGGGCGCCTGTCGCCGGGAGGGCGGTCGCGCCCGATGCCGGAGAGGCGGCGCCGGTCGCGGGGAGCGCGGTGGCCCCCGATGACGTCACGGTCGCGCCGAGGGCCACGGCCACCGGCCGTCGCGTTGGGCTCGCGTGCTCGGCATCCATGGGTCGAGCCTAGGTCAGCGCGGGGAGGGGGAGGGCGACGGGCCCGAGTCTCGCGGGAGGGGTACGGTCGGGGGATGCCGAACACCTTCCGGATCGCGCAGGCTGCGCGTCTGCTCGGAGTCAGCGACGACACCGTTCGCCGGTGGATCGACCAGGGTGCGCTGCCGACGACCGGGGCGTCGCCGACGGAGATCCCCGGGGCGGCGCTGGCCGCGCGGGCGGTGGCGCTCGCGGCCGAGCCCAATGACCCGACCGCGATCGCCTCGAGCGCCCGCAACCGCTTCGTGGGGATCGTCACCCGCGTGCAGATCGACGGGGTCATGGCCCAGGTCGACCTGCAGTGCGGACCCCACCGGGTGGTGTCGCTCATGTCGGCCGAGGCCGCCGAAGAGCTTGCTCTCGAGCCGGGGTCGCTGGCCGTCGCGTCGGTGAAGGCGACGGTCGTCACCGTGGAGGCCCCGCGCGGCTGACACGCCGGATCGCCTCGCGGGCGGCTCACCCGTCGAAGCGCGGGCCGATCGCGTCGACGGTGAGCTCCCACAGGCGGCGGGCATCGCCCGCGTCGCGGAACGGCGCCCACAGGTCCGCGGGCCGCGCCGGGCCGCCGATGAGCCGCGACGGACCGAAGAAGAGGCCGTCCGCGGACGGCGTGGTCGCTGCGAGAACGGCCGGTTCGGCGGCGGATGCCACGGAGCCGGTGATGTGCAGACGCGAGAGCACGCGGATGACTCGACGGACGCCGAGTTCGCGCTCACGGCCCGCGCCGGGCTGCGCCGCCAGCAGGTTGGTGGGCGAGACGCCGGGGTGCGCGAGGGCGCTGGAGAGATTCCACCCCTCGGTGCGACTGCGTCGCTGCAGCTCGTCGGCGAAGAGGCCGATGGCGATCTTGGACTGCACGTACGACGCCATCGCGTTATAGGTCGGAGCGTCGATGGCGGCCTCGTCGAATCTGCCGCGACGGGCGGCGATGCTCGTCTGGTGCACGACGCGCGCTCGGCCTTCCCGCAGGAGCGGCAGCAAGCCCAGCGTGAGGGCCGCATGGCCGAGGTGGTTCGTCCCCCACTGCAGCTCGAAGCCGTCCGCGGTCTCCTTGCGCTGCGGCGGGGTCATCACGCCGGCGTTGTTGACCAGGAGGTGCACGGGCCGGCCCTCGGAGCGGAGCCCGTCGACGAGGGCGTGAACGGAGTCCAGGCTCGCCAGATCCAGGGCGCGGGTGGATGCCACGGCATCCGGAACCTCCCGGCGGAGGGTCTCGAGCGCGCGGCGTCCCTTCTCGGAAGAGCGGACGGGGAGGACGAGGTCGGCGCCGAGGGCGGCGAGACGGGTGGCGATCACGGTGCCGATGCCGTCGCTGGCGCCGGTGACGACCGCGAGGCGGCCGCGGAGGGGGGAGGGGGTGGGGGACATGGTCGGTCCTTTCACGTCGGTGGTCCGATGCTCCCGCGCCCTCATCGACCGGACCAGTGCCCGCTCAGCCGCTGATCGGCGATCCACCCCTCAGCGCGGGGTGACCGAGGAAGAACCGATGACGGCGAGCAGGCGCAGCTTCTCGGCGCTCTCGCTCCCGGGTTGAGCGGTGTAGACGAGCAGACGGTGCGAGTGGTCGGGGTCGAGCAGGGTCTGGCACGAGAGATCCAGGTGCCCCACCTCGGGGTGGTGGAACCTCTTCACGTCCGGCGGGCGGGCGCCGACCTCGTGGGCGTCCCACAGGGAGGCGAACTCGGTGCTGCGCACCCGCAGATCGTCGGCGAGCTCCGCCGCGCGCGAGTGCGGACCGCGAGCGGCGACGAGCTCGCGCAGGCCCGCCGCGTAGAGCCGCGAGAGGGACGCGATCTCGGCCGGCGGGTAGGCGGCGCGCGCGGCCGCATCGGTGAACCAGCGGTAGCCGACGCTCCGCGCCGGCCCCGAGCGCAGCGACGCGTCGCCGAGCAGGGCGATGCCGAGGCGGCTCTGGCGCAGCGTTTCACCCAGCTCCGTGACGATCTCGGCGGGGGTGTCGTCGAGACGGTCGAGCACGCGTAGCATTCCGGGGCTGACGTGCTCGGCCCCCGAATGTCGCGACGGCGGTTGGTGCCCCGCGAGCCGGAAGAGGTGGTCGCGCTCGGCGAGGCTCAGGTGCAGTCCCTGCGCGAGCGAGGTCAGCATCTGCTCGGAGGGCGTCGGGCCGGTGCCCCGTTCGAGGCGTGCGTAGTAGTCCGTCGACATGTGGCTGAGTAGGGCTACCTCCTCGCGTCGGAGCCCCGCCGTCCGCCGCCTCACGCCGCGCGCGAGCCCGACGTCCTCGGGTTGAAGGGCCTCGCGGCGGCGCTGAAGGAAATCGCCGAGGCTCGGCAGATCGCTCACGGTGTTCCTCGCATCTCCCGTTCCTATCGCGTCGACGGCCGTGATGCCAGGACTCGCCGGTCCACCTCTGAGCGGTGCTCGCGGTGCGAGCCGTGCGAGAGAGCATGTCGCTGACGCGTAAGTGTCATTGCGCGGTGGAGATGTCAGCGCGATGACTTTTTCGCGAGTTTCGCGGATGATATGACCTTCGCAATCCGCAGATGCGGAATACTGAAGCAACAGCGAGCCGCCGGCGTCGCCGAAAGGACCGTCATGAGCCGCCCCCTCCGTCTTGTCGTCATCGCCGCCGCCGCGGCCCTGCTCGCCGGCTGCGCGAGCTCCGCGCCCGCGCCCGCGGCATCCGAGGACTCCCTCTCGGGAACGGTGGAGGTGTACGCCGCCGCCTCGCTGCAGCGGTCGTTTGACGAGATCGCCACAGCGTTCGAGGCCGCCCATCCCGGGGTCACGGTGAGCGCGGTGTACGACGGATCGAGCACCCTCGCGACGCAGATCGGCGAGGGCGCGCCGGCCGACGTGTTCGCCTCGGCCGATGAGAAGAACATGGCGAAGGTGAAGGAGCAGGCACCCGACCCCCAGCTGTTTGCCGGCAACACCCTCGTGATCGCCGTGCCGAAGGGCAATCCCGGCGCCGTGGCCACCCTCGCGGACCTGGCCCGGGTCACGACGGTGCTGTGCGCCCCCGAGGTCCCGTGCGGCGCGGCGTCGCAGACCCTTCTGTCGGACGCCGGCGTCGCCGTCACGCCCGCCAGCTCCGAGCAGAACGTCACCGCCGTGCTCACCAAGGTCGCCGCCTCCGAGGCCGACGCGGGTCTCGTCTACGCCACCGACGTCAACGGTCGCGACGACGTCGAGACGATCGTGCCGGCCGGTGCCGACGCCGTCGTCAACCGGTATCCGATCGCCGCCCTGACCGGTGCCCCGAACCCCGAGGCCGCGGCCGCATTCGTGGCGTTCGTGCTCGGGCAGGACGGGCAACGCGTGCTCGCCGACGCGGGCTTCCGCGCGCCGTGAGAGCGGCGGGATACATCCCCCGCTGGCTGATCGTGCCGGCGGTGCTCGGCCTGCTGTTCCTGCTGGTTCCGCTCACCGCCCTCATCGCGCGGGTGGAGTGGGCGACGCTCTGGAGCGACGTGACGTCGGAGGCCGCCCTCTCGGCCCTGGCGTTGTCGCTGGGAACGGGGGCCGCGGCCACCGCGGTGTGCGCGGTGGTCGGCATCCCTCTCGCCCTTCTCATCGCCCGCAGTCCCGCGCGGACGGCGGCTCTGCTGCGCGCGGTCGTCACCGTGCCGCTCGTGCTGCCCCCGATGGTCGGCGGCGTCGCCCTGCTGTATCTGTTCGGGCGCAACGGCTGGTTCGGCTTCCTCGCCCTGCCGTTCACCACCACCGCTGTCGTGCTGGCCCAGGTGTTCGTCGCCCTTCCGTTCCTCGTCCTCGCGGTCGAGGGGGCGCTGCGCAGCACGGGGGTCGAATTCGAACGCGCCGCCGCCTCGCTCGGGGCGTCGCGCGCGACGATCCTCCGGCGCGTCACCCTGCCGTTGGCCGCTCCCGGCATCGTCGCCGGGGTGGTGCTGTGCTTCGCTCGAGCGATCGGGGAGTTCGGGGCGACCGCGCTGTTCGCGGGCAACCGCCCCGGTGTCACGCAGACGATGCCGCTGGCGATCTACACCGCGTTCAACGGAGCGGGAGTGTCCCAGGGCACCGCGGTCGCTCTGTCGCTGCTGCTGCTGATCACCGCCGTCGCCGTGCTGCTGCTCGTGCGCGGGTGGCGACCGGGGGTGGGCAGATGACGATTCCGGATGCCGCTGAGCTCCGCGCCCGCATCCGCGTGCGCCGCCGTGACTTCGTCGTCGACGCCACGCTCGACGTCGCCCCGGGCGAGACCGTCGCCGTGATGGGCCGGAGCGGCGCGGGAAAATCGACGCTGCTCGCCGCGCTCGCCGGGCTCACGCCGCTCGACGAGGGGGAGATCTCGGTCGACGGGCGGGTCCTCGACCGCCCGCCGCGCACGCGGACCGCCCCGATGCACCGGGGGATCGTGCTGCTCGGGCAGGAGGCGCGCCTCTTTCCGCACCTCACCGTGCGCGAGAACGTCGCCTTCGGTCCGCGGGCGGCCGGGGTGCCGGCATCCGTCGCCCGCGACGCCGCCGAGGAGTGGCTGGCCCGCGTCGGATTGCCGGGCACGGGCGATCGGCGCCCCGCACAGTTGTCGGGCGGCGAGCAGCAGCGCGTCGCGGTCGCCCGGGCTCTGGCGGCCGAGCCGCGGGTCGTCCTGCTCGACGAACCCCTCGTCGCGCTCGATGCGCTCACGGCCTCGGAGATCCGCGCGATGCTGCGGGAGCGGCTCGCGGGCGTGACGACCGTCGCCGTCACCCACGACGCGATCGATGCGGCCGCCCTGGCCGACCGCCTCGTGATCGTGGAGCGCGGGCGGGTGACGCAGGAGGGGCCCGTTCGCGAGGTGCTATCGGCACCGCTCACCGACGTCGCGGCGCGGATCGCCGGTCTGGAGCGGCTCGTCGGCGAGGCCCGCGGCGGGGCGTTCGTGCGGGGCGCGCTCCGGCTCGCGTCGGCGGATCCGGCGTCTCGTGCGCTCGCCGCGACCGACGGTGCCGCTCTCGCGGCGGTCTACCGTGCGACCGACGCGCGACTCGGAGAGGGGACTCCGGTCCGCGTGGTCTCCGTGGAGCCCACGCCGACGGGCGTGCGCGTCGTCACCGACGAGGGTTCCGCCGAGGTGGCGCCGATCGAGGCGGCATCCATCCGGCCCGGCGACACGGTGCTGTGGAGCGTGCCGCCGGAGCGCGTCCGCTTCGTCGCGTCACGCTGACTCAGGCCGCCGCCACGCGCCCGTTCTCGAGCCGCACCTCGCGGTCGACCAGCCCCTCCGGCACATCGACGTGCGAGACCAGCACGACGGCCCGGTCCCGTCCGATCGCACCGAGCAGGTCGACGAGCAGAGCGTCGGATGCCGCGGGATCGACGCCCGCGGTGGGCTCGTCGAGCACGAGCACCGGGAAGTCGCGCAGCACCGCCCGCGCGAGCGCGAGACGCTGAGCCTGCCCGCCGGACACCAGCCCACCCCGGTCGCCGACTCGGGCGTCGAGGCCGCCGCGCTCGCGGACCCAGAGATCGAGGCCGACGCGCTCGAGCACCGTCCACAGTTCGTCGTCGGTGGCGCCCTCGCGCGCGAAGAGGAGGTTCTGGCGCACGGACTCGTCGAACAGGTACGGCGACTGCTCGATGATCCCGACGGTGCGGCGCAGATCGTCGCCCGAGATGTCGCGGGCTTCGATGCCGCCGACCCGGTACGAGCCCTCGTAGTCGAGGAAGCGCGTGAGCACGTGCGCCAGCGTGGTCTTGCCCGCTCCGCTCGGACCCGTGATGAGGACGCGCTCGCCCGGCCCCAAGCGCAGGGCGATGTCGTCGAGGCGGCCGGCGTCGGGGTCGAGGTCGCTGCGTGCCGGCCAGTGCGCGCGGACGCCGGTCAGTTCGAGGCCCGCGCCGAGGATCGGTGCCGCACCGGTTGCGGCGTGCTCGTCGCGGGGGAGTCCGTCGGGGACGGCTTCGGGCACGGCGTCGGCGATACGTTCCGCCGCGGAGCGCACCTGGCGCCAGGAGGCCAGGGCGAGGGGCACCGGCCCGAACACCTCGAACACGGCCATCGGCACGAGCACGACGACGGCGAGCCCCGGGCCCGACAGGGATCCACCGGCGAGCGACGGGGCGGCGACGAGCAGGGCGGCGAGCGAGGCGACCCCGGCGAGCACCGAGACGGCCCCCGAGGTGAGCCCTTGGGCTCCGCCGCGTCGGACGACGGCTCGGCGCAGAGCGGCATCGGCACGGCGGACGCGCTCGGTCGCGGCATCCAGCGCTCCGTACGCCGTCAGCACGTCGAGGTTCGCGAGCAGGTCGTGCACCGCGTCGGCGACGGCGGCGCGGAGGGGGGCGATCGAGCGCTCAGCGCGCGCGCCGGTGGCCCCGCCCACGACGACCGCGACGGCGAACGCGACCGCCAGGCAGACGAACAGCACGACGGCCGCGGGCCACGAGACGATCGCGGTGAACACCACGGCGGCGAGCGAGGTGAGGACGGCGACCGCGAGGGGGAGCATCACGCGCAGGGGGAGGTTCTGCAGTTCGTCGACGTCGTCGACGACGCTCGAGAGCAGCCCCCCGCGCCGCGAGCGCGCGAGTCCGTCGGGAGCGAGGGGGACGAGGTCGCGCACGAGATCGGCGCGAACTCCCGCGAGCTGTTCCAGGGCCGCGTCGTGTCCGGTGAGGCGCTCGAGGTAGCGGAACACTCCCCGCGACAGGGCGAACGCGCGGACCCCGACCACCGCCATCGACAGGTACATCACGAGGGGCTGTTCGGCGGCCCGCGCGATGAGCCACGCGCTCGCCGCGAGGAGTGCGATCGAGCTCGCCGCGGTGCCGAAACCCGACAGCACCGCGGGCGCGAAGCGTCGCCGCGAGGGCATCGCCGAGCGCAGGATGCCGCGGACACGCGCGTTCACGACCGCACCTGCCGTCCGCGTGCGCGCGAGGGGTCAGAATCTGTCGCCTGGGACCCCGTTGAAGCGACAGATTCCGACCCCTCACACGAAAGGGACGGGGGCGTGAGCTCGACCACCTCGTCGGCGATCGCGCGGGCGGAGCGTCGGTGCGAGACGAGGAGCACGCCGCGGCCGGCGTCGGCCTCGCGGCGGAGGGTCTTCCACAGGTGGGCCTCGGTGTCGGCATCCAGGGCGCTGGAGGGCTCGTCGAGCACGAGCACCGGCACCGCGCCGATTCGCGCGCGGTACAGGGCCCGCGCGACGGCGACGCGTTGCGCCTGGCCGCCCGAGAGGCCCGCTCCTCCCGCACCGAGCACCATCCCGGGGCCGATGTCGGATGCGCCCGCGTCGGCCAGGGCGGCGGAGATGCACCCGGAGTCGAGGGGTGACCCGAGCGACACGTTCTCGGCGACCGTGCCCGATGCCAGCCCCGGCCGCTGGCCCGCCCAGGCGACCGCGTCGCGGGCGTGCGAGACGGAGACGCCGTCGACGCGCACCTGGCCGTCGTGCGCGGCGTACCCGAGGAGAGCGGCGATCAGCGACGACTTCCCGACGCCGCTCGGGCCGGTCACGAGCACAACCCTCCCGGGCCCGACCGACAGCGATACGCGGGGCAGCGCGTGTCCCTCGCGGTGCACCCGGACCCCCTCGAGCGTCACCGTCGATCCGAGCGTCGAGGTCATGGCATCCGGACCCCGCTCTTCTCGAGCGGAGCGCGCGGCGTCGAGCGTGTCGAAGATCTCGTCGGTCGCCGCGACCCCCTCGGACGCGGCGTGGAACTGCACGCCCACCTGGCGCAGGGGCAGGTACGCCTCGGGGGCGAGCAGCAGCACGAACAGACCGACGAGCAGGCTCAGATCGCCCGAGAGCAGGCGGAAGCCGATGGTGACCGCCACGATCGCGACCGAGATCGAGGCCAGGAACTCCAGTGCGAACCCCGACAGGAACGACACGCGCAGCACCGTCATCGTCTCGCGCTTGTAGTCGCGCGTGATCGTCTCGATCGAGTCCGCCGCGCGATGCTGCCGACCGAAGGCCTTGAGGGTGCCGAGGCCTTCGACGGTGTCGGCGAAGCGCGCGGCCAGGCGGCCGAGGGTGCGGTACTGCTTCTGCTGCACGCCGCGGGTCGCCCAGCCGATCAGCACCATGAACAGGGGGATCAGGGGGATCGTGAGCACAACGATCAGGCCCGACAGCGGGTCGGCGAGCGTGATCGCCCCGATGAGGATCGGCATCGTGATGGCGGTGGCGACCAGCTGCGGCAGGTACCGGCCGAAGTAGGCGTCGAGCGCCTCGAGACCGTGGCCCGCCGTGACCGCGAGCGAGGCGGCATTGCGGCGAGCGAGCCAGGCGGGGCCGAGGCGTCCGACCGCGCCGATCACGGCCGCCCGCAGCTGCAGCGACGCCGCGGCCGCCCCCCGGGCCGACACGCGCTCCGAGGCCGCCCCGAGGAGCCCGCGGAGCAGGACGAGGGATGCCGCGACCCCGACGAACCCCCACAGCTCGCCGACCGGTCGGCCCGCGATGACGCCGACCAGGGCGCTGGTGAGCGCCCAGGCGAATCCGATGATCGTGCCCGTCTGGGCGAGGACGATCGCCGCGGTCACCGCGAAGAAGCCGCGGGAGGCGGTGGCGTAACGGAGCAGCCGTGGGTCGACGGGTTTCATGACGGTCTCAGTGGGCGACGAGCGCGGCCTTCTCGATGCGGGCGCGGGTGACGCGCTTGCGGAACACCCAGTACGTCCAGCCCTGGTACGCCAGGATCAGCGGCAGGAAGATCAGCGCCGCCCAGCTCATGATCGTGAGCGTGTAGTCGGTGCTCGAGGCGTTGTCGATCGTGAGGCTCGAGCCCGCGGCGAGCGTCGAGGGCATGACGTTCGGGAAGAGGGCGAAGAACAGGGCGGCGACGGCGGCGACGATCGTCACGGCGCCGAGGGTGAAGGCGGTGCCTTCGCGATCACGGAGGTTCGCGATCCACGACCCGATGAGGGTCAGGGCGGCGACACCGGCCAGGGCGACGACACCGAGTAGCAGGGGCGCCTCCGCATTCGCGGCGTTCACGATCGTCCAGCCGAGGAACAGGGCGGCCAGCGCGATGGTCAGCACTCCCGCCTTCTTCGCGAGCGAGCGGGCGTCGGCGCGCACCTGGCCGTCGGTCTTGAGGGCCACGAAGTACACCCCGTGCACGAAGAACAGGGTGAGGGTCGTGAGCCCGCCCAGGATGCCGTAGGGGTTGAGCAGCGTCAGCACGGTGCCGACGTACTCGTGGCCGGCGTCGAGGGGGACCCCCTGCACGATGTTGGCGAAGGCGACGCCCCACAGGAACGCCGGGGCGGCCGAGCCGAAGAAGATCATGCGGTCGAACGCGCGCTTCCACTTCAGCGAGTCGCGCTGGTGGCGGTACTCGAACGAGACGCCGCGGGCGATCAGGGCGATGAGGATCGCGAGCAGCGGCAGGTAGAACCCGCTGAACAGGGTCGCGTACCACTCGGGGAACGAGGCGAACAGGGCGGCGCCGGCGACGATCACCCAGGTCTCGTTGAGGTCCCAGACGGGGCCGATGGTGTTGATGATCTGCCGGCGGGCGATGTCGTCCTTGCCGAGGAACGGGATCGACATGCCGACGCCGAAGTCGAAGCCGTCGAGCACGAAGTAGCCCACGAAGAGGAAGGCGACGATCCAGAACCAGAGGTATGCGAGGTCCATGAGGGGCTCCTAGTAGACCGTGGTCGGGGTGTTCTCGACCGAGTCGTCGTGTTCGGCATCGGGGTCGGGCAGCGGCTCGGGGCCCTTCTGCGCGAACTTCACGATGAGACCGAACTCGACGATTGCGAGGGTGAGGTAGACGAGGGTGAAGGCGACGAGCGAGATCAGCACGCTCCAGCCGGGCACGCTCGGCGAGACGCCGTCCTGCGTGAGCATCAGGCCGAACACGATCCAGGGCTGACGGCCCATCTCGGTGAACACCCACCCGACGAGGCTCGCGAGCATCGGCAGGGGAGCGGCCCAGATCGCGACGCGCCACATCCAGCCGGCGACGGGGCGCTTGGCCTTCTTGCGGGTGACCCACAGGCCGACGACGCTGACGAGCGCCGCGATGCCGCCGAGGGCGATCATCCAGCGGAACGCCCAGTAGGTGACCCACAGCACGGGGGCGAAGTTGCCGTCGACCTGGTCGGCGAACTGGGGGAACATCTGCTGGCTGTAGAGGGTGTTGAGGTCGTTGATGCCCTCGACGCAACCGTCGAGCGAGTGCGTCGACAGGATGCTGAGCAGGAACGGCACGCGGATGCTGAACAGTTCGCTCGTTCCGTCCGGCGTGCCGAGCGTGAAGATCGAGAACGAGGCATCCTGCCCGCAGACGGTGTTGAAGGTCGCTTCGGCCGCCGCCATCTTCATCGGCTGGGTCGCGACCATCACGAGGCTCAGCTGGTCGCCGACGATAGCGACGAGGACGAACGACACCACCGTCGACCACAGTCCGAAGCGGAGCGTCTTGCGCATCATCTCGGTGTTGCGCCCGCGTGCCATGTGCCAGGCCGAGACCGCGACGATGACCATGGCCGCGAACATCCAGCCCGCGAAGATCGTGTGGGGGAAGGCCGCGAGGGCGACGGGGTTGGTGAGCATCGCCCAGAAGTCGACGAGCTCGGCGCGGTGGCCGTCCGCCGACATCTGGTACCCGACCGGGTTCTGCATGAAGGCGTTGGCGGCGATGATGAAGTACGCCGACAGGGTGGCGCCGATCGACGCCATCCAGATGCTCGCGAGGTGGGCGAGGCGGGGGAGCTTGTCCCACCCGAAGATCCAGAGGCCGATGAAGGTCGCCTCGAGGAAGAAGGCGAGCAGGCCCTCGAAGGCGAGCGGGGCGCCGAAGACGTCGCCGACGAAGCGGGAATAGGCCGACCAGTTCATGCCGAACTGGAACTCCTGGACGATGCCGGTGACCACGCCCATCGCGAAGTTGATCAGGAAGATCTTCCCGAAGAAGCGCGTGATGTGCAGCCACCGCACGTCTCCCGTGCGGTACCAGACCGTCTGGAAGATCGCCACGGCGAGCGACATTCCCAGGGTCAGGGGCACGAAGAGGAAGTGGTACAGCGTCGTCAACCCGAACTGCCAGCGGGCGAGGGCGAGGGGGTCGAGCCACTCCATCAGGAGCCTCCGATCGAACCGGATTGTGTGGTCAGACCACATGCTACGCCGGGGCTCCGCGGCGCGTCGGGGGATCCCTCGGCGTCGAACGATATACTCGGCAAGTCATTTCAGACCCGCCAGGAGGCGTCGTGTCCGTTCGTCTGAGCCTGCTCGCGATCCTCGATCGCGGCGCCTGTTACGGCTCGCAGCTGCGCGCCGAGTACGAACGGCGCACGGGGGCACGGGTCAACGTCGGGCAGGTGTACACCACCCTCGAACGCCTCGAGCGCGACGGCCTCGTCCAGGGCGCCGGCATCGACGACGAGGCGCGCGTGCTCTGGGACCTGACGGACGACGGCCGCGCCGAGGCGCGAGCCTGGTTGTCCGGTGCCTCGCTGGTCGAGGGTCGCGACGACGTCGCCCTCAAGCTCGCGCTGGCGGTGACGCTCCCCGGGGCCGACGTCCCCGGCATCCTGTCGGTGCAACGCGACGCGACCCGCGCGGCGCTCGCCGAGGTCGACGAGGAGCTGCCGGATGCCGTGCCCGCGGCGATCGTGCGCGCGGCGCGCCGCGAGAGGCTCGAGGCGGACCTGCGCTGGCTCGACGAGGTCGAGGAGCTCGCCGCCGGAGCGGAGTCCTTCGACCTGTCCGAGGACCGTCCGCGCCGCGGGCGACCCGCGCGTAGCGCCGTCTGACCCGGCGTATCGCCGTTTCGCCATTACGTCAAGGGCGGCGCGGATCAGGGGGCGACAGCGCACTGTGAGAACACCCCGGTACGACTCAAGGAGTTCTCGCATGGTCATGGAAGCACCCCTCAGTCGACCGGGATCGTCGAAGGCCGCCCGTGCGGCGGCGAAAGCCGGGGCGACACCGCTCGCGGCCCCTCCCGCTCTCACCGAGATCCCGTGGACGCGCATCGACCTCGACCTGTACGAGGTCGCCCGCGAGGGGTACATCGTCGGGTACGTCGAGGTCGTCGGTGCCGTCTTCGTGGCGCTCGGCGGCCCGCGCTACGACCGCGCCGTCGAGGTGTCGCAGCACATGACCTTCCACGCGGCGGTCGACGCCCTGGTGCGTCGCGTCCTCTGAGCCCGCCTGCGTGGTGACGCCGGTCGTCGGTGGGTCCTCGGTCAGCGGACCAGCGTGTAGCCCGCTTCGTCGATCGCGGCGCTCAGGGCGGCCTGGTCGGCCGCGCCCGTCGAGGTGATGCGTACGAGCGACGCGTCATCCGCGCGCAGGTCGATGTCGACGACCTCCACGCCGTCGAGGGCATTGAGCTCTTCGGTCACCGCGCGCACGCAGTGGTCGCAGGTCATCCCCTCGACGCGGAGGACCGTCGAGGCCCCCGCGTCCGCGCGGGAGGGGGAGGCGGGGGATGCCGCGGCCCCGTGGCCGCACCCGCATCCGTCGCCGCAGCCGCCGCCGGAGGAGCGGGGCGAGGTGAGGCCGAGGTCGATGCGCTGTTCGGTCATGGGTTCTCCTTACGAGCGGACCAGCCGGGCGATGGCCTGGTTGGCTTCTTTGAGCTTCTCTTCCGCGACGGGGCCGCCCTGCGCGGCGGCTTCGGCGACGCAGTGGGACAGGTGATCGTCGAGCAGGGAGAGGGCGACGTTCTCGAGCGCCTTCGTCACCGCCGAGACCTGGGTGAGGATGTCGATGCAGTACTGGTCGTCGTCGACCATGCGCGCGATGCCGCGCACCTGGCCCTCGGCCCGTCGCAGGCGCTTGAGGAGGTCGTCCTTGTGGCCCTCGTATCCGTGCATACCCCGATGATACCCCCGTGGGGTATGCATAGCACCGTCCCCGGTCCTGTCAACCCCCTCGGAATCCTCGGCTCGCGGGCGGATGGTCGAACCATCAGGAGGTCGACATGTTCTCTCGTCGCACCGGTGGTGGTCAGCGATGACCGCCGATCCCTTCCCCACCGGCCCCCATCGCCCCGTGCGCATCCCGCACCTGCCCCCGCTGCGCTCGCAACGGCGAGAATCGAAGGATGACGCGAACACTGGCAGCGCTTCCGGGCGCCGCCCGGAGGCTGTGCCTCAGCCGAAGAAACGGCGAGATCTGCACCCGTGAGGACGGCCACCGCGGCCTTCACCACCGCACCGGCGGACGCCTGCTGTGGAACGACCTGCAGGCGGACCCGCCGGAGTGCGCCGCGGCCGGGACCCCCGCCGAACCCGCCCCGGTCCTCGACGACGGGTTCCCCGGCGGCCGCGCGCTGTGCCCCGTCTGTTGGGCGTTCGTGAGCCGCGACGGCGAGGGCCTCCTGGAGCCACACGATTCGTGGCGCGGCGACGAATCGCGCTCCGAAGCCGATCGCCGTCGCGAGTGGTTCAACGCGTACGGCTGGTGACGAGGGCCGCCCGCCCGTCGACGACCTCGACCATCTCGTCGAGGGCATGGGCGTGTACCAGATCGTGCGTCACCAGAAGGGTCGCCGTCTCGCGCTCGCGCGTCAGCCGCGACAGCAACGCCATGATCTCGGTGCCCCGGGCGCTGTCGAGGGCGCTCGTCGGCTCGTCCACCAGCAGCACCCGCGGCTCGTGCGCGAGGGCGCGGGCGATCGCCACGCGTTGGCGCTGACCACCTGACAGATGTGCGGGACGACGGTCCGCGACGGCGCCGAGCCCGACCGCGTCCAGCAGCTCGTCGACCCGCGAGCGCACGAGAGAGCGTCGCTCGCGCCGACCGGAGCCCCCGAGCTCCGCCATCACCCGCACCTGCTCACGGGCGGTGAGGGCGGGAAGCAGCTGGGGCTGCTGGAACACGATCCCGATGCGATCGCGTCGCAGCGCCGTCGCTCCCGAGGCGCTGAGCCGGGTGGCATCCGTTCCCGCGACGATCACCCGTCCGGAGTCGGGACGGATCAGGGTGGCGGCGAGGGCCAACAGGCTGGACTTGCCCGATCCCGAGGGACCGGTGATGCCGGTGACGATCCCCGGCCGTCCCTCCAGCGTGACGCGGTCGACGGCGGTGACGCGGGCGTCTCCGTCGGGGTAGGTGAGGGTGACGTCGTCGAGAAGGATCATCGGGTGCTCCCGAGGGCGGTGAGAGGGTCGGACGAGGTGACGGTGCGCAGAGAGACGGCCGCGCCGAGAAGGCCGAGCGCGATCATGACCGCCGCGGGCGCGAGGGTCGTCAGCGGACTCAGGACGAAGGGCAGGGTGCCGCCGGCGACGGCCCCGAGCAGGGCGGTCAGACCGATCCCGACACCGACCCCGAGGATGAGGACCACCGACGCCTGGCCGAGGGCGTCGCGCACGAGGGCGGGGGTGCTCGCCCCGAGGGCCTTGAGGACGGCGATGTCGGCCGAGCGCTGCATCGTCCAGACGGTGAAGAAGGCTCCGACCACGAGGGCCGAGACGCCGAAGAGCATCGCGATCATCAGCGCGAGCGAACCGATCTCGGACCGGAACGTCGACAGAGCCGTGAGACTCGCCAGAGGAGTGGATGCCGTGGTGCCGGTGTCGGCGGCCACGGAATCCCACGCGGGGGAGCCGGTGACGGCGAGCACCGTCGGCTGCCCCGTCCCACCCAGACGCTGGGCGAGGGTCGTCCAGGCCGCCGTGCTGAGCGCGACGACGGGCGTGTGGCTGTACCACTCGTCACCTCCGATCGCGGCCACGCGGTACGACGAGCCCGCGATCGACACGTCGTCGCCGACCGCCGCCCCGAGCGCCTTCGCGGCGCCCGCCGACAGGTCGACCTCGTCGTCGCGGCGCGGGGCGGCGAAGGCCGTACCCGCGTCGAGCCCGAAGAGGGCGACAGCGGTCGAGGCGCCGGGACCCTCGGCCCGCGTCTGCGTGATGCCGACGGGGGTGACCGTGTCGACTCCGGGCGCCGCGCGCCAGGCGGCGACGGTGTCGGCCTCGATGGTCGAGTCCGCGAAGGTCGCGCTCGCGCCGTCGACCGGGTGCAGCACCAGCCGGTCCCCGGGGAGGGCGAGCACGCCGGAGACGTTCTGAGCGGCGAGGCCGCCCGTCAGCCCCGAGAGGAAGCCGACGAGCAGGGTGATGAGGGCGACGACCGCCCCGATGAGGGCGAATCGCCCGCGGGCGAACCGCAGATCGCGCCATGCGACGTACACGTCGTCTCCTTCCGCCGACGACTCTCGCCGGCACCGTTCCAGCCTCGCCAGGGGCGCGCTCGCGGGCATCGGCGGGGTGGGCGAACTCTCTCTCCACCTTTCGGATGATCCGCCGGGGTCCGGGCATCCGTAGCCTGGAGCGTGACATGAGCCATCGACCCCTCGCCCCCGTCTTCACGGGGCTGCGCGTGGGCCTGCACGCCCTCTTCGGGGGCCTGCTCGCCCTCGTCGTCGCGCGCGTCCTGCTGACGAACGGATCGCTGCTCGCCCTCGTGCTCGCCGGCGTGCTGGGGGTCGTGTACCTCGCGGGGCTCTGGGTCGCGCGTTCGGGGCGCTCGCGGCGCAGCGTCGTGTGGGTGGTGGCGCTCACGGTGGTGTGGGCGGCGCTGGTGTGGCTCGTGCCCGAAGCGGCGTACCTCGTGTTCCCCCTGTTCTTCCTGTACCTGCACGTCCTGCCGGGGGCGGCCGGACCGCTCGCCGTCGTCGGCACCACGGCCCTCACGATCGCCGCTTTCGCCGTGCACGGGGGGCTCACCGTCGGCGGGGTCGTCGGTCCGGTCGTCGGGGCGGGGGTGGCGCTGTTGATCGGCCTGGGCTACGGGGCTCTGGAGAGGCGGGCCGCGGAGCGCGAGGCGCTCATGTCCGAACTGATCGCCACGCGCGGTCGGCTCGCCGCCGCCGAGCGCGAGCAGGGGACGCTCGCCGAACGCGCGCGACTCGCCCGCGAACTGCACGACACCGTCGCCCAGGGGCTGTCGAGCATCCAGATGCTGTTGCACGCGGCGGAGCGGGCCGACGCCGACGGCCCCGGGATCGCGCACGTGCGCCTCGCGCGCCAGACGGCCGCCGACGGTCTCGCCGAGACGCGTCGGTTCATTCGCGAGCTCGCTCCGCCGAGCCTCGATCGCGGCCTGGGCTCGGCCCTCGAGCGTCTCGCCGCCGGGTGGGGCGCCCGCGAGGGCGTCGACGTGGAGGTGGAAGTGGATGCCGCGGTCTCGCTGCCCATGGACGCGCAGACCGCTCTGCTCCGCATCGCCCAGGGGGCCCTCGCGAACATCGCCCAGCACGCGCGGGCGCGGAGCGTGCGCATCCGACTCGTCCCGCAGGCGGGGGGTGCGCGGTTGACCGTGACCGACGACGGCATCGGGTTCGACGCGAGCGGCGCCGAGCAGGCGGCATTCGGAACGGACTCCTTCGGGCTGCGCGCCATGCGCGAGCGCGTCGATCAGCTCGACGGCGTGCTCGACGTGGACAGCGCGCCCGACGCGGGATCGACCATCACCGTCGTCCTTCCGGGAGGGGCGGCATGATCCGCGTCGTGATCGCCGACGACCACCCGGTGGTGCGGGCGGGTGTGCGCGCCCTGCTCGATGCCGAAGCCGACATCGAGGTGGTGGGCGAGGCGGCCACCCCCGACGAGGCCGTCGCCCTCGCCGCGTCGCTCGCGCCGGAGCTCGTGCTGATGGACCTGCAGTTCGGCGAACGGGCGGCGGGAGCCGAGGCCACCCGACGGGTGCGCGTGCTCGCCGCGCCACCGTACGTGCTCGTGCTGACGAACTACGACACCGACGGCGACATCCTCGGCGCCGTCGAGGCGGGAGCCAGCGGGTACCTGCTCAAGGACGCCCCGCCGCACGAGCTCCTCGCCGGCGTCCGTGCCGCTGCGGCCGGGCAGAGCGCTCTGGCCCCGGCGATCGCGGGGCGCCTCCTCGCCCGTCTGCGCGAGCCGCGGGTGACCCTGTCGGTGCGCGAGATCGAGGTGGTGCGTCTCGTCGCGCGAGGCGCCTCGAACGCCGAGGTGGCCGCGCGCCTGCACATCACCGACGCGACGGTGAAGTCGCACCTCGCGCACGTGTTCTCGAAACTCGGCGTCTCTTCTCGCACCGCCGCCGTCTCGGCGGCTCGAGCCCTCGGCATCCTGCGCTGATCCTCCACGCGGGTGCGCGGGCCTTTACGATGGCCCCATGATCAGGGTGCGCGTCGTCGGGGTCGCCCTCGACCCCGCCCAGCAGCACGTCATCCTGCTCAAACCGATCGACGCGGCTCGAGGACGCGATCGCGTGCTGCCCGTGTGGATCGGACCGCAGGAGGCGATGTCGATCCTCGTGGCGATCGAGGGCACGGGATCGCCGCGCCCCCTCGCGCACGATCTCATGACCGCGATGCTCGGCGAGCTGTCCGCGTCGGTCGACCGGGTGGAGATCACCCACCTCGACGAGGGGACCTTCCACGCGCGCGTGTTGCTGAACACCCCGGTCGGGCCCCGCACCTTCGACTCCCGCCCCTCGGATGCCATCGCCCTCGCCGCCCGCGCCGATGCGCTGATCCTCGTGGCCGACGCCGTCTTCGACGAGGCCGGAGTACCCGACGACGCCGTCGAGCTCGACGGGGACGGGGCCGACGAGGATCGCGTGGAGGAATTCCGGAGGTTCCTCGACCACGTCGATCCCGACGATTTCCAGGGCTAGCACCGATCCCGGGTGCCCCCGCACGCTCCTAGACTCGCGGAAGGGCCGCGTGCCGCGGTCCGTGATCCACGACGAACGGGGAACCAATGCAACTCGCCATGGTCGGACTCGGACGAATGGGCGCCAACATCGTCCGCAGACTCATGAGAGACGGTCACGACTGCGTCGTGTTCGACGTGAACCAGGATGCCGTGGCCTCCCTGGTCGCGGAGGGGGCGACCGGGGCGACGAGCATCGCGGACCTCGCATCGAAGCTGCAGAAGCCCCGCGCCGTCTGGCTCATGATCCCCGCCGGTCTCACCGGAAAGGTCGTCGACGAGGTCGCCGAGGTGCTCGAGCCGGGCGACATCATCATCGACGGCGGCAACTCGAATTACCGCGACGACGTGCGCCGGGCGAAGAAGCTCGACGACAGCGGCATCCACTACGTCGACGTGGGCACCAGCGGTGGCGTGTTCGGTCTCGAGCGCGGGTACTGCCTGATGGTCGGCGGCCACGACGAGGCCGTCGCGCACCTCGAGCCCGTCCTGCGCACGATCGCGCCCGGACCGGGAGAGGTCGAGCGCACGCCCGGGCGCACCGGCGACTACACGACCGAGGAGCGCGGCTACCTGCACTGCGGCCCCTCCGGCAGCGGTCACTTCGTGAAGATGGTCCACAACGGCATCGAGTACGGCATCATGGCCGCCCTCGCCGAGGGCCTCAACGTGCTGAACAACGCCGACGCGGGGCTGCACCAGGGCGAGCACTCCGCCGAGGTCGCGCCGCTCGAAGAGCCGGAGTTCTACCAGTTCGACATCGACACCGCCCGGGTCACGGAGCTCTGGCGCCGCGGCTCGGTCATCTCGTCGTGGCTGCTCGACCTCACCGCCGCCGCCCTCGCGAAGAATCCGACGCTCGACGGTCTCGCCGGTCGCGTGTCGGACTCGGGTGAGGGGCGTTGGACGGTCAAGGCCGCCGTCGACACGGGCGTGCCCGTGCCCGTGCTGGCGGCGTCGTTGTTCGAGCGCTTCGCCTCGCGCGGCGAGGACCACTTCGCCAACCAGGTGCTCTCGGCGATGCGTCTGCAGTTCGGCGGGCACCAGGAATTGCCCGCGGGTGACGTGCTCGAGGCCGGTCAGAAGAAGGCCGAGAGCGGCCGCAACTGACGTCGTCGACCCCGCCCTCGCCGCCGGTGATTCGCACCGTCGGCGGGGGCGTCGTCGTTCGCGTGCGGCGCTCCGGGGGAGACTAGAGGGATGAGCAGTACCGAATCGCCCGCGTCCTCCGACCGCTACGTCGTCGCCACAGACGGCGCGTGCAAGGGCAACCCCGGCCCCGCCGGCTGGGCCTGGGTCGGCGAAGACGGACACTGGGCGGCCGGGTCGATCCCCGAGGGCACCAACAACATCGGCGAGCTGCTCGGCCTGTTGTACGCCATCACCGATCACGCCGACGTGCGCGAGCTCGTCGTGCAGGCCGACTCGAAGTACGCGATCGACACGTACTCGACGTGGATGGACGGCCACCGCCGTCGCGGCTGGGTCACGAGCGCGAAGAAGCCGGTCGCCAACCAGGGGATCCTCGAAGCGCTGATCGCGGCGCGCGACGCTCGGCGGGCCGCCGGGCTCCCCGACGTCGTGCTCGAGCACGTGCGCGGGCACTCGGGCCACGTGCTCAACTCGTGGGCCGACGAACGGGCGGTGCGGGCTTCGCAGCACGCCGCCAAGGGTGAGGAGCTCATCTGGACCTCGCTGCGCGGCCTCGACAAGCTCGAGGTGTCGTCGGCGCCTCCCCGTTCCGCGGCCGACCGCAACGGCCGCTAGGCGCTGAGGACCTCCGCCTCTTCGGCGGGGGTGAGTCCCGCTCGGCGGGGGCGGTCCAGTCCGCGTTCGCGCTCGTCGTCGAGCGTGCGGCGCATCGTCTCGGCGAGAGAGCGGCGACGCCCTCCGGATGCCACGAAAGCGGCGTCAGTGCGGCGCGCGAAGCCTCCCGCACTCTCGGGTAGCCACAGGGGGAGCGAACGCGGCCCGGCCCAGAAGGCGACGCCCCGCGCGGTGAGGGTGTCGTCGTCGAGGGTGACGGTCTCGGTCGCCGTTTCGGGTGCGTCGTGAGCGGCCGCGTCGCGGGCCGCCGCGAGCACCGCGGAGAGGGGGAGCTCCTCGCCGACCGCGTTGACCGGACCCGTGATGCCCGTGCGGCCGGCGAGGTCGATCCACGCGGCGAGGTCGTCCACGTCGATCGCCTGGACGTGGCGACCGGTCGCCTCGGGCGCGAGGACCCGCCCGCCGCGGGCGTAGCGGGCGGGCCAGTAGCCGAAGCGATCGGTGGGGTCGCCCGGCCCCACGATGAGCCCGGCCCGCGCCAGGAGCGCCTGGTCGCCGCGCCGGGCCGAGGTGATCCGTTCGGCGTGCACCTTGGCATCCGCGTACTGTCCGAGATCGGTCGGCTCCACGAGTTCCGCCGTCTCGTCGGCGAACGGCATGTCGGAGCGGGAATACACCGAGACGCTCGAGACGAGCGTCCAGTGCGCCGCCCGGTCGGCGAGGGCATCGAGGGCGGATGCCACGAGCCCCGGGTCCCACGAGAGCTCGACGACCTGGTCCCACTCGTGTCGGACTTCGTCGTAGGCGCCGGGCGCTGCCCGGTCGGCGCGGATCAGCCGGGCGCCGTGCGCCGCGTCGCCGGATTCGCCGCGGGCGAGGCACGTGACCTCGGCGCCCTGCGCCACGGCGTGCGTCGCGATGGCGCGTCCGAGCCACGCGGTCCCGCCGAGGATGAGGATGCGTCTCATGCGGGTCAGCCAATCACCCGAAGCGGGGGCGGGGCGAGGGTGTTCGCGCTCGGCGGAGGGAGCGGCGATGGCTGGCGGAGGGCGCGAACGTGCTCAGAACGGCGGCGGATCGGGGTCGGGGTGAGGATCGGGGTCGGGCGCGAAGGCGACCCGACGTTCGGGTGGGTCGGTGGTGCGGCGCCCGAGCGGGCTCGTCCACACGATGCTGCCGCCGGATTGCTGGGCGGCCGTCCAGGGCGTCTCGGTCTTGAGGACGTGGTGACGCTTGCACAGGCACGCGAGGTTGCACAGCGTCGTCGGGCCGCCCGTCGCGTGGGCGAGATTGTGGTCGATCTCACAGCGGCGGGCGGGCTGACGGCACCCGGGAAAGCGGCAGTGCACGTCGCGGAGGCGCACGAAGCGACGCATCGCCGGAGTCGGACGGTAACGGTCGACCCCGAGGACCACGCCCGTGACCGGGTCGGTGAGCAGGCGCTCCCACCCCGGTGCTTCGGCGAAGAGGTGGCGCGCCGTATCGGCGTCGACGGGGGCGCACCCGTCGAGCATCGCGCCGCGCTCGCTGGCGCCGACGGCGGTCAAGACCGGGATGACCACCGAAACCTCCGCCCGGATCGCCCCCAAGCCTCCCGGGGGGTGCGCGTGCGTCGGGTCGATGGCCGGTCGACCGATGTCGTCGTCGACCCAGACGCGGCGTCTGTCCACCTCGTCGTCATGACGCTCCGTGATCGAGCGAGGTTCCAGCTCTTGGGCGACAGCCTGGGCGAAGGCGCGAGTGCCGGCGACCGTGTCGCGCTCGGCGCGGGTCAGGACGCGGCGCTCGAACTCCTGGCGGCTCTCCGGTTCGAGCAGGGGCTCCCCGACCTCGCGGATCACCTCGGCGTGCCGCGCCGTGATCTTCGCCTCGTCGAGCGCGGTCACCGTCGCGGGGAAGTCCTCGACCAGTGCGCCGGCCTCGGTGATGCGCCGCTGCGCCGTGCGATCGTGCCACCGCAGCGCGACGCCCACTTCGGCCGCGATCGACCGTAGGGCGATCTCGCGCTCCTGAACGGAGCGGGGTCGGTGAACGCTTCGCCCCGCAGCGACGGCATGAGCGCGCGCCAGCTGTCGGAACCGCTCCGCCTCGAGCGCGGAGATCGCCGCCTCGATCTGCACGAGAGAGGTGACCACGTCGTCGAGCACCGCGTCGTCCGCCTCGTGCGGAGAAGCGGCGGGGTGGCTCATGTCGACATGCTTCCACCAACCTCCGACCATTGCTTCCGACCTCGCACGGCGCCGGCGATGGGGCGGCGCGAGCCGGTCGCGACTCGGTCCGCGGGGGTCGATTCGTCCACAGATCACGCCGCATGGCTTTTTCGGCATGAACCCTCCGCTAGCTTCTCCGCCACGGCATATGTCCCCGTCAGGGGACCCGACGAAGGGGTGGGAAAGATGACGGATATCCACACGCAGCAGATGCTCGGTCGCCCGACCGGAGCGTTCGTGGGGGCCTCGTGGGTGGCGCTGGGGCTGGGGGCCTCGGTGTACTTCATCGGCCTGTACAACGCGCACATGACGCTCGCCGAGAAGGGCTTCTACCTCTCGGTGTTCCTCCTCGGACTGTTCGCCGCCATCTCGGTGCAGAAGGCGGTGCGCGACCGCGCGGAAGACATCCCGGTCACCGGCGCCTACCTCGGCGTCGCGTGGGGAATGCTGCTCGTCGCCCTCGCCCTCATGTCCGTCGGCCTCTGGAACGCCGAACTCCTCCTGTCGGAGAAGGGGTTTTACGGCATCGGTTTCGCCATGAGCTTGTTCGCCGTCGTGGCGGTGCAGAAGAACGTCCGCGACCTCGCGGCGTTCCGCAACGTCCACCCCGACACCGCGCCCGTCGAGCACACCGGCTACCCGACCATGGGGTGAGGTATCAGCCGACCGGCGTCCCCTGGTGGAACAGGCACCGCGGTGCGGGGTCGCACCGCCAGAGGGACGACCGGCGGCTGACGCGGTCCTCGAATCGCAGCAGGTAGGTCAGCAGGACGGTGGTGGGTCCGAGCACTCGTGCGTCTCGCTCTGCGATGACGGGCGAAGGGTCGGCCCCCGGTTCTGCTCGAAGTGCGGCGATGATCTCGTCCCGCGTCCATCGGCGACCGGACTGACCGATCTCCACGAAGTCGGGATCGAGAAACCGCTCGAGCTCTCCCGCATGCGCGCGCACGGCCGGGTGAAGGAGCATCTCCTCGGCGGCCCAGGCCGCGGCGATGAGGGCATCGGCATCCAGAGCCCTCCCGCGGATGACATAGGAGCGCTGGATCCCCGCGGTCTCGCGTCCCCACGTGCTCGACGCGACACGGCGCTGGTGGGCGTCGAACGCAGCCTCGTCGAGGAAGCGCTCCGATACCCGCCAGACGCCCTCGGTCTCGGTCGCGGTGACGTCGAACGAGAGGCACCCCGGCTCGGCCCGGGTGAGGGCGAGGTGCTCGTCCAGGTGGGCGCGCACCCGGTCCGCCTGATCGTCGTCAGCGCACCGCAGCTCTCCGGTGAGGGTCACCTCGGGGCCGCGCGGTACCGGCGTTGTGATCCCGCTCGCCCAGTCGCGACGCAGGACGCTGTAGGCGACGGATGCCACGGGCTCACCGCCCTCGACGGGCCAGCCGTCGCGGTAGTACGCCTCGAACACCCATCCGCAGCGTTCGAAGACCCGCCGCATCGCGATATTGTCCTCGCGGGTCTGGCCCTCGAGGCGGATGACCGCGGGGTGCCGGGAGAAGACGAGGTCGGTGGCGATCCGGAGCGCGGCGGAACCGTGCCCGCGACCCCGGGCAGCATCGGCGAGGCGCAGATCGACCATTGCCGTGGCGTCGTCGAGATCGTCGAGACGGAGCACGCCGACGCGACCGTCCCTCTCATCGTCGATCCAGAAGGTCTCGATGTCGTCGCCCTCCCACGCACCCGCGCGGATGGCCTCGGCGACCTGCTCCGCGGTCGGACGCGTGCGCACATGGAACGGGAACGTGTTCGCGGCGAGGAATGCCGTCAGCGCGGCTCGGTCGTCCGGCTCGGACAGGGCGGCGCGCGTCAGAGAGATACCCACCCGCCCACCGTAGACACGAACGCCCGGGGGAGTCATATCGCGGCGTGGGTACGCTGGAAAAGCCGATCCCGTCCGCCTTCGCCGACGGCGTCGGGTCCCTCCGCGTTTTCCGCCCCTTGAAGGAGCATCCCATCGCCGCTTCGCCCTCCCCGACGAGGATCCGCGCCCTCCGCACCGCTTCGCTCACGACCGCCGGTGTCGGCGCCGCGATCACCATGGGCGCCCTGGGGCCGTGGTTCACCCCCGTCATCCTCCTCGTCGCGACGGCGGGAGCGTTGCTGGTGATCTGGCGGACCTCCGCGGGTGTCATCGGCGCCCGCGCGATCGTGCCGGTGCTGGCTGTCGTCGTCGTGCTGACGATCGCGGCGCTGCTCGGGCTCATCGGCGTCTTGCCCTCCGCGTGGGTGTGGGCTGCTCTCGGCGCGTACGCGGTGGCGTGGGGCGAGTACCTCGTGTCGCAGACGATCGCCCGCTCGCAGGGGCTGACGGGCTACCGGTGATCCCCGTCGCGCGCGTCACGGTCACCGACACCGCGCGCTGACGAGCCCGGCCTGGGAGTGCCGGCGCGGTTCACCTCATCGCAGCTCGAGGCACACGAGCCCCGGTCGCTCATCCCACGGCGGGACGATCCCGAAGCCCGCGGTGCGGTACATCCGCAGGGCGGGCTCGCGCCACTCCCACACCGAGAGGTGCACCGGCCGCGTCGCTCCGCGTAGCGCGGCCGTGAGCAGCGCCGACCCGACCCCGTGTCCGCGGGCGCCGGGGGTCACCCAGAACCGGGAGATCTCGGTCACGCCTCCGGAGGATCCGACCACCAGCACTCCGCAATCGACACCGTCGACCGCGGCGACCAGCACGCGGCGGTCGGCGAAGACGGTAGCGGGGTCGTCGATCTCACGGGTGTAACGGGCGGGCATCGCGGCGCGCGGATCGACGAGTCCGTGCTCCGCCTTCTCGGCCTCGGTCCGTCGCAGATAGTCGCCGACGAGCGCGGAGACCGATCCTGCGTCGTGGGGGAAGCTTGCGGTGCGGATGACGACGCTCACCCGCCTACCGTACGAGCCGCCGGCGGTGTCCCACGCGCGACGACGACGGTCGCGTCTCCCCGAAACGCCGAACGGACCCGGATGCCGAGGTGATCGGCATCCGGGTCCGTTCGAGGTTCGCTCAGACCGTCGCGAGCGTCGACTGCCAGCCGAGGGCGGGAGCGACGTGCTTCGCGAAGTTCTCGACCAGGCGCAAATTGAACTCCACACCCATCTGCGAGGGGATCGTGAGCATGAGCGTGTCGGCACTCATCACCGCGGCGTCGTTCTGCAGCTGCTCGACGAGCTTGTCGGGGGTGGCCGCGTACGTTTTGCCGAAGGTCGAGCGCATGCCGTCGATCACGCCGATCTGGTCGCTGCCGGCTGAGCCGCCGAAGTACATCTCGTCTTCGGCCGTCACGATCGGGAAGATGCTGCGGCTGACCGAGGTGCGCGGTTCGCCCTCGTGGCCCGCCTCGCGCCATGCGGCGCGGAAGGCGTCGAGCTGCTGGGCCTGCAGGAGGTCGAACGGCGTTCCGTCGGCCTCGGTGAGCAGGGTCGACGACATGAGGTTCACGCCGAGGCGTCCGGCCCATTCGGCAGTCGCCGTGGTGCCGGCGCCCCACCAGATGCGCGTGCGCAGGCCCGGGGAGTGCGGCTCGATGCGCTGAAGACCGGTGCCTCCACCGAAGGGGCTCAGGGGGTCGCGCTCGGCGAGCCCCTCGCCGTCGATCGCGCGCAGGAACAGGTCGAAGTGCTCGCGGGCGATGTCGCCGCCGCGCGGGTCTTCGGAGCCGGTGTATCCGAACGCCTCGTAGCCACGGACAACCGTCTCGGGTGAGCCACGGCTCACGCCGAGGGCGAGTCGGTTACCGCTGATGAGGTCGACGGATGCCGCCTCTTCGGCGAGCATGAGCGGGTTCTCGTACCGCATGTCGATGACGCCGGTGCCGACCTCGATGCGCGAGGTGCGGGCGGCGATGGCGGCGAGCAGGGGCATGGGGGCGGCCTGCTGGCGGGCGAAGTGGTGCACGCGGAATGAGACGCCGTTGACCCCGAGGTCGTCCATGCCCTGGGCGAGGTCGATCGCCTGGAGCATCGAGTCGCCGGCGGTGAGCTGGCGGCCGCCGCCGAGGGGGCCGTAGTGGCCGAAGGAGAGTGTGCCGAAGGAGCGCATGCCGGGTGCAACGCGACAGCGCGCGATCTATTCCCACGCATACACCGCGCACGACCCCGGACGCGTGCAGGTGTGGAACCATTCAGAACATGGACGATGACGTGCGCGAGGAGCTGCGACTGCTCCGCGCGAGAGCGTACGGTCCCCACGCCGACATCGCCGACGACGCGACCGCCGTCGCGCGGCTGCGCGAGCTCGAGGATCTCGAACGGCAGGATCGCCTGCCACCCGCGCCGCGCGTGCCGTCGACCTCCGCGGCCGCCGCCGCGGGCTCACGGGCCGCTCTCGTCGCCCCCGACGACGATGAGGACGAGGACGGCGACGACGGCGATCGCGACCGCCCCGCCCTCGTGGGATCGAAACGGCGGCTCTGGATCTGGGCGGCCTCTCTCGCGGTGGTCGCCGCCCTCGCCAGCGCTGCGACGGCGGCGAGCCTCACGGTCGTCCCCGTGACCGCCGCGGCGGGCGCTCCGCAGGTCGACACCCTCGTGCCCGCTCCCGACGCCGCGGTCCCCCCGGTCTTCGGCCAGCGCACCGGCGCGGAGCGCGCTTACGAGAACTACTACGGCGTCGCCGCCTTCACGGGCCGGGCTCCCACCGACGCGACCGACAACCGCAACCCCTGCCTCTACCTGCTCGACGCCGACGAGGTGGGTGCGGACGACACCCGCGGATTCCGCGGCAACTTCGTCTACGGAGGGTGCGGAGCCGGCGTCTTCCCGGCGACTGTGCAGTTCGTCGTCGCCGACGGCATGCCCGACGCGTTCGTGCAGCGGTTCCCGATCGGCACGAGCATGCAGTTCGTGTTCGACGGCGAGAACGTCGGCGTCTTCAGCGACCGCGGCTGACGCGCCCCCGGCTGACGCGCCCCGACGACGACGCCCGCCTCGCCGGCGGGAGGTTCGGCCCCGTCCGCGGGTTCGGGGGCTCCCCGCGGATGAGAGGCTGGGGGAGTGACCCCCCTCCTCGAGCACGTTCCCGTCGGCGCTGATCCGGATGCCGCGTACCTGGGCTTCGTCGAGTGGGCGAACTCCCGCGGCCTCACGCTCTACCCCGCGCAGGACGAGGCGGTCATCGAGATCGTCTCGGGTGCGAACGTGATCCTGTCGACCCCGACCGGCACGGGCAAGTCGCTCGTCGCGGTGGCCGCGCACGCGGCATCCCTCTCCCGGGGTGGACGCACGTACTACACCGCACCGATCAAGGCGCTGGTGAGCGAGAAGTTCTTCGCCCTCGTCGACATCTTCGGCGCCGAGAACGTCGGTATGGTCACGGGCGATTCGTCGGTCAACTCCGACGCCCCGATCATCTGCTGCACCGCCGAGATCCTCGCGAACCTCGCCCTGCGGCAAGGCGCCGACGCGAACGTGGACCAGGTCGTCATGGACGAGTTCCACTACTACGGCGAGGCCGACCGCGGCTGGGCCTGGCAGGTGCCGCTGCTGCTGCTCACGCGCGCGCAGTTCATCCTCATGTCGGCGACCCTGGGGGATGTCACCGACATCGCCGACGACCTCTCGCGTCGCACCGGTCGGCCCACCGCGCGGGTGACCGGCGTCGAGCGCCCCGTGCCGCTGCACTTCGAGTACGCGCGCACCCCCGTGCACGAGACGGTGCAGGAATTGCTCGACACGAAGCAGGCGCCGATCTACGTCGTGCACTTCTCGCAGGCCGCGGCCATGGAGCGCGCTCAGGCGCTGTCGTCGATCCGCATCATCGGCCGCGAGCAGCGCGACGAGATCGCCGAGGCGATCGGCGGCTTCCGCTTCACGACCGGCTTCGGCAAGACGCTGTCGCGCTACGTGCGTGCGGGCATCGGCGTGCACCACGCCGGCATGTTGCCGAGGTATCGCAGGCTCGTGGAGACCCTTGCACAGCGGGGGCTGCTGCGTGTCATCTGCGGCACCGACACCCTGGGCGTCGGCATCAACGTGCCCATCCGCACCGTGCTCATGACCGCGCTGACCAAGTACGACGGCACCCGCATGCGCCAGCTCTCGGCGCGCGAGTTCCATCAGATCGCGGGGCGCGCGGGCCGGGCCGGCTACGACACCGCCGGAACCGTCGTCGTCATGGCACCCGACCACGAGATCGAGAACGCCGCGCAGATCCTCAAGGCCGGCGACGACCTCAAGAAGCAGAAGAAGATCGTGCGCAAAAAGGCGCCGCAGGGCTTCGTCAACTGGACCGAGCAGAGCTACGACCGCCTCGTCGCGGCCGAGCCCGAACCGCTGCAGCCGCAGATGAAGCTGAGCGCCGCGATGCTCATCAACGTCATCGCCCGCGGGGGCGACGTCTTCGGCAACGTCCGCTCGCTGGTCTTCGACAACCACGAGCCCCGCCCCCGCCAGTACGAGCTCGCGCGGCGGGCGATCGCGATCTTCCGCACCCTGGTTCAGGCCAGCGTGGTCGAGGTCGTCCCGCCCTCGCGTGAGGGGTCAGGAAGTGTCGCTTCGGAGGGGGCTCGGGCGACAGATCGTGACCCCTCACGCATTCGGCTCACCGTCGACCTGCAGCCGAACTTCGCGCTCAATCAGCCGCTGTCGCCGTTCGCGCTCGCCGCGATCGAGATGCTCGACCCCGAGGTCGAGCTCGGGAGGGGGCCGGATGCCGTGCCGGCCGCGTCATCGGTCGGCACCGGGCACTACGCGCTCGACGTCGTCAGCGTCATCGAGTCGACCCTCGACGACCCGCGCCCGATCCTGTCGCAGCAGCAGTTCCGCGCGCGCGGCGAAGCCGTCGCGGCGATGAAGCGCGAGGGCATCGAGTACGACGAGCGCATGGAGCTGCTCGAAGAGATCACTTGGCCGAAGCCCCTCGACGAGCTGCTCGCGCAGGCGTACGAGGTGTTCGCCACGAGCCAGCCGTGGATCCGCGACTTCGAGCTGTCGCCGAAGTCGGTCGTGCGCGACATGTACGAGCGCGCGTGCTCGTTCGGCGAGTACGTCTCGCTGTACCAGCTCGCGCGCAGCGAGGGCCTCGTGCTGCGCTACCTCAGCGACGCGTTCCGCGCAATCCGCCAGACCGTGCCGGTCGACGCGCAGACCCCCGACCTGCTCGATCTCATCGCGTGGCTCGGAGAGGTGGTTCGTCAGGTCGACTCGAGCCTCGTCGACGAGTGGGAGCAGCTCATCAACCCCGCGGACGACCCCACGGCCCCCGTGGTGCCTCCCGCTCCGCCGTCGATCCTCACCAACCGGCGCGCGTTCGGCGTGCTCGTGCGCAACGAGATGTTCCGCCGCGTGCAGCTCGCCGCCCTGCAGCGCGACGACGAGCTCGTCGAGCTCGACCCCGACGTCGACTGGCCGAGCGCCCTCGACAGCTACTTCGACGAGCACGACGAGATCGGCACCGGGGGAGCGGCGCGTTCCTCCGCTCTCGTCGTCATCGACGAGTCGTCGGCCTCTGACGGCGTCTGGCGCGTCGAGCAGATTATCGACGACCCCGCCGGCGACCACGACTGGCGCATCCGCGCCGAGGTCGACCTCGCCGCCTCCGAGGAGGAGGGCACGGCGATCGTGCGCGTCACCGAGGTGCTACGGCTCTGACTCCCTGGCCGCCCCTGTCGGAACCGGGGGGCCCGCGAACGACGGATGCCGAGGCCCTGAGGCCCCGGCATCCGGTGTCTTCGTCGCGTCGTCAGGAGGTGCGGGCGACGCGGTTCTCCGCGCTGACCATCCACGACAGCTGCTCGAGGCGCTCGAGCACGCCGTGCAGAATGTCGGCGCTCGTGGGGTCTTCGTCGTCGACGTCGTCGTGCACGTCGCGCACCGTGCCGACGGTGACGTCGAGGCGCTCGGTGATGAGGTCGATGACCTCGGCGGTGTCGACCTCGCCCTGCGGGAACTCGGGCAGTGTCGTGGTCTCGGCGACGGTGTCGCTGCGGCCGTCGGGCAGAGCGTGCAGGGCACGCATGCGCTCGGCGATCTCGTCGCCGAATTCACGGGCGGCGTCGATGATCTCGTCGAGCTGCAGGTGGGTGTCGCGGAAGTTCTTGCCGACGACGTTCCAGTGGGCCTGCTTGCCCTGGATCGACAGCTCGATGAGGTCGACCAGCACGGCCTGGAGCGCGTCGGTCAGCTTCTCCGACGCCTGGAAGCCCTGTTCGGCGTTCTGCTCGTCGGTGGTTTCGGGACCGCTCCCTCCGCGCGCGGGGCGGCGACGGTTCTTGGTGGGGGCGTCCTTGGTGGTGGTGGACATGCGCGTTCCTTTCGCTGGCGGTCGATAGAGACGTTAGGCGCGGCATCAGAGGGGCGTCGGGGGGGGTTGCGAGGTCTGGGGAGGCGCGGTAACCGGGTGAATCACCGTCACCGAAAGTGGGTGATTCGCCGTTCTGGCGGGTGTTCGTTGGGCGGGGCCATCAGGTTCGGAGAGGGAACGTTCAGGTGCGTTCCGTCGAGAGGATCCGATGCGCTCCGTTACTCCTTTTCGTTCGCTGTCCGCCGTGACCGCTCTGCTGGTCGCCTTGGTGGTGGGGCCGGTGGTTGCGGTGGCGATGCCGTCGCCGGCTCACGCGTCCGCGTCGGCGGATGCTGATCGCGACACCATCCCCGACGGTGTCGAGCGTGTGGTGTGCGGGTCGGCGACATGCGCCACGGGGGTGGAGGACCGCGATGGTGACGGGATCCCGGATGCCACTGAGGTTCCGGCCTGCGGTGACACCACGTGCGCCTCGCCGACTTCCGACAGAGACGACGACGGCATCCCCGACTACGCGGAGCGGCTCGTCTGCGGCTCCGACACCTGCTCGAACGCCAGGGAGGACGCCGACGGCGATCGGATCGGGGACTGGGTCGAGTTCGTCATCTGCGGCACGCGCACGTGCGCTGACGGGACGGAGGATTACGACGCCAACGGTGTCTCGGATGCCGCAGAGCTGGCCGCCTGTGTGAAGAGCGTGAACGATCTCGCCGTGACCGGCGGCGCCGTGGCGCTGTGGGTCGCCGTCGCCGCGGCGCTTGCTCTGGCTGTGGGGGTCGCGCTGCGCACGCGTCGCCGCCGGGCGGGCACGGGAACGAGCGCGTGATCCGTCGCGCTGTAGCGGCCGTCGTCACGGCTGCGGTGGTCTTCGGTGGCGGCGCTGTCGCGGAGCCGCCCGCCACCGCGGCGGAGCTCGCGGCCGTGGCCCGGGCTGAGGTGCTGGAGCGCGTGCGTCAGGCGGCGTCGCCCGACGAAGCATCGACGGCGAACGTGAAGGAGCCGCGTTCGGAGACGCCGGCGCCGGCGGGTTCGGCCACTCTGAACCCCGGCGCCGCGTCCACCCTCCGTGCCGACCAGCTCGGTGTGAGCGCGGTCTTCTCCGGCCACGACGTCGACCGCCGCGTCACGCTCGAAGCCCGCCAACCCGCCGACGAGGCGATGGCGTTGCGCACCGCGGCGGCTGAGACGGCCGGCGCCGTCGTGTCGGATGTGGTCGAGATCACGGCGACGGATGCCGGTGGTGAGCGGCTCACCTCGTTCCCTGCGGAGTTGCGCGAGGTGCCTGACGATGAGTCTGCAGACGGACCCCCGGTGTACGACGTCACCCCGGGTATCTCGCTGACGCTCGCGGTCGATGCGGCCCGGGTCGCCGAGGCGGCGGTTGATCCCGCGACGCTGCAGATCTACACCCGTTCCGACCCGGGTGAGCCATGGTCGCTGTTGCCGTCGTACTTCGACGCCGAGACGAACACCGTGCGGGGCGAGTCGGATCACCTGTCGCAGTTCGTGGTGATCGGCATCCCGTTCGTTCCTGTCCCTGGTCCGCGGATCGTGCTGGACCCCGACAACGACGAGGGGTCGGTGCAGACGCCCGCGCCGGCGTCGGAGTTCCCGTACAACTGGGATCTCGTCGACCGCCTGCGCGGGATGCTCGAGGACCGGTGCCTCGCTCGGGTGACCGTGACGCGACCCGCGGGCGCGCGTTATGTCTCGCGCGACACCCGGGCACGGGTGGCCGAGGCGGCGAAGCCCGATGCGACCGTGGGCGTCGGTTTCAACACGTTCCGCGGCTTCGCGTGGGGCACCGGGCGGGAGGGCGGGACGCTGGCGTTCTCGCGGGGACGCGGCGGCGACAACGCTCTGGCGCAGTCGTTCGTCGACCAGATGCCCGCATACACCGGGCGTCCGGCGAAGCGGGCGGCATCCACCCGGAACTTCCCTTTCGCGGAGTACGCGAACCTGCCGGGCGCGTACGCGCACGTCGAGGCGCTGTACCTCGACCACAACTTCGACCGACCGGTGATCGATCACGGGTTCGGCAGCATCGTCGACGGGGCCTTCCGCTCTCTCGGCGGTTACCTCGAAACGCAGGGGTTCGACTGCTCCGACCCGGCGACCGGGGGGTGGCCCTCTCCTCCCTCGCAGGCTGAGCTCGCCCGCTGGCGGAACCTCGGCTACCAGAACCACCAGATCTACGGCGCCGACCCGGTGTCGTTTTCGACCGGCAACCTGGTGGAGTCGTTCCCGTTGTTCTCGCTCAGCGGGCCGGGCGCACAGGCGATCGAGGCGACCCTCGTCTACAACGCGCAGGACGGTCGCCTCTCGCGGGTGGGGGCGGGGTGGTCGTTCAGCCTCGGCGCACGCGCGCAACGCTTCTCCGACGGGTCCGTCTTGACCGTGCGTGGCGACGGCGCGTCGTACGTCTTCACCCCGGACGGGGCGGGCGGTTACACCTCGGCCGATGATCCCGACCTGACCCTCGTCGAGGCGGGGGCGGGGCGTCTGCGCCTCGGCGACCGTGAGGGGGCGTCGTGGGTGTTCGATGCGGCGGATATCGAGGGCATCGGAGAGCTCGTCAGTCACACCGACGCGTCCGGCGCCACGACCACCCTCACCTACGGTGCCGCCGACCCGAACGTGCACCAGTTCGTGCCCCTGACCTCGGTGACCGATGCCGCGGGGCAGACGGTGACGCTGGAGAGCGATGGCGTCGGCCGCGTCACGGCGTTTCGCCTTCCCGACGGGCGCACGTGGCGCCTCGCGTACGACGGCGCAGGAAACCTCGCCTCGATCACCGACGCGACCGGCGGCACCCGCTCGTTCACGTACGACGCGGCGCATCGCATGCTCACCGCGACCGACGCTTCCGGCTCGACCTACCTCGTCAACGTCTACGACGACCAGGGCCGGGTGGTCTCTCAGCGCGACGCGGAGGGCGCCGAGCGGCGCTTCGTCTACGAGGCGGGCCACACCGTCTACACCGACAACGAGGGCCGGCGGAGCGTCTTCGGCTTCGACGATCGATACCGCATCACCAGCGTCGAGAACCCCGCCGGGCAGGTCGCGCGGTGGGAGTTCGACGCGCGCGGCGACGTCACCTCTCACACCGACGAGGCGGGACGCACCACGCGGTACGTCTACGACGCGGCGGGCAATCTGGCGAGCGAGACGGATGCCGCGGGCCACGACACCCGGTACACCTCGACCCCGTCGGGTCAGGTGGCATCCCGAACCGACGCGCTCGGACGCACCTGGGCGTATACGTACGACGCGCGTGGCCTCGTCACGGCCGAGGCTCGGCCCGACGGGACGACGACGCGGTACGAGTACACCCCGGGCGGCGAGCTCTCCGCGGCGATCGCACCGTCGGGGGCGACGACCCGGTACGAGTACGACGCCCGCGGCAACCTCACCGCGCTCATCGATCCGCTGGGGCACCGCACGACCTACGGGTACGACGCGAGCAACCGGCTGACCGCCGTGACCGATCCGCTCGGCGCTGTCACCACGTGGGAGTGGGACGCGGGCGACCGGATCGTCGCCACCGTCGACCCGACGGGCGCGCGGACGACGTTCACGTACGACCGGAACGACAACCTGACCTCGGCGACGGATGCCACCGGTGCGGTGACCCGGTACGAGTGGGACGCCCTGCTGCGCATGGTGAAGAGCGTCGCCGCGGACGGCGCGGAGACGCACTACTCCTATGACCGCGAAGACAACCTCGTCTCGTCGACCGACCCCGAGGGCGCGACGACGCAGCTGCTGCTGGATACGGCGTACCGCGCGACCGGTGCCGTCGACCCGAACGGCGGCCGCTGGGAGCAGCAGGTCGATGCCACCGGCATGCCGACCGCCGTCACCGATGCCGCGGGGGCGGTGACCTCTCTTGCCCTCGATGAGCTCGGACGAACCGTGCGGACAACCGACCCGACCGGAGTCTCGACGAGTGTGACGTACGACGAGGTCGGGCGTGTGGCCACCGAGACCGACGCCGCGGGCGGTGTCACGGCCTACACGTACGACGCGCTGGATCGGGTGACGAAGGTGACCGATCCCGCCGGGTATGCCAGCGAGTTCGTCTACGACGTCGACGGCAACCTCGTCGGCACGATCGACCGCCTCGGCAACCCGACGCTGTTCGAAGTCGACGCGGTGGGCCAGGTGGTGGCGATGACGGATGCCACCGGCGCCGTCGAACGCTATGAGTACGACGCGGCCGGTCAGATCACCGCCGTCGTCGATGCCGACGGCGGCCGGACGACGTTCACGTACGACGCGGCCGGCCGCACGACCAGCGTCACCGATCCGCTCGGTGCGGTGACCCGCACCGCTTACGACGCGGTGGGGCGGGTCGTTGTCGAGACCGATCCCGCGGGGGCCGAGACCCACGTGGAGTACGACGCGATGGGTCGGGTCGTGCGGATCACCGACGCGCTCGGTGCCGAGCAGCGGTTCGGGTACGACCGCGCCGGCCGCCGCACGAGTGCGACGAACGCGAACGGCGTCACGACCACATACGCGTACGACGCGGTCGGCAACCTGACGACCGTGACCGAAGCCGCGGATGCCGCAGCTCCCGCCGACAGCGACACCAACGTCACGACCACCTACACCTACAGCGCGACCGGACTCTTGACCGGGATGACGGGACCGACCGGCGCGAAGACGGGGTGGGAGTACGACGCGGCGGGTCGTCCCGTCGTCGAGAGGGGGCCCGCGGGCGAGAGGACCGAAACGGCGTACGACGCCGCCGGGCGGGTGCAGCGGGAGTCGAACGGGGTCGGTCTGATCGCCGCGTACCGCTACGACGCGCGCGGCGATATCGCCACTCTCACCCGTTTCGACGGGGATGTCACGTTCGAATACGACGCTGAGCAGCGGCCCATCGCGATGACCGACCCCACCGGTGCGACCGGGTGGATCTACGACGAGGTCGGCCGCATGCGCGAGCAGCTCGACTCGAACGCGCAGAAGCTCACGCACGAGTACACCGCCACAGGTCTCACCGCAGCCACGACCCTGTCCGACGGCACCGTCACGCGGTTCGCGTACGACGCCGCGGGGCGCGCGACGACCCAGTCGACGCCGTTCGGCGATGTCACCTACGCGTACGACGCGGCGGGCCGGCGCACCGGCATCGAGCGGCCGAATGGGGTGCACACCAGCGTCGCCTACGACGCGATCGGGCAGGTCACGCGCGTGTCGCATGCGACACCTCCAGCACCCGACGGGTCTGAGCCCGCTTCGGCGACGACGGTGCCGGCGCTGAAGACGCAGGTCGATGGATGCCGCGGCGTCGGAGGCTACCTCGGCGAACGGACGATCCCCGCTGCCGGGGCGGCGAAGCAGTGTGTCAAGACCGCGGCGTACCTCGACCGGCGCACACTGCCGTCTCCGGAGACGGCAGCCCCCGCCGGTGCCTCGCTGACGTACGACTACACGTGGAACGGTGACGGGTCGGTCGCGTCGCGGGCGCGCACGATCACCGCGCCCGACGGCACGTCCGACGCGACGTCGCAGTCGTACGACTACGACGACCTCGAGCGCCTCATCGAGTCGGCGACCGCGGGCGGCGAGACGTCGCGTTACGGGTACGACGCCGCCGGCAACCGGACGAGCTGGGCGACCGGTGACCGCGCCGTGACGGCGACGCTGGATGCCGCGGGTCGGGTGACGGCCACGTCGGACGGCGCAAGCTACGCGTACGACGCGGCGGGTTCGAGGTCGTCGGCGACGGTGGACGGGCAGCGGACCACGTTTGCGCATGACGCCGCCGGCCGG
>NZ_LMKF01000029.1:0-81230 GCF_001421275.1 Microbacterium sp. Leaf203 | reverse complement strand
GTCTCCATCGGGCGGCGGGGCGCCATAGCCGTAGGTGTAGTTCACGCGCTCGCCGCTGCGCTGGCCGCAGTTTCCGACCTCCGGCGCCCCGTCCCAGGTCCAACCGCTGACATTTAGCAAGGCAGCAGTGTCTTCGACGGTTGAAACAAGTGCATCCTTCGCCTGCTCAGGACTCATCTCATCCTCCTTGGATCCCACACACGCGGCGAGCGTCCCAACAATCGCTCCGAACATAACGACGACCGCAAGCGCCCTGATATATCCGTAGTCAGTAGATCGGGCCATGGGTCATCCCTTCGATCAACGATTGCTGGAAGGGCGTGGGCCCCGGCGGTACGTACGGTGAGACCAGTGCCCCCTGGCCGGTGGTCGCGAGCGCAACGTTGCGCAGTGACTCCGTATCGAAGTCCAGATATCCCGTACCGTCCGGAGTGGAAACATTATGGTCGAGAACGGGTTTACTACCTGCATCGCCGGCCACGCTGAAGGTGTTCGCCCCGAATCCGGGGTCCACCGGGTTGATTGGGTGGTCGGGAGACAACCGACCAGTCCACGCCCATGCGTCCCCTCCGGCCGGGTCGATCTTCCATACATCCTGCGCCTGACCCGCGAAGACCTGGTCGGCCTGCAAATCACTCGCTTCCTCTACGCCCGCCGGGAGACCCGCCGAGCCGAGAGTCACATAGGTGTCGACATGCACCCCCTGCTCCGTCAATGCAAACGAGGATGTCGTCGTGCCATACGAGTGGGCAACGACATTGATCTGCGCGTCTGCCCGAACGACATCGACCGCGCGCAGATCCCGGGCGAGATTGTCCGCCCCGCGCTGGGCGAGGTCGTTGTGCATCACGTCGAAGCCTCCCTCCGCGACGGGGATCGAAGGAGTTTGGTATCCGATCCACGCGACGACGGCGTGCGTACTTCCACTATCCGAGCGGTCTTGTTTCGTGAGGAGGTTCTGAGCCGCGCGCGTCCAATCCCCCATCCCTTCCGTTGTCGTCCCCATGCCGGGCACCGCGTAGGTGATGTCGTCGGCAGTATCGAGATCTCCGATCGAGACGGCCGCGAGCGGCGGGGAATCCGCGGTGAGCGACATGAGAAACCTCGGCGCCTTCCCGTCGGGCGACGCCAGCGACGATTCGATGTCCTCCAAACCCTTCACGCGGGAACGTACCTGGTCGAGCCGCTCGGCATATGCCTGGGCCGCGGCGTAGCCGCCGAGGATCTCGTCGTACGTCGGGGGCCTTTCCGCCTCCGCCAACGCCGCGCGGGCGTCGGCCAGCTGGTCCTCGAGCCAGATGCGGTTCGCCTCGTCGCGAGCCGCATAGGCCACTCCCCCGAGGTTGCCGATGATCGCAGGAGCCGCGTGGATGAGAGCGTCCCTCTGAGAGTCGTCGAGTTGCGCCCACCACGGTGCGACGGCGGCGGGCTCCGCCTGGGCGAGGACTCCGGCGAGACTCGGTCGCGCCCGAAGAAGGGCCGCAAGGCTGGCGGCATCCGCACCCGCGAGCGCATCGAGCACTTGGCTGGAGTTCGCGCAGCCGGTCAAAATGGCCGCCCATTCATCCGCACCGAGCCCGGGCGCGGCGATCGCGGCACGAAGCGCCGCCTCGGCCTTCTGCGTCGCAATGCTCAGCGCGGTGCGCGCATCGGCGAGGACCGCCCGCGCCTCGGCCCGCGGCGCGGACCCCAGGAAAGCTCGCCGGTCGGGTCCGAGCCAGCCGGTCGATTCAGCAGGCGCGTCCTCGAACGCTGCCGCATCGAGGGCGTCAGCCTGGTCCCAGAGATCGATCGCGTCTCCCGCCTTTGCGCGCGCGGCGTCAATCGCGGCCGCGACGTCCTCGAGCGCGGACTGGCCGGAGCGGAAGGCCGTTGCCATGGCGGTCCACCCGGATGCCACCGTGCCCGCGCGGGTCTCGTACGCATCGGCCGCTTCACCGGCCCAGTCGGGAACCGTTCGCATCGAGTGAAGCGCCGAACCCACATCCTGCGCGCTCTCAGCGCGCGCCCGCCACGCGGCTGCGGCGCGATGAAGCTCGCCGACGTCACCGGGGATCAACAGGGAGGGGTCCCGGGTGCTTCCGAGTTCGGCTTTCATTCGACGGTCCACCCCTCGACGGCACCCAGCGCTCGCACGTCGGCCTGGGCGTCGGCATCCATGCTCTCGAACATGTCCGCCACCTCACGGAGTCCGGTCACGAGCGCGTCGACACCGCGCTGACGCTCCGCGGTGCAGTCGTTCATGCACCCGACGAACTCCGCCACAGCAAGACTGAGGTCGGGCTGGTCGGCAACGGAAACGTCTCGCAGTTGCGACAGGTCCGGCAAGACATCGCTCATTTTCGTCGCCACCCGCCGCACCTCGTCGACGCAGATTGAAATGTCCCCCACGCGCAAGAGACTAGACATCAGACGCATCGGCAGCGGAGTCCTGGAGTGGATTTCACCCGGTGAATTCACCCGCGCCGCTCGTCACCCCGCGGCGACCGTCACCCCGTACCGGGAGCCAGGCCCTTCAGCCATGAGGCGTCGCTCGAGGGGGTGTAGTCGCCGAAGGTGACCGCGTAGGCGAGGGTGTCGAGGCCCGCGGCCATCTTCTTCTGCATGCACGCGGCGAAGGCGTTGGTCCCCGCCTTGTCCGTCCACACGCCGGCCGCCGTCTGCCCGCCCTTGGCCGCTTTCGCCTTCGCTTGCGACGCCGCGACCGTGGCCTTGATGGCCAGTCCCGTCGCCGAGACCCCTGCCAGTGCGGGCTCAGCCGCGATGAGGGCGGACTCGACGGAATTCACCATCTTGGTGAAACGGGTCGAGGTACCGAAAACCGTCTTCGTCTGCGTTCCGTAGCCGGCACCGAGGGCGATGCCACCGCCGATGAAGCTCTGCATGGCGTACAGCATGTTGTCGTCGCCCCCGGCGGAGTAGGCGGTCAGGCAATCGAACGGAGCCGCCAACATGTCGACGACAGAGTTGATGGTCTGCCCCGCGCTTCGGATCCCGTCGACGGCCTTTCCGCTGACGTTCAACGCCGTCAACGCGTCCGCGGTGGCCGACAGCGCCACTCCCGCAATGCCCACCACGCTGGTGAGCGAGCGGACGTACGCTCCCGCCGCAGCCGTGGCGAAGCCGGTCATGACCTTCGCGGTCGTCGACATCGTCATGACGAAGCTGTCGCCGAAGTCCTTGAGGTCCTCCGAGACCGACGTCGACGAGTAGTAGGCGACGAGCGTCTTGTCGCTCGACATGTGAACTCCGGCGTACTCTCCGTCTTCGCTGCTCGTGGAGTCCGCGCCTGAGCTCCAGTGTCGGAATCGCGGGTTGCCTCCCGTGGTGGCGCGCACGACGACGTCCGTGCCGCCGAGGTAGCGATACGTCGTGGGGCGCGTCATCGTGAACGCCAGAGGGCCCATCGAATCGTCCAACCAGGGCAGCGTCTGATCCTCCCCCGGGCAGTTCGGCGGTGTCATGACCGTCAGCTCCTGGGTGTCGTGCGGCAGCGACAGCGTGTAGCACTTGGCCTGCAACGTCGCGGTCACACGCTTGTGCAGGTAGTCGCCCTCTGCCGTTCGGCCCGCACCGGAGAGCACCACGGGTGCGTCGGGGCTGGTGCCGGTGCCCGAGGCGTCACCCTCCCACGAGACGACGCTGAACGCCTCGGGATCGACGGCCGCCCGGAGCTGCAGATCCGTCCCCGCCAGCCAGGCGTATCCACCCCGCGTGTATCGCGGGTTCCCCCCGACGCCGCAGTCGGCCGGAGCGGTGGAGATGTAGTCCTCGATCGGACTGCCCTTGACCTGATTGGTCGCGTACAGATCGGGCAGCACCGCACCCGAGGGCGAGAGGATTCGCGCCGAGATCGAGGCGAATTCGCACGCTCGCGCCACGACGGTGGAGTCGCCGTGGAACTTCTGCAGCAGGTACGAACCTTCCTGCCACATATTGACCGCGGGGCGGTCCTCCTTCGCCTTCGGCCCGTTCCCGACGTCGGTGAGGGTGTTCGACTTCGAGGCCCACACGATCGTGGCGCCCTTCGCGGCCTCGCTGATCGGGGTGGCATTCACCGTGAGCTCCTGACCGCCTTCGGTGCCCTGGTCGTAGAAGCGGGCGGTCACCCCCTTGTACGGCACGTCGCACGGGTTCCCTTGCGGGCCGAAGTCGAGGCTGACGTCGAGAGCGCCCGCCGGCTGCGACGAAATGTCGATGCGCTTGCAGTTCTGCCACTTGCCGTAGGCCGCGACAGCGGAAGTGTCCTGGGTGAGGACAGCGGTCACCTTCGCGATCGCGGTGGCCGTCCCCTTCACCGGAAGCCCCGCCCACCCGAGGAAGGTCAGTCCGCTGGAGCCGCCCGTGGCCTCCATCGTCACCGCGGTGCCGGAGAGGTACCAGGGCGAAGACGCCGTGCCGCCCACCGCCGGGCAATTGCCGGGCGTCTGGATGTCGACTTTCGCGTCCTGGTACAGATCGCCCGCCATCGACGTCGAGAGCGACACACAGGTGCCGTAGGTGGCACCGATCGTGAACGGGCGGTCACCGACGGAGAACGAGAACCGGCGACTTCCCAGAGGCGCGGTGCTCTCTGAGATCGGCGAGTATCTATCCGTGCTGCCCGCCCACGAGGCGAAGTACGTCTTGGCGCCGGCGCCCGCGTCCTTCAGCGTTCCCACGACGGTCGTGCCGTAGCGGTAAGCCGACGTGCCGGCCACCCGGTCGTAGCAGTTCGACGCGGTGTCGATCGTGATGGTGCCGCCGATCGGCTGGGCGATCTCAGGAAGGGCGTAGCACTTCGGCCCCACAGCAGCCGACACGAAAGCGGTGTCGGGCGTCACCTTCACCGTGATCGAGTCGGCACGGACGCCGTCGCCGCTGATGAGCTGCGCGCCGTCTCCCCATCCCACGAACTGCTCGCGTGAGCGCAGTTTCGAGCGGTCGATCGAGACGGTGAGGTCGGAATCCCATGCGGCGGTGGTCTCGACCCGATCGCCGGTGCGTTTGACGGTGTAACCGCACTTGCCGCGAACGTCATAGCGGAGCGCGTCGACCGGCAGGACGGCCCCATCGTAGTTCTGCACCGACAGGATGACGGGAACGCACCGGACGCTCGTGGTCGCGGTGACCGTCATGGGGCGGAGGGAGTTCGGGCCGGCGATCGACACGGGCGGGTCGACGAACTGGCCGGTGGTCGCTCCGAGCGAGACGCCGTTGACGGCGACGTCGTCGACGTCGTACTTCTCTCCGGGCGTGACCCGCACGAAGACGGGCGTCGATTCGAAGTAGCCCGCGCCCCCTCCGCAGTCGGGGACCGTCACGAGTTCGATGTTCGCCGAACCCGCCGGAGACGAGGCAGGTGCTGCGAAGGGGACGCACGCGACGATCCGGCCCTGTCGCGTGACGGTTGCGGGCTTCCACGCCGTCGTCCCGCTGTACTCGAGGGTGAACAGAGCGTCATCGGTCGTCCGCTGGTACGCCGGCAACGTGACCTGGCAGGTGCCGCTGAGCACCGCCGCCGTGCACACCACGGTGTCGCCGCGACGGATCTCGATCGTGCCGAGATCGCCTGCCGCACGCGGCCCCGCCACCGACCACGACACGGGAACGGTGGTCAGGCCACCCCACCGCTCGTTCTGGCCGACAGTCAGGCTGACGGTGGGCTTAGAGCGGTCGAATTCGACGAAGGCCGACCCCGAGCCCGGTGCGTAGTTGTCGGCACCAAGATACTTCGCGGTCAGGATGCGGTATCCGCCATCGCCGAAGGTGAGGGTGCAGGTGCCGGATGCCGTTCGGTCGCCGTCTCCGTCTCGAGGTCCGACGAACGCGGTGCACGTCGCGCCCTGTCCGTCGTCGATCACGACGGACCCTTGCGGGGCGTGGGCCGGGAGGGCCTCACCGAGTAGGAGCGGATTCGCCTCGTGCGCGTAGCGGACGGACACCGTGACCGGGCTCGACTGGCCGGCCTGCGGTTGTCCGGGATCCAGCGTCACCACAACCGGGGCGGCCGTCCAGTCCTGCTCGATCGCGGTGTAACTCTGCGCGAACCGATCCTCGTCGGGGAGGAAGCGCGCCTCGATCGTGCCGCTGCTCGCAGCGAAGGTGCGAGCGGACACCCGCACGGTGCCGGTGGCGGTCACGGCACCGGTCGCGAATGGCTTTCCGTTCCGCGTGAGCTGAACGAAGCCCGTCGGCTGAAGCCCGTCGGCGTCGACCGTCACCTGGTAGGAGGTCACCGTGTCGGAGAAGACCGCTGTCGCACCGGGCCGCTGGTCGGCCGGGGCGAGCACCACCCGGGTGGGGACGCGCGTCACGCGAACGGTGAACTCCTGGCTCGTGCTGCGCGTGTTCGCGTCATCGCCGGAGTAGTCGATCACGAAGCGGTAGTCGGCATCCATATTCCTGAGCGTCGACGGCAGCGGGAAAGTCGCCGTGGCGGACCCGTTCTCAAGAGGAACCGTCGTGCCGAGGTCGCCGAGGAGATTGTCGGCGCTGCGGATACGGATCGTGCCGGAGGGCGTCACCGTGCCGCTCATCGTCACGGGCACCGACAGCGTCGATCCCACCTGGACGGCGGTTGGCGCGGTCAGAGCGAACGTCGGCGCTCCAGCAAATAGCTGCACCTGATCGAACGCGTAGCTTCCGCCCTGGGGTGTGACGTATCGGTCGTCCCACGGTTGTCCGAGGTACGTGACCGAGACGGTGTACCAGCCCAGAGAGGTGGTGCGGATGCCGCCGAGCCGTGTCGACGAGAGTGTGGCGACACCGTTCTCCAGCGTGGCGGTCTCGTCGCCGATGTCACGCCCATCCGGTCCGGTCAGGACGAAGCGCACGGCGCCGCGGGCGACGAACCCGGCCGGGGCCCCGGGAACGCTGACGGTCGCGACGGCCTCGACGAACCCGCCGAGTTGCGCCGTCGCCGTGACCGCGGCCTGCGTCTCGCGCGGCGTCAGGGTGATCTTCTGCGCGGCGAGGGAGCCCGTGGCATCCCTCGCCGAAGACCCGGCGAAAGGCCCGGTCGGCTCGAAGCTCGCGGTGAGCGCACCCGAGTACGCGAGACTCGGGATCTGCGCACCGAAGGTGACGGGCACCACGACATGGCGCTCACCTGCGACGCCCGTGTCATCGGCGGACGCCAGGGTCACGCGTCCGACCTCGATGTTGGTCAGCGTGACGATCACGACGCCGTCGGGGCGGACGTCTCCCGCCGCGTTCTTCACGCTCACCCCCACTCCCAGGTCGCTGTTCCACGGCAGGGTTCGGGACTCGTCAGTGTCGAGGGTGGTGCTCGTCGGCGCGGCGGTGACCGAGAGCGACCGCGAGGTCGACGCGGAGTCGAACTGGTCGTCACCACCGAAGTCGGCGACCAGGGTGTACACCCCGGGGAGGAGCGCGCCGCCGACCCGGACGCGCGCGGCACCCGTGGCCAGCGAGAGCGATCCGAGCGATGCCGTTGTGCCGTCGGCCGAGACGGCACGGAGCGTCACAGTGGCGTTTTCGGGGCTCAGCCCGCTCGCGGCGAGTTTCACCTCCACGGCTGCTCCCGCGGAGTACGCGACGGAGCCGGGGGCGTCGACGGTCAGCGTCGGCGTGGCCCGTGCGACGGTGACGTCGATCGCGGTCGACGCAGACCCCGCGAACACCGGCGATCCGACGTATCGGGCCGTGACGGCGCCGCCGCCCACGCCGAGCGACCCGGCCGGGGCGGTGAAGGTCGCGGTGGCGCATCCCGAACCCGTCGCGCACGCGGCCAGAGCCACCGATCCGAGCACGGAGGATCCCCGGACGAACTCCACCGAACCCGTGGGCGTCCGTGCGTCGCCGCCGGTGGTCACCGTCGCGGTGAACGAGACGGAATCGTCCCAGTGCACGGCCGTCGACGACGCCTGCAGAGCGGTCGTCGTCGCGGTCGAGAGAACGCGCACGGGGTGCGCCGCCGAGACGGATGCCGAGAACCCGGACGCGCTCGAGAAGGCGGCCGTGAGGACGTGGTCGCCGACGGCGAGCGCGTCGCCGGGGACGACGACCGTGTAGACCGCCCGGGCATCGCTCGCCGAGACCACCCCGATCTTCGCCGCCGTCACCGCGACACCGTCCGACAGCAGGGTCAGGGCCCCGCTCGGCGTCGCCGTGCTCGGGGAGAGCGTGTCGACGACGACCGTCGTCGTGAACGGCAGTCCGGCCGTCACCGATGAGGGGCTGGAGGAATCGAAAGCGGTGGTCGTCTCCGCCGCGGTGAGGTGGAGCCCCACGCTCTCGGACGTCCCTCGGCCGTACACCTCGTCACCGAAGTACGTGGCGGTGAAGGAATCGGCACCCCACGCGTAGCGCACGCCTGGCACGACCGCGCGGCCCTGCGCGTCGAGGGTGGCGGTATAGCCGCCGACCGAGACCGTCCCCGTCGGGATGGGCCCCCGCCCGCTGACGGTCACCGTCGCGGCCGCTCCGACGGGGTCGCCGTAGACGGCGGTCGCGGCGGGGAACGACAGGGTGACCGTGGCCGCGGAGCGGATCAGCAGTGTCTGCGCGCTCGCCGTCGCGCCACCCCCGGACGCGTCGTCGCGGGTGTAAACGGCCCAGAGCGCGTGACGGCCGACGCCGATGCTCTCGGCGGAGAGGAGGAAGGATGCCGTCCCCTCGGCCACCGCGACCGGCCCGGCGACGACGGTCTTGCCGGCCGCGTCGGAGGCCAGCACGACCGTGCCCGGCTGATCATCGGCGACGGACACGACGGCGGTGAGCGCCGCGGCATCTTCGAGGGTCCAGTCGGAGCCGGAGCACGCGGCGCGCGGGGTCTCCGGCGCGCAGGCCAGCGAGACCGCGACGACGTCGCCCGCAATCGTGAGCGTCTGCGTGATCGAGGTGCTGTCGGTATAGGGAGAGCTGCCGGTGAAAACGGCGGAGTAATCGTAGGAGGCCCCGCCCTTCAGACTCGGAACCTGCACGACCGCGGTGTCGGTGATGCCGTTGGGGATCGATGCCTGCGTGAGGGGGATCGGACCGTAGGTCGCGCCATCGACGGTGAAGGTGACGGTGCCCTGCGCGGCGCTCGGGGTGATCGCCCGCACCGTGGCCCGGAAGGTCGCGCTGCCGCGCACATCGGCGTCCGGCTCCGCGCTGGCCGAGAGAACGGTGGAGCCGTCGAATTGCATCGCTCCCAGATCGCACCCCTGTGCGGGGCGGTGGCCGCCGCGCGCGTCGAGGCTCGGGCAGTCGATTCCCGTGCCGGCGACAACGTTCAGCTGCGCCCCGCCGAGCGGATAGACGGGGACGGCGCCGGTCTCATCGAGAGCCCCGAAGTACGACTGGCCGCGGTTCACGGTCGGCGAGCCGGGGCAGCTGCCGTCGCCCTGAGCGTGCGCGTTGTGGTCGCCCGACAGACGACCAGAGCAGGCGAGGGCGGGGGTATCGATCGCGTTCGTGCTGAACAGGGAGTTCCGCACCGTCGAGGTCGGCACCGCGCCCCCGTCGGTGCTGGTCGACGGGCTGCCCAGCGATCCGCCGTCGAAGTCGACGAAGGTCGAGTTGACGACCGTCATGCCGGCGTCGGCCCACACGTCCGCGCCTTGATTGCGCGTCTTGTCCCACTGGTCGGTGATCTTGTTGCGGCCGAACGTGGAGTTGACGATGGTCGTCGCACCCGTGGTGTAGATCGCCGCGCCACGCGAGCCCTCGGAACCCAGCGAGAGAGTGTTGTCGAGGAAGGTGCTCGAGTCGACGGTCAGGTCGCGCGCGAACACGGCACCGGCGCTGAAGCCGCCCTGGTTGCCGCGGAAGACCGTGCGCGTGAGGGTCGTGGACGTCATCGCGGCGATGAGCGCTCCGCCGGTGTACGTGTCGAAGCCGCCCCGCAGGGTGAGGTCGCTGATCGAGAGCGCCCAGTGATCGCTCGCGGCCCACAGCAGGCGCATCGTTCCGCCACCGTCGATCACGGCGCCGTTGCCGATGATGTCGAGAGTGCCGCTCGTGATCGCCGAGGTGCCCCCTCCGCCGGCTCCCCCGCCCGAGCCGGTCTCCTGCGACGGCGACTCGTCGGAGGACGGCGACTGCTCCGAGGTGGTCTGCGCCGACGTGACGACGTTCGACGCGAGCTTCATGACGGCACTGCCGAGCTCGCCCGTCGACGATGCAGCGGGAGCCTCGGATGCCGAGGGCTCGGGCGAGGGCGCAGGTGTCTCCGAAGACGTGGGCGACGGGTCACCGCCCTCCGACGGACTCTCGGTCTGCACGGGAGCGGGGGCCTCGGACGGGATCGTCTCCGAGGGCGTCGTCTCGGACGGGGCCGGCGTCGGCGCAGGGTGATCCTCCCCCGTTCCGGGTTGTTCCTCTCCCCCGGTGCCGCCGGACCCCCCGCCGGTGGTCACCGTGTCGGGCTCGAAGCGCAGAGGAGCCGCCAGCGTGATGACCGGGGCACCCGAGATCGTGATGGTCGCCCGCGGCGCCCCCGATGCGGCGACGTCCGCCGCGGCGGCGAGCGCGGCGCGCAGGGTGCAGTCCCCGCTGCCCGCGAGACACGAGGCCTTCTGGGACGCGAGGGCCGTGGCATCCGTCGTGTCCGTCGCAGAAGTGACCGTGAACGAGGTGACCGGGGTGGCGGCATCCCGAGCAATCGCGGCGGAGCCCGTGGTCGCCGCCCCCAGGGGCAGGACCAGCGCCATCACCACGGCCGTCGCCACGCGCGCCATCACCGGAGAGGGCACCGGTGTCGTCGAAGGAACCACGGGCGACGCCACGCGGAAGATGCGCCCCGACGGGCCCGCCGCACGACGGTAGAGCGCGACAGCCACCACCAGAGGCAGCGGAGCGACCACGAGCGGCACGACCCCCGACAGCAGAGCGCCGAAGGTGGCATCGAGCGTCTGCCCGAGCAGACCGGCCGCGGTCACGAGGGCGAGCGGGACGAGCACGCTGAACAGCCACGCCCCGAGGATCCGCCAGCGACGACCGGCTGCCGCCTTCTCTGCGGCGATCACGGCCGCGCGCGGCCACGCCGGCTCCAGCACGGCGGCGGGCACGAGCAGCACCGCCGTGGGGAGCACGCGCCACAGCACCCCGAAGGGCACGGCGAGCACCAGCCACAGGCGCCAGCGGGTGGCATCCGGTCGTCCGCTTCGATGGCGGATGAGGGAGCGGATGCCGAGGACTCCGAGCGCGAGAAGGCCCAGCGCGCTCACGAAGGGGGCGCAGATGAAAGCGAGGGCGGCGGCGAGGACGGAGATCCCCGCGGCGAAAAGAAGACGCGGGACGAGCCGCACCCCGGTCCCCACCGAGCGCCAGATCCGCGGGCGCTGGCCCGCCAGCGAGGCGTCGACCAGGCGCGCGAGCGCCGCGATCGTGACGAGCACGAGGGGAGAACCCGCCAGGGCGACGATCGCCGACGCGAGCACACCGACCGCGGCGATGCGAGGCTCGACCGTCGCCGGCGCCTCGGATACCCAGTCGTACAGGGCAGTGCCCTGGGCGGCGAGCGCGACGCCCAGGGCGAAGAAGACCACGGTCAGAGCGACGGCGAAGATCGCCTGCACCACCAGCAGCCTCCACCACGACGACGCGATGGCTCGACCGGAATCACGCAGGGCACCCAAGAGCATGTGCTCATGTTCGCTGACGGCGGACTGTCAACCCCTAGGTGGAACCCACCTACTCATGCCGACACGACCCGGGCACGGCTGCGACGACGTGAATCGGACAGGACTGCGCCGAGGGTCCTCACGCGCACGGCATACTGATCGACGTGAAGAGCCCGGGTGCCCCCGACGGCGACCGGGTCGCCGCCCTCGCCGACCGCATCGAGGCCGGGCGGGGCCGCGCGTGGCTCATCGAGGGCGTGCCCGGCGCGGGCGCCACCCATCTGTCCGAGCACCTCGCCGATCGCCTCGGCGAGCGCGGGTTCGACGTCGTGCGCACCTTCGCGCTGCCCGAGCTCCGTGGCATCCCTCTCGCTGCTCTTCTTCCTCTGCTGCGGCTCGACCCGACTCGAGAAGCCGACGACGATCCCGCTCGCCGCCTGCAGCGCGTGACGGCGCGACTGGCCGGCACGGCGAAGACGACGGTTCTGGTGATCGATGCCGCCGCGTGGCTCGACGACGTGTCCGCGGCCACGGTGCATCAACTCGTCCGGTCGTACGGGGTGCGGGTCCTGTTGACGGCGCGCGTCGGGCAGACGCTCCCCGCGCCCCTCCGTCGCCTCGGTGATGAGGGGCTTCTCGAGCGCATCGCGGTGCCCCCGCTCAGCGACGACGAGGCCGTCGCGGTGATCGACCTGGCCGCGCGAGGCCGGGTCTCCCCGCCGAGCCTGGTCGCGTTCCTGGACCGCGTGGGCGCGCATCCGCTGTTCCTCAGCCTCCTCGTCGCGCAGTCCCTGCGCTCGGGACTCGCCCGGCAGACCCCGCTCGGGCTGGACCTGGGGCGGCCCTCACCGCCGAGCCGTCTGCGCGAGCTCGTCGCCGAGTGGGTCGAGCTCGCCGGAAGCGCTCGAGCGGAGGCGCTCGGACTGCTGGCGGTGTCGACGTCGCTTCCCCGGGACGTCCTCGCCGAAGCCGATGTCGCCGCCCTGGTCGAGGCAGGGCTCGCCGTGGGCACCCCCGATCGCGTGCGCATCGTCTCGCCGCTCGTGGGCGAGGTGATCTCGGACGGGATGCCACCCGCCCACCGCCGCGAGACCGCTGCGCACGCGTCCGCCCGACTCACCGGGTACGACGATCCCCGCAGTCGGCTCACCCGCATCACCCTCGCCAGCGACGGCGACACCCCGCCCGCGACGGAAGAGCTCGCCGCCGCCGCACGGACCTGCACCGCCCTGGGCTTCCACGCGCTCGCCGTCGACCTCGGCTCTCGTGCCCTCGCCCTCGCGGAGGAGCGCCGAGAACCGGTACCGACCGACGCGGTCGTGCTGCGAGGAGAGTCCCTGTGGCTGCTCGGACGCCATGACGACGCCGACCGGGCGATGGACCTCGCCGTCCGCGTCGCGCCCGATGACGCCGCCCTGGCGCTGGCCGCGTCGCGCGCCGGTTCGTACTGGTCGCTCCGGCGGGAGGATCCCGCGCGCGCCTACCGCGTGACGGGTGACGCCCTCGAGCGGATCACCGATCCCCAAGCAGCCGCGTTCCTGCGCACGAGCATGACCAAGTGGCAGATCATGCTCGGCGACCTGCCCCGCGAGACCCTGACCGGCGGTCGCCTGGGCACCGACGGAGCCGAGGCGGCGGTCGCGTCGCTCGACCCCATGCTGTCGGCCGTCCTGGCGGCCTGCCTGTCGGGCGACACGGTCGCCGCCCGCGCGGGGATCGCCGCCGGGCGCCCGCACGCGCGGGCGGCGCTCGCCGTCATCCGGCACGCCGCCGAACTGTTCGACTACGCGGAGGCCGTCGCCGATTGCGCGGACGCCAACCTCCCCGCCGCGCGCGAGGCGTTCCGCGAGCACGCGACGCACCGCCTCAGCGAGGCCGTGGGCATCTGGACGCTCGGCGCCTCGTGGAGTGCGTTCATGCAGGGGGATGCCGACGGCGCCCTGCTGCACGCCCGCGAGGCGACGTACGAGCTCGCGTGGCGGGACCTCCTCGCCTTCGAGGGGCTGGCGATCGGCACGCGCGCGACGGTCGCCGCTTGGCTCGGGCGTCCCGCGGAGGCGCAGGAATGCCTGGACCGGCTCACCCCGGGCATGCGGGCTCTGGTCATCACCGACCTCGAGGCGGCGCAAGCCGAATCGTGGCTCGCCTTCCGTGCGGGTGCGCCGTCACCGGCGGCCCCGGTCGAACGCGCCGTGGAAGCCGCCGAGGGACGCCACCACGACTGGTGGCTCGCTCTCGCCGCCTTGAGCGCCATCCGCATGGGGCAGCCGTCCGCGGTCCTCGCGGTGCTGCGCCGGTTTCCGGCCCACCACGCCGGCCCCTCGGTGCGCCTGTTCGTCGCGTACGGAGAAGCCCTCGAGCAGGGGGATCCCACCGCGCTCGTCGCCGCAGCCCAGGGGCTCGAGACGGCCGGATACCTCGCCGCCGCCTACGACGCGGCCCGCCAGACTCTGGCGCTCGGAGCCCACCCCGACGCGGCGACCGCCGCCCGCCGCGCTCGCGTCATCGTCACCCGCGTCGGTGCGCTCCTGTCGCCCTCGCCGACGGCGCGCTCCGGCGTCGCCGACCTGCTCACGGCGCGCGAGTGGGCCGTCGCCAGCGCCGCGGCCACACGAGCACGCAATCGAGAGATCGCCGAGAGCCTGGGCCTGTCGCACCGCACGGTCGAGAACCACCTCGCCGCCGTCTATCGCAAGCTCGGCGTGAGCGGGCGCGACGAACTCCGCGAGGTCGTCACCGCCGCCGCGATCGCGTGACCTCGCAGGTGCCCGCCCGCGGCGTGTGACGCGGCCGCCGACGGGCGTGGTCCGTCAGCCCCGCGTGCAGCTCCCGGATGCCACGGGAGCCGACAACGACCCCATCTGGGCCATCACGGGCTCGAGTTCGGCGGGGGTCATGGCGTAGCCGACGTTGTCGTCGGTGTCGGATCGAGCGAAGACGATCCCCGCGACCTGACCGGACGTGGTCAGCAACGGGCCGCCCGAGTTGCCCGGCCGGACGATCCCGGCCAGGGCGTAGATGTCACGCGGGGCGGAGGAATCGTCGTAGATGTCGGGCACCGGAACCGTGCCCTCCGACAGGATCTGCGCGCTCCCCGAGGTGAAGGGGCCGCCACCCGGGTACCCCTGCACGACGGCGGGAGAACCGACGGCCAGCGTCTGCGCGATCGGCAGGGAGGCGGCATCCAACTGATCCACAGAGATCACCGCGATGTCGTCGACCGGGTCGAAGTACACCACGCGTCCCTCGCGCGCCGGACGACCCGGCAGCTCGACCAGCGGGGTGTCCACGCCCGCGACGACGTGGGCGTTCGTGACGACGCGGCCGTCGGCGACGACGAAGCCCGACCCGCTCGAGGTGATGCCGCAGGCGTAGGCGGTGCCCGAGATCCGCGCCACCGACTGCGCCGCCTGGGTCAGTGCGGGGTCGTCGAGGGCGATGCTCGGGGTCGTGGGGACCGGGCCGATCTGGATGAGCTCGCCCAGGCGAGGGATGCCGTCGGCGAAGATCGTTCCGCGCAGGTCGGCGAGCGCTCCGCGCACGGGTGCCGGGGTGAGGTCGTCGATCGTGCGCACCACGGTCGAGGAGCCGAGCGCGGCGGAGACGACGGGCACGCCGACCGGGGTCAGGGAGCCGGCGACGAACGAGATGGTGAGGGCGGCGGCGGCCACGTTCACCACACCGCCGAGGAGGCGCTCGGGCACGCGCAGCTTGATGCGGTCGGCGCCGCGCCGGAAGAAATTGCCGACGGCGCTGCCGAGACCCGAGCCGATGACGAGCAGGGCGATGCCCGCGCCGATCATGGCGGGTCCTCGCCATGCGAGGTCGGTGACCCACTGCCCCACGAACGGAAGCACCCAGTAGGCGGCGACCGCCCCGAGCGCGAGCCCCGCGAAGAAGCCGATGGTGGCGAGGAAGCCCCGGGAGAGCCCCACGGCGAGTGCGACCGCCAGAAGGGCGATCAGGGCGATGTCGACGATCGGCATCCGACCTCCTGTGTTCGCTTCGAGGCTAGAACGCCCGTCTGAGAGAACCCTTTCGACGCGCGGGGCGGGGGGGGGCCTGTGCGCCCGTGGCCCCGTCCGTCCGTAGCCCCGCGGCGTCGAACGTGGACCCGGGGCCACGCCGTCTGGACACGCGGCCCCGCCCGAGCCCGCCTGGGCGCCCGAACCCCCGTCCGTCCGTGGCCCCGGGGCGTCGAGCGTGGACCCGGGGCCACGCCGCACACCCCGACCCGCAGCCTCCACCGCGAATTCGCCCTTCGAGTCGGAATGACACTAAGATCGGTTCCGGAGATATGGTCACCATGACACGAACCCCTCAGCCCGAGTCCCGCGACGCCGACGTGCGCGTCGCGGTGTCGACCGTGATCTTCAGCGTGCGCCGCGACGCCGACGACGAACCCGTCCTCTCGCTCCCCCTGGTGCGCCGCACACGCGATCCGTTCGGCGGGCGGTGGGCACTGCCCGGCGGCTGGCTCGACGCGAGCGAGGGGCTCGACGCCGCGGCATCCCGAACCCTCGCCGAAACCACCGGCCTCACCCCCAGCTACCTCGAGCAGCTGTACGCGTTCGGGGCGGTCGACCGCTCCCCCACGCGCGTGGTGTCGATCGTCTATTGGGCGCTGCTGCGCTCCGACGAGGTCGACGCCCAGGTGGCCGCGCACGCCCGCGAGGGCGACGCCCCCGAGAACGTCGAGTGGTTCGACGCGACCGACCTCCCGGCCCTCGCCTTCGACCACAACGACATCGTCGAGTACACGCTGTGGCGCCTGCGCAACAAGGTCGGCTACAGCCGCATCGCCCACGGCCTGCTGCCCGACGAGTTCACGCTCGCCGACCTGCGTGAAGTGACCGAGTCGATCCTCGGCAAGCGCCTCGACCCGGCGAACTTCCGTCGCCAGGTCGACACGTCCGACACCCTCATCCCGACCGAGCGCTTCCGCACCGGAAGCCACCGACCCGCCCGCCTCTACCGCTACAACCGCGACGTGGAGCTCGCCGACCGCGGCCCGCTCCCGTCCCGTCACTGATCGGAAACGCCCATGTCCGCCACGCCTCTCACCCTGCAGCCCCGCCCCGCGATCGACCCCAGCGTCGACCACGCGATCCAGGCGATCGTCTCGGGCGCCTCGACCGATGCGACCTGCACGACCGACCTCGCCGTCGGCCCCTGGGACTTCGACACGCGCCCCGGCTACGGCCCCGGCTCGTCGATGGGCGACGTCATCCCCACCGGGGCGCCGCGCCAGGGCGAGCTGCCGCAGGAGTACCGCGACGCGTCCGACGACGAGCTCGACGCCCGCGTCCGCGCGGCGAAGGCGACGCTCGGCGACCGGGTCGTCGTGCTCGGGCACTTCTACCAGCGCGAAGAGGTGGTGCGTCACGCCGACTACGTGGGCGACTCGTTCCAGCTCGCGAACGCCGCGAAGGAGCGCCCCGAGGCCGAGGCGATCGTGTTCTGCGGCGTGCACTTCATGGCCGAGACCGCCGACCTGCTGTCGCGCCCCGACCAGGCCGTCATCCTGCCGAACCTGGCCGCGGGCTGCTCGATGGCCGACATGGCCGACATCGACCAGGTCGAGGAGTGCTGGGAACAGCTCGAAGACGTGCTCGGAGACCTTGAGACCCCGGATGCCGAGGGCCTGGTCCCCGTGATCCCGGTGACGTACATGAACTCCTCCGCCGCCATTAAGGGCTTCGTCGGTCGTCACGGCGGAATCGTCTGCACCTCGTCGAACGCGCGCACCGTGCTCGAGTGGGCGTTCGCACGCGGTCGTCGCGTGCTGTTCTTCCCCGACCAGCACCTGGGCCGCAACACCGCCAAGGCGATGGGCGTGCCCCTCGAACAGATGCCGATGTGGAACCCGCGGAAGCCGCTCGGCGGCTCGACAGCCGAGGTGATCGAAGACAGCCGCGTCATCCTCTGGCACGGCTTCTGCTCGGTGCACCGCCGCTTCACCGTCGACCAGATCGACAAGGCCCGCGCCGAACACCCGGGCGTGCGCGTGATCGTGCACCCCGAGTGTCCGATGGACGTGGTCGACGCCGCCGACGAAGCGGGCTCGACCGACATCATCCGCAAGGCCATCGCCGCCGCGACCGAGCCCACGACCTTCGCGATCGGCACCGAGATCAATCTCGTGCAGCGCCTGGCCGCCCAGTACCCGCAACACGAGATCTTCTGCCTCGACCCGGTGGTGTGCCCCTGCTCGACGATGTACCGCATCCACCCCGGCTACCTCGCCTGGGTGTTGGAGTCGCTCGTCGCGGGCGAGGTCGTCAACCGCATCACGGTCCCGGCCGACGTCGCCGAGCCCGCGACCGTCGCCCTCGAGCGCATGCTCGCGGCCAAGCCGAACGGCGCGGTGAAGTGACCACCGTCGTCGTGGTCGGCAGCGGCATCGCCGGTCTCACGGCGGCGCTGCACGCGGCCGAGTCCGGATGCCGTGTCACGGTCGTGACGAAGGGCGCCCTGCCCGACACCAACACGCGGTGGGCGCAGGGCGGGATCGCGGCGGTCACCTCCCCCGCCGACACCGTGGCCTCGCACGCCGCCGACACGCTCACGGCCGGCGCCGGTCTGAATGATCCGGATGCCGTGGACGTCCTCGTCGGCGAGGGCCCGACCCGCATCGCCGAGCTCGTCGCGCGGGGCGTGGACTTCGATCGCGCCGCCGACGGCGACTTCTCGCGTGGGCTGGAGGCGGCCCACGCCGTCGCGCGCGTGCTGCACGCCGGCGGAGACGCGACGGGAGCGGCGATCCAGGCCGCTCTCGGCGACGCTGTCCGGGCCGCGGCCATCGAGCTGCGCGAGCACGCGCTGCTGCGCGACCTGCTGATCGCGAACGGACGCGTCGTCGGCATCGAGCTCGACGGCGGCGAGCGCCTCACCGCCGACGCGGTGATCCTCGCCACCGGTGGTGCCGGGCAGCTCTACGCCCACACCACCAACCCGCTCGGGGCCACGGGCGACGGCATCGCCGCGGCGGTTCGCGCGGGCGCCGCCGTCGCCGACCTCGAGTTCGTGCAGTTCCACCCGACCGCGCTGGCCGTGGGCGCACCGTTCCTCGTGTCGGAAGCCGTGCGCGGAGAGGGCGCGACCCTCGTCGACGACACCGGCCGCCGCTTCGCGTTCGACGCCCACCCCGATGGCGAGCTCGCCCCGCGCGACGTCGTGGCCCGCGCCAACGCGCGCGCGATGGCGGCGCAGGGCGGTCGCCCGGTGCGGCTCGATGCCACTGCCATCGGCGACGAGCGCCTCGCGCAGCGCTTCCCCACGATCGACGCCGCCGTGCGCGAGCGCGGTCTCGACTGGGGTCGCGAGACGATCCCGGTGACCCCCGCGGCGCACTACCTGATGGGCGGGGTCGTGACCGACCTCGACGGACGCACGACGGTCCCCGGGCTCTACGCGGTCGGCGAGACCGCCCGCACGGGCGTGCACGGCGCCAACCGCCTGGCCTCGAACTCCCTGCTCGAGGGCGCGGTGTTCGGCGCACGCGCAGGAGAGGCCGTAGGCCGCGACACGCTCTGGCCCGTCGCCGCCGTCGCGCCCGTCCCCCTTCGGGAAGTCCCGGACGCCGCTGCCCCGCCCTTCACCCGCGCGGCGCTCCAGCAGCTGATGTGGACCGACGCGGGGCTCATGCGCGACGCCGCGGGTCTCACCCGGGCCGCCGGGATCCTCGCCGCGTGGCGCACAGCCGGCGCAGCCCTCGGTGTCGAAGACGCGAACCTGTTGCTCGTCGCGTCGCACGTGGTCGACGCGGCGTTGCGGCGCACGGCATCCGTCGGCGCGCACTTCCGCTCCGACGCCGAGACCGGTTCGATCGCTGCGCCGGCGGTCGGCGCCGACACTCGCGTCCTCGCCACCGTCGTTGCGGTCGAGGCCTCGGGGACCGACGCCGACCCTCGCGACCCCTCACCCGCCCGCGGGCCCGCCGCCGCGGCATCCGCCCCCTCCTCCCCCTCGAAGGTGCTCGCATGCTGACCCGTTCCGCCATCGACCGCGTCGTCACCGCCGCCCTCGAAGAAGACGCACCGTGGGGCGACCTCACGAGTGAGACCCTCATCCCCGAGAACGCCGTCGCCCGCGCGGAGCTCGTCGCGCGGGTCGAGGGCGTCTTCAGCGGAGCCGCGGTGTTCGCCGCCGCCTTCACCCTCACCGACCCCTCGACCTCCGTCGAGCATCTCGTCGCAGACGGCGAGCGTTTCTCCCCTGGTGACACGCTCGCCGTGGTCACGGGCCCTGCGCGTGCGGTGCTGACCGCCGAGCGCATCGGGCTCAACTTCGCGCAGCGCATGTCGGGCATCGCCACCCTCACCGCCCGCTACGTCGCCGAGGTCGCCCACACCGGCGCGCGCATCGTCGACACGCGCAAGACCACGCCCGGCCTGCGCGCGATCGAGCGGCAGGCCGTGCGCGACGGCGGCGGGCACAACCACCGCTTTTCGCTCTCGGATGCCGTGATGGCCAAGGACAACCACCTCGCCGTGCTGACCGCGCAGGGTGTGTCGGTGACCCAGGCACTCGAGAGTGCGATCGCGCGTCTCCCCCACACCACGCACGTCGAGGTCGAGGTCGACCGCCTCGACCAGATCGACGCGGTGCTCGCGGCCGGGGTCGGCACCATCATGCTCGACAACTTCTCGCTCGACGACCTGCGCACCGGTGTCGCCCGCATCGCCGGCGCCGCGCAGGTCGAAGCATCAGGGGGCGTGAGCCTCGAGACCGTCCGCGCGATCGCCGAGACCGGGGTCGACGTCATCTCGGTCGGAGCCCTCACCCACTCGGCATCCGCCCTCGACCTCGGGCTCGACATCCGCATCGAGACGGCGTGAGCCTCTACCTCGACAACGCCGCCACCACCCCCGTGCGCCCCGAGGTGCTCGAGGCCATGACCCCGTACCTCACCCGCTACTTCGGCAACCCGTCGAGCCATCACGAGGTGGGTGAGGCCGCGGCATCCGCCCTCGACGACGCCCGCCGTCGCGTCGCCGCCGTACTGGGCATGCGCCCCGCAGACGTGCTGTTCACCTCGGGCGGCACCGAATCGAACAACGCCGCGATCAAGGGGATCGTCCTGGGGTCGGAGCGGCGGCACCTCGTCACCACCGCGATCGAGCACGAATCGGTGCTCGCCTCGGCCGACTACCTGCACCGCCTCCACGGCGTCGAGATCACCCACGCACCCGTCGACGACACCGGAACCCTGACCCCCGAGGCGCTCGCCGCAGCGCTGCGCGACGATACGGCCCTCGTGTCGGTGGGCTATGCCAACAACGAGATCGGCACGGTGCAAGACGTCGCCGCGCTCGCCGCCGTCGCGCACGCCCGCGGGGTGCCCCTGCACCTCGACGCCGTGCAGGCTGCGGGGTGGCTGCCGCTGTCGGGGACGGGGGCGGATGCCGTCACCATCGCCGGACACAAGCTCGGCGCCCCGAAGGGCACGGGCATCCTGGCCGTGCGCGGACGCCTGCCGTTCGAGCCGCTGCTGCACGGCGGCGGGCAGGAGCGCGGCCGTCGCTCGGGCACCCCCGACGTCGCCGGAGCCGTGGGGATCGCCACCGCCCTCACCCTCGCCGAGACCGAAAGGGCCGACGAGGTCGCCCGGGTCGGCGCCCTGCGCGACGCGTTCATCGCCCGCGTGCTCGCCCTCGTTCCCGGCGCGCGTCTGACCGGTCACCCGACGCATCGCCTCCCCGGGACAGCGAGCTTTGTCTTCCCCGGCACCAACGGCGAGACCGTGCTGCTCGAGCTAGAGCGGCGCGGCATCGTGTCCTCCAGCGGATCCGCGTGCGCGGCCGGCAGCGACGAGGCGTCGCACGTGCTGCTCGCGATCGGCGTCGCGCACGACGACGCCCGCACCGCCGTGCGGTTCACTCTCCCGCACGGTCTCACCGCTTCTCTCGACGACGTGGCAGATGCCGTCGCCACCGCCGTCACCGCCGTAGGATCGCGCGGGTGAGTTCCACCCCCGTCACCGTCATCGTCCCCGGGTTCGACGTCGCCACCTTCGCCGAGGAAGCCCTCGACTCCCTGCGGGCGCAGACGCACCCGCACTGGAGCGCGATCCTCGTCGACGACGCCTCGAACGATGACACAGCGCGCATCTTCGCCGACGCCGCCTCCGCCGACCCGCGGTTCCGCCTCGAGCGGCACACCTCACGGCGGGGGCTCGGAGCCGCCCGCAACACCGGCCTCGCACGGGTCGACACCCCGTACACCGCGTTCCTCGACGCCGACGACGTCATGCGCCCCCACGCCCTCTCGCGCCTGGCCGACACGCTCGATCGCACCGGCAGCGACTTCGCGGTGGGCGCCTACGTACGTCTGCGACCGGATGCCGACACCCCCGCCTACGTCGCCGGAGAGGTGCAGCCCTGGGTGTCGGCATCCACCGATCCCGCCCGTGAGCGCACGACGCTCGCGGAGCACCCCGCAGCCTCGGGCAACATCGTGGCGTGGTCGAAGATGAGCCGCACCGCCTTCTGGCGCGAGCACGACCTGCGGTTCCCCGAGGGGCGTTACTACGAAGACCAGGTCCTCACGCAGCGCATGTACACGCTGGCGGCGGCGTTCGACGTCATCCCCGACGTCGTGGTCGACTGGCGCCAGCGCCGCGAGGGCGGGTCGATCACCCAGCGACTCAGCGAACTCGACATCCTGCGCGACTACCTCGACGCTCTCGGTGAGGGAATCGCGGTCCTGCGGGCCGCCGGAGCCGACGCGGCCGTGCGGGAACGCGGGGCGCTGATCCGCACCCTGGACCTGCCGCCGCTCGAGCGCATCGCCGAGTCGCACCCCGACCCCGCGTACCGCATCGCGCTCGAGGCGTTCGTCGAGACCCTGCCCGGCTGACGCCCGCCCGGGGCAAAACCGCGGAGCCCCGCCCGACACGCCGATGGCGGATGCCGTTACACGGCGCGCGGTTGGAAAGCTCCGCCGTTGTGCACGCGGCGGACCCGCGCCCGTCCGGTCTGATGGCGGGCGCCTCAGGCGGGTGCCTCGTCGGCGCGTCGCGCGGGAAGGGCGGCACGGGCGAGGCCCGCTTCGTCGAGCTGCTCCTCGGCGAGGACGAACGACGCCGCGAGCTGTTCGGCCGCGAGGCTCGCGTACAGGCCGCCCTGGGCCAGCAGCTCACTGTGCGTTCCCGATTCGACGATGCGGCCGGCATCCACCACGTGGATTCGGTCGGCGCCGATGACCGTCGACAGGCGGTGCGCGATCGACAGGGTCGTGCGTCCGTGCGAGGCCGTCTCGAGGGCCTCTTGCACGATGCGCTCCGACACCGTGTCGAGGGCGCTCGTGGCCTCGTCGAGCAGGAGGACCGGCGGGTCCTTCAGCAGCACGCGCGCGATCGCGATGCGTTGCTTCTCTCCGCCCGACAGACGGTAGCCGCGCTCGCCCACGATGGTGTCGTAGCCCGCCTCGAACGAGGCGATGACGTGGTGGATGTTCGCCGCGCGGCACGCGGCCTCGATCTCGGCGTCTGTGGCGTCGGGGCGGGCGTAGCGCAGGTTCTCGCGCACGGTCGCGTGGAACAGGTAGGTCTCTTGCGAGACGATGCCGATCTCGTCGATGATCGAGGCCCGGTCGAGGGTGCGCACGTCGGCGCCCGAGAACATCACCGCTCCCCCGGTCGCCTCGTACATGCGCGGAGTCAGGTAGAGGATCGTGGTCTTGCCTGCGCCCGATGGGCCGACGAACGCGACGTGCTGGCCGGGCTCCACCGTGAACGAGACGCCGTCGAGGGTGGGCCGCGCCTGCGCGGGGGCGTCGGGGTAGCGGAACTCGACGTCGCGGAACTCGATGCGCCCCACCGGTCCCGGAGCGGCCGAGACGGGCCGCGCGTCGGGCTCGTCGACGATCGCGGGACGCAGGTCGAGGTACTCGAAGATGCGGGCGAACAGCGCCGACGAGGTCTGCACGTCGAGCGCGACGCGCATGAGCCCCATCAACGGCATGAGCAACCGAGCCTGCACGGTGGTGAACGCCACGATCGTTCCTGCCGTGATCGCTCCCGCGCCGCCTCCGATGAGGTACCCCGCGACGAGGTAGATGACCGCGGGAACACTCGACATGATCACTTGAACCACGGCGAAGAAGCCCTGGCCGCTCATGGCCCGGCGCACCTGTAGACGGACCTGATTGTCGTTCTCGGCGTCGAAGCGGGCGGATTCCGTGCGCTGGCGGTTGAACGACTTCGACAGCAGGATGCCGGAGACGCTGAGGGTCTCTTGCGTGATCGCCGACAGCTCCGACAGCGACTCCTGCGTCTCGCCCGCGATGCGCGCCCGCACCTGGCCCACGCGGCGTTGCACGACGAGGAGGAAGGGCATGAGCGCGACCGCGATCAGGGTCAGTCGCCAGTCGATGAGGATCATCGCGACCAGCGACGCGATGACCGTCACCGCGTTTCCGAGGATGCTCGTGACCGTGTTCGTCAGCACGCCCGAGACACCGCCGACGTCGTTCTGCAGACGAGACTGGATGACGCCCGTCTTGGTGCGGGTGAAGAAGCCGAGCTCCATGTCTTGGAGGTGATCGAACAGGCGCGTGCGCAGATCTCCGGTGACCCGGTTGCCGACCGTGGCGGTGAGCCAGGTCTGGCCCACGTTGAGGGCCGCCGAGACCAGGAAGAGTCCGATCATGATGCTGACCAGGAAGGCGAGCAGTGAGAGGTCGGGGCTCGACCCGTCGACGGGGAACAACGCGTCGTCGAAGATCCGCTGCACCAGCAGCGGCGGGACGACGGCGACGGCCGCGCCCACCACGACGAGGAGCGCGGTGAAGACGATGCGAGCGCGATAGGGCCGGAACAGGTCGACGACGCGGCGACCGAGGTGGGCCACGCGCGGGGCCTGCGCGTTGCGACGGCGCTGCACCTCGGCATCCACGCCGCGGAACATACTCCCGCCCATCCCCATGCTCATGATCGTCAGCCTACGTCCGACCACCGACACCGGCTCCGGCTCCGGCGATGTCGGGGGCACCCGATAGGGTCGCGAGCGGGTCTCCTCCGATCCGTGGACCCGCCGTCGGAATAACCCGGGCCGCACCTCCGTTGTGACCCTCGCAGTCGCCCTCCGTGGCGCCACGAAGCCCCCCGCACGTAAAGGACCTCGTCATGGCCGCCACCGGCACCGTTCCCGTCTCCCGACCCCACGCCGCCGCACCCGCGGCGCCCGCGCCCCGCCCCGGCCCCGTCATCGCTCTGCTCGTCGTCGCCGCGTTCGTCGTCATCCTCAACGAGACCACGATGTCCGTCGCTCTGCCCGCGATCATGGCCGACTTCGGCGTGAGCGCCGCCACCGGACAGTGGCTCACTTCGGCGTTCCTGTTGACGATGGCCGTCGTCATCCCCCTGACCGGCTTCCTCCTCGAGCGCTTCCCCATCCGCGTCGTCTTCTTCAGCGCGATGGGCATCTTCGCTCTCGGTACCCTCGTCGCCGCACTCGCTCCGGCCTTCGGCGTCCTGCTCGCGGGCCGCATCGTCCAGGCGATGGGCACGGGCGTCATGATGCCGTTGCTGTTCACCACCGTCCTGAACCTGGTCCCCGCGAACAAGCGCGGTCGGGTCATGGGCGTCGTCACGATCGTCATCGCCGTCGCTCCCGCGGTCGGCCCGACCGTGTCCGGTCTCATCCTGTCGGCTCTCACCTGGCACGCGATCTTCTGGCTCATCCTCCCGATCGCCCTCGTGGCCATCGCGCTCGGTGCCCGCTGGGTCCGCAACGTCACCCAGACCCGTCCCGACGCACGATTCGACGTGCTCTCCGTGGTCCTGTCGGCGATCGGCTTCGGGGGTCTCGTCTACGGCCTCAGTGCCATCGGCGAGTCGGCATCCGGGCACTCGTCCGTTCCGGTGTGGATCCCCCTCGCCGTCGGCGCGGTCTTCGTCACCGTCTTCGTGATCCGTCAGCTCCGCCTGCAGCGCTCCGACTCCGCTCTTCTCGACCTGCGCGTGTTCCAGAGTTCGTCGTTCCGTCTCGCTGTGCCGCTGGTCGCGATCGTGATGGCCGCGCTCTTCGGCTCGCTCATCCTGCTGCCGATCTTCCTGCAGCAGGCGCTCGGTCTCAGCAGCCTCACGGTGGGTCTCATGCTGCTTCCGGGTGGCGTGCTCATGGGCGTGATGGCCCCGATCGTCGGCCGCCTCTTCGACCGCTTCGGGCCGACCCCGCTCGTCATCCCCGGCATGCTGATCGCGGCCGCGGTGCTGTGGACGATGGCGCTCACTTTCGGTCAGGACACGCCCATCTGGTGGATCGTGACGGTGTACCTCGCTCTCAACCTCGGGCTGGGCCTCGTCTTCACACCGCTGATGACCTCTGCGCTCGGCTCGCTCCCCCGCCGGTTGTACTCGCACGGCAGTGCCGTGGTGGGCACCGCGCAGCAGGTGGCCGGCGCGGCGGGTACGGCCGGTTTCGTGGCCATCATGACCGTGTTCTCCAGCGCCGCTCTCGCCGGTGGTGTCGATCAGGCCGGAGCCGTCGCGTCGGGCGTCCACGCCTCGTTCATCGTCGGCGCGGTCATCGCCACCGCAGCGGTCGTCCTCGCGTGCTTCGTCCGCAAACCGACGGAGGCCGAAGACGCCGACGCGCCTGTCGCCGCACACTGACCTCGGCACCGGGTGGGCGCGCCCGCGCCCGCCCGGTCTTGCGAGACACGCCAGCTCCCCGACCCGGGACGGGCGGAGGGTCTGCAGCCGTCCTACGCGGCGCCGCACTGAGGCACGCGCCAGCGCGGCGTCGATGCGACACGCGATGCGTGCGGTCAGCGTGACGAGCGCTGGCTGAAGTCAGAGCGATAAGCCACGGCGCAAGATCATTACGACACGCGCCGGCGCTCCGTCAGAGCGCGCACGGCGGCGAGGGCCAGCGCGACACGCACCAGCACGGAATCAGAGCGAGCAGGAACCGCCGCCGCAGCACTGCGACGCGGAAGGCTTCTCTGTGGTGTCGGTCTCGACACCGGGAGCGTTGAGCAGCGCGATCAGCGGCTTCGACGCGGCGGTGGTGTCAGAGGTGGTGTCAGCGGACATGCGCTCCATGCTACGCCTGCGCGCGAGCGCGGGGGCCGCGCGATTCAGGTAACGCCGGGGTCCGGCATCCGCAACCCCCGTCTCTCCGTCTCGCCCGGTTCTTAGCGTGGAAGCACCCCCGATCGAGAAAGAAGGGCTTCCCATGACCGACCTCACCGGAAAGCGCATCGCGTTCCTCGCCACCGACGGATTCGAAGACAGCGAGCTGACCAGCCCGTGGGAGGCCGTGACCTCCGCCGGAGCCGAGGCGGTCCTCGTCTCGCCGAACGACGACAGCATCAGCGGCGAGAAGGGCCACGAGCAGAAGGTCGACCTCTCCGTCTCCGGCGCCTCGGCGGGCGACTTCGACGCCCTCGTGCTCCCCGGCGGCGTGCAGAACGCCGACGACATCCGCATCGTGAAGGACGCCGTGTCGTTCACCCGTGGCTTCTTCGACCAGCACAAGCCGGTCGCCGTCATCTGCCACGGCGGATGGATCCTCACCGAGGCCGACGTGCTCAAGGGCCGCACGCTCACGAGCTACCCCACGCTGCAGACCGACCTGCGCAACGCCGGTGCCACGTGGGTCGACGAAGAGGTGCACGTCGACCAGGGCTTGGTCTCGAGCCGTAACCCCGATGACCTGCCCGCGTTCAACGCGAAGCTCGTCGAAGAGGTCGCCGAAGGAAAGCACTCCGGCCAGACCGCCTGAGCATTCCGCGACGAAGGGGCCCCGCACTTCGGTGCGGGGCCCCTTCGTCGTCCCCGCCGCCCGAGGGGTCAGAACGTGTCGCCGAGCGACGCGCGGGGCGACACGTATCGACCCCTCACACGGGCTGCGCGCCGGGGCGCGCCGCTCAGGCGTCCGCGGGCAGCGTCTGGCAGGACGGGCACCACTGCCCGCCGCCCTTCGTGCCGGGGATGTCCTCGATCACCCCGCCGCAATCGGGGCAGGGCTCTCCCGTACGCCCGTGCACGCGCATCGACGCGACCTTCGCGGCCTTCTGCTCGGCGATCGGGACTCCGCGACGTGCGATGACGGCAGCGGTCAGGGTGTCGTGCAGCGCATGGTGCAACCGGATGATGTCATCGTCGCTGAGGGCTGCGGCGTGGGCGGTGGGCGACAGTCGCGCGGCGAAGAGGATCTCGTCCGAGTAGGCGTTGCCGATGCCCGCGAGCGTCTCCTGCTCCTGCAACAGCGCCTTGAGCTGCTTGCGCCGCCGCCCGAGGGCTTCGGCGAGCTTGTCTCGCGAATAGCTGGGGTCCGCGGCATCCGGTCCGAGTTTCGCGACCGAGGGCACCTCGTCGGCCGCATCGACGACATGGAGCTGCACCGACAGCCACTCCGCGGCATCAGTGATGCCCAGGATGCCGTGGTCGAACACGATCCGCGCGATGACAGCCGCTCCCGCGGGGGCGTCGTCGTCCGCGGGCCCGTCACTCCAGGTCGCCCACCCGGCCCGCCCGAAGCCCAGACCCAGGTGCACACCGTCGAGATCGAGGTCGATGTGCTTGCCGTGGCGAGTCACCGCGGTCACGGTACGACCGACGAGCTCGTCGAGCGGCCGCGCTCGGGTCTTCAGCGCCCGCCCCTCGACGAGCTCGACGCCGGTCACGGCGCAACCGGTGAGGCGCTCGCGCAGGAAGAGCGCGAGCGCCTCGACCTCGGGTGCCTCAGGCACCGGTCGCTCCGATCACGACTCCGACGACGCCGAGGGCGTGGTCGGGGCCGGGTACGAGCGCGTCTGGGCGGATTCGCCGGCGTGCTGGGGGTTCGTGAACGCGTCCGCAACGACCCGACCCTGGATGATCTGCGTCAGGTCGATGCCCGTCGCCGCCTTGACCGCTTCGAACGACGAGCGCAGGCCCGTCGCCGATTCCGTCGCGAGGTGACCGCTGGCGCCCTCGCCGCCGAGGACGGTGATGTTGCCGACGCGGTCGTAGCCCTTGGCGAACTCCGCCATCATCGGCACCAGGGCCTCGAGGGCGCGCTGCGCGAGCAGGGCCTCCTGGTTGTGCGACAACGCCTCGGCCTCGGCGCGGATCGCCTCGGCGCGGGCTTCACCGGCCAGGCGGACGGCCTGGGCGTCGGCCTCGGCGCGCACGCGCACGGCGGCGGCTTCTTGCTCGGCGATCTCGGCGCGGGCCTGGGCGGCCTTGATCTGCGCGTAGGCCTCGGCGTCGGCATCCTTCTGGCGCTGGTAGAGGTCGGCGTCGGCGACGCGGGAGACCTCGGATTCCAGGCGGGCCTGCGTGTTCTGGGCCTCCTGCTGCAGGACGGCCTGGCGGCGCTCGGCGCGGGTCAGTGCCTCGGCCTGCTCGGCCTCGGCATTGGCGCGACCGACCTCGGCCTTGGCCGCGGCGCTGTTCTTGTCGAGCTTGGTCTGCTCGATGAGGTTGGCCTCGTCCGTGGCGATCTGGCGCGCGCGGATCTCGCGGACCGCGTTGATGCGGGCGACCTCCGCCTCGCGCTTGACGCGCTCGACCTCGGTCGCACCGAGGGCGGAGATGTACCCGTTGGTGTCGGTGACGCCCTGAATCTGGAACGAGTCGAGGATCAGGCCCTGCGACGAAAGGTCGGCCTTGATGCCCTCGGCGATCTGGTCCGAGAGACGCTGGCGGTCGCGCATCAGCTCTTCGACGGTCAGCGTCGCGACGACACCACGCAGCGCACCCTCGAGCTGCTCGGTCGTGAACTGCTCGATCGCCTTGTCCTGCGAGGCGAAACGCTCGGCCGCGCGGCGCACCGACTCCGGGTCGGATCCGATCTTGACCAGGGCCACGCCGCTGACGTTGACGGTGACGCCGTTGGACGACTGCGCGGTCGGCTCCATCTTGATCTGGCGCGCGCGCAACGAGATCATCTCGCCGCGCTGCGTCAGCGGGTTGACGATCGCGCCGCCGCCCGTGATCACGGTGATGCGCGAGGACTCGCCGTCGGCGCTCTTCTGCCGCTTTCCGACGATGACCAGCGCTTCGTCGGCCTTCGCGACGCGGTACCAGCCGCGGATCACCAGGCTGAGCACGATCATCACGACGATCGCGACCACCACGACGATGGCGGCGATGACGCCGATGGCTCCGAGGGCGGCGAGTTCCATACTTCTCCTTCGACGGGTACCGCGAACCGCGGTACGGGGGAATTCCTTCCAACCTATCCGGGGGCCCGCGGGCGGTGTCCACCCCTTCTGCGCACGATTCCGGTCCCCGCGGGGGTGGGGAGGAGCGTACCGTTGAGGGTGGGCGGCCCGAACCGCCCGAGAAGGGTCCCCCATGAAGATCGTTTCGTCGCAGGACTGGCGAGATGCCATCCGCTTCGATGCTCCCGTGCTCGTCTCCGAGGTCGTCCCGGGCGAAGCCACCCGCTGCGTCGCCTGCGGCACTGAGGGTCCGCTGTACGAGCGCACCGAGCTGTGGGCCGTGAAGCACCGCCACCCCAAGCACCACGGCGGGTTCGTGCGGTTCTACTGCGAGGCACACAAGCCGGCCGCCCCGCCGCCGCCGCCGGCCCCCACCATCGAGGCCCGCCGCGCCCGTGCCGCGTCCACTCCCAAGGAGCGTCGCGCGCCGAGCCTCAAGCCCACCCCGATCACCGACCGCCCCACGCGCGCGATGTGCCCCGACTGCTTCGTCGAGGTCTCCGCGGGTGGCGACTGCGGGATGTGCGGGGCCCAGGTCCTCTGACCGACGGACCACCCACATGAACAGAACCGCCCCGGATCACTCCGGGGCGGTTCTGTCGTTGGCAGGGTCTCAGCGCGCCGAGATGGTCCACTCGGCGTCGTGCGAGGCTCCGGGGTCGAGCGAGACGACGCCCGTGTCGAAGTCGTAGGCGTCGTCGTTGAACGCGTCGGGTGCGCAGGTCATCGGTTCGACGGCGAGGCCGGCGCGATGACCGGGTGTGCCGGGACCGTCGGGCAGATCGGCGGTGTGGATCTGCACCCACGCGCACTCCCCCGCCCAGCTCATCTCGACGCCGGTGCCCGAGGGATCGGTGAGCGTGACGGTCGCGCGGCCGTCGGCATCCCGGATCAGTCCCGCGTAGGCGTGGTCGATCTCGACGGCACCCAGCACCCGCTCGTCGCGGAAGTCGAAGCGCTCGGCGTCGGAGGTGACGGATGCCAGTGCCACCGGCGCGAGCCGATCGGGGGTGACTTCGAGAACGGTGTCGGCGGGCAGGCCGAGCGTCCACTCGTCGAGGGTCGCGGGGCCCGCGACGAGGTACGGGTGGGGTCCCGTGCCCCAAGGCGCCGGTGTGTCCGACAGGTTCGTGGCGCGCACGGTCTGCGTGAGGCCGTTCGCCGCAAGGCGGTAGGTGGTCGAGACGACGAGCCACCAGGGGTACCCGGCCTGCGCGGTGACGGTCGCGGTCAGGGTGACGGCGTCATCGGACGCCTCGAGGATGTTCCAGTCGACCCATGACAGCAGCCCGTGCAGCGCGTGCCCGCGGTTCGGCTCGGTCAGCGGCAGCTGGTGCTCGACGCCGTCGAAGTGGTGGATGCCGTCGACCACGCGATTCGGCCAGGGGGCGAGCGTCGTCCCCCGGTAGCCGGGACGGAGCTCGTCGGCATCGAAGGGAACGACGAGGTCGCGGCCCTCGTACGTCAGGGAGCGGAGGGAGGCGCCGACGCTCGCGATCGCGGCTTCGTAGCCGTGTGCGCGGAGGACGACGGGGGTGCCCGAGACCACGGTGGGGGTCTCGGTGGGAACGGCAGCGGTCATGTCGCCATTATCCCGGCCGCGGCCCCGGCACCCCGGCATCCCCTCCCCCGGATTTCATCCGAACAGACGAAATGCCCCGATCCACACGGATCGGGGCATTTCGGGGAGGGCGACTTACTTGAAGGCGTCCTTGACGTTCTCGCCGGCCTGCTTGGCATGGGCCTTGGTCTGGTCAGCCTGACCTTCGGCCTCGAGGCGCTCGTTGTCCGTCGCCTTGCCCGTGGCTTCCTTCGCCTTGCCAGCGATGTTCTCCGCAGCGTTCTTGATCTTGTCGTCGAGTCCCATAGTCGGCTCCTCCCGTGTGGTCTTCGGGTATCTCCCGATGTGCGTACACGGTAAGCCGCCGACCTCCGGAGAAAAGGGGGGCTTGAATTTCAGGTCGTGGTGGGGAAGAGAAACCAATAGGTTCGAGAGGTGGGGGACCCTGGAGATATCTCGTGAGCACGCTCGCCGATTTCGGCGACCTCCTCGAGGAAGCACCGCGAGAGCCGCAGCCGAGCGGTCGCGCCGGGCGCGTCGTCCTCATCGTCTTCCTCGTCGTCACCCTCCTCATCCTCGGCGGGGGCGGTGGCTACGTGTGGTGGGCCTCGTCCGCCGCTCTACCTGCCCCGACCGTCACTTCGCAGGCTCCTGCCGCGAACGCCGGGGCGGCGGCATCCCTCGCCCTCCCCGCCGGAGGCGAGACTCTGCTGCGCGTCGACGGAGGCGCCGACTACCTCGGCCCTGATGCGGCCCAGTCCTTCGCCGCGTCGGGAGGGAACGACTCGCGCTCCCTCGCGAGCATCTCGAAACTCGTCACCGCCCTGGTCGTCCTCGACGCCCACCCGCTGAGCGGGCCGACCGACCCCGGGCCGACCATCTCGTACACCGAGGCCGACACCGATCTGTACGACCAGTTCTACGTGCAGGGCGCGGTCATCGCGCCGATGCCCGACGGACTGAAGCTGTCGCTGCACGACTCGCTCACGACCATGCTGCTGCCCTCGGCCGCCAACTACGCCGTCGCCATCGCCCGGTGGGGGTTTGGTTCCGAGGGGGCGTACGTGTCGGCGGCTCGATCGTGGCTGAGCAAGAACGGTCTGAACGACACCCGGATCGTGGATGCCACGGGCATCGACTCCCGCAACGCCAGCACCCCGAGCGATCTGCTGGCGCTCGCGAAACTGGCCGAGGCGAACCCGGTCATCGCCCAGATCGCCGGCACCCGATCGGCGCAGATCACCGGCGCCGGCACGGTCACCAACACCAACGACCTGCTGGGGACCCTCGGCGTCACGGGTCTGAAGACCGGCAACCTCGGCGACGGCACCTTCAACCTGCTGTTCACCTCGTCACTCGACGTGGGAATCGGTTCTCCCCTGCAAATCACGGGCGTGCGACTGGGTGGCGAGACCCACGACAGCACCGACGCGGACGTCCGCAACCTCCTCCAGAGCATCAGCGACGGCTTCCACGACATCCCGCTCGGCACGGTCGGCGACGACCTCGGCACCATCTCGACCCCGTGGGGCTCGAGCGCGTCGCTCGTGCTGGCCACGACGACCAAACTCCATACGTGGTCGGACACACCCGTCTCGGTCACCCTCGACACCACGACCCCGCAGAACTACGCCGACGGCGAGGTCGTCGGCTCGGTCACGTGGACCGCGGGGCCGCAGACGACGTCGGCCGAGGTGAAGATCCAGGGAGCGATCGAGGAGCCGTCCCTGTGGTGGCGGCTGACGCACCCGAGCGAGCTGGGCTGAGCACCGAGGACGCCCGCTTCCCCGGGAACGAGTCGACCGGATGCCGAACCCTCGCGGTGTCATCGACCGCGGCGCGTCCGGGGCTCGTTGAAGACCAACCGCGGGGCCGATAGCGTTCGTCTATGAGGCGAACAGTCCCCCTTCTGACGTTCACGGCCGTTCTGGCCCTCGGTCTGAGCGCGTGCGTCCCGCAGCCCTCCCCCGAGCCGACGGAAGCGGCTTCGCCGACGCCCGCCTTCACCCCGTCGGAGAAGCCCACTCCGACGGTCTCACCCACGGCCGACGCGGCAGCCCCGGCGAGCGATGCCGTCCTGATCGTCTCTCTCGACAGCGCCTCGATCGCCGCGGGGTCGACCCTCGAGTACTCGCTGAACTCCGTCGACGCGTGGACGGCGGCGCTCGGCACGGCCCCCACGCAGTCGGCGGTCGAGGGCCCCTACGGCGGCACCCTCGAGCTCACCGCGCTCACTTGGCCGGGATTCACCGTGAACGTACCCAATGACGGATCCCCCCGCGGCGCCACCGTCCGCGTGACCACGCCCACGGTGTCCGGCCACCCGGTCGTCACCACGGGCGGCATCGGTGTCGGCTCGACCCGCGCCGAGGCGGTCGCGGCGGGCGCCACGGAGGGCTTCGACTCCACCGCGCTGCGCCTCGACACGCGCGACGTACCGGGGACGCAGTCCCTCCAACGCCCGGGCGAGGTGGGGCGCGAGTACGTGATGCTCGTGCTCGACGGCGACGCGGTGACGCAACTCATCCTGCCGGCGAACGACTACAGCGACATCTGATCCCCCTTTGCGGGTGAAACGCGCGGATGCCCCGGGTGAAACACAGTGCATCTCCTCGCCCCGGACCGGCGCCTCGCCCTAACGTGAGGGGCATGTCGCCACTCCCTCTCGAACCCGGAACCCTCGCCGATTGGGTCGCGGCGCTCGCCGCCGTCCTGGGGTGCATCTTGAGTATCTTCGCGCTCCGCGTCGCGCTCGCCGCGAACAGGACCGCTGACGAGACGCGTCAAGAGGCCGTCGCCTCCGCGCGCGACTCGGCTACGCGCGAAGCCCAACGAGACGAGGTCGACCGAGCGCGCGACCGTCGCCAGTTGGCGGGCAGCGTCGCCTCATGGTGGGCGGCCGACCGAGATGAAAGCGGTCGCCGATACGGGGTCGTCGTCTCGAACCAGAGCCCGACGTCGGCCGTGTTCTACGACGTCGAAGTTCACGTGGCTGGCCCGGGCGAGAACACCCACATCATCCGCATGAAGGTGCTGCCGCCCGGACAGTTCTTCGTCCAGAACCGAGGGCTCGCCCTGCAATCCTCCTGGGACGGTATTCCCCGACCAGTCCGCGAGGCTGACGTTCTCGACCCCTTCACCGTCGCCGGCGATCGCTCCATCACCCGGTTGGAGTACGCCGATGGCCTCGGCACGAGGTGGCGGTGGACGCCCGGGGAAGGTCTCGTCGAGCTTTCACCGAGCGCCCTCAGCGCTGCACGCGTCTGAGAAGAGACGTCGCTCCTAGGCTGAGGTCATGAGCGCCCCCTCCCCCGCACAGGTCGATCGCGCCATCGGCGCCGTCCTCGTCTCGGCCGCGGGCGACGCCCTCGGCTCCGCCTACGAGTTCGGCCCTGCCCTCGCCGACGAGGTCGTGCCCGCGTTCGGACGCGGGCATTTCGGCCACGGCGAGCGCGAGTGGACCGACGACACGAGCATGGCCGTTCCGATCCTCGACGAACTCGCCGCCGGACACCGCCTCGAAGACCCCTCCTCGCTCGAGACGATCGTGCACCGCTGGAAGGAGTGGGCGCGCGAGGCCCTCGACGTCGGTGCCCAGACGCGCCAGGTCCTGTCCCGCATCCCCGCCGGCGGAGGAATGGATGCCATCACCGCGGCATCCCGCGCCGTGCACGACGCGTCGGGTCGCAGCGGAGGCAACGGCTCGCTCATGCGCACGGGTCCCGTCGCCCTCGGCTATCTCGATCGCCCGCGCGAGGATCTCGCCGCGGCCGCCGGCGCCGTCGCTCGCCTCACCCACTGGGAGGACGACAACCTCGACGCGTGCGCTCTGTGGTGCGGGGCGATCCGCCACGGCATCCTGACCGGGGAACTCGACATGCGCGCGCAGCTCGATCTCGTGCCCGCCGAGCGCCGCGGTCGGTGGGGCGATCTCATCGACGCGACCGAGGGCCGGCATCCGCGGGACTTCGAACAGGCGAACGGGTGGATCGTCCGGGCGTTCCAGGGCGCCCTCGCCGCCGTCTCGGGCGCGGCGACGCCGCTCGACGCGATCGAGCGCGCCGTGCGCGGCGGGAACGACACCGACACGGTCGCGGCCATCGCCGGCTCGCTCGCGGGCGCCGTGTGGGGCGCCGACGCGCTTCCCGCCTCGCACGCCGAGGGCCTGCACGGCTGGCCGGGTATCGACGGCACCGAGCTCGCGCGCCGCGCGCGGGCAGCCGTGGGGGCCTGACGCCGCGTCAGAGGGGGTTCGCCACGCTGAACACCGTGATCAGCACCCCCACCGGAACGAGCAGGGCAGCGGCGGCGATTCCGATCCCGATCCACACCCATCGCGGCAGACTGCGCTTCAGTCGGCGCCCCTCCGGACCGACGGATGCGGACAGCCCCGGCGCTGCCCGATCGTCGCTGTACCCGTCGGTCTGGGTCCACGCCTTCGCGCCCACCGTGGCCCGGATGCGCGCGAAGCGCTCCCAGACCGCGGGATCGTGGAGGTCGAACCCGCCGGGCCGGTACACGATCAGCATGTCGTCACGCACCTCGACGTCGAGGTCGCCCGTCTCGTCGATCAGCAGCGCCATGAGATCGGGCGCGAAGACGTAGAGCGCATCGCGCTCGTAGCCCTTCGGCGCGAAGAGGTGGAAGTGCGTGTCGAAGTCGCCCTCGAGAGAGAGTCGCTGCCTCCGCTGCGGTCGGTGCTGGAGCGATGACAGGATGCCGTCGTTGCTCCGCGCATCGAGCACGAAGTGCGGCAGGTGCCGGGGCAGTCGGATCGCCAGGTAGCCGAGGTTGATGCTCCTCACCGGCACGTTGACCGACACGCTCGTCCGAATGGTGACGATGCCGTTCTGGCGAACGTTTTCGGCCTTTCTCGCCCCGCCGACGATCCGGCCGGCCTCCCAGTCCGCGCCGGCGATGCGGTCCTGGACGTTGCCCGCCGTGGCGTACTCCCACATGTCACCCGAGAGCGCGGGAGGCTCGGCGGTCGGCTGGGACGTCCAGCCGTTGGCCGCGGCGAAGGCGGCGAGATCGTCGATGCGCGTGTGCTCGGGGGTGGTCACGTGGCCGACCCTTCCTCGCCGAGGAACGTGGTGCCGGAGAGATGGCATCCGAGGACACTGATCTTCGCGAGAAGGTCCGCTTCTAGGACGAAGCCTCCCTGCGTGCTGTCGGAGTCGCCCGACCACCAGATGATCGTCTCTCCGTCGTTTCGAAGGTCGGCGAGCTTGTGGGCGACGGGAAGCACCCGATCGACCACCTTCCGCACAGCGGAGAAGCCGGTCTGATCCTCGGCGTCCGTGTCGTCCGCGTCTTCGTGCAGGCACCAGAACGTGCGCTGATACCTCGCGTAAGGCGGCGTGAGGTTCCGACCGGCGCGCCCGGACGGCGTCGGGTCACCGATGTCTCCCGAGCGTTCCGGCTCCACTCCGAGCATCTCGGTGATTTGCGGCACGCTGTACTTGTCGCTGTACACGCACAGCGACGCACGGTTGCGCCTGATCATGTGCGCAAGGCTAGTGCGCCGCCAGACCGAGCGTTCTTCGGGCGCCCAGTCGCTGCGTGCAGGGTCCCGTTCGGCGGGTATATGAGCCGTTCCGAGAAGCAGCGCACGCCGCTCGCAGCACCTGCCATCACCCGCCGCAGTGGCCGCCGCGATTTCGCACACCCTCTCGGCAGCCCCGCGAAACACCTGCTACGCGGAAGCCGTCCCGCCGAGCGCATCGACGAGGATCCGCGGATCGATATCCAGGTTCTCGGCGGAGACCGTGCGGCGCCGGAGCTTGCCGCCGTCCTGCCGAGTGAAGACGACGAGGGGCGCCTGCAACAGACCGGATGCCGGGCGGATCTCGGCGGTCGTGCCTTCGCGGACCCACTGCTCAGCACGCACCCGGGGAGCAGAAGCAGACGGTCGTTCGAGGGCGGGAAACTGCACGCTCGTCGGGGTGATCGCGACCGCGATCTCGGGCATACGCGGCCGCCGCCTGATCTGACGCACCCCCAACGCGCCGATTGCCAGAGGGACCACGAGCGTCACCGCGAGCACGAGTGCCGCGGTCACCTGTCCGTCCGCGGCCACGACCGCAATCGGCAGCAGCGTGACAAATCCCCACACGACCGCCAGAGCGATCGCCGCGATGCCCTGCGCGCGCACGGCCTTTCGCAGAGTCCGTTCGACCGCCGCACGCTTTTCTTCGTCGTAGCGTGCGACGACAGACGTGTCGGAACTCATCGCCTGCCCCTCCGAGAGCGGTTCGCGTTACCGTCCGTCTCAGCGGACTGCGCAGACAGATCTCCGCGCTCTCGCGACACGAATTCCCCGACCTGAACGGTCATCAAACATCTCCCCCCGAAGCGAGCCCCACTGTATACGGAGTCACCGTCCGTCCGGGAGACGCTCACGCCCCCACCGCGCGGCCGGGGCCGCGCGCCGTTCGCTCAGTTGTTGAAGCGGAACTCCACCACGTCGCCGTCCTGCATGACGTAATCCTTGCCCTCGAGGCGAGCCTTGCCCTTCGCGCGGGCCTCGGCGACCGAGCCGAGCTCGACGAGGTCGTCGAACGAGATGACCTCGGCCTTGATGAAGCCCTTCTCGAAGTCAGTGTGGATGACACCGGCCGCCTGCGGCGCCTTCGCGCCCTGCGGAATCGTCCAGGCGCGCGCTTCCTTGGGGCCGGCGGTGAGGTAGGTCTGCAGGCCCAGCGTGTCGAACCCGATGCGGGCGAGCTGGTCGAGACCCGACTCGTCCTGGCCGGTCGACGCGAGCAGTTCGGCGGCGTCCTCGGGGTCGAGGTCGATGAGCTCCGACTCGATCTTGGCGTCGAGGAAGACGGCCTTCGCAGGGGCGACCAGAGCGGCGAGTTCGTCCTTACGCGACGGGTCGGTGAGCACGGCCTCGTCGACGTTGAAGACGAAGATGAAGGGCTTCGCGGTCAGCAGCCCCAGTTCGCGGATCGGCGAGAGGTCGATTCCGGATGCCGACAGCAGCACGCCACGCTGGAGGGCGTCCTGCGCGGCCTTGGCGGCCTCGAGCACCGAGGGGTCGAGCTTCTTGCCCTTGACCTCTTTCTCGTACCGGGTGATCGCCTTCTCGAGCGTCTGGAGGTCGGCGAGCTGGAGCTCGGCGTTGATGGTCTCCATGTCGTTCGCCGGGTTGACCGAACCGTCGACGTGGACGACGTCGTCGTCGGCGAATCCGCGGACGACCTGCGCGATGGCATCCGCTTCCCGGATGTTCGCGAGGAACTGGTTGCCGAGGCCCTCGCCCTCGCTCGCGCCGCGGACGATTCCGGCGATGTCGACGAACGACACCGCAGCGGGCATGAGCCGCTCGCTGCCGAACACGTCGGCGAGCTTCTGCAGGCGCACATCGGGAAGGTTCACGACCCCGACGTTGGGCTCGATGGTGGCGAACGGGTAGTTCGCCGCGAGCACCGAGTTCTTGGTCAGAGCGTTGAAGAGGGTCGACTTTCCGACGTTGGGAAGGCCGACGATTCCGATGGTAAGAGCCACGGGAGTCCAGGTTACCCGGCTCGGAGCCCGGTCACCGCGTCACGGTCGCCGTGCGCGGAAGGCGTGGGTGACGTACGGCAGGGCGACGGAGCCTCCGTCGGCGAGTTCGGGGACGGATGCCACGACCCCGTCGACCGCGGCCTCGATGCCCGCGCGCTTCTCGGGGCTGGCCGTGATGATGTCGCTGCGCGAGACGACGAGGTCGCGCAGTTGCGGCAGGGTGATGCGCCTCTCCCACGACCATTCACGGTGCTCGAGCTCGCCGTAGGGCTCGGCGACGCGCGGACCGGTCGTGGCGAGGAGGACCTCGGCGTTCGACCCGCCCATGGCCGCGGTGAGCCGCCGCACCCAGTCGACGCGGTCGTCACGGATGTTCCAGATGAGCCCGAGTACTCCCCCGCTGCGCAGCACGCGAGCGGTCTCTCGCGACGCCGGCTCGACGTCGACCCAGTGCCAGGCCTGGCCCATGACGACGGCGTCCAGACCGGAATCGGGCAGGGGCAGATGCTCGGCCGTGCCGACGAACGTGGGCACGCCCCGCGCGTTCTCGCGCAGGGTCGCGAGCATGTCGGCATCCGGATCCACGGCCACCACGTCGGCGCCGAGCTCGGCGACCGCGCGAGTGAGCTTGCCCGTCCCCGCCCCGACGTCGGCGACGCGCAGCGCGCGGCCGGCCTCGCGCACGGGTTCGAGCAGCCACGCCACGGCCTCGGCGGGATACCCGGGCCGCCCGGATTCGTAGGCGGAGGCCGCCTGCCCGAACGAGGTCGACTTCTCGCGATCGGTCATGCCCCGACCCTACGCCGCCCCTCCGACCCACGTCCTCCCCAGCCCCGCGGTCACGACGCAGGGACTTCGGCCGGCGTCGGGTAACCGCAGCCACCCCTCGGTCCTCGCCGGCACGCATCTTTCTGCGGAACGTTCCAGCGACCGCCGCCGGAGCGAATCGGCAGACCGGATGCCGCCGACCCCGGCGCGCCTCTTCGCCCCCACGGGAGCGCGGGTGAGGGTGGAGTCGTGGCTCTGGACTTCACCGCGATCGACTTCGAAACGGCGAACTCCAGCGGCGCGTCCGCGTGCGCGGTGGGTCTGGCCCGCGTCCGGAACGGCCGCGTGGTCGCCACGGCCGCCTGGCTCATCAAGCCACCGCCGGGCCACGACCACTTCGCCCCGATCAACGTCGGGATCCACGGCATCCACCCCTCCGATGTCGTGAACGCGCCCGATTGGACGACGCAACTCGAGCGCCTCACCGCCTTCGCGGGAGCCGACGTCCTGGTCGCGCACAACGCCGGTTTCGACATGTCGGTGCTGCGCCGGGCGTGCGCGGCGACCGGCGACGAGTGCCCGCCCTACCGCTACATGTGCAGCGTGCAGATGTCGCGCAAGACCTACACGCTCGACTCCTACCGGCTCCCGCTCGTCGCCGAGGAAGCCGGCTGCTCCCCGTTCGCCCACCACGATGCCCTGGCCGACGCCGTCGCCTGCGCCGAGATCACGATCGACTGCGCCCGCCGCGCCGGCGCCGACGACGTGCACGCCCTCGCCGCGCACCTGGGCGTCCGTGTATCGCAGATCGCGGCGGAGCCGGTCGAGCGCGCCGTCGCCTGACGCCTCTCGGCCCGTCTTTCCGGCGATGTCGGAGGTCTGGTGCAAGCTGACCCCATGGATGCCATCGCTCTCGTCTTCGTGATCCTCGCTCTCGTCGTGGGCGTCGTCGGCGGGTGGTTCGTGGGTTCTTCGCGGACCGCGGCCCGCGCCGCTGAAGAGCAGCGAACCCTCGGCGCCCGCGTCGCCGCCGCCGAGACCGCGCGGGCGGGCGTGCAGGCGCAGCTCGACCACCAGGTCGCCCTGTACCGCGAGCTCGTGGGGCAGTCGCGCGCGGATCAGGCAGCCCGCGAAGAACGCGAGCGTCGCGAGCAGACCGTCCTTCGCGCCCTCGACCCGGTGCGCGAGACGCTCGATGCGATGCAGCGCAAGGTCGACGGCCTCGAACGCGACCGGGTCGAGCAGTACACCGCGCTCGGCGAGCAGCTGCGCCTGTCCCGCGAGGCCGACGAGGCACTCCGCGTGACGACCGAGTCGCTCGCCTCCGCGATGCGCTCCGGAACCACGCGCGGCGTCTGGGGCGAGACGCAGCTCCGCCGGGTCGTCGAAGCCGCCGGCCTCACGCGCTACGTCGATTTCGACCTGCAGACGGCGATCTCGAGCGACGCCGGAGCCGGTCGCCCCGACATGGTGGTGCGCCTCCCCGGCGGCAAGTCTTTGGCGGTGGATGCCAAGGTCCCCCTCGATGCGTATCTGCAGGCCAGCGCGATCCCCGTCACGGCGCACGGCGACGACGGAGCCCGCCGCGCCGCATTCCTGACCAAGCACGCCCGCGCGGTGCGCGCCCACGTCGACGCCCTCGCAAAGAAGGCGTACTGGGCGGGGCTCACCACGAGCCCCGAGTTCGTCGTGTGCTTCCTGCCGAGCGAGTCACTGCTGGCCTCGGCCCTCGACGAAGACCCGACGCTGCTCGACTACGCGTTCACGCGCCGCGTCGCCCTCGCTTCGCCCGTCAACCTCTGGGCGGTGCTCAAGACCGTCGCGTTCACGTGGACCCAGCAAGACGTCTCCGACGAGGCGCGCACGCTCTTCGCCCTGGGCACAGAGCTCTACGAGCGCGTCGGCAAACTCGCCGAGCACGCGAACGACCTGCGCCGCGCGATCGAGAAAACGGTCGACAGTTACAACCGGTTCGCCGGATCGCTCGAGACACGTGTGCTCGTCACGGCGCGGAAGTTCCCCGGCATCGACGAGACCAAGCTCGATGCGGTCGCCGCTCCCGTCGCGATCGAGGCGACTCCCCGCCGATGGACCGCGCCGGAGATGATCGAGAACCTCGATGGCGCCGGCGAAGCCACCCCGTCACCGGTCGAGACGGCCGAGGCGGCCGCGAGGGCCGACCTGGGTGTCATCCGCCAGCGAGCGGGACTGGCCGACACGGAGTCGTGAGCGCAAGGCCCGACACGCGCGATGCTCGAACCCTTACCGGCATCGAGCCGGGCACGAGGGCCGAGAATGCGGGAGCCGCCGTCCGGGAGGCCGGCTTCCGAAAGACGAGAAGGTTCAGGCCCCGCCGGGAACCCAGCTCAGCAGGCTCACCACGGCCGCGGAGACGGCGACGAACGCGCCGACCATCCACCACGCGCTGACCTCGTGACCCTCGTCGCGCCGGACGCGCAACAGCACGTCGGGGCGGCGTGCAGGGTCGACCGCGCTGGCGATGACCGCCTGTGCACCTGTCTGAGGTGCGGTCTGATTCGTCGGAGCTGCTGCCATGGACGATCCCCCTTCGGGTCTCGGAAGAACACAGCGTCGCCGTTGACACTCCTAGAGATTCTGCCAGACAGGGCTTCCGTTACCGGTCACGCTTGCGTCACGACACGCCCGGCTGTATCTGCACGTCGAGGCGACGACCGTGCGCCTCTCGCCGAACGCCGAAACAGCACCCCGCTGATGTCACGGCTGCCCCGGGCGACCGCTCCGTCCGCGAGATGCTGTCTCAGGAAACGACGAATTCAGCGCCGCGGCGTCACAGCCACTTCGACGTCAGGTGCTCGGACGAGATGCGGCGGAGCGTTCCCGAGGCGCCGCGCAGCACGACGCTCTCGGTGTAGATGAAGTCGCCATCGCGGCGGACTCCCTGCACGAGCTGGCCGTCGGTCACGCCCGTGGCGACGAAGATCGTGTTCTTGCCCTTCACCAGACCATCGGCTTCGTAGACCTGGCCGTCGACGTCGAGGCCGGCATCCCGACCCTTCTCCTTCTCGTCGTCGGTCCGCGGGGCGAGCACGCCCTGGATGTGACCACCCAGCGCCTTGATCGCGCACGCGGTGACGATGCCCTCGGGGCTGCCGCCGATGCCGACGCACATGTCGGTGCGGGCGTTGTGGCGGGCGGCGTTGATGCCGCCGGCGACGTCGCCGTCGCTCATGAGGCGCGTGCCCGCCCCCGCCTCGCGGATCTCGGCGATGAGCTTCTCGTGACGCGGACGATTCAGCACCGACACGACGATCTCGTCGACGGGCTTGCCGAGGGCCTTGGCCAGCAAGCGGATGTTCTCGGCGATGGGGAGGCGGATGTCGACGACACCGACACCGGCGGGCCCGGTGACAAGCTTGTCCATGTAGAAGACGCTGGACGCGTCGAGCATCGTGCCCTGGTCGGACACGGCGATGACCGACAGGGCGTTCTGGCGGCCCGCGGCCGTGAGCGAGGTGCCGTCGATCGGGTCGACCGCGACGTCGCACTGGGGCCCGCGGCCGCTTCCGACGCGCTCTCCGTTGTAGAGCATGGGGGCGTTGTCCTTCTCGCCCTCGCCGATGACGATCGTGCCGTCGAAGTTGACGGTGCTGAAGAACGCACGCATCGCGTCGACGGCTGCGCCGTCGGCGGCTTCCTTGTCGCCGCGGCCGATGAAGGGGACGGCGCGGATGGATGCCGCTTCGGTCGCCCTCACCAGCTCGAGCGCCAGGTTCCGGTCGGGGTGCAAAGGGCTCATGTCGGCAGTCAGGCTCACCATGGGGCCACTGTATCCAGCGATCCGGTGACAATCGCGGGTTTTGACCGGACGTGCAACGAAGGAATCGCCGTTCTTAACGGATCAGCAGAACCGCCCGGTTCCTGCCGCGCCCGCACCGTCACGATCCGGCGGCTTCGCTAGAGTGACGGTGTCCCGACAACACCAAGGAGCACCTCCATGCCCGTCGCTTCCCCTGAGCAGTACGCCGACATGCTGGACCGCGCGAAGGCCGGCGGCTTCGCGTATCCCGCGATCAACGTCTCGAGCTCGCAGACCATCAACTCGGTGCTCCAGGGCCTGACCGAGGCCGGCTCCGACGGCATCCTCCAGGTCACCACCGGTGGTGCCGACTACTTCGCCGGTCACACGGTCAAGGCCCGCGCCACCGGCGCCCTCGCCTTCGCCAAGTACGTGACCGAGGTCGCGAAGAACTACCCGATCACGGTCGCCCTGCACACCGACCACTGCCCCAAGGACGCCCTGCCCGGCTTCGTCCTTCCGCTGCTCGAGGCCTCCGAAGAAGAGGTCAAGGCCGGTCGCAACCCGATCTTCCAGTCGCACATGTGGGACGGCTCGGCCGTTCCCCTCGACGAGAACATCGACATCGCGGCGGAGCTCCTCCCCCGCATGAAGAACATCAACGCCATCCTCGAGATCGAGGTCGGCGTGGTCGGCGGCGAAGAGGACGGCGTCCAGCACGAGGGCTCGAACGAGGCCCTGTACACGACGGTCGCCGACGTGACCAAGGCCGTCGAGCGCCTCGGCCTCGGCGAGAACGGCCGCTACATCTCGGCCCTGACCTTCGGCAACGTGCACGGCGTGTACAAGCCCGGTGGCGTCAAGCTCCGCCCCGAGCTGCTCGGCGAGATCCAGGAGGGCATCGCCGCGAAGTTCGGCACCGGCCCCAAGCCCCTCGACCTCGTCTTCCACGGCGGCAGCGGCTCGACCGACGACGAGATCGCCCTCGCCGTCGCCAACGGCGTCGTGAAGATGAACATCGACACCGACACCCAGTACGCCTTCACGCGCTCGATCGCGGGCTACATGTTCTCGAACTACGAGGGCGTGCTCAAGCTCGACGGCGAGGTCGGCAACAAGAAGCAGTACGACCCCCGCGCCTGGGGCAAGGTCGCCGAGTCGGCGATGGCCGTCCGCGTGGTCGAGGCCACGAAGCAGCTCGGCTCGTTCGGCCACTCGAAGAGCTGACACCTCGTCATCCCGCGAACGCCCCGGCTCTCCCGCCGGGGCGTTCGTCGTTTCCGGTTGCCGCGCCTCGGCCCCCGCCGCTGTCCCGGCATCCCCCGCACGCGCCCCTCCTGCACGCCGAGACGGCATCTCGCTGACAACCGGGTGTCAGCCTGCAACGGACGAGTCAGCGAATTGCCGTCTCGCGCCACCGGCGAGGCAGGACGCCCCGCGCGATCGCACAGCCGAGCGCGGGTGCGCCGACCGGGGCCGGACGCGCCTCAGCTGCGGTACACCTCGAGCACCGTGGGCGCTCCGTGGGGCGACGAGAGCACCTCGATGGCATCCCCCGCTCGGATCTCTCCGGCGCGACGGACACGCAGGTAGGCGCCGAGGCGCCCCTCGTCCGAGAAGCGCTTGACCCAGCCACGCGCTGCCGACCCACCGACCCACCGGGCGAACGTCGCACAGGGCGTTCGGGGCATCGTGACCTCGAGCTCGACGGTGTCGCCGATGCGCCAGACCTCGCCGATCCGCGCTCCGTTGACGTCGAGTCCCTCGACGCGGAGGTTCTCGCCGAACCATCCCGGGCGCAGCTCCCGATCGAGCTCGCCCTCCCAGAAGTCGGCGTCGTCCTGGGCGTACGCGTAGACGGCCTTTTCCGGCCCGCCGTGGTGTTTGCGGCTCGCTTGCACGTCGGAGCGGAGGCCGAGCTTGCCGACGCGGACCTTCCCCTCGAGCGGACGCTTGTCGATCGCCGTCACCCCGATCGACCCGGAATCCGGGCACAGGCTGTGAACGACGCAGACGGCGACGAGTCGAGGCATGCGTCGATGCTAGAGCGTGCGGCGGCGGCGCGCGGACGCGGCCCTCAGTCGAACTCGCGCCGCATCACGACCGTGTCGCCGTCGAGAGAGCGGATCTCGACCGCGCCGATGTTCGAGGCGGAGAGGTCGGTCCCCGCGCTCAGTTCGGTGGTCGAGCCCGGGTCGGCGCGCCAGGTCGAGAGCACGCTCGTCGTCCCCGAGTCGTCGGTGATGGCGAGAGCGTAGGGCCAGCCCCCGGGCGGGGCGTCGAGCACCTGACCGGTGTACTGGCACACGAGGTCGATGCGGGTCCCCCACGGCGCGGAAGTGAGCTTCACCGAGGCCTCGAGGGGTGCACCGGCGACGTCGTCGAGGGCGTAGACGGTACCCGCCGACTGCTGCATCGCACTGTTCACGGCGAACACGCTCGGCACCGCGACCGCCACCAGGGCGATGGATGCCGCGAGCGTCCACGCGGTGATGCGCCGCTTCCGGCGACGCCGCGCGACCTCGACCACGCGTCCGCGCAAAGACGGATCGGGCGAGGCGAGCGGAATGGGGCCCGTCGTCGCACTGAGCGCTCGGGCGCGTTCGGGCGACAGTCGCGAGAGGAGTCCCGCGGTCGGAGCCAATTCTGCGACGGAGGCGCGACAGATGGCGCACACCGCCAGGTGCGCTTCGAATTCGGCGCGGTCGGAGGCGCACAGCGCTCCGAGCACGTAGGCGCCGTCCGACATCGACAGACGTTCGTGATCGTCGTTCATCGGGTCACCCCCCTTTCCTGCAGCGCGAGCCGCAATGCCCGCACCGCGTAATGCAGTCGCGATTTGACGGTGCCCGTCGGGATGCCGAGCTCGTCTGCCGTCTGTGCGACGCTGCGTCCGCCGTAGTAGGCGCTGACGATGACGGCGCGGTGATCGGGTGTGAGGGTGGCGAGCGCCTCCTCGACCAGAAGCGCGTCGAACATCGCGTCGGTGTCGTCGTCGCGGACGGTCTCGGGGAGTTCGTCGACGGGCTGCTCGTGCCGGCGCCGCGCGCTCCGCGCCTCGTCGATGACGATGTTGCGGGCCACGGTGTACATCCACGAGCGCAGGGAGGCCGGGTCGTCGCTCATGACGCGTGGCGTACGCCACGCGCGCAGCAGCGTCTCCTGCACGACGTCGTCGGCGCCCGCGTGATCGCCGGTGAGGCTCACGACGTAACGCCAGACGGGGGTCGCGTGCGCGTCGTACAGCGCGGTCAGTTGCGCGTGGTCGTCTCGCACAGCGGCATCCCCTCTCCCTCTTCTTCTAGGAACACGGGATGCCGTGGGGTTCGGTTCAGTTCGAGACGGTGCCCATGACGGCCGTCAGGAACTGCGGGTCACTCGCCATGCCGATGAGCGACAGGACGGCCGCGATGACCGTCGAGACCAGCGCGCCGACGATCGGGATCCAGAACGAAATACGCCCGCGCCTCATGGACCGCCAGGTGAACATGGCGGTCAGAAGCCACCCGATCCCGGTGACGGCCGCGGCCGCCGCACCCCAGAGGTACCCGGCGGTCAGGTTGGTGAACGTCGCGTCGACCTGGAAGACCCGCGCGAAGTTGTTCGCGTACTCGGGGAAATTGAGCAGCTGGATGATCGTGGTGACGACGGAGAACAGCCCGTAGATCAACAGACCGAACGTCACGATCCGGTCGACCTGGCCGCCGCGGGTTGTGGGGGCGGGCATGGGCCCGGGCTTCGCCGCGGCGCGGGGTTCGGGGGCATGCTCCGGCTGCGGGGCCACGCCCGCCTCGAGGGCCTCGGTCACCTCCGGACGGCGGATGCGCGCCCGCTGCTCCTCGGGGGTGGCGTACTCGCCGTACTGCGGGCGGGGACGAGCCTCGTCCGCCGCGGACGGGGTGCGCGGGTCGACGTCGCTCACGCGCGGCCCCGGCCGCCCAGCGCGCGCTCGTCGCGCTTGCCGCTGGCATCCTGTCGTAGCTCCTTGGGGAGCGAGAAGATCAGGTCTTCCTCGGCGGTGCGCACCTCTTCGACGTCGCGGTAGCCGGCGCCGGCGAGCTCTTCGAGGACCTCGGTCACGAGCACCTCGGGCACCGAGGCGCCGCTGGTGACGCCGACGGTCTCGACACCCTCGAGCCACTCCTGCTTCACCTCGTCGACGTAGTCGACGCGGTAGGCGGCCTTCGCGCCGTGCTCGAGGGCGACCTCGACCAGGCGCACGCTGTTGGAGCTGTTCGCCGAACCCACGACGATCACGAGGTCGGCGCCGACGGCGACCTTCTTGATCGCGACCTGGCGGTTCTGGGTGGCGTAGCAGATATCGTCGGAGGGCGGATCCTGCAGCTCGGGGAAGCGCTCGCGCAGACGCCGCACGGTCTCCATCGTCTCGTCGACCGACAGCGTGGTCTGCGACAGCCACACGACCTTCGACGGGTCGCGCACCTCGATGGTGTCGGCGTGGTCGGGAGAGTTCACGACGGTGACGTGTTCGGGGGCTTCTCCGGCGGTGCCCTCGACTTCTTCGTGGCCCTCGTGGCCGATCAGCAGGATCTCGAAGTCGTCACGGGCGAAGCGCACGGCCTCGCGGTGAACCTTCGTCACGAGGGGGCACGTGGCGTCGATGGCCTGCAGACCCCGATCGGATGCCGCGGACACGACGGCCGGCGAGACACCGTGCGCGCTGAAGACGACGTGGGAGCCGGCGGGGACCTCGTCGACCTCTTCGACGAAGATCGCGCCCTTCTTCTCGAGCTCGGTCACGACGTGGATGTTGTGCACGATCTGCTTGCGCACATACACGGGGGCGCCGTAGCGCTCCAGGGCCTTCTCGACGGCGATGACCGCTCGGTCGACACCGGCGCAGTAGCCGCGGGGTGCCGCGAGCAACACCTTCTTCTTGCCCTGGACGGGGACGTCCTGAAGCCGCCCGCGTCGACCCGGGATGCGGGGAACGGGCAGGTGCACGGCAGGTGAGCTCACCCCTCGATTCTACGGGGGCGCCCCTGGACGACGGCCGAACCTCCCCGACGCGACCCGGCCGGATAGCATGGGACCTTCCCTCCCGAGAGACGTCCGGCTCTCGCGGCCCCCGCCGACGGCGTGCATCCCAGCGAGTGACATGACCTCTTTCCAGCCCGAGACCGTCGCAGGTCACGCCCCGCCCGCCGACAGCGTGCACCCCCGCGACTCCTCCACCGATGCCCCCACCTCGGTGTCCCGGCTGAACGACACGATCCGGGGCTTCATCGAGCGCTGGGGATCGGTCTGGGTCGAAGGTGAGATCACCTCGTTCAACCGCCGCGGCGGCAACGTCTTCGGGCGGCTGAAGGACCTCGGCACCGAGTCGACGGTGGCCTTCCGCATCTGGTCGAGCACGCTCAACCGGTTGCCCAAAGACCTCAAGGTCGGCGACCACGTCGTCGCGTGCGTGAAGGCCGACTACTTCCCGCGCACCGGAGACTTCTCGTTCGCGATCTCGGCGATGCGACACGTGGGCTTGGGCGAACAGCTCGAGCGCCTCGAGCGCCTGCGCGTGCAGCTGCGTTCGGAGGGGTTGTTCGACCCCGTCCGCAAGAAGAAGCTGCCCTTCCTCCCTCACTGCATCGGTCTCATCACGGGCGAGAACTCGGATGCCGAGAAGGACGTGCACCGCAACGCCGAACTGCGTTGGCCCCGCGTCCGTTTCCGCACACAGCACGCCGCCGTCCAGGGCGACCGGTGCGTTCCCGAAACGCTCGCGGCCCTGAGGATCCTCGATGCCGACCCCGAGGTCGACGTGATCGTGATCGCACGCGGCGGCGGGGATCCGCAGACGCTCCTCGGCTTCAGCGACGAGCGCCTGCTGCGTGCGGTGGCCGCGGCATCCACTCCGATCGTCAGCGCGATCGGGCACGAGAACGACCGACCGCTCCTCGACGAGGTCGCCGACGTGCGCGCCTCGACGCCCACCGACGCCGCCAAGCGCGTGGTCCCCGACGTCAGCGAGCAGCGGGCACTGGTCTCGCAGTTGCGCGCCCGACTGACCGGACGTCTCACCCAGCGCGTCCTCCACGACATCGCGCAGCTCGAACAGATCCGCTCGCGTCCCGCTCTGCGCAACCCGCACTCCCTGCTCACCTCCCGCGCGCAGGAGCTGTGGATGCTTTCGAACCGGGGGCGCGACATCGTCGATCGCCGCATCGAAGGAGAGCGTCGGCGCACCAGCGAGCTCGGGGCAGGGCTCCGCGCCCTCTCGCCGCTCGCCACTCTCGCCCGGGGGTACGCCATCGCCCAGCTCCCCGACGGCTCGGTGCTGCGCGACGCCGCCCACGCCCCGGCCGGAACCGCCCTGCGGCTCACGGTCGAGCAGGGAACCGTGGCCGCCCGTTCGGACGGCGCCGTGCCAGACGCCGTCGCACACGGCGCTTCCTCGGCCGACCTGGCCGGCTCCGCGGCATCCGTCGATCGTCCGCTCGACGACGAGGCACCCGGCGACGGGGTGTCGGTGGGGCGCGCCTAGAATGGATGCCATGACCGCGACGACCCCCGGCCCCGCCGTCGACGTCGCCACTCTGTCGTTCGAACAGGCCCGCGACGAACTCGTGCGCGTGGTCGCCGAACTCGAGCAGGGCGCCCCGACCCTCGAAGAGTCCCTCGCGCTCTGGGAGCGCGGCGAGAAGCTCTACGCCCGCTGCGAGGAGTGGCTGCTCGGGGCCAAGCGCCGCCTCGACGCCGCCCGCGGCGAGGGAGACGACTGATGGCTCGCGTCGTCGCGCATCTCGGCCGACCCGAGACCCCGCAAGAAACCGCCGACCGCAAAGCCGAGTCCTCGCGTCGGTACCGCTCGAGCAAGACGTTTCGCAACCTCATCGCGGCCCTGCTCGTGACGGTCGCGGTCGTCCTGGTCGTCGTGGCGGCCGTCCCCCGCGGCGAGCCCGCCCCCCGCCCCGAGATCGACGTGCCCGCCCTCGCGGCCGACATGCAGCGCGATCTCGGTCGGCCGGTGCTCTCGCCGTCTCTCGGCGAGGGATGGCGGGTCAACCAGGCCAGCACCGAGGGCGTCGGCGGCACCGAGGCGTGGACCATGGTCTACGTGCGATCGGGCGAAAGCGGGTTCCTCCGCGTCGCTCAGGGTCTCGACGCCGACGAGGCCTGGGTCGGTCAGGTTCTCGACGGCACGCGCAGCACCGAGACGACCGAGATCGACGGCATCACGTGGAACGTCTACCGCCCCTCGAACCCCTCGGGTACGGGCAACGTCGATTACGCCCTCGCCACCCCGGCCGGGCCCGACTACGTGCTCGTCTACGGCGATGCCGCCCCCGAGACCGCGGCCCTCGCGGCCGCCTCCGTCACATCGCAGATTGAGCAGTTGAGAGAGGTCCCGTGAGCGAGCGCATGAGCCCCCGTCAGGTCTGGCAGCAGATGGTGGAGGGCAACGAGCGTTTCGTCTCCGGCGCACCCGCGCACCCGCGTCAAGACGTGGAACGTCGCACCGAGCTCGCGAGCTCGCAGCACCCGACGGCGGCGCTCTTCGGATGCTCCGACTCGCGCCTCGCCGCCGAGATCATCTTCGACGAGGGCCTCGGCGATCTGTTCGTCGTCCGCAACGCCGGCCAGGTCATCTCGGACTCGGTCATCGGCAGCCTCGAGTACGCCGTGGGCGTGCTGGAGGTCCCCCTCATCGTGGTGCTCGCGCACGACGCCTGCGGAGCGGTCGGCGCAGCGATCGAGAGCACGGGCGTCGACGCCCCGACCCTCCCCGCGTACATCTGGCGCCAGATCGCCCCCATCGTGCCCGCCGTCCGCCGCGTTCAGCGCGCCTCGGCCGTGGACGGCCAGCTGCCCGACGTCGTCGACCCCGAGCTCGTGGGCCGCGAACATCTGCGCCACACCGTGGGCGAGCTGCTGCGCGCCTCCGAGCTGATCAGCGAGGCCGTGGCCGAGGGCCGCGTCGCCGTGGTCGGCGCGAACTACCGCCTCGACGAGGGCGAGGCCTTCCCCGTCGTCATCGTGGGCGATGTCGACGACCCGCGCGTCGACGACCCCCGCGTCGAAGACGCCCGCATCTGACAACCGAACGAACGACCTGGAGGAACGACGACGTGACCGACATCGAGTACCGCATCGAACACGACACCATGGGTGAGGTGCGGGTCCCCAAGGACGCCCTCTACGCCGCGCAGACGCAGCGCGCCGTCGAGAACTTCCCCATCTCGGGCTCGGGCCTCGAGTCGACGCAGATCGCGGCGCTCGCGCGCATCAAGAAGGCTGCCGCCCTCGCCAACAAAGAGCTCGGCACCCTCGACGGGGGCATCGCGGATGCCATCGCCCAGGCCGCCGACGAGGTCGTCACGGGCGCGCACGATGCGCACTTCCCGGTCGACACCTACCAGACCGGCAGCGGCACCTCGTCGAACATGAACATGAACGAGGTGCTCGCGACCCTCGCGACCCGCATCCTCGGCGACACGGTTCACCCCAACGACCACGTCAACGCGTCGCAGTCCTCGAACGACGTCTTCCCCACCTCGGTGCACATCGCGGTCACCCAGGCCCTCATCACCGACCTCATCCCGGCGCTCCAGCACCTCGCGACAACGCTCGAGACCAAGGCCGACGCCTGGAAGGGCATCGTGAAGTCGGGCCGCACCCACCTCATGGACGCCACCCCCGTCACCCTCGGTCAGGAGTTCGGCGGCTACGCGCGCCAGATGCGCCTCGGCATCGAGCGCGTCGAGGCCGTCCTCCCCCGCGTCGGCGAGGTGCCCCTCGGCGGCACGGCCGTCGGCACCGGCATCAACACCCCCCTCGGCTTCCCGCAGAAGGTCATCGAGCTGCTCGCGGCCGAGACCCAGCTGCCCATCACCGAGGCGAAGGACCACTTCGAGGCGCAGGCCAACCGCGACGGCCTCGTCGAGGCATCCGGAGCCCTCCGCACCATCGCGGTCTCGCTCACCAAGATCAACAACGACATCCGCTGGATGGGATCGGGCCCCAACACCGGCCTCGGCGAGCTGCACATCCCCGACCTGCAGCCCGGCTCCTCGATCATGCCCGGCAAGGTCAATCCGGTCGTGCCCGAGGCCACGCTCATGGTGTGCGCCCGCGTGATCGGCAACGACGCCACCGTCGCCTGGGCCGGCGCCTCGGGCTCTTTCGAGCTCAACGTCGCGATCCCCGTGATGGGTACCGCTCTGCTGGAGTCGATCCGCCTGCTCTCCAACGCGATGCGGGTGCTGGCAGACAAGACCATCGACGGCCTCGAGGCCAACGTCGCGCGCGCCGAGGCGTTCGCCGGCATGTCGCCCTCGATCGTCACGCCGCTCAACAAGGTCATCGGTTACGAGGCCGCGGCCAAGATCGCGAAGCACTCCGTCGCCAAGGGCATCACGGTGCGCGAGGCGGTCATCGACCTCGGCTACGTCGAACGCGGAGAGATCACCGAAGAGGTGCTCGACGCCAAGCTCGACCTGCTGTCGATGACCCACCCGGGCTGATCGACCGCACCCGCACATCCACGACGCCGAGGCGCGCCATAATCAGAGGATGAGCCGCACGCCGAGACCCGTCTCGACGCGCGTGCGTTTCCTCGGCGCGATCCTCGGCGTCGTGCTGCTCGGGATGATCATCGCGGGCGGCGTCACGTTCCTCGTGCAGAGCGAACGTGTCGTGGCCAATGCCGAGCGCCAGCTCGACGGTTTCGATTCGACGCTGTCGACGAGCAGCCAGGATGCCGCCGCCCTCGTCGCCGCGACCATCCCCGGCCGCACCGATGGCACGGTGGCGCTCGACGGCACCCGCGTGCTCGCGACGACGCCGGCCCCGCCGGGACTCTCCGTCGGCGACGACGCGGGGCTCGTGGCATCCCTCGCCGATCAGATCAGCCTCGGCAACGACCGGGGCCGCCTCGACAGCGATCACGGCCCCGTCCTGTACGCGGCCGTCGAGACGCGCGGCGGAGTCGTCGTGCAGGTCATCTCGATCGATCAGCGCATGGAGCTCGTCACGCTCTCGACCGTCACCTACGGGATCTCGGCGCTCGTGGTGCTGCTGCTCGTCGGGGTCGCCGGCTGGTTCGTGACGGGACGCCTGTTCTCGCCGCTCCGGCGTCTGCGCGACACCACCGACGCCATCACGATCGACGACCTGGGCACGCGCCTGCGCGCGCACGGGAACGACGAGATCTCCGACCTCACCACCTCGGTGAACTCGATGCTCGATCGCCTGGCGATGTCGGTCGACGCGCAGCGGCAGTTGCTCGACGACGTCCGGCACGAGTTGAAGACCCCCATCACAATCGTCCGCGGCCACCTCGAGATGATGAATCCCGCCGACCCCCACGACGTCACCGAGACGCGTGAGCTCGGCATCGCCGAACTCGACCGGCTCTCGCGACTGGTCGACGACATCGACACCCTGGCCGACGTCGAGAGCGGGGCGCTCGAGGCCGCGGTCATCGACGTCGGGGCGCTGACCGACCGCGTCGCCGAACTCGCCGGCGCCATCCCCGGCCACACGTGGACGATCGACCAGCGGGCTCGCGTCCGCATCCACGGCGACGCGGACCGCCTCGTGCAGGCGTGGCTCCAGCTGGCCGACAACGCCGCGAAGTACACCCCCGAGGGCACCTCGATCGAGATCGGCAGCACGGCCGACGACACGACGGCGCACCTCTGGGTGCGCGACCACGGCCCCGGCATCCCGCCCGCCGCGCGTCATCGCGTCTTCCGCCGCTTCGACCGGCTCTCGACCGGGCGCGGAGTGGACGGATCGGGGCTGGGACTGTCGATCGTGGATGCCATCGCCAAGGCGCACGACGGACACTGCACCGTCGGCGACACCCCCGGCGGTGGCGCGACCGTGGCCCTGCACATCCCCGTGACCGGGGCCCAGTCCCCCGCGGAGCTCCCGACGCCCGTGCGCGCCGGTGACGTCGTCATGCAGAGAGAGGCCACCGGATGACACGCATCCTCATCGCGGAAGACGAGGAACGCATCTCGGCGTTCGTCGCGAAGGGACTGGAGTCCGCGGGCTACCAGACCCTCATCGTCGCCGACGGGGCGGAGGCCCTCGACACCGCGCTCTCGGGCGACGTCGACCTGGTCCTGCTCGACGTCGGGCTGCCGACGCTCGACGGTTTCGAGGTGCTGCGGAGCATTCGCGGCCAGGGGTCGCAGATCCCGGTCATCATGCTCACCGCCCGCACGAGTACGAGAGACACCGTCGACGGGCTCGACGCCGGGGCCAACGACTACGTCGCCAAGCCCTTCAAGTTCGACGAGCTTCTCGCCCGTGTGCGGTCACGCATGCGCGAGCCGATGACCGTGGGGCCGATGACGGTCGCGCACGGAGACGTCTCGCTCGATGTCCTCGCGCGGCGGGCGACGGTCGGCAGTCGCGAGATCGACCTGAGCGCGCGCGAGTTCTCGCTGGCCGAGGAGTTCATCCGCCACGCGGGTCAGGTCCTCAGCCGCGAGCAGCTGCTCAGCCGCGTGTGGGGGATGGACTTCGACCCGTCGTCCAACGTGGTCGATGTCTACGTGCGATATCTGCGGGCCAAGATCGGCCAATCCCATATCGTCACCGTGCGCGGCGCGGGCTATCGCTGGGAATGACGCAGAAAACCCGAAAACCCCCGGCGGGGGAACCGGGGGTTTGGGGAGACGCCCACGGTGGTCTTCCGACTCACCCGAAGAGCGGTGACCTGCACGTGACGTTCTCGTGTTTTTCCTGGGGGAACCGCCGAGGCGGGTGACGAGGTTTCCCTCGTCGATGGCTCTACTCTGACGGGCCATTGTGAGAACCCGGCGAGCCCCGAATGAGAACCCTCTCATCTTCCGTCGCGGCCTCGTCCGGCGCCGGTCACCCCGATCGAGGCACGCCTCAGCCACTCCGGCACAGACGAAGAGGGGCCGGGATGCCACGGCATCCCGGCCCCTCTCTCTTCACCGTTACGAGAGCTCGCCGGCCTCCAGCAGCTCCGTCACGAGCGCGGCGATGGCCGAACGCTCGGACCGCGTGAGGGTGACGTGACCGAACAGACCGTGGCCCTTGAGCGTCTCGATCACCGAGGCGACGCCGTCGTGCCGACCGACACGCAGGTTGTCGCGCTGGCCCACGTCGTGCGTCAGCACCACGCGGGAGTTCTGGCCGATGCGGCTCAGCACGGTGAGCAGCACGTTGCGCTCGAGCGACTGCGCCTCGTCGACGATCACGAACGCGTCGTGGAGCGACCGGCCGCGGATGTGCGTGAGCGGGAGCACCTCGAGCAGACCCCGAGCGAGCACCTCTTCGAGCACGTTGCCCGAGACGACCGAACCCAGCGTGTCGAAGACCGCCTGCCCCCAGGGGCCCATCTTCTCGGCCTGGTCGCCCGGGAGGTAGCCGAGCTCCTGGCCGCCGACGGCGAAGAGGGGGCGGAAGACGATGATCTTCTTCTGCTGCTGACGTTCGAGCACGGCCTCCAACGCCGCGCACAGCGCCAGCGCCGACTTCCCGGTGCCGGCCCGGCCGCCGAGCGAGACGATCCCCACCTCGGGGTCGAGGAGCAGGTCGAGCGCGATGCGCTGCTCGGCCGAGCGCCCGTGCAACCCGAACGCGTCGCGGTCACCGCGCACCAGGCGGTACTCCCCCTTGCCGGTCACCCGGCCGAGCGCCGATCCGCGCTCGGAGTGGATGACGAGGCCGGTGTTGATCGGCAGCCCCTTCACTGTTTCGCTGACGCCCACTTCGGTCTCGTAGAGGTCGGAGATCTCATCGCCCGAGAGGTCGATCGAGGCGATCCCGGTCCACCCGGAGTCCATCGCCTGCTCGGCGAGGTACTCCTCGGTGCTCAGACCGAGGGATGCCGCCTTCACGCGCATCGGGAGGTCCTTCGACACCACGGTGACCTCGGCGCCGTCCTGCGCGAGGTTCATCGCGACGGCGAGGATCCGGCTGTCGTTGCCGCCGGTGCGCATCCCCGAGGGCAGCACCTGCTGGTCGGTGTTGTTCAGCTCGACGCGGAGCGTGCCGTCGGTCCCGACCGGGACGGGGAAGTCCAGGCGGCCGTGCTCGATGCGGAGTTCGTCGAGGTGACGCAGGGCCTGGCGGGCGAAATACCCGATCTCGGGGTCGTGACGCTTCCCTTCCAGCTCGGTGATCACCACGACGGGGATCACGACGGAGTTCTCGGCGAAGCGGAAGAACGCTCGCGGATCGCTCAGCAGGACGGAGGTGTCCAGGACGTACGTGCGAAGAGCCTGGTCGACTCCCGCTTCGGACTCGGTGCTCTCGACGACGTGACGCTGGTCGTACGGTGCTCGTGCAGTCACAACCCACTCCCGACCCGGGTGAATCACCCGGTTGTCACGAGTCGACCTGTGGGTCACGAGTCGCGATCCGAAGGTCGACTCGACCGGACTCCGTGTCCGATGTGATCACCGTACGACTCCGCGACACCCTCGAGGGTCGTTAACACGCCGCGAATATGACGAGTTCGTGAACAGCGCGTTCGCGCGGCTCGCGGCCGCGAAGTAGTTCACCGGATGCCGTGCGCCGGCGCCGCCGCGCGGGGCAAGTGTTACTGCCCGAAGCGTCGGTCGCGCGCCGCGAAGTCGCGGATCGCGCGCAGGAAGTCCACCTCGCGCAGGTCGGGACCGAGGGCCTCGACGAAGTAGAACTCCGAGTGCGCGGACTGCCAGAGCAGGAAGTCGCTGAGCCGCTGCTCGCCCGAGGTGCGGATGACGAGGTCGGGATCGGCCTGGCCGCCCGTGTACAGGTGCTCGCCGATCTGCTCCGGGGTGAGACTCGCGGCGAGCTCTTCGAGGGATCCACCCGACTGATCGTGCTTGGCGATGATCGAGCGCACGGCATCCACGATCTCGCTCCGACCGCCGTACCCGACGGCGAGATTGACGTGCAGACCCTTGTGCCCCCGCGTGCGCTCGGTGACCTCGTGCAACACCTCGGCGAGCTCCGTCGGCAGGCCCTCGGCGCGGCCCACGTGCTTGACCCGCCAGTTCGGCTCGTGCGAGAGCTCCGCGGCCAGCTCGGCGATGATCTCGAGCAGGTCCTGCAGCTCCTGACTGTCGCGCTTGACGAGGTTGTCGTTCGAGAGCAGGTACAGCGACACCACCTCGATGCCGAGGTCGTCGCACCAGCGGAGGAACTCGTGCATCTTGGCCGCCCCCGCGCGGTGACCGTGCGCGGCGCTGTCGTAGCCGAGCTGTCGCGCCCACCGACGGTTGCCGTCGATCATCATCGCGACGTGGTGCGGCACGGTGGCCGGCATGCGACGGCGAAGGCGCGAGATGTAGAGACGGTAGAGGGGGCCTCGCCCCTCGTTCTTCCGCATACGCGCCACCCGCCTACGCTACCGCGTCACGGGCGACGTCACGGGTCTGAAACGGGTGACGCTTCCTGGGGGAACGGTGAGCGGATCGCCCATGTACCACCCGGAGCATGGGGGCCGACGTAGGGTCGAAGCGTGACGAGCTCGCCCCCCGCAGACGGCCCCGACCTGCCCCAGCTCCCCCTCTTGGAGGCGGGCGCTCTGGGCGCGCAGGCCGATCTCAAGCCCACCTGGCGCGGCTGGATCCACGCGGGCACGTTCCCCGTCGCGATCGTCGCCGGCATCGTCCTGATCGCCCTCGCCCAGGGCACGCCCGCCAAGTGGGCGGCGGCGGTGTTCATGGTGACGTCGATGCTGCTGTTCGGCAACTCCGCGCTCTACCACCGCTTCCACTGGAAGCCGAAGACGCTGGCCGTGCTCAAGCGCATCGACCACGCCAACATCTTCCTGCTGATCGCCGGCACGTACACGCCCCTGGCCGTCCTGGCCCTGCCGACCCCCAAGACCACGCTGCTGCTGTCGATCGTGTGGGGTGGAGCGATCCTCGGCATCCTGTTCCGGGTCTTCTGGATCAACGCTCCGCGCTGGCTGTACGTCGCGCTGTACCTCGCGCTCGGGTGGGCCGCCGTGATGTACCTCGGCGACCTGCTCGCGGCGAACGTCGCGATGATGGTGCTGGTCGTCGTCGGCGGACTGCTCTACACGGCCGGCGCGATCGTCTACGCGCTCAAGAAGCCCAACCCGTGGCCGGGGCACTTCGGGTTCCACGAGATCTTCCACGTGTGCACCGTGCTGGCGTTCCTCTGCCACTGGACGGCGTGCCTGCTGATCTCGCTCGCCCCCGCGTACCACGGCGGCTGATCGCGCCACGCATCCCGCGCGAGTCGCCAGGATGCGTCGCCTCGGAAAGGTCTGAGGCGACGATCATCAGCGAGTCACACGGTGATGGCGATGCCGGACGCCGGGGCCTCCGACAACCGCTCAGTCGCGGGGAGCGGCCGGGTCGATGTCCTGGTCGTCGACTGCGCTGGCGTTCTCGGCGGCGCGCGCCTGCTCCTCGGCATCCAGCTCCGCATTCACTTCTTCGCGGTACCGACCACGGCGGATGCGACGCAGCATGTCCCACACGAGGAGGAAGACCGCGACGCCGATGAAGGCGATCGCGGCGAAGCCGAGCGGCCCGGGCGTCACGATCGACTCGTCGGGCGTGACGACCGGGGAGGGTGTGGTCGCGAGAGCGACGATCACGGAGTGCATGGAGTCCTTCGGTCCGGGCGGAAGCGCGTAGCCTGGTACTCCAGCCTAAAGCCCGGGGAGACCATGACGACGCAAGCCCTGCTCGATGACCGTTACGGGCGCACGCGGTCGCCCCGACGGCGCATCGTCGGCTGGTCGATCGTCGCGGTGCTCGCGCTCGGTGCCATCGGGTATCTCGGTTACACGACGTTCGCCAGCAGTGCCGCCTCGGTCACGGCCACAGACACCGGTTTCACCGTCACCGACGACAAGTCCGTCACGGCGAGTTTCCAGATCACCGCCCCCGTCGGCAAGCCGGTCGCCTGCGCCCTCGAGGCACGCGACGAAGACCACGGCACCGTGGGCTGGAGGGTCGTGCAGTACCCGGCATCCGACGACGCATCCCGCGCCTTCTCCGAGACGATTCCGACGCTCTCGCTGGCGACGACCGGTTTTGTCAACGCCTGCTGGGTGCCGTAAACTCGCGGGATCACGACGCGCCCCGGCTCGATGCCGGGGCGTTCGACATATCCCCCGCCGGCGGCCGCACGCGCGCCGTCAGCGCCTCGACGAAGGAGTACCCGTGTCCAACGACGCTCAGGTGACGTTCCTCACGCAAGACGCCTACGACCGCCTTCATAACGAACTCGAGCACCTCTCGACGACGGGCCGGGAAGAGATCGCCAAGCGCATCGAGGCCGCCCGCGAAGAGGGAGACCTCAAAGAGAACGGCGGCTACCACGCCGCCAAGGACGAGCAGGGCAAGCAGGAGGCCCGCATCCGTACCCTGCAGCAGCTGCTCAAGGACGCCAAGGTCGGCGAAGCCCCCGAGAGCCACGGCGTCGTCGAGTCGGGCACCGTCGTGACCGCGATCGTCGCGGGCGGCGAGGAGAAGTTCCTCCTCGGCAACCGCGAGATCGCGGCCAACTCCGAGCTCGACGTCTACAGCGAGGCCTCGCCCCTCGGCGCGGCCATCATGGGCCTCAAAGAGGGCGACAAGGGCTCGTACACCGCGCCCAACGGCAAAGAGATCTCGGTCGAGGTCGTCAAGGTCGAGACGTACTCGGGCCAGTAACCCGCCTGTCGCCCGCGAGCCGCTCCCCCGTCACCGGGTGGGGCGGCTCGCGGCGTTTCTGCTCTCGGGTCAGTTGGGGACGACGGTCGCGACGAACCCGGCGTCCTCGAGCGTCTGGATGACCAGAGCCCGGTGCTCCTCACCGCGCGTCTCGACGCTCAGCTGAAGGATCACCTCGCTGATCTGCAGTCCCTGACCGTGACGCGTATGCAGCACCTCGATCACGTTGGCGCCCACGCCGGCGAGCAGCTCGGACACCCGAGCGAGCTGGCCCGGGCGGTCGGGCAGCGGAATGCGAAGGGACATGTAGCGACCGGATGCCGAGAGCCCGTGCGCCACGACCCGTTGCAGCAGGAGGGGGTCGATGTTGCCCCCCGAGAGGATCGTGACGGTCGGGCCGGTCGCTTTCACCTTGCCCGCCAGGATCGCTGCGACACCCACGGCCCCCGCCGGTTCGACGACCTGCTTGGCGCGCTCGAGGAGGACGAGGAGCGCTCGAGCGATGTCGTCCTCGGTCACGGTGACGACCTCGTCGACGTATTGGCGGATCAGTTCGAAGGGCAGGTCACCGGGACGGGCGACGGCGATGCCGTCGGCGATCGTCGGCGTCGTCTCGACCTGCATGGGGTATCCCGCGGCGAGCGACGAGGGGTAGGCGGCGGAGTTGTGCGCCTGCACGCCGATGATGCGGACCTCGCGCCCCTCGGCGGCCGCCCGGGCCTTCACCGCGGCGGCGACGCCCGCGGCGAGCCCTCCCCCGCCGATCCCGACGATCACCGTCTCGAGGTCGGGCATGTCCTCGACGAGCTCGAGGCCCAGCGTCCCTTGACCCACGACGATGTCGCGGTGGTCGAAGGGATGGATCAGCACGGCCCCCGTGCGCTCGGCGAACTCAGCGGCCAGGCGGAGCGGCGTCTCGACGGTCGCACCCTCGAGGATCACCTCGGCGCCGTACCCTCGCGTGGCGAGGAGCTTGGGCACGGGCACGCCCAACGGCATGAAGATCGTCGCCGCGATGCCGAGCTGCTGCGCGGCCAGGGCCACGCCCTGAGCGTGGTTGCCCGCGGATGCCGCGACGACGCCGCGCGCGCGCTCCTCGGCCGTGAGACGCGAGAGGCGGTAGGTCGCGCCGCGGATCTTGAACGAACCGGTGCGCTGGAGGTTCTCGAGCTTGAGGCTCACCGGCACGCCGAGGAGCTCGGTCAGATGCAGCGACTCATCGAGCGGGGTTCGCGTGATGATGCCGCGCAGGTTCTGCGCGGCATCCTCGAACTCGGCCAGGGTGGGAGTGTCGTTCATGATCTCCTTCCGCGCTCGCGCGGGACGGTCCGCCAGATCAGATCCGGGGATGCCAAAACCTCACCGTCGCGCTTCCACGCCTTGGTGCTCAGATAGACGGCGACGACGTTCACGAATGCGGCGAGCGGTACCGCGAAGAGCGCTCCGGCGATGCCGCCGACCATCGCGCCGCCCGCCACCACGAGCACGACCGCGAGGGGGTGCACCTTCACGGCGGAGCCCATGAGGATCGGCTGCAGGATGTGGCTCTCGATCTGCTGCACGGCCAACACGACGATGAGCATGAACAGGGCGATGAGTGGACCGTTGTAGACCAGCGCGATGAAGACGGCGAGGGCTCCCGTGGCGACGGCGCCGACGAAGGGGATGAACGCGCCGAGGAACACCAGGACGGCGATGGGGATCGACAGCGGCACGCCCAGCAGGAAGGCGCCCAGGCCGATGCCGATCGCGTCGATCGTGGCGACGAGCAGCTGCGTGCGCGCGTAGCTCTTCACGGTGCGCCACCCCGCGCGACCGGCTCCGTCGACGGCGGGACGCGCGACGCGGGGGAACAACCGGGTCGTCCAACGCCAGATGCCGCCGCCGTCGGCGAGCAGGCAGAGCAGGATGAACAGCGTCAGCAGCACGCCGGTTCCGACGTGACCGATCGTGGTGCCGATCGCCAGCGCACCGGTCCAGAGCACCTCCGCCTGCTGCTGCAGGAAGGTACCCGCCTGCCGGAGCCCGTCGTCGATCTGCTGAGCGCTCAGGTGGAGCGGACCGTCGATGAGGTACTGGCGGAACTGCGAGACGGCGTCGACGGTGCGCTGACGGACCGAACCGAACTCGCGCGTGATCTGCCAGACGGCCAGCCAGACCAGCCCCGAGATGACGGCGATGGTACCGAGGACCGTGACGACGATGGCCAGCCACTTCGGCCACCGGTGGCGCTGCAGGAACGAGAAGGCCGGCCACACCAGCGCAGTGACGAGGATCGCGATGAGCAGCGGCACGACCAGCAGCTTCAGCTGGATGACCACGAACACCACGACGGCCAGGGCGGCCGCGATCACGAGCAGGCGCCAGGCGTAGGCCGTGGCCTGTCGCAGCGCCGGGGGCACCGGCGGTTGCAGGTCGCTCGAGACCGTGCGCCGCTTGAGGGCGTCGAGGAACGATCCGCGAGGTTCGGGATCAGTGCCGCTCATCCCGTCAGCCTACCGCCGCCCTCCGACATGCACCGCCGAGCATGTCGGAGGTGGCCGATACGGTGACAGACATGACCACGACGCTTCGTCGCGCCGACGCCCGCCGCATCGCCTTGGCCGCCCAGGGCTTCGCCCGCCCCCGGCCCGGCACCGTCGGCACCCGGCAGATCACCAGCGCTCTGCACCGCATGCGCATCCTCCAGATCGACTCCGTCAACGTCTTCTCGCGCTCGCACTACATGCCGCTGTTCGCGCGCCTCGGCGCCTACGACACGGCCCTGCTCGACAAGCTGGCCTTCGCCCGGCGTCCGTCGTGGGTGGAGTCGTGGGCGCACGTCGCCTCGCTGGTGTCGGTCGACGACTGGCCGCTGCTGCAGTTCCGCCGCGACGATCTGCGGGCGAAGTACGGGCACGATGCCTGGGCCGAGGCCAATCAGCCCCTCCTGCAGTGGCTCCGCGACGAGCTCGCCGACCGCGGCCCCCTGCGCCCGGCCGAGATCGACCACGATGCGCGCAGCGGGTCGCGTGGGTCGTGGTGGGGCTGGGACGACGTCAAGAACGGCCTGGAACGCCTGTGGCTGTTCGGAGAGGTGGCCATCGCGGGGCGGCGCGGCTTCGAGCGGCGCTACGCCCTGGCATCCGACGTCCTGCCCTCCGAGGCCCTGCAGACCGCCGTCCCCCGTCCCGAGGCGATCGCCGAGCTGGTGCGCCGCGCCGCTGTGGCCTACGGCGTCGCGACGGCCGCCGACCTGGCCGATTACTGGCGCGTCCGCGATCGTCCCGCGGTGATGGCGGCGATCCACGATCTCGTCGAGGACGGAGAGCTGATCCCCGTCGAGGTCGAGGGCTGGGCGATCGCCGGCCGCCCCGCCAAAGCGTGGCTGCACCGCGACGCCGCGCGCCCCCGCAGAGTGGATGCCGCGGCGATCCTCACCCCGTTCGACCCGGTCGTGTGGTTCCGCGATCGCGCCGAGCGCCTGTTCGACTTCGACTACCGCATCGAGATCTACACACCGGCCCCCCAGCGCCGGTTCGGGTACTACTCGCTGCCCGTCCTCGTCGGAGACGACGTGGTCGGCCGGGTGGACCTCAAGGCCGATCGCGCGTCGGGCGCCCTGCGCGTCCAGTCCGCGTGGTGGGAGCAGGGTGCTGCGCCGGATGCCGCCGACCGTGTCGCCGCCGAGCTGCTCACGGCAGCGCGCTGGCAGGGCCTGGACCGCGTCACCGTGTCGCGGTGGGGTGATGCCACCGATGACCTGGCCGGGGCCCTGCGCGCCGAGCGGCATGACCACCCCGATGGTCGCGCGAACTGAAACGCGCCCCTTCTGCCGAAGCGGAGGGGGCGCGATTCGTCAGAACTGCACGCGGGGCGGTTCGGCGATCGCGGCGCCGTCGATGACCTCGAAGAACTCCCGCTCGTGGAAGCCGAGCTGACGGGCGAAGAGGTTGTTGGGGAACACCTTGATCTTGGTGTTCAGCTCGCGCACTCCGCCGTTGTAGAACCGGCGCGACGCCTGGATCTTGTCTTCGGTGTCGACGATCGAGTGCTGAAGCTGCAGGAAGTTCTGGCTGGCCTGGAGCTGCGGGTACGCCTCGGCGACCGCGAACAGCGACTTCAGCGCCTGCTGCATGTGGCCCTCGGCGACACCGGCCTCGGCAGGGCTCTGCGCCGAGAGCGTCTCGGCGCGGGCGCGCGTGACGTTCTCGAACACGGCCTTCTCGTGAGCCGCGTACCCCTTCACCGTCTCGATGAGGTTGGGCAGCAGGTCGGCGCGTCGCTTGAGCTGGACCGTGATGTCACTCCACGCCTCGTCGACACGCACGTTCAGCGCGACGAGGGCGTTATAGGTGGCCCACAGGTAGATGCCGGCGATGATCAGGATGCCGACGATCACGATGACCGGTACGAGCCACTCCCACATAAGTCCCCACACTCCGTTCGAGAGATTGCCCTTCAGTGTAACCGCGGGCCGCACAGCGTTACGGGCAGCGGCCGGGGACTCCCAGGGGATGTCCACGAGACGGAGCACTGGTACCCCCGGTGGGACTCGAACCCACACTGAAGCGATTTTAAGTCGCCTGCCTCTGCCATTGGGCTACGGGGGCCCGAGCCTCCACCGTATCGCGGGGCGGCCGCGCGCCGGTCGCGCGGGGTGCCGCACCCGTTATGGGGCGGCGAAAGTGGCCTCGGGGCGGCGTAGGTGGCCCCGGGGCCACGACGAGACGCCGCACCGCTCCGATCACGCACGCCCGGCACAGCCACCCCGACACGCGGACCCCGGACGCCGCAACCCGGCGCGGAATGCCTCACCCGTGACGGGGCGGCGAAAGTGGCCCCGCGGCATCCGGAAACGACGAGACCCCCGCACCCAGGGGCGCGGGGGTCTCGAACGAGGGCTTACTTGGCCGCGACGGGCTCGGCCTTCTTCTCGGCCGGAGCCGCGGGGGCCTCGGCGGCGGGAGCTGCCGGACGCGGACGCGCGGCGAACTCCTCGAACGCGGCACGGGGCTTCTGAACGGCCTCGAGGTTGACGACCTCGCGGCCGTGGAAGAAGTTCTGCATCCAGTCGCCGACCACGCGGAACTTGCGCTCCCACGTGGGCATGGCCAGGCCGTGGTACCCACGGTGGGCGAACCACGCGATGAGACCGGTCAGAGCAATGTTGCCCGACTGGAACGCACCGTTGTACAGGCCCAGGCCGGCGACGGCACCGAGGTTCTTGTGGTTGTACTCCTTGGGCTCTTCGCCGCGAAGGACGGCCACGAGGTTCTTGGCCATGAGCTTGCCCTGGCGCACCGCGTGCTGCGCGTTGGGGACGCAGAAACCGCCGACACCGCCACCCGAGAGGTCGGGAACCGCTGAAACGTCGCCGGCCGCCCAGGCACCCTCGACGATTTCGTCGTCGGTTCCGACGCGCAGGTCGGGGCGGGTGCGGATGCGACCGCGCTCTTCGACGGGGAGGTCGCTGCCACGGACGACCGTGGGGTTGGCCATGACTCCGGCCGTCCAGATGATCAGGTCGGTCGGGAGGTTCTCACCGGTGGAGAGCTCGACGATGCCGTCGACGGCACCCTTGACCTGCGTGTCGAGGTGCACGAAGGCACCCTTCTTCGCGAGGTCGGCGAGAACCCACTCGCTCGTCTTCTGCGAGACCTCGGGCATGATGCGCCCCATGGCCTCGATGAGGTGGAAGTGCGTGTCGTCGAACGACAGGGTCGGGTACTGCTTCAGTAGCGACGACGCGTAGGCACGGAGCTCGGCGAAGACCTCGATACCGGCGAATCCGCCGCCGACGACCACGACGGTCAGCAGACGGTCGCGCTCGGGGCCGGCCGGCAGCACCGACGCCTTGTCGAAGTTCGACGTGAGGCGGTCGCGGATGGCGACGGCCTCTTCGATCGTCTTGAGTCCGATCGCGTTGTCGGCGATGCCGGGGATCGGGAAGGTGCGCGAGACGGCACCGGCGGTCACGACGATGTGGTCGTAGCTCTGCTCGAAGGTCTCGTCACCGGCGATCGGCGTGATCGTCGCGGTCTTGGTCGCGTGCGAGATGCCCGTGATCTTGCCCGCGATGACCGTCGTGCGCTTGAGGTGGCGACGAAGGCCCACCACGACGTGGCGCGGCTCGATCTCGCCCGCAGCGACCTCGGGGAGGAAGGGCTGATACGTCATGTACGGCAGCGGGTCGACGAGCGTGACGTCGGCTTCGTTACGGCCGAGGAGCTTCTCGAGCTTCCAGGCGGTGTAGAAACCTGCATAGCCCCCACCGACGATGAGGATTCTGGGCACGGTAGTGGTCACGATGTGAGGGACTCCTCGTTTGTGGTGCGGCTCGGCTCGCGGGAGACGCGCGCCTGTCGGATTCGCCGGGCAGCAGCAGTGACACCGAGCGCAATCATTATAGCGGTCAGTGTGGCGGCACCGAGCGGCAGCGATCCGTACAGAACGCTATCGCGAGACGGCAGCAGGGGCGAGCTCGCCGCCGGCGCGGCTTCGATCGGCGGCAGCGGGGGGATGACGACCGGGGTCGAGGTCGGCTCGGGCGACGGCTGCGCGTCCGCCCGGCGGTACAGCCGGATCCATTCCTCGAGGCTCCCCAGCGGGTTCTCCGACACGGTCTCGACCCGCGCCGACACGGCGGCCGCGGCATCCACCAGACCGTACCCGTAGAGCTTGTCGGGTCGCGCGGAAGCGCCCGCGGCCGGCTTCGCCGTCTGGATCAGGCGGTTGAGGACGTTGTCGGCATCCATTCCCGGATGCGCGGCGCGGACGAGAGCGGCGATGCCGGCGACGATCGGGGCGGCGCCACTCGTTCCGTTCCACTGCACCAGGGTGCCGTCGGCCGAGACGCCGATGAGTCGCTCGCTCGGGGCGGAGAGCCCGATGGTGATGCCCTGCGTCGACGCGTCGTTGCTCGCCGCGCCGGTCGGGTCGACGCCTCCCACGGCGAGCACCCCCGGAATGGTGGCGGGGGCGCCCACGCGGTCGGTGCCGCTCCCCCTGTTGCCCGCGGCGACCACGATCACGACGTCGTGGTCGAAGGCGTACTCGAAAGCGGTGTCCCAGCTGGTGTCCCAGTCGAGGGTGTTGGTCGTCAACGACATGTTGATGACCGTCGCACCGTTGTCGACCGCCCAGCGGATGGCGTCCGCGATCTGGTCGGTGAAGGGCTTGGTGCTCGCAGCCCCGAAGCCGACCGAGATGGACAGCAGCTCGGCTTCGGGCGCCACGCCGATCATGCCGCGACCGTTACCGGTGCCGCGTGCCGCGGCGAGAGAGGCCACCCAGCTGCCGTGGTTCGCGTCGACGGCACCGACGGGGGTGCGTCCGTCGGCGGCCCCCACGCCCGAGACGTCGGTGCCACCCGCGACGGCTCCGTTGAACTCGGCGGGACCGCGCCCGATCCCGGTGTCGATGACGGCGATCTTCTGCCCCGCGCCGCGCGTCGTCTTCCATGCCTCTCGGACGCCGTACTGGTCGAGCCAGTACTCGCCCGCGCGGACCGAATCGGTCGGATCCTCGGGCACAGGATTGGCGGGCGCCTGCGGACTGACCGACGCCGGGACCGACACGGCCGCCGCGGGCATGGTCGTCGCGCCGCTCAGCACCGTCACGAGAAGAACGGATGCCACGACGGCGACGACGCGCTTCATCCGCCGGTCCCGGGGCTTTCGCACTGGCACCGCTCGGGCGACCAGGTGCCGCGCGCGAGGGCGCGGTCGCCGATCGGATTGACGCCGGGGCCGGCCGCGAGCGCGTGCCCCGCCAGGGCGTGCAAACACTTCACGCGCGTGGGCATGCCTCCGGCCGAGATGCCGGCGATCTCTTCGGGCTCGCCGTACGCTGCGCGGTCGCGGAGGTACGCCTCGTGGGCCGCGCGGTACTGCTGCTGCAGCTCTTCGTCTTCGGCGAGCTCGTCGGAGAACTCCTTCATGACGTGCCCCGCCTCGAGCACCGACATCGCCGCCGTCGCGGCGGGGTGGGTGAGGTAGTAGAACGTGGGGAACGGGCTGCCGTCGTCGAGACGCGGCGAGGTCGCCACCACGGTCGGATTGCCGCACACGCAGCGCGCGGCGATCCCCACGACGCCGCGCGGTACACGGCCGAGCTGCGACTGCAGAACGGCCAGGTCGGCGTCGGAGGCGGGGGGAAGCGTTGCGGTAGTCATCGACTCCAGGGTACCCGGGGTCTCCGACACTCCGTCGGGCCGCTCAGCCGGCCGGGGCGTCGGGCGCGGGAGTCGGGTCCGGGACGCCGATCGTGATGTCGGGGACGGCGACCTGCGCGGCGCCCGACGAGGTGACCGAGCGGACGAGCTGCGCCATCCAGTCGGTACGGGTCTGCCCCACGTCTCCGCTGACGTCGTCCTGCTCCTGCGGTGTCGCCGAGGCGGGGAGGTCGTTGTCGATGAGGTAGACGACCTCGCCGGGGAAGGTGTACCCGAGCCGCTCGCGCGCCTGCGTCCGGATGTACGCGGGGTCCGACCATCGATCGCGCTGGGTCTGCAGGTCGGCGACCTCGGACTTGCTCAGCTGCACAGCGCTCCGCAACGCCTGGATCTGCTGACGCTGATCCATGTACGTCCCTACCGTCGGGACGAGCACGAAGGTCCCGAGCACGACCAGGCCCAGCATGATCACGACGAAGCCCGAGATGCGCACCCGCCCGAGCCACTCGCGCACGTCGACGCGGCGTTCCTCGGCCGAGGGGCGCACGGGCTGTCGCACGGGACGCGCGGGCGCCTTCGCCGAGCTCTTCGACGCCTTGGAACGCGACGTCGGAGCCTCGGATGCCGCGGGACGGCGGGGCGGCAGTGTCGGTCGCTCCACGGCATCCCTTTCGTCGTCATCCCGCCCGGGATTCGGGCCGCGAGTGAGTCTACGTCGCCGGCCCGGGGGCCCCTGGGGACGCGCCGGGTGCTCGGCATCCGTCCAGCGAAAACGACGAAGGAGGGGGAACCGTGCGGCTCCCCCTCCTCGATGGTCGGTCGATCAGCCCTTGAAGCGGGGGAACGCCGAGCGGCCCGCGAAGACCGCGGCGGTGCCGAGGTCTTCTTCGATGCGGAGCAGCTGGTTGTACTTCGCGACGCGCTCGCTACGTGCCGGGGCGCCGGTCTTGATCTGGCCGGCGTTGACCGCGACGGCGAGGTCGGCGATGGTGGTGTCCTCGGTCTCGCCTGAGCGGTGCGACAGCATCGAGGTGTAGCCCGAGCGGGTGGCCAGCGAGATCGCGTCGAGCGTCTCGGACAGCGTGCCGATCTGGTTGACCTTGACCAGCAGCGAGTTGGCGACGCCGAGGTCGATGCCCTGCTGCAGGCGCTTCGGGTTGGTGACGAACAGGTCGTCACCGACGAGCTGGACCTTGGAGCCGATGGCATCCGTCAGCTTCTTCCAGCCGTCCCAGTCGTCCTCGGCGAGGGCGTCCTCGATCGTGACGATCGGGAAGTTCGCGACGAGGTCGGCGAAGTAGTCGACGAGCGTGTCGACGCTCCACTCCTTGCCCTCGACCGTGTAGACGCCGTCCTTGTAGAACTCGGTGGCGGCGACGTCGAGGCCGACGGCGATGTCCGCGCCGGGGGTGAACCCGGCCTTCTCGATCGCGCGGATCAGGAAGTCGAGACCCTCGCGGTTGCTGGGCAGGTCGGGGGCGAAGCCGCCCTCGTCGCCCAGGCCGGTGTTGTAGCCGGCCGACTTCAGCTCGCCCTTGAGGACGTGGTAGACCTCGGTGCCCCAGCGCAGCGACTCGCCGTAGGTCTCGGCGCCGATGGGGGCCAGGAAGAACTCCTGGAAGTCGATGCCGTTGTCGGCGTGCTCGCCACCGTTGATGACGTTGAACAGCGGAACGGGCAGCAGGTGCGCGTTGGGTCCGCCGAGGTAGCGGAAGAGGGGAAGGTCGGCGCTGTCGGCGGCGGCCTTGGCCACGGCGAGCGAGACGCCGAGAATGGCGTTGGCGCCGGTGCGCGACTTGTTCTCGGTGCCGTCGGTCTCGATGAGGATCTCGTCGATGATGCGCTGCTCGCTGGCCTCGACGCCCTCGATGGCGGGGCCGAGCTCGTCGACGACCGCGGCGACGGCCTTCAGCACGCCCTTGCCGCTGTAGCGGCTCTTGTCGCCGTCGCGCAGCTCGTAGGCCTCGAACGCGCCGGTGGACGCGCCGGAGGGGACGGCGGCCCGCTGGACGATTCCGTCGTCGAGGAGCACCTCCACCTCGACGGTCGGGTTACCGCGCGAATCCAGGATCTCGCGCGCGTTGACAGCCTCGATAAGTGCCACGAAGGACTCCTCGTTGGTTCTTGGGTGGAGAGGGGGCGGAGCGTCGTCGGTCCGTGGTCGAGTCTAGTGACCCCGTCCGTCGGGCGTGCGGCCGAGTCAGGACGCGGTCGGATCCACCACGATCGCCACCGCCACCCCGTCCCACCCCTTTCGGTCGAGGGTCTGCAGGGCGGTGGCGTCGAAACGGGGGTCGGCGCCGAGCATCAGGATGCCGCGGCGAGCGCCTTGCACCTTGCCGTCGGGCGTGTCGGCGTCGGCGACCTCTCCCCCGCGCACGACGTTGTCGAGCACCACGACCGTGCCGGGTCGGCCGAGGCGCGCGGCCCAGTCGAGGTAGGTCTCGTTCGATTCCTTGTCGGCGTCGATGAAGACGAGGTCGAACGGCTCCTCGTCGACGAGGGTCGGCAGCACGTCCGCTCCGCGGCCGACGCGCACCTCGACGCGATCCGCGACTCCCGCACGCGCGAGGTTGGCGCGGGCGATCTCGGCGTTCGCCGGCTCCGCCTCGATGGTGACGACCCGTCCCGTCTCGCCGACGGCCCGGGCGAACCAGATCGTCGAGTACCCACCGAGAGTGCCGACCTCGAGCACTCGCCGCGCGCCGGCGATCCGCGTGAGCAGGTGCAGGAATTTCGCGTTGACCGGCGCCACCTCGATCGCGGGCAGTCCGGCCTCGTGCTGGGCGGCGAGCGCGGCTTCTCCCGCGGGGTCGGCCCCGATGAGGGTCTCGGTCAGGAACGCGTCGACGTCTTCGTGGGTGCGCACTCCCCCAGCCTGTCGGCGTGCGAGCGGCGGGTCAACGCTCTCCGCGCAGGTGGGCGCGCGTCATCTCGTCGTACTCCTCGTCCGAGAGGTCGTCGAAGCCCTTGGCCTCGACCCGGTCGCTGCGCATCCACCGGACCATGAGGATCACGAGGATCGGCACGTCGGCGAACTCGGCGATGAACCAGATCATGTCGCCCGCGAGGTGCTGGTCGTGCAGCAGCGAGGGCCACCACGACACCGCCTGCGTGGCATCCGGGATCAGATCCAGCACGTTGTCGTTCAGACGCATCAGCAGACCGGGCACCGAGTCGATCAGCAGCTCGACGAACGCGAGCAGGAACTCGATCGCGATGAAGGTGCCGGTGTGGACCGCGCCGAGCGCCATCATCGGCAGCACCATCGCGAGCCCGACGAGGGGCACGACGATCCCGAGCGAGGCTTCGACCACCGGATTCACGCGCAGGATGCCGGCGATCGGGGTGAGGAAGAGGCAGAAGACCGCGGCGATGACGACGGTGGCGACCATCGCGTTGCCGAAGACGCGCGTGATCCTCGACGCGAGGAAGCGTTCGCGGATGCCCGAGGGGACGAGGTCGAGCGGGCGCCCGGCCGCGATACCGGCGGGGACCGCGAAGATGAGCAGGGCGACGCGCGTCGAGAACGCCCACCGCAGCTCTGATGAGTACACCCCGAGGAAGCCGAACTCGATCACCGCGTAGGGCAGCAGCCCGAGCGCGAAGAAGCCGATCGTGCGCAGTACGGGCCAGGTCTCTCCGCGTCGGCGGACGCGTCGAACGCCCGAGAGGTAGACCGCGGATGCCACGAAGAGCACGCCGAGCGTGATCGGATCGGCGCGCCAGGTGCTGAGGAAGACATCGATGGGAGGCGTGGAAGAACGGTAGAACCGCGAGCTATGCGTCCGCCGGGGATCGGGGGCGGACCGAACTCCTGAGGTTTCGGCGCGCGTGGCGCCTGAGCCGCAGGAATCCGGCGCGGGACGTGCTCGCCCGATCAGCGATTCAGGAGTTCTGCTCGCTCGCGCGGTCCGGCACATCACCGACGAGCGCGCCGGGCCGACGCACCGGTTCGAGAGCCGCGAGCACCGCCGGGAGCAGCGCGTCCGCCGTCCGCCGGTACCCGAGTGCGCTGGGGTGGAACCGGTCCACGCTGAACATCTCGTCGGGTCGCTCGGCGAACACCGGGCCGACCGCCCGCGCGAGGGCCACGACCCGCCCTCCGGCACGGTGGACCGCCGCGGACTGCGCCGACGCCAGCTGCCGCGACGAGCGGGCCGCGAGAGCGCGCAGCGGCTGCGGAATCGCCCGGAGGGTCCCGAGGTCGGGACACGTGCCGACGACGACAGGTATCCCGCGCCCTCGCAACTCGCGCACGACCTGCTCCAGCTGCTCCGCCGAGCGCGACGCCGGTATGCGGTGCGTCACGTCGTTCCCGCCCACGACGATGACCGCGGCATCCGGCCGGTACCCCTCCGGGAGCGCGGCGACCTGACCGGCCAGGGCCGAGGTCTCCGAACCCACCACCGCGGCGGTCCGCAACCGCACCGGGCGCCCGGCCTCACGGGCGATGCCCTTCGCCAGCCGCGCGCCGAGCGTGTCTCGACGGTGTCCCGCGCCGAGACCCGCGGCGATCGAGTCGCCGAGCACGAGCAGCTCGACCGGCTCGCCCGGGTGCTTCTTGCGGCGCCAGACGCGGTCGGCGTCGAGCGCCTGCTCGCCGAGGGGCTTGCCGATGCGGCGCCGGGCGATCGCCGCCTGACGGGAGATGAGGGTCCGCAGCCCCACGGCCCCGGCGCCGGCGAGCGCGACGACCGACGCCGCGGTCAGGGTCACCGGTCGACGCGTTCGCATCCTCCGATGACACCCGCCCGCGGTGAACGAGCGGTGGACGCGCCGTGACGGTGGGGAGACGTCGGGCTCCCGGCATCCCGTGAACACCATTCAGACGGGATGCCGCGACTCACCGCGCCGCCGACCGGCTCCGCGCGCGCAGGGCCACGGCGAGAGCGAGCACGGCCACCGCCAGCACGATGTCGAGGGCGAGCCCCGCGAGCAGCTCGGTGCGGCCGGCGACGCCGGTGAGCGTCACGATTCCTCCGATGACGATCACACCGAACGAGAGGGCGAGCTGCTGCGCGGTGCTGAACATCCCGCCCGACAGGCCGGCAGCCTCGACGGGCACCTCGCGCACCACGAGCTGGGTGAGCGGCGAGAAGATGAGCGCCTGCCCCGCCCCGAGCACGACGAGAGCGGGCTGCAGCCAGAGGCCGATGTCGTGCCCCCACCCGAAGACGAGCGTCACCGCCATTCCGACGAGCGCGACGATCTGCATCGAGACGCCGAGCACGAGGGTCGAGTCCCCGATCTTGGCCTGGATGCGAGCGACGGCCAGCGACATCGCGGCGAACACGACGGCGAACGGCAAGAGAGCCATTCCGGCCTCGAGTGACGACAGCCCTCCGGCCTCGACCGCGCGCGGGAAGACGTAGAGCAGGGCCGAGTACCCGGCGAAGAAGAGCGCCGCGGCGGCCAGGCCCAGCTGCAGGGGCCGCAGTCGCAGCACGCTGGGCGGCAGCAGGGGAACCCGGCCCGAGCGTTCGATCGCGTTCTGGTGCATCCACATCGCCCCCAGAGACACCGCCGCGACGACCAGCGTGACCGCCACGGGCCACGACCAGTTCCAGACCGGACCGAAGGTCAGCGCCACCGAGACAGCCAGGATGCCGAGGCCGAGTGCCGCCGTGCCCACCAGGTCGATCGCGACGACCTCGTGCGCGCGGGAGCGAGGTGCCAGAGGGGCGAGCGAGATCGCGGCGACGGCGATGAGCGCGACGACCACGAAGACCGCGCGCCATCCCTCGACCGGCCCGAAAGACAAGGCTGCCAGTGCCCCTCCCGCGACCTGGCCGACGGCGGCGCCGATGCCGCCGCTCGCCCCGAACGCGGCGATCGCGCGGGTGCGCGCCGCGCCCTGCGATGTCGCCTGGATCGTCGCGAGCACCTGGGGTGTGCAGAGCGCCGCTCCGACTCCCTGCACGATGCGGGCGGCGATGAGCGTCTCGATCGACGGTGCGAGGGCGCAGGCGATCGCCGAGATGAGGAAGAGCCCCATCCCGACGACGTAGAGACGGTGCCGCCCAAAGCGATCGCCCAGTCGGCCGCCCAGGATGAGGAGCACGGCGAACGGGATGCCGTACCCCGCGATCACGAGCTCGAGGGCGACGTCCCCCGCCCCGAACCGCTCACGGAGAGTCGGCAGGATCACGGTCACCGCGTTGAAGGCGAAGGTCCCCACCCCGGGCCCCAGGAGGAATCCGAGGTAGCGCCACGTGGGCACCTCGGCGGAAGCGCCGGGGCGGATAGGCACCGGAGCGGTCGCGGTGCCGGGGTGTGCAGAAGTCGTCATGGTGCCAGCATGCGGGCCGTCGCATCCTGGTACCAGGAGTGCGCTCATCCTGGTAGTGGCACCACTCCCCTCCGACGTCGCGATGATGGAAGCGCGTCCTATGATCGCCGGAGAGGGAGGGATGCCATGACTCGATCCGACGATGTGCGCGCCGAATTCGCGGGGTTCCTCCGCAGTAGACGAGCGCGCCTCCGCCCCTCCGACGTGGGGCTTCCCGAGGGGATACGACGCCGCGTCGCTGGCCTGCGCCGCGAAGAGGTCGCACAGCTCGCCGGGGTGGGGCTGACCTGGTACACCTGGCTCGAGCAGGGGCGTCCGATCGCGGCCTCCGCCCAGGTCGTCGCCGCGATCGCGCGAGCACTCCGGCTGAGCGATGACGAACGAGACCACCTGTTCGCCCTCGCCGACCTGCCGGTGCCCGACCGCGAGGCGCGGCTGTGCGTCGGAGCCACTCATCTCGACCTGCTCGAGAAGCTCCTCCCCTACCCGGCCGCGGTCCAGACCGCGCGTTTCGACATCCGCGCCTACAACCGCGCGTACCGGTATCTCTTCGACGACCTCGACGAGATGCCCGCCGAGCGACGCAATTGCGCCGTTCTGCTGTTCACCGATTCCGAGTGGCAGCGTTCGCACGTCGACCTCGACCACGCCCAGCGGAGGATCGCCGCGCGCCTGCGCGCCGCGTACGGCCGCCACCACGAGGAACCCTCCTGGCAGCGTTTCGTCGCCGAACTCGAGGAGGAGTCCCCGCGCTTCGCCGAACTGTGGCGGCTCGGCGACGTCGGAGGAGAACGCAACGCGAACAAGCACCTCGTCCACGCCCGCGTGGGCGAACTCCATCTCGAGATGTCCAGTCTCTGGATCGACGACGGTCTGGGCTCGCGCGTGGTGTGGTTCTCTCCGCGCGATGCCGAGACCGCGGTTCGCCTGGAACGCCTCGCCGCGGAGAACCCTGCCGAAGCCCTCATCAGCGCGGTGGCGTGACCCCGACCCGCGCGCCGTGGGTCGGGGCACGGCAGCGGTGGCCGGCATCCCCTCCCGTCGTCGTCAGGCGAGCGGTTTGACCTCGAGGGTCTCGGGGGTCGTGTCGGCGTTCACGCTCGCGAACGAGGCGTAGCCGTCCGCCGCGGAACGCTCGAGCAGCGCTTTCATGTTCTTCGCGCGTTGCTCCACGCGCACGCGCGCGCCGTCGGCGATGAGCGCCGTCTTCAGCGCGAGCAGTCGCGCGAACGACACCTCGCGATCGTGGACGAGGACGATCGCGCGCTCGCCGTCGGCGTCGGTGGCCGGCAGCAGGTCGACGATGCGCTCGAACCCGATCGAAAAGCCCACGGCCGGAACCTGCTGGCCGAGGAAGCGCCCGATCATGCCGTCGTACCGGCCGCCGCCGCCGAGCGAGTAGTCGACGCTCGGGTGGGCGAGCTCGAAGATCGTGCCCGTGTAGTAGCCCATGCCCCGCACGAGGAACGGGTCGAAGACCAGGGGAACGGCTCCCCCGCGCGCGGCGGCCACCGTGTCGCCGAGATCGACGAGGTGCGCGACGACCTCGTCCGGGATGCCGTCGGGCAGCGCCGCGCGGATGCCGGGCTCGTCGAACGACGGCTCGGCCGCGGCCCGCTCCAGGTAGGCGGCGAAGGCGTCGACGGCCGAGGCGTTCACCCCGCGTCCGCGCAGCTCTTCCACCACCCCCGAGGGGCCGACCTTGTCGAGCTTGTCGATCGTGATGAGCACACCCGGGCGCTCATCGGGCGCGAAGCCGAAGACGTCGAGCATCGCGTCGAGGGCGCGCCGGTCATTGACGCGGATCGACCCGCCCTCGAGACCCAGCGCGTCGAGGACGTCGAGGCTCGCGGTCATCAGTTCGGCCTCGGCACGCGCCGAGGCGTCGCCGATGATGTCGATGTCGCACTGCATGAACTGGCGGTAGCGCCCCTTCTGCGGGCGCTCGGCGCGCCAGACCGGGGCGATTTGGATCGAGCGGAACACCGTCGGGAGCTGTGCGCGGTGCGTGGCGTAGAACCGGGCGAGGGGCACGGTGAGGTCGTAGCGCAGGCCCAGGTCGGCCAGCGCGGCAGGGTCGTCGGCGGCGGCGCGGATGCCCTCGGCATCCATCCCCCGCTTGAGGATGCTGAACGACAGCTTCTCGTTGTCGCCGCCGATCCCGGCGTGCAGGCGGTCGTAGTCCTCCATGACGGGGGTCTCGATCTCGTCGAAGCCGTGGGCGCGGTAACGCTCGCGGATGACGGCGAGCACGCGCTCGCGACGGGCCTTGTCAGCGGGGAGGAAGTCGCGCATGCCGCGCGGCGGGTTCACGGATGCCACGGCCCCATTCTTCCAGAGCGGCGCGGGCGGTCCGTCGTCCGGCGCGTCGCCCGCCGGCGGTCGAGATCACCCGCTCCGGCCGCACCGGACCGTGTGCGCTCACGCGGAGCCCGTCATCGCGGGCCCGCCTCCGCCTCCGCCTCACGCACCTCGGTCCGCAGGTCGCGCACGCGTTCGCGCAGGGCGCGCTCGGCGTCCCAGCCGCGCGAGCGCGCCAGATGCACCAGGGTCAGCAGCGCGTCGCCGAGCTCCGCTTCGGTCGCGGGGTCGGCCAGGTGATGCGTCGGCGCGCAGACACCGACCTGCGCGGCCTTCCCCATCACCTTCTGCGCGAGCGCGAGAGCGGGCATGTGGTCGCTGACCCCGTCGAGCACGCTGGTGCGCGTGCTCTTCTCGGCGGCCTTGGCCGCATTCCAGTGCACCAGCACCTCTTCGGGTGTGGTGGCCACGGCATCCGCGAACACGTGCGGATGCCGCCGCACCATCTTCTCGGTGAGTCCCCGGGCGACGTCGTCGATGTCGAAGGGATCGTCGACATCGCCCGCGGCGATCTCGGCATGGAACAGGACCTGCCAGAGCAGGTCGCCGAGCTCCTCGCGGAGGTCGCTGCGCGTGCCGGACTCGACGGCGTCGATGACCTCGGCACTCTCTTCGACGAGGTACGGCACGAGATCGCGGTGGTCGATGGTCCGCGTCCAGGCGCAGCGCGCGCGCACGGTTCGCATGGTGTCGGCGGCCTCCCGCAGGGCGTCGTCGCTCACGGTTCCTCCTTCGGCGGGCCCGGCGGTCCGCTCGCCACGAGTATCCCCCGCCCCGAGGCGTGCGGCGCCCGCCCGTGCCGTACGCCGGAGATTTCGGGATGCCGAGCCCCCGCGCCCCGAATCACTGCGGTGACACCCGGGCGCGGCCGAAGATTGTCCGGTGTTCGACCCGCCGGACCGTCGCATGCCGTTACACGTGAATCGATGCCCCCTCGACGCCGATAATCTGGGGCGTGTGCGTGAACTGACCCCGACCGAGGCCATCGACCTCGTGGGCCGCTTCGAAGCCGGCCAGGAGCTCCCCGAACAGATGCGTGCCGATGTGCGCCTGCTGGGATCGCTCTTGGGCCGCGTCCTTCAGGAGAGCGGCTCCCCCGGACTGTACGACGACGTCGAGCGACTGCGATCGGCGACGATCCAGGCCTACACCGACGAGACGCCCGAGGCGTTCGAACGGGCGGCCGCGATCGCCGACGGCTTCTCGATCGAGCGGGCGGACGAGGTGGCCCGGGCCTTCACGGCCTACTTCCATCTCGTGAACCTCGTCGAGGAGCACCAGCGCGTCCGCGTGCTGCGCGAGCGTGGCGATCATCCCTCGCGCAGCGGCACCCCCGACACGATCGCGAGCGCTTTCGAGCGGCTCTCGAGCGAGGTCGGCGAAGAGACGGCGCTCGCACGCCTCCAGGCGCTCCGCTTCCACCCGGTCTTCACCGCGCACCCCACCGAGGCCCGCCGCCGCGCGATATCGACCAGCATCCGACGTCTTTCCGAGCTGCTGTCGGAGCACGACGATGCCTCCGCGGGTGGCACCGAGAGCCGTCGTGCCGAGCGTCGCATGCTCGAAGAGATCGACACGCTCTGGCGCACCGCCCCTCTACGGCGTGAGAAGCCGTCGCCCGTCGACGAGGTCCGCTCCGTCATGTCCGTGTTCGATGAGACGCTCTACACCGCGGTCCCGCGCGTCTACCGCCGCATCGACGACATCCTGCAGGGCGAGAACGCCGGATCCCGCGCGCCGATCGTCAAGCCGTTCGTGCGCGTCGGCTCGTGGGTCGGCGGCGACCGTGACGGAAACCCCTTCGTCACGGCATCCGTCACCCGCAAGGCCGCCGCGATCGCGAGCGAGCACGTGCTCCTCGGGCTCGAGCGCACGACCCAGCGCGTGGGGCGCGGTTTGACCCTGGATGCCGAGAGCACCCCGCCCAGCGACGCTCTCGTCGCGCTGTGGCACCGCTTGCGCGCCGCCGACGAGGACGCTGCGGCCGAGATCGCCGAGCGCTCCCCCGATGAGCCGCACCGGCGGATCCTGCTGCTGCTCGCCCGCAAGATCGCGGCGACCCGTACCCGCAACGCCGACCTCGCGTACCGCGACCCCGAGCACCTGCTCGCCGACCTGCGCACCGTGCAGGATTCGCTGGTGGCGGCGGGTGCCGCTCGTCAGGCCTACGGCGCCCTGCAGCGTCTCGTGTGGCAGGTCGAGACCTACGGCTTCCACCTGACCGAGCTCGAGGTGCGTCAGCACTCCGCCGTGCACCGCAAGGTCCTCGACGAACTGCGCGCCGGCGGAGCCCGGAGCGAGCAGACTGACGAGGTCCTCGAGGTCTTCCGCTCGATCGCGTACGTGCAGGAGCGCTTCGGACCGCGCGCCGCCGGACGCTACATCGTCTCCTTCACACAGTCGGCCGAAGACCTCGCCAACGTGCACGAACTCGCCTCGTACGCGATGGGCCCGGGCGAGACGCTTCCGGTGCTCGATGTCATCCCGCTGTTCGAGACCTTCGCCGACCTGCAGGCGGCTCCCGGCATCCTGGCCGAGATCGTGTCGCACCCCTCGTTCGTGAGCCGACTGGATGCCACGGGTCGCCGCCTCGAGGTCATGCTCGGCTACTCCGACTCGTCGAAGGACGTCGGCCCGGTCGCGGCGAACCTCGCCCTCTACGAGGCCCAAGCCGAGATCTCCACATGGGCCCAGGCCGAGGGCATCGAACTGACGCTGTTCCACGGTCGCGGCGGGGCCCTGGGCCGCGGCGGTGGGCCCGCCAACTCCGCGATCCTCGCGCAGCCGCCCCACTCGGTGGACGGCCGGTTCAAGCTCACCGAGCAGGGCGAGGTCATCTTCGCTCGGTACGGCGACGCGGACATCGCCATGCGTCACATCGATCAGGTGGCGGCCGCCGTTCTCACGGCATCCTCCCCCTCGATCGAACGTCGTAATCGTGGCGCCGCCGAGGCGTTCGCCGACGTGGCGAGCACGATGGACGTCGCTTCGCGCGAGCGGTTCTTCGCCCTCGTCAAGGCTCCGGGCTTCGCACCGTGGTTCGCGACGGTCACCCCGATGGAAGAACTCGGACATCTGGCGCTCGGTTCGCGTCCCGCGCGACGCGGTCTGTCGGTCGAATCGCTCGAGGACCTCCGCGCCATCCCGTGGGTGTTCTCGTGGACGCAGGCGCGCATCAACCTCGCCGGCTGGTTCGGTCTGGGCACCGCCCTCGACGCTGTGGGCGACGAGCAGCGTCTGCGCGACGCGTACGAGCAGTGGCCGCTGTTCCGCACGATGATCGACAACGTCGCCATGAGCCTCGCCAAGGCCGACGAGCGCATTGCCCGCCGCTACCTGGCCCTCGGCGACCGCGACGACCTCGCGCAGCTCGTGATGGACGAGATGCTCCTCACCCGATCCTGGGTCGAGCGCATCACCGGAGGCGACCTGCTGGGCAACAAGCCCATCCTCCAGCGCGCCGTCAAGATGCGCAGTCCCTACGTCGACGCGCTCTCGCTTCTGCAGCTCCGGGCTCTGCGCGCGCTGCGGGATGCGGACGCCGACAACCCGACTCCGGATGCCGAACACCAGCGCCTCCTGCTGCTGTCGGTGAGCGGAGTGGCCGCCGGTCTGCAGAACACCGGCTGACGTTCAGGACTGATACGGCGCGCCGCTCCTCTCTCAGAGGGGCGGCGCGTCTTTCGTGATGTCTACGGTCTCGTGGTCCACGCGTCGATCCGTCCGGTGCCGCGACAAGCTTCGACCATAACGTTCCGTGAGCTGCACCATGAGATCGGGCGTCTGCCGATCCAAGGCGAAGACGTAACCCGGGAAGTCGAGTTCCTTCTGTGCGGCCCAGATCTCCTCGTGCCGGTCGGGAGGCAGGATCTGCAGGGGATGCCCCACGGCCACCCAGGCGATCGGAACGACGGTGTCCGGGGGCAGCAGGGTGCGCACGTGCACGACGGCGTTGATCCGCACTTCGCTGCGATCGCCCACCACCGCGCCGTTGAAGATGCGCGTGCCGGTCGCGAGAAAGACCTCCTCGCCGATGTCGGCGCCCGCAATGCTCGCCATCGGGCCGATCAGGGTGTGGGCACCGACGTGGACGGCATGCGCCGAGCTCGCGCGCACGAGAGCGTTCTCCATCACGATGGAGTCGTCGCCGAGGACGACGGGGCTCCCCTCGGACGTGATCACCGCACCGTGGAGAACTTGGCATCTGGCGCCTATCCTCACGTCGCCGCTGATCACCGCCGTGGGGGCGATGGTGGCATCGGGGTGGACCCGGGGCTCGACCCCCAGGTGTGTGTAGAGCATGACGGCGTCCCTTCTCGGTGCCGTCAGCGTAGACCCGGGGTCGCCCCCATCGATATGCCGGGGTACGGCGAAGCGCCGGTGCCCACACCACCTTCTCGAGGTGGTGTGGGCACCGGCGCTGAAACCCAATCCCCGGGCGTTCGACCGGGGTCGATCACCGGG
>NZ_LMKF01000028.1:0-4655 GCF_001421275.1 Microbacterium sp. Leaf203 | reverse complement strand
CCGGCCGGCGGCGTCATGCGCAAACGTGGTCCGCTGCCCGTCCACCGTCGCCGACGACCTCGAGCCCGCGGCGTCGTACGCGTAGCTCGCGCCCTCCGACGTCGAACCCACTCGACCCGCCGCGTCTAGCGTCGCCGTTACTGCGCGGTCGCCATCTCGCGCGTCACTCGGACCAGTGCGACAGATCACCGAGCCATCTCCTCCCACACCAAAGTCTTATTGAGGGGCGCAAAGGGTCCGCTCAAGGTCACGAGCAAGGTGCCTGTGTCACAACACCAGCGGGAGACAGCCAGTTTCCGTTCGATATCTGCGCCTTGGATGACACTGTGAACTGCGGGTTCGGCCCCGTCAACTCGCTTGCGGAATCTCCGAAGTAGATAAAAATCAGACTGCCGTCGCCCATCTCGAATTCTTTGCCTTGAAAATCCAGCCCACTTGGACCCGTTCGAAGGGAAAAGGCTTCACGATTGTGCAGAGAAAAACTTCCGTAAGCGGACAGGACCTCATCTTCCCCGTCCTCCGACAAACTGCTGCGATGGTGGACTGAAATATATCTGTAAGGCCCAATTTCAGACCCGCACCACACAAACTCCAGCCCGCCTCTACCCTCTGTCGCAAAAATTGGGAAGGCATTGTTCGAGCTCCATAGAAAAGAGGTTAGGGTACTTCCCAGACTGGCAATTGCAACGAGCGATGCCAACACGCGCATCCCATTACGAAGCATTTCGTTTCTTTCGACAAATTTGGTCACAGTTCCCCTCCTTCAATCCAGCTTCGAGTTCGAAATAGTTCAGACATCCGGCGTTCCCGGTGAGTGCCTGCGAAACTCCCGCGGCTCCTATGTGATAGACCCCAAACGAACCGCACCCCACCCGCCCATTATTCGAAATGATTGCAGTCGGCGTCGACGTGCCACCCGCCTCTCCGTAAGACTCCCTATGTCGAAGGGGACACAGTTGACCGCTGGCGATGTGAGCACTTCGCTGCAATCAGTCGTCCGCGGCGACGACAAGATTCAAAAGATTTCGGCCGGGGGAAATCGCAACGAACTCATGGAACCCGTCAACCCCGACCACGTCCCCCCACTCACGTCTTGCCAACGCGCCTAGCAAAGGAAGCTCCCATACATCGAAGCCAACGGGAACGACGCTCTCAACGAACGCTTCCAAGTCTGACGAGAAGGACTGCGGCGTCGGGCCATGCAAATCCGCCCACATTCTTAGCCGTGCCAAAACCCGGTCCCTATCGATCGGATTGAATTTGGAGGCGCGTATCGCGTCTAGTTTATAAGGCCCATGAATTCGCCCACCAGGATCAGCGGCGTCCGATCTAGGGACGTCATATCCGTGGTCGTACCAGGGGCTTGCGACAAGGCTGGCCAACACCTCAACAGCAGCTGCCGGCTCAACCACCTCAAACCTCCGCACATCGACCCAACGATAATCTCCGCGCGGGAACAGCATTTCACTGCCGCCTAAGTAGCGCAGTCTCTCGGCCATGCTCTTTTGCTCCGATCATCGCTCAGCTCGTCTCAGTTTTAAGTTTCGCCATCTTGCGAAGTAGGGGCGTCTGGAAGAACGCGATCACCGTCCTAGACTTACCCGCCTGTGCGAATCTTCCACTGCTTACCCTCTGCCGCAATTTTTATGTCGATGGTGGGGCCGACCGACTTGGGGGTAGGGCGCCAACCGATGCGCGTGCCGTCCGCGAGCAGAAAAGCGCTGCCGCCATTCCCCGGGTTCGCAACGGGTGACGCGCCAGCAGTCCAGTTTTTATAAATTCTCAACAGCTCATCCTCTGTGGAAACTTGCCGCACGTTTAGTTGCTTGCCGGCATCGAGCTTGCTCCAGGTCCCCAGCAGGGTCTCTTGCGATATCAGCGGAACTTTCGGCGGCACAATAACGTTGGGCGCTCGAGCGGCACCTCGCACGGCGGCCGTCCCTGCTGAGATCAGTGGGACCGCTGGTCTGATGGCTCGGTCGACGCCTTGGGTTCAGTCCCAAAGATTCTGGACCCACTGGTCTTGTTTGCGGACATTCGCTTTCGCGTCGGCATAAGCGCGTCCGCATGCCTCGTTGATGGCGACCTGGCCCGGGCACGTGCCCACCTTCACGTCTCTGCCGCAAGCGACAGTTGGCTGCGGCGTAGCTCTGACGGCGGGGCTGGGCTTCGTGTTGCACGTTGTGTAGGAGAAGACACACCCGTTGCGACACGACCAGTCCGAAGCTGTGCACCCTGTCATGGTTGCGACGTGGCGAAGTGCGGTCGTCTTTGCTGAGCGTGATGCGGGCTTTCGAACCGTCGAGTTCACGGCGGGCCCGCGCGATGTCTTTGAAAAGACGCGAGCGCTGGGATCGAGAAGCTCCCGACCGACGGGTTTCGCCGGTTCGCCAGGTTGAGCAAGCCCACGTTGTTCCTCTGCGCCTGACTGGTGACCCCCGCGGGACGGACTGACCGGGTGCCCTCGCTGACGCGCATGTGCACGAACCCGAACGCGTCTGCGTAGGTGACGGGCGAGTTCTTGACGTAGGCGTATCGGTTGAGGGATTGAGGGTCGTCTTGCTGGCCGCGCCAGGTGTCGGCTTGCAGCCAGGACCCGATGGAGAACTGTGGGCGAAAGTCACTTGACGACCCATGGTTACTTTCTCCGCAATCTGATTTTACAGGCTGACTCGATTTTGACGTGAATCCGATACTCGGACCATCTCAACTGCTTGCTTCTTGTCGGAACAATTTCTGCGCTCCCAGAGTCACGGAGAGTCATTTGCACCGAGTGACCCTCAGCGTTTTGCAGCCCCCAGGTTTCGACGAGGTCCGGACCCGAGTGGGTTCGGCCACCTCATTAAGAGATAAGAACACACTCGATGAAAAAGTTAACCCGAACATGACATCCCACGCCCCGGTGCGCACAATACCTCTCATCAACACCGGGGTGATGCCGCGCTACCGTCTGGCCAAATCCAGGCCCCAGGAGACGGTTCGCGGTTCGAGATAGCGTAGGACGCGCTTGGCAAGTAGACGGAGGGGTCAGAAGCGCTGATAAACACGAATATTAGAATACGACCGCCGCCGAGTGGAACTGGGTGCACTTCCCTAGAGATAGCCCCGGCTGGAGGTTGACTAGCGGAGAACTGCACCCCCGGGGAGAGCATGAAAAGGCCCTCAATCGTTGCCGCAGCTTTATCCACGCGCTGAGGGCGGAAGGTCGCATAGTCGATCTGAATTTCCTCGACGCCTGGTATTTCGTCGCCGCACCAGCGAAACACGACTTCACCGGATTGGATACTCAACTGAAGTGGCAGGTCGTTCGGCCTACTGGGAACACAACCGACCACCGCCGCCAGAATTGCTACCAGCAGGGCGATGAATAAACCGCGCACTCCCGCAGCAAGTCTACGATTTGCATACACGTCCGTACCCCCCTTCCTTCAACCCAGCATCAATTTCAAAATAGTTCAAACAGGCGTAACTTCCCGAGAATATAGTCGATGTTGCCATAGAAGAACCGTAGGCGACAAGAAACCCAACATTTCCCCACCCTGCCCGCTGCTCGGAATGTCTCATCTCATGCGAAAGTAAGTCGTCGTCCGCCATCACTCTGGAGAAACTTCTGTCCGTCACGAATACGTCTCCGAAGGTAGTTCCGCCTCCCGCCGGGTTTGTATCCGAAACGCATACAATGAGACCGTTTTTCGCGATCCGGCACTCTCGACTACCGTTGTACCAGGCGATGCCCAACCCAACCGCCGTGGAAGGAAGGTTGGCAAACTTTCGGATTTCTGGCGCCCAGTGCATCACGTTAGTCAGATCGAGTGAATTTGCGACGTAGACGTTCCCCGTCAGAGTGCTGAAACCACGCGCGCCGGCGGACAATGCCGGCGCACGCTCCCCCGTGATCTGTGAAAGCGTTCCTCGGCAACCCCGGTCCATTGCCCCGCAACCGCGGACGGTCTGGATGTGCCGCAGCGATTGCAGTCCGCCGGATCGTGACCGCGGCTGATGCACCGTGCCCTTGGGTACCGGGCCGCCGAACCGCCCGTTCGACGTCCCCGGGGTCTGGGCCGGGGGCTGTCCGATCGTGGTTCGGTGGGCGTTGACGCGGTTGCGGAACCGGATCTCCTCGTTCCGCGCCTCACTCCGATACGCCGTCTGCCGCGAACCCGAACCGCCACCCACACGCGTCCGCGCAAACCCGAACGCATCCGCGTACGAAACCGGCGAGTTCTTCACGTAGGCGTACCGGTTCAGCGACTGCGGGTCACCAAGCTCACCGCGCCACGAATCCGCCTCCAACCACGACCCCACCCCCGGGTCGTACGAGCGCGCGAAGTACTCGTCCACACCGAGAGTGGCATCCCCCGGCTGACCGTCGTAACCGACCGCGGCATCCCACCCCGACGTTGCGAATGTCGCGCCACCGAAGTCGCCGTACGACACCAGGTCGTCGAGCACTCCCCCGCTCGACGCCGTCGCCGTCACGTCGCGCGCGTCGCCGAGCAGCCACGACACCTCCGACGCACCCGACTGCACCAACGCGCCACCGGCAGCGTCTCGCAAAAGACTTGATGCCCCATGACGAGAGCTCGAACCCGCAATAGGTAGCAGCCCGTCCCACGCCCGCGTCGCCTCGTCCGTCCCGAACGCCTCGGTGTCGC
>NZ_LMKF01000027.1:0-1527 GCF_001421275.1 Microbacterium sp. Leaf203 | reverse complement strand
GTCTCCATCGGGCGGCGGGGCGCCATAGCCGTAGGTGTAGTTCACGCGCTCGCCGCTGCGCTGCCCGCAGTTTCCGACCTCCGGCGCCCCGTCCCAGGTCCAACCGTCAACGTCGAGGATCTTGGAGGTGTTCTCGACAGTCGATACGAGCGCGCCACGGGCCTGATCAGGGCTCAACGAGGAAGCCTGCCCGGCCGCGCAGCCGGACGCCGAGATGGCGGCGATGCACAACGTCACTCCAACGGCGACACGTGTGTAAGTGGCTGCGCGCACAACGTGACCCTCCCTCGAGTGCGAAGAAAATCGGGAACAGTTCGTCACGCGTTGTCCTGCTTGCGAAGCTCGGCGGCGTCGCCGGGGACGCAGAGGGACTCGCCGGCGATGAAGTACCTGCCCGGACCAGTCGAGAAGGTAAGCCCCTCAACGGGACCGCCGCTGCCGTACACCACGTATGCAGGGCCTTCGACCAGACGGACTTCCATGCCCAGTGAGCGCCAATAGTCGGCGACCCTCCGCGCGTCCGCCTCGCGATCACTGTCGGGCGCGGGGGCACCGTAGGTATAGGAGTAGTTCGCTTTGTCGCCGCTCCCCGGGCCGCAGTCGCCCACCTCGGGGGCGTGGCTTCGAGACCATCCCGCAACATCGAGCTGCGCGGCGCTGTCCTCGACCGTGCTGACGAGAGAGTCACGCGCTTCATCCGCGCTCACGGTGGCCTCGAGCGAGGCCACGCAGGACGTCAAAAGGAGACCGGCGACCAGGACGGTGACGGATGAGGCCGCGCCACGGACTGCGAGGGATGCCCTAAACGACGTCACGTACGCCCATCTTTCTGCGCTACCAGGGCGCCGGTTGAAAGCTCAGCCGTTGTCTTTTTTGCGCAGTTCTGAGGCGTCACCCGGAACACACAGCGAGGTACCGAAGATGTAGTAATTACCGGGCCCAGTCGAGAAGGACAAACCCTCGACGGGTCCGCCCGTTGCGTACACGACGACCGACGGGCTGTCTACAACGCGAACCTCCATGCCGAGTGACTTCCAGTGCTCTGCGACCTTCTGCGCGTCTGCCGCAAAGTCCCGGGACTGCGGTGGCGCGCTGTAACCGTAGTTGTCGTTCGCGCGTTCACCCGGCCGGTCTCCACAGTTGCCGACTTCGGGGGCCCCTGTCCATGCCCAGCCTGAAACATCGAGCACGGTCGAAGTCTCCTCCACGGTGGATACAAGCGTGTCGCGGGCTTGTTCAGGACTCATAGTGTCTCCCTCAGAAGTCGCACACGACGACAACATGATCACCATCGAGCTCGCCAGAACCGCGCAAACGGCACGGCCTGCATGTCCTCGCGTGCGCCTATCCACTGGTCAACCCTTCGATGATCGCTCGCTGAAGCGGGGTGGGCCCGGGCGCCACATAAGAGGACACCTGATCGCCCTGCCCCGCGGTGTTCAGCCGTTGTCCTGCTTGCGAATGTCGGCGGCGTCGCCGGGGACGCAGAGGGAGGTGCCGGCGATGTGGTAGTCCCCCGGACCCGTT
>NZ_LMKF01000026.1:0-1254 GCF_001421275.1 Microbacterium sp. Leaf203 | reverse complement strand
ATTGTGCCCGTAAATGCGAAATGGCCACCCAACTTTGGGTGGCCATTTCGACTAAAAGAAGTCCGGCGGTGTCCTACTCTCCCACAGGGTCCCCCCTGCAGTACCATCGGCGCTGAGAGGCTTAGCTTCCGGGTTCGGAATGTAACCGGGCGTTTCCCTCTCGCTATGGCCGCCGAAACACTATTGATGTTTCAAAAACCAACAACGACATGATCATTGTTGAGTTCCCGACCGTACATCGAGAACCACTCAGTGGACGCAAGCACCAAAAACAGGTGTGTTATCAAGTCATCGGCTTATTAGTACCGGTCAGCTTCACGTATTACTACGCTTCCACATCCGGCCTATCAACCCAGTAGTCTGGCTGGGAGCCTCTCACCATAAATGGTATGGAAGTCTCATCTTGAGGCCGGCTTCCCGCTTAGATGCTTTCAGCGGTTATCCATCCCGAACGTAGCTAATCAGCGGTGCTCCTGGCGGAACAACTGACACACCAGAGGTTCGTCCAACCCGGTCCTCTCGTACTAGGGTCAGATCCTCTCAAACTTCCTACGCGCGCAGCGGATAGGGACCGAACTGTCTCACGACGTTCTAAACCCAGCTCGCGTACCGCTTTAATGGGCGAACAGCCCAACCCTTGGGACCTACTCCAGCCCCAGGATGCGACGAGCCGACATCGAGGTGCCAAACCATGCCGTCGATATGGACTCTTGGGCAAGATCAGCCTGTTATCCCCGAGGTACCTTTTATCCGTTGAGCGACAGCGCTTCCACAAGCCACTGCCGGATCACTAGTCCCGACTTTCGTCCCTGCTCGACCTGTCAGTCTCACAGTCAAGCTCCCTTGTGCACTTACACTCGCCACCTGATTGCCAACCAGGTTGAGGGAACCTTTGGGCGCCTCCGTTACATTTTGGGAGGCAACCGCCCCAGTTAAACTACCCACCAGGCACTGTCCCTGAACCGGATCACGGTCCTAAGTTAGATATCCAGAGTGACCAGAGTGGTATTTCAACAATGACTCCACACTCACTGGCGTGAATGCTTCACCGTCTCCCACCTATCCTACACAAGCCACACCGAACACCAATACCAAGCTGTAGTAAAGGTCACGGGGTCTTTCCGTCCTGCTGCGCGTAACGAGCATCTTTACTCGTAATGCAATTTCGCCGAGTTCGCGGTTGAGACAGTTGGGAAGTCGTTACGCCATTCGTGCAGGTCGGAACTTACCCGACAAGGAATTTCGCTACCTTAG
>NZ_LMKF01000025.1:130994-428559 GCF_001421275.1 Microbacterium sp. Leaf203 | reverse complement strand
GCGACACCGAGGCGTTCGGGACGGACGAGGCGACGCGGGCGTGGGACGGGCTGCTACCTATTGAGGGTTCGAGCTCTCGTCATGGGGCATCAAGTCTTTTGCGAGACGCTGCCGGTGGCGCGTTGGTGCAGTCGGGTGCGTCGGAGGTGTCGTGGCTGTTCGGCGACGCGCGCGACGTCGCGGCGACGGCGTCGAGCGGGGGAGTGCTCGACGACCTGGTGTCGTACGGCGACTTCGGTGGCGCCGCGTTTGCGACGTCGGGGTGGGATGCCGCGGTCGGTTACGACGGGCAGCCGGGCGATGCCACTCTCGGTGTGGACGAGTACTTCGCACGCTCCTACGACCCGACGGTGGGGTCGTGGCTAGAGGCGGATTCGTTGCAGTCGCTGAACCGGTACGCGTACGTGAAGAACGCGCCGGTGTCGTACGCGGATGCATTCGGGTTTGCGCGGACGCGTGTCGGTGGCGGTTCGGGTGCGCGGCAGACGGCGTCTCGGAGTGAGGCGCGGAACCAGGAGGTTCGGTTCCGCAACCGCGTCAACGCCCAGCGGTCGACCATCGGACAGCCGCTGGTACGGATCTTGCGGACGACGAACGGACGATACGGCGGCCCGGTACCCAAGGGCACTGTAAACCCGCCACGGTCACGATCCGGCGGACTGCAATCGCTGCGGCACATCCAGACCTTCCGCGGTTGCGGGGCAATGGATCGGAGCTGTCGCGGCAGCCAACGCCGTCGGGTTACGGACGGCGAATAAAAGATAGATTGCCAGGAGAGTGATCATGAAAAGTTTAGCAAGATTCGCCGAAAATCAGGATGAATTTAATTTGGTGCGTGCCAAATTGCAAAGCTTTGCGTTTCGAGTCCGAGCTTACCGACGTGGCCATTCCGAGCTAGCGGGAATGTCTATACTTACGACTTTCTCACAGCCCTATCCCCAGAATTTGGCGCGGTGCTGCAATATATCGCGTCGGAGGCAGGGGATGAAAATATCGAGATACTCGGATGGGGACGCGGTGAAGCAATTGAATATTTCGGGGTCTATCCAGCATTTTCTATTGGCGCCGAAAGTATAGAGGATGCGTACAAGGTGGCCATGCGCCTCAATCGAGAAAATAGCGCGGGACAGTACAACGTACCAGACGTTATGTTTGAGGGAATCGCGATTGTTGGCGAGTCGGAGTCGTGGTGCCTCTATGGCGACCGCGATTGGGACGTAGTGCTCATCTGGTCGAGGTTCCCGCTTGACCTCGAACCTCAGGTCCACAAGCCGATGACTTTCGAGGACTTTCTTAGCCCGCTTCGCCCGAGCGGCCCTGGCAACGATCATTCAATCTGGCGGCAACTGTATTCGAACGTGCGCGCGAACTCCTGGAACGCTTGAGGTGACATTCACATGGGGCGAACGGGAACTGGACGGCGGGCGAGACAAGCTGGTTTCACTGCAGAGGACCTGACCGACGGGGATTCCCGGAATTACGACAGAGACCCCTCGTGAAGCGACACGTATTCGAGTAGGCGACCGCATACCCACGTAGGCCGCCATCAGTAGAACTGACCTGCAATTCAGGCGGACAGGAGTGGACAAATATGTTGGTGAGATGCACCAGCACTTCTCGCGTGTTACTTCCGACTTGGCGTGAACTCGCACCGTATGACCAAACCACTTTCCCGGTAACCGAGGGTCGGTCCTACTCGGTGCTTGGAATGCAGTCCACCACGGACTCTGTAGAGTATCTCATCCACACGGACACCTTTTACCCTAGCTTTGTTCCAGCAGTTCAGTTTTCGGTAGAGAACCCCCGGATACCTGAGTGGTGGGTATATCGATTCCTGGGCTACCCCTCGGAAAATTTATACTGGATGCCCATCGCGGAGTGGGGCTATCCAGAAATGGTATTAAAGGACGGGCACTGGGAAGCTGTAATTGACCGAGATCCTCGAGCGCTCGCAATTTACACAGAATATCTCAACGCGTCTCGAAGGTTCGATGGCGAGGACCTCGCGAGGGAGGAGTGATTCGACTCGCCGCGAGCGCCCGACGGTCGCTCCACCCTCCGCACATACGACGGAGAGAGGTCAGAGGTGAAAGACGCATCACGATCGGCAGCAGGTCCATCAGCGGCGGCACTCAGAGCTCAACTACGCTCCGGCTTTCCCTCCGAGCTCGGAGAAGAAGTCGAAGCGACGGCGCGGAGGATGACCGTCAGCATGAGCTATGGCATCCATGTCGACAACAGGCCCGGCCCAGTGCTCATCGCCGGTGAGAAACTTCTGCTGCCCAAAAGACACGGCTTCATTCCGCGGCGTCGGTTTCTCGGCCTCAGTGCGAGGGGAGCGCGGGCAGAGACCTGCTCGACGATCTGCGCCGCCATCGCTTCTCACTCTACGAACGGTTTCGTGAGGCAGGCGTCCGTGGGGCCGCTCGCGAAGTCCGGCGCGCTCTGGACGATTCCGTACATCGTCGACCTGGCGTCCGACTACGTCATCGAGATTCTCGCGGAGCTGGACGCGAGTATGCACCTCGTCGACCGCGACAACCTCCGTCGCTACGTCGCCGACAATCCCGCTCATCTCGCCTTGACGGAGGCGCGGATCCGCAGTTACTGGAACGAGTACTACCGCACGACATCGCGGGAGCGCGCACTGGACTCGTATCCCGGGTTTCGGATCCTGAGGGCCCTCTCCGATCTCTGAAGGGGAACCGAACCCCGCTCCGGACCCCGGCGCGGCGCCGACAGCGAGGCGGCGCGTTGCTCCTCTAGCCGCTCGGCATCCAATCAACAACCCCGGGGGAGCCCTGCCACGTCATTCCTAGCGTGAAGACGTGCCTCTCACTCCGCCCGCCCCGTCCCGTCCCCTGCGCGACTACGCCGCAATCGGCGACGGACGAACCGTGGCCCTCATCGGGCTCGACGGGGGAGTGGACTGGCTTCCGCTGCCGAACATCCACTCGCGGCCGGTGTTCGCGCGTCTCGTCGACGAGTCCGCGGGGGGCTGTATCCAGCTGGCTCCCGTCGAGCAGTACGAGGTCACCCGCCGGTACATCCCGCGCACGAACGTCCTCGAGACCACCTTCACCACGGCCTCCGGGGTCGCGACGTTGACGGACGCCATGGTGACCGGGATCGCCGGCCGACTGCCCTGGGCAGAGCTGGCGCGCCGCGTCGACGGCGTGAAGGGCGAGGTCGAATTCGCCTGGTGCGTGCAGCCGGGCACCATGCTGCGCTCGGCGGCGCCGTGGACCGAACGCATCGACGGCTTCTCGATCATGCGCGTCGGCCACGTCTCGCTCGCAGTGACCGGCCACGAGCACGGACTGCGCGGCGACCCGGATGCCGGCACCGAGAGCATCGACGGCGGCTTCACGACCACGAAGGGCTCGCGGCACCTGCTCGTCATCGCCGCGACCGAGGGCGAGCCGCTGCGCATCCCCGACGCGAAGAACGTGGACCGGGGCATCGACCGCACGATCGGCGGCTGGCAGATGTGGTCGGACGAGTTCTCCTACGAGGGGCCCTGGGCCGACGACGTGCAGCGCAGCGCCCTCGCCCTCAAGCTCCTGCTCTTCAGCCCGACCGGCGCGATTGCGGCGGCCGCCACGACCTCACTGCCCGAGAACCCGCGCGGCGGCAAGAACTGGGACTACCGCTTCGCGTGGGTGCGCGACCTCGCGTACACGGCCCACGCCTGGGTGGGCTTCGGCCTTCGGGAGGAGACGCACGCGGCGATCTCGTGGCTGCTGCGTACGATCCGCAAGAACGGTCCCCAGGTGCAGGTGATGTACACGCTCGACGGCGACGCCGAGATCGGGCTCGAGAAGCACGACGTCCCCGGCTGGAACGGCAGCCAGCCCGTGGTCACCGGCAATCCCGCGCAGGGGCAGCTGCAGCTCGGCGTGTACGGCGACCTCATCGCCCTGTGCCGCACGTACGTGGAGGCGGGCAACCGTCTCGACATCCAGACCGGGCGCCTGCTCGCCGACGTCGCCGATCGCACGTGCGACCTGTGGCGACGCGAGGATTCTGGCATGTGGGAGCTCCCCGAGCTCCGTCACTACACCTCGTCGAAGATGGGCTGCTGGAAGGCCCTCGACGATGCCCAGTGGCTGGCCGAAGGCGGGCACATCCCCGACAACGGCGATCGCTGGCGCGCCGAGCGCGATCGCATCCACCGCTGGGTCGAGGAGCACTGCTGGTCGGAGAAGCTCGAGGCCTACACCCTCGCCCCCGGGAGCGACGACCTCGACGCGTCCGTGCTCCTGCATGCCCCCACCGGGTTCGACCGGGGCGAGCGCATGTCGAAGACCCTGGATGCCATCACCGCGCGCCTCACCACCGACGACCACCTCGTCTACCGGTACACCGGCATGGACCAGGAGGAGCAGACCTTCGTCGCCTGCGCCTTCTGGCGGGCGACGGCTCTCGCGTGCGTGGGCCGCCACGACGAGGCCCTCGAGGCCATGGACGCGCTCGTCGCCCAGGGCAACGACGTCGGCATCTACTCCGAGATGATCGCCGAGGCCGACGGGGCGTTCTGGGGAAACCTCCCGCAGGCCCTCAGCCACCTGGCCCTCATCAACGCCGCCCTCGTCATCCGCGATCTCGTCGACGACGACGCGCTCGCGGACCGCTGACCCTCCGCCGGGGCGCCACGCCCCGGCATCCATCCCCCATGAAAGGACTCGCCATGAGCACGCAGTACACGTTCACCGATCCCACGAAGCTCTACGCCGACATCGACCCCCAGTCGCAGGACCAGAAGGAGCCCGGTCTCGACGCCGAGCTGACGCCGAAGGCCGCCCTCGGCGAGGACACCTACGTCGGCAGCGAGCGCCTGAAGGGCCGCAAGGCCCTCATCACCGGCGCCGACTCGGGCATCGGCGCGGCCACCGCGATCGCCTTCGCCCGCGAGGGAGCCTCGGTCGCGATGTCGTACCTGCCCGAGGAGAAGGTGGATGCCGACCGCATCGCCGGCATCCTGCGCGAGGCCGGCGCGACCGTCGTCCAGATCCCCGGCGACCTGCGGGAGCGCGAGTACGCCACGACGCTCGTGAAGGAAGCGGTCGAGGGCCTCGGCGGCCTCGACATCGTCGTCAACAACGGCGGCAAGCAGATCTTCAACGAGGACGTCACCACGCTCTCCGACGAGCAGTTCGACGACACCTTCAAGACGAACGTCTACGCGATGTTCTGGATCTGCAAGGAGGCCGTGCCGCACCTGAAGCCCGGTTCGACCATCATCAACACCACGTCGATCCAGGCGTACTCGCCGGCGCCGATCCTCGTCGACTACGCCTCGACGAAGGCGACGATCAACACCTTCACCAAGGCGCTCGGTCAGCAGCTCGCGCCGAAGGGCATCCGCGTGAACGCGGTGGCCCCCGGCCCGATCTGGACGCCGCTGCAGGTCACCGACGGCCAGCCCGACGAGAAGGTCGACGAGTTCGGCGAGGAGACCCCGCTCGGCCGCATGGGTCAGCCCGCCGAGCTCGCCCCGGCGTACGTGTACCTCGCCTCGGCGGAGTCCAGCTACGTCATCGGCGAGACGCTCAACGTCAACGGCGGCATGCCCACGCCGTAAGCCTCACCTCCGCGAAGGCCGTCGTCCCGATCGGGGCGGCGGCCTTCGCGGCATCCGGAGAGGTCGTCAGTCGGTGAGTGACTTTCGGTAGAAGATCTCGCCGTCGGCGGTCTCTTCGGAGCGGTGGTAGCCCTCGCGCTCGTACAGGCGCTGGTTGGCCTCGCTCAGGCCGCCGGTGAACAGCTCCGCCTCGGTGGCTCCGGCCTCACGCCCCCGCTCCTCGACGGCGGCGAGCAGCAGGGTCCCGAGGCCCTCGCCCTGCTGATCCGGGGCGATGGCCAGGCGGCCGATGAGCAACAGCTCACCGTCGCGGCGCGCGCGCACCGCTCCGACGATGCGGTGGTCCGTGACGGCGACGCACCCCAGGTTCTCCACCAGCTCGGCGCGCAGCTCCTCGAGGGTCTGCGTGAGCGGGGGCATGTCGGGATCGCCGTAGATAAGGGCTTCGCTCGCAAAGGCGGCACGCTGGATCGTCAGCACCTCGCCGGCGTCGTCGGTGTCGATGGGGCGGATGGTGGGCGAGTCGGCCATCGGGATCCTTTCGGGGTTTCTCAGAGGGTGGGGTTAACTATCATGGGCAGTGCTGCCGTGTCTTTCGGGCGTTCGGCCGCCCCGCACATGAACGACTTCTTCAACGAGCGCGTCCACACCGACGACATCGCCGCCACCGACGCCTGGCTGCGTTCGCAGTACGGTCACGTCGATCTGCAGGCCGACGATGCGGCGTACTCCGAGCACTCGGTCGGCGACGGGTCCTTCGCCCTGCGGCGCCTCGAATGGCGAGCTCGGGTCGACGTCGCCCACGAGTCCGACCGGTTCTACATCTGCTCGTCCACGCCGGGGTACGCGTGGCGGATCGGGCAAGAGCAGGGGGAGTACAGCATCGAACCCGGCATCCTGCAGCCGGGTGACGACCTGATCGCCCGAGCCGACCACACCCGCGTGGACGTCGTGGCCTTCGACGCCGAGTGGCTCACCCGGACGGCGCGAACCATCTACGGCGATGAGACGCTGCGCGTCCGCTTCGCCGCGGCCGGTCCCGTCTCGCGGCGACTGCGCGACTACTGGCTGGCGACGCAGCAGTGGGCCCTCACGCAGATTCCCGTGATGTCGGAGCCCCTCGTGCGCGCCCACCTCGGCCGAACGCTCGCGGTGGCCGCGCTGGAGGCGTTCGCGCTCGTGGGCGACCCGCGCGAGAGACGCGCGTCGGCCCTCGAGCAGGCGTCGATCTACTCGAGTGCCGCGGCGTGGATCGACGATCACGCCTCGCTGCCGGTCACGATCGACGACGCCGCGCGGGCGGCGGGGACGTCGGTGTCGGGACTGCGACGCGCCTTCGCCGCCAACGGCCAGATCTCGGCGACCCCCGAGGGCTACCTCGGGCTCGCGCGCCTCAGCGCCGCGCACGCCGACCTCGTGGAGGCCGACCCCGCGACGACCACTGTCGAGGCGACGGCCGCGCGATGGGGTTTCGCCGACGCCGCGTCGTTCGTCGCCGCGTACCGGGCGGTGTACCGCACGGACCCCGAGACGACGCTCCGCCGCTGAGGGCTCAGCGATCGCGATCGGTGTACTCGCCGGGGTCGTCGAGGTTCTCGCGCGACTCGTGCCCGCCGGGCTGCTCGACGTCGGTGTAGGCGCCGGCGTCGTCGGTGCGGGGCCGTGATTCGCTGCCGTCGACGTTCTCGCGGTCGACGTACTCGCCGGGGAGGTCGGCGCTTCCGCGATCAGCGGTGCCGTCCGGCAGCTGCACGTCGGTGTACTCGCCCTCACCGGGACCGGTGCCGTGTCCTGAGTCGTGTCCGTTGACGTCGCGCTCGGTCATTGCCGCCTCCTGAGATCGTTGGTGACCCCGACGCTAGACCTCGCATGCCGAGCCCGCCGCGGTCTTGACACGCGGCATCCCGTCATCCGCTCTCCGTGTCAAGGCGGCTGTGCGTTCTCACGGTCGCGCGGAGAGTGGAGTCATGCCAGCTCTCGCCATCATCCTCGTCATCGTGGGCCTCGTACTCCTGTTCTTCGGCCTCTTCGTCGAAGCCGTCAAGTTCCTGCTCTGGATCGGCCTCATCATCCTGATCGTGGGGATCATCGCCGCCGTCCTGCGCTTCGTCCGACGGAAGGTCTGACCGCCGAGCGCGCGACCGTGCGCCTGAGGCCCCCGCCCGGTGATCGCATCGGGCGGGGGCATCGCGTGTGCGCGTGTCAGGCGGTGAAGAGGTCGCGCGCCCGCGCAGGGCGCTCCGCGGCGACGGCGTCGAGAGCCGGACCGATCTCGGGATACCCGAAAGCGAATCCCGCCTCCGTCAGCTTGCGGGGAACCGCCCACCGGCTCTTGAGGACGAGTTCGGGCTCGTTCCGCAGGACGGCCATCGCCGGATCGAGCATCCACCGGAAGGCGGGGAGTCCGAAGGGCGCCCGGGCGACGCGGCGAAGCTCGCGCATGAGGGTGCGGTTGTCGGTGACGCCGGGGGCGGAGAGGTTGACGGGCCCGTCGAGGTCGTCTCGATCGCGGATGAAGCGGACGGATGCCACGACATCGTCGATGTGGATCCAGCTGAAGCGCTGACGGCCCGAGGTCCGGTACCACCCTGACAGGACGGGGCCGGTCGGGTGAGCGCCGATGCCGCGGTAGCGGCGGTGCGGGAACCACCAGCTGTCGATCTGCGTCCCGCCGAGTCCGAGCCGTGGCAGGGCCAACAGCACCCGCGTCGCGGGCCCGTCGCCGAACACGATGGCCATGCGCAGAGCCACACGGCGTGTGCGGGGGAGCTCTCCCGTGAAGAGCGCGCGCTCCCACGCGGTAGCCACGTCGACCGAGAAGCCGTCGCCGACGACGCCGTCGATCTCGTCGTTGCCGTGCGCCATCTCGTGGCGGTAGATCGTCGCGGTCGACGCGTTCATCCAGACGCGGGGAGGGTGCTGCGCCCCGGCGACGGCGTCGTGCAGCTCTCGGGTGGTGTCGACCCGGGAGCGGAGGATCTCGTCGCGGTTCGCGTCGGTGTACCGGCAGGACACGATCTTTCCGGCGAGGTTGATCAGCACGTCGGCGCCATCGACCAGCCGGGCGATCCCCGGGGCATCGCCCCAGACCGCGTCCCCGGAGCGTCCGACCGTGGCGACCTCGTAGCCGTCGGCGCGGAAGGCGCCCGTGAGAGCGTGACCGACGAAGCCGCTCGCGCCGGCGATCACGACACGGGGTGGGGTCACGGCATCCTCCTGGGCACGGTGGGTTCAGCCTAGGGGGCGTCGCGGTGCCCCGATGCGCCGGGCAGGATGGGTCCGTGACCGCCGATGCCCACTGGATCCCCGTGCCGACGAACGTGGCGTACGACGCCCTGAACCCCGGTGCGCCGGGGACCCTGGCGTTCGCGGCCGCGAACGGCTGGCAGCACCACCCGCTCGTCACCGTGCAGCCCCTGCCCGGGGTGGTGTTCCGGGATGCCGCGGGGCGGTCGCGCTTCACCCAGCGCGCGGGAGACGTCGTGCGCCTCCCCGGCTCTGCGGGGCTCGAGGTCGGCAACAGCGCGTACACGTACTCGGTGCAGATGAACCAGATGAGCGCGGAGTGGGGCTACGCGGCCGTGCGTCTGCCGCGAGCGACCCCCGGTCTCGTCGTCGAGACGCGCAGCGCGCGGGCGGTCCGGCCCCTTCCCGCGTTGCCCGGCCTCGCCCCGCGGTCCGTCTCGGCCCAACCCGAACGGGCCGCCCTGCACGTCGCGCCAGAGAACGCGGAGTGGGCGCAGGCGGTCGTCACCGCAGAGATCGTCGACCTCCTCGATCAGGACGCACAGCCGCTCGATCTCGAGATCGCCGAGGGGTGGTTGTTCCTCTACCGCCCCGGGCGTCTGTCGGTGCCCGACCCGTTGGTGTGGCGGCGGGTGTTCGGGATCCTCGATGCGCTGGACGTCTCGCTGAGCGCTGCGGCCGGGAGCCTCCCGGGGCCGGGGCCGTTTGCGGCGCTCCCGATGCGGGAGCAGGTGGCCCAGACCACTCGGCACGCGACGGCGACCTACTTCGCGGTCGTCGGTGGTCTCTTCGTCGTCCTGGCCGGCGGGGCGTATCTCGTGTTCGGGCGGTGACGCCTCAGCACCCGTCCGACGCGCGAGCGCTCGCCTGACATGATGAATCCCATGCGACGACAGGCCAGGGCGACACGCGTCCGTCGCGGCGGTGCTGCGGCATCCGTCGCCACGTTCGTCGCCCTGCTCTCGCACGTCAGCGGCGGGGGAGAGGTCCCCGGTGTGTTCGGCGTCGTCGTCCCGCTCGCCCTGTCGTTCGTGGTGTGCACGGCGCTGGCCGGCCGCCGCCTCTCGACGTGGCGCCTCGCGGTGGCCGTCGCGGTCAGTCAGGTGCTCTTCCACTCGCTCTTCGTCCTCGGCAGCTACGACCTCGCCGCGGCGGCGCACGTCCACGGTTCGGCCCTGCCGGTTCTGACGGGCGGGTCGGCCCTGCCTGCGATGACCCCGGATGCCGCGATGTGGCTGGGCCATGCCGTGGCAGCCCTCGCCACGACGGTCGCCCTCCACCGGGGCGAGCGGACCCTCGTGGCCCTGCGCGTGCTCGCGGAGCGAAGCGTCGCCTGGCTCCGCGCCCGGGTCCGGGTCCTGGCAGGTCTGCCGACGGCACCGTCGGTGCGCCGCACGGCGGCCGTCGTGGTCGCCGCGGTGCGGCCCACCTCGGCTCTGGTCGTCTCGGCCGCGCAGCGGCGCGGTCCGCCTCTCGCGGCATCCTGAGTCCCGCTCCGCCCGTCGCCGAGATGGCGGAGCGGTCGACCGCCGCGTCGGGCCTCGCCTCGACGGCGGCGCGATCGTCGGCGTGCACTGCCGCGCCCGCCCCCCCTCTTCTCCGCCCGCACGCCGACCCTCGCCTCGAGGGGGCGATGCCGGGCGATGACCCACGAGCGCGTTCGCGCTCGGAAAGCGATTCCCGATGTTCCCCTGTCCTCTCCACCCCGTCGCCGCCCCCGCGTCGGCGCGGATTTCCACCCCGACGCCCACGCTGAGCGCCGCATGACCGCCGCCGGTTCCGGCCCGGCCGTGGCATCCCCTCCCGAGCCCTCCCCGAGGGCCGCTTCTCGGGGGTGGTTCACCGCCCTCCTCCGACGCCTGCACTTCTTCGCGGGGCTGCTCGTGGGGCCGTTCCTGCTCGTCGCAGCCCTGAGCGGCGCGCTGTACGCGATCACCCCCACCCTCGAGAACGTCCTGTACCCGCACGAGCTCACCGCGGAATCGACCGCGCCCGCCGTTCCGCTGGCCGATCAGGTGCGAGCGGCCGAGAGCTACGTCGGGAGCGGGGCGACCCCCGTCGCCGTCCGACCGGCTCCCGAGCCGGGGGCCACCATGCGCGTGATGTTCGCCGACGACACCCTGCCCGAGAGCACGACGCGAGCGATCTTCGTCGATCCCGCCACCACGGCGATCCGCGGCGACCTCCCCGCGTACGGGACGAGCGGGGCCCTCCCGCTCCGGCACTGGATCAGCGATCTGCACCGCTCGCTGCATCTCGGCGATGTCGGACGCTGGTACAGCGAGCTCGCGGCATCCTGGCTCGGGATCGTCGCTCTCGCGGGGCTCGGACTGTGGATCGGGCGCTTCGTGCGCAGCCGTCGCGGGCGTCGCGATCTGCTGCGACCGAATCGCCGGCACACGGGGTACCGGCGCCTGTCGGGCTGGCACTCCGCGGTCGGGATCTGGGTCGTCGTCGGGGCCCTGTTCTTCTCGGCGACCGGCATCACGTGGTCGACGTTCGCGGGCGCCCACGTCTCCGACCTGCGGACCCTCGTCGGCGAGGGGACGCCCGCCCTCACGACCACCATCGACGGGGCGGCTCCGACCGGGGGCGAGCACTCGCACCACGGAGGACATTCGGCGACCGGGCCGGCCTCCGACCCGGCGACCTTCGACGCGGTCTGGGCCGTGGCGCGCGGGGTGAACGTGAACTCGGGCGACCTCGAGATCCGCCCGCCCGCGACCGAGGGGAAGGCCTGGGTGGTGCAGGAGATCCATCGCAGTTTCCCGACCGAGGTGGATGCCGTGGCGATCGACGCCTCGACCATGCGGGTGACCGACCGGGTCGACTTCGCCGACTTCCCGCTCCTGGCGAAGCTCTCGCGCTGGGGCGTCGACCTGCACATGGGGACGATGTTCGGCCTGGCGAACCAGCTCGTGCTGTTCCTGCTCGCGGTCGGCATCGCCGCGCTCGTCGTGCTCGGCTACGCGATGTGGTGGAAGCGCCGCCCGACCGGGGGTACCGCCGCGGCGCCGGCCCGCGGAGTGCTGCGTCACGCGCCCTGGTGGGGGACCGGGGCGGTCGTCGTCGCGGCGGTCGCGATCGGTCTCGTTCTGCCGCTGGTCGGCTACACCCTCGCGGTGTTCGTGGTGATCGACGCGGTCCTCGGGTGGCGGGGACGAAGATCCGCCGCACGAGGGAGGTGACGAGGGGGCGGCGTGCGTAGCGTGGGAATCCCCCCCCGGAAGGATTCACCGTGACACTCGCCCGTCGCCTCGCCGCCGCCCTCTCATTCGTCGCCGTCGCGGCGCTCACCGCCTGCGCGAGCGCCGCGCCGGAGACGCGCTCGAGCCCCGCGGCATCCGTCGACATCCCCCACACCCCGGTCGGGGAGCGGGTGACGTGGATCATCGACATCCTGGAGCGCGAGGCCGACACCACGGCGGGGGAGTGGTCGCGCGTGCTGCACGAGAACTTCCTCGCTCAGGTCCCGGCGGAGCAGGTCGCCGAGCTCGTCAATCGGCAACTGCGTCCCGCCGCCCCCTTCACCGTGACGGCGTACCAGGGCACCGAGACGCAGGCCGTGGCCACGCTCGCCGGCGCGCTGGGCGACCCCTTCGACCTGTCGCTCACGATCGACGGGGCGAGCCGCATCACGGGGATGGTGTTCGGCCCGGTGGCGAAGCCGTGGACGCCGTCGACCTCTCTCGGCGAGGTGGAACAGCGTCTGGCCGCGCTCCCAGGTCAGGTCAGCGCCCTCGTGCTCCGCGGAGACGAAGAAGCCCTCGCCCTCGACCCCGATCGGTCGGCGCCGCTGGCCTCGGTCTTCAAGCTCTACGTCCTTCTCGCGGTATCGGATGCCGTCGCCTCGGGCGACCTGACGTGGGACGAGACCCTCGTGCTCCGCGACGTCGACCGCAGCCTGCCGTCCGGTGAGCTGCAGGACGCCCCCACCGGGACGGAGGTGTCGGTGCGCGACGCGGCCTCGGCGATGATCCGCATCAGCGACAACACCGCCACCGACCTGCTCATCACGCGCCTCGGTCGCGAGCGGGTGGAGGCGGCGGTCGTGCGATCGGGGCACAACGACCCAGCGTCGCTGTCGCCGTTCCTCTCGACGAAGGAGCTGTTCACGCTCGGCTGGGGCGACCCCGCGGTGCGCGCCGAGTGGGCGGGGGCCGACGAGGCCGGACGACGCGCCCTGCTCGACCGGATCGCCGCGGCGCCCCTGGCGGTCGACGGGGCCGCGGTCACGACGGCGCAGTGGCAGGACGGGTTCGACTGGTTCGCCGCCGCACGGGACGTCGCCGCCGTGCATCGCTCGCTGCAGCAGACGCAGGATGCCGAGGTGCTCGGCATCCTGAGCGAGAACCCCGGGCAGGGCCTCGACGTGGGGTCGTGGCCGTACGTCGCCTTCAAGGGCGGGTCGAGCCGCGGCGTGCTGAGCGGCAGCTGGTTCGTGCGTGACGACGCGACGGAGGCGACGGTGGTGCTGCTGATGGCGGACGAGGACCCGCAGGCCGTCGCCGGCGCGATGAGCGACTTCTTCCACCTCGCCGAGGACGCTCTGCGTCTCGCCCACTGACCGCGTGGCCGCCCTCCGCCCCGACACGGGACCGAGGGCGGCGACGCTCCCGGTCAGGCGTCGTCGGGATCGGGCAGGTTCTGCGCGATCTTGCTGGAGGCGGCGGAGTCGCGGCCGACACCGGGCTGGAACGCCGCGATGGGGTCGTCGTCGTCGACGTGCGGCTCACCGCCGTCGGCGGCCGGGGCCGGGGAGGCGGGGGTGCGGCTCGTGCCGTCGTCAGGCTCGCGGTCGGAGCGACCGGTGTCCTCGGTGTGGCGCGACGTCGAGCCGCCCTCGCCGCGGGCGTCGTCGGTTCCGCGCTCGGTCAGGCCGTCAGCGGCGCGCGTGCCGACACCGGGGAGGTCGTTCTGGCTGGAGATGCCCTGGAGGCGTGCTTCGTCGTCCGGATCGATGCGGGCGGCGTCCACGGCACCCGAGTCCGCGCCGGCGGCGCCGGCGGGCACGTCGGCGGCGAGGCCGTCGGATTCGGGGACGAGGTTCTCTTCGTCGGCTCCGGGGAGTCGGTCGGCGGGAGTGTCCATGGTGTTCCTTCCGTGGGTGTGCCGCCACGCTAGGTGCGTCCGGGTCGCGAGGGGCCGGGGTTGCGCTCGCGCGGATGGCGGTGACTCGGTGGACGCATGCCGGCCCGGGCGTCGGAGGGGCTGGCTAGGCTCGAACCACGCTTCGAAAGGAAACCGCAATGCAGCAGCGCCCTCTCTCCCGCACCGGCCGTCAGGTCTCGGCGATCGGTCTCGGAACCTGGCAGCTCGGCGCCGATTGGGGCGACGTGTCCGAAGACGACGCGCGCGCCGTCCTGGCCGCCTCGGCCGACGCCGGCGTCACTCTCTTCGACACGGCCGACGTCTACGGCGACGGCCGGTCGGAGCAGATCATCGGAAAGTTCCTGAAGGGACGGGATGCCGATGACATCACCGTCGCGACCAAGATGGGGCGCCGCGAAGACCAGGTGCCCGAGAACTACGTCATGGAGAACTTCCGCGTCTGGCTCGATCGCTCGCGGCGCCTGCTCGACACCGAGACGCTCGACCTGGTGCAGCTGCACTGTCCGCCGTCGGCGGTCATCGACGACGACGCGACGTGGGACGCCCTCGACCAGCTGGTGTCGGAGGGCGTGATCGCCGCCTACGGCGCCTCGGTCGAGACGATGGACCAGGCCCTGTCGGCGCTTCGACGCCCGAACCTGACGAACCTGCAGATCATCTTCAACCCGTTCCGGCTCAAGCCCCTCGACGAGGTTCTCCCGCTCGCGGCCGAGAAGAACGTCGCGGTCTTCGCCCGCGTACCGCTCGCCAGCGGCCTGCTGTCGGGCAAATACACGCGCTCCACGACGTTCGATGAGAACGACCACCGCACCTACAACCGCAACGGCGAGGCCTTCGACAAGGGCGAGACGTTCTCGGGCGTCCCCTTCGACGAGGGAGTGGCCGCGGTCGACGAGCTCAAGGCGTCGCTGCCCGAGGGGGTGACGCTTCCGGCCGCCACGCTGGCGTGGATCGCGTCGCGCGAGGGGATCACCTCGGTGATCCCGGGTGCCCGTTCCACCGATCAGGCGGCTTCGAACGCTCGCGCGGCGGACCTCCTCGACGGCGGGTTCGACGTCGAGGCCTTCGACGCGCTCGTGCGCGAGGTGTACGACCGACGACTGCGGGCGGAGATCCACCCCCAGTGGTGAGCCGCTCATGACGAAAGCCGGGCCCGTCCTCACGGACGGGCCCGGCTTCTCTCATCGGTCGACGTCAGCTGACGTCGCCGCGCCAGGCGCCGGACTCGGCACCGCGCGACTCGATGTACTTCTTGAAGTTCTCGAGGTCCTTCTTCACGGAGTGATCGTCGGCGCCGAAGGCGGCACCGAGCTTCTCGAGAACGCCGGAGGGCGCCCAGTCGATCTGGACCGTGACGCGCGTCTCGTCGTCGGACAGGCGGTGGAAGGTGACGACGCCGGCGTGGTTCTCGTCGCCGCCCACGCTGTTCCACGCGACGCGCTCGTCGGGGTGCTGCTCGGTGATCTCGGCGTCGAACTCGCGCTCGGCACCGGCGATCTTGACCTTCCAGTGCGTGAGGGTCTCGTTCTTCTGCGTGATCGACTCCACGAAGCTCATGAAGTGGGGGAACTCCTCGAACTGCGTCCACTGGTTGTACGCGACGCGGACGGGAACGTTGACGTCGACGGTTTCGATGACCTGTGCCATGGTGTCCTCTTTTCGTGTGGTTTCCGGGGCTGCCCCCAGTCTTCGTTCGCCGCCGGTCTTGAGGCCCGGGGGTTGAGGGATCGCGCCTCGTGGCCTATACGCGGGAGGGCGGCGGTCAGGCGCGGCCGCGCAGGATGAGGTGCCAGTAGACCCACGGTAGGATGCGTCGATCCGCGAGCCACGACAGTCGCCGCTCGCGGTAGAGCGAGCGCCAGAACGGCACCGTCGGCTGCAGTCGGCCCCTCCGGTCGAATTCTGCGAACACGACGGTGCCGCGCGAGACGGTGAAGGGGACGACGCTGTAACCGTTGTATTTCGCGGAGGGCGTACGCCCCGCCATCGCGGCCTTCATGTTCTTCACGAGCGCCTTCGCCTGCTGTCTGATCGCCCCTCCCGAGCGTCGGGTCGCGACGGTCGCTGCGTCGCCCACGGCCCAGATCTGCGGGTGGCGCACGTGCTGGAAGGTCTCGGGATCCACATCGACGAAGCCATGCGGATCGTCGGATGCCGCCAGCCCGCTGCCCGCGATCCACTCCGGCGCCCGCTGCGGGGGGACCGCGTGCAGGACGTCGTACGCCATCGTCTCCTCGGTGTCGCCCCGGCCGATGACGAGCGTGCGGGAGTCGGCATCCACCCGTCGAAGATCCTGGCTGTACCGCACCTCGATGCCGTACTCGTCGAGCTTGCGGCGAAGCTCGTCGTCGATCGCCGGGACCCCGAAGGGGACGGGGTCGGGGCAGACGAACACGACGCGGATGTCGTCGCGCACCCCGATCGCCCGCCACCAGTCGCACGCGAGGTACATGGGCTTCTGCGCGGCCGCTCCGCAGGAGGCGGGTTCGGGTGGCTGCGTGAAGACGACCGTCCCGAAGCGCAGGTCGCGCAGCACGGGGGAGGCCTTCGCGGCGAGCCGGTAGTCGTAGTTCGAGATTCCGGTGGGGGCGGTCATGGCCTCGGGGAGACCGGGGATCTGTTCCCAGGCCATGCGCATTCCCGCACAGACGACGAGCTGGTCGTAGTCGATCCGCCCGCCCGAGACGAGGTGCACGCGCCGGGCGTCGGCATCCACCGTGAAGGCCTCATCGCGCAGCCACCGCACCCCCGGAGGGATGACGTCGGCCTGCGGCCGCGCGGCTTCGGACGCGCGCGCGGCGCCTCCGGCGATGTGCGATTGGAGAGGGGCGAAGACGTGGGTCGTGCGCGGCTCGATCACGGTGATCTCGCCGAGGCGCGCGCGGTGCAGGCGCCCGGCGACGGACAGGCCGGCGTTTCCGCCGCCGATCACGACGATGCGCGGGGAGTCGGTCATGGGGGATCCTCTCGTCTCCCTCACGGTGGGGCCTCGAGCGGCTTACGGCCAGCGCCTTGACACCCGCGGTCCGCGGCCGATGTGTCAGGCGAAGGACTCCGGTGGGGCGGCGTCTTCGGCGGGCTCGGGCACGACGTAGAGCCCGGTGGGCGAGTTCGCCGTCGACATGAGGGCCTCGAGCCACGCGCGGTTCAGGGTCGGCGGGCGTCCTCCGTTGAACTTGAAGACCAGGTTCGAGCGCGGGTGGACCCACACCGAGGTGCGGCCGCCTCCCGTGCTGATGTCGTCCTTCCACACGAAGTAGAACGGTTCGCCCCGTCGCAGCTTGTTGCCGACGACGACCTGCAGGTGTGCGAGGAGACGGTCTTCGAATTCGTTGCGAACGCCGCTCTCGTAGATGAACTTGCCCAACGTGGTCCTCTCGCGGGCACCGTGCCCGCTCCGCTTTTCACTGTGCATTCGCTGTGTGCGATCGGGCACGGCCCGGCACGCCGCGCGCAACGACGAGACCGAAGGCGTTACGGCGTCAGAACATGCGCGCGACCTGCGCGGGGTTCTGCCCGTAGTGCTCGCGGTGATAGCGCGCGAAGCGCGAGGCGCTCGAGAAGCCCCAGCGCCGGGCCACCTCGGCGACCGATACCGGGACGCCCGCGCGCAACTCCTCGTGCGCGCCGACGACGCGGACCAGGCGCAGATACTCCATCGGCGTCGTGTCGAGCGCGCGGCGGAACGCGTGCTGGAGTCCGCGGGAGGAGATCCCGGATGCCACGGCGATGTCCTCGAGCGTGAGGGGTTCCTTCGCGTGCGCCTCGATGTGGGCGATCGCGCGGCGCACGGTGCGCGGGGCGGCCCTGCGCTGGTGTGAGCGTTGCAGGGCGTCGACGTAGGGGGTGTGGAACGTCGACAGGGTCGTCAGGAGCGCGTGACGCTGCAACTCGGCCGAGAGGATCGGGTCGTCGTGCGCGGCCTCGAGCGAGGCGGAGACGTGAGCGAAGCTGCGCTCCCACTGCGTCGCGGCGGCGCGGTCGCGTGCGGCCGGGTTGAGGCGCCGCAACACGAGGCGGTCGTCGCCCGAGACGATGCGAGCGAGGCGCTCGGCGTCGCTGCGATCGAACACCAGAGCGCGCACGCGGGCGGCTCCGCTCCAGTGCGCTTCCGCGCCTCCGTCGGCCGCCAGCCACGGGCGGCGCGGATCGAGCGAGCGCCCCTCGGCCTCGACGCGGATGTCGTCGCCGATCATCCGGCACGCCATGATCTGCTCGTCCATCCGGACGGAAGAGTGGACAGAGGCAGCCAGCTCGTAGGCCACGACCGAGAACCCGGGGAGTTCGACGGAGTTCCACGAGAACGACACCCGCTGCGGGTCCACGCGCTCCAGTCGTGCGCTCGGCACGAAGCGCTGCCAGACGCGCTCCACGTCGTCAATCCCGTGCGAGCGGACCGTCAGCCTGTCAGCCATGGTGTTCCTTCCGCCGCGGCGAGGGGCGGCATCCCGTCTCTTCCCCGTACGAAGGCGGGGACGTGCGTGTCAAGGGGCGGGGTCGCGGGCGGTGCGCCCCGTTTGATGAGGGGACCGCTGATCCCGGCGGTGACGTGCGTCCCACGAAAGGACCCCCCATGAGCGACGCTTCGATCGACCCGACCCCCGACGCGACGACGCCGGCCGCCGACGTGGGTATCGCGGGCGTGCAGCCCCTGCGCGACGGCGACACCTCCATCGAGCCCGACCCGACGCTCGACCCCGCGCAGGCGGAGTGGGACGCCACGACGGCCCTCGACGAGGGCGCCGACCCCGACGACATCAACCCGGCGACCGCGACGGGCGCCGACCCGGCGGAGATCCCCGCCGATGACAGCGACATCCCGCTCGAGGACATCCACCCCGAGTCCACCGGCACCGACTCCCAGGGCATGGACCCGGGCGTGGTCGAACTCGGCGAAGAAGGCCAGGGCGATCTCGCTCCCGAAGACCTCTGACCCACCTTCGAATGCCCCGGGCCCGTTCGCGACGCCCGGGGCTTCGCTGTGTCCCTCGCGCACGCGGCGACGGACGGGCGGGGCACTGCGGCACTCTCCGATCGCGCGGGCGCAAAGGCCAGACCCTTGACAAGCGACGTCGTCATCGCGCCCAGGCGCGCGAAAGGGGCGGCCCCGCAGGACCGCCCCTCGAGGTCGCGCCGTTACTGCTCGATCAGCTGAGGCGTGCTCTCGTGCGCCTCGATGACGCCGTCGCGCTCGTCGGTCGAGACGGCGATGCGGCGGGGCTTCGCCTTCTCGCTGACGGGGATCGTCACGCTCAGCACGCCGTTGCGGTACGACGCGCTGATGCCGTCGGTGTCGATGCCCTGGCCGAGGTTGAGCTGGCGGACGAACGACGCCGTCTCGCGCTCACGCGTGATCCACTTGACGCCCTCACCCGAGCCGAGGGTGCGCTCGGCGCGAATGGTGAGCAGCTGGCCGTCGACGTCGATGTCGACCGAGCCGGGGTCGACACCGGGCAGGTCTGCGGCCAGCACGTAGTGGTCGCCGTCGCGGTAGAGATCCATCGGCATCCGTCGCGGACCACCGCCGCGGCGGGCGTCGAGGAGCGTCGACGCGAGGCGGTCGAGGTCGCGGAAGGGGTCGTAGGTGGCCATGGTCGTTCTCCTTTTCGATCGGTCGGGACTCGGCATCCCGGATGTTCTGTGAAGTTGAGTCAATACGGCTCAACTGCATTCAGATTAGCACTCACCCCATGAGAGTGCCAAGACTCGGGCGCGCCATTGTGGCCCACGCCGCGGCGCCCCACAACCCCCGCGCGTGAAGGGCGGAAACAGACGTTTCGTAGCCCTCACGCGCCACCGGTCACCCGGCCATCCCCCCGGCGCCGTGAGGAGAGACATGTACTTCCACCGGCAAGAACTGCAGCACTCCGCCACCCCCGACAAGCCCGACGCGGTCTACGCCCGCAAACTCCAGGAGGTGCTCGGCGGGCAGTACGGCGAGATCTCCGTCGCGATGCAGTACCAGTTCCAGGCCTGGAACATGCACATGCCCGGCAAGTACCGCGACCTGGTGTTCGGCATCGGCGCGGAGGAGATGGGCCACGTCGAGATGCTCGCGATCATGATCGCCCAGCTGCTTGAGAAGTCGCCGCTCGGCATCACCGAGGAGGCCGTGCAAGACGACCCGACCGTGGCGGCCGTGATCGGCGGCACCGACATCCAGCACGGGATCGTCGCGGGCGCCGGCGCGCGCCCCGTCGATTCCAACGGCAACCCGTGGCAGGGGAGCTTCATCACCGCGAGCGGCAATCTGCTCGCCGACTTCACCGCGAACGCGAACGCCGAGATGCAGGGCCGTGTGCAGGTCGCGCGGCTCTATCACCAGACCGACGACCACGGCGTGAAGGATCTGCTCGCGTTCCTGCTGGCGCGCGACACGATGCACCAGAACCAGTGGGCAGCGGCCGCCGCCGAGTTGCAGGCCGAGGGCTACGAGAAGCTCCCCGTGCCCAGCAACTTCCCTCTCGACAAGGAGGACCGCGACGTGGCGTACCAGTACATCAACTTCAGCGACGGTGCCCAGGCCGGCGACGGCACGTGGGCCTCGGGCCCGACCCCCGACGGCAAGGGCGAGTTCACCTACCTGCCCGAGCCCCCCGCTGGCGTGCCCATGCCCCCGCCCACCAAGCCCGACGTGCGGTTCTACGGGACGACCGAGCTGCCGAACACGGTCGAGAAGCTCGCCGGGCGCGCGCAGGACGCGCTGCACAAGGAATGAGCGGGACGGATGCCGCGACGCCGGGGCCCTCGACGGTCTCGGCGCCGCGGAGCGGGGCGAGCTTCCCCGCGATGCGAGCGGCCAAGGTGCCCCGGGCGATCGTGGCGGGGCCGTACGGGCACCCGTTCCACCCGGTGGCGGTGACCATCCCTATCGGGGCCTGGTCGTCGAGCCTGGTGTTCGATCTGCTCGGCCTGGCCGCCGACGATCCGCGTGGATTCGCGCAGGGCTCGCGCTGGCTCATCGCCATCGGGCTCGGGGGAGCCGTGGGCGCCTCGGTGCTCGGGCTGCTCGACATGTCGCGCATCCCGAAGGGCACCCCCGCTCACCGCACGGCGCTCGCGCATCTCGTGCTGAACGTCACGGCGATGGTCCTGTTCTCGATCGGGCTGGTCGTGCGACTGCTCGACCTCGGGCGCGTGCCGGTGGTGGCGTTCCTGCTCAGCGCGATCGCCGCGGCGGGCCTGAGCGTCTCGGGCTGGCTCGGCGGCAAACTCGCCTACCGCTGGGGCGTCCGCGTCGCCGACGAGAACACGCAGCGAGAGGGCTTCGAGACCGCAGCCTGAAGCTGTCCACGGGACCCCGGATGCCACATGGCCTCCGGGGTCCTTCCCGGTCTGGTCAGCGCGGGCGGCGAAGCGGGATGCGCGACCAGCCCCCGCTCACCGCGCCGGGGTCGTGCTGCGGGGTGAGCACCGCTCCGGTGGTCGCTGCGGCGGGGCGACGGCGCAGCCCCAGGGCATGCTGCAGCGCACGGATGAAGCGGTCGTACACGCGCGGAGCGAAGAACTGCAGGGGGCGGGTCACGAACTGCGCGGCTCCCACCCCGACCTCGTGTCGGGGTCCGCGCGCCACCCGCACGATGGCCCGGGCGACGCGGTCGGCCGACACCACCGGCGGGAGCGGGAAGGGCGTGCGCCCCGTCGAGTTGGCGGCGCGCTGGTAGATGGGCGTGTCGATGCTCGCCGGGAGCACGATCTTCACCCGGATGCCGCGATGCGCGAGCATCTCCTGCCGCAGCGACCGCGTGAACCCGAGCAGTCCGTGCTTGGCGGCGACGTAGGACGAGACGTACGGGCCCGCCACCTGCGCGTACAGGGAGCCGACGAAGACGATCGTGCCCCGGCCCGCCGCGCGGAAATGGGGGATGACCGCGCGGGCCGCGCGCATGTGCCCGGTGAGGTTCGTCTCGATGACGCGGTCGCGCACCTCGTCGGGGGTGTCCTCGACCGAGCCGTACGAGAAGACGGAGGCGGAGGCGACCCACACGTCGATCCGCCCGAACCGCATCAGAGCGAGGTCCACAGCGCGCCGGGGGCCATCGGCGCGGGCGAGGTCGATCGACGCCGTCTGCACCTCGGCGCCCCGGGCTCGGCACTCCGCCGCGGCCGACGCGAGCGCCTCATCGTCTCGGGCCACCAGCACGAGACGCGCCCCCGCTCGGGCGAAGCGCAATGCGGTGGCGCGGCCGATCCCGCGGGATCCTCCGGTGATGACGACGACCTGGGGCATCGGGGCTCCTCGAGGCTTGTGCGGAACGCTGCTGCCCCGGCTCTCGCGACGGTAGGCGGCGACGGGTCGGATGCCGCGGGGGTTGACGGACGGCGGCAGCCACCGGCGCGTGCACGACGGCGGGCCGCGCGGTCGACACGCCGTCCCCGGATGCCGGTCCGCGGCGCGTCGTGAAAGATCTCCGCCGCTATGCACGACGGAGGCCGGCGAACCGCCGCCGCGCGGTAGCGTCGGACGCGTGACGGATAGCGTGACCCCGAGGTCGCCCCTGCGGGCCCTGTGGGGCGCGACCCACCCCGGGCCCACGCTCGTCGTGACCGTCCTGTCGCTCGCCCTCGGCATCGCGGCGGGCGTCGAGCCGTGGCGCCTCGCGGTGCTGGTCGCCGCGGTCTTCGCCGGTCAGGTCTCGGTCGGTCTCTCGAACGACGCGATCGACGGTGCCCGCGACGCCGCGGTCGGACGCACCGACAAGCCCATCGCCGGGGGAGCGGTCACCCCGGAGCGCGCGCTCGCGGTGGCCGTGGCATCCGCGATCCTCGCCGTCGTGCTGTCGCTGCCGCTCGGACCAGGCCTCGTCGCTGCTCACGCCGTCGCTCTCGCCTCGGCCTGGGCCTATAACGCGGGGCTCAAGTCGACGCCCGTCTCGATTGCGCCCTTCGTGCTGAGCTTCGGACTCTTCCCCTCGTTCGCGACCCTGTCCCTTTCGCCGCCGATGCTCGCGGCGTGGTGGGCGTCGCTGGCGGGGGCGGCCCTCGGTGCCGCCGTCCACCTGACCAACGTCGTCCGCGATCTCGACGACGACCGCCGCACGGGGGTGCGGGGCCTGCCGCACCGACTGGGCGCGCGCCGTTCCGTGGTGCTCGCGGCGGTGGGGATCGCCGCCGGGGCGCTCGCCGTCTTCTTCGGGACGGATGCCACGGCCCTCAGCGTCGCCTTCTTCGTCGCCGTTCTCACGCTCGCCGTCGGCGCCGCGGTGCTGGTGTTCGTGCGCCCTCCCGGGCGCGCGGTGTTCCAACTCACGATGCTCGCCGCCCTGGTGCTGGCCGCCCAGCTCGTGGCCGCCTGAGACTCGGCCGATCGACGTCGCGGATGAGGCCGGTTGATCGTCGGCCGCGCCCAACGGTGTCTTCCCCGCCCGGCGGCTCAGGTCCCGGGTGCCGCCCTGTCGAACCGCATCGCGTACGCCCGGGTGAACAGCGCCCCGCCCGGTCCACGCAGGCCCGCGCGCAGCGCCGCGGTACGCACCGCGTGCGCGACGGGGGCGGCGGCCCGACCGAGCAGGGTGTTGAGGAACGCCAGGCGCGCGGCGTGGCAGGCGGACGCGAGCCGGTCGCGCTCCCAACGGTCCAGGCCCGCCTCGTCGCCCGCGCGGACCCACGGGGCAAGTAGCGGCGCGAGGGTCAGCGCGTCGAGCAGTCCAAGGTTCATGCCCTGTCCGCCGATCGGGCTCACCTCGTGCGCGGCGTCGCCGACGACGATCACCCGGCCCCGATGCAGTGCGGGAGCCACCGCCCGCCGGACGGCGAAGGTCGAGGCGCCCGCGGTGTCGACCTCGAGCCCCGTGCGTCGAGCCACGGCGTCGTGGAGGAAGCCCGCGGCATCCGGAACCTCTTCCCGACCCGCCCAGGCGACGAGCCGTCGGCGCCCGCCGGGGAGGGGGAACGATTCGACCACGCCGTCGCGCTCGAGGTGCACGCGCGCGACCGGTCCGCCCGGCGCGGTGACGTCGGCCATGACGTAGCGGTCGGGGTAGTGGTGGGTGCGCACGGCCCCGTCGCGGTACACCAGCGAGCGTCCCGCCCATCCGGAGGCCACGACCACGACCTTCGCGCGCAGCTCGCCGCCGCTCGCGACCCCGACCCGCACGCCGTCGTCGTCCTGTCGCAGGTACTCCACGGTCACGTCGCGCCGCACCGGCGGGGCCAGGGCCGTCAGCACCTCGATCGTGTCGGATTGCGGCAGCGCCGCGACGTACGGATGCCGCGCCCGCAGGCGGTCGAAGCGGATCGCGGCGAGCAAGCGTCCGCCGGCCCGCGCCTCTCCGCGGGCGATCCGCTCCGCGCGGTCGAGGATCCCGTCCGTGGCGCCCGAGGCCTCGAGCAGGGCGAGGGCGGGGGAGTGGATGCCGATCGCCCGCGTTCCCGCGCCGACCTCGGTGCGGCGCTCGACGAGGGCGACGTCGACGCCGCGCGCACGCAGGTCGGCGGCCAACGCCAGTCCCACGGGGCCGGCGCCGACGACGAGGACCTCAGTCATTCCCGGCCTCCCCGCGGGCGACCGCGAGCACCCGGAACGGCGCCGGGGTCTCCACGCGCCAGGGCGAGCCGAGAGCCGCGGCGAGTTCGGGCGCGCGATAGCTGCGGCGGATCGAACGGAGGCCGTCGACGCGCAGGAACGTGCCCGCCGACAGCGGCGCGATGCCGACGGTGTACAGGGCGTACGCCAGACGCCCGCGGGCGATGTCGGCGTGCAGGACGGTGCCGGTCGACAGGGCGAGCGAGTCACCGGTGAAGCTCGCCAGCGCCGCCGCGTCGAGGTGGTGCAGCACGTGGTTCGAGATGACGAGATCGAAACGCTCCCCGGCGGCGAGCAGGGCCGTCGAGTCCTGCGCGACGAAGCGCACCCCGGGGCGGCCGCGGTCGCGAGCGGCTGAGATCGCGCGGGGGTCCGGGTCGGCTCCGACGCACTCGACCGTGAAGCCGTCGCGCGCGGCCAAACCCGCCAGCCGCACGAGCACGTCCCCTCCACCGCACCCCAGGTCGAGGATGCGCGCGGGGCGACCGACCGCGCGCAGCTCGGGGCGCACCCGCGTGCGGTAGACGTGCCCCCAGGCCGAGACCAGGCGGTTCACGAGGTCGAATCGGCGGTAGGTGGCCGCGAGCGCCCGGGGATCGCAGTCGGGGTCGTCCATCAGCTCGGTCAGCGCGACGTCGCGCTGAGACAACCCCGTCACGCCGCCGGGCGGCGCAGCGTCAGACGTGCCGCCTCCACCGTGAGCCCCGGGCCGAACGCGAGAGCCGCGACGCGGTCTCCGTCGCCGCGTGCGGAGTCCGCGAGCAGGTCGCGCAGGATGAACAGCAGCGTCGCGCTCGACATGTTGCCGTTCTGACGCAGCACCTCCCGCGAGGGGGCCAGGGCCGTGGCATCCAGCGACAGGGCGTTCTCCACCCGGTCGAGGATGCTGCGCCCGCCGGGATGCACCGCCCACGCGTCGACCTCGTCGAGGTCGCCGATCACGTCGGCGGCGATCGCCGAGATCTCGCGGCCGATGATGCGCGGAACCTCAGGTGTCAGCGTCATCTCGAACCCCGAGTCGCCGACGGTCCACGCCATGTCCTTCTCGCCCTCGTCGGTCACGTGCGTCGCGAAACCGTCGAGGTCGAAGCCCGCCCGGGAGGGGTCTCCGGATGCCACGACCGCGGCCCCCGCCCCGTCGGCGAACACCGAGGCGGCGACGATCTGGTCGGGGTGGGACGAGGTCTGCCAGTGCAGCGAGCACAGTTCGGTGCACGAGACGAGGACGACCGCGTCGGGGTCGTCGCCGACGATGCGCGCCGCGAGGCGCAGGGCCGGGATCGCCGCCGCGCAGCCGATGAAGCCGAGGTGGTAGCGCTCGACGGTGGGGGAGAGGCCGAGATCACGGACCAGGTGATAGTCGGGTCCGGGCGCGAACATCCCGGTGCACGAGACGGTCACGACGTGGGTGATGGCATCCGGAGTCCGCCCCGACCCGGCGATCGCGGCCCGTGAGGCTTCCGCGGACAGAGGCGGAGCGGTGCGGCGGTACTCGTCGTTGCGCGCTCCGGTCGGGGGCATGAGCAGGGTGTCGCCGTCGAGGACCCCGAGCGCTCCGCCCTCACCGCCCGCGAGCTGCGGGAGCACCACGTGGCGGGTGTCGATGGCCGCCGCATCGAACGCGGCGCCCACCAGACGCTGGGCCTTGCGGTCGAATCCGGGCTGAGCGGCGAACAGGTCACGCAGGGTCGACTGGTCGACACGAGTGTCGGGCAGGGCCGTGCCGATCGAGAGGATGCGGGCGGTCATGACTCACTGTAGACACGGTTCTTCCGCTCCTCGGCGGGGATGGCGTCGTGTCGACCCGCCGTCTACAGTGGCGGGTCTCAGGCCGCGAGCATGCGCGAGACGAGCAGGCCCTCGACGGTCGTCCGGTAGTCGGCGATCATGCGTCCCCGGTCCATCCGCCCCCGGGCCGCGAGAGCGGCTGCCCGCAACGCCGGGCCGAGAGCGAGGGCGTCTCCCCACGCCTCGACGATCGCGTCGACCTCGCGCGCGGTCACGAGCCCGAACCCCTCCACCAGGCGCGCCGCGTCTCCGACGTCCGTGGTCACCGGGACGGCTCCGGATGCCGCTCCCTCGACGAGGCACAGCGGAGACGCCTCACCGAAGGCGCTGGTCAGCGCGACGACGTCGGCGATCCGGTACAGCTCCGGCATGTCCTCGCGAAGCCCGAGGGCGTGCAGGGCCACCCCGTCGTCGACACCGCTGTCGGCCAGCAGCGAGACGAACGCGGGGTTGGTGCGGGTCATACCCGACCCGCACACCACGTAGTGCGTGCCCGGCGCGGTCCGCGCGTGCGCCGCGACGGCGCGGAGGAACAGCCCCGGGTCCTTCATGGCGTCGAAGCGCGCGGCCAGCAGGACGACGGGGGCGGAGTCCGGGATGCCGAGACCCCCGCGGATCCGTCGGCGCTCGGCGCGCGTGCCGGGGCGGAAGCGACGGGTGTCGATGCCGTTGTCGATGACCCACGCCTCACCGGCGGAGACGCCGGCGCGCGCGTAGGCGCGGGAGGTGGATTCGGCGCACGAGATCGTCGCACTCACCGCGCCGGAACCCGCGGCCTCGACCAGCCACCCCAGCGCGGGGCCGGAATGGGTGGGGTCGGAGCGGTGGAGGCAGGCCGCGACGGGTCGGTCGGGCAGCAGTCCGGCGCGCTCGAGCGCGACCACGAGGCTCAACGGCTGTTCCTTGAGCGAGAGGATGACGTCGGCCTCGTCGAACAGTCGAGCGGCGTGCTCCAGTTCGACCCGCGAGAACTCCTCGGGAGTCAGCGGTCGATCGCCCGCGACACGATCGAAGGTGTCGATCCGAACACCGCGGTCCTGCAGGCGGCGGAAGCGGGTGTCGTCGCGGGCGAACTGGAGAGAAGCATCGCGGCGTGCGGCCGAGGTGAGCGACAGCACGCGATGCTCTTGCGATCCGTCGGAGGCGAGGCCCGCCACGACGTCGGAATGCAAGATCCTCGCCCCTCCAGCGAAGAAGCCTTCGTAGAGCGAGAGCACGCGCACGGGTCGGGTCATCGGGGTCGCTTTCCAGCCGGGATCCACCACCGCGGATGCGGTCGTCCCATGCTGAGGCCTCGACCCCGTGCGGTGGGTTACACGGCAGAGACCATCGTGTGAACGCCCGGACACGAGCCGACGCGCCGACTTCCGGGGGAAGAAGCCGACGCGCCGGGTGAAGGGGTGGGTGATTAGGCGCGGGGCGCGACGACCATCGGTTCGCCGGCCGGGGCCGTACGCGACCAGGGCCACCGCTTCGCCGAGCGCGGCGCGGGTGTCTCCTCGATCGAGCGCGGGCCGATGCCGTTGCCCATGGCGGCCGTCATGGCGATGCTCCACACCGAGCCCGTCTGTCGTTCGCTCTGCTGTCCGTAGATCATGGTGTTCTCCTCATTCCCGTCTCCCGACGGGGTCCGGCCGTCTCCCGACGGCTCTTCCTCCGTCATAGACCGCGGTGGCGGGGGCCGAGACCGGCTTGACAGGCGTCACCGGGTGCGCTTGGCCCCCGGTTCACCCCGGTGGGGGCCCGTGGAACACGCGGGGGCGCTCCGTGCAAGCTACGCGCGCGCTGGGGCGGAGTGGGTACGATCATGCGTCGTGCACTCGTCCCCCGATACTTCGCTTCCCCCCTCGCCGGGGTCGGAGCTCGGTCGCGCCCTTCTCTCTTATGGAGAAGCGCGTCGCGTCGCCGCCGCGGAGGCCCGTCGTGAGCTGTCTCTGAACGAGCTCGACGCGCGCGCCCTGCTTTTCGTCGCGGAGAACCCCGGAGCCCGGCCCACGCACGTCCGCGACCATCTCGGCATCACGTCGGCCGGAGTGACCACGCTCATCGACCGGCTCGTGCAGCGCGGAGCCGTACGCCGCGACCTCGACGCCGAGGACCGTCGCGTCAACCACATCACCGCGATCGTCGATCTCGACACTCCGCCGTGGTCGCAGCTGCGCGCGTTCGACGCGGCCGTCGAAGAGGCGATCTCCGAACTCGATCCCGAAGAGGCTCGACGCGTCGCGCGGTTGCTCACGCACATCACGGCGCACGCCGGCAGCTGAGACCCCGAGGCGGTACCGGCCGCGGCGTGAAGAGCGCTCAGATGTTCGCGAGGAACGCTTCCGAACGAGCCTGCAAGAACGAGCAGAGGGCCGAGAGCGTCGCCAGCTCGCCGGCGAGCGCCATCACACGGCCGGCGGGAAGCGGCGCGGCGTCTTCGCGGGGCTCGAAGGTGACGGCCCATTCCGTGGAGTGGGCCTCGGGGCCGGGGGCGACGAAGAACGTCGTCGACACGCTCTTCAGCTGGGCGGCGATGAGTCCGGCATCCGCGCCGTCCTCGCTGTCCTGAGGGATGACGCGCAGAATGCCGGCATCGTCGTAGCCGAGGGCCCGGAAGTCGTCGACCCACTCCTGCAGCGTGCTCATCGTCCGAAACGGCATGGGCGGGGTCCCTTCGACAGCCGGACGCCGGATGGCGGCCCCTCCCATTATGGGGCGCTGACCCGAGCCTCGGAGCGGGGTCACGAGCTCCGCCCCGAGGCGCCGGACGACCACCCGCCGGGGAACGAGGAGCGGTCGGTGCACGGCACGCGTGCCGCGGGGGAATGCTCGCCCGCGTCCGTGATCGCGGTCAATGTGGACGCCGTCCATTTTTCGTATTGAGGATGTCGATTCGCGCCTCGGGGCCGAATGCGCCGAATTGCGCATTGTTTTTCCTATGAGCGATAGCGTGGAATGCGGATGGGGGGCATCCACGACGCCGCAGTCTCCGAAAGCTGTACTGCGTGAGAGCGTTCCCATAGTGGCCCCCGCCACTGGGCGCAATGGTCTTGCCGCACATCCTCGGACTATTTAGGAAACAAGGCGTGGAGCACACCAACATCGAAACCCGCGACGCCGAGACGGTGGAGCACCTCTGGCAGACCGTGGTTCCCGGAGCGCGCATTTCGCGCGCCGAGGTGATCCAGCCGGCGCTCGCCTGGCACGCGGCATCCGAGCCCGGTTTCGCTTTCTGCGACTACACGATCGGGTCGACGATGCTCGTCGAGTCCGACCCGCTCGATCAGGTCGTGGTGGGGCGCATCGCCGGCCCGCGGGTGTCGGGCACGTACCGCCGCGAACGGATCGACACGGCCGTGCCGTTCATGGTGGTGGATCGCCCTCTCGAGATCGCGTTCACGGGTCGTATCGCGGGCACGGCCGTCTCGTTCGCGCGGACCGAGTTCGACGAGGCCGCGCGCCGCATGTCCGGCGATGACACCCTGAGGGTCCGGCCCACCGGTTACGCGCCGGTGAGCGAGCAGCGTCTGCGGTACTGGTCGCGCACCTGGGAGTACGCGCGCGACATCCTGCTGCGCTCGCCCGAGCGCACCCCGATCATCGAGCAGCAGGCGCGCACCCTGCTTCTGGAGGCGTCCCTGCTGGCGTTCCCCACGACCTTCACCGAGGCGCTGGCCGCGGGCCGCCCGTCGCGCCCCCTGCCCGCGCCGGTGCGCCGGGCCAAGGCGTACGTCGAGGCCCACGCGGCCGAGCCGGTCGTGCTGTCGGACATCGCCCAGGCGGCGCGCTTGTCTCCGCGTGGTCTGCAGTACGCCTTCCGCGCGGCCACCGGCCGTACGCCGATGCAGTACCTGCGCCGCGTCCGGCTCGATGCCGCGCGTGCTGAGCTGCGCAGCGCGGATCCCTCCGTCGAGACGGTGGCAGCGATCGCCGCGCGCTGGGGGTTCTCGAACCTGGGACGCTTCGCCGCGATGTACCGCGGAGAGTTCGGCGAGACGCCGTCGACCACGCTGAGGTCGTAGAGCCGAGAGCCCGGGCTGCTCCCACGTCAGTGCCCGGCGCCGAGCCCTCCGCTCAGGCGCGCGTGCAACCGGGCGGCGGTGGCGTTCATGCCCGCGATCTCGACCGTCGTGCCGAGGTGGGCGTACTTCGTCTGCACCGCGTCGAGAGCGGCGACCGTCGAGGCATCCCACACGTGCGAGCGCGAGAGGTCGATGACCACGTGTCGCGGGTCGTCGTGGTACGCGAACTTCGTCGTCAGGTCGTTGCTCGAGGCGAAGAACAGCTCGCCCTCCACGGTGTAGCGGGCGGTGTCGCCCTCCACCTCGCGCGTCACGGAGGTGACGCTGGCGACCCGGCGGGCGAACAGGACGGCGGCGGCGACCACGCCCACTCCCACGCCGATCGCGAGGTTGTGCGTCCACACCGTGATCGCGACCGTGAGGATCATCACGATCGTCTCGCTCAGCGGCATCCGACGAAGAGTCGAGGGGCGGATGCTGTGCCAGTCGAAGGTCGCGATCGACACCACGATCATCACGGCCACCAGCACCGCCATCGGGATGACGGCGACGACATCGCCGAAGGCGAGCACGAGCACGAGCAGGAAGACGCCGGCCAGGAAGGTCGAGATACGGGTGCGCGCCCCCGACGCCTTCACGTTGATCATCGTCTGGCCGATCATCGCGCAGCCGCCCATTCCGCCGAACAGACCCGACAGCACGTTCGCGGCGCCCTGTCCGAGCGACTCGCGCGTCTTCGACGAGGGGGTGTCGGTGATGTCGTCCACGAGGGCGGCGGTCATGAGCGATTCGAGCAGGCCGACGATCGCCATGGCGACGGCGAAGGGCAGGATGATGGCGAGCGTCTCGCCGGTCAGCGGGACATTCGGCAACAGAAGGGCGGGCAGGCTCTCGGGCAGCGCGCCCTGGTCGCCGACCGTGGGGACCGAGATGCCGAAGACGACCGCGGCGCCGGTCAGCAGCACGATCGCCACGAGCGGGGCGGGAACGACCTTGGTGACGCGCGGCAGGAGGTACATGATCGCGAGGCCCGCCGCTGCGATCGGGTAGACGGCCCACGGCACGCCGATCAGCTGCGGCACCTGCGCCGTGAAGATGAGGATCGCGAGCGCGTTGACGAAGCCCACCATGACGCTGCGCGGAATGAAGCGCATGAGCTTGGCCACCCCGAGCAGGCCGAGGATCACCTGCAGGATGCCGCCGAGGATCACCGTCGCGAGCAGGTAGTCGACCCCGTGCTCGCGGGCGACGGGGGCGATGACGAGAGCGATCGCGCCGGTCGCGGCCGAGATCATCGCGGGGCGTCCGCCGAGGAACGCGATGGCGACCGCCATGACGAAGGACGAGAACAGGCCGAGTCGCGGGTCGACGCCGGCGATGATCGAGAACGCGATCGCCTCGGGGATGAGGGCGATGGCGACGACGAGGCCGGCGAGCACCTCGCGGGTCAGCAGGCGGGGGGAGCGAAGGGCCTGCAGGACGGTGGGCTCGGTGCGCGGGCGCGCGATGGCAGAGGTCATGGAGAGTCTCCAGGAGGTAGGGGAGGGGACCCGCGTCGGCGCGGGGAAGAATAGGGGGGTCGCGATCGCGACGAAGGAGACTCTACCGTAACGAGAGGGTTGCGGGATCGGGGATGCGATGACCGAGGTGCGACCGATGCAGATCGGCGAGCTCGCCGAGCGGACGGGGCTGTCGATCCGCACGCTCCGTCACTACGACGAGATCGGTCTGCTGCGTCCCTCGGCTCGAACCGAAGGCGGCTTCCGTCTCTACACGGCCGACGACGAGTCGCGACTGCTCCTCATCCGGCGCATGAAGCCGCTCGGCTACTCCCTCGAGCAGATGGGTGAGCTGCTGGCCGTGGTCGACGGTCTCGAGGCCGACCCCTCCGACGACGCACTCCGCGCGCAGCTCGCCGACATCCGCGACGAAGCGCACCGGCGGCGAGAAGACCTCCGCCGCAAGGTCGCCGCGGCCGACGAGTTCATCGCCCAGTTGGAGGCACGGTGACCGCGCACGAGATCACGCTCGAGGGTCACGGCATCCGGATGTCTCCTGCTCGAGCCGCCGACGCGGCCGAGGCCTGGCCGCTGACCGACGCCGAGCTGTGGAGTCGCATGACCACGCCCTGGGCGGACTCGGTCGAGGCCTACGCCGCGCGCGTCGAGCAGCAGAACGCGACCCCGGGTCTGTACGCCTTCACGGTGCGGGATGCCGAGACCGGCCAGGTCCGCGGCGCCACGACGTTCTACGAGTACGTGCCCGCGCAGGGGCGGGTCGAGATCGGCACGACCTGGTATGGCCGGTCTTTCCAGGGCGGTCGCACCAACCCCGCCGCGAAGCTGCTGCTGCTTGCGCACGCGTTCGAGGGGTGGGGGGTCAATCGCGTGGCGCTGCGCTGCGACGCGCGCAACGAGCGCAGTGCGCGGGCCATCGAGCGCCTCGGTGCGACGCGCGAGGGGCGTCTGCGACAGCACCGCATCGCCCCCGACGGGAGCGTCTCGGACACGCTGTACTTCTCGATCCTGCGCGACGAATGGCCCGCCGTGCGCGCGGGTCTCGAGGAGCGCCTGCGCGGCTGAGGCTCAGCCGGTCGCGGCCTCGGCCGCACGGCGGCGGGCGAACTCCCGCGCCTCGGTGAACAGCTCGAGGTCGATCTGCACGTGTCGGCGGGCGAGCTCGGCGGCCTCGTCGGGGGTGGCCTGCACGATCGCGTCGACGATCGCGTCGTGCTCGCGCGCGGCGCGGGTCTCCATGCGGCGGTGGCTTCCGCGATCGCCCCACGGGTGGGCCGGGGCCGAGAGCGAGAGGTGCCGCTCGTGCTCGAGGAGGATGTCGCGAAGTGCGGTGTTGTGCGCGGCGTCGATGATGGCGAGGTGCAGCAGGCTGTCGGCGCGCTGCTTCGGGTCGCCCGACTCCGCGGCGTGGAAGTCGTCGAGGCGGCCCCGCATCGCGGTGATGTCGGCGTCGGTGCGCCGCTCGGCGGCCAGGCGCGCGAGCGAGGAGTGCAGCATCGAGCTCGCGGTGCACGCGTCGACGAGGTCGCTCCAGCGCTCCTCGAACCACCGGTCGACACCGACCACGATCGAGGCGGGCCAGTCCTGGGCGACGAAGGTGCCCCCGCCCCGGCCGCGACGGCGCTCGATCAGGCCCCGGGTCGACAGGTCGTCGAGGGCCGCGCGCACCGTCGTCCGCCCGACGCCCAGGAGGGGCGAGAGGTCGCGCTCGGCGGGAAGACGGGTGCCCGGGAGGAACTCTCCCACCGCCACGGCGGTGATCAGTCGCTCGGTCACGCGCTCCACCAGGGAGGCGTCGTCGGTGTCGGCCATGGGCTCCCGTCGTTTCTCCCATGTTAATTCCGCAGAAAAGGTTTGCCAACGCACCTTTAAGGGGTCCACGATGACTCCATGCAACGCGAGATCACCGTCCCCTTCCGCGACGGCTACACCTGGGCCCGTCTGACCGAACCGTCCGAGCCCACCGGCGCAGCGCCCCTGTTCGTGCTGCACGGCGGGCCGGGGATGGCGCACAACTACGTCTCGAACCTCGACGCCCTCGCCGATCTGACCGGGCGCACCGTCGTGCACTACGACCAGATCGGGTGCGGCAAGAGCTCGCACCACCCCGACGCCCCGGCTTCGCAGTGGGTGCCGCAGCTCTTCGTCGACGAGTTCCACAACCTGCGCGAGGCCCTCGGCTTCGACGAGTACCACGTGCTCGGTCAGTCGTGGGGTGGCATGCTCGGCGCCGAGATCGCCGTGCGTCAGCCCGCGGGGCTGCGGAGCCTCGAGATCTGCAACTCCCCGGCATCCATGGCCCTCTGGCTCGCGGGAGCGGCGCGACTGCGCGCCGAACTCCCCGATGAGGCCCGCGAGGCCCTCGACCGGCACGAGACCGCCGGCACCCTCGACGACCCCGAGTACGCCGAGGCCACGCGCGTCTTCTACGAGCGTCACGTGTGCCGCGTCACGCCGATGCCGCAGGACTTCGTCGACAGCGAGCAGCAGATGCTCGCCGACCCCACGGTCTACTTCACGATGAACGGCCCGAACGAGTTCCACGTCGTCGGGACGGGCCGTGACTGGACGATCATCGACCGGCTGCCCCAGGTCGCCGTGCCCACCCTGGTGGTCGCGGGCGAGTTCGACGAGGCCACCCCCGAGACGTGGGAGCCCTTCGTCGCGCACATCCCCGGCGCCCGTTCGCACGTGTTCGCCGGAGCGAGCCACTGCACCCACCTCGAGATGCCCGACGCTTTCCGCGCGGTCATCGCCGACTTCCTCGCGCCCCTTCCCTGACACCCGCCCCCACCCCACCCGAACCAGGAGACCCGATGTCGCACCCCGCCCCCGAGGCCCAGCAGTCGCTGGAGTCGTTCGGCTACAAGCAGGAGCTCAAGCGCTCCATGTCCACCTTCGACCTCGTGGTCTACGGTCTCGTCTTCATGGTGCCCATCGCCCCGTGGGCGATCTTCGGCGTCGTGTTCAACGCCGCGAGCGGCATGGTTCCGCTGGTGTACCTCACCGGCGTGATCGCGATGATCTTCACCGCCCTCGCCTACGCGCAGATGTCGAAGGCGTTCCCGATCGCCGGCTCCGTGTTCTCGTACGTCGGTCGCGGCCTGCACCCCACGGTCGGCTTCTTCGCCGGCTGGGCGATCCTGCTCGACTACCTGCTCGTCCCCACGTTGCTCTACGTCTTCGCCGCCTCGTCGATGGCGGGCATCTTCCCCGACGTGCCGCAGTGGATCTGGGCCGTGGCTTTCGTCGTCATCAACACCGTCATCAACGTGCTCGGCATCGGCTCGATCAAAATCGCCAACCGCGTCATGCTCGCCATCCAGCTCGCCTTCGTGGTGATCTTCGTCGTGATCGCCATGGTCGCCCTGTCGTCCGGCACGATCCCGGGCGCCGAGTTCACGATGGCTCCGCTGTGGGATGCCGAGAAGGTCAACCCCGCGCTCATCGCCACCGCCCTCTCGATCGCAGTGCTGAGCTTCCTCGGCTTCGACGGCATCTCCACGATGGCCGAGGAGTCCACCGGTGACCGGAAGTCGGGCGGTCGCGCCATGATCATCGCCCTGCTCGTGGTCGCGGTGCTCTTCATCGCCCAGACCTGGTTCGCCAGCGCTCTCGCGAACGGCACGATCGCCTTCGGTGACGACGAGGTCAACAACGCGTTCTTCGTGCTCGTGGCCAAGGCCGCCGGCAGCGGGTGGGCGACAGCCTTCCTCGCGGTCAACGTCATCGCGGTGGGTATCGCCAACGCGGTCGCGGCCCAGGCGGCGACCTCGCGCCTGCTCTACTCGATGAGCCGCGACCGGCGCCTTCCCGCCTTCCTCTCGAAGGTCACCTCGCGCCAGGTGCCGATGGCGGCGATCCTGCTGGTGAGCGCGATCTCGCTCGTGCTGGTGCTGTTCTTCGTCGGCCAGATCGCCGTCATCTCGTCGCTGGTGAACTTCGGCGCCCTGCTCGGCTTCATGCTGCTGCACGTGTCGGTCGCGGCGTACTACCTCGGCAAGAAGAAGTCGAAGAACTACCTGCTGCACCTCGTGGTGCCCCTGGTCGGCTTCCTGATCATCGGATACGTGCTGCTCAACGCCGACATGACCGCCAAGATCGGCGGCATCCTGTGGCTGGTCGTCGGTGGGATCGTCTACCTGATCTTCGCCCGCAAGAACGGCGGGGCCACCGGCCCGGTGCCCGAGCACGCGACGGCGACCGCCGGCGAGGGCGGCGGAGAGGTGGCCTCCCGATGACCGAGGAGCACTGGCTCGGCAAGGAGCACGGCCGCCCGGGTTACGACGCGTCGGTGCCCCCGGCGCTGCGCATTCGGCCCGGCACCGGCGAGAGGATCGCGTTCGAGACCGACGACGCGGTGTACGCCGAGCTGCACGAGCACGGCGACCTCGGGGCGCTGAAGGCCCCCATCAACCCGGTGACGGGTCCCGTGTACGTCGAGGGGGCGAAGCCCGGCGACGCCCTCACGGTGCACGTGCACGAGATCCGCCTGGGGGACTACGGGTGGTCGCAGAGCCTCCCCGGCGCCGGGGCGCTGCAGCACCGCATGCCGGATCACGTCGTCAGCCGGCGCATCCCGATCGACGCCGAGGGCGTGCACCTCACCGACCGGCACGTGGTGCCCGCCCGCCCGATGATCGGGTGCATCGGCACAGCGCCCGTCACCGGGGCGAACTCGACGGTCATGCCGACGACCGCTCTCGGCGGCAACATGGACCTCACCGACGTCGCCCCGGGTGCCACCGTCTACCTGCCCGTCGAGGTCGAGGGAGCCCTCCTCTCGATCGGCGACATCCACGCGGTGATGGCCCGAGGCGAGTCGTCGTTCGTCGCGATCGAAGCGGCGGGGGTCGCCGTGGTCTCGATCGATCTGATCCCGGATGCCGCTCTGCGCGCGCCCCGCGTCGAGACCGACGAGGAGTGGGTCTTCGTCGGCCTGGGCGACCCGGTGCAGGAGAGCGTCCGGCGCGGCTACGAGGACGTCTTCGACGAGCTCGTCGAGGTGCGCGGATGGGATCGGATGGACGCGTACGCGGTCATGAGCGCCCTCGTGCACAGCGAACTGGGCGGACCGACGGGCTCGGAGGTGCCCGACCCGCTGCATCCGTTCCGCGCCGTGGGAGCGGTGACGCTTCACCGCCTGCCGAAGAGCGTGCTCTGACCCGGGCCGAATCCCGCTGAGACAGCACCTCGCTGGCGAAACGTGCGCAGCCTGCAACCGGCTTGTCAGCGAGATGCAGTCTCGCGGTACCTGCGGGGATGCGGAGACCCGGCACCGATTCGAGCGGGGCCGGAGCGCCGTGTAGGATCGTCCCTTGGAAGTGTGTCCGAGCGGCCTAAGGAGCATGGCTGGAATCCATGTAGGCGGGGTAACTCGCCTCGCAGGTTCAAATCCTGTCACTTCCGCCACACGAAGAGCGTCACCCGAGAGGGTGGCGCTCTTCGCCTTTCACGCGGCGACTACCGCGACACGCTCTCGCGCTCGACCGCGCCGACGGCGCCGGGCCGCACGACGAGCGAGCGAGGGTACGCACGCGCGAGCGCCCGCCGCAGCGGCGTCGCTCTCGCGTCGAGAGCCGCGCGCACGCCCGCGACGGCGGAGACGAGGGCGGGTCCCCGAGCGGGGTCGAGGCTGTCGCCCGCGTAGCTCACCCGTTCGACCGCGTCACGCAGGAGATCGACGTCGTCGGCCGGCGCGCCCTGCTCCTCGACGAGCCGTGCCGCGAAGGCGCGCGGAGACAGAGCGGACGAGACCGGGATGCCGAGATCCACCGCGTCCTCCAGCATCGCCGTCCACGCCGCCACCGGGTCGCCCCTGCGCGCGGCGGCGAGGCGTCGACGACGCAGCACCATCCGGGCCGCGGCCGGGATCCCGGCGAGCAGCAGCAGCGCGAGGACCCCGAGGACCGGGGCGACCCACGCCGTGCTCTGACGCGCGGTCACCGAGCCGCCGCCGGTGGTCTGCGCCCCCGGGTCGTTCTCAGCCGCCGCCGAGGGGGCCGTCGAGGGCTGGTCGGCCGGGGTCTCGGCATCCTGGCTCGGGGCGTTCGGGGCCGTGTTGTTACCGCCCGTCGAGCCCGAGGCGAAGTTCGTCGGAACGCCGAGGCTGTTCGTCGGCTCGAACGGCACCCACCCGATGCCCTCGAAGTACACCTCGGGCCACGAGTGCAGCTGGCTCGAGGTGACCGTGTACTCCGTGCCGCCCTGCTGGGGAAGGCTCGAGGCGGTGCCGGGGAGATATCCGATGACGATGCGCGCCGGGATGCCGAGGGTTCGCGCCATGACCGCGAAGGCCGACGCGTAGTGCACGCAGTATCCGGCGCGCACCTGCAGGAACTGCGCCACCGCGTCGAGGCCCGCCCCGTCGAATCCGGCGTCGACCGGGGCATCGAGGGAGTAGCGGAACTGACTGCTGCGGAACCAGTTCTGCAGCGTCACGAGCTTGTCGTACGGCGTCTGAGCGTTGGCGGTCACCTCGCGGGCGGTGTCGCCGATGACGGCCGGCACGTCGGCGGGGAGAGCGGTCAGAGCGGGATCGAGATCCGTGTCGCCCACCGTCTTGGAACGGATCTGCTCGAGGGTGGGGCGCGGAACGTTCGCCTGCACCTCGTAGACCTGCTCTCGCGTCGACCCCGCGCGCGTGACGACCGTGCGGTTCTGCGGCATGCCGAGCCAGTCGCCGTTGAGGCCCGTGACCGTCGAGGCCGGATAGGGCACCGGCAGCCACGGGCTGTCGAGCTGATCGACGGTGACGGTGGTCGTCCAGTCGGCGAGGGTGATGTCGCCGTCGACGCCGACCCGGTCGAACACGGCGCCGCTCGGGGGGACCGCGACGGTGTCGAAGCTGTCGGGCTGCCACACGGCGCCGTCGAAGCGCGAGAGCGTGACCGCGCGCAGGTACGGGGCCGTCGGACCCGTGGTGCGGACCGTGAGCACCTCGACGTCGCGGGGCTGGCGCAGATCGTTTCCGAGTTCGAGGTTGGGGTTGATGGTGGTTCCCAGCCCACCCGTGCCGCCGCTGGCGAACCGCAGGCCCGGTTGGGGCAGCAGGGGAGTGGCCACCACGGCGACGATCACGGCCACCGCCGCGACCCCCAGGGCCGTCGCCGACACCCCGAACAGGCGGCGGGGCGACGGATCGGGCGAGCGTCCGTCGCGTCGGGGCGGGGCCGCGGTTCGCGCGCGCGTGTCGATCCGCAGCAGGAACAACAGCGCCGCTGCGAGCAGCACGAAGCTCGCGATGTCGACGTCGGAGGGGATCGCGATCGTCGGGATGAGCGAGACGGCGACCAGTCCGACCCCGGCGAGCAACGGCATCCGGGCCGTCAGGACGACGTGGTCGAGCACGATCGCGAGCGCGCCGATCGCCGCGACCAGCAGGAACGCCAGGCCCTCGTCCGGGGGCACGGGGGCGACGCCGTCGCGGATCTCGGCCGAGGCCTGAGCGATCAGACCCGGAACGGAGGCGAAGGTCGAGGGAGTGGGGATCACCAGCAGGATCGCCGTCGTCCGCCCGAAGATCGCGGTGAGCAGAACGATCCAGACGACGAGCTCGGCCACGCTGGCGAGCACCGCCGGCAGGCGCGAGAGCCGCACGATCAGCCCCGCGCCGAGAGCGCCCCCGGCCACGAGGACGGCTCCCGCGACCCACGCGCCCGGGGCGATGACCGAGAGGACCGGCAGCATCGCCGCGGCGATCGCGGCGAACAGGCCGACGGTCAGCAGGGTGGCGTCGCGGCGCCGACGGGGGGAGCGCAGCACGGTGAGGTCAGCGGCCGACACGGGCGTACCCCTGTTCCATCGCGTCGTCCCACGCCAGGGCCACGTCCCCGGCCGGGAGCAGGTGCGTCGCACGCCAGCCGGCGACCTGGAGGGCGTCGAGGTCCGCGTGCTCGGCCACGACGATCAGGACGGGAAGCGCCGAGTGCAGGCCCGCCGCGCCCAGCGTCGCGCGGTCCTCGGGCGACAGGCTTCCGGTGATCACCACGACCGGACCGAGCAGGGCGGACACGGTCGCCGGCACGACGCGGTGGGAGGGGTCGTCGGCGCGGGCGCGCAGGCTCGCGAACCCGGCGGCGGCCGCTCGCGCCTCGACGTCGTCCCCGCCCTCGACGGGATCGGTGAGGAGCGTGCCGTCGCTGTCGACGACGTCGACCGTGTAGCCCTCGTGCACGAGATGGGCGATGGCCGACACGCACGCGGTCACCGCCGTCTCGAACGCGGGGTCGCTCCCGGGGGCGTGCGCGGCCTGCGACGACCACCGCGAGAGCGCACGGTCGATGACGACCGTGGCGGCGGGAGAGGATTCCTGCTCCTCCTGACGCACCATCAGGGTGTCCCGATGCGCGGTCGCCCGCCAGTGGATGCGCCGCATCGAATCGCCCGGAGCGTAGGGGCGCGCGACCAGGTTGTCGGCGCCCTGACCGAGCTGCAGCGCCGCGGTCTGTCGCGTGCCGCCGGCCTCACCCGAGGCGGAGGGCAGGGGCGCGAGATCCACGATCGCCGGGGCCACCGTCACCGCGGTCGTGCGGCCGAGGGCGAGTCGCCGACGCACCAGACCGAACGGGTCGGTCGTGGTCACCTCGAGCGGACCGATCGAATGGATGCCGCGCGACGCACCGACCACGTCGTAGCGCACCTCGACCGTGCCGGCACCGCCGGCCAACGTGGAGGCGAGGGGAGCCGAAGCCCCCTCGGCGCGTCCGGTCAGACCCGCGGGAAGAGTGTCGCTCCACCTGCCCGGACCGGTGGGGAGGGCGCTCGAGAGGCCCGCGCGGACCACGACCGCCGCCGAGCCCCCGACCTCGGGGGTCTCGGGAGTCACGACGCGCGACACCGATCCCGTCCCGCGCGTCAGCAGCAGAGCGATCGCGGATGCCGCCAGCAGGGCGACGAGCAGGGTCGCGAAGTACAGCAACTCCGGGATGCCGGCGCGTTGCGCGATGACGAACCCCGCGACGGCGAGCAGGACCGCCCCCGTGCCCCGGAGGGTGAAGGGCCACAGGCGCTTCACGCCGGCGCTCACGGCCGCGGGGCGAGGGGGACGCGCACGCTCGTCGCGATCCGGTCCAGGGCGTCGGCGACGACCGCGGCTCCGGCGCGGCCGCCCGCGGCGGACCGGTTGGCGATCAGGCGGTGGGCGAACACCGGCGACAGCAGAGCGGTGATGTCGTCGGGGATCACGTAGGCGCGGCCGTCGAGGGCGGCGCGGACCTTCGCGGCGCGAACGAGCTGCAGGGTCGCTCGAGGGCTCGCGCCCAGGCGGATGTCGGGATGGCTGCGCGTCGCCTGCGCGAGGGCGACGACGTACTCCTCGAGCGCGGGGGCCACGTGGACCCCCCGGGCCCAGGCGATCATCGCGGTCACCTGGCGCGCGGTGACGACCGGCGTCAACCCGTCGAGGGGGTTCACCGCGTCGCGCTGACGGAGCATGAGGGCCTCGGCCGCGGCATCCGGGTATCCCATCGAGATCCGCAGGAGGAAGCGGTCGCGCTGCGCCTCGGGGAGAACGTACGTGCCCTCCATCTCGAACGGGTTCTGCGTGGCCACCACCAGGAACGGCGAGGGCAGGACATGCGTGCGCCCGTCGACGGTGACCTGGCGTTCCTCCATGGCCTCGAGCAGCGACGACTGCGTCTTGGGGGAGGAGCGGTTGATCTCGTCGGCGATGACGATGTGGGCGAACACCGCGCCGGGGGTGAACTCGAACTGCCGCTGCACCGGATTGAACACCGACACGCCGGTGATGTCGCCGGGCAGAAGATCGGGGGTGAACTGGATGCGACGGACGTCGGCGTCGACCGTGGCGGCGAGCGCCCGGGCGAGCATCGTCTTGCCGACGCCCGGGACGTCTTCGATGAGCAGGTGCCCCTCGGCCAGCAACGCGATCAGGGCGCTGCGGACGGCCTCGGGCTTACCGTCGATCACCTTCGAGACGGATGCCAGGATCTCCCCGGTCAGGCGGGCGAAAGTCTCTGCGTCGAGAGCGGTGTCGACCCCGGGGCGGGCGGGGCCGCCGGCGGTGTCGGCGCGGCGCAGCCGCGTAGTCGCCTCGGGCGTGACCGTCTCGTCCATGGCATCCCTTGTGTCGCGGAGGCGGAGGCGCGTCGTCGCCGCCGTGACCCGATCGTAACCCGCGTCGCGGCGGCGGGGGTCGGAATACCGCGGGTGCACAGGCGGCACTCGGCGAGAGTGGAGCGCCCCTAGGATCGGGGAGCGTTGGTCCACCCGAGGAGCCCGCGCATGTCGCACACCACCCCGTCCCTGCCCGCCGACCCCCACGTGCTCGCCGTCGACATCGGCGGAACGAAGGTCGACGCGGCCCTGGTCTCGGCCTCGGGCGAGGTGGTCCGCGCGAGCGTCACCCGACGCCCCACCGGTCGCGAGAACGACCGCGACACGATCGCCCGCCACGTGCGCGAGGCCGCCGCCGCGGCGCTGGCCGCCGTGCCCGGGGTCACGGTGACCGCGATCGGCGTCGGCAGCGCGGGCCCGGTCGACCTGCCCTCGCGGTCGGTGTCGCCCCTCAACCTGCCCCTCGCGGCGGGTCTGCCCATCGACGAGGTGCTCTCGGGACTCGTCGACGGCCCGATCCACCTCGCCCTCGACGGCACGTGCATCGCCCTCGCCGAGCACTGGCGCGGTGCCCTGGTCGGCTGCGACGACGCGATGGCGATCGTCGTGTCGACGGGAGTGGGCGGCGGCCTCGTGCTGGGCGGTCGCCCCGTCAGCGGCGCCAGCGGCAACGCGGGTCATCTGGGACAGACCTTCGTCCGTACCATCGAGGGCGACGAGGTCGTCGCGGCCACCCTCGAAGCCGTGGCCGCGGGGCCGGGCACCGTCGCCTGGGCGAAGACTCAGGGTTGGCAGGGCGAGACCGGTCTCGATCTCGCCGCCTCCCACGCGGAGGGGGACGCCGTCGCGATCGCCGCCGTGACCCGGTCGGCGACCGCGGTGGGGCAGGCCATCGCCGCGGCGGCCACCCTGTGCGATCTCGAGGCCGTCGCCATCGCCGGGGGCTTCTCGCAGGTCGCGCCCGACTACGTCGACCAGGTGCGTGCGGCCGCCCAGGCCGCCTCGCTGCACGCGTACGCGCGGCGCTGCCGCATCGTCGGCTCGGGCCTCGACGGAGACGGTCCGCTGCTCGGGGCGGCGGCGTTGGCGCTGCAGTCCTGACGGTTCCGCAGAGGGTGGCGCGCTGATGGGCGGGCGTAATCTGGACGAGAGGGCCCGCGCCGCGGACCGGCGAACGAGGGCAGGGGTCATGCGTACGGGATCCAACCTGCCCGCCGTCGGGGAGTACAACCAGGCTCTCGTGCTGGATCACATCCGCCGCTCGCCCGAGGGGCTCAGCCGGGTCGAACTGTCGGCGCGCACGGGTCTCAGCGCCCAGACGCTCAGCAACGTGACCCGTCGCCTGGCCGACGAAGGGCTGATCGTCGAGGCCGGCAAGGTCATCTCGGGTCCCGGCAAGCCCCGCACGCTGCTCAAGCTCGAGCCGCGCTCGCGGTTCGCGGTCGGGGTGCACCTCGACCCGGTGGTCGACACGGTCGTGGTGGTCGACATGGCGGGTGAGGTCATCGCGCACGACGAGATCGCCCGCCCGGCGGTGTCGACTCCCGCCGGACTGGTGGATGCCGTGGGTGCCGCTGTCGACGCGATCGTCGAGCGCGCCGGCATCCCCCGCGAGCTCGTCCTCGGGGTCGGTGTGGCCGCCCCGGGTCCCTTCGACGCGCGCGGCGGACGCCTTCTCGATCCGCCCCTGCTGCCGGAGTGGCACAACGTGAACGTGCGCGAAGACCTCGGCGCCGTCACGGGCCTGCCGGTGATCGTGGAGAAGGACGTGACGGCCGCGATGGTGGGGGAGATGTGGTTCGACCGCTCCGATGCCCTCGGGGACGCGATGTTCCTGTACTACGGCGCGGGTGTCGGTGTGGGGCTCGCGATCGCGGGTGCGCCGGTGCGCGGACGCACTGGCAACGCCGGCGGCATCGCCCACGTGATCGTCGATCCCGATGGCCCGCCCTGCGCGTGCGGCGCTCGCGGGTGCCTCGGGGTGTCGATCGAGCCGCGTGTGCTGCTGGCCGAGGCCGGGTACGCTCCCGCGGCGGCCGGCGACACGCGCCCCGACCTGGACCGGCTCGTGCGCGACGCCCGTGAGGGCGAGGAGGTGCCGGCCGCGGTGCTACGGCGGGCGGGGGAGCGGATCGCGCGCGCGCTGGTCGTGACCAACAACCTGATCGACGTCGACGAGGTCGTCCTCGGCGGCCCCGTGTGGGAGCGCCTGGCGGGGGTGCTGGGCGATGTCGTCGCCGAGCGCGTCGCCGTCGACACGGCCTCGACCGCGACGCGCGAGATCGTCGTGCGTCGCTCGAGGGTCGGAACCGACGTCGCGGCCGTCGGGGCCGCCTGCCTCATGCTCGACGGCGCCTTCGCGGCCCGGCCGACGCGCATGATGATCGCCCTCTGAGCCCGACCCCTGGCGCGCGGAGCCGCGTGTTTCCCGATCGTTACATGGGCTGCGCCGTTCGGACTTGCCGAGTTAGTCCATTTGATTTATAAAAGGTTCTGGCGACGTGGTGTCTCCACCCGAGCAAGGGAGCTTTCATGAAGAAACTGACGATGGTGACCGGTCTTCTGACCGCCGCCGCCCTGACCGCGGCCCTGGCCGGTTGTTCCGCGGGCAGCGGAGACGCCGGCGACGCGAAGACCATCCGCGTCGCGTACCAGACCACGGCGACCTTCAACCAGATGCAGACGCTGATGGAGACCGCGAAGTCGCAGTACGAGGCCGCGCACCCCGGCATGACCGTCGAGCTCGTGCCGATCCAGGCCGAGGGCGCCGACTACTACACGAAGCTCGCGCTGATGAACAAGTCGGCCAGCACCGCCCCCGACGTCCAGTACGAAGACACCTTCAAGATCCAGTCCGACGCCGCGGCGGGGTACCTGCTGCCCCTCGACGACTACCTCGCGAAGTGGAGCGACTGGTCGCAGTTCGCCGACGGCGCCAAGCAGGCCGGCCTCGGCCCCGACGGCAAGACCTACGGCGTCTCGCTCGGAACCGACACCCGCGGCCTCTGGTACAACAAGGAGATCTTCGCCAAGGCGGGCATCTCCGTCCCGTGGCAGCCCAAGACCTGGGCCGACGTGCTCTCGGCGGCCGAGAAGGTCAAGGCGGCCGATCCCGACGTCATCCCGATGAACGTGTACTCGGGCAAGACGGCCGGTGAAGCGGCATCCATGCAGGGGCTCGAGATGCTCCTCTACGGCACCGAGGACACCCTCTACGACACCTCCTCGAAGAAGTGGGTCGTCGGCAGCCAGGGCTTCAAGGACTCGCTGAAGTTCGTCTCCGACGTCTACCAGGGCGGACTCGGGCCCTCGCTCCAGCAGGCGCTCGACCCCAACATCTTCACCAGTGTGACCGCCGACTGGCTGCCGAAGGGCAAGCTCGCGATCGCCCTCGACGGCTCGTGGCAGTCGGCCGCGTGGGTCGACGGCGGCACCGCCCCGTGGCCCGCGTGGAGCGACACGCTCGGCATCGCCGCGATGCCCACCCAGAACGGTCAGGCGCCCGGCACCACGAGCATGTCGGGCGGGTGGACGCTCGCCATCGGCAAGAACACCAAGAACGCGGACGCCGCCTGGGACTTCCTCTCCACCGCGGTGAACAAGGACAACGCCACGTCTTACGACATCAACAACAGCCAGATCGCCGTGCGCGCCGACGTCGCCCAGTCCAGCGAGTACCTCGACGCCAACCCGAGCTTCGAGACCTTCTCGAGCTTCGTCGACACCACCCACTTCCGCCCGGCGACCGAGGACTACGACAAGATCTCGAACCAGATCCAGGTCGCGATGGAAGCCGTCATGACCGGGCAGTCCAGCGTCGACGACGCCGCCGCAGCCTACGACCAGGCCGTCATCGGCATCGTCGGTCAAGACAACACCCAGCAGGGCTGATCGTGACCGCCCTGGCTCAGACCGGGGCGACCGGAACCGACCGGAGGTCGCGCGCCACCACGCGCGGCCTCCGGTCCTCGGCCCGGGCGCTCCCGCTCCTTCCCGCAGCGCTGCTGCTCGCGGTGTTCCTGCTCGGACCGATCCTCGTGTCGCTGTGGGGCTCGCTCACCAATGCGACCCTGTCGGGCTCGACCGCCGTCGCGAGCCAGTTCATCGGCCTCGACAACTACACCCAGCTCTTCAAGGCCCCCGACTTCCCCGTGGCGGTCGTCAACACGATCGTGTTCGTGTTCTTCTCGGCCGTGATCGGTCAGAACATCCTGGGGCTCGCCCTGGCCCTCATGATGCGCTCGGGCAATCGCGTCGTCACCGCGGTGGTCGGCACGATCGTCGTCACCGCGTGGGTCCTGCCCGAGATCGTCGCGGCCTTCGCCGCGTACGCGTTCTTCCGCGACAACGGAACCCTGAACGTGATCCTCGGCTTCTTCGGTCTCGACCCCGTCAGCTGGCTCTTCACGATGCCGGTGCTCATGGTCATCTTCGCCAACATCTGGCGCGGGACGGCGTTCTCGATGATGGTCTACTCGGCGGCCCTCGCCGACGTGCCGCCCGAGATCACCGAGGCGGCCGAGGTCGACGGGGCGAGCGGCATCAAGCGCCTCTTCCTCATCACGATCCCCATGATCCGCTCGACCATCGGCACGAACTCGATGATCGTGACGCTGCAGACCCTGTCGGTCTTCACGCTGATCTTCGTCATGACCGGCGGTGGCCCCGGCACCAAGAGCACGACGCTGCCGATCCTCGCCTACCAGCAGGGTCTGAAGTTCGGCGAGCTCGGCTACGGCACCGCGATCGCCACGATCATGCTGCTCATCGGCGCGATCTTCTCGTTCTTCTACGTCCGCGCTCTGCGCGAGGAGGTCTCGTCATGACCACCGCCACCCTCCCCGAGGTGACCGGAGCGCGCGTCCGCTCGGCCCGCCGCGCCCCCGCGCGCAAGAAGGCGTCGCTGTCGTCGCCGCGCACGCGCGCCCTCCGCGTCGTCGCCAACACGCTCCTGATCGTGGTCGGCATCCTGTTCGTGGTCCCGCTCGTGTGGCTCGTCACGGCCTCGCTCGACGCGCAGCCCACGCTGGCGATCAAGATGCCCGAGGTCGTCACCCTCGACAACTTCGCGGCCGTGATGAAGCCCGACCTGCTCTTCCAGCCCCTGTGGAACAGCGTGCTTCTGGCCGGGGGCACCTCGATCGCCACGGTCGTGCTCGCCTCGCTGGCGGCCTACCCGCTCTCGCGGTACAAGATGCGCGTCGGCAAGCCCTTCCTCTACGCGGTGCTGTTCGGCACGTGCCTTCCGATCACGGCGATCATGGTGCCCGTCTACAGCCTGTTCGTCCAGCTCAACCTGATCGACTCGATCGGCGGCACGATCCTCTTCCTCACCGCGAGCGCCCTGCCGATCGCGATCTGGATGATGAAGAACTTCATGGACGGGGTTCCCGTCGAGCTCGAGCACGCGGCCTGGATGGACGGCGCGGGGTCGATGCGCACGCTCGTGCAGATCGTGCTGCCCCTCATGCGCCCGGGCATCGCGGTGGTGTTCATCTTCACCTTCATCCAGGCGTGGGGGAACTTCTTCGTCCCCTTCGTGCTGCTGCTCAGCCCCGACTACCAGCCGGCCGCCGTCAGCATCTTCAACTTCTTCGGGTCGTTCGGAGCCGTGGCCTACGGCCAGCTCGCGGCCTACTCGATCGTCTACTCCCTTCCGGTGCTCGGCCTGTACGTCCTCGTGCAGCGCGGACTCGGCGGCCCGTCGGCTCTCGCCGGCGCGGTCAAGGGCTGACCCGTCCCCCCAGACAAGGAACCCACTTCATGCACGACCGCACCGCGCTCATCGAGATGCGTATCGAACGCTTCGTCCGCGAGCGTCTCGCCCCCGCCGTCTACCGCGACCGTCAGCCCCTCGAGATCTCGGCGTGGGAGGCCCCCGGCGAGCCGGTCACCTTCGACGAGGCTCGGGATGCCGAATACCGCCCCTTCGCGATCGGAACGCCGTGGGGCCGGGCGTGGGGGACGACCTGGTTCGCCGTGTCGGGAGAGACCCCCGCCGCGTGGCGCGACGACTCGGGGGTCCTTCCCGCGGGCACCGTCGCCGAATTCGTCGTCGACCTCGGGTTCACGGCCGGGCAGAGCGGTTTCCAGTGCGAGGCGCTGATCTGGAACCGCGACGGGGCCCCGATCAAGGGCATCTCGCCGTTCAACAACGCCACCGCCGCCGCGGTCGACGCCGACGGCCGGATCGACGTCCTCGTCGAGGCCGCGTCGAACCCCGACGTGGGGAGCCTCTTCACCTTCGAGCCGACCCCGGTCGGCGACCCCGTGACGGCGGGCGACGCCCCCCTCTACGTCTTGCGCGAGATGTCGATCGGACTCCGCGACGTCGCGGTGTGGGAACTCCTGCAGGACTTCCGCCTGCTCCACGGTCTGCTGGCCGAGCTCGACGCGACCTCGGCGCGCCGCGCGGCCCTCCTCGAGGGGATGGATGCCGCGATCGACGCGGTCGATCCCCACGATGTCGCCGGGACCGCACAGGCCGGTCGCGAGGTGCTCGCTCCGCTGCTCGCCGCGCCCGCGGCATCCAGCGCCCATGTCCTTCACGCGGTGGGCCACGCCCACATCGACTCGGCGTGGCTCTGGCCGGTGCGCGAGACCGCCCGCAAGGTGTCGCGCACCTTCAGCAACGTGCTCTCGCTGATGGACGAAGACCCCGAGTTCGTCTTCGCCAGTTCGTCGGCGCAGCAGTTCGCGTGGATGAAGGAGCACTACCCGGCGCTGTGGGAGCGCCTCAAGGCGCGCGTCGCCGAGGGACGCTTCGTGCCGGTGGGCGGGATGTGGGTCGAGTCCGACACCAACATGGTCGGCGGCGAGGCGATGGCCCGCCAGTTCGTCGAGGGCAAGTCGTTCTTCCTCGAGGAGTTCGGCATCGACACCGAAGAGGTGTGGCTACCCGACTCGTTCGGTTACAGCGGCGCTCTGCCGCAGATCATGAAGGCGGCGGGAGCCCGCTGGTTCCTCACGCAGAAGATCTCGTGGAACGAGACGAACCGCATCCCGCACCACACCTTCCGGTGGGAGGGCATCGACGGCTCGCGCATCTTCACCCACTTCCCGCCCGTGGACAAGTACAACTCCGAGGTCACAGCGGCCGACCTCGCGCACGCCGAGCGCAATTTCGCCGACAAGGGCCGGGCGCGCACCTCGCTCCTTCCCTACGGCTTCGGCGACGGCGGCGGCGGCCCCACCCGCGAGATGACCGCGACGATCGCGCGCACGGGCTCGCTCGAGGGCGCCCCGATCGTGAAGCACTCGACCCCGCGGGAGTTCTTCGAGACGGCCGAGGCCGAGTACGCCGACCCGGCCGTGTGGGCGGGGGAGCTGTACCTCGAGTTCCACCGCGGCACCTACACCAGCCAGCTGCGCACCAAGCAGGGCAACCGCCGCAGTGAGCACCTGCTGCGCGAGGCGGAGCTGTGGTCGGCGACCGCCGCGGTGCGGGTGGGCGCGACGTACCCGGCCGAGGCGTTGCGGCGCCTCTGGCGCCTCGTGCTGCTGCAGCAGTTCCACGACATCCTGCCCGGCACCTCGATCGCCTGGGTCCACCGCGATGCCGAGCGCAACTACGAAGCGATCGCGACCGAGCTCGAGCAGATCATCACCGACAGCCTGCGCGCGCTCGTCGGCACCGGCGACCACGCGGTCGTGGCCAACGCGGCCCCGCACCGCCGCGCCGGCGCTCCCGCCCTCGCGATCGCTTCCGCGGCACCCGCGGGAGACGTCGCCCCGCGGGCGGACGGCGAGGGCTTCGTCCTCGACAACGGCATCGTGCGCGCGGTCATCGACGGACGCGGTCTGCTCACCTCGCTGGTCGAGGTGGCCAGCGGCCGCGAGGTCGTGCCGGCGGATCGCGCGGCGGGGCTGTTCGAGGTGTTCCGCGATACGCCCACCCAGTGGGACGCATGGGACATCGACGAGACCTACCGGCGCCACGTCACCCCCCTCGACTCCGCCGACGCCGTGCGCCTGGACGGCCACGCTGTCGTCATCGAGCGCAGCACGGGCGCGTCCACGATCGTCACGCGCATCGCCCTGGCGAACGGCTCCCGCACCGTGCGTCTGTCGCTCGACGTCGACTGGCATGAGCAGCAGAAGCTGCTCAAGCTCGGTGTCCCCGTCGACGTCCACACCGATCGCGCGGCTTCGGAGATCCAGTTCGGGCACATCGTCCGCCCCACCCACACGAACACCTCGTGGGATGCGGCACGCTTCGAGACGGCCGCGCACCGCTGGGTGCGGGTCGCCGAGCCGGGCTTCGGCGTTGCCGTCACCAACGACTCCACCTACGGCCACGACATCACACGCCACGAGCGCGCCGCCGGTGGGACCTCGTCGCTCGTGCGCCTCTCGATCATCCGCGCGGCGACCTTCCCCGACCCCGGTCAGGACCAGGGCGCTCATCACCTCGAGGTGGGCATCGTCGTGGGGGCCGACGTGATCGACGCCGTCACTGAGGGGTACCGCACGAACCTGCCCGAGCGGACGATTCCGGATGCCGCCGAGACGGCGGTCGCCCCGCTCGTCGCGATCGACCGGCCCGGTGTCGTCGTCGAGGCGGTCAAGCTCGCTCAGGACGGCTCGGGGGATGTGCTCGTGCGCCTCTACGAGGCTCTGGGGGAGCGCACGCGCGCGCACCTCGAGGCCGGGTTCGCTCTCGCCGGTGTCGTCGAGACGGACCTGCTCGAGCGCGAGGTCGAGGCAACGGCGGTGTCGAAGACGACGGACGGAGTGGTCGAGCTCGACCTGCGTCCGTTCCAGCTGGTGACGCTGCGTCTGAAGCGCTGACGCGGCGGATGAGGGACGGCCGGGGCGCTGATGCCCCGGCCGTTCCGTCGTCCTCGGAGGCAGCTGACTCAGGAGCGAGCAAGATCCGCCCGCAGCAGGTTCACGACTTGCCAGGGCTCGATTCCCACGGGATGGGGGAGCGGGGCGCTTGCACCCACGCGGCCGAGCGCGAGGAACGAACGACGTTCGACCGCCGCGTCCCCGCCGTGACCGCCGGAGTCGAGGTGCCCGTGGTCGGTGGTGACGGCGACGAGCCAGTCCTCCCCGTGCGCGGCGGCGCGCTCCGCCACGGTGTCCAGGATCCCACCGAAGAGCGCATCGACCCGGCGGATCGCGGCGGTGTACTCCGCAGCGATTCCCCCGAAGCGGTGACCCGCCTCGTCGACCTCACCGAGGTACACGAACGACACGTCCGGGCCCAGGGCACGCAGGTGCGCCCGCGCGGCGGCGGCGATCTCGGCATCCATGGGTCCGTATCCGTGGGTCTCGCCGTCGCGGAGGACGACCGTGTGCAGCCCCGTGCGTTCGCGGTCGGGGTTCGGGGCGATGATCGGACCGGGCCCCGCCGGATCGACGAGCGGTGGCCAATCGGCGGCGGCGAAGGTGGTGGCCGTGGGGCGGTCCACCGCTGCGCGAGCGAGCAGATCGAGGTGGCGACGCAGTCGATGCCCGGTGAAGAGGTTGTCGATGACGCCGTGCTCGGCGTGGCGCGTGCCCGTCAGCAGCGACGACCACCCCGGCCCCGAGACGGTGGGCACCTCCATCGTCAGGGGAAGCAGCCGACCGCCCGCGGCGAACGCGGCGAGCCGCGGGGCCGCGGCGGGGGAGCCGAGGGCGTCGTCGACCCGGAGCCCGTCGATGCCGACGAGGAGCAGTTTGCGCGCGGTGCTCATGTGGTCGGAAGCTCGCCCGCGGCATCCAGCAGCGCGGGGATGTCGGCGACGCCGTCCAGGAGGTGGGTGTGCCGCGATCGGCCGAGGTCGGTAGCGGACCCGGCCCCCGTCCGCACGCCGACGACGAAACGGGCGCCGGCGGCGGTTCCGGCCGCGAGGTCGTTGGGGGTGTCTCCCGCGACGAGCACCTCGGCGACCGAGCGGGTGCCGGTGAGCTCCATGGTGCGGAAGACGAGGTACGGGGCCGGTCGCGACGCCGTCACGAGCTCCGACGTCGCGAGGGCATCGACGTCGATCCCCACCTCCCAACCCACTCTCGCGAGCAGCCCCTCGGCCACCTGTCGGGTGTACCCGGTCTGCAGGGCGACCTTGACCCCGGCGGCGCGGAGCGAGGCGATCGCCTCGCGCACTCCGGGGAACAGTGTCGGCGTCGCGGCCGCGTACGCCTCGTCGAGCTGCGCGGCGAATCCCGCGTAGACGGCCTCGGTGCGCGCGGGATCGCCCCCGAGGGTGGTCAGCAGCCCGCGGATGGCCTCGGTCTTGTCGGTTCCGGTCCAGGGCGCGAGGACGTCGGCGGGGACGGGGCAGCCGAGCTCGTCGGCCACGCACCGCGAGAGCAGCTCGTAGACGACGCCGCCCTCGTCGATCGTCGTGCCGGCCATGTCGAGGGAGAGGAGCGAGACGGTCATCGAGAACCTTCCGGAGTCATACTGCGCGAGGCGTGGGGTCCGGCGGGACCCCGCGAGCGGGAGTTGTGGATGATGAGGGCGGCGCGATCGGGGCGGTACCGGTCGTCCGAGACCTCGAGCGCCTCGCCGTCGTCCGACCGCGTGACACGTCTCACCCGTAGGAGCGGGGAACCGGGCTCGACGCCGAGCTCTGCGGCATCCGTCTCATCGGCGGCGACCGCGTCGATGGTGTGCTCGCCCTGATCGAGCGCCACGCCCCGGGCGAGGAGCCCGGCGAAGATCGAGCCCGCGTCGGGGTCCAGGTCGAACAGCAGTCGTCCCACCGGCTCGACGAAGGCGGTGCGCTCGATCATGACCGGTTCGTCGTCGATCGACCGGACGCGCACGAGTTCGACGGCCCGCGCGTCGTCGTCCAGGTCGAGAGCGGCGGCGACGGCGTCGGGGGGACGACGGACGGCGATCTCGAGCGTGCGCTGGCCCGGGGTGCGGCCGAGCGAGGACACCCACGCCGAGAACGAGAAGAAGTCGTCGATGTCCTGGGCGAGCGGGGCGCGCGCGACGGTGGGCACGCGGCCCTGACCGGTCGCGATGAGGCCCTCGGCGGCGAGAGCCGCGAGGGCCTGTCGTACCGGGCCCCGGGACGCGCCGAACTCCACGCACAGTTCCGCTGTCGAGGGCAGAGGCGTGCCCACCGCCAGCGTTCCGCTGACGATGCGCTCGCGCAGCGACGAGTGAACGGTTTCGTGGAGGAGCATGGAATCAGCTTGTCAACACAAGTGCGCGACATGCCACCCGCATAGGCAGTGTTCGGTCGCCGTTCACCTTCGACAGACCCCTCTATAGGCGACGTCCTCGTCGGGTGAACATCGCATGACAAGTGCCGCGAGCGAGCGGATTCGACCCCGTCGACAGGTGAGACTCGTCGGCGTGAACACCCCGTCTGCGTCCCCCGTCGATCTCGTCGTCGTCGGTGCGGGCATCGTCGGCCTCGCCCACGCGTGGCACGCGGTCCGCTCCGGTCTGTCGGTGATCGTCCTCGACCGCGACGATCGCCCCGTCGGCGCGAGCGTGCGCAACTTCGGTCACATCTGCACGAGCGCTCAGGCCGGGCTGGCGCGGCAGTACGCCGAGGTCGCCCGCGACGCGTGGTTGACGCTCGCGGCGAGCGCCGGCATCGAGGTGCGCGAGAGCGGAACGGTCGTGGTCGCCCGCACGGATGCCGAGATGGCGGTGCTCGACGAGTTCGCCGCGGCGCGCCCCGGCGAGGCCGAGATCCTGCGACCCCGCGACGTGGCCGCGCGCCTGGGATGGGCGGCGCCGGACGTGGTGGGGGGAGCATTCCTCGCCCGCGACCTGCGCGTGGACGCGCCGACGGTGATCCCCGCCCTCATCGCACATCTGCGAGAGCTCGGCGTCGACATCCGATTCGGCGAGAACGTGGTGGAGCTGCGGGAGGACGGCGTGCGGACGGCCGCCGGTTGGTTCCCCGCCACTGCCGTCGCGGTGTGCGTCGGTCACGACGTCGACCGCCTGTTCCCCGACATCGCGGGCGAGGGCGCGGTGCGCCGCTGCCGCCTGCGGATGCTCGAGATCGATGCCCCGCACGCGACGCCCATCGACCCCGCACTCTTCACCGGCACCTCGCTGCTCCGCTACGGCGGTTTCGCCGAGACCGCCGCCGCCGACGGCGTTCGCGCCGAACTCGCCGCGACCGACCCCGAGCTGGTGACCCACGTCGTCAATCTCATGGCCACCCAACGTCCCGGCGGACGCGTGGTCATCGGGGACACCCACCATTACGAGCGCACCCTCGACCCGTTCGACGACGAGACCCTCGACGAGCTGCTCCTCGAGCGGTTCCGCCGACTGTTCGGCGTCGACTCCCTCCACGTCCGCCGACGCTGGCGCGGCGTCTACGCCGCGAGTGAGGTCTCGCCGTACCTGCTGGCCTCGCCGCGGCCGGGTCTCGTGATCGCGTCCGTGACCAGCGGCATCGGCATGACCACCGCCCTCGGCTTCGCCCGCGACGCCCTCGAGCGCCACGGCATCCTCTGACTCCTCCTCCGCTGTCTCTCCCTCTCCACTCGAGTACCCGCCCGAAAGGACTCCTATGCCCTCCCCCACCCCCGTGACGGCACGCCGCCTCGTGCGCGCCGTCGTCGCGACCGCGGCCGTCGCCGCCGTCGCCGTGACGCTCTCGGCGTGCTCCGGCGCCTCCGACGCCGCCACCGGTTCGATGACGCTCGAACAGAAGCAGAAGGCCACCAGCGCCGCCGACTTCGGCGGAATGGACGGCCTCGTCGCCGCCGCCAACGCCGAGGGCAAGCTGAACGTCATCACCCTTCCGCCGTCGTGGGCCAACTACGGCAAGATCATCGCGGGCTTTCAAGCGAAGTACCCCGACATCCAGATCGACTCGCAGAACCCCAACGGCTCCAGCGCCGACGAGGTCGCAGCGGCCCAGTCGCAGAAGGGTCAGGACACCGCTCCCGACGTCTTCGACATCGGCACCGCCGTGCTGAGCCAGAACCTCGACCTGGTCACGCCGTACACGGTGTCGAACTGGGGCGACATCCCCGACGACTTCAAGGACCCGAACGGTTCCTGGTTCTACGACTACACGGGACTGATGTCGATCGGCTACGACTCCTCGGTCATCACCACCCCTCCCACCTCGGTCGCCGACCTGCTCTCGCCCGAGTTCCAGGGCAAGGTCGCCATCAAGGGCGACCCGACGCAGGCCAACGAGGCCGCAAGCGCCGTCTACTGGGCGGCTCTGCAGAGCGGCGGAAGCGTGAACGACATCAGCGCCGGCGTCGACTTCTTCTCGAAGCTGAAGAAGGCGGGCAACATGCTGTCGGTCCTGCCGACGCAGGCGACCGTCGCCTCGGGCGAGACCCCCGTGGTGATCCAGTGGAGCTACAACAACCTCGCGTGGGGCCCGGACGGCGGCTCGTCAGGCAACCCGAACTGGAAGACGGTCGTGCTCCCCGGCGTCGCGCTGGGCAGCTACTACAACCAGGCCGTCAACGTCGACGCCCCGCACCCTGCCGCCGCGCGCCTGTGGGAGGAGTACCTCTACAGCCCCGAGGTGCAGAACCTCTACCTGGCCTCGGGGGCGTACCCCTCGACGCTGAAGGCGATGATGGCCAACGGCACGGTCGATCAGTCGGTGCTGCAGAAGGTCGGCGAGCCGCCGGCGCAATTCGTGCAGCTCACGAGCGACCAGGCGGCCGCCGCCGCGAAGGTGCTCGGGTCGACCTGGTCGGCAGCGATCGGCTGATCGCCCCATGACCGCCGCCTCCGCTCGGATCGCGACGGCCACCCCCCGCTCCGGCGTCGGACTGCTCCGACGCCGGAGCCTGGGCTGGTGGGGCTTCTCGCCCTTCGCCGTCTACGTTCTGCTGTTCCTCGCCATCCCCACCGTCTACGCCGTGGCGAGCGGGTTCTTCACCGCGAAGGGGGAGTTCACCCTGTCGAACTTCTCGGCCTTCGTCTCGCCCTTCATCGTCACCACCTTCGTCAACTCCCTGTGGCTCTCGGCCGTGGTCGCGGCGATCTCGGCCGTGCTCGGGGCGATCATCTGCGTGGCCCTCGCGGGGATGGACCCCGAGGGGTGGGTGCGCTCCGCCGCCGATTCGGCGTGCAGCGCTCTCGCGCAGTTCGGCGGGATCATGCTCGCCTTCGCGTTCATCGCCCTGATGGGCGCGCAGGGTGTGCTCACGGTGTGGCTCAAGCAGAGTCTCGGTCTCGACCTGAACTCGCTGACCCCGAACGGTCCTCTGCTCTATCAGGTCGGCGGGCTCGTCTTCCCGTACGTCTACTTCTCGGTGCCCCTGATGGTGCTCACCTTCCTCCCCGCCCTGACGGGGTTGCAGTCGCAGTGGGCGGAAGCGGCGGCGACGCTGGGCGCTCCGCGACGGGTCTACTGGACGCGTATCGCCGCCCCCCTCCTCGCGCCGGCGTTCGGCGGGTCGACGATCCTCGTGTTCGCGAGCGCGTTCTCGTCCTTCGCCACGGCGGCGGCCCTCATCGATCAGGGTGGCATCGTGCCGCTCGCGATCAAACAGCAGGTGACGAGCGAGACCATCCCCGGTCTGGCGAACACCGCCGGTGTCCTGGCGCTGGGCATGGTCGTGGTGATGGCGGTCGTCATGACCGTCTACGCGGTCCTCGATCGTCGCGCGCGGCGGTGGCGGCGGTGAGCCGGCCGGTGGGCGCGGCCCTCGGCCGCTCGGGCGCCGTGGCTGTTCTCGTGGTCGCCGCCGCCGCGTTCGCGCTGCCGCTGGTCGCCCTGCTGCTGTTCACGTTCCGCGTCTCGGGTGACCCCGGTGCCCTGACGCTCGTGCACTACGCGGCGATCGTCGATCCGGCGCAGGAGTTCACCTACGACGGCCTGTTCCGCGGGCTGAGCAACTCGCTGGGCATCTGCGTCGTGACCGTCGCGATCGTGCTGCTCGTCCTCGTGCCCACTGTTCTGCTGGTCGAGATGCGCTACCCGGCGATGCGCCGCGTGGTGGAGTTCGTGTGTCTGTTGCCGTTGACCGTGCCCACGGTGGTGCTGGTGGTCGGCTTCGTGCCGGTCTACAAGGTGGTCTCGGGGGCGTTCGGCAGTGCCGCGTGGACCCTGGCGTTCGCGATCGGCGTCATCGTGCTGCCATACGCCTACCGACCGATCCAGGCGAACATCGCCGCCCTCGACGTGGTCGTCCTGGGCGAGGCGGCGCGGTCGCTGGGAGCGGGGGTCGTCCCGACCGTGTTCCGCGTCATCCTCCCGAACCTTCGCCGCGGCATCCTGTCGGCGTGCCTGCTGACGGTCGCGGTGGTGCTGGGCGAGTTCACGATCGCGTCGTTCCTGTCGCGCACGACCTTTCAGACCGCCCTCTTCCTGTTGCAGCAGAGCGACCCCTACGTCGCTGCGATCTTCTCTCTCGCCGCCCTCGTCTTCGTCTTCGTGCTGCTGCTGGTCATCGGCCGCCTCGGCTCCTTCCGACCCTCCCGGAGAACCTCATGAACGTCCCCCCTCCCACCGCTGCGCCCCTCACCGGCCCGCTGACCGTCACCGGGACCGCGGTCTCGCTCGCCGGCATCCACAAGTCCTTCGGGCCCCACGTGGCACTGCGCGGAGTGAGCCTCGACGTGCGTCCGGGGGAGTTCGTCGCCCTCCTCGGTCCCTCGGGCTGCGGAAAGACGACGCTGCTCCGCGCCCTCTCGGGGTTGGACCGGATCGACGCGGGAACCATCTCGATCGACGGCACCGACGTGTCGCGCGTGCCCGTCGACAAGCGCGACATCGGGATGGTGTTCCAGTCGTACTCCCTCTTCCCGCACCTCACCGCGGCGCAAAACGTCGAGTTCGGCCTGCGGATGCGCAAGGTCGACGCGGCGCGTCGGGCGGTGCGCGTGCAGGAGGCACTCGACATGGTCGGCCTCGGCGACCGCGGCGGTCGCTACGCGCACGAGCTCTCGGGCGGTCAGCAGCAGCGCGTCGCCCTCGCCCGCGCGCTGGTCACCCGGCCCCGCGTGCTGCTCCTCGATGAGCCGTTGTCGGCTCTCGATGCGAAGGTGCGCGTGAAGCTCCGCGAGCAGATCCGTCGCATCCAGCGCGATCTCGGCATCACGACGGTGTTCGTCACGCACGATCAGGAAGAGGCTCTCGCCGTCGCCGATCGTGTCGCCGTCATGCACGACGGCGTCATCGAGCAGATCGGCACGCCCGAGGAGCTCTATCGTCGTCCGGTCTCGCCCTTCGTCGCCGATTTCGTGGGTCTCAGCAACGTCCTCGAGGGCGTCGCCCGCGGCGCCGAGATCGAGGTCTGCGGGCGGGTCCTGCCCGTGCTGGGTCCACCCGTCGAGGGGGACGTCTCGGTGTACGTCCGCCCCGAGGACGTCGCGTTCACGCTCGATTCCGGGGGAGTGGATGCCACGGTGGTGGCGTCCAGCTTCCTCGGATCGCTCCGGCGCACTTCGGTGCGTCTGGCCGACGGGACGATCGTCGCGGTGCAGCACGACGCCTCCGATCGTCGCGAACCCGACGAGGCCGTGCGGCTGCGGTTCGCGGGGTATCCGGTGGTCGTGCGGCCGCGCTGACAGCAGTGCCCGCGCGGCGCCGGTGACCACGAGCGCCCGTTCGCGTCGGGTAGGCTGTACACGGCTCTCCGCGTGGCGGTATCCCGGCCAACTCCCCCAGGACGGAAACGTAGCAAGGGTAACCAGGCTCTACCGGGTGCGCGGAGGGTCTTTTCTTTGCCCGGAAGCCGGAAACCGGAGCCCGACCTCGGATGCCGTGCCTCAGTACCGGGCGAAGGGCCCGTCGAGCACCGCCCACTGCAGCAGCATGATGGTCTTGGCATCCTGGATCGATCCGTCGCGGATCTTCGCCAGCGCGACGTCGATGTCGTACTCGACGATCTCGATCTCTTCGTCCTCCTCGGCAAGGCCCCCGCGGTCGCCCTCGCGCTCGGCGCCGTCGTAGGCCGCGGCGAAGAAGTGCAGCCGCTCGGTGACCGATCCCGGACTCATGTAGACGTCGAACACGTGCTGCACCTCGTCGACCCGCACCCGCGTCTCCTCGTCGGCCTCGCGGCGGATCGCGGTGATCGGATCGTCGTCGTCGAGCAGGCCCGCGGCGGTCTCGATGAGCATGCCGTCGGGGTGGTCGTTGACATAGGCGGGGTAGCGGAACTGCCGGGTGAGCAGAACGGTGCGCCGGTCGGGGTCGTAGAGCAGGATCGTCGCCCCGTTGCCCCGGTCGTAGGTCTCGCGCGTGAGGGTCGTCCACTCGCCGTCGTCTCCGCGGTAGCGGAACGTCGTCGCCCGCAGCACGTGCCAGCCGGCCGCGAGGAGGTCGACGTCGGTGACCTCCACCCGCGGGTTGCGGTCGAGGGCGAGACCCGTGAGGTGCAGCCCGCTGCGACCGCGGTGATCGGGGACGGTGGTGCCGGGGCGAGCGTTGTCCATGATCCGGAACGATAGTGCAGAAACGTGCAACAATGTGAACCATGCTCGCCGCCGCCCGCAAAGACGCTCTGCTCGACCGGCTCCGGCGCGATGGGCGTCTCGTCGTGAAGGACATCGCCGTCGAGTGGGGACTCTCCGAAGACAGCATCCGCCGAGATCTTCGAGAATTGGATGCCGCGGGCCTCGCGGTCCGCGTCTACGGCGGGGCTCTCCCGGCGTCGCCGGCCGTCGCCGACTACTCCGCCCGTCGCGAGGTCGCTCGGGGGAGTAAAGAGCGCGTGGCCGCCGCCGCGGTCGCCCTCATCGAGCCCGACTCCACCGTCCTGCTCGACGGGGGCACGACGACCCTGGCGATGGTCGACCTGCTGCCACGCTCTTTCGGCGGCGCGATCATCACGCACTCGCCGACGATCGCCGCCGCGCTCCTCGATCACGACGCCGAGGTCATCGTGCTCGGTGGGCGCCTCTTCAAGCATTCGGCGGTCGCCTGCGGAGCCGCGGCGATGGAAGCAGCGCAGAGCGTCAGCGCCGACCTCTTCTTCCTGGGTGTGACGGGGGTTCACCCCGAAACGGGACTGTCGACGGGGGATGCCGAGGAGGCGGCCATGAAGCGCGCGCTCGCGGCCCGCGCGGCCGAGACGTTCGTCCTCGCGAGTGAGGAGAAGCTCGGGACGGCGTCGCGCTTCGGCATCCTCCCGCTCGACAGGGTTTCCGGGATCATCGCCGACCTCGACCCCGACGCGGCGCTCGCCGGGGACCTCCGCGCGGCCGGTGCGCGCATCCTGTCCGCGCACCGCTCCTGATCACTCGACGCCGAAGCAACCCCGCGGCGGTGTCGGAGGCCCGCAATAGGCTGGCTCCGTGACGCAGAGCATCTACATCACGTCGGCCGAAGGTCATTCGGGCAAGTCCTCCGTGGCTCTGGGCGTGCTCGACGCCCTGAGTCGCGTCACCCCGCGCGCGGGGGTGTTCCGGCCCATCGCGCGCTCCACCGCCGAGCGCGACTACGTGCTCGAGATGCTGCTCGATCACGACAGCGTCGACCTCGCCTACGACGACTGCGTGGGCGTGACCTACGACGACGTGCGCGACGACGCCGATGCCGCGCTGGCCCGCATCGTCGAGCGCTACAAGGCCGTCGAGGCCCAGTGCGACGCGGTCGTCATCATCGGTAGCGACTACACCGACGTCGGCAGCCCCGCAGAGCTCGCCTACAACGCCCGCATCGCGGCGAACCTGGGCGCCCCCGTGCTGCTCGTGCTCGGCGGTCGCGCGCAGCAGGGGCACAGCGAGACGCTGGGCATGTCGGTCGCGCGCACCCCGAACGAGGTCGGGCAGATCGCCTCGCTCGCCGTCTCCGAACTGCAGCACGAGCGCGCCGCGCTCTTCGCCGTGATCGCCAACCGCGCCGATCCCGACCACCTCGACGAGATCACGGCATCCGTGCGTCAGGTCGTCGACGCGCTTCCGGTCGGGGCTCCGGCCGAGCGTCGCAGCGTGCCCGTCTGGGCCCTCCCCGAAGACCGCTTCCTCATCGCCCCTTCGGTGCGCGGCGTGCTGCGCTCGGTCGAGGGCGAGCTCATCAAGGGCGACCCGGCTCTGTTGACCCGCGAGGTCCTCGACGTCGTCGTCGCCGGCATGTCGATGGTCAACGTGCTGCCGCGACTCAAGGAGTCGGCGGTCGTCGTCATCCCGGCCGACCGCAGCGAGGTGCTCATCGCCGCCCTGCTGGCCAACGCCTCGGGCACGTTCCCCTCGCTCGCGGGCATCGTGCTGAACGGCGGGTTCGAGCTGCCCGACGCGATCGTGCGCCTGATCGACGGCCTCGGCTCGCCCCTGCCGATCATCGCGACCGACCTCGGCACCTACGACACCGCGGTGCGCATCATGAACACGCGCGGTCGCCTCGCCGCCGACTCGCAGCACCGGTACGACACCGCGCTCGCGCTCTTCGAGCGCCACGTCGACACCGAGCTGCTCACGCGCGAGTTGGGCGTCGCCCGCCCGAGCGTGGTCACCCCGCTCATGTTCGAGTACGGCCTCGTCGACCGCGCCCGCAGCGACAAGCGCCGCATCGTGCTGCCCGAGGGCAACGACGACCGCGTCCTGCGCGCCGCCGCCACCGTGCTTTCGCGCGGCATCGCCGACCTCACGATCCTCGGCGAACCGATCGAGGTGCGCGGGCGCGCGATCGAGCTCGGCATCGACATTCGCGACGCCGAGGTGCTCAGCCCCTTCGACGCCGTGCACGTCGACAAGTTCGCAACCGAGTACACGCGGCTCCGCGCCCATAAGGGCGTCACCTATGCCCAGGCCGCCGACACCGTGACCGACGTGTCGTACTTCGGCACGCTGATGGTGCACCTGGGCCTGGCCGACGGCATGGTCTCCGGAGCCGCCCACACCACGGCGCACACGATCCGCCCGGCGTTCGAGATCATCAAGACCGCCCCCGGCGTCTCGGTCGTCTCGAGCGTGTTCCTCATGGCCCTCGCCGATCGCGTGCTCGTGTACGGCGACTGCGCCGTCATCCCCGACCCCACGAGCGAGCAGCTTGCCGACATCGCGGTGTCTTCTGCCGCGACCGCCGAGCAGTTCGGCATCGCGCCGCGCGTGGCCATGCTGTCGTACTCGACGGGGGAGTCGGGCACGGGAGCAGACGTCGAGAAGGTCCGCACCGCGACCGCCCTGGTGCGCGAGCGCGCGCCCGAGCTGCTCGTCGAGGGGCCGATCCAGTACGACGCCGCGGCAGACGCCGCCGTCGCGCGGGCCAAGATGCCCGACTCCGAGGTCGCCGGTCGGGCGACGGTGTTCGTCTTCCCCGACCTCAACACGGGCAACAACACCTACAAGGCCGTGCAGCGCTCGGCCGGCGCGGTGGCCATCGGCCCCGTGCTGCAGGGCCTGAACAAACCCATCAACGACCTCTCGCGCGGCGCCCTCGTCGACGACATCGTCAACACCATCGCCATCACCGCGATCCAGGCCCAGGGGGGCACCCAGTGAGCGTCGTCCTCGTCGTCAACAGCGGTTCGTCGTCGTTCAAGTACCAGTTGCTCGACATGGCGCACGAGCGCGTGCTGGCATCCGGTCTCGTCGAGCGCATCGGCGAGGGCACGGGCGTTGCGACCCACACGGTCACGGCGGCCGCCCTCGCCGCCCCCGACGCTCCGGCACCCACGGTGACGGATGCCACGTACACGATCGAGCGCGAGATCCCCGACCACACCGCGGGCTTCGCGGTCATGCTCGACGCCTTCGCCGCGCACGGGCCTTCGCTCGACGAGTACGCCCCGGTCGCGGTCGGTCACCGCGTCGTGCACGGAGGTGCGCGGTTCTTCGCGCCCACCGTGGTGACCCCCCTCGTCGAGATCAACATCGACGAGCTGTCGGTGCTGGCGCCGCTTCACAACCCCGCGAACCTCGCCGGGATCGTCGCGGCGAAGAAGGCGTTCCCCGACGTCCCGCACGTGGCCGTGTTCGACACCGCCTTCCACCAATCGCTCGCCCCCGAGGCGTACACCTACGCGATCGACCGCGAGGTCGCCGAGGCTCACCGCATCCGCCGGTACGGTTTCCACGGCACCAGCCACAAGTTCGTCAGCGAGGCCGCGGCCGCCTTCGTGGGGCGCCCGCTCGCCGAGCTGAAGCAGATCGTGTTCCACCTCGGCAACGGCGCCTCGGTCGCCGCGATCGAGGGCGGCCGCTCGGTCGACACGTCGATGGGTCTCACTCCGCTCGAGGGGCTCGTCATGGGCACACGCTCGGGCGACCTCGACCCGGCGGTGCTGCTGCAGCTCGCGCGGCGCGCCGACATGTCGACCGCCGACCTCGACACGCTCCTCAACAAGCGCTCGGGCCTGCTCGGCATCGCGGGGGTGTCCGACATGCGCGACATCCAGCAGCGACGCGAGGCGGGAGACCCTGCGGCGCGCCTCGCCTTCGACGTCTACATCCACCGCCTGCGCGCGTACGCGGGCGCTTACCTCGCCCAATTGAACGGGGTCGACGTGATTTCGTTCACCGCGGGAGTGGGCGAGAACGCCGCCGCCGTGCGCGCCGAAGCCATGGCGACGCTCGGATTCGCCGGGGTCGAGATCGACGCCGAGCGCAATGCGACGCGCGGTCGCGGCATCCGGCGCATCTCCGCCGACTCCTCGCGCGTCGAGGTGCTCGTCGTACCCACCGATGAGGAGCTGGAGATCGCTCGGCAGACGCTGTCCGTCGCAAGCTGACCCCCATCGACCCTCTACCGGGTTGAATGAACCGACGCCACGACCCGCCCCGGTGGGGCCCGCCCGCTACTCTGAGAGCGCCGCGGCCCCACCGCCCACGCACCGCATCCCGACCTGGAGCCCGCCGTGACCGACAGCCCCGACCTGCCTGACCTCACCGCATTCGAGGGTGTGCTCTTCGATCTCGACGGCGTGCTCACACCCACGGCCGAGGTGCACATGAGGGCCTGGAAGACCATGTTCGACGAGCTCTTCGCGGCGTGGAAGATCGAGCCGGCCTACACCGATCGCGACTACTTCGAGTACGTCGACGGCAAGAAGCGGTACGACGGGGTCGCGAGTCTGTTGCGCAGCCGCGACGTCGAGGTGCCGTGGGGCGACCCCTCCGACGATCCGTCCGAAGACACCGTGTGCGGGGTCGGCAACCGAAAGAATGTCGTCTTCTCCGAGATCCTCCGTCGCGAGGGGATTGCCCCCTACCCGGGGTCGGTCGCGCTCCTCGACGTGCTCCAGGCGGCGGGGACCCCCATCGCAGTGGTCTCGAGCTCGAAGAACGCCGTCGAGGTCCTCGAAGCCGCGGGCATCCGCGATCGCTTCCCCGTCGTGATGGACGGTGTCATCGCCGAGCGCGATCACCTCTCGTCGAAGCCCGCCCCCGATGTCTTCGCCGAAGCGGCTCGGCTGCTCGGCGTCGACCCCGCGCGGTCCGTAGCCGTCGAAGACGCGCTGAGCGGCGTGCAATCCGCCGTCGCCGCCGGCTACGGCGTCGTCGTGGGGGTCGACCGGGGCGTCGGAGCCGACGACCTCCGCTCCGCCGGGGCCACCGTGGTCGTCGACGACCTCGCCGCGTTCGTAGACTGAGCCGTCACCACCCGAGACACCCCCGCGCCGTCCCGCACGGCGACACCGCGCACCACCCGCGCGAGCGGCCCCCCGCCGTCTCGCGTCGACGTTCGACCCTGCCACCGGAAGGCACGCCCCCGATGATCGATCGCGATCGCTTCCCCGTCGACGAATGGCGCCTCGTCGAGACCGAGTACTCGATCGACGACGTGGGGGTCACCGAGACCCTCTTCGCCGTCGGCAACGGCTACCTCGGCCTGCGCGGCAACTCGATCGAGGGGCGGTTCGCCCTCGAGCAGGGCACGTTCATCAACGGCTTCCACGAGACGTTCCCCATCCGTCACGCCGAGCAGGCCTACGGCTTCGCCGAGGTCGGGCAGACGATCATCAACGCTCCGGATGCCAAGGTCATGCGCGTCTACGTCGACGACGAGCCGCTCTCGCTCGATGTCGCCGACGTCCGCGAGTACGAGCGCGTGCTCGATATGCGCCAGGGGATCCTGCGCCGCAACATCCTGTGGGTCACCCCCTCGGGCAAGCGCGTCCGCATCGAGGACGAACGCTTCGTGTCCTTCGACGAGAAGCACCTCGCGGTGCTCCGCTTGACCGTCACGGTGCTCGACGCCGACGCTCCCGTCACCGTCAGCAGCCAGCTGTTGAACCGGCAGGACGGCGAGGGCATCTACGGCGGCTCGCCGATGGCATCCAAGCAGTCCGGTTTCGACCCGCGGAAGACCGAGAAGCTCAGCGACCGCGTGCTGCAGCCGCGCGAGTACTGGCAGGACGGCAACCGCTCGGCGCTCAGCTACGAGGTCAGCGAGTCGAACATGACCCTCGCGGTCATCGCCGACCACCTCGTCGAGACCGAGAACGAGTACACCTCGCGACAGCTCATCGAGCCCGACATCGCCAAGAACGTCTATCGCGTCCATGCCCGGGCCGGCGTCCCGACCACGATCACCAAGCTCGTGAGCTACCACACCTCACGGGGTGTCCCCACGGGTGAGCTCCTCGACCGCTGCCGTCGCACGCTCGACCGCGCTGTCGAGACGGGCATCGACAAGCTCGTCGAGAAGCAGATCGCCTGGTACGCCGACTTCTGGGACCGCTCCGACGTGCGCATCGGCGGTCACGGCGACCTGCAGCAGGCCACCCGCTGGTGTCTGTTCCAGCTCGCGCAGGCCGCGGCCCGCGCCGACGGACAGGGCGTTCCCGCCAAGGGCGTCACCGGATCCGGCTACAGCGGCCACTACTTCTGGGACACCGAGGTCTACGTCCTCCCGTTCCTGGCGTACACATCGCCGCTCTGGGCGCGCAACGCGCTGCGCATGCGCTATCTCATGCTCCCCGCCGCGCGGAAGCGCGCGCACCAGCTCAACGAGGCCGGGGCGCTGTTCCCCTGGCGCACCATCAACGGCGAAGAGGCCTCCGCGTACTACGCCGCCGGCACCGCGCAGTACCACATCAACGCCGACGTCGCCTTCGCCCTGGCCAAGTACGTCCGCGCGACGGGAGACGAGGAGTTCCTCGCCCGCGAGGGGGTGGACATCGCCGTCGACACCGCGCGCCTGTGGTCGACGCTCGGGTTCTGGCGTTCGAGCGACGCGGCCGACGAGGGCGAGCACGACTCGTTCCACATCCACGGCGTCACCGGGCCCGACGAGTACACGACCGTCGTGAACGACAACCTCTTCACGAACGTCATGGCGCGCTTCAACCTGCGCTTCGCGGCGCGCACCGTGCGCGATCTCGCCGAGAACAGCCCCGAGGCGTACGCCCAGATGGCCGACCGCATGAACCTCGATCCCTCCGAGCCCGAGCGCTGGGACAAAGCCGCCGAGGCCATGCACATCCCGTTCAGCGAGGCCCTCGGCATCCATCCTCAGGACGCCGTCTTCCTCGAGCGCGAGATCTGGGACCTCGAGAACACCCCGCCCGATCAGCGCCCGCTCCTGCTGCACTTCCACCCGCTGGTGATCTACCGGTACCAGGTGCTCAAGCAGGCCGATGTGGTGCTCGCGCTGTTCCTGCAGGGAAACCACTTCACGGATGCCGAGAAGCTCGCCGACTTCGAGTACTACGACCCGCTGACCACGGGCGATTCGACGCTGTCGGCGGTCGTGCAGTCGATCCTCGCGGCCGAGGTGGGCTACCAGGACCTCGCGCTGGAGTACTTCCGTCAGGCGGCGTTCGTCGACCTCGGCGACCTGCACCACAACGCCTCCGACGGGGTGCACGTCGCCTCGGCCGGTGGCGTCTGGACGGCCCTCGTGAGCGGTTTCGGCGGCATGCGCGACCACTTCGGTCTGCTCACCTTCGACCCGCGTCTGCCCGCCGACTGGCCCGAGCTGTCGTACGTGCTGCACTGGCACGGCACGCGCCTCGACATCACCCTCACCGCGTCGGCGCTGACCCTGCGCGCCGGGGGAGAGGGCGAAGCGGTCACCTTCGCGGTGCGCGGAGTGGACTACACCGTCAGCCCGGGCGAGACGGTGCGCGTCGCGCTGCACGGTCAGGGTCCGGTGCGTCCGGGACGCCCGTCAATCCGGCAGCTCGAGGGATCGGTGCGCGAGGACGGCACGCTGCTGTCGGCGTCGGTCCCGATCGTCACCACGGCGATCCCGATCGTCGGCGACGACACCGGCCCGATCGCGGTCGGACTCGACGGCGGCTTCTGAGTCTCCGTGACGCGGCGGCATCCTCCGGGGTGTCGCCGCGTTCGGCGTTTCGGGGGAGCGGTACGGAGCCGGCTTCGGGGGCGCGGCGGATGGCATGAGAACAGGCGGATGCGACGAGAACAGGACGGCGAGAGAAGAACCGGCCTGTTCCGAGGACGTTTCCTGTTCCGGTGACGGCGGGCGGGTCGGTCGAGCGCCGAGCGGCGTGGCGGCGGCGGCGTCGCGGCGTGGAGATCCGGCATCCGGTGCTCGATACACCCCCCACGCGGAGGGTGAGCCGCGCGGGGAGCGGCCGCGGAGGCGATGTCGGAGGTACGCCGTAGGCTGGGGGAGTGACCACAGCCCTGTACCGCCGCTACCGCCCCGAGGCGTTCGGCGAGATGATCGGGCAGTCGCAGGTGACCGAGCCGCTCATGACCGCCCTGCGCAGCGACCGCGTGGGTCACGCGTACTTGTTCTCCGGTCCGCGCGGCTGCGGGAAGACCACGTCGGCCCGCATCCTCGCCCGCTGCCTCAACTGCGCAGCCGGCCCCACCGACACCCCGTGCGGAACGTGCGACAGCTGCGTCGAGCTGGGGCGCGGCGGCGGCGGCTCGCTCGACGTGGTCGAGATCGACGCGGCGAGCCACAACGGCGTCGACGACGCCCGCGACCTGCGCGAGCGCGCGATCTTCGCCCCGGCGCGCGATCGCTTCAAGATCTTCATCCTCGACGAGGCGCACATGGTCACGCAGCAGGGCTTCAACGCCCTGCTCAAGCTTGTCGAAGAGCCGCCCGCGCACGTGAAGTTCATCTTCGCCACGACCGAGCCCGAGAAGGTGCTCGGCACCATCCGCTCGCGTACGCACCACTACCCGTTCCGGCTCGTGCCGCCGGCCGCGATGCTCGAGTACGTCCAAGAGCTCTGCGAGACCGAGGGCGTGGGCGTCGAAGCCGGCGTGCTACCCCTCGTCGTCCGCGCCGGCGGAGGGTCGCCGCGCGACACCCTCTCGTTGCTCGACCAGCTCATCGCGGGCAGCGACGCCGACGCCGACGGGCACGTGCTTGTGCGCTACGAGCGCGCGGTCGCTCTGCTCGGCTACACGCACTCCGAGCTGCTCGACGAGGTCGTCGACGCCTTCGCCGCGAACGACGGGGGAGGAGCCTTCGCCGCCGTCGACCGGGTCGTTCAGACCGGTCAAGATCCGCGTCGTTTCGTCGACGACCTGCTCGAGCGGCTTCGCGACCTGATCGTCGTGGCCGCCACCGGTGCCGGCGCCTCGGCGGTGCTGCGCGGGGTGCCCGACGACGAACTCGAGCGCATGTCGCGCCAGGCGACAGCCTTCGGTGCCGCGCGCCTCTCGCGCACGGCCGACCTGGTCGTCGCGGCTCTCGACGAGATGACCGGGGCCACGTCCCCGCGATTGCAGCTCGAGCTTCTCGTTGCGCGCGTGCTCACCCACGCCGGGGTCGCCCAGGGCACATCGCCCGCCATGGCGCACGACCTCGAGGCGGCACGCGGCGGAGCGTCCGCCCCCGCCCCGGCCACGGGGCGTCCGGCATCGCCCTCCGCTGACATCGCCACCCCGGGTGCGGCTCCGGCGGCCCCCGCGGTCGCGAGCCCGGGTGGTTCTCGGTTCGCCTCGCCGGGGATCGCGGCGCCGGGCGCGGCGTCCGCGCCGGTGGCATCTCCCGGTGTCGCTTCGCCGGGTGTGGCTTCCCCGGGTGTCGCCTCGCCGGGTGTCGCCTCGCCGGGTGTGGCGTCCCCGGGTATCGCGTCGCCGACGGTGGGCTCCCCCACCGTTTCGCCTCGCTCTGGTTCCGCCGCCGTCGCATCGCCGACCGTGGCGTCTCCGGGGCGGATCGCGGCGCCCGAGGTGGCATCCCCCTCCGTCGCCCCCGCCGCGGCGGCGTCGCCGGACTCGGCCCCGTCCGAAGCGATGTCGGCCGCCGTCGCGCCCTCGAGAGACGCTGCTCCCGGCCGACCCGACACGTCCGCCGAGCCCCTGCCGAGCGATGACGACGCCCCGCCGCCGTTCACCGACGACGACGCTCCTCCGCCGTTCGACGACGACGAGCCGATGTCCGCGCCCGCCGCCGCCGTAGATCGCCGGGGGCAGGAGCAGCCCGACCGCGCGTCGATGCCGGGGGCGGCTGTTCCCGCGCGAACCGGTTCCTCCGCGGCTGGTCGTGCCCGCGCGGTCTCCTCCGACGAGGCCCATCCTTTCGACACGGCTCCCACTCCCGAGACCGTCGCCGCAGAGCGCGACGCCGACTCCACGTCGGCGTCGACCGCAGCGGACCCCGCCATGGGCGCGTCGCCTCGCGACGAGGCACCGTCTTCCGCGTCCTCGCCGCCCGTCGCTGAGGCTGGGGACGGCCCGACGGCCGACCCTTCGCCGGTCGAGGCTCCGAGCGCCGACGCTCCGCTCGCCGAGGCTCCGGCCGCCGACGCCGCCAGCGCCGACGCCCCGCCCGCCGACGACGCGTCTCCTCTCGAACCGACCGCGCCCACGCCTCCAGCCACCCCGGTCGGTCCGATCGAGCTCGGCCACGTGCGCGACGCGTGGCCCGAAGTGCTCGGTCAGCTCGAGGTCGCGAGCCGGTCGTCGTGGCTCGTCGTCTCCACCGCCGCGGTCGCCGCCTTCGAGGGCGACGTGCTCACCCTGGCGTTCCGCACGGCCAGCGACCTCACGGCCTTCAAGACGCGCACCCCCGAGGGCGGTCCGAGCGAAGACCTCCGCCAGGCCATCCAGGCCGTCCTCGGCATCCGGGTCAAATACCTCGCGCGCCTCGAGCAGGACGGTTCGGGCGGGCCCGGAGGCTCCGGTCCCGGCGGGCCGTCTCGTGGTCCGGCGGGTTCGGCGCCGACGCACGGTCCCACCTCGGGGGCCCCGGCGTCCGGTCCGCGTGGCTCGCAGACCTCCGCGCCGTACTCGTCGTCGGTCACCGAATGGGCCGTCGCCCCGATTCCCGCATCCGACGGTTCCGCGCCGACCGCCCTCCGGGCTCCCGTGGCACCGTCTACGGCGCTCGCGGTCGACGACGAGCCCGATGAAGCCACGGCCGTCGCTCCTGTGGCGGTGCACGAGGGCGCCGTCCTGCCGCCGCGCGAGGTCACCCCCTCGGTGCCCGCCCCCGACGAGGTCGACGACGACGACGTCATCCCCCCGGTCGACGAGGTCGAGGCGCCCATCCCGCCCGTGGTCGTCCCGCGCATGGCCCCGCTCAGCGGGGGAGTCCAGCGGTACGGCGAGGCCGTGGTCCGCCAGATGCTCGGCGCCACCTACGTGCGCGACGAACCCTACGAGCCCCCGACGAGGTTCAACTGATGTACGACGGCATCGTCCAAGACCTGATCGACGAGTTCGGACGCCTCCCCGGTATCGGCCCGAAGTCGGCGCAGCGGATCGCATTCCACATCCTCCAGTCGCCGTCCTTCGACGTATCGCGCCTGTCGACGCTCCTCGGCGAGATCCGCGACAAGGTGAAGTTCTGCGAGATCTGCGGCAACGTCTCCGAGCAGGATCGCTGCTCGATCTGTCGCGACCCCCGCCGCAACGCGACGCTCATCTGCGTCGTCGAAGACGCCAAAGACGTCGCCGCCATCGAGCGCACCCGTGAGTTCCGCGGGCTGTACCACGTGCTCGGCGGCGCCATCAGCCCCATCGCGGGCATCGGCCCCGACGACCTGCGTGTCACCCAACTCATGCAACGACTCGCCGACGGCACCGTCCAAGAGGTCATCCTGGCGACGAACCCCAACCTCGAGGGCGAGGCGACGGCGACCTACCTCAGCCGGTTGCTGCACACCCTCGAGATCCGCGTGACGAGGTTGGCATCCGGTCTCCCCGTCGGCGGCGACCTCGAATACGCCGACGAAGTGACTCTCGGCCGCGCCTTCGAAGGGCGCCGCACCCTCTGAGCCGACCACCGCGGCGTGTTCGCGGAGGGTCCGTCCTCGGGGTGCGCGCCTCCTGACGCGCGTTCCGTCGCGCGTGTGTCGCTGACGCGACCCGCCGCACGACACCATGCCGGATGAACCGGCTGGTGAACGTCGCTTATGAGTTCACGACGAATCGTTGCGGGGTGGTGAACCGCTCGTTCACCCTCTGCTCGCGCCACGGCCATGCGGGGGGAGGACGTTCTTCTCTGCGGAACAGCGTGGGGGACCCGAAACCCCGACGCAGAGGTCCGTCAGACAGGGGCCTTCCGTGAGCGAACCGCTCTCCACACGACCGACCGCGCACGCGCGCGTGGTGTTCGACACCTTCCGCTCGTCGACAGACCCCATGCTGTCGTCGTGGCTTTCGTTTCGCGCGCGCGTTCTCCCGAAGTCCAGCCCGCCGCAGATGCGATCCGTCGACGGAGTGCCCGGTTCCGGCATCTACGGCGTCTGGCGGCTACTCGCGACCAACAATCGAGAGCTTGCACGGGGGACCGCGCTACACGCCTCGCCCGATGAAGCGTGGGCGGATGCCGAGATGCTCGCGTCCAGGGCAGGTGACCTGTCGCCTCTCACGCTGCGCGGTGACCTGTCGACTCGTCACGGGTGGTTTCTGCGACTGAACGGCGAGCCGGTGCTGATGTGCTCCCGCTGGTATGAATCCCCCGGCGAAGCCGCCGCCGCAGCCCGCACGACCCGCATGCACCTGGGGGCGGCCACCATCACCCGTGCCGTGAACATCGGCACACGATCCGGCCGACGCTACCGGCACACGCGAGAGCCGATGAACCTCCTTGACTAAGGGAACCTCCCCTCGCGGCGATCGAACGAGCCCGTGACGACTCAGGATCCCGCCGGAAGCGAAGGTCGCTTCCGAATCCGAGGGCTCCTCGGCTCGGGCGGCACGGCGTCTGTTTACGACGCGATCGACACCCAGGCAGGTGGACTCGTCGCGCTCAAGGTCCTCCACCCGCATCTCGCCACCGTCCCCGGATCGCGGGCGGCCTTCCTTCGCGAGGCGGAAGCGGCCCAGAGGGTCGCGCACCACGGCATTCCTCGGCTGATCGCGGTCAGCGACGAACCGGACGAGACGGTGTGGGCCGCGTGGGCCTGCGCGCCCGGCGTCACACTGGCCGAGCTCGTTCGCGCGGAGGGTCCCCTCCCGCCGCCGCACGCGGTACGAGTGGCGGAGCTGGTGCTCGATGCGCTCGAGGCGGTGCACCGGGCCGGATTGGCGCACCGCGATGTCTCGGCGTCCAATGTGCTCGTCCACCGCGATGCCACGGGCGGTGTCTCGGACGTGAGTCTGATCGACTTCGGCCTGGCCGACGAAATCGGACGGGCGGCGCGGGCGGGCGACGTGCTGCTCAGCAGCAAGATCGAACCGGAAAAAGGGGGGCCCGCCGCCCTCGGGGAGCCGCACGTCGTCGGTAACCCTGCGTACGCCTCACCCGAGCAACTGCGTGGCGACCCCGTCGGCGCCGCCGGAGACCTTTACCAGGTGGGCGGACTGCTGCACTTCGCGCTTGTCGGCGAGCCGCCGTTCGTGCGTGCGCGCGTCGAAGACACCATCCGCGCCCACCTCGCGGCGGTCCCGCCCGCGGTGTCGATCCGCGTGCGCGGTGTGCCCGTCGACCTCGACCGAGTGATCGTGCGAGCCCTGCTCAAAGAACCCGCTGACCGCTTCGGCTCCGCCGCCGAGATGCGCGCGGCCCTCGTCCACGCGTCGGCCGCCCCACCTCGACGGGCGATGCCCGCGGTCTCACCGATCGAGCCATCGACGGATGCCCCGTCCCCAGCGACGCGAGTGCTCGCCGCCGCCGCTCCACCCCCGGTCGCTCGTGCCGACCAGACCGCAGCATCCCCGGTGCTCTGGGCGCTCCTCGCAGGGGCATCCGTGTTGGTCGGGGCTCTCGTCTTCGCTCTGGTCCCCCGTGGCGCCCCCGTCGACGCATCGGAAGGGGGCCTCGCGCCCGCGGCCAGCGCTCAGCCGACCGTGTCCGTTTCGACGGAGCCGGCGGTCCCCGCGGACGTCCCCGCCATCGAGACGCCTGCGACGCGCACGCGCGTCCCCGACGTGGTGGGTCTGAGCCTCGACGAGTCCCGAGCGGTGCTGGCCGCCGCGGGTCTCGACGCCACCGGCGCCCCCACGTCGTCCGACTCCTCCCGGGCGGCGGGGACCGTGCTGGCCACGACCCCCGCACCGGGCGATACGGTCGCAGGGGGATCAGCTGTCGCCCTGACGGTCGCGAGCGGCTTCATCGCGGTTCCGGACGTCCGCGGGCGCAGCGCCGACGAGGCGCAGTACACAGTGGTGTCCGCGGGTCTCGATATCGCGCTACGCCGCGTATCGACCTCGGCGGCGCCTCCGGGAACAGTGCTGGACGCCGAACCCGCCGTTGCGACACGGGTCGCGCTGGGTACGCGCATCACTCTGCTCATCGCCGGCGAGGCGCCCGCGCCCGGGGTCCTTTCGCCCTCGCCCTCGGCGACGCCGACGCGGACCCCCGCACCCGAGGCATCCCCGTGAGCGTCTCGACCCCGATCACATCGCGGCCAAGCGTCCTTCGCCGGATCGTGGTGCGTCGTTCACCTTCGGACTCCACGCTGTGGAAGATCCGGCAGGAACCCGCCGCCGGTCGCTGCTCTCAGGAAGCCCGATGAGACCATCTTCACGCGCGTTCGCGCGCGCCCTTGGACGGGAGCTGCATGACCACCGCCGGTCCTGACGAGCTCACCGAACTCCTACGCGCGGCCGAGCCGTCGCCGAAGGCGCCGGCATCGCGCCTCGTGCACCGCGAGCTGCGCACCCGCCCTTCCGGCGGCGACGCGATCTTCCGCGTCACCTGCTACGCCGCGGGCGGGATCACCGTCGCGATCATGCTCGCCGTCGGGGTGTTCCTCGGACTCCGCAGCAGCGAGGCGCTCGCCGTGGCGGGGCCGTCGTTCTTCTGGACGCAGGAGTGGAACCCCGAGGCGGGCTCGTTCGGCATCGTCGCGGTGCTGTTCGGAACCGTGTCGATCGCGCTCGTCGCGATGGCCTTCTCCGTGCCGCTCGCGCTGGGGACGGCGCTCCTCATCTCGGAGGTCGCCGCCCCGCGCCTGCGGTCGGCGCTCATCACGCTCGTCGACCTGATGGCCGCCGTCCCCAGCGTCGTGTACGGCCTGTGGGGGGTGTTCTTCCTGCAGGCGGCGGTGATCCCCGTCGCCCAATGGATCTCGTACTACTTCGCATGGGCGCCGATCTTCGCTGTCACCGACCAGGACGGCGCACGAACGACGGCCGCGGGGGAGTTCACCTCCTCGGCATTCATCGCGGGCATCGTGGTGGCCCTCATGGTGGCACCGACGCAGACGTCGGTGATGCGCGAGGCTTTCTCGCAGGCCCCTATCGGTGAGCGCGAGGGGGCACTGGCACTGGGCTCGACCCGGTGGGGGATGATCCGCACGGTCGTCCTGCCCTTTGGTCGCGGCGGGATCATCGGCGGGACGATGCTGGGCCTCGGGCGCGCGCTCGGGGAGACCATCGCGGTGTACATGATCATCTCGCCCATCTTCACCATCAACTGGGAGGTCCTGAGCAAGGGGTCGAACTCGATCTCGGCCCTGATCGCCCTGCGGTACGGCGAGTCCAGCCAGTTCGGCCTTTCGGCGCTCATGGCGGCGGGTCTCACGCTTTTCGTGATCACCCTGATCATCAACTTCACCGCCTCTTCCGTCGTGGCCCGATCGCGCTCCGGCGCGCAAAGCGAGGGATGACATGACCCTGGATGCCACTCTCGCCCGCTCTGATGCGGCCCCGCACGACGACATCACCCGCGTGATCGCGGTCCCGCCGGCGCAGACGCCCAGCCGTGGACGAACGGTCCTGCCCGACCCCGGGACGGAGCCGATCGGCCCGCGTCGCCGGGTGCGGGGAGTGCCGGCCGAAGAGCGCTTCAACCTGGTCGGCGCTCTGTGCGCCGCGCTCGCCGTCGCGACCCTGCTCTTCGGCTGGCTGACGCCGATGACGGGGGCGGTCGGGTGGGCCGTCGTCGCCTACCTGGCGTTCATCGCCATCTACGCGCTACTGATCATCCTGCGAGCCGACCGTCTGGAGGTTGCCGACCGCGTCATGACTGCGCTGCTCTACAGCGCGGGCGCCCTCCTGCTAGCCGCCCTGGTGTTCGTCGTCGCGTTCACCCTGATCCGCGGGTTCGACGCCGTCACTCACCTGAACTTCTTCGTCGAGACGATGAAGTTCGCGGGCCCCCTCGATCCGCTCACGACCGGCGGCATCGCCCACGCCATCGTCGGCACGCTCATCCAGATCTCGATCGCCCTCGCGATCGCCGTCCCCCTCGGCATCGCCACCGCGGTGTTCATGAACGAGATCGGCGGACGCTTCGCCCGGTTCGTCCGCACCATCTCGGATGCAATGACCGCGTTGCCGTCGATCGTTGCCGGTCTGTTCATCTACGCAGCTGTCATCACCCTCGTGACGCAGGAACGGTCGGGGTTCGCCGCATCCCTCGCCATTACGGTGATGATGCTCCCCATCATCATCCGCGCCTCCGACGTCGTGTTGCGTCTCGTGCCGGGCAATCTGCGCGAAGCCTCGTATGCGCTGGGGGCATCACGCTGGCGGACCGTCTGGACGGTCGTGCTGCCGACCTCGCGCTCCGGTCTGGCTACCGCGGTGATCCTGGGGACGGCGCGCGGCGTGGGCGAGACCTCTCCGGTGCTGTTGACCTCGGGCGTCACCGCCGTGATGAACACCAACCCCTTCCAAGGGGCGATGATCTCGCTGCCGCTCCAGGTTTTCGACATGGTCAAGTCGCCCGAGCCGACGATGATCGCCCGCGGCTTCGGCGCGGCAGCGACGTTGATCGTGCTCGTGCTCGTGCTGTTCGTGGTCGCGCGCGCGATCGGCGGTAAGGGTCCCGGCCAGCTGAGCCCGCGACGCCGTCGTGCACGGGCGGCCGCCTCTCTTGACGATCTGGCGCGCATCGAACGTCGCGCCGCGATGAGCGCAGCGGCGGCCAGTGCGGCCCTGATGCCGGCCACCGTGCCGGCCTCCGAGGCACTCTCTGCCGTCGCCGGTGACGGCGAGGAGGCCACTGCATTCCCGCCCCCTGACGACGTCGACGTCTCTTCCCGCATCACGTCCCCGACCCACCCGAACCCCGCCCAGGAGACCTCGTGATCCCCCGCCGTATCCGCATCGTCGCGAGCGTCCTCGCGTCGCTCCTGGTCGCCGGTGCCGTCGGCGCTGGAGGGGCGGCGCCCGCCGCCATCGCCGCCGACGCGCCCTACGCCAACATCTCCGGCTCCGGCTCGACGTGGTCGCAGAATGCCCTCGACCAGTGGCGGCGCAACGTGCAGTCCAACTACGGCATGACCGTGGACTACCGTGGTCTGGGCTCGACCGCCGGTCGCAACGACTTCATCAACCGCACCGTCGACTTCGCGATCAGCGAGATCCCGTTTCAGTTGCAGCCGACCGAGAAGGGCGCGCAACCCGAGAGGCCCCCGACGGGCGGGTATGCCTACATGCCGATCGTCGCCGGTGGCACCTCGTTCATGTACAACCTCAAGATCGGCGGCAAGCGGGTCACCAACCTGCGTCTGGCCGGTGCCACGGTCGCCAAGATCTTCGCGGGGCAGATCACCAATTGGAACGACCCGGCGATCCAGGCTGACAACCCCGGCCTCGCCATGCCCGACAAGCAGATCCAGCGCGTCGCCCGCTCGGACGGCTCGGGCTCGACGGCCCAGTTCACGATGTGGATGAGCAAGCAGCATCCCGATATCTGGACGACGGGCATGACATCGCAATTCCCCGACAACCTCGGGGCCACTCTGCAGAGCGGATCCCTCGGCGTCGCTGCTTACGTCGGACAGAACTACGGCGAGGGCGCCATCACGTACGTCGAGTACTCGTACGCGCTCAAGTCCGGTTTCCCGGTCGCGAAGGTCCTGAACGCCGCCGGTTACTACATCGAGCCCACGGCGTCCTCGGTCGCTGTCGCGATGCTCAAGGCCCAGATCAACACGAATGCCTCGTCGGCGGATTACCTGACGCAGATCCTCGACGGCGTCTATAACAACGCCGACCCCCGCACCTACCCGCTGTCGAGCTACTCGTACATGATCGTCCCCACGCAAGAGGGGGGCACTTTCAACACGGACAAGGGCCGCACGCTCGGCGCCTTCGCGAAATACGTCCTGTGCGAGGGGCAACAGCAGGCGGAGCAGCTCGGGTACTCCCCCCTGCCGATGAACCTGGTCCAGGCGGGTGCCGAGCAGATCAAGCGCATCCCGGGCGCTCAGGGATCCACCGTCGATATCAACTCCTGCAATAACCCGACCTTCCAGCCGGGGGATTCGCTGGACGACAACCGCCTGGCGCAGACCGCGTCCCAGCCAGCCGACTGCGACAAGCAGGGACCCAACCAGTGCGTCACTGGAACGGCCGGTGCCGCAGGCACCGACACCGACGTGACGGGATCCGGCGACGGCGGCGCCGCGGCCGGCGCTGCTGCCTCCACCTCCGCGGGGACGGCAGCAGGGGCCTCGGCGGCGAACGCCGCCGATCCTGCGGCGACCTCCGCAGAGGCGGCTTACGACGCCAACGGGAACCTCCTCTCAGGGGCCGCAGCGGGCGGCGGCCGGGCCGCGGCATCCGCACCCTTCTCGATACCGGATCCGGTTCCGGGAGCCCCCGCGGTGCTGATGACGGTCGCAGCCCTCCTGCTGACTGCGGCGATCGTGGTGCCGCCGCTGCTGATGCGACGGCCACGGCGGTCCACCGGACGCTGACCCTCGCCGGGGGACACCTGCGCGAGCAGGTATTCATCGGCGTGCCCGAAAACGCTCTCACCCGGGCTTTTTCAAGATATTCCCTACGCAATACCTGCGCGAGACGTCGTTGACGGCTCGTTCATCCCTCCGTCATAACCCGCCCATAATTTCGACTCGTCGGCAGGCCTTGTCGACGCAGAACAGGGGACACCGTGCGTCTTCGAGCACCTCACCTCCGCCCCCACCGCGGCTTTTTCTCGGTCCTGGCCGGCGCCGCTGTCGCCGGCATCGTTTTCACCGCGATGTCGGGCGGAGCGCTGCCCGCTCCCGCGGCATCCGCCGACGACACAGCAGATGTGGGCGCCACCACCGTCACGGCGGAGGCGTACGACCCGGACGCCGCGAACGCGCCGTTCCCGAAGCTCGAGGTCTCGGTCTCGCAGACACGAGGCCTCGGAGCCCAGGGCATTTCGGTCTCGTGGAAGAACGCCGCACGCTCCACCCCTCCCAGCCAGCAGACGGGCGGAGAGAACTTCCTGCAGATCATGCAGTGCTGGGGCGACGACCCCGACGACCCCAGTCGTCCCGACCGCACGACCTGCCAGTACGGAGCGAGCGGCACGTTCGGCGGGGGGCGGGTGAGCTCCCGCGAATGGGGGTACGAGATTCCCGCGGAGGACAAGCCGTACACCGTGATGGGCACGGGGGTCACCGAGCCGAGCGAGACGGCTATCCCCTTCAAGTCCTCCACTGTGCGAGACGGCGCGAACGAACGGGTCGACCGCATCGTGAACGGCAAGTTCGTCGACGGTCCCCGCGTTCCGGTCAACCAGAATCCGTTCTTCTCTCAGTACACCTCCAACGAGGTGTCGTGGGCAGGCTCGGGCTCCGATGGCACGGGCAGCGCGAAGTTCGAGGTGCAGACGGCGGTGCAGTCTCGTGGCCTCGGCTGCGGTCGCCCCGGCACGTCGACGGACGGCACCGCTCGCGGTCAATCCTGTTGGCTCGTCATCATCCCGCGCGGCACGGCCGACAACGGGTCGTCGTCTATCAACCAGTCCGGTCTGTTCTGGGACAGCTGGAAGCACCACCTCGCGGTGAAGCTCGACTTCCGCCCCCTCGGCAGCACCTGCGGCATCGGCGCCGCCGAGCGTCAGGTCGTGGGCAGCGAGTTGCTGTCGGCGGCTCTTTCTTCGTGGCAGCCCGCGCTGTGCGCCAACGGCGGCGACATCTACAACATGATCACGAGTAACGAGGCCGACGCGACGACCGCGGCGAACCTCGCGAGCACGTCCGCACCACTCGCTCTAACCTCTCGCCCCTACGCGGGAGAGGGGGCCGACGACCTGATCTACGCCCCCGTGGGTCTCTCCTCCGTCACGATCGCTTTCGCCATCGATCGTTTCCCCAGTTCGGTCACGGCTACCGACGAAGAAAAGGGGCGCGCTGGCCTGCCGTTCACGTCGATGAATCTCACGCCCCGCCTCATCGCGAAACTCCTCACGTCGTCCTACGTCGATTCGCTGCCGACCGAGACCGACCGCAAACACCTCGGAACGAACCCGAGGAACGTGCTTTTCGACGAGGACTTCCTCGCCATCAACGACCCCGAGTGGCGCCACCAGTCCATCGCGGGCGTGGGCGTGTCCGACATGCTCGTCACCCAGGGCCGCTCCGACGTCGCCCTGGCCATGTGGAGCTACGTGCTCGCCGACCCTGAGGCGCGGGCCTTCCTCAACGGCGAGCCCGACCCGTGGGGTACCCGGGTCAACAAGTACAGCTCCACCAACCCCGATCTGAATCCGAACGGGGCGCTCCAGCTCCCCACCGACACCTTCCCCAAGTCCGACCCCACGAAGCGTGAGGCGGTCAAGGGCGGGGCGGGTGAGCTCAACGTCATCGGCTGGCGTCCGTACACGAACGACCTCGACACCTCGGGGTACCTCACGCTACGCGGGGACGCGCAGATCTCCGGCTCCTGGGACCAGCTCGGCAACCCGCCGCGTTACACCAAGGAGCCCCGGAGTCTGCAGGGATCACAGGCGGTGATCGGGCTCACGGATAGTGCGGCATCCGAGAAGTATCAGATCGTCTCGGCACGACTGAAGAACCCGGCGGGGGAGTTCACCGGCGTCTCGACGGACTCGATGCTGGCCGCGGCTTCCGCCATGGTGTCGCCGACCGCACAGACCCAGACCGTGAGCTTCGATTTCGGCTCCGACTCGGCGCGCGGCGCCACGGCGGCGTACCCCCTGACCCTCCCGATCTACGCGGCGGCGAACCCGTACATGTCGGATGCCAAGGCACGCTCCAGCTACGCCACGTTCATCCGGTATGCGTCGGGGTACGGTCAGCAGCCGGGCGCGGGCGTCGGCCAGCTGCCGGTGGGGTACGCCCCGATCCCCGACGCGTGGCACCAACAGGCGGTCGTGGCCGCCAACGTCATCCAGGGCGGTCTCGTCCGCTCCAGCGCACCGGCCGCGACGAAGGCGCCCGCGTCGTCGGGCCCGCTGGCCCGCGGCACCATCCCCGCTGCGGCCGGGTCGTCGTCCGCGGCCGGCTCGAGCGCCGTCCCCGGTGCGGGGACCGCCCACAGCGCCACCGACCCGGTCGCCTCGGGTGCGGTGGCGGGCGCTCTGGCCGGGGCCCAGACCCCCGCCGACCCCGGCGTGGGAGGGCTCCCCGCGGTCTTGCCGGCCAGCCTGCTGGCCGGGGCCCTCGCCGCCGGCGTCGTCTTCCTCATCCCCAGACTTCCGCGTCGCCTCAGCTGACGCGGTCTCCTCTTCCCCTTCCGCGCATCACCCGAATCACATTTCATCCACCACTTCCAGATTGGAAACCCGTGAAGATCAAGAAGATCGCCGCCCTCGGTGCGGCCGTCGGCCTCCTGCTGTCGGGCGTGAGCATCGCCTCGACCGCGTCGGCCGAGCCGGTGTCGAACAGCTACGTGGCTGTCGGCTCCGACACGCTCCAGGACGCGATGAACGCCCTCACGAACGGCTCCAGCGCGTCCGGTTCGTACGTTCGCGTGCTCGCCGACGGCAAGTCGATCGGCAACTTCGACGCGTTCGGTTCGGCCGCGATTCAAGCCAAGTCGAACGGCCCCTTCTTCGCCCGGCCGAACGGCTCGGGCGCCGGTCGCGACGCCCTGCGCCGCTCGATCGACGGGGGCAACTGGTCGGTCAGCGGAAACCTCACCCCGGCGCGCACCATCGTCGGCCAGGTGGATATCGCCCGCAGCTCCGGCGGTCCCGGGTCTTCGGCCAACGCGGATGGTCGCCTGCTGTACGTGCCCTTCGCCCGTGACGCGGTCGCCTACGCCTACAAGGGCGGCACCGCGGCCTGGGCGACGCTCAGCGCGTCGCAGCTCAAGGGCATCTACGAGGGCACCATCACCTCGATCGACGGAGTGACGGTCAAGCCGCGTCTGCCGCAGACGTCGTCGGGCACCCGCACGTTCTTCCTGAACGCCATCGGCGTGACGACTCCCACGGGCGTCGCCGACGCGACCAACACCACCGTTCCCGAGAACGACGCCACCGTGCTCGGCGACGGAGAGATCATCCCCTTCTCGGCCGGCAGCTGGATCGCCCAGGCCAACAACGTCGCCGGTGTCAACACCGTCGCTGCCGCCTCCACCGTGCAGCTGGGTTCGCCCGTCGCCGGTGCCGCGCCCTTCACCGGTACGGCTCCCTCGCTCGTCCCCAACGCGAGCTACTACTCCAACACCACCTTCGGTCGCGACACCTATCTGATCGTCGAGCGCGCGCGCGTCCAGTCGACGTTCACGTACTCCGGCTCCGCCGCGTACGACCCGGTTCTCGCGAACCTCGTCAACTCGGCATCACTCACCAGCCTGACCAACTTCAGCAGCTCGCCCTTGGCGCCCGGATCGGTCAAGCGCAAGTTCGGCTTCCTCGCCCCCTCTTCGACGACCCCTATCGCGGCCTACGCGCAGGGCTGATCGAAATAAAGAAAAGGTAGACATTCCCATGTTCCGCACTTCTGCCCTGAAGGCTGCCGCCGCCGCGGCCCTCGCCCTCGTGCTCGTCGGCACGGGTGTCACGGCCGCCCAGGCCGCGAACATCCCCGCCGGCTCGACCGAGCCGTTCTACATCTTCGACGCCACTACCGAGAACCTGGTCAAGGACGGCGAGGCGATCGCGTTCGACCAGCTCGTGGCCGGTTACCCGGTCGGCGAGGGCTTCTCCGACTACGACAAGATGTTCACCGGTCCCGACAAGGCCACCGGCGTCTTCGTGTTCGTCTCGCCCCGCGGCGGCGAACGAGACACCTCGAAGTGGCTCGGTAGCCAGATGAACGCGTTCAACGACCCTGCGAAGAAGACGGTCCTCACGCCGGCTCTGCTGCTGAACAACCTGGCGGGCGCGAACTACGCCTCGGTCAAGGCCAACGGTGGCGACTTCTCCGCCGGTCTGGCGTTCACGTCGAACAACGGTGTGATCGTCGAGGACGCGTCCTTCGCGTACATCACGGTCAAGCCCGGAGGCTCGTGGAGCTACACCGCGACGGTCGTCGACGGCGGCGCCACCACGCCCCCGGCCGGTGGCACCTCGGGCGACATCTCGCTGCAGGCCACAACGGTCGCGCCGCAGGACGGTTCGCTGTCGCTCTCGGTGCCCGCGGGTGCCAAGGCCACGTTCGGTCAGGCCCAGCTGATCAACAACAAGTCGACCTCAACCGCGAGCCTGCCCGAGGTCACCGTGACCGACGACCGCGTGGTCAGCAAGAAGGGCTGGACGCTGACCCAGACGGTCGCCGCGTTCACGAGCGACTCGGCGACGTTCAGCGCCGCCAACCTCGGTGTGGGCCCCAAGGTCAACCCCACGGGGACCACGTCCACCGGCGTCGTCCCGGCGACGGCCCAGACCGCCGGTTCGGCCGTCTACCCCTCGACCTTCGCCAGCGCGACGGCGGGTTCGGGCGTCGGTGTGACCAAGCTCGGCGCGGATCTGACCCTCGTGGCGCCGACCGATGCACCGGCTGGCACCTACACCTCGAAGATGACGCTCACGCTCGTCTCGAAGTGATCGCAGGCGAAGGGCGGCGCCGTCGGCGCCGCCCTTCGTCCGTGTCCGACAGCCCGATCGGCGTTCAGCCCTCGTTCATGCCGCGGATCGATCGCGGCAAGCATCCTCTGCGGAGATATATCGTGCCTTCCTTCCCCGCCCCCCGCCACCCGAAGGCGTGGGGGATCCGCTCGGTCGCGCTCGCCCTGGTGGGCGCCGCCGCGATCTCCGCCGCCCTCTCAGCGACCCGTCCTGCTCACGCCGAGGACGCCCCCGCCACCGATACGATCGGCGTGTCTGCGGCGCCACTGTCGGCCGACGGTACGTCGCCCCGGTCGCGCTTCAGCTACCAGATGAGCCCCGGGCAGACGATCGACGACACCTACGTCGTCACCAATGTCGGTTCGACTCCGCAGACCTATACCGTCTTCGCCACCGACGCGTTCAACACCGACGAGGGCGGGTACGGCCTGCTCGAGACCGGCGTCGTCCCCATCGATGCGGGCGCCTGGATCGACTTCGGCGGTCAGCCGACCGTGTCGGTGGCTCTTGAGCCGGGCGCGTCGACTGAGGTGCCCTTCCACCTCGCCGTTCCCGCCGACGCGGGACCGGGAGACCACGCCGCCGGTCTGGTCGTGTCCGCCCTCGCCAACGACGGCCAGGTGCTCGTGGACCGGCGCGTCGGCACCCGCCTGTACGTGCGAGTGCCCGGCGACCTGCAGCCGATCATGTCGATCGACGGCATGTCGGCGTCGTACGCACCGAGCCTGAATCCCCTCGACGGCGAGACGACGGTCACGTTCACGGTTCGCAACGCCGGCAACGTGGCCCTCGCCGGGCACCTCAAGGCCGAGGTGCGCGGACCCTTCGGCATCGGCGCCTCGGGCGTCGTGGAGTCCGACGTCGATGAGATGCTTCCCGGCAGCACGCGTACCGTCACGACGACGCTGTCGGGTGTGGGGCAGTGGGTTTATCTCGCGCCGTCGGTGACGCTGTACCCGTCGGTCGACGACCAGGCGCTGAACCCCGGTCCACTGCGCAGCGTGTCGCGCGACACTGTGCTCTTCGTCGTCCCATGGGCCCTGCTGCTCGTCGTGCTCCTCGGGCTGCTCGTGTGGGGGTGGCTGCGTCTTCGTCGTCGTATCGATGCCCGTCGGGCGCGTGCGTGGGTGGAGTACACCGAGGCCGAGGCGCGTCGCAAGGTGGAGTCCGAGCGTGAGCCCGTGGCGTCGGGCGCACCGGGAGGGACGCCGTGAGGCGTGCCGCCAGGGGATGGGTGATGCGCATGTCCGCCGTCGTCCTCGCCGCCGCCGTGGCCGTCATCGGTCATGCGCCGCTGGCGAGCGCCGCCCCCGCGCTCGGCGCTCAGGGCGTGACGTGCCCGACGGCGGCTCCGACCCCCGGATCCACCGGGGCCGTGGACATGGCGGCGACGGTCATCGGCCCGCCCAGTTCGGAATCCTCCCCGTGTCTGTTGGCCCCGGCGGGGTCGGCCGGTGCGGGGGCGCCCGCCAAGGGCACCTCGACGGGCGCGGGTGGACGCTCGAGCGCTGGTACGGGTTCGTCCGTGACGGGTTCGGGCTCCGGGATGGTGTCGTCCGTCTCGCCTTCGCCGTCACCCGGTCCTGGTGACGTCGATCTCGGCGGGGTCGTGCACGTCGGAGGTCTGCTCAGCGACGTCCGCATCTCCCCGAATCCGTTCGGCGGGTCCGCTCTGCTGTCATTCACGGTGCGCAACGTCTCGAAGTCGACGTTCGACGCGACCGCCGACTTCTGGATGGAGGGGCCGTTCGGAAACCGCGTCGCGCAGGTGGATGCCGTGTCCGTTCCCCAGCTCAAAGCGGGGGAGAGTCGCGTGGTGTCGGCCGAGTTGCCCGGCGTCGGGCAATGGGCCGTTCTCACCGCTCACGCGACCTTCCGGCCGCCCGCCGAGGTCGAGGGCACCCAGCTCAGTCCCCTGACGCGTGACGTCACCGTGTTCGTCCTCCCGTGGATGATCGTGTCGGCGCTGCTGCTGGCGGGGATCGCCGTCGTCGCGGTGCAGATGTGGCGATCCCGTCGGGATGCCGCGGCCGACGACCTCGCGATCGGGGTGCCCGCGTGAGTGTCGTCGACGAGCCGGCGGCCCCCGTCGAGCCGTCCGAGGTGCGGGATCGCGCGCCGCGTCCGCCCCGTGTGCCGCGTCCTCCTCGTCGGCCGCCGGCGGCTCCGCGAGGACCGGTCGTCCTCAGCCCGGGTGAGGCGCTCGCGCGCAGCATCGTGGCGACCCTCTTGCTGCTTGTGATGATGTTCGTGCTCGACGTCACCGTCTTCAGCCACGTGCAGCATCTGGCGTCGCAGCAGCGTCTCGAGGACGACCTTCGTGCGCAGCTCGCCGCAGGCACAGCTCCGGTCAGCGAGGGCACGTTCGAGGACGTGCTTCTCGCCGATGGGGCGCCGGTGGCGATCATGGATATCCCCCGTCTGAGGTTCCACGAGGTCGTGGTCGAGGGGACGTCTTCGGCGCAGACGGCCCTCGGCGTCGGCCACCGGCGGGACACCGTCCTGCCGGGCCAGGTCGGTGTCAGCGTCCTGATGGGGCGGGCGGGGGCGTTCGGCGGGCCGTTCTCGGCGATCGCGGCTCTCGAGCCTGGCGACGAGATCACCGTGCGCACCGGTCAGGGGCTGCAGCGCTTCGAGGTCGTGGGCTTGCGCTACGCGGGCGACCCGTCACCGCCCAACCTGACGCGCGGCGAGAGCCGGCTCATCCTCCAGACCGCCCGCGGCGTGCCGTACATCCCGACTGGTATCGCCTACGTCGATGCCCGGTTGGTCTCTGAGACGCAGCCGGCGGGTGCCCGATTGACGACCACGACCACTCTCGATCCCACGCATCGGGCCATGGCCACCGACGTGCGCACGGTGTGGGCGCTGGTCTTCGCCGTGCAATTCCTCATCGCCGTCGAGATCGCGGCCGTGTGGTCTCTGCGTCGATTCGGTGCGCAGAAGACATGGATCGTCTTCCTGCCCGCCGCCGCCTTGGCCGGCTTCTTCGTCGCGGACCAGCTCACGCGACTGCTTCCCAATCTTCTCTGACCCCGAGGACCGCGACATGTCCGATGACATCACCACCGTTCTACCCGCCGCCGGCGACTCCGCGGGCCGCCGGGCTCGACGTGAACCCGCCCCGTCGGCCGCGCAGACGACCGCTTTGTTCCCGCCGCCCACCGCAGGCGGCCCCGCGCAGGCGGCTCTCCCGCTGGACCCGTTCCCGCACTTGCCGTCCGATCTGGCCACTCTCGACGCTCGGGGAATCACCGCCTGGTTCGGGGACCACCAGGTCTTGGACCGCGTCTCATTGACCATGCCCGCGGGAGAGGTGACGGCGCTGATCGGGCCCTCCGGCTGCGGCAAGTCCACCTTCCTGCGCATCCTCAATCGCATGCACGAGCTGGTGCCGTCCGCCTCGCTCGCCGGCGAGGTCCTTCTCGACGGCGTCGACATCTACGACACGGGACGCAAGCTCACCGAGGCGCGCCGCGACATCGGCATGGTCTTCCAGAAGCCCAACCCCTTCCCGGCGATGTCGATCTACGACAACGTCATCGCAGGGCTGCGTCTGACGGGCATCCGCGCGTCACGCGACGAGAAGGACCACCTCGTCGAGCGCTCGCTCGCCTCGGCCGGTCTGTGGAAAGAGGTCAAGGACCGTCTCCGTCAGCCCGGCGGCGGACTCTCGGGCGGTCAGCAGCAGCGCCTGTGCATCGCGCGCTCGCTCGCGGTGAAGCCCAAGGTCCTGCTCATGGACGAGCCCTGCTCGGCCCTCGACCCGACGTCCACGCGTGTGATCGAGGAGACGATGGGAGAACTGCAGAAAGAGGTGACGATCGTCATCGTCACGCACAACATGCAGCAGGCTCAGCGCGTGTCGCAGCAGTGCGCGTTCTTCCTTGCCTCGCAAGGCCAGCCGGGCCACATCGTCGAGCACGGCGACACCGCGGCGATGTTCGATTCACCGATCGACCCGCGCACCTACGACTACGTCAACGGTCGCTTCGGATGAGTCCGTTGTAAGAACCCCGGATGCCACGGCCCGGTGCCCGCGCGATGCGGGGGCCGTGGCATCCCGGCCCTCGTTCGTGACTACCGCCGTGCTCGTGCCCGCACGCGTGTGACGCTCGACAGCGTCGCGCGCACCGGCTGGCCCAGGTAGATGCCGAGCGAGGCGCCCACCGCCAGGGCGATGCCGATGGTCGCGGCCCCGGCGAGCGTGGTCACCCCGGTCATGAGCACGGTGGGGTCGTCGCCGGACTCGACGATCCCGAGCAGGCCGCGGAACACCGCCGCTCCGGGCACCAGCGGCAGGATCGCGGCGGTCGTGATCGCGACCGAGGGCACGTGCAACCGGTAGGCGACGACGATGCCCGCGAAGCTTCCGACGAATGCGCCGACGCCGCTGGCGGCGGCGACCTCGAAGCCGAGGCCCGAGGCGGCGACGTACCCCGCCCACGCGACGAGGCTGAGGGCGGCGCTGACGACGACGATGCGCGCGCCGGCGCCGTTGTACACGGCGACGGCGATCGCGATGACGGCCGCGCCGACGAACTGCACGCTGACCGGTCCGAGGGGGAGGGCGTTCGAGGGTGGGGACATGCCCATGCCGATCACGCGCACCGTCTCGAGCCCGGCGAGGATGCCGAGGACGACGCCGAGGGTCTGCGTCGTGAGCTCGAGGATGCGTCCGGTCGCCGTCAGGGCGAAGCCGTCGATGGCATCCTGAGCCGCGCCCACCACGGTGAGTCCGGCGAGCATCAGGACGATTCCGGATGCCACGATCACCGACGGCCGGATCGCCGCGGCCGCGTCGAGGCCCGTGTAGCGCAGCAACGGGGATAGGGCGGCGAAGACGGTCAGGACGAACCCGCCCGCGATCTGCGCGAAGAAGTACGGCACGCGTGCCCGCGCCATCACGTATTGCGTCGACGCGGCGAGGGCCGCGGCGATGAACGACAGCACCAGGGCGAGCCAGTTCGCGCCGAACATGATCGCGACCCCGGCCGCGAGGGACGCCTGCGAGGCGATGACGATCGCGGGGCGGTAGCGGAACGGCAGTCGGCGGATGGCGCGGCAGCGCACGACCGCGTCGTCGAGCCCGAGACCGCCGGTGATCTCCTGCACCAGAGCCTGCAGACGCTGCAGCTTCGCGTGGTCAGGTACCGAACCGCGCACCACCCGCAGCAGGGTGATCGGGTGGGTCGCGCCGGGGCGGCTGTGGGCGATCGTGATCGAGTTGTAGGTGACGTCGACGTGCACCGGATCGAGCCCGTAGGCCGCGCACACGCGCACGATCGTGAGGGTCACCTCGTTGGCGGGAGCGCCGACGACGAGCATGGTCTCGCCGATGCGGATGGCGAGGTCGAGGATGCGCGTCGAGAGCGCCTCGTCGATGACCGGGATCATCGTCGTGTCGGGCGACGAGGCCTCGTCGACGTGCACCAGACGGCGCAGGGACGACAGCAGTCGCCGCGGGGTGGGGGACAACCGCGGGCCTCCAGGGAACGGGGGAGTGGGAGCGCTCGATCCTATCGACGGGCCCTGCGGTTTCGCCGGGCGTCGGCGCATGGCAGAGGCGGTATGCACCCGCCTCTAGGATGATCCTCGGGCGCGGCACGAGCGCCCCGTCGTGGCATCCCGACGCACGACCCCTCCGGGAGTTCTCCTCATGGCTCTGATCGTCCAGAAGTACGGCGGCTCGTCCGTCGCCGACGCCGAGAGCATCAAGCGGGTCGCCAAGCGCATCGTCGACACGCGTCGCGCCGGCCACGAGGTCGTCGTCGCGGTCAGCGCCATGGGCGACACGACCGACGAGCTGCTCGACCTCGCGGGCCAGGTCGCCCCGATCCCCGCGCCTCGCGAGCTCGACATGCTGCTGTCCAGCGGAGAGCGCATCTCGATGGCCCTGCTGGCCATGGCCATCCACTCGATGGGCTTCGAGGCCCGTTCGTTCACCGGTAGCCAGGCGGGGATGATCACGGATGCCACGCACGGCGCCGCCCGCATCGTCGACGTCACGCCCGTCCGACTCCGCGAGGCGCTCGACGAGGGGGCGATCGTCATCGTCGCCGGGTTCCAGGGCTTCAACCGCGACACCCGCGACATCACCACGCTCGGTCGCGGCGGATCGGACACCACGGCCGTCGCGCTCGCCGCGGCGCTCAAGGCCGATGTCTGCGAGATCTACAGCGACGTCGACGGCATCTTCACCGCCGACCCCCGCGTCGTCCCCCTCGCGCGCAAGCTCGACCGCGTCGGCAGCGAAGAGATGCTCGAGCTCGCCGCCAACGGAGCGAAGGTCCTGTACATCCGCGCGGTCGAGTACGCGCGGCGCCACGGCGTGCTGATCCACGCGCGGTCCACCTTCAGCTCGAACGAGGGCACCTGGGTGCTCGACGCTTCGAAGACCTCCGCACTCGTCCCCGAAAGAGGAGCCATGGAAGAGCCCATCGTCGCCGGCGTCGCCACCGACCTCAGCCAGGCCAAGATCACCGTGATCGGCGTGCCCGACGTGCCGGGCAAGGCCGCCGACATCTTCAAGATCGTCGCGAAGTCCGGCGCCAACGTTGACATGATCGTGCAGAACGTGTCGGCGGCCGCCACCAGCCGCACCGACATCTCGTTCACCCTGCCCAAGACCGACGCCACCACGGCGCTCAAGGCGCTCGCCGGTGAGCAGGACGAGGTCGGCTTCGAGAGCCTCGTCCACGACGACCAGATCGGAAAGCTCTCGGTCGTCGGCGCCGGTATGCGCACGCACTCGGGCGTCTCGGCCACCCTGTTCGAGGCGCTGAGCCTGGCGGGCGTGAACATCGAGATGATCTCGACCTCCGAGATCCGCATCTCGGTCGTGGTGCGTGGCGTCGACCTCGCCGAGGCCGCCCGTCTCGTGCACACGGCCTACGGTCTCGACGGCGACGCCGAGGCCACGGTCCACGCCGGCACCGGTCGCTGACCGGGCTCGCGCCCCGCGGCGCCGCACGAGACTCCTGAGGTTCGCCGACTAAGCCGCGCCACACCCACGCGATTCCGCCATCGTGCGGCGGATTCGCGACGGATTCTCGGGAGTTCGGACCGCTCTCGACGAACCCATCCCACCGCTCGCGCTACCCTGACCCGAACGCCGCCGTCGCGGCATCCATCACCCGAACCCCGAGGTACCTCGCATGACCCGCATCTCCGATTCCGGAATCTCCCTCGCAGTCGTCGGCGCCACCGGCCAGGTCGGCACCGTCATGCTCGAGATCCTCGCCGAGCGTTCGTTCCCCATTCGCGAGCTGCGTCTGTTCGCCACCGCTCGCTCCGCCGGCACCTCGATCGGTTTCGGCGGCCACTCCGTCGTCGTCGAAGACGTCGCCACGGCCGACCCGGCAGGGGTCGAGGTCGCGCTCTTCTCCGCCGGCGCCACCGGTTCGCGCGCCCACGCCCCCCGCTTCGCCGAGGCGGGCGCGCTCGTCATCGACAACTCCAGCGCCTGGCGCATGGACCCCGAGGTGCCCCTGGTCGTCAGCGAGGTCAACCCGCACGCGATCGACGAGGCCGTCAAGGGCATCGTCGCCAACCCCAACTGCACGACCATGGCCGCCATGCCGGTGCTGAAGGTCCTCGACACCGAGGCGGGCCTCGAGCGCCTGATCGTCAGCACGTACCAGGCCGTCTCGGGCTCCGGTCTCGCCGGCGCCCAGGAGCTGCTCGGTCAGGTCGAGGGCGTCCTCGCCCAGGGAGAGGTCGAGCGCCTGGTCCGCGATGGTTCGGCCCTCGACTTCCCGACCCCCGAGAAGTACGTGGCCCCCATCGCCTTCGACGTCATCCCGTTCGCCGGCAATCTCGTCGACGACGGCCTCAACGAGACCGACGAAGAGAAGAAGCTGCGCAACGAGAGCCGCAAGATCCTCGAGCTGCCCGAGCTTCGCGTCGCCGGCACGTGCGTGCGCGTCCCCGTCTTCACGGGCCACTCGCTGAGCATCAACGCCGAGTTCGCCCGCGACCTCTCGCCCGAGCGTGCGCGCGAGCTCCTCGCCGACGCCCCCGGCGTGCGCCTCGAAGAGGTGCCGACGCCTCTGCAGGCCGCGGGCACCGACCCCAGCTACGTCGGCCGCATCCGCGCCGACCAGTCTGCTCCCGAGGGCAAGGGCCTCGCGCTCTTCATCAGCAACGACAACCTCCGCAAGGGTGCCGCGCTCAACGCCGTGCAGATCGCCGAGATCGTCGCGCAGAAGCGGCTCGCCAACGCCTGAGACACGGCATCCGGATGCCGCGTGCGAGGTGTCTCGACATCGAACCGACGGTTCTCTCGATGTCGAGACACCTCTCGGCTCGCACCTAGAATCGACGGGTGACTGAAAACGTCGACGTTCTCCTCATCGGTGGCGGCATCATGTCCGCCACTCTCGGAACTCTGCTGAAAGACCTCCAGCCCGATCTCAAGATCGCCGTGCTCGAGCGTCTGAGCGACGTCGCGCAAGAGAGTTCGAACGCGTGGAACAACGCGGGCACGGGGCACGCGGCCCTGTGCGAGCTGAACTACACGCCCGAGGGCAAGGACGGCTCGATCGATCCCGCCAAGGCGGTCACGATCAACGAGCAGTTCCAGCAGAGCCGCCAGCTGTGGGCCTCGCTCGTGGCCGAGGGCGTGCTCGACGAGCCCTCGACGTTCATCAACGCCACGCCGCACATGACCTTCGTCCGTGGCGAGAAGGACGTCGCCTTCCTTCGCAAGCGTTACGAGGTGCTCACGCAGCAGCCGCTGTTCGCCGGCATCGAGTACAGCGAGGATTCGCGCGTCATCAACCAGTGGGCCCCGCTGCTCATGCAGAAGCGCCGTAAGGGCGAGCCCTTCGCGGCCACCCGCGTGCCCGCCGGCACCGATGTCGACTTCGGCTCGCTCACCCGTCAGCTGTTCGCGAACCTCCGCGAGAAGGGCGTCGAGGTCGCCACGAACCACGACGTCAAGAAGCTCAAGAAGAAGAAGGACGGCACGTGGGAGGTCTCGTACCGCCACGTGATCGGGGGAACGCCCGGCTCGATCAACGCGAAGTTCGTCTTCGTCGGTGCGGGCGGCTGGGCTCTCAAGCTCCTCCAGCGCTCCGGCATCCCTGAGATCAAGGGGTACGGCGTCTTCCCGATCGGCGGGCAGTGGCTCAAGACCTCGAACCCCGACATCGTCTCGAAGCACCGCGCGAAGGTGTACTCGCAGGCCTCGGTGGGGGCGCCCCCCATGTCGGTGCCGCACCTCGACACGCGCGTGATCGACGGGGAGTCGTCGCTGCTGTTCGGCCCGTTCGCGACGTTCAGCCCCAAGTTCCTCAAGAACGGCTCGATGCTCGACATCGTCACCCAGGTGCGACCGCACAACATCGGCCCGATGCTGAAGGTCGCCGTCGACAACCCGAGCCTGATCAAGTACCTCGTCAGCGAGCTGTTGAAGACCCACTCCAAGAAGGTCGACAGCCTGCGCGACTTCATGCCGACCGCCAAGGACGAGGACTGGGAGCTGCTCGACGCCGGTCAGCGCGCGCAGGTGATGAAGCGCGATAAGGACAAGGGCGGCGTGCTGCAGTTCGGCACCGAGGTGGTCACCTCGGCCGACCACACCATCGCCGGTCTCCTCGGCGCCTCGCCGGGAGCTTCGACCGCCGTCTCGATCATGCTCGGCTTGATCAAGACTTGCTTCCCCGAGCGCATGCCCGCCTGGGAGCCGCGCCTGCGCGACCTCATCCCCAGCTACGGCGAGACGCTGAACACGAATCCCGACGCGGCCCGCAGAGAGCTGGATGCCACGGCCCACGCGCTCGCGATCAACCCCTGAGGTCCGCGTGGCGAAGCTGTACTTCCGCTACGGAGCGATGAACTCGGGCAAGTCCACGGCCCTGCTGCAGGCGGCGCACAACTACGAGGAGCGCGGACAGCGGGTTCTGCTGGCCAAGCCCGAGATCGACACCAAGGGCGCCGACCAGATCGACAGCCGGCTGGGCGTGAAGCGACCGGTCGACTTCCTCGTCGCCCCCGGCGACGATCTGCGCGAGGTGTTCCATAGCGCGGCGGGGCACGCGCCGGTGGCCTGCCTGCTGGTCGACGAGGCGCAGTTCTTCACCCCGACCCAGGTCGACGACCTGTTGCGGATCGCTGTGCTCGACGGCATCCCCGTTCTCGCCTACGGGATCCGCACCGACTTCCGCACCGAGGCCTTCCCGGGATCGGCGCGCCTGATGGAGTTGGCCCACAGCCTCGAAGAGCTCAAGACAATCTGCCGCTGCGGACGCAAGGCGATCTTCAACGCGCGCCTGGTCGGCGGTCGATTCGTCTTCGATGGTGACCAGGTCGCGATCGACGAGGGGCAGATCGAGGGCGAAGTCACCTACGAGTCGATGTGCGCCGCGTGCTATCTGCGAGAATCCGGCGGTCGGCTCGACGGGCGCTGAGGCCCTCCGGGCGATCAGCGCCGTCGCTCCCGAGCGATAGCCTGGAACCATGCGCGTACTCCTGGCCGGCGGAGCCGGTTACATCGGAACTCACACGGCCGTGGCTCTTCTCGAAGCCGGGCACGATGTCGTCCTCCTCGACGACCTGTCGGGAACGCACGCCGTCGCCGCCGAGCGGGTCGAGAAGATCACCGGCAAGCCCGCGCCCCTCATCGTGGGCGATGCGGCCGACGAGGCCGTCGTGGCCTCCGCCTTCGACGAGCACGGTCCGATCGACGCGATCATCCACCTGGCGGCGTTCAAGGCCGTCGGCGAATCGACGCAGAAGCCGCTGGAGTACTACTCCAACAACCTCGACACGACTTTCGCTCTGCTGCGGGTGGGCATCGCCCGCGGCATCCGGAGCTTCGTCTTCTCGAGCACCGGCACGGTGTACTCCGACCCGGCCGATCTCCCCTTCACCGAGGAGTCGACGACGAGCATCGACCTCTCCAACGCCTACAGCAAGTCGAAGCGCATGAACGAGGTCGTGCTCGCCGACGTCGCCCGCGTGAACCCCGAGCTGAACGTCACCGTGCTGCGCTACTTCAACCCCGTCGGCGCGCACCCCTCGGGTCTGATCGGCGAAGACCCCGCCGGCATCCCGAACAACCTCATGCCCTTCGTCTCGCGCGTCGCGATCGGCACGCTGGACGAGATCGGGGTCTTCGGGGCCGACTACGACACCCCCGACGGGACGGGCCTGCGCGACTACATCCACGTCGTCGACCTCGCAGAGGGGCACGTCGCCGCCCTCGAGCAGGCGCAGCCCGGGCACCAGGTGTTCAACCTCGGCACCGGTCGCCCCGTGAGCGTGCTCGAACTGGTCGCGTCGTTCGAGAAGGCCGTCGGACGCGAACTGCCCAAGAAGATCCTCGACCGTCGCCCCGGCGACGTCGCCGCCACGTACTGCGATCCCTCGAAGGCCGGCGAGGTCCTGGGGTGGCGCACGCGTCTCGGGATCGACGACGCCTGCCGCGACTACTGGAACTGGCAGACGACGAACCCGGCGGGATACCGCACGACCGCCGACGCCTAACGATCCGCGCATAGGGTGGTGTGGTCGGGCCACATCGCAGCGCCCGCGGGGAGGGGGGATGCCATGCCGAACTCCGCCCCCCGCGCCTGGCAGGTGGTCCTTGAGCGCATCGAGAGCGACCTGCGCGACGGGCGACTGGCCCCCGGCGACCGGTTGACGCCGGAACGCGAACTCGCCGCGCAGCTCGGGGTGGGCCGGTCGAGCGTCCGCGAAGCGGTGCGGGTGCTCGAGGTGCTCGGGGTCGTCCGCACGGCGACCGGCTCCGGCCCCACCGCCGGCGCGATGATCGTCACGACTCCGCGGGGCGGCCTCGCCGCCTTCCTCCGCCTCCAGGTGGCGGCGAACGGCTTCCCCCTCACCGACGTCGTTCGTACGCGCATCGTGCTCGAGTGCGATGTCGCCGAGCGGTTGGCCGAGGATGACGTCGACCTCGCCGAGGTGGTCGGCATCCTGGATGCGATGGATGCCGACGACCTCGCGCCCGACGAGTTCCTCGCCCTCGACGCGCGCTTCCACCAGGCTCTCTCCGAGGCGTCGGGCAATGCGGTGATCTCGGCGATGATGGCGGGGCTGCGCAGTTCGATCGAGGCGTACACGCGCGCGGGGGCGGCCCGCCTCGACGCGTGGCAGGTCGTGGCCGAGCGGCTGCGCTCGGAGCACCGGCGCATCGTCGCGGCGATGTCGGCAGGCGACGCTGCGGCGGCCCGTGAGGCCGTGCGGGCGCACATCACCGACTACTACACCGAAGTGGCGCAGGCGCTGAGTCCGGCCGACGCGGCAGAACCGGCTGTCGCCGACGCTGCTCGCGCCGCGCTGCGGTCCGTCCCGTCCGCGTGAGAGGAACCCCATGAGCGATCGACCCGCGCGCCCGCCGCGCCCCCAGCACGTCCTCCACGTCGTGGGGACCGAGCGACTCACCCCGCATCTCGTTCGGGTGCGCGCACGCGGGCACGACCTGGCGGCGTTCCGCGAGAGCCCGCACACCGACAAGTACGTCAAGATCACCTTCGCCAAGCCCGAGCTCGATCTCGAGCCGCCGTATGACCTCACGGCACTGCGCGAGACCCTGGCGCCCGAGGATCTGCCCGTGACCCGCACGTACACCGTCCGTGCGGTCGAGGGAGATGAGCTCGTCATCGACTTCGTCGTGCACGGTGACGAGGGGCTCGCGGGACCGTGGGCTGCGCGCGCGCAGCCGGGCGACCGTCTCGTGGTCTCGTCGCCGGGCGGAGGCTACGCGCCCGACCCGTCGGCGGATTGGCACCTGTTCATCGGCGACGAGTCGGCGATCCCCGCGATCGCCGCGGCTCTCGAGACTCTGTCGCCGGATGCCGTGGGCGCCGCCTTCCTCGAGGTGCAGGCCGCGGACGAGCAGCTCGCGCTGACGGCTCCCGCCGGGGTCGCGATCGCGTGGGTCCACCGTGGCGGGGCGACGGCGGGCGCGACGAACGTGCTGTCGGATGCCGTGGCGTCATGGCATCCGCTTCCCGGACGAGGACACGTGTTCGCCCACGGGGAGCGCGAGGCGATGAAGCGGATGCGCGATCTCGTCTTCGCGCAGTGGGGACTCGGGCGCGAGCAGGTGTCGCTGTCGGGGTACTGGGCGTACGGGCGCACCGAGGACCGGTTCCAGGCGGAGAAGCGCGAGCCGATCGGTCAGATCCTCTGACGGCTCGCGCTCCGCAGGCTCACTCCGCGGTTCGAGCGGGCAGCGTCGGGACGAGCTTCTCGAGGAACGCGGCGGTGTCTTCCCACCCGTGCACGGCCTGGCACTCGACGCCCATCGCGAGGACGGGGTAGTCGTTGCCGTCGGGGTCGAGGCGGTCGCCGACGAAGAGCATGTCGTCGAGGGGGATTCCGGTCGCCTCGACGAGCTTGTTCATGCCGTAGGCCTTGTCGATGCCGCGGTGGGTGATGTCGACCGAGGTGGAGCCGCCGGAGCGGACCTCGAGGTCGGGGATACGGGAGGCGACGGCCTCGCGCAGGCTGTTCTTCTTCTCGCCGGTGGGGTCCCAGGCCATCTTCGCCTCGAGGGGGGCCGACTGCCCGAGGGCCGAGAACGTGATCTGCGAGCCACGGTCCTCGAGGATGTCACCCCACGGCTCCGCCTCCCAGAGGCCGAGGCGCTCCGCCTCTTCGCGAACGGCGGTGAGGGCGCGCTGCTTCTCGTCGTCGGTGAGCGAGTGGGCGTACACGGTCTCGACGCCGGCGGGCGTGAGGAGGTAGTACTGGGTGCCGCAGGTGGGCATCAGGTGGAAGTGCGCGAGCAGCTCGGGGGAGGCCTGGGGCAGACGCTCGACCACCTGGCTGCGGAACTGCTGGAGCTGTCCACCCGAGATGATCGCCACTTCGACCTTGTCGGCGAGAGCGAGCAGCAGGTCGCCGATGCGCGGGTCGATCGCCGACTTCGAAGGGGCGAGGGTGTCGTCGAGGTCGAAGGCGACGAGGCGGGGCGAGGCGTCGGACACGGTGCTCCTGAGCAGTGAGAGGTCGTCGCACGGAGGTGGCGCGCGCGGGCGGAGGGCGGCGTGGTGGGACGCCATACAGGGGTCGATTCTACTGGGGGTTCCCCCCAGCCTCGTCTCCGGTGGCCCGGGACGGGGATTGCCGTGAACGGCTCGCGCAAAGGTGCGAGAGACGCCGGTCGAGACAGGGTCCGAGCTCGAGCCGGGGGCGCGCCGCGTCGAGGGTGCGCGGTCCACCTCACGCCGATGCAGAGAGGCCCCCCGCAGGAGCGGAGAGCCTCTCTGATGATGCAGTGGTCGGGGTGACAGGATTTGAACCTGCGGCCTCGTCGTCCCGAACGACGCGCGCTACCAAGCTGCGCCACACCCCGTTGCAACTTGAAAAGTCTACCCTGCTCGAAGCCGTGCTTCGAACCACGGAGCACTTTTCGCTCGAAACGGTGGGATGCCACAGGGGGGAGGGTCGGCGATGGACCGATGCCGCCCTCACCCCCGAGGCGGATCAGGCCAGCGCCGGCGCCGCCCCTCGACGCGCGCGCCGCCAAGTGAAGAACCCCGTTGCGATGGCGACAGCGGACAGGCCGCCGGCCATCAGCAACGGCGGCGCGGAGACCCCTGTCTGAGCGAGGGCCGTGGGAACCGACGGGGATGTCGGGGGTTCTTGTGGGATCACGGCGACGGTCGTCGGAGCGGGCGTCGAGACGAGGCCGGACGAAGGAGGAGAGGCCAGCTGCTCCGTCTGTGCGGGCGTGGCGAAGTGCTCCATCCAGGAGTAGTCGGGTGGGAAGTGAGCAACCGAGTCCGCGTCCTGCGACGAGCGCTCGATGCGCCACACGGCGGTGTAGACGCCCGGGCCGGGGAGCGTCGTGGTCGACGCACGATAGACACCGGCCCCGATCTTCGGATCGGTGCGGAGCTCGAGGTGCGCGACCGGGTCCAGATTGGTCGGGATCTCGGGTGCCTCGGCGGGGAAGGCGTTCGTCCGGTAGACGTCTGCCGTCGCACTGACGACGACGAAGGTCCCGTCGCTGTGGCGAGGCCAGACGCCGTCGCCCGCAGAGACGGTGACCTCGTCGACGTACCGGGCCTGAGAGTCGATCGTCGCCGAGGTCGCGATCAGCGGGGAGAAGCGCACAGGTCGCGGAGAGGCGTCTTGCGCCGTGAGGGTGAAGGTGGTTGACCCGGCCGGCCCGGCGGACTCCTGCTGGCCCGGAGTGGAGTAGTACCGGATCGCCGCGGAACGCACCGTGAACGTGCCCGCCGCGCGAGTGACATACGGGCGCCCGCCGTCGGATGCCGTCGGCGGGGCGAGGATCGGGTACGTCACTCGTCCCTGGACCCCGCCGCGCTCAGAGCTCCCGGTGTCGGCGAAGACCGCATTCTCGAGTCGCAACGTCCCGACGGCGGTCGCGTCGACGTCGACCGTCACCGTTCCCCGCGTGGGTTCGTCTTCATCGGTCAACAGCGTGAGCGCACCTCCGACACGGGGGACGCGGATGTTCTCCGCTTCCGCGAGGAGTTGCAGGGTTCGCTCCTGGACCGCGCCGCTGTTCTCGGGGCTCGCCCTCCGCATGATGTAGTCGATCGCCTCGGCCAGATCGTTGCCACCGTAGCCCCAGGAGTGAAGTGTCGTCTCGCGATCGGCTATGGCCTTGACCGCCCATCCGACGCTCGCGGCTTGGATGGCATCATCGGTCTGGCCGTAAGTGGAGACGAGGTAGTTGATCGAGACCAGCTGCTGCGGGCTGAGCCCGTTCACGTCTCCCGTGTCACCGTGGTCGGTCGTCGTGCCGGTCGCAACGGGAAGGCCGGGGTGGATGCAGTACGTATGCACGTCTCCCACGCGCATGGAGCCGTGCCATCCGGTTCGGGAGAGCGGCGCCCACGTGCCGAAGCCCGTGCCGCGGTCGGCGGCGTAGGCCGCAGGGACGACGGCGACGCCGACGAGAACACCCGCCAGGGCCAGCGCGGTGGCGAACCGTCGAAGTGTCGAAGGTGGTCGATGCATGGGGAGTCCCTTTCGGTCGAGGAACTCGATCCTGGGGGAACGCCGACGTTGCCTGACGGCCGAGAGGGTCGATCCGTGAACGGATCGTCCCTCTCGGCCGCTGTGCAGAAGCCGTCAGCGTGGCAGCAGCGTGAGCAGCGACGCCTCAGGTCGGCACGCGAACCGCACGGGCGCGTAGATCGAATGCCCCAAGCCCGCGCTGACATTCAAGGGCACGGTACGCCCGTCGTGCGTCCACTCGCTCAGACCGCGCGCCTGATCGAGCGGGATGTCGCAGTTCGAGACCAGCGCCTCACGGCGGAACGGCACGCGCACCTGCCCGCCGTGGGTGTGCCCCGCCAGAAGCACGTCGGCGCCGAAGTCGGTGAACGTGTCGAGCGTACGCCGGTAGGGCGCATGCATGACGCCGAGCGCGAGGTCGGCGGCATCCAATCTCGCCATGACCGGAGGGATGAGCTCGGGGTGATCCCACCTGCGATGGGCGTCGTTCACGCCGAAGGCCGTCACGCGGAGTCCGTTGACCTCGAGCGAGACGGCCGTGTCGTCGAGCATGTGCCATCCCAGATCGTCAGTGAAGAACCGATCGAGGGCGGCGACGTCGAGGTGCTTGTGAGCCGGCTGGTGCCCGGAGGGGCCGAGGAAATAGCGCAGGGGATTGCGAGGTGCCGGCTCCTGGAAGTCGTTCGAGCCGTGCACGACGAGGCCCGGGACGCCACGAAGGGGCGCGAACGCCGTTCGGATCCCGGTGAGGCCGTCGCGGTGGCCGAGGTTGTCGCCCGTGTTCACAACCAGATCGGGAGACAGCTCGGTGAGACGGGCCATCCACTCCTGCTTGCGGTGCTGCCAGGGAGCCATATGCGCATCGGAGACGTGCAGGACCCGGATCGGGTCGGCCCCCTTGGGGAGGACGCGCAGCGCGTGGTAGCGCACGGTGAAGAGGTAGCGCTCGATGCCCATCCCCCACACGGCGGCCCCGACAGCGGCCGCCCCCGCGACCCCGAGGGGTGCGAGGGCGGCCGTCACGAGAGGACGCGTCATCAGCACTTCTTCGCGACGATGGACAGAGCGATCGCGGTGCTCTTGTTCGTCGCGGTGTCGGCGGCGGGGTTCGTCGCCGTCACGCGGCCCTCATTCGGGGCATTGCCATCGGCCTGGCAGGCGCCGATCGACACGTTGGTGAATCCGGCCGCGTTCAACGCCGCCTGAGCTGCGGGAACGGTCTGCCCGCCGACGTTCGGAACCGTCGCCCCCTGCCCGTTACCGGGGCTGAGCGTGATCTGCGAACCCGCGGGAGCAGTGGCCCCACCCGGATTCTGCGCGGCCACGGTGTCGGGGCCTGAGGGCGAGTCGACGGGGTCGCCGACAGTCACGCGGAAGCCCGCATTCTGGAGGGTCGAGGTCGCCGCGTCGATGCTCTGCCCGACGACGTTGGGAAGGTCGCGCTGTTGCGTACGCAGCAGGTTCGACGCCGGGTCGGGGAACCTGTCGCCGCCGTAGATGTCGTCCGCGGCGCGCTGCACATCGCGAGCCAGTCGATAGCGCAGGTCGCTCAGTTGGATGCGGTTCGCGTATTTGCCGAACAGGGTGGTCGTTCCACCGTCCCAGTTGCCGACCCAGACCGCAGTGGTGGTGTTCGTGGACGACTCGATCATCCAGGTTTCGTGCGCCTCGTGGGTACCGGTCTTGCCGAGCACCGGAGTGCCGTCGCCGGGGTTGGCAGCCGCACCGGTGCCGTTGCCCGTCATGACGCCCTGCAGAGCGTAGGCAGCGGTCGCGGCGATCTCCGGGGTGAGTGCCGTCTCGCACTGCAGGTCAGGGATGCGGCGATCCGAGCCGTCCGGTGCGGTCACCTTATCGATGACCTTGGCCGGGCAGCGGCTGCCACCGTTGGCCACGGTCGCGAAGGCGCCGGCCATCGCGATGGGCGAGATGTTGTCGCTACCGATGACCTCGTTCGCGTTCGCCATGGTGATCTCTTTGCCGTCACCCGTCGTGACGCCCATCTTCTTCACGACCTTGGCGATGTCGCACAGGTCGAGCTCGGCCGCCATGGCGAGGTAACCGGTGTTGAGCGAGTCGCGTGTGAACATCATCGGTGTGCCGACGTATCCGCCGCTGTTGCCGAAGTTGTTGATCGTGTAGTTGCCTTGATTGACCCAGTTGCCGGCACACGAGTTCGTCATGTTCGGCACGGGGCGCAGGCGCCCGTTGAGCGTCTCGTTCAGGGAATGCCCCTTCTCGAGCCAATCGACAAGAGTGAAGAGCTTGAAGGTCGATCCCGCGCTGAAGCCGATCGAGCCGCCGTTCGTCGAATCGCCCGCGAAGACGATCGAGTTGTACGAGGGGTCCGACTCAGCCAGGCTCGGGTCCTGCGTGAACTTCGTGTTCTGCGCGATGGCGAGGAGGCGGCCGGTCTTCGCCTCGAGGCTGACGGCGGTCGCCCCGAACTTCAGCTGGTCCATCGACGCCGGTGCGTTGTCGCTCATCGTCTTCTGCGCGGCATCCTGGACGTTCCAATCCAGCGTGGTCTGGATCGTCAGACCGTCTTGGCGCAGCGCGCGCACGCGGTCGTCGGTCTCCGCGCCGAAGGCGGGGTCGTTGAGGATCGTCGACACGACGTACTGGCAGAAGTACGGTGCCGCCGAAGAAGAGCAGCCCTGGTCGGTCGGGGTGATCTGCGGCGAGATCGGTTCGATCGCCGCGGCGACGTACTGCTCGTGCGTGATCTTGCCGTCGACCTCCATGCGGCTGAGCACATAGAGCTGGCGGCCCTTGGTCTCGCTGTATCCGTCGGCGGCGTTGACCAGCTGCTCCTGCGTGATCTCGCCGTTGTCGCGCAACGTGTAGAGCGCCTGGATCGTGCTTTGGTCGACGTCGTCGATCGAGCCGTCGGGAGCCTTGTTGTAGGCGGTCTCGCCATCGCTGATCGAGCCCTCGGGGCGGTCGATGCGGAAGCGGTTGGGGTTCTGCACCATGCCCGCGAGAACCGCCGCCTGGCCGACGCTCAGGTTGGCGGCCGGAGTGTTGAAGTAATAGCGCGCCGCGGCGTCGATGCCGTAGGTGGTGCCGCCGAAGTTGGCGATGTTCAGGTAGCCGAGAAGGATCTGGTCCTTCGTGTACTCCTTCTCGAGCTGGATCGCGTACCGCATCTCCTGCAGCTTGCGCTGGTAGCCGGCGGCGCCGTCGGACTGCACGGCTTCGAGGGCGCACTTCTGCAGGGCCTCGTCGCGCGTCATCGCGGGCGTGGTGTCGGTCGCCTCGACGGCCTTGGCGTCGCGCTCGCAACGCTGCACGAGCACGTTCTTGACGTACTGCTGGCTGATCGACGAGCCGCCCTGCGTCTCGCCGCCGGAGGCGTTGCTGAGCAGCGCGCGGGTCGTTCCGATGAGGTCGACACCGCCGTGCTGGTAGTAGCGCGGGTCTTCCGACGAGAGGATCGCGTCGTACATGACCGGGTTGACCTGGTCGAACGTGACGGGGGAGCGGTTCTGGTCGTAGAACTTCGCCAGCACCCGGTCGCCGGCCATCAGCGTCGTGGGCTGCATGAGCTCGTCGGGCTTCAGGTAGCTGGGCATGTTGTCGAAGACGGTGATCGCGCTGGAGGCAGCGGCACCGGAGACGGCGATGGCCGGCGTCACGGCAGCGGTGACCAGGAGTCCGGCGACCGCGCTCAGGCCGACGAGGCCGACGATGCCGCCGAGGGCACCGCTAGCCGTTCGTTTGTTCTCGGGCATAGGCTTGATGCTAAGCGACGTTGCTGGGCGATGCCTCGAAGGCGGGCCCTCGCGCGCGTACGCGTCCATCACCGCGCGCACGACGTTGCGCGCTCCGAGCCACCTCCGGGAGCCCGACATGACCACGTGGGAGTACCTCACAACTCCGCTGCTCATCCACAACACCGCCGCGATCCTCAACAACTGGGGTAAGCAGGGCTGGGAGCTCGTTCAGGTGGTGACCGGTCCGGAAGGCGGACTCGTGGCCTACTTCAAGCGCCCCACCGGCGGAGGCGCCGCCAACGCCGGCCTCGGTGCCGCCGAGACCGCTGCCCGTCAGTTCGAGGGCCAGCAGTGAGCGTCTCGGAGCGCCTCGCCGCGCTGGGCGTCGACGTCCCGGCGGTCGTCCCGCCCGTCGCCTCGTACATTCCCGCCACGCGTCACGGTGACCTCGTGTACACCTCGGGTCAGCTGCCCATGGTCCAGGGGGCCCTGCCCGCGACCGGCAAGGTCGGCGAGTCCGACGGACTCATCGCCCCCGCCGACGCGAAGGGCTACGCGCGCCAGTGCGCGCTGAACGCGATCGCCGCGGCTGCGGCTCTCGTCGGCGGCGTCGACAACCTCACCGGCGTGCTCAAGCTCACCGGCTTCGTGGCATCCGTCCCCGAATTCACCGGGCAGCCCGGCGTCATCAACGGCGCGAGCGAGTTCCTCGGCGAGGTGTTCGGCGAGGCCGGCGCACACGCGCGCTCCGCGGTCGGTGTGCCCGTCCTTCCCCTCGACAGCCCCGTCGAGGTCGAGGTGATCTTCACGGTCGCCTGACGACGATCCCGGATGCCGGCACCCCGGCCTCCACACGGAAGGGACGCTCCGGTCGCTCGGGGCGTCCCTTCCGTCGTTCTCGGCCGCGGGGGAACTCGGCTGATTCAGAAGTGAACGGGAGCAGGATTCCCCCGTGACCTCCTCTTCCGGCGTGGGCGGCCCGTCCTCCCCCGAGAACGCCCTCCTCGCTCCCTCGCCCTCCATCCGGCGCGCCGTCGTGTGGGCCGTCTGCACCGTGCTCGCCGTGATCGCGGTGGGATTCCTGCTGCGGTTCGTTCCGCTCGATGTGGCCTTCTCCGACGCGGTGCACCACCTTCACGCGCCCGTGCTCACACAGGTGGCCGAGGCGTTCTACCGCTCGCTCAAGCCGCTGCCCGCCGCGGGCATCATGATCGTCGCCACGGTCGCGGTCGGCCTGCTGACGCGACGGTGGCAGGTCGCGGTCGCCTTCTTCGGTGGGGTCGCCGTGACCTGGGGCCTCGCGGAGGCCGCGAAGCTCGTCGTCGCCCGACCGCGCCCGGGCATGTCCGAGGCCATGACCCAGGCCATCGGCGCGACGGCCGACCCCTCGTTCCCGAGCGGTCACGTGGCGTTCACGGCATCCTTCGCGGCGGTCCTGATCTGCGCACTGTGGTCGACGCGTTGGCGGGCGCTCGGAATCCTCATGGGCGTCGTCCTGGTCGTCGGGATGTCGGTGTCGGTCGTCGTCATCGGCGTGCACTACGCCGGCGACGCTCTGGCGTCGATCGTCTGGGTGGCGGGGGTCTACCCCGCCGTGCGGGCCGTCGGCGCTGCGGTGGTGCCCCGCGTGGACGCACTCGTGACGCGCCGGCTGGGCACTGCCCGATCGGGTCGCGGAACCTCGATCGGCCGCTGATTTCGCTGGCGAGTCGATCCCGGATGCCGTGAATTCCGGCATCCGGGATCAGATCTCACTTCACCTGGGCGCTGATCACGCTCATGACGGCGGTGTCGGCGAGGGTGGTGGTGTCTCCGACCTCGCGGCCCTCGGCGACGTCGCGGAGGAGGCGGCGCATGATCTTGCCCGAGCGGGTCTTGGGGAGCTCGCCGACGATGTAGACATCGCGGGGACGGGCGATCGGGCCGATCTGCTGTCCGACCCAGGTGCGCAGTTCGTCGCCCAGACCCTCGACGGGGTGCTCTTTCAGGTAGCGGCTCTTGATGATGACGAAAGCGACGACCGCCTGGCCGGTGGTCTCGTCGCTCGCCCCGACGACGGCGGCCTCGGCGACCCCCTCGTGGCCGACGAGGGCGGACTCGATCTCGGCGGTCGACAGGCGGTGGCCCGAGACGTTCATGACGTCGTCGACGCGGCCGAGCAGCCAGACGTCTCCGTCGTCGTCGAGGCGCGCGCCGTCACCGGCGAAGTAGTACCCCTTGTCGGCGAACTTGTCCCAGTAGGTCTCGCGGTAACGGTCGGGGTCGCCCCAGATGCCGCGCAGCATGCTCGGCCACGGTTCGGTGACCACGAGAAGGCCGCCGCTGCCGTTGCCGACCGGTTCGCCCTGCTCGTCGACGACGGCGATCGAGATGCCCGGGATCGGGACCTGGGCGGAGCCGGGCTTCGTCTCGGTGACGCCGGGCAGGGCCGAGATCATCATCGCCCCCGTTTCGGTCTGCCACCACGTGTCGACGATGGGGGCCTTGTCGGCGCCGATGATCTCGCGATACCAGATCCAGGCTTCGGGGTTGATGGGCTCGCCCACCGAACCGAGCAGGCGAAGCGACGACAGGTCGAACTTCTGCGGCACGTCGCGTCCGATCTTCATGAACGAACGGATCGCGGTCGGCGCCGTATAGAAGATGGTCACGCCGTGCTTCTCGATGAGCTCCCACCAGCGACCCGGGTGAGGAGTGTCGGGGGTGCCTTCGTAGAGCAGCTGTGTCGCGCCGTTCGCAAGAGGACCGTAGGTGACGTAGGTGTGTCCGGTGATCCAGCCAATATCGGCGGTGCACCAGTACACGTCCGTTTCGGGGTGCACGTCGTGGACGACGCGGTTGGTGAACGCGGCCTGGGTCAGGTACCCGCCCGAGGTGTGCAGGATGCCCTTCGGCTTCCCCGTGGTGCCCGAGGTGTAGAGGATGAAGAGAGGGGTCTCGGCGGGGAAGGCTTCGGCCTCGTGGTCCGCGGAGGCCTTCGGAACCACGTCGTGCCACCAGAGGTCGCGGCCGTCCGCCCAGTCGACCTCGTTGCCGCCGCGCTTGACGACGAGCACGTGCTCGACGGTCTCCTGCTCGCCGGAGCCGTTGCGGTCGGCGAGCGCCTGGTCGACCGCCGGCTTCAAAGGCGAGACCTTGCCCTTCCGCCAGCCGCCGTCGGCGGTGATGACCAGCTTGGCGCCGGCGTCGTCGATGCGCGCGCGCAGGCTGTCGGCCGAGAACCCGCCGAACACGACGGAATGCACGGCGCCGATGCGTGCGACCGCCAGCATGGAGGCGATCGCCTCGGGGATCATCGGGAGGTACAGGGCGACGCGGTCGCCGCGCTCGATGCCGAGCTCGGTGAGGACGTTCGCCAGGCGCTTCACCTCGTCGGTGAGTTCGGCGTAGGTGACGTTGCGCTGATCGCCCGGCTCGCCCTCCCAGCGCAGAGCGATGCGGTCGCCGTTGCCGGCCTCGACGTGCCGGTCGAGACAGTTGTAGGCGACGTTGAGCTCCCCGTCGGCGAACCACTCGGCAAACGGGGGAGTGGACCAGTCGAGCACCTGGGTGAAGGGCTTGTGCCAGTGCAGTTCGCGGGCCTTATCGGCCCAGAAACCCTCACGGTCTGCCGCCGCGCGCTCGTAGAGGTCGTGCTGGGCGACGGCCTGGGCGGAGAACTCGGCCGACGGCGCGAACCGGCGGGTCTCGTTGAGGAGGTGGTCGATCTGGCTGCTCATCGCGGCGCTCCTTCGCGTTCACGGACCCGCGCACCTGCGCGCGGCGTCCTCACCCCGGTCACGCTAGCGACCCCCTCCGACACCGGCCACCTCCGATAGATGGGATCTCGGACGGTGGGAAACAGGTGATATATCGCAATGAATAGGTCGGGTTGAGTTGGCCGGACTCACCTGCACGCGTACTCTAGCTAGCGCCCGAACATCGCTTCCGGCACTCGCGTCGGGGGGAGCCCCCCAATTTTTCCCCGGCGCGTGGCGGCATCCCTCGCCCCCCACTGTAGGGATGCCGCCCCCTTCTTTTTCCGGCGGAGTTCCTCCCCGATGACGATTCGAGCGACGTTCTCGTCGCTCGCTCCTCCACAGGTGGGGATCTTCGCGGCGAATCCACTGATCGCTTCTGCGGGCCCGCGGATCGATCCGGCCCGACCCTACGGTCGTCGTCGTGACCTCCCTCGCCCCGCCCTGCAGCGGCCTCGACCCCGCGACAGTCGACGCCCCCGACCCGGCGGTGGCGTTCCTGCGTCCGTTCCTCGACGACCCTCGCGTGACCGATCTCTTCGTCAACGGCGATCGGGGGCTCTTCGTCGATCGCGGTGACGGCATCGAGCATGTGCCTTCGTGGCGGGCGTCCGAGACCGAGGTCCGCCGCCTCGCGGTCCGCCTCATCGCGCTCGGCGGGCGGCACCTGGACGACGCCACGCCCTGCGTCGACGTCCGGCTCGATCGGGGCGTGCGAGTACACGCCGTGCTCGCCCCCGTGGCCGCGAGCGGCACGAGTATCTCCGTCCGCGTGCCGGCGTTCGCGCGGCCCGACCTGCAGGCTCTCCAGCGCGCGGGGATGTTCTCAGCGCGCCAGCGGGACAGGCTCGAACGTCTCGTCGATCGACGCGAGAACACCCTCATCGCCGGCGCGACGGGCGCGGGCAAGACCACGCTCCTGGCTGCTCTGCTGTCGCGGGTGCCATCGACCGAGCGCATCATCACGATCGAGGAGGTGGCGGAGTTGCACCCCGACCACCCGCATCACGTCGCGCTCGAGGCGCGGCAGGCCAACATCGAGGGCGCCGGCGGCATCTCCCTCTCGCGGCTGGTCAGGGAGGCCCTGCGCATGCGTCCCGACCGGCTGGTGCTGGGGGAGTGTCGCGGAGAGGAGATCCGCGAACTGCTGATGGCGTTGAACACCGGGCACGACGGGGGAGCGGGGACGCTCCACGCGAGTAGCCTCGTCGACGTCTCGGCGCGACTGGAAGCCCTGGCAGCGCTCGCCGGAATGGATGCCGAGACCTGCGCGCGGCAAAGTGCCGGGGCCATCGACGCCGTCGTGTACGTCGAACGGATCGCCGGGCGACGTCGCGTCACCGGGTGGGGACGACCCGTCGTGCACGAGGGGCGTCTCCGAATCGAGCCGGAGAAGTGGACGTGAGCGCTCACGGCTCGAGGACGCCGCATCTTCGCGCGCGACGCGACCCTCGGACCGCTGATCCGATCGAGACGGTTCTCCGCCTCGCCGTCCTGCTGTCCGGGGGAACAGCCCCGGCGTACGCGTGGAGATACCTGGCAGAGGGCGGCGACCCCACGCTGAGCGCGGCAGCCGACGCCGCTGCCCGTGGGGCGGATGTCGGTGGCGTCCTCCGAGCGGCGGGTGAGTCGTGGAGCGGGACCGCCGCGATCTGGAGCGTGGCCGTAGCCACGGGAGCGCCGCTGTCCGATGCCCTGCGCTCGGTCGTGGGCGCCCTCCGTGACGCGGTGGAGGTTTCGGCCGACATCCGCGTCGCTCTCGCGGAGCCGGTCGCCACGGCCCGGCTCCTCGGGTGGCTTCCCCTCGTCGGCATCCCTCTGGGCGGTCTTCTCGGCTTCGACCCCGTCGGTGTTCTGCTCCGGGATCCGCTCGGGCAAGGATGCCTCGCCCTCGGGCTCGGCCTGATGGGTGCAGCGTACGTCTGGATGCGCAGGCTGTCCCGCCGGGCTCAGCCCCCTCCGGTGATCCCGGGACTCGAGGCCGAGCTCTGGGCGGTCGCCCTTTCGGCTGGCGTGTCGATCGACCGGGCCCGCGGACTGATCGAAGGTCTGGGCGTCGGCACGATGAACCGCACCGCCGTCGCCGAGACGCTGGACCTGGCGACCCGAGCGGGAGTGCCCGCGGCCGAACTCCTGCGGGGGGACGCGTGGATCGCGCGGTACCGGTCCCGAACCGACGGTCGGGTGGCTGCGGCGAGACTCTCCACCCGCCTGCTCGTGCCGCTCGGGCTCTGCACGCTGCCGGCGTTCCTGCTCATCGCCGTCGTCCCTGCCGCGCTCGCGGTCCTCCGCTCCACGGCACTGCCGTGACCTCGATCGTCCACACAGAAGAAGGAGTAGTTCCATGATCCGATCCCCTCGACCCGTCTCGAAGCGCGGCCCCGTCGATCTGCCGCCCTTGACCAGCGCACGCGCGGGCGCCCTGTTCCTCGACGAGCGGGGCGCGGCGACCGCCGAGTACGCCATCGCGACCATGGCGGCTGTCGCCTTCGCGGGCCTGCTCGTGATGATCATGCGCAGCGACGAGGTGCGGGGGATCCTCACCGATCTCGTGCGTCGCGCGCTGACTGTTCAATGAGAAGGCTGGGGGAGCGCGGGGCGGTCACGGCGGAGTTCGCGGTGGCTCTGCCCGCCGTTCTGGTCGTCCTGGTCCTCGGGGCCGGCGTCCTCGCGTCGTTCGCGACCACGGTACGGGTGCAACAGCTCACCACCGAGGCCGCGCGTCTGCTCGGCAGGGGCGACGACGCCGCCCTGCAGCGGCTGGCAGAGGTGGGGGCGACGGCGTCGGTGGACCGCGGCGGCGGAGTGGTCTGCGTACGAGCGTCTGCTCGCGTGCCGATGGGCCTGCCCCTCCCTCCGGTCTCGGCGCGCGCCTGCGCCCTCGACGGAGGTCGCTGATGCCCGCGAGCGTGTCGACCCTCGGAGTGATCTCTGTGGTCGCCGGTCTCGCGGTCGCCCTGGCCGTCGTCGGCGGTGCCGCGGTCGCCGCCGAACGACTCGCGGGGACCGCGGATGCCGCCGCCCTGGCTGCGGCGGATGCGGCCAGCGGGGCAGTATCGGGGGTGCCGTGCGACGAGGCCGCACGGGTCGCTTCGGCGGGGGAAGCGACCCTGCGAGAGTGCGATGTCGAGGGCCTGGTCGCCACCATCACCGTCGGTGGGGCGTACGGTGGGATTTCATTCGATGCGCGCTCGCGGGCCGGACCCCCCGAACGGTCGAGCCCGTGAGACCTCCCGGAACCCGAACAGGGAGGCGTGTGTATGGTGTGCATCGACGAAAGGACCCCAGTGGCAAACGGAAAGAAGCTCGTCATCGTCGAGTCCCCGACGAAGATGAAGTCGATCCAGGGATACCTCGGCGACGACTACGAGGTGCTCAGCTCGGTCGGTCACATTCGCGACCTCGCGTCGAAGAAAGAGATCCCGGCCGACAAGAAGGCGGCGTACGGCAAGTACTCCATCGACGTCGAGAACGACTTCGACCCCTTCTACGTGGTCAACGACCGCAAGACGAAGACCGTCGCCGAGCTCAAGCGCGCCCTCAAGACGGCCGACGAAGTCCTCCTCGCCACTGATGGTGACCGCGAAGGCGAAGCCATCGCATGGCACCTCCTCGAGGTCCTCAAGCCCAAGGTCCCCGTGCGTCGCATGATCTTCCACGAGATCACCAAGGACGCCATCAAAGAGGCCGCCGAGCACACCCGCGAACTTGACGTCTCGCTCGTTGACGCGCAAGAGACCCGCCGCGTGCTCGACCGGCTCTACGGCTGGGACGTCTCGCCCGTTCTGTGGCGCAAGGTCGGCTCGGGCCGCGAAGGCACGGCCCTCAGCGCCGGTCGCGTGCAGTCCGCGGCCACCCGTATGGTCGTCGAGCGCGAGCGCGAGCGCATGGCTTTCGTCTCGGCCTCGTACTGGGACGTCGAGGCACTCGCGTCGCAGTCCGGCTCCTCGTTCACCACGCGCTTGAACCGTCTCGACGGCGCGCCCATCGCGCGCGGCGGCGACTACGACGACAACGGCCAGCTCAAGAAGGCGGTCGTGGTCCTCGATGAGGCGCAGGCACGCGCACTCGCGGACGCGATCACCGCCGCCGGCACGGCGACCGTCGCCAAGGTCGAGGCGAAGCCCGGCACGCGCAGCCCGCGCGCCCCCTTCACGACCTCCACGCTGCAGCAGGAGGCCGGCCGCAAGCTCTCGATGAGCGCCAAGCACGCCATGGGCGTCGCCCAGCGACTCTACGAAAAGGGCTTCATCACCTATATGCGTACCGACTCGGTCGCCCTCTCGGGGCAGGCCATCTCGGCAGCGCGTGCTCAGGCCGTCGCTCTCTACGGCGACAAGGCCGTTCCCGCGAACCCGCGCGTCTACAAAAGCAAGTCGAAGAACGCGCAGGAGGCGCACGAGGCCATCCGTCCCTCGGGCGAGACCTTCCGCACGCCCGCGTCGCTCGCGTCCTCGCTCGATCGCGACGAGCAGAAGCTGTACGACCTGATCTGGAAGCGCACCGTCGCGAGCCAGATGGCGGATGCCAAGTACGAGACGACGACCGTCACGCTCACGGTCAAGGCCGGTGCCCAGGTCGCCGAGTTCACGGCATCCGGAACCGTTTACACCTTCAAGGGGTTCCTCGAGGCTTACGAAGAAGGCGCCGACGAGAAGCGCAACGACGACGATGCCGACCAGTCGCTGCCGGCGGTCGCCGTGGGCGACACGCTGTCGGTCAGCGATGTCGAGCCCAAGGGGCACAGCACCTCTCCGAAGCCGCGGTACACCGAGGCCAGCCTGGTCAAGGCCCTCGAAGAGAAGGGGATCGGTCGCCCGTCTACCTTCGCCAGCATCATCGGTGTGATCCTCGACCGTGGGTACGTCAGCAAGCGTGGTCAGGCGCTCGTGCCCAGCTGGCTCGCGTTCAGCGTCGTCCGCCTCCTCGAAGAGCACTTCGCCGACCTCGTCGACTACGACTTCACCGCCGCCCTCGAAGACGATCTCGACGCCATCGCGCGTGGCGAGCAGCGCCGCACCGAGTGGCTGAAGTCGTTCTACTTCGGCTCCGAGAAGCAGGTGGGACTGCGTCACATCGTCGACAACCTCGGCGAGATCGACGCTCGCGAGCTCAACTCGACGCGCATCACCGACACGGCCACGCTGCGCTTCGGAAAGTACGGCCCGTACCTCGAGGCGACCGATCCCACGGCCGCCCCCGACGCCAAGCCGCGCATCGTCAACATCCCCGAGGACCTCGCGCCCGACGAGCTCACGCCCGCGAAGGCGCAGGAGCTCATCGACGCCCCCGTGGCCGGCGACCGGGTGCTGGGCGAGAACCCCGAGAACGGCAAGCTCGTCGTCGTGAAGGACGGACGCTTCGGCCCCTACGTGCAAGAGGTCGACGCCGAGGAGCCCGAAGAGGTCGACCAGGCCACGGGCGAGGTCGTCGAGGCCCCCAAGAAGCGCGGAGCCAAGAAGGAAGCGGCCCCGAAGCCTCGGACCGCCTCGCTCTTCCGGTCGATGTCCGTCGACACGGTCGATCTCGATACGGCCCTGCAGCTGCTCTCCCTTCCCCGCGTCGTGGGTACCGACCCCGCCTCGGGTGAGGAGATCACCGCGCAGAACGGTCGCTTCGGTCCCTACCTCAAGAAGGGCACCGACTCCCGGTCGCTCGACGACGAGAAGCAGATCTTCGACATCACGCTCGACCAGGCGCTCGCGAAGTACGCCGAACCGAAGTACGGCGCCCGCCGGGCCTCGAGCGCTCTGAAGGAGTTCGACGCCGACCCCGTCAGCGGCAAGCCCCTCAAGCTGAAGGACGGTCGCTTCGGTCCCTACGTCACCGACGGCGAGACCAACGCCACTGTCCCCCGCGGCGAAGACGCGATGGCGATCACCTTCGAGCGCGCCGTCGAGCTGATCGCCGACAAGCGCGCCAAGGGTCCCGCGCCGAAGAAGACCGCAGCGCGAAAGGCCCCCGCGAAGACCACGGCCGCCAAGACCACGGCCGCCAAGACCACGGCGGCCAAGACGACGGCGAAGACCACCGCGGCGAAGACGGCTGTCACCAAGACGGCGGCCGCCAAGACGACGGCCGCCAAGACCGCCGCCCCGCGGGCGACGACCACGCGCAAGGCCCCGGCGAAGAACTCGTGACCGACGACCGCACCCGGCCGCTGACTCTCCCTCGGGCGTCCGCGGCCGGGGGGCCCGGCCTGTTCGTGACCTTCGAAGGTGGGGACGGCGCCGGCAAGACCACTCAAGCCTCGATGCTCGAGGACTGGCTGCGCTCCGGTGGCCGGAACGTCGTTCGCACGCGCGAGCCCGGTGGCACCGACGTGGGAGTGCGCATCCGCGACATCGTCCTGCACCACCGCGGTCACATCGCCGCCCGCGCCGAGGCGCTGCTCTACGCGGCCGACCGTGCCCATCATGTCGAGACCGTCGTCCAGCCCGCCATCGCGCGCGGCGACGTCGTGATCCAGGACCGGTACCTCGATTCCTCCGTCGCCTATCAAGGCGCCGGTCGTGTCCTGGATGCCGATGACATCCGCGCCCTGTCGCTCTGGGCGACCGGCGGGCTCCTGCCCGATCTCACCGTGCTGCTCGACCTGGACCCCGCCGCGGCGCGCCGTCGCCTGGACGCGGACGACAAGCCCTTCGACCGTCTCGAAGCGGAGAAGAGCGAGTTCCACGCGCGCGTGCGCGCCGGCTTCCTCACCCTGGCCGCCGCCGAGCCCCACCGCTTCCTCGTGCTCGATGCCACACAGGCGCCGGACATGCTGGCGGGTCAGGTGCGCGCGGCGATGCAGGAGCACCTCGGCTGAGGCGAGCGTGGTCGATGCACAGCCGACCGCCAGCGGCCGTGTCCGACCCCCCGATTAGGCTGGAGCCCATGTCCGTCGCCCTCGATCCGTCCGCGTCCGCCGCCGGTACGGCGTCGTTCCCCTGGGACGCCGTGTGGGGGCAAGACGAGGCCGTGCAGACGCTGCAGGCCGCGGCATCCGACCCCTCGGCGCTCGCGCACGCGTGGCTCATCACCGGACCTCCCGGTTCGGGGCGGTCCACCCTGGCCTACGCGTTCGCCGCCGCTCTCATCGCCGATCCGGGTGACGAGAACGCGCAACGCCAGGTGCTCGCCCGGACCCACCCCGATCTCACCGCCCTGCGCACCGAGCAGGTCGTGATCCGCATCGACGAGGCGCGTCGACTCGTCGAGCGCGCCTCTTTCGCCCCCTCGCTCGGTCGTCACCGCGTGATCGTCGTCGAAGACGCCGACCGGATGGCCGAGCGCACCTCGAACGTGCTGCTCAAGGCCCTCGAGGAGCCGCCCGAGAAGACCGTCTGGGTGCTGTGTGCACCCAGCGACGCCGACCTGCTGCCGACCATCCGCTCGCGCGTGCGCGTCCTGCGTCTGCGCGAGCCGTCGGTCGCCGATGTCGCCGCCCTGATCGTGGAACGCACGGGAGTGAGCCCCGACATCGCGGAGGAGTCCGCACGCCACGCGCAGCGCCACATCGGCATGGCGCAGCGCCTCGCGACCGACGACGACGCTCGCGGCCGCCGCGCCGAAACCCTCGCGGCGGTGCTCGCCGTCCGCGGGATCGGCGACGCCGTCGATGTGGCCGGACGCATCGTGCGGCTGGCCACCGATGACGCCAAGGCCCTCACCGCCACCCGCGACGAAGAAGAGCGCCGATTGCTTCTGCGCATGCTCGGCGTCGCCGAGGGGGCTGCGGTGCCGCCGTCGGTCCGCGGTCAGGTGAACGCCCTCGAAGACGACCAGAAGCGCCGGGCGACCCGCAGCCTGCGCGACGGTATCGACCGCGTGCTCACCGACCTGCAGTCGCTCTTCCGCGATGTCGTGATGATCCAGTACGGCCGCGACGGCGACCTGGTCAACAGCGAACGCCTCGACGCGCTCCGCGCCCTCGCCGGGGAGTGGTCTCCCACGCGCACGCTGGGAGTCCTCGACCGCATCTCGGTCACCCGCCGCAACCTCGAGCAGAACGCCGCCCCGCTGCTGGCCCTGGAGAGTCTTATGATCACCGTCGCCAACGGATCCGCTCCGTGAGCGTCCGCCGTCGTCTCGCCGCCGTCATCGCGGGCGTCGCGGGTCTCGCCCTCGCCCTGTCGGGCTGTCTGTACGCCCAGATCCCTCCCCTGGCTCCCGCGGTCGGGCCGTCACTCGCACCGCAGACCGAGGGCATCGACGCGTCGCTCCTGCCCTACTACGGGCAGACGCTCACCTGGACCGGCTGCGGCTCGGCCGGTTTCGATTGCACGACGGTCACCGCGCCCCGCGACTACGCCGATCCGTCGGCCGGCGACCTCACGCTGTCGGTGATCCGGCATCGGGCGACGTCGGGCCAGCCGCTGGGCTCTTTGCTGACGAACCCCGGGGGCCCCGGTGTGAGCGGTGTGTCCACCGTGCGCGACTCCCTGTCGCTCGTGGCCGACGAGACGCTGACGAAGACGTACGACATCATCGGCTTCGACCCTCGCGGGGTGGGCCAGTCGGCACCGGTCACCTGCTACGACGCGGCGGGCATGGATTCGTTCCTCTACGACATCCCCCCGGGTACGCGCGGCAGCGACGAGTGGAACGCCGCGCTCGAGAAGCGCCAGGCCGACTTCGCGCAGGCGTGTCAGGCCAACAGTGACGGCATCCTTCCCTACGTCTCCACCGAGAACGCCGCGCGCGACATGGACCTGCTGCGTGGCGTCCTGGGGGACAAGAAGCTGAACTACCTCGGCTTCTCGTACGGGTCGTTCCTCGGCACGACGTACGCGGGGCTCTTCCCCGATCGTGTCGGGCGAATGGTCCTGGACGGGGGAATCGACCCCAGCCTGCCGAGCAGCGCGAGCGGTATCGCCCAGGCGGTCGGGTTCGAGAATGCCCTGCGCGCTTTCATGGCGGACTGCCTCGAAAACTCGGACTGTCCGTTCACCGGTTCCGTCGACGACGCGATGAACGATCTCTCGTCGCTGCTGGAACGCGTCGACGCCCGCCCGCTGACGGGCCCCGACGGGAGGCGGCTCGGCGCGGACACCCTCGTGACCTCGATCGTGGCGGCACTGTACAGCGACCAGAACTGGCCCTACCTGCGCATGGCTCTCACCGGGGCGCAGAACGGCGATGCCTCCGTCGCCTTCCAACTCGCGGACTTCTACAACGGTCGTGTCGGCGGTCAGTACCAGGACAACACGATGCAGGCGTTGCGGGCGTACAACTGCGTCGACTATCCCGACGAGGGCGACGAGGACAACCCGCAGATCGAGAAAGAGCTGCAGCAGAAGGCCCCGGTGGTCGCCCCCTACTGGCTGGGCCCCGACGCGTGCGCCGCGTGGCCCGCCCCACCGACGGGCACGCGCCAGGCGATCACCGCCCCCGGCTCGCCGCCCATCGTGGTGCTCGGCACGACGGGAGACCCGGCGACCCCGTACGCCGAGGCGCAGGCCCTCGCCGGTCAACTCTCGCAGGGTGTGCTCGTGACCTACGTGGGCGAGGGGCACCTCGCCTACAACAAGGGCAACGACTGCGTGAACTCGGCCGTCGACGACTACCTGGTCGACGGCACCGTGCCCGCCGAGGGGCTGCGCTGCGAGTAGCGCCCCGCTCCCTGCCGCCCGCGCGCCTAGGCTGAAGACGTCATACCCCGAGGAGACCCCCATGACCGCGCCCATCGCCGACCTGGCGACCTACATCGACCACACGCTGCTCAAGCCCGAGGCCACCCGCGCCGACGTCGAGCGCCTCATCGCCGAAGGCGCCGAGCTCGGCACCTACAGCGTGTGCATCTCGCCCTCGTTCCTGCCGGTGCAGCTGCCGGAGGGGCTCAAGCTCGCCGTGGTGTGCGGCTTCCCGAGCGGAAAGCACCACGCCGAGGTCAAGGCCGCCGAGGCCGCTCTGTCGGTCGCGCAGGGTGCCGACGAGATCGACATGGTCATCGATGTGGGCGCCGCGATCGAGGGTCGCTACGACATCGTCGAGTCCGAGATCCGCGCCGTCCGGGCCGCGGCCCCCGCGCCGACCGTCCTCAAGGTCATCATCGAATCCGCCGCGCTGAGCGACGAGGCCATCGTCGCCGTCTGCGAGGCGGCAGTGAACGCGGGCGCCGATTTCGTCAAGACGTCGACCGGTTTCCACCCCGCCGGTGGCGCGAGCGTCCACGCGGTCGAGCTGATGAAGCGCACGGTCGGCGACCGCGCCGAGGTCAAGGCATCCGGGGGAGTGCGCACGCGCGCGGCCGCCGAAGAGATGATCGCCGCGGGCGCCACGCGTCTGGGGTTGTCGTCGAGTCGTGACATCCTCGCGGACCGCACCGCCGCCGGCGACTACTGAGCGCGTACCTGAGCACGCGCTGGAGCATGTAAGATCGATGATCGTGCACGCTCCAGCGCGCACATGCCGCCTTAGCTCAGACGGCAGAGCGATTCACTCGTAATGAATAGGTCAAGGGTTCGATTCCCTTAGGCGGCTCCGAAGGCCCTCACCCGCTTCCACCGGGTGGGGGCCTTTCTTCGTCGGTGGAGCATTTCGCCGCGTCGCGCACGCGCTCGGTCGTACGCTCGCCCCAGGGGTCGGCATCGAACGGGGGGCCATGAACGAACGAACCGCTCTCATCCGTCGCATCCGGGTCTGCCTCGCGATCGTCATCGCGGGACTCGCCGTCAGCGGCCTGACCGCCTTCCCGCTGCGCGAAGAGCTCGCCCTCGGTCGCCAGATCCTGCGCGGGCTCGGGGTCGCGGCCTTCGCTCCGGAGGCGGTCGGCTGGGTGGATCGGGTGGGGGAGGGACTGGATGCCACGGCCGCGGCGTTCCCGTTCATCGCCTACGGCACCGACTGGTTGGCGTTCGCCCATCTGCTGATCGCCGTCGCCTTCATCGGCCCGTGGCGCGATCCGGTTCGCAACGTGTTCGTCCTCCAGTGGGGGCTCGTCGCGTGCGCGGGGATCATTCCGTTGGCGCTCATCGCGGGGGCGATCCGCGGTCTCCCGCTCGGCTGGCAGCTCATCGACATCTCGTTCGGTGTCGTGGCGGCGGTGCCGTTGGTCATCGCGTTGCGCGCGACCCGACGGCTCGAGGCCCTCGGGACGGTGGCTCGAGAGGTTCGGCCCGACCTCGCCCGATAGGCTGAACCCGCCTCGTTCCGCGTCCGCGTGACGGCTGTCCTCCGCCCGTCGAACCCTGCTGGAGCCCCCGTGTCGAACGCCCTCGATGCCGTCATCGAGATCTTCACGTGGGTGGGTCTGGGTGGCGGTCTTCTGCTCGCCTTCGTCGCGGTCTTCCTGCTTCTGGCCGATGGCACGTGGTTGCCGACTCGCGCCGTGGTCGAGCATGTCGACGGGGGCCGCGTCGTGCGGTGGTTCGACGCCGACGGGGGAGTGAATGAGGCTCCGCTCTCGGCCCACGACGACGCGAAGATCGGGGCGGCCGACATGGCCGACATCTTCTACCGCCGGGGCCGCGTCGATCGCATGCGGCTGACGCGCTCTTCTCCGCTGGTGCGCTTCGTCTCCCTGCTGGCGGCCGGGGTGCTGACTCTGGGTGCGGTGGCGTTCGTCGTGTCGATCGTGGTGCTCTTCGCGCGCGGGTGACGGACTGGCGCGAAGCACGTATTGCTAGATAAGCTAGCTATATGTCCGCTTCGCCTGCTTCAACTCGCCGCTCCTCCCGCGGACGCACCCGCCGATCGACGAACGCCCCGCGCGTCTCGCGGTGGCTGAGGGTCGGCATCCCCAGCCTGCTCGTTCTGCTCTGGGTGGTGGGCGGCTCGATCGGCGGTCCCTTCTTCGGCAAGGTCGACCAGGTCGCGACGAACGATCAGTCCTCTTTCCTGCCGCAGTCGGCCGACGCGACGCGAGTGAGCGAGCGCCTGACCGACTTCACCGGGAGTGACACGATCCCCGCGATCGTCGTCGCCTCGACCGCTGACGGCTCCGCGCTCAGCGATGCACAGGTGACCGCACTGCAGACCCTCGCGACGGACCTCGCCGCCGTCGACGGCGTCTCGGGTGACGCGTCGCCTCCCGTGGTCTCGGAGGACGGTCAGGCCGCGCAGATCTTCGTACCTATCGACAGCTCCGGTGAAGTGCGCGACGTCGTCGAGCAGGTGCGCGAGAAGGTGTCCGCCGAGGTCCCGGCGGGCGTCGAGGCGTGGGTCACGGGCCCGGCCGGGTTCACCGCCGATCTCGTGAAGGGCTTCCTCGGCATCGACGGCCTTCTGCTGATCGTCGCGATGGTGGCCGTCTTCGTCATCCTCGTCATCGTGTACCGCTCACCGCTGCTGCCGATCCTGGTGCTGCTGACCTCGGTCTTCGCCCTCTGCGTGGCCCTGCTGACCGTGTGGTGGCTCGCTTTCGCCGGCATCGTGGTCCTCAACGGTCAGGTCCAGGGGATCCTGTTCATCCTCGTCATCGGCGCGGCCACCGACTACGCCCTCCTGTACGTCGCACGCTTCCGCGAGGCCATCGGCGAGGGACGTCCGCGGTGGGATGCCACGGTCCGGGCGTGGAAGGGAGCGTTCGAGCCCATCCTGGCTTCGGGGGGCACCGTGATCGCCGGGCTCCTCTGCCTGCTGCTGTCCGATCTGGCGACCAACCGTGCCCTCGGGCCCATCGCGTCCATCGGGATCGCCTTCGCCGTTCTGTCGGCGCTGACCTTCCTTCCCGCTCTCCTGGCGTTGGTCGGCCGGGCGGCGTTCTGGCCGTTCCTGCCGAAGCCCGGTCAGTCGGCCCTGCCGGCCGACCTCACGCAGCCAGCGAAGGGGTTCTGGTCGCGCCAGGCGCGCTTCGTCGCCCGCCGGGCCCGGCCGGTGTGGATCGTGTGCACGCTCGTCCTCCTCGCCGCGTGCGTCGGTGTCACCCAGCTGCGCGCCGACGGCGTGCCGGCGAGCGACCTCGTTCTGGGGGCGTCCGAGGCGCGCGACGGTCAAGCCGCCCTCGCCGAGCACTTCCCGGGCGGCTCGGGCAGCCCGGCGTACGTTCTCGTCCCCGAACAGGACGCCGCTCGGGCGGCGACCGTCCTTCAGAGCGCGTCGGGAGTCGACGCGGTCGCGGTGCTCAGCGCCGACGCCCCCGGTGGGCAGTCGCCGGTGAGCGTATCCGACGGAGCTCTCCAGACGACGGCCTTCGGTGCGCCCGGGACGCCCGCGCCCGCCCCGACCGTCGCGGACGGCGACGTCCTGCTGGCCGCGACCCTGGCGGATACGGCCGATTCACCGGCGGCGGACGAGACCGTCCGTCAGCTCCGCGCCGATCTCACCACCGAGCTCGGCGAGGGCACCGCCCTGGTGGGCGGTGTCACCGCCACCGACATCGACTCGATCGACACCTCGATCCGTGATCGGACGCTCATCATCCCGATCGTTCTCGCCGTCATCCTGCTGATCCTCATGGCTCTGCTGCGCTCGATCGTGGCCCCCCTCATCCTCATCGGGACCGTCATCGTGTCGTTCGGGGCGGCGCTGGGCGTCAGTGCCCTGGTGTTCGACGGCATCTTGGGCTTCCCGGGCGCGGATCCGGCGGTGCCGTTGTACGGCTTCGTCTTCCTCGTCGCGCTGGGTGTGGATTACAACATCTTCCTGATGTCGAGGGTGCGGGAGGAGTCCCTCGCGCACGGTACGCGTGCCGGGATTTTGCGTGGCCTCGTCGCCACGGGCGGAGTGATCACCTCGGCGGGGCTCGTGCTGGCGGCGACGTTCGCGGCTCTCGGGGTCATCCCGATCCTCTTCCTCGCGCAGATCGCCTTCATCGTGGCCTTCGGTGTGCTGCTCGACACCTTCGTGGTGCGCTCGTTGCTGGTGCCCGCTCTGGCGTACGACCTCGGCCGGCGCATCTGGTGGCCCTCGAAGCTCGGGCGGACGGATGCCGCGGAGCGTAGGCTCGACGCATGACGCGCGCCCTGTTCATCGTCGATGTCCAGAACGACTTCACCGAGCACGGCGCCTTGGGCGTCGAGGGCGGTGACGCGGTCGCCGAACGCATCTCGCGCTACCTCGCCGTGCACGCCGATGAGTACGCGCTCATCGTCGCGTCGCGGGACTGGCATCACGGCGACGACGACAACGGCGGCCACTTCTCGGACAGCCCCGACTTCGTCGATACGTGGCCGGTGCACTGCGTGGGCGGCACCTTCGGTGCCGAGTACGACGAGGTCTTCGACACCTCGCGGGTGACGCACCATCTCAAGAAGGGGCAGGGCAAGCCCGCCTACTCGCTGTTCGAGGGCGTCACCGATGCGGGCGAGACCGCGGCGCAGCTGCTCGAGGTCCACGGCATCCGGGACATCGACGTGGTGGGCATCGCGACCGACTACTGCGTGCGCGCGTCCGCCCTCGATGCGATCGGCGCGGGACGCCGCGTGCGCGTTCTCACCGACCTGGTCGCGGGTGTGCATCCCGACGCCAGCGCGGCGGCCCTGGCCGAGATCGAGGCTGCGGGCGCGGAGCTCTCGACCGCGGGCTCCTGAGGCGAGACCGGGTTCAGTCGATCCGAACCGGGTCGACCTCGTCGTCGGCGCGGGGGACTGTGAGGGAGACGCTCGTCCCCTCACCCGGTGCGCTCGTGATGCGCACCGTTCCGCCGTGTGCACCCACGATGCGCTGCACGCTCGCGAGCCCGATCCCTCGTCCCCCGTCGCCGGCATCCGCGAGCCGACCTCGGTTGCCTTCCTGCGTGATCGAGGCGAGATCGTCGGGATGGATGCCACGACCTCGGTCGCGCACGCGCACCACGGCCCCCTCGTCGGTTTCGAAGACGTCGACCTCGATGAGGTCGTCGGAGTACTTCGCGGCGTTCTCGAGCACGTTGGCGATCGCGCGTCGGAGTCCGAGCACATCGCCCCAGATGGGAACGGCATCCATCTGACCGAACACGACGCGGCCGGGCGCATCGCCCGGCAGGACGAGTGAGACGGCTCCGCGGGCGATGAGGTCGAGGCTCGCGCGCCGCCGTCCCCGCTCGGCGGCGGTGTTGACGTCGGCCATGAGGGCCTGGGCCATGGCGACGATGTGGTCGCTCGCCTCGCCGGCGAGGCGCAGGAGGCGGTGGTCAGGGGGCAGCTCCTCGCCGATCAGGTCGAGGTAGCCACGGAGAGCCGTGACCGGCGAGAGAAGGTCGTGCGCGAAGGTGCGCTGCAGGGACTGGCGCTCATCCGCTTCCTGCTTCTCGGTCGTCAGATCGCGCACGATCTTGACGAAACCGAGGACCTGACCCTGGTCGGTGCGGATGGCCGAGATCGTCACCCGCGCCCAGAACTCCGAGCCGTCGCTGCGCACGCGCCAGCCGGTGTCTTCGACGTGGCCGTCGCGTTGGGCGGCAGCGAGCAGCTGGTCGGGCTTGCCGCGCCGTCGGTCCTCTTCGCGGTAGAAGCGCGAGAAGTGCGAGCCGAGGATCTCGTCCTCGCTGTACCCCTTGATGCGTTCCGCTCCGAGGTTCCACCCGCGGACGAACCCGCCGCTGTCGAGCTTGACGATCGCGAAGAGGTCGACCTGCTCGTCCCAGTCGCGCGGAATGGAGCGTCGGATGCTCGTCAACGGATGGTCGGGGTCGACGCCGGGAGGGGCGGGGGACACAGGGGGCTCATTGGGGACCGTGGTCATGCGGAAGCACCGGCTCGGGTCGCAATGCTTGCTGAAGGCATAGTGCGATCATGCCCCTCGCGACGCGCCCGGGAACAGCGATTGACATTGCCCTGCCGGGCTTACGACGAGACGGTGACCAGCGTCCGCTGCCACCCGCTCGAGCCGTTCGGGGCGATCGGAGCCGCATCCTGGATCTGCAGGTTGCCCTGCTTGTCGGTCGCGCGGACCGCGATGTAGTGCGTCCCGGCCTCGGCGGTCCAGTCGAACTTCCACTGCACCCACGACTGGTCGTTGATGGGGGTGGAGAGCTGCGTCTCCTGCCATTCGCCGTTGTCGATGCTGACTTCGACCTTCTGCACGCCGACGGGCTGGGCCCACGCCATGCCGGCGACGACCACGGCGCCCGCGGCGACGGGCGAGCCGATCTTGGGCGTGTCCACGCGCGACGACATCTTGATCGGCGCTTCGGCCGAGTATCCGCGCGGGGTCCAGTACGCCTCGTCCTTGTCGAACCGCGTGACGGTCAGCTTGGTGACCCACTTCGTGGCCGAGACGTAGCCGTAGAGCCCCGGGACGACCATGCGCACGGGGAATCCGTGCTCGAAGGGCAACGGTTCGCCGTTCATCTTGACCGCGAAGATCGCGTCGAGGTTGTCGTCGGTGAGCGACGAGAGGGGAGTGGATGCCGTGTACCCGTCGACGCTCTCCGAGAGCACCATGTCGGCGTCTCCCTGCACGCCGGCCATGCGCAGCACGTCGCGGATGGGGACGCCGGTCCAGATGGCGTTGCCGACCAGGCCGCCGCCGACCTCGTTGGAGACGCAGGTGAGGGTCACACCGTACTCGTCGAGGCCCATGTTGACGAGGTCGTCGAAGCTCAGCTCCACGGGGTTGTCGACCATGCCCTCGATGGAGAGGCGCCATGTGGTGGGGTCGACGTTGGGGACGGTCAGTGCGGTGTCGACGCGGTAGAAGTCGCCGTTGGGGGTGACGATCGGGGTGAGCCCGTCGATCTCCCAGTTCGCGCCCTCGGGAACGGTCACGGTGGAGCGGGCGGCCGGGATCCGCAGCGCGTCGCGTGCGGCGGCGACAGACGAGGTCGCGGCGTTCAGGACGCGAGCACCGACACCCACGACGACCGCGCCGACCGCGGTGAGGCCGGTGAACAGCAGGAAGTGGCGTCGATCGGTGCCGGAGGCCTGGGCGTTCTGCGCAACGGCGGCCGAGACCCAGCGTCGCAGACGCACGATCGCCAGCAGCAACACGAGGATGCCCGCGACCGTGCCGACGACGGGGGGCAGCCACGCGAGAGCGCCGGCCCCGGCGCGCGTGATGATCGCCGCCGTGGCGAGGATGCCGCCGATTCCGAGGAGGACGACGCCGACGAAGCGGAAGCGGTACTCGAGCACGCCCGCGACGGCGGCGGCGACGGCAGCGCCGAGACCCACACCCGCGAGCAGGGCGATCTTGTCGCTCTCGCCGAACAGCGTGATCGCGAGCTCTTTCAGGGGGCGCGGGACGATGTCGACGATGAACGAACCGACGGCGAGGATGGGGCTCGCCGATCGAGCGACGAGCGCCGCGAGCGCCTCCGCGACAGCCAGCAGGGCGGCGGCCGAGACGATGCCGGCCAGGGCTGCCCAGATCCAGGCGTGCGGTCGGCGGACCGTGGTGGCCTCGTCGGTACGGGCCGCGGTGTCGGTCGTCATGGCATCCCTCATCTCCGCTCCTCGCGCGTGCGCGACGAGTCTCCCCCTCTCTTCGGAGCGGAGGGCGGAACGGATGCCGTCAGCGCGGAGTGCTCTGCCCGCTCGGCGTCGCGGGTGACAGGGCGAAGACGGCGACCCCGGTGACGATGAGGGCCAGTGCGACCCCGAGGCCGAGGCCGAGCGACTCTCCCAGGAGGGGGACGGCGACGACGGCGGTGAGGACCGGGCTCAGGGCCCCGGCTGCGGCGGGCAGGCTGCTGCCGAGGTTCTTGACCGCGACGACGTAGCACGCGGTCGAGAGCAGGCCCGTCCCGACCCCCTGCACGAGGGCATAGCTTCCCACCGTCGACAGATCGGCGGTGCCGGCGAGCAACGCGGACGGGAGCACCCCCGTGACCGCGAGCAGAAGAGCGGATGCCACGGACGTGATCGAGACGATCACGATCACGCCGACGGGATCGAGGCGCGTGCGGGCGACGCCGAGGGTGTACGCGGCCCAGACGAGGCCCGCCGCCAGCAGGACGGCGATGCCGCCGGCCCCGGTCGGTCCGCCGGTGAACAGGGCGCTGGCCGCCACCCCCGCCACGATCGCGGCGAGGGCGAGTACGCGTCGTCGCGACACCGTCCGGCGGACGCACAGGAACAGCAGGAGGGTGACGAAAACAGGGACGGTTCCCGGCACGAGCAACCCGGTGAGAGCCGCGGAGGTGAGGTGAGCGCCCCAGGCGAACAGCAGGAAGTGCGGCAGCCCCGCCAGCAGTACGAGAGCCAGAACCGTCGGGCGCTCGGTACGGAGGGTGCGCAGCGTGCGGGGGATCCACGGGCTCAGGACCACCGCGGGCACGGCGAAGCGCACGATCGCGGCATCCGCCATGGTGAGTCCGGCCCCCTCGAGGGCGCGCGTGGAGAGGGCGAACGACGACCACAGCATGACGACGGCGGTCAGGGCGGCGACGCCGACCAGGGTGCGGCGTGGAACGGCGCGAGGCAGGGAGAGAGCGAACGTCGTCACCCTGCGAGCGTAGAAAGGACGGCGCCGCAGGCGATTGCGATGATTGCTCGATCGGTCTAATTTTTGGCAGAATCTGCTACATGGTGGACCTCGACCGCATCGACCGTCTCATCCTGCGCGAGTTGCAGCAGGACGGACGCCTCTCGAACCAGGAACTCGCCGATCGCGTCGGCCTCTCTCCATCGCCGTGTCTGCGGCGTGTGCGCCACCTCGAGCAGGCCGGGGTCATCGAGGGCTACCGCGCCGTCGTCTCGGCGAAAGCCGTGGACCTCACCATCACGGCTTTCGTGCGATTGCGGCTGGCCTCGCACGAGGGAAGCACCGTGGACGCCGTCGAAGAGCGGTTGCGCGCCATTCCGCACATCGTCGAGGCGCACCTGCTCGCCGGCGACTGGGACTACCTCGTGCGGATCGTCACGCCGAGCTTCGAGGAGTACGAACGGCTCCTGCGCGAGCACCTGCGAGCGATCCCCTCGCTGTCGTCGATCGACACGACCTTCGCGTTCGGGGTTACCAAGCCCGTCTCGCCCCTGCCCCTGGGGACGGAGCCGGGGCCCACGTGAGACCCGGGTCGACGATCGCGACCCGGGCCCGGGATCCCTCAGCGCGGCGAGCGCTGTTTGAGGACTTTCGCCTGCACCTTGCGGCGGATCTTCTGCACCTTCGGGTCCTTCCAGACCCGGTAGGCGACCGTTCCGGCGGCGGCCGCGCGGCCGATCGCCGTCCGGGCGAGCACCGCTCCCGCGAGTGCGACCGCTCCGGTTCCGATCCAACGTGCGACACCCATAGCGCCTCCTCGATTGCCGTGTGGAATCTCACCTCACACGATCGGAGGGCGGATGCCGCGCCGCTTGCGCCGACGCCCGCGGTGTGCGTCGGTCAGCGCAGCGACCCGCCCGAGGGGGCGGCGAACGGCTCGAGGGCGGCGATCACGTCGTCGCTCAGCGTGGCCTTGCTCGCCTCGACCGCGTCGTCGATCTGGCTCGGGCGCGAGGCACCGATGATCGCGGTCGTGACGACCGGGTCGCGCAGCACCCAGGCCACGGCCAGCTGCGGGATCGAGAGTCCGGCTTCGCGAGCGACCCCGTCGATACCGCGGATGCGCTCGAGGTAGTCGTCGGTGAGCGCCGATTCGTCGAGGAAGCGGCTGTCGGCCGCGCGCGAGTCGGCGGGCACCGTGCCGTCGAGGTACTTGGCGGTCAGCAGCCCCTGCGAGAGCGGCGAGAAGACCGCGCTTCCGACCGAGAGCTCGCGCAGCGTCGGGAACAGCTCCGACTCGGGCGTGCGGTCGAACAGCGAATAGCGCGGCTGGTGGATGAACAGGCGGATGCCCTCGGCGGCGAGCAGCTCGTGCGCGCGGCGGGTGAGCTCGGCCGGGTAGTTCGAGATGCCCACGTACAGCGCCTTGCCGCTGCGCACGATGTCGGCGAGCGCGGTGACCGTCTCTTCGATCGGCGTCTCGGGGTCGACCCGGTGCGAATAGAACACGTCGACGTAGTCGGTGCGCATGCGGGTGAGGCTCTGCTCGAGAGAACGAACGAGGTACTTGCGCGACCCGCCGTCGCCGTAGGGGCCCGGCCACATGTCGTAGCCGGCCTTGGTCGAGAGGAACAGTTCGTCGCGGTACGCGCGCAGATCGCTGTCGAGGACCGTGCCGAACGTCGTCTCGGCGGCACCGTAGGGCGGGCCGTAGTTGTTGGCCAGGTCGATGTGCACCACGCCCCGGTCGACGGCGTGACGCAGGATCTCGCGCTGCGAGTCGAGGGTGCGTCCGCTGCCGAAGTTCTGCCAGAGCCCGAGCGAGATGCGGGGGAGAGGGATGCCGCTCGCCCCGGCGCGCAGGAACGGCACGTCGTCGTAGCGGGTGGAGGACGGCGTGAACGCGGACGTCAGGCGGGGGTCATCGGCGGCGATGGGCATGGTTCTCCTCGGCGGTGAAGGGGGACACCGTCGACTCTGCCACGGATCGCAGCGGAGCTCAGGCGAGAACGCGCGAGAGCTCTTCGCGCAGGATGCCGGCACCCGCCGACAGCGCGCTCAGCTTCTCGAACGCCACCTGGCGCGGCAGAGGGGCCATTCCGCAGTTCGAGCTGGCGATGAGCTTGTCGGCATCCACGAACTGCAGAGCCCGCCGCAGAGTGTCGGCCACCTCTTCGGGAGTCTCCACCTCGTGACTGGCGACGTCGATCGCGCCGAGCATGACGTTCTTGCCGCGGATGAGCTCGATGAGGTCGATGGGCACGTGCGAGTTGTGGCTCTCGAGCGACACGGTATCGATGCTCGAGCGCTGCAGCAGGGGGAACGACTCCTCGTACTGACGCCACTCGGCGCCCAGGGTGGCCTTCCAATCGGTGTTCGCCTTGATGCCGTAGCCGTAACAGATGTGGACGACGGTCTCGGCGCGCAGCCCCTCGGCGGCGCGCTCGAGGGTCGCAACTCCCCAGTCCTTCATCTCGTCGAAGAAGACGTTGAACGCGGGCTCGTCGAACTGGATGATGTCGACCCCTGCCGCTTCGAGCTCGCGGGCCTCCTGGTTGAGGATGGTCGCGAACTCCCACGCGAGCTTCTCGCGGCTGCGGTAGTGGTGATCGGCGAGCGTGTCGATCATCGTCATCGGTCCGGGCAGGGCCCATTTGATCGGGCGATCCGTCTGCTGGCGGAGGAACGCGGCATCCTGGACGAAAACCGGCTGGCGACGGCTCACCGCGCCCACCACGGTCGGAACGCTCGCGTCGTAGCGATCGCGGATGCGGACGGTCTCGCGATTCTCGAAGTCGACACCCTCGAGGTGCTCGATGAAGGTCGTCACGAAGTGCTGGCGGGTCTGCTCGCCGTCGCTGACGATGTCGAGGCCACGGCGTTCCTGCTCCGTGGCGGCGCTGCGCAGGGCGTCGTGCTTGCCTTCGACGAGTGTGTCGCCCTCGAGCTCCCAGGGCGACCAGAGCACCTCGGGCTTGGCGAGCCACGCGGGCTTGGGAAGGCTTCCGACGATCGAGGTGGGGAGGAGGGTGTTCACGGGGCGGGTCTCCGGGGAGGTCATCGGGTCGGGAGGGCGTCGGCGACGAGCCACGCGTCGAGCACGGCGCGGTGGGGCTTCACGAAGTGCTCCTCGGTGTAGCGACCCTGGGTGATGCCGAGGCGGCTGCGCTCTTCGCGGTCGTACGCGATGTTCGTGCGGGTGAAGTCGTCGTGCGCGAGGGTGGGACGGTAGACCTCGCCCGCCGGCTCGTGGGCGTTGTAGATCTCGGGACGGTAGATCTTCTGGAAGGTCTCCATCGTGGCCACCGTGCCGGCCAGCTGGAGATCGGTGTAGTCGGCCAGAAGATCGCCGCGGAAGTAGAACGCCAGCGGTGCGACGCTGCCCTGCGGCATGAAGTACCGCACCTGCAGGCCCATCTTGCCGAAGTACTCGTCGGTGAGGCTGAAGCTATCCTGCTCGTACTCGAAGCCGAGTACGGGGTGCTCGACACCGGTGCGGTGGTACTCGCGGCTCGTCGACACGCTGATGCACACAACCGGGGACTGCGTGTAGCGCTCGCGGTACGCCTCGGAATCGAGGAAGTGCTGGAAGAGCTTGCCGTGCAGGATGCCGAAACCCTCGGGCAGCGTGAAGGGCTTGCCCTCGCCGTTGGCCGCCGGCAGCAGCACGCTGAAGTCGTAGTCGCGCAGGTAGGACGAGAAGTTGTTGCCGACGATGCCCTGGTGGCGCTCGCCGGTGACCGTGTCGACGACGTGGATGTCGAGCACCTCGAGCAGGGGGAACTCGCGGTCGTCGCCGGCGTCGTCGTCGAAACGGAGTTCGGCCGAGACGATGTCCAGCTCGACGCGGTAGCGGTCCGCGTCGTCGCCGACGAGCTCGTTCATACGGCGATCGATCATCGCGAGGGCGTTCCGCAGGTTCTGCTGGCGGTGCTCGCCCCGGGCGAGGTTGGCGAAGTTCGTGGTGATCCGCGAGCTGGCCGAGGGCGCGTAGTCCTCGTCGAAGCGCGTGGTGGAGATGCGGAACGTGATGTCGTTCGCCATGTCGAGCCAATCGGGTAGGGCCGGGGTGGGCCGTGCGGTGATCGTGTCCTCATCGTGCGCCTTCGGTCGGGTCATCGGGTAATACAGTGCCGCTATGTCGCGGTATAGCCTCGACCTATGGCGAAGCGGGCGAGCGGCATCACGCTGCAGCAGATGCAGTACTTCATCGAGGTGGCCGCCGAGGGGTCCATCAGCGCCGCGGCCGACCTGCTCTACGTCGCGCAGCCCACGATGTCGGCCGCGATGCGCGATCTCGAGACGCGCGTCGGCCGCGACCTGCTCACCCGTTCAGCGCGCGGGGTGACGCTCACCGTCGACGGAGTGGAGTTCCTCGGCTACGCCCGCCAGGTGGTCGAGCAGGCGGAGTTGCTCGAGCAGCGTTACCTGGGGCGTCCGCCCTCGAGGCGCCTCCTCGGCGTCTCCGCCCAGCACTACTCGTTCGTCGTCGACGCGTTCGTGCGGATGGTGAAGGCGACGGATGCCGCGGAGTACGAGTTCTCTCTGCGCGAGACCCGCACCTTCGACATCATCGAAGACGTCCGGACGTTGCGCAGCGAGCTCGGCATCCTGTTCCGCAACGACTTCAATCGGAACGTCCTCGACAAGCTGCTGCGGGACTCGGGCCTCGCCTTCCACCCGCTCTTCCGTGCCGAGCCGCACATCTTCGTCTCGCGACGCAATCCGCTCGCCACGCGCGAGCGCGCGACCCTCGACGACCTGGCGGACCTCCCGCGTCTCACCTTCGATCAGGGCGCGAACAACTCGTTCTACTTCGCCGAAGAGATCCTCTCGACCCTCTCGAGCAAGCAGGAGATCCGGGTCTCCGACCGCGCGACGATCTTCAACCTCATGATCGGTCTCGACGGGTACACGATCTCGACGGGCATCATCAGCGACGACCTCGACCCCGAGATCGTCGCCGTCCCCCTCGACGTCGACGAGCGGATCGAGATCGGCTGGATCGGCCGCACCGCCATCCCCCTCACCGAGCAGGCCCAGCGCTACCTCGGCGAAGTGCGCGACGTGGTGGCGGGATTCGGGGTGGAGTTGCTGGATTGAGGCCTCGCTGACGTCGTGAGAGGCGACGACTCCTCACATGAGCCGCCGCCTCTCGCGAGCGATCAGCTCGCGCGGGTCCGCGGGCGACGCACCGCCCAGCCGGCCGCACCGGCAACCAGCAGCGCTGCTCCGAGCAGGGCGATGCCGAACGGAGCCTGTGCTCCGGTCGCGGCAAGAGTGCCCTTCGCCGAGACAGTGACGGGCAACTGCGCGATCTGCGTGCCGTCGGCGGCCCACACCACGATGTGGTGCTGACCGGTCGGCAGCGCCGCCGGGATGCGCACGTCGAAGCTCACGTGTCCGTTCGCGTCCGCGGTGGGGATTCCCGTGATGCGGATCGGGTCGCTGCGCAGCTCGGCTGCGACCTGCTCGCTGGCGGCGAGACCGCTGACGCTCACGCGCACGACGCCACCACGCTCAACAGCGCTGACCGACGACGTCGCCGAGCGCGGGGCGGAAGTGCCGCCCGTCGGCGAGCCGGTCGCCGACGGGCCGGGGCCTGTCGTGCCGGTCGGCTGCGGGCTGACAGTGCTGGTGGGTTCAGGGCTCGCCGTTCCCGTAGGTTCTGGGCTCGCCGTTCCGGTGGGTTCTGGGCTCGGCGCATCCGTGCGGACGACGGTCACCGTATAGGTCGTCTTCGTCCGGTGGTCCTGCGCGTACGCCTCGAGGGTCAGCGCCGGGCTCCCGTCGCCGATTGTCACCGTGCGCTCCTGCGTGTCGTCGATCAGGATGCCGTTCGCGAGGATCAGTCCGCTGGGAACGGCCGGGTCGGCGTCGAAAGAGACCTCCGTGCGGCCCTTCGCAACGCTCAGGGTGTACGAGGTGGTCGCCCCGTCGAACGCGGGCGAGAGCGTCCCGCCCTGGAAGGAGAGCTTGCTCAGCGCCGAGGTCGTACCGAAGGACGTCTGCGTGGCCGTGAAGACGCCGTAGACACCACCGACGTAGCTCGTACCGTTGCTCTGGAAGCGCACCGTGACGACGGGGATCTTCTTGCCCGCCGTATCCAGGACGTACTGCCCGTTGGCGTCCTTCCTGTAGCGGTCCTTCGCTTCAGTGTCGGCCAGGAACGATGCGGGGATCTCGTCGTACTGCACGTACCACTGGTCGGCGCCGGAGGCGTTGATGATCCTTTCGCTCTTGAGCTTCTGGTCGTTGACGTAGACGTCGAAGGTCCTCCCGTTGTCGCCGCCGTAATAGCGCACACCGAGGTAGTTCTTCGGTGCCGACGAGTCGACTTCCAGGTCGTACTGGAAGAACGCCGCAGGGTTCATCTGCGCGTCGCGGTAGCTCATGCCCCGCCACACGCCGACCTGCGAAAGGTTGGTCTTGTAGTTCTTCCCCGCCTCGCTGTTGTTGTTGTCGAACGAGACCAGGGAGTCGGTCGTGGTCTCGTCGATGCGGAGCTGCTCCTTGTCCTTACGGATCATCGCCTGGGCGGCGTCGGAGTCGGGCTCGATGAGGTTCATGTACAGGCCGTAACGGACGTTGTACATGCTGTAGTACGGCTCGAAAGTCAGGGCCGCCGAGGCACTGTCGACGTTCTTCAGACCGAACCGCATCACCGACCGCTTGTTGTTGTCGAGACCGTTGTCCAGACGCACCAGGTTGGCGGTGATGTTCTTCTTGAAGTCATCGACGTGGGACACCAGCACGTTGTTGCTGACCGACTTGTCGGCCACGCTCATCTGCACCAGGATGCCGGCCTCGTACGAGGCGTCGACATTCGTCGAGCTGAGCGCCGTCGACAGCACGACCGGACCGTACCGGAACGCGACCCAGTTCGGGTTCCCGGCGTCGGAGTCGACCGTGACGGAGGCGGGGAGGGTGTAAGCGAGCGTGTCGCCGGCCGACACCGGAACCACGAGGTACCCGTTCTCGCTCTTCCCGTCGAAGGCCTTGCCGTTCACCGTCAGCGTCGCGTTCGGCGACCAGCTCGGCACGCGCAGGCGCAGCGTCGTCCCGTCGACCAGGGCGGTGCCATCGAGCGCGGCGACCGAGAACTCCGCCACGTCGGTGTTGGGGATGTCCGCCGTCTGCGTGAGCTTCAGGTTCTGCTCGGGCGAGCTGAGCTCCGACGAGCGGAACATGTTCACCCACACCGAGGTGCCCTTGTGGAAGTAGATCGAGTCACCGAGCTTCGTGAAGCTCTCGGTCGCGGTGCCGTGGTCGCACCAGAACTCGTCCTCCTTCTTGCCGAAGACCTTGGCGTAGCCGGCGGTCTGCGGCTGGAAGTACGTCATCATGCCGGTGTCGGGGTTCTGCGAGGCCAGGATCGTGTTGATGTAGGTGTTCTCGTAGTAGTCCGCATACTTCACGTCGGGGTTCGCCCGGAACAGCGCCCGCGTGAGCTTGAGCATGTTGTACTCGTTGCAGCCCTCGACGGTCGAGTTCTCGCCGTACCCGCTGGTGTTGCCGTTCGTGGCGAAGTCGTACAGCGTACCGGGCTCCTGGAAGTGCTCGGAGTAGCTGTTGCCGCCGCCCACGTACGAGTGGTCCTTGACCACCATGGCCCAGAAGTTGTCTGCGGCCTGACGGTACATCCCGAGGTCGGCCTTCTCGGCGTCGCTGAGGCGGGCGTACAGCGCGGGGTTGTCGGTGAGGACCGTGTACCGCTTGAGCGCGCCGATCAGCTTCGGGATCGTGGTGTTCGCGTGCTTGCCGGCGAGAACGTCTTGACCCGCGGCGAGTTGGCGGAAAAGAGCCGTCTCGTCGAAGTACTGGGCGGCCTTCTTGTGGTTCTCGTCCATCGTGATGCTGTACAGGTCGTACAGCGCCTCGTTCATGCCTCCGTACTCGGTGTTGATCAGTTCACTGGGGTTGGCCTGGCGCGAGCCCCACGTGTTCAGCCACGTTCCGAAGCCCTTGGCAACGGTGAGCGCCTTGTCGCCGACCGCTTCGGGCGCGTACTGGTGCGCTTTGAGGAGTCCGGCCAGCACCTTGTGCAGGTTGTAGAACGGCACGATGAGGCCGTCGCGACCGCCGGGCAGGTACGACACCGGGAAGGGGGAGACGTAACCGGCGTTGTCGGGGTCCTTCTGCGCGTAGGCGTCCTGAGCGGCCTTCAGACCGTCGACGGCCGTCGTCAGCTTCTCCAGAAGCTGCGCCTTGCGCGTGGCATCCGTCTCCGTGGCGTACGCCTGCGACAGCGCGGAGAGGAAGTGTCCGAAGAAGTGACCCTGGAAGCGCGCACCCGTGGTGCGCTCCCATCCGCCGTAGGGCTGGGCGGTCGTCGGGATGCCTGAGAGCTGGTCGAAGGAGTAGAGGAAGCGCTTCGGGTCGAGGGTGAGCAGCCAGTCGACCATCTTGGTGTGGCTGTTCTGCAGGTAGGGGTCTCCGACGAGCACCTCGTTGAGGTCGGTGTCGTCGACGTACAGCGACGCGACCGAGCCGTCCGCCGGCACGGTGACCGTGAACGTCTTGGTCTTCGCGGCGCTACCGCCGTAGGTTGCGCTGGCCGTCAGGGTGACGGTCGCGTCGGCACCCTGCGGGCGCGCGACCGTGGCCTGACCGCCGTGAACGGAGATGGCGCCGGTGTTCGAGGAGGTCCAGGAAAGTTCGGACCCGTTCGCCGTCGAGGTCGGCACGCCGAAGTCGGTGGTGGCGTTGGTGGGGACCGATACGGAGTCGAGACCCTTCTGCGCGACGGTCGAGGGGTCGAAGGTCGGGTCGTTCTGCTTCTGCAGGGCGACGACGTCCGTCGTGGTGGCGACGGCGTCGTAGAGCGTGAAGTCGTCGAGGGCGCCGCGGGTGTACGCGCCGTTGTGGACGACTCCGTTGAAGCCGATCGTCTTCTCGACATCGGTGGTGCCGAGCACGCCCGAGGCGTTCGGGCCCACCGGGTTGATGACGGTCGAGGTCTGCTTCTCGCCGTTGCGGTAGAACGACACGGCTTTGGTGGCCTTGTCGTAGGTGACGGTGACGTGGGTCCACGCGTCACTCGGGAAGAACGTGTCGCGGGCGCCGGTGACCGCGATCTTGTAGGGCTGATTGTTCCCCGGACCCACCGAGAGTGCGAGCGGGGTGTTGGGACCTTCGGAGGTCAGGTACCACCCATCGGTGAACCACTCTCGCTTGTTCCAGGTGAACACCTGCTCTCCGTTGCCCATGCTGCCGTCGGGCTTGAACCAGAACGATGCGGTGAGGTTCTCGGGCTGCAAGGACGGGGACGTCCCCAAACCGAGCGCATCGTCTCCGGAGAGCTTCAGCGCCCGCCCGTCGATCCCCGCGGTGTACTCCGCCGTTCCTCGGATCATGGAAGTCGGGTTGTTGTTCGGACCGCTGTCGGCGATCGAATCGTCGAATGTGAGGTCGAGAACTTTGGAGCCGTCGAGCCCGGTGGCCGCCGCTGCGGCGGCGGGCACCGTAAGCGCCACCGCCCCGCTGGCGACCATGAGGGCCACGGCACCGAGCGCGACCGACTTTCGGATACGGGACATGCTGTTCCTTCCTGCGGCGTCGCAGAACGAGGAAGCCGGGCGTGCGGCGGAAGGCCTCAAGGCCTTTCACGAAAGGGGGCCGGACCTCCGAGAGGAGCGTCATTGCGCAGCGACGTCTTCGTCGCCTGAATAAAATGTTAACGCTCACAGTTTTCGTAGGACAAGGCCCGTTGTAAAAGAGTTACCTGATCGACCGACTATTCGACTGCAGGCGGGAGCGCCTAGATGAGAAACGGATGAGAAGGCTCTCCAGCTCCTTTCACACGCCTGCAAGATGCGTTTACTGTCTCAGGACGCGGCGCCGATGCCGCGGACCATTCGAAGGAGAATGACCATGCAGCACGTATCCCCCCGTCCTCGTGCCCTCCTGCAGCGCGTCGTGGTCGCCTCGGTCGCTCTGGCCGCGGTCGTCGCCCCGCTGACGGTGACGTCGACCCCGGCGGAGGCCGCGGGTCGGATGACCTACACCCTCTACACCGAGGCGAACCCGACGGCCGACCAGGCCGACGCGTACGACCGCATCCGAGCCGCCATGGATGCCGCGGTCTCGCGCTACAACGAGTTCAGCGACTTCGACCGGCACCTCAACGTCTACTACGTCCCCGGGGTGCCCACCGCCGAGGCGAGCATCGACGGGACCATCCGATTCGGTGACAACCGCGGCTTCATGCAGGAGCGCACCGCGCTTCACGAGATCTCGCACACCGTGGGCAACGGCACGGCCAACGCCTGGTACGCGATGTGCCAGAACGGGCGGTGGACCGGAGCGAACGCCAACGCCAAGCTCGCCGAGTTCGACGGCGCCGGTGCCGTGCTGAACTGCGGCGGTTCGCACATCTGGCCCTACGGCCTGAACTACGACAACGAGATGTCCGACCTCAACGCCGACCGGCACGTCCAGATCATCTGGGCGATGATCGCCGACGGCATGTGAGTGCCGCGTCCGGGGCACGCGGCCCGCGCTCAGGCGCACCAATCGGGCCGCGTGCCCCGGACCTCCGCCACGACCGCCCCCGATTCCGCATCGACGATGCGCGTCGACCGCCCCACACGGTCGGCGCGAGCGGGGTAGCCGTCGATGGACGCGCCGTCCGGCACGCTCCCGGCGGCCACGTGCCGGCCGCTCGCAGAGACGCACACCTCCTGCAGGCGCTCGCCGCCGGGCGCGGTGGCGAGAACGGATGCCGCGTCCTCCGGCGTCGACCGCGTCACCGCCGATGCGTCCCAGGTGAGGAAGGCGTCGGGCGTGAGGACCAGGCTCTGCAGGGTCGAGGTGGCGGCGGGGGCGCCCGGCACGACGTCCACCGATCCGTTGGTCAGGTCGAGGACCGAGGTCGCGGCATCCGACGACACCACGACCGACGTGGTCCCGGGGAGGATGCCCCGCAGGTCGCCCAGTTGGCCGAGCGCTCGTGGCGGCGCCACCCCCGTGGCATCCACCAGGACGAGACTGCGGTCGGCGGACTCCGCGACGAGATAGGAGGTCCCGGGCACGAAGAACCAGGCGTCGGTCCGCAGGGGCAACCCGTCGATGCCGATGACCGCGCGCGGCGCGGCGTCCGGGGCGCCGGGGTCCGCGATGAACAGGGCGTTCGTGTACTCGGCCGTCCCGTCGGCGGCGGGACCGGTGAAGACGTACCCGATTCGCCCGGCGTCCGCCGATGCGCGCAGCAGCCGGACGTCGCCCCGACCCGGGGTCGGAAGGGTACCCTCGACGCCCGCGCCGTCGACCGTCTGCAGGCGCGCACTGCCGTCGCCGTCCACGACGAGCGCCACGACCCCGTCCGGGGTGCCGGCATACTCCTGGATGCGCGGTGCCGCCAGCAGCGTGGTCTCGGTCCCGCGCGACAGGTCGTGTCGCACGACGCGGTCCGGGGTGTCGTCCGCCCGATCGAAGAGACCGGCTCGCTCGAGGACGGTGACCGTGGCCGGGGGCGTGGTGAAGGCGTAGTCGAGCGTGCTCCTGGCCCCGGTGGCGCGCGATCGCAGCTCGGGGGCGACGATGCGGTACGCCGTGTCGAAGGCGAGAAGTCCGGTGAACCGCACGCGCACCGCGGCGCCGTCGATCTCCATGTCGGCGGGTGCCTCGGGTTCGATGCGCAGGCCCTCGAGCGAGGAGTCGTCGAGGGGCTGGTCGGTGCGGAGCGTAAGGGTCAGATCGCGTTGCGAGACCGCGAGCGCTGCGTCACCGGTCACCGCGCGCACGCGGGGTCCGCGGTCCAGGGCGGCGGTCGCCATCGCGACGCTCGCGCCGATCAGCGCCAGGACGACGGTCGCGGCCACGAGCGTGAAGCGGCGCGAGCGCCGCCGGGGCTCAGGAGAGGTAGGGGTCATCGGGTTCCGGCACCTCCTCGATCGTGTCGGGGCTGAGCACGGTCGTGCCGTCGTCGTCGGTGAATGTTCCCGTGACGTGCACCCAGGTGCCGGTCTCGGCTCCGGCGGGCAGAGACGACCTCTCGATCCCGACCGCGAACAACTGGGCGTCGACCGTGCAGCACGTGACGGCGTAGCGGCCGACGCGCGCTCGGCCGGTGGCGGCGTCGAGGAGGACGAAGCCGGTCACATCGGCCTGCTGTCCCACGAGATCGGATGCCGAGGACCCTGCGCCGAGGATGGTGGCCCAGTCGCGCAGCGAGAAGCGCGTCGGGTCGCTTCCGACCAGCACGGGGGCTGCGACATCCCCTCCGCCGCTGGTCGCAGCCGTACTCGTGAGGGCGCGCTCGGCGCTGAGCACCGCGGGAGGAGTGACGAGCAGGGCGAGGGCCGCGGCCCCGACGAGCACGGCGCTCGTCACCGTCGCGACGGGGCGCTGGCCGGGAGCGTGGTCGTGGTCGTGGTCGTGGTCGTAGTCGTGGTCGAGCTGATCGCGCCGGGTCACCGAGAACCACACGGCGAGGGCGAGCAGAACGGCTCCGAAGAGCGTCACGAGGACGGTGAAGACCACGTACCGCGGGTGAATGTACAGGGTCAGATCGCCGTGGGCGGCGAGAGCGAGGGTGGAAAGGATGCCGATTCCGCAGAGGATGAGGCCCGTCCAGCGCGAGAGGAAGTCAGACAAGGAGGTTCACCGCCAGACCGATCGTCAGGGCACCGAGGGCGACGAGCACCGTGAGTCCCGCGAGGGCGCGGACGCGGAAGGTCGTCGACAGCATCGCGAGCATCTTCACGTCGATCATCGGTCCGAACACGAGGAACGCCACGAGCGCGCCCGGTGAGAAGGACGACGCGAGAGACAGGGCGAAGAACGCATCGACGTTCGAGCAGATCGCGATGACGAATGCCAGCACCATGAGCGCCAGGATGCCGATCACGGGATGCCCACCGATCCCGGTGAGGGTCTCGCGCGAGATCGCGACCTGGATGATCCCCGCAATCGCAGCCCCCAGGAACAGCGCCGGGAGCATCGCCGAGACCTCGTCGCGGAACATCCCGGCTGCACGCGCGAGAGTGGCGCGTTCGCGCGAGGAGGGAGCCGCGGCGCAGGCCGCCGCCCACGCGGGGGCCAGCAGCCGCTCGGGCTCCGGGTGCAGACTCACCAGCCATCCGACGAGGTTGGCGATGACGAATCCGCCCACCAGCCGAGACACCAGGATGCCGTCGTCCCACCCGAACGCCTGATAGGTCGTGACAAGGGTCACCGGGTTCACGATCGGGGCGGCCAGGAGGAAGGTGACCGAGTCGGCGACGGAGAACCCGCGCAGCATGAGCCCGCGCGCCAGGGGCACGTTGCCGCACTCGCAGACGGGGAGGATCACCCCGAGCAGCGAGAGCACGGCGCGACGGGCGATCCCGCGGCGGGGGATCACGGCATCCATGATCTTCGTCGGCACCCACAGCTGCACCGCGATCGAGATCACCACGCCGAGGAAGACGAAGGGGAGGGATTCGATCACGACGCTGGCGGCGAGGGTGATCCCATCCGACAGTGCGCTCGGGAGGGGGGAGTACGCACCGAGGGTGAGCAGTCGCACGGCCGCAGCGACGGCCACCACCGCCGCGACCACGAGGAGCGGGCGTGCGAGGCTTTTCCGCCCGGGGCCGGTCGGGGTGGTGGAGACCGGCGACCTGCGGTCCCTCACCTGCCCCGATCGGCCCTCTCTCACGAGAGGCGGCGGCGGCGCAGCGCCCGCACGGTGAGTCCCGCCAGGAGGGCTCCGGCGCCCAGCAGGCCCGCGGCGAATGCCACGTCGGTGCCCGTCTTCGCGAGGGACCCGGCCGCGACGACCTCGATGCCGAGGCGAGCGAGGACGCTGCCGTCGGCGCGCGTGACGTCGAGGGTGTGCGCGCCCGGGGCGAAGTCCGCGGGCACGGTGACGCGGAAGACGACGCGACCCGAGGCGTCGGCCGCCGGGATGCCGGTGACCGTCAGCGGGGTGCTGTGCAGGATCGCCGAGACCTGCTCGCCGGGCCTCAGCCCCGTGGCGGTGACGGTGAGCGACTCGCCCTGGGCGACGCGCGTCTTGTCTGCGGTCGCCGTGACGGCGGTGGTCGCGGTGCCGCCCGGGGTCGACGCGCTCGACGAGGGCGAAGGCGAGGGCGACGGCGGGTTCGTCGGCTCAGGCGTCGGCGTCGTCGTGCCGGTGGGGGTGATCGTCACCGTCATCGTCACCGTGCGCAGGGACGGCAGCACCTGCTCGCCCGTGCTCATGTCGAGCACGGGCCGGTCGCCGGCGGCCCAGTGCACGCGGCCGATGCGGGTGTCACGGCCGTTGCCGGCCACCCCGTCGCCCCACGTGTGGTACACGTACAGCTCGTTCCCGTCGCCGTCGGTGGTGACCGCGCCGTGGCCCGGGCCCTGCGGGTAGGTGAGGTAGTCCCAGACCCCCGCCGGCATCGGCACGCTCTTCATGAGCGGGGTGTTGTACTTGTGCCAGCTGTCGATGTCCGTGAGGTCGCTGTCGAGGTCGGCCCAGACCCCGCCGACCACGTAGCGCGGGCTCACGCCGTCGCTCGAGTAGATCAGGTAGATCTTGCCGTCGCGCTCCATCGCGAACGATCCCTCGGCCAGGCGCAGCTCCCACGACAGCGACGGCGAGATCACGGGCTTCGCCTCGCCGATGATCCGGGTCGGGTTCGCGGGATCGACCTTCGCGATCCACGTGAGCGGGTCGCCGAATCCGGGGGAGGTGTAGCGCTGCGACCACGTGTAGTACGCCTGGCCGTTCGCCTCGAAGTAGGTCATATCGAGGCTGATGTTGCTGTAGCCCTCGCGGCCCAGGGCGGTCCCGTCGGCCTCGAGTACCGGCGCCGGCTTCGACCAGTCCGCGGGATTCGCGGGATCCCCGCCCTCGCGCATCTGCATGATGTACGCCTGCACGGTGCGCCAGTCGGCGCCGTCGTTGGCTTGCGAGTCACCCGAGTTGAAGCAGGGCGAGAACAGGATCGACAGCTTTCCGCCGATCTCGTGGATCTCGGGCGCCCAGTAGCACCCGGCGATGGTCCGGCCGTCGGCGGTCGTGTCGCGTCGCGTCCACCGGTTGAGCAGGTCCACTTCGCGCTGCGCGCCGCCGGCGGCGTCCGAAAGACCGTCAAACGTGTCGGAGACGCGGATCGGCAGGTGCGCCGAGGCGATGTTGTTGTTGTTCGTGTCATCGGTCGCGATGAACAGGTACTGCGTCTTGCCGTCGCGCTCGTAGCGGTAGATGGTCGGGTCGGCGCGGTTGGCGGCGAAGGGGACGGTGTAGTCCTTCTGCCGGACCGTGCCCGTGACGGTGACGGTGCCCTGCGTGGCCGCGCGCGCCGCGGCGAGTTCGTCCGCGTTCCAGTCGACGGGGAGGGTCGCGGTCGATCCGTCGTTGTACGTCAGGTTCGCGCGGGTGCGGTCGAGGTCGGCGCCGGCGCCCGCGTCGATCGTGACGGGGGCGACCGAGACGGCCGTGTTGACGACGCGGTTGTACCGTTCGGTGAGGGCCGTGGCGATCGTGCCGCTGACCGGCAGGATGCCACCGGGCTCGGCGTTGGCGACACGACCGGCGAACGAGCCCCAGGACGGGTCCGCGACGCCGATGGGGGAGCCGGCGACGACGTCACCGCGGTTTCCCGTGGAGACGACGCGGCTGCGCGTGCCGTCGTCCTCGGCGTTGAACGGGTCGGCGACCTGCTCGGTGCGGGCGAGATCGGTCACGGTCGTGTACCGCGCGGCGCCCGAGGAGTCGTTCCACGACACGAGGTAGCGCTTCTGCGCGGAGTCCCAGACAGCGCGCGGGGCGACGACCCCGTCGGTGGTGCCCAGATCGATGGTTCCGAGCTCGTCGAACTGCGAACCCCGGTCGTCCTCGGCGCGGAACACGAGCGCACCGCTGGCTGCCCTGGAATCCGGAGTTCCCGACATCTCGACGCGCGTGGCGATGAAGCCCAACCGGCCGTCGGCGAAGAAGAACGGCGAGGGGGAGTCGATTCCGCGCTGCTCGACGTTGTCGACGCCGACGTGCTCGCCGCGCGCGAAGACCACGCCGTAGTTATTCTGCAGGGGCTGGGCCGTATCGGCCGACGAGCCCACCGCGAAGTGGATGCTGCGCGCGACCGTGTCCTGGTTCGCGTCGTGATCGTTGGTCGGCGTGCGGGTATACGCAACGAGGCTCTGCGCCGTGGCGGCGTCGAGCACCGTCACGGTGAAGGTCTTCGAAAAGGTGACCGCTCCCCAGCTCGCGGAGGCGGAGACCTGCGAGGTGCGATCGCCCGAGCCCGTATTCATCAGCGCTCCCTCCGCGACGGCGTCGCCGCTCCAGCGCAGATCGACGCCCGCGACGCTCGGGAGGGAGGTCCCGGATGCCACGACCGGCGGCACGATGAGCGAGGCGCTCAACCGTGCCGAGAGGTCGGCCGCGAAATCGGCCCGCACCGTGACCTGCACCGGGGAGCCGGTCGCCGTCGCGCCGGCGAAGGCCGCGGTGGGCGTCAGAGTGACGGTGGCGTCGGCGGAGCCGGGGGCCGGGCGAGTGACCTGTCCGTCAGCGGAGACGACGGTGGGGGCGCTCGAGGTCCAGGTGATGGCCGAGCCGCCCGCCCCGGTGCGCGGGAGCGCGAGGTCGGAGGCGACCGCGGAGGTGTCGCCGAGATCGATGGCCGCGGCGTCGCGGCGGGCGATGGCGTCGGCCGTGGGAGCGGCGATCGCGCGGATCTGCTCGGTATCGAGCACGGCGCGGTCCACGCGGACGTCGTCGAGGGCGCCGGCGAAGAACGGGTCCCCGGGGTAGAGCGACTTGCCGAGCAGTCCCGAGAAGACCGAGGTGCCGGCAGTGGCGGCTCCGGTGGCGGTCGTGGCGGTGGATGCCACGGCTTCGCCGTCGACGTACGTGGTCACGCGCTGCCCCGACTGCAGGGCGACGGCGACATGGCTCCAGCGCGTCGACGAGGCGGGGCCCTGACCGGTCGCACGCTGCTCCGAGCCCGATTTCACGGCACCGATGAGGTTGCCTCCGCAGCGCGGCGTGGCGAAGAGGTAGCGGTCGCTGGAGCTGCCGAGGCTGTACGCCCACGAGCACTCCTGGCCGCCGGACCAGCGGATCCACGCCGAGATGGTGACGTCGCCGGTCGCGGTGTCGGTGAGCCCCGGCGCGATCTCGACGAAGGCCGCCTGCGAGCTCGATGCTCCGCCCGGCAGTGACAGCGCGCGGTCGGAGTCACCGCGGGGACCCTCGACGATGTTCGCGCCGGAGCCGCGCACTGTCCCGGGGTGGGCTCCGGCGGCATCCTGGATCCGCGTTCCCGGGGCGAGAGGGCCGACGGCGAGGTCCTGGAAGCCGTAAAGAAGAGCGGCGGAGGGATCCGCGGCCTGGGCAGGAGCGATACCGCCGACCAGCCCTCCGCCCACCAGAGCGGCGGCGAGGGCGAAGGCGGCGGGACGACGTGAGCGCATGCGGAGGAGCCTTTCGGGCGTACGGCGATACGTCTCGTCCGAGCCGCCGTCGAGGCGACCAAGACCGCACGTCGTCGTGTCGGTCCGTGCCGGTGGTGCGGTTTCCGGCCTGGGTCGCGACCGACACTAAACACTGCGCCGGGTCGAATGCAAGACAAATGTGAACCTTCACTTTCCGACCGTTTCGTTACTTGACGGCAGTTCACGGCGCCTGTACCTTGGCCGCAAGTGTGAGCGCTAACAACGCGCCGACCCGAAAGATCAGCAAAGTTGCTGGCCGTTCGTTTCCGGTGAGGAGCGCCGCATCGCCCGCCCGTCCCCGCACCGAAACGGAGCGTCCTTCCTCATGCGCGTCCCCCGTCTTCTCGCCGCCACCGCCGTAGCCGCGGTAGCCGCGTCGACGTTCGTCACGATTCCCGCGGCCTCAGCCGCAGGCGTTCCCGAGCCCGGCCTGCATTACACGTTCGACACGCTCAGCGGCACGCTGGGAGCGGGTGCCGCGATTCCCGACACAGGCGCACGCTCACCTCGTGCGGACGGCATCGTGGGCAACGGCGGGATCACGATCGTTCCGGGCGTCACCGGGTCCGCCGGCGACTCGGCCATCCGCCTGTCCGGCGGGCGCAACGACGCCGATACGGTCGCGTCCTACGTGTCCCTGCCTGACGACATCGTTTCGTCGACCGACACTGCCGTGACGGTCAGCCTGTGGACGAAGTGGGAGGGCGCGGGCAACGGTCAGTGCCAGCTCGCCTTTGGTCTCGGCCGCTCGACCGTGAAGAACGTCCTTGCCTCGACCAGTTGCAATGGCACCTACGGGGCGGTGTCGGACGGAGCAGGGGAGCGTCGCGTCGGCAACGGGGGATCAACCCTCCCGGTAGGGCAGTGGGCCAACGTCACCCTCGTCTTCCAGCCCGGCCAGCGGTTGTCCTACTACGTGAATGGTCAGCTCGATGGTGCCGACGCTGACCTGACCGGGATCACACAGACCATCGACGCCGCTCTCGGGCAGAACGGCGTGGGCGGGTACCTCGGTCGATCGTTCTGGGACGACCCGTTCTACGTCGGAGCGATCGACGACGTGCGGATCTGGGACAGCGCGCTGTCGGCCGACGACATCCGCACCGTGGGCGCGGACGGGTACCGCGCGGTCCTGGCATCCGACTCCGTCTCGCTCGGCGACACGTCGGGCGTCGATCGCGATCTGCAGCTGCCCACCAGCAGCGCGGCCGGTTCCTCGGTCTCGTGGGCGACGAGCAACGCGGCTGTGGTGGCCGCGGACGGTAGCGTCACCCGACCCTCGGCCAGCGCCGGCGACACGACCGTCCAGCTCACCCCGACTTTTACCCTCGGCGGTCAGACGCGCGTGGGATCCCCCGTTGCGGTGACCGTGCGCGCGCTGTCGGCGACGGAGCAGGACGAGGCCGTCCGCCAGGTCGCCGATGCGCTGCCCGCACAAGCGGGGCTCTCCGGCGACGTGCGCGGCTCGATCACGCTCCCCGGGACCGGCGCCGACCTCAAGAGCACCTTCTCGTCGGCGCAGGCCGATGACGTCGCCATCTCATGGTCGTCGTCGAACACGTCAGTGATCACCGACGCCGACACGGGCGTTTCGCCCAACGTCGTCGAGAAGGGTCGCGTGACGCGCGGTGCCGCAGATACGGCAGTGACGCTCACCGCGACCCTGCGCCTGGGGGCGGCGACCCGGACCGTCGAGCTCCCCGTTACGGTGCTGGCCGCGGCCGAGCACACGCGCGACGACGACGAGGCGTACATGTTCGTCTACTTCCGCGACAACTCCATCGACGGCGAGAAGATCCGTTTCGCCGTCTCGGAGGGCAACGACGCGCTCAACTGGCGCACGCTGAACAACGCCAACCCCGTCCTCGAGTCGACGAAGGGCGACATGGGTCTTCGCGACCCGTTCGTGCTGCGCTCGAAGGAGGGTGACCGCTTCTTCCTCATCGCCACCGATCTGTCGGCCGCGCGCAAGGGCTTCCCGACCGACAACGGCAGCCGCTTCCTCGAGATCTGGGAGTCGACCGACCTCGTGAACTGGGGCGAGCAGCGCCACATCGAGGTCTCGCCGCCGAGCGCCGGCATGACGTGGGCGCCCGAAGCCCACTACGACCCGACGATCGACGCCTATGTCGTGTACTGGTCGTCGCGTCTGTTCCTCGATGACGCGCACACCCAGGAAGATGGCAACGGCCCGCAGATCCTCATGGCTACGACGCGTGACTTCGTGCACTTCACCCCGGCCATCCCGTACATCAAGTCAGGCGACATCGAGGGGCTGCGCAAGACGAACGCGGGCCTGATCGACACGACGATCATGGAGCGCGACGGCACCTACTACCGCTTCACGAAGGGCACCGAGCAGACCGCCTGCCGCCCCGACATCGTGGCCGAGAAGGGCACCGATCTGCGCGCTCCGTCGACCTCGGGGGAGTGGACCAAGTTCGACACCTGCCTCTCGGCGAACGCGGGCCTGCCCGAGACCGAGGGTCCTTCGGCTTTCCGTTCCAACCCCGGCGACATCAACGGCGATCGCAACTACGTGCTCGTCGACTGGTACGGCGGCGGCGGGTACATCCCGCTCTACACAGAGTCGCTCGAAGAGGGCAAGGTCGATTGGAAGGTCCCGGCGAAGTACTCGCTGCCGCCCTCCCCGCGCCACGGTGTCGCCTTCGGCATCACCCGTGAGGAGCGCGATCGCCTGCTCGCGAAGTACAACCCCGAGCAGCTCGTGACCTCCGTCGCGCCCCTGTCGTTCGAGGTGGCCCCGGGCACCTCCTCGGTCTCCCTCCCCGAGGCGGTCACGGCGAACCGGTCGGCCGGAGCGATCCAGGTCGGCGTCACCTGGGAGCAGCAGGACCTCTCGGCCCTGAAGGCCCCGGGCGACAGCGTGCAGATCCGCGGCGCACTGAACGACGGCTCCGTCGCCCCCGCGATCGCCACCGTCACCGCGGTGGGCGGCTCGGTGGCATCCACCTCGGTGTCCATCGGCTACGACTCGCGTGCTCTCGTCGTCGGGGCGACCACCTCGCTCACCGCATCGGTGGCGCCCGCGAACGCCGACCAGAAGGTCACCTGGACCTCGAGCGCCCCCGCGGTGGCGACGGTCGACGGCTCCGGCCGGGTGGTGGCAGTGTCGGCGGGTACCTCGACCATCACGGCGAAGACCCCCGACGGCCGCACCGCGACGCTGGCCCTGACCGTGGTGAGGGCCGAGGCCGATCTGCTGCTGCGCTACAGCTTCGACGGACTGGATGCCACGACCGACGGCTCCCGTGTGACCGATGTCTCCGGGCACGGGCACGACGCCACGATCCGCGGGACGGGCGCGACCATCGCGACCGGCGCGCGGACGGCGGACGGCGACTCCGCTCTGTCGTTCCCGGGCGGTCGGGCCGGCTCAAACGCGGCGTTCGCGACGATCGCGGGAGACGTGGTGCCCGACGGCACGCGGGATCTCACCGTGTCGACGTGGATGAAGTGGGACGGTGCCGCTCCCTGCGAGTGGCCCCTGTCGCTCGGTTCGAGCACGTCGAACTACCTGTTCACCAGTGCCGACTGCGGAGGCGTCGCCGCCGCGATCAAGTCGGGCTTCACCGAGAACAAGTCCGGCGCGGCCGCTCTGCCCAAGGACACCTGGGCGCAGGTCACCCTCGTGCTCACGGGCAAGAACACGCTCACCACGTACGTCAACGGGGCCAAGGTCGCCGAGATCGCCACGATCTTCGACGCCTCCGACCTCGAGGCGACCGGTGGCATCGGCGGTCTGCTGGCCAAGTCGCAATACGGGCAGGACAGTCTCTATGGCGGCGACCTCGATGAGGTGCGGGTCTATAGCCGGGCGCTGGATGCCACGGAGGTTGGCACGCTCTTCACGAAGGGGACGCTGGCGACCGAGGTCACCCCGTCGCCGGAGCCGTCTCCCGACCCGACCTCGTCGGACCCGTCCGCGTCGCCCGACCCGTCGGCTTCGCCCTCGCCGAGCGTCTCGTCGTCGGGCCAGCCTTCGGCCCCCGGCCAGCCCTCGGCGTCGCAGAGCGCCTCTGCGGGGCCGACGGCGAAGGCGAGCGCGTCGCGCGTCGAGCAGGGCGGGTCGTTCACCGTCTCGGTCACGGGGCTCTCGGCCGGCGAGCAGATCAGCGCGGTGCTGAACAGCCAGCCGCTGACGATCACCGGCATCCCCGCCGCGGACTCCCGCGGTGCAGTGACGTTCCTCGTGACTGTCCCCGCCGACTTCGCGACGGGAGCTCACACGCTGGTCATCACGCGTGCGGACGCGTCGACCCTCAGCCGGATCGGCATCGAGGTGGTCCCGGCCGGATCCCTCGCGCGGACGGGCGCAGAGCTGCCCTGGGGTCTCGGCGTCAGTGCCTTCGCGCTGATCGCGGCCGGTACGGTCCTGGTGGGTCTGCGGCGTCGTCCGCGTCAGGTCTGAATCAGACCCGTGGGGTTCCGTCCGTCGCGGCGGGGCCCCACGGCGACGGACGCGCACGGAGCATGGCGGGATGGGTGGGCACGGTAGGACCAGCCTCCAAAAAATCAGGAGGGCTGCTTCCACCCCTAAAAAAACTGCAGAAGCTGGCTGAACTCGCAGCAGTCGTGCCTGCAGACTTCGTCGATGACCTGGACGAAACGGGTCGCTCGTGGCTCATCCGCCGGCGCCTCAGCGACGAGCAGGTCACGGAGTTGGTAGAGCTGTACCAATCGGGCGTTGGCACGCCGGAACTGTCCAAACGCTTCGGCATCTCGAAGCCAAGCATGCTCGAGCTGCTCCACGATCGCGGCGTGCAGATGCGTCGCCAACCACTGACCAAGACGCAGCGAATTCGGGCCGTGCAACTGTACGAGGAGGGTCTCGCTATCAAGCCGATCGCGGAAACACTCGGTTCCAGCTTCGGTGCTGTCCATCGCGTGCTGAAGGCCGAGGGTGTCAGGCTGCGTCCGCGTCCTGGTCGGTAGGAATGGCCTTCACGGCTGCCTGGCTACCAGTCCTGCTCCTGCTCGCCTTGGAGAACATCTCTTAGCTGAGACTCAAGATACTCAACCAGCTTTCGACACCATCGCCTGGCCCCCTCTGACTGACCCGGTTGCGCAAGCCACCGCTTCACCTGAGCAACTTGACCCAGGATTCGGTCTGATTCGTTCCCTGACCACATCCCAGAGGTGAATCTACCCACAAGTGCTGAGCTGACACCTTGCTCATCCCCGAAGCGACGCAGCAGGAAAGATGCCACGGGGCTCAATTCGTCCGAGCCTACGGACGTAATGGAGGCAACTGTCTTGGCGCGATCTGTTGAGTCGCCGACCCAGCCTTCGATCACGTCGAGGTCGATAACGTCAGCGGCCCAACCCTGCATTGAAAAGGCTAGCTTCCACGACCTACGTTCCGCGAGCCTGTTCAGAATTTCCAACCAGGCCTTTTCGCCTGCGAGTTTCAGCGCCCGGCCGAAGAGCCCCCGATTTTGAGAGCTTGAGTACATCCTGATCGCATCTAGTTCGACAAGCTGAATGAGAAGCCGCACGATACGCATCGGATCGGTATCGATCTGTAGCTCTGCAAGCCGCGACCAGTCGTGTTCTTGTTGACCGAGCATGGGGAACCGCAGCCGACAGTCAACGACCTCCGCGATCGCCTGTTGCAAGGCCGGTGACACCTCTGGACGGTCGTGCACTACGAACGCAAGGAAGTCTACTAAAGCACGGTAATCATCCTCGGAATTAATGCGGGACTTCCAGTCAGCGATGCAGCGCTGAAGAAAGTCTTCGTCATCAAGATCGCGCAGCCAGTAGAAGACGGCTCGAGCGCCTTCTGCGACTGAGATTTGCGGGAGCAGCTCGGTCACTCTTGTCTCTGCACGTGTGGTGCGTGGGCCCTGCGTGGTGAGGCGGAGCTTCATAGTCGGGTCAGTCTTCAACTCGTCTACGTACTGGTCGTAGAAGCCAGGCGTTGCCTCTTCAAGGCTGATGAGGAAACCCACTAGTGCACGCGGATTAGGCCCCGACACCTGATTAAGTAGCTTCGGAGCCGTCTCCTCAATGTCTGCGCCACACCTAGCGAGCATCCGACCGATTGTGAAGTCGGTAGGAACACTCTCGGCTAGCAACGCAAGAAGCTTGAGAGTGGCTGAAGCCGATTCAGTGCCTTCAAGGACTCGGGTGAACTCTGATTCGATGTCTGAATTGCGTCTGTCCCAGGGTGAAGAATGCGCAAGTACCCATAGCTGATCGTCAAGAGTCTCGGCAGGCAGAGCGGCGACAAATACGTCAATGTCCTCGGCATACTTCTTTTCATCGCCGGCACGGTCGTACAAGGACGCAAGTTCTGCAAGCTTCGCGCGCGCATCTTGAAGTTGCGCCGGGGCAAGGCTGGCGAGCGCTGACGCTAGGTGGTCTCGGAGTACCGGTTCGCCTAGCGAGTCGTGAATAGCCTCGGTGAGTGTCTCCACGGCGGACGATGCAATATCCACATCTGAGTCGTCGGTGAGAACTCGGAGAACGTCGATGACCGCGTTGCGGTACTCCCAAGACTCGCCCCAAGTTTTAGCCGCTCCGCGGGGCTCGACGACGACTCCGCCCTGAAGCTCGCCGGACACCATCGTGTGCTCCTGCGCATCGAGGGCGCGATGCGCAGCCTTAACGACGAGCGCCCGTACGGAGGGATCGTCACTCGTCGCCTTCGACCGCAAATACGTGAGGCGTTCACTTGGTACGGCTGCCGTTGACGGAAGCATCGTTCCGAAAAGATCAACCCATACGCCAGTTGAATTATTGGAGAATGATTCGTTTTCGACGAGTGCAAGCCGGAGCAGAGAGTCTGCTGCTTCGGCGAAGGTTGACGAGTGCCATGCGAGCTTTTGTAGCGCCCAAACTAGGGGGCGGCGTGCGCTTTGGGCTGTTCGAAGGACATCCGCATCCGCTTCCGCGAGCATGTCGGCTATCCGTCCAGACACCCGCTCTGGCGAGAGAATAGCGAGGTAGTCCAATAGTTTACGGCGTCTATCGCCCGCGACGGCTTCAAGTGAGGCGAGTGGACCGTCGGGGCCAAGCATTTGATCGACGACAGCCCGAGGCAACGCGGAATCGCCGATCTCGGCGGCGCGTCGGAACAGTCGCTCGGTTAGGTCCTCAGAGAGTATGGGAAGAAGGTCTATCACGATGCGTGACCCGAACTCGGTCCAACCTCTAGAAGCCAAATAAATGGCGACTGGGTGGGGGCCAACACTTCGATACCTTCCCTGCGTAGTCAGCAGGCCGCGCGAAGAGAGATCTGCTGCTGCAGATCGAAGATCCGATTTGGATATTCCTATTCCCTCACTGAGGATGTCGATTTCTATGGAGAGCTCGGCGTCAAACCCAATGCGGCTAAAGAGCGCGAGGGCGGATGATGCTAAAAAGAGTGCCCCTCCAGGAAGCTCATCAACGATGAACTGACGGATATCATTCGGATCAATCAGTTGTCGTACAGTGCCGGGGCGCTGGGCTACAAGTGCCTTTGCGCACTTAAGCGCGTAGTCGATGTTTCCCGCAGCCACTTCGACGATGACTCTGGCCGCCTCGGGCCAGAGTGTCGGTTCGTTCTTTCGCAAGAGTTGAGTGAGCGGCTCGTCCTCGAATGCCTTGATTCGTAGCGATGCTGCACGGGTTGCGCGCTGCGACAGTTCGCTAATGGTGACAAGTCGGATCTTTGTACCCGTCTGCAACATCGCCGCGAACGTGTCGTGACGTTTGGCGTCGCACTCGTCGATGACAATGATCGCCGAGCGCCCCTGGGTTTGAAGCTGACTCAAGACGGCGGGAGGAAACTGATCCTCGCTAGGCACATATAGTACGAGAGCCTGATTCGCCTGAGCGCGCAGCGACTCCATGACAAGTCGCGTCTTTCCGAGTCCGCTCACACCTTCAACGTGAACGCCGGACTCATCACCAGACAGTATGGCCTCTTGCAAGCTTGCGATCTGCTTCGTGCGTTCTTCCGACGGAACCCAAGTCGTCTTGTGGCTGACTGACGACGACCATTCATCGAAGGACTGGCCGATGATGCCAATACCGCGAATCAGTGGGCTGATGGCAACCGCTGGGAAGACTTCTGCCCATCGCGCGAGGTGGTCAGCATTGAAGACCTTAATGGTGTCAGCGTCGACCTGGATGTCGACAGAGCGGGCAGCTGCCTCCAGCGCCTCCTTGCGTTTGGTGATTTGGGCAGGAGTCAGCGAGCGCCCAAGTACCAAGCGGTAGGAGCCGCCATTCTTCAAAACTTCCAGTGCTGCGGTTGCGCCGAGAAGCTCTGCCTTGCATGCGGCTGGAGCCAGATTTCCAGCCTTGAACTGCCAAGCTGATTGTCCAAGAGGAATCCAGGCTGTGGCTCGGTCGGAGTCCAGTCCTGCATCGACACCTTCATCGGGTGCGTTTGTGCGGTAGGTCTGTGTGAGGGCGGCTCCCGCAAGCCCTGCACTCGCCAGTTCGGCTTCAAGCAGGCGTCCTACAAGCTCAGCAAAAGCCGAGCCCTCAAGACCCTCCACCTGACGCGGATCAACCGAGTAGGGCCCGTGGTCACGCACCTGGCGTTGTCCCTGTCATGTGTGTCGAAGCAGTCACGTCTATTCCCAAATTATGGCGCTTGGGACAATGCTTGTCAACAAGTTACTCGAACGTCGTGTTTTAGGTGAATTAAGGAAGGGTCGATAAGTTCTCGGGGAACATCGCAAAGAAGTTTGGCACGTGATAACCCCAGCCCGCGTTGTAGTCCATATCCTTCGACTCTGTCTTGGCAACTTCGTACTTGCGTAGAAGGTCATCGGTGTCCCGACTCCCGAACATCTTCGCAATCGCGTTGGCGCGTTGCTCAGAGATCATTTCATGAAGCGGTGGGGTGACGTGTGAATAACGCTCCGCATACACGGAAGTCTTGGGAAACCACCACTTGTACCGATCAGCAGGAAAACGGAACCTCAGGAGAAGATAGATGAGGCAGTCCGCTTGCACAAATTGGGCAAAGGAGACGATGCTCGCCTCTTCCGTGAACTCTTTCAAGAAGTCGGCGACGACACTCAGTCGTCGCAACTCTAGACGCTTGTTGCGGTACTCGTCGAGAATTGAGCTGTATTGATAGAAGTCCCCGAGTGTTGCGGCGCGTACACCTTCGAATCGGCGTTCGTAGAAGTACGTGTGATCTACAAGCTTCCATATGAGGTCGTACTCGCGATTCTTTACCAGAATTGCTAAAACAGAGACGATGATCTGTTGGGCCAAAAATCCAATATGTTCATAATCAGAGTCACGAAACGACTGGACTCCGGGGAGTGGGCCTTCCTGGGACTTGATTTGACAGAACAGGTCGTCTAGAAAGTCGACGTACTTCTCGGTTGCTGTTGAGTCCAAGGTCTGGGCTTGCACCAGTCGCAAGACGTCCGCCACGTATGGCTGGGCGTCACGAATCTTTCTAACTAAAATCTCGTCCACCTCGACAGGTACATCTTCGGAAATAGATCGCGAGCCACGGAGATGCTCCATCAAGTTCTCGACCGCAGAATAAACAGTCCCTGCACTGTGGCGGGAAACTACGATGGATTCGGACGGATGAGTGGACGAAGGCTCGAACGTCGGACGTGGCCCAAGGCGGGGCTTGACATGCTCGGGTTGTCCGTAGATATGACGTACGAGTTCGTCAAATCTCACGTGAAATTCGCTCGCATCTGAGAAGTCGATGTAGTGGCGGCCCTTCATGTATGCTGGCAGGCAAGGATGCCCGGAAGCGTCTCGCTCGAAAATTAGGGGGACAATCTTCTCCTGATCAATCTTGTTATATACCTCGCGACTGATCAGTTGAGTTTCTGCGCCGACACCTCCTTGGCGTCCATCCGCTTTCGTAACGTACGTTGCGTCAGAGATCACGAGAACGTGCGACACCTGGGGGTCAGTCACAACTCGCTCCATGAAGGCGTCGAGATCGTGGCCGGGGCGGTTGTCGTAGATGTCGAGGATCGTGTCGATCCCCTGGGAGATCAGTCGATCGGCAAAAGCCTTCACTCGTTCTTGATGGCGGGGGTCGGACCACGCGTAGGAGATGAAGGCTCGTGGCGCGTCTTCGCTCCCTTGATTTATGGTGTCCAGCGGGTGGGGGCCGGTTGCTTTCAGTGTTTCTGTAGGCTCTTCCACCGTAGATTCCCCCTGTATCACGTCGAGTCGTCTTTGAATCGATTCGGTGTGCGTTTCTGCCGGCACGTCACTCCAGCAAGTGCACCGATGAGTTGACTACTGCCAGCGTAGTGCGCGTTGTGGACCCCGGGCCGGGGCGCAGGCTGAGACAGCCGGCGGAGTGGTTCTCGTGGATCGTAGAGCGCAAACAAGGTCGGGTAGTCGGTGCGGGGGAGTGGATATGGGGCGGCCGGCGAGCAGCGTCCGGATGGACGTGCTCGAGCCGACCGCCCGTGAGGTGGAGCCGTCAGATGCCCTGGGGCTTCGGCGGCGTGCGCGGTGTCTTTGGTGACGGTGTGGCGTCGAAGATGGCGGCAATGGCGTCGCGTTTGCCTGCTGCCTCTCGCTCGATTTCTTCGCGGGCGGAGCTTGACCCGGTTTCCCGGACGGTTCTTGTGTGGTGATCATGCCGCGATTTCGACGGTGGCGTGTAGGGCTTCGTAGTCGGCGGGGCTGAGGTAGTCGAGCGATGAGTGCCGGCGGCGAGGGTTGTAAAAGCCCTCGATCCCCTCGAACATCGCGGACGCGAGTTGCGCCCTGGGGTCCCAGTTCGTGCGGTCCAGCAGTTCCGGTTGCATCGTCGACCAGAAGCTCTCGATCAGGGCGTTGTCGACGCTGGAGGCGACTCTGCCCATCGATCCGAGGAGTCCGGCTTGGCGCAGCCGGTGTCCAAAGAGCCACGAGGTGTATTGCGCTCCTCGATCGGCGTGGACGACGGTTCCGGGTTCGGGACGACGGCGCCGGGTTCGGGACGACGGCGCCAGCGGGCCATCTCGAGCGCGTCGACGACGATCTCCGCGGTGATCCGGTCCGAGATCGACCACCCCACGATCCGCCGCGAGTAGGCGTCGATGACGGCTGCGCAGTAAACCCAGCCGTCTTTCGCCCTGTGCTGGGTGATGTCGCAGAACCAGAGCCGGTTCGGCGCGTCCGCTCGGAACTGTCGCTTCACGAGATCCTCATGCGTCGCAGTGTTCGGCTTCCCGCCTCGCCGTTTGCGACGGTGGGACACGCCGGTGAGGCCGTCGAGGCGCATCAGCCGGGCGACGCGCTTCTTCCTAAGGCGGACGCCGAGCCCGAGTCGCAGTTCTGCCAGCACCCGTGGGGCGCCGTAGGTCTCTCGCGAGTCGGCGCGGATGCGACGGATCGTTCTCGTCAGCTCCTCGTCCGCGACCGCTCGCGGCGATGGCGGTCGGCTCGCCCAGTCGTAGTAGCCCGATCGGGAGATGTTCAGGAACCGGCAGGCCACCGCGACAGGGGTCCACCGGCGGCGAGCTCCTGGACCAGCCGGAACACTATTTTGGGAGCACGTTCTCCCTGGCGAAGGACGCCGACGCGCGCTTGAGGATCTCGATCTCCATCTCCAGCACCCGGTTCCGGCGCCGCAGCTCGACGAGTTCTTTGTGCTCCTCGGTGGTGACACCGGCCTTGCGGCCAGCGTCGATCGCGTCGCGGTTCATCCAGTTCCGAAGACAGGACTCGCTGATCCCCAGATCACGGGCGGTCTGGCCGACGGGGTTGCCCTGCGCGACGAGATCGAGGGCTCGACGCCGGAACTCCAGCGGGTGGGCAGCAGGCATCTCACGGACTCCTTCCGAGACGATCAGGGCCTCAACTCAGGTGTCCGGGAAACCGGGTCAAGCTCCTCTTGCGATCAAGCCCATCGCCGCACGGTTGAACTCAAGCTTCGGCGCCGTGCATCGAGTGCTGAAGGCGGAGGGCGTCAGGCTGCGTCCGCGTCCTGGTCGGTAGGCGCGGCCTTTTCAGCTTCGTTGCGGGCGCGCTCGAGCAGTGCCCGCGCGAGTTTGTCGTAGTCCGGTGTGGGTCGGGCGAGCCCACGGACACGGATGTTGTAGATCCGCTTGTGTCCAACGCGTCGAACGGGTGCCGCAGGTTGAGGATGGCGTTGTCTCTCCTCCGCGTGGGCAATCTCACGGAGGAGTAGTGCACTGCATCGACCAGCCAAATACTTGGTCCAATCCCCTTGTCGGCGGTACGCCACATAGGGTGCCCCGCAATGAGTGGGACACCCTATGTGGTTTATGGGCGTTACCGTCGAGTGGCGTCACCCGTCGTTGAGCCGTACAGCTTAGCGGTGGATGGGGTTCGACCGCGTGACGTTCAGACTTTCAGGGGTGACCTCAATCGCGAGCAAATCAGTTTGCGAGTCCACGTAGATTTCCTCCTCAACGTGTACCACGAGAAGTGCCAGCGCCGCGGTGACACCACTTGGGTCGTCACCGACTTCCCCGAGGGCGAGCAACGCATCCGAAGCGGTCCTGTGCAGGTATTTCTCAAGCGCCGGAGGAGGAGCGATAAACTCCACAGGTCTCACGTCAGAAGCATTCCGCGGTCGAAGGTTGTAGGCGACAGCGTCGATCCTCGATACCTCACAGATCTCGCCCAGTCTATTGACTAACTGCTCGTGTAAATTCAACGCCATCCTATTCTTGTCCAGTGCAGTAGCCAGACGACGGGAACGCGGTCACGATGTTGTTGCTCCGGTTGCCGGCGACGACGCGAACGATAGTTTCACCGACGGTCTGATTATTCTGCGTGTTCACCAGGAAGATCTTGCGAGAGTAGCACGTGGTGTCATTGGAGTCTCGGGGTTTCGTGATGACGGGATCCCGGAGGGCGGCGTCGATGCCGATGTCCGCGATATCGCGCCAATTCTGGTTCGTACCAGCAGCCTTGGCCTGCCAGTCACCTTCGTGGCGCGCCTTGATATGGAAATAACCAAAATTTGCATTCCCGCATCGGAGGATTTTCGACCTGGGGAAACTGCGGACTGTCTTGTTCGGATCCACCCCAACTCCGCATCCCGCCCACGTTTGTGCAGCGCTTGCCGCCTGGAGAGACCGAGACGACACTGTAGAAGGATCCGTTGTCCAAACAAGTGTCGCTCCAGAGTCCGCCGACGCCTGTGATTGGACGGTCGCGTTCGCCCCTGCGACCCCGGAAGAGAGGCAGACGCCCAGAGCTGCGATCAAAGCGGCAGTCCTGAACCGGTTCTTAGTAAGCATTCCTATCAGCCTTTCATATAGCCCGCGGGGCTGTATCTCAACCGCTCAGCGCTGACTACCCTCGATGAAAGAACGTTCACGAGTGCGAAACAAGTAGCCGTGACTACTTGAGTCCTGTTGGCGAAAGAGCTATAGGGCAAACAGCGGCTTCATGCTTAGTGCGTCATATATCCGCAAGAGTGTGTGCAATTTTGGGTTTGGAAGCGCGCCCGATGGGGTGGCGCATCGCTCAAGATGTCCGTACGTAACAACTGCGATACCTGCAGCTTGTGCCACCATCTCTTGAGATATCCCTTTTGCCTCACGCTGGTCGCGAAAAGACCTGCAGATGTAATGCACCGATGGCGCTAGTTCAATAGTGCATTCCTGGATCTTGACTTCCGAACTGAACATCGGTCGATTGAGTAATCGCTTTCCTCGATCCGTGGCGATCGATCTCTGTGTGCTGTACATGTGGCGGGACCCCCTCTTAATCGCTACCTATCCGACTCCCAAACTGTTGCAAGTTCGTCTCGTGCGATCAAGCGGATGCCTCCTGAACCCAGCAATTTTGGGCGACTAGCGGGTCAATTGCAAGAGAACTGCCAGGCTCGACTTGTAAGGACCGCCGCGAGCGCAGGCATGAGACGCGAAACTCTGCCGCGGTGAGACGTTCTATACGCCGAGAGATACCGCATGGAAGGCGATGACGATCGACAGAAACGAATCGACCGCGCAGCAGGGTTTCAGGCAGATAGCAGCCGCCGCGAACGCACCCTGAGCCGTGAACAGCGCACGGGGCGTGACTGGGCGCCGCCGGGTTCTCCCCACTCACATCTATGGATAACTTCGTCCGGGCCTGGCGAGATTCCACTCTGTGCGATCACCGAATGTTGAACGGAAGGCTCTCGGTGTCTCACGCCCCGCCCTCCGCTCAGGACGTTCGCCCTGAGTGGTGCGGTGCCGATCGCATGCGTCAGATCCACCCTGCCGATGAACTGAGCTGGGGCGACGTCGGCAACGTCAGATCCGTGGAATTCTCGTCAGCCCCCGATGGGTTCGACCCCTACGAGCGCAGGCTGCTGACTGATGCCGCCGTGGAGAGGGGCTGTACCGCCGACACAGCCTATGTGTCGTTGGTTGTGGCGACCTTCACTCCCGGTCGTTCCTAAGAGCCCTTGATAGTGCTCGCCGCCTGTCCCAGGCGGTCGGACGGGCGGCAACTGCGGCTGGCGCACTCGCCCCTGCGGACGAAGATGGGAGAAGTCTCATCCAAATCTTGGACGCATCGTCATAAGGTCGAGTGTCCGAAATGCGAAGGGGGCTCGCATGGTCTGGGGTGCTGACGAAGCGGTGCAGCGAGTACAAGACGATGTTCGTCGGGCGCAGCAACGCGCGGAGCGGTATCCCGCACTGCAGTCCGCCATCGACGGCGTACGCGGCAAAGCCGTGTCCATCCGCCGTGACCTGTCGGTCGAGGTCGACGCCGCCGGCGTGCTACGCGACCTCCGGATCGGCGACAGCGCGCTCGACCGTGGTGGCGACCGCCTGGCTGCCGAAATCTTCGAGCTGATGGGCAAGGCGACACGGCAGGCTCGTGCCGACACGCTCGCCGCGACGACAGAAATCATGGGGGACGACGATCCGATCGTGAAGACGATCGCCGCGGATCTCGAGGCCCGCAATGCGGGTGACGAGCTCGGACCGTCAGGAGGCATCCGATGAGCGGGGGCAACATCCGCATCGACGCCGAGCTTCTGAACCAGCACGCTGGGCACGTCGATCAGCTCGCCTCTGACGCTGCGCAGGCGCTCTCGGCGGTGCAGTCCATCAACCTCTCTGGTGGTGCGTTCGGGCTGCTGTGCGCGTGGATGGTTCCGCCTGTTGGCGTGGTATCACAGGCCGTCGGCTCTGCGATCCAGCAGGGCAGTCGGACTATCGAGCGCACCGCATCACAAATCCGCGATGCAGCTGGGGACTTCCAGCGATACGAAGACTCCGTCGTCGACGTCGTTCGCAGCCTCGAGCGAGGACTGGGCTGATGAGTGACAATCCGCTCGTTGCTGCTCCCGTCGCATCTGAGCCCTCAGCGTTCGGCGGCGCCTATCTTCTACAAGACGGCGCTGACCTGGCCAACGCCATCCAATCTGGCAACTGGGTTGAGGGCGGCATGGCGGCCTTCTCGACGGCAGTGGACACGATCGCCGCGGTGATCGACCCCATCGGCACCCTCCTTGCGAACGGGCTGGGATGGGTGCTCGATCACATCGAGCCCCTCCGTGGCTGGCTGCAGGATCTCACCGGCAATGCCGCCGAGGTCCAGGCATTCGCGCAGACCTGGGCAAACGTGTCAAACCAGCTCAATCGCGTCGGCGGCGATCTGCAGCACCGGCTGGCGGATCTCGATGACATGAGCGGCGAGACCATCACCGCCTACCGCGCCCACGTGCAGGCGCTGGCGGACACCGTCGCGTCAACTGGCACATGGTCGGGCGCTGTTGGGTCGGGCCTCGAGATCGCATCCACGCTCGTGCAGGCCGTCTACGAGCTAGTGCGTGACGGTATCGCTCAGGTCGTGGGTACGGCTATCAGCGCGCTGATCACTGCGGGGGCGACGCTCGGTCTCGGTACCCCGGTGGCTGTCGGGCAGATAGTGGCGCGCGTTTCGTCCGTTGCGACGCGGGTCGGCCGGTTCATCGAGAACCTGCTGTCGTCGGCTCGGAAGCTGATGCCACTGTTCGACAAGCTCTGTGCGGTGCTTGGCAAGCTGTTTCGGCGTGGGGGCGAGATTGCGCCCCCGAAAGGCCCCGACGGGCGCTTTTACTCAGTCGCGTACGAGATGGAGCTGGATCCGAGGGATTGGGCGAAGTCGAGAAAGGTCCACTCGAACCGTGCTAACGCGGCCCTCGACGAGGCCATCCGTTCCGACCCCGACTTCGCACGCGGTATGGAGGAGATGGTTCCGGGGGTCTCGGACCGAGTCGCCGCTGAGGGCGGCCGTAAGAGCCCCGATCCGACCCTCTTCACCTGGCACCACGCGCATCCCGATACCGTGGATGGTCGGTATGGTGTCACGCAGCTGGTTCCGAAGGATCAACACACGAAACCCTCGATTTTCTGGGACACACTGCACCCCGACGGTAGGGGTGGATATTCGATTTGGGGAGGCGGAAATTGATGCGCAGCGTGTGGTTCACCGACCGGTACGGTGCAGAGATTGAAGAGGACATCACCCTCGAGCATCAGGCGGCGCTTCTCTCGACGATTGCCGTTCCGGACGGCGACGACGAGCACAGGAGTATCTCCGTTTCTGATTCGGACGAGTGGAACCTGGAGTTTTATCCCGATCGGGTTCTTTTCGAGAACGTTGATGAGGATGGCGAGAAAGTAGGCAACCTTCGTGGCTTGAGCGAGGACGAACGTCTCGTCCTGGCGGACGAATTCATCCGCGGCGACTTCGTCGCGCTCCGCGCGCATTCTTGGGGCGACTGACGTGCCTGACCTCGCAGCTCGCTACGAAGGCAAACCCGTCCTTCGACTGCTCGACGCATACGTGCTCGACGCGCTGGGTGCGCTCGATGAGAAGACGGCCCGCGCAAACGAGCAGATGGCTCCGAAAATCATTTCAGCGCTGCATGTGGAAGCTTCGTCGTGGCAGGAAGCGATAGAGCGTTCGATGGAGATGCCTCCCGGGTCGGCTGACGAACTTCGCGCACGCTGGGAGCAATATGTCCACGAAGCTCTCGCAGCGGGCGTAACTCCCGACGTGATTGCTTGGACTCACAAGATGGTGGATGTGCGCTTCGAGAACGATTGACGGTTCGACCTTGCGAAGTTACGCCGTTTCACTGCCCTGAAACACAACGACGCCTCCGCCGATGGGCGGAGGCGTCGTTTCTCGTCTATCGCAATGGACGCTTCAACGAGTGAGTGGGGTGGTTACGCGGTAGCAGCTTTATAGGCGTCCACGATGGTGGCAGGCACGCGTCCGCGGTCGCTCACGGTGTGACCGTTGGCGCGTGCCCATTTGCGTACCGCGCCCAGGTCGAGATCGCTCTTGGCGCGAGCGCTTCCACGGGATGCTCGCCCACCGGCGGCGGATCCAGTTGCGCGGGCTGCGTCGACGAACGGGGCGAGCGCCTTGTAGAACTTGTCGGCGTTGCTGTCGGAGAGGTCGATCTCGTATGCGCGGCCTTCGACAGAGAAGGTGATCTGCTTTCCCTCACCCTGCTCGAGGACGGTGCCGTCGAGGTCGTCGGTGATCTGCGCAATGTGTTTGGTAGCCATGATGAGCAAAACCTTACACCCGAAGGTAACAATTCACGATCGAGTTGGATCGCGACTTTCGAACGTCATTCAAAGCTGCAATTTCGAAGACAACTGGCTCGTCGATCCGTGCATCTCTTGTCCTTCAACTGGCGGAGCGGCAGTAATCGGAGTGTGGTCGTTCGCTCGCAGCTACCTCGACTTGAAGATGCTGTTGTGCGCTTTTGGCAACGGCAACGGGTGACGGAAGCGTTCTCGAAGGCCCTTCGGGAGGGGATACAGCGCACCGTGGATAACGACCAGCGGGCCACGCGGTCACTGCACAAGCAGGTCAGTGCGAACTTGAAGAAGCTGGATACGCAGGAGCAAAACCTGCTGGATCTGGCCGCGGACGGGTTGATCCCACGCGCGACCATCCAGAGGCGCATCTCCGCAATTACCAAGCAGCGAGCCATCATGGCGGCGCAACTCGAGAATGTCGAACGCAAGCTCGCGGACGTCCTGGATTACATCGACGCCGCCGTGTCGTTCCTCGAGCGACCAGGCGAGGTCTATGCGAACGCCACAGACGAGATTCGCCGACTCATGAACCAGGCGCTGTTCCGGCGCATCTACGTCGAGGTTGACGAGGTGACGGGAGCGGAGCTCCACGCGCCATTCGACGCACTCCTGGCCGCGGACGCCGCGTTCCAACAGGAAAGCACCCTCGCTGGCAGCAAGGGTGCTTCAAGGTCGGACGAATCACGCGAAATTCTAACATCGCTTTGGACGATATTTCGAGTAAGCGCAACATGGTGGGCCCCGTGGGGCTCGAACCCACGACCCGCGGATTAAAAGTCCGATGCTCTACCGACTGAGCTAGAGGCCCTCGCCGTCCAGCCTACCGGCCCCGCGGGGGCGCTCGTGCTCACCGGCGTCGCCGCGACACGATCCAGAACAGGTAGGCGCCCCCGACGACGGCGGTGAGCAGGCCGACCGGAATCTGCAACGGTGCCAGGGCGCGCTGGGCGATGACGTCGGCGACGAGGAGCACGGCTGCGCCCGTGACCGCGGAGCCGACCAGCGGGATCCCGCTGGTGCCCATGGTGCGTCGGGCGAGTTGCGGTGCGGCCAGAGCGATGAAACCGATGGGACCGGCGACCGCGGTCGCGGTCCCGGTGAGCAGCGCGGCGACGACGATGAGCACGAGTCGTACTCGCCCGGTGCGCACCCCGAGGGCGACAGCGGTGTTGTCGCCGAGCTCGAGAGCGCGGAAGTCGCGGTACACGACGATCAATACGAGTGACAGGATGCCGATCGACGCGAGCAGCAGCGCCACATCGTCGAGAGATGTCGCCGCCAGGCTCCCGTGAAGCCATTGCGTCGCGTTGCGGGCGATCTCGAGCGGGGCCCGGGTCAGGAGGTAGTCGTTGACCGCCGACAGCAGGGTCGAGAGCGCGATCCCGGCGAGGATGGTCCGCTCTCGCGAGACGCCCACGCTGCGGGCGATGGCCATGACGACCACGACGGTCAGCAGACCGCCGATCCATGCCCCGGCGGCGGGAGAGGCGGTCGGCGCGAGAAAAGTGAGCCCGACGAGCGCCCCGGTGGCCGACCCGGCGCTGAATCCGACGATGTCGGGGCTCGCGAGCGGGTTGCGGGCGAGCGTCTGGAACACGGCCCCGGCCACGCCGAGGGCGGCGCCGATGGCCAGAGCGGCCAGAACGCGCGGGACGCGCAGGCCCACGACCACGACGGTCGTCCGTCCGTCACCCTCTCCGGTCAGCGCGGATGCCACCTGCCCGATGGACGCCTGGAAGGAACCCGTCGTGAGCCCGACCACCGCGGCTATCGCCGCGACGACGAGCGTGCCGACCAGGACCAGTGCGTATCGGAGGCGCCGTCGCGAGCGCGCGGGAGTGCGGAGGAAGGTTGCTGTGCTCACGGCATCCGCTTCTTCCGGAGGATGAGCCACAGCAGCAGCGGGGCCCCGAGGAAAGCGGCGACGATCCCCGCCTCCACCTCGCCGGGAGGGGCGATGACCCGACCGAGGACGTCGCTCGCGAGCGTCAGCGCTGCCCCGGTCACGGCGGCCAGGGGGAGCGACGTCCGGACGGACCCGCCCACCGCGCCGCGAACGGCGTGAGCCACGAGCAGTCCGATGAAGGCCAGGGGTCCCGCTGCCGCGGTCGCGGCGGCGCAGAGCAGGGTGATGGCGACGCCCGAGCCGATCATGACCAGCGGGGGAGAGACCCCGAGCGCCCGCGCCAGGTCGGCGCCGAGCTGCAGCTGATCGAGGCCCCGCGCCACGACGACGGCGAGCAGGAGGCCCACGACGGCGAAGGGCAGGAGCTGGAGCGCGACGTCGGGATCGCGGCGCTCGAACGAACCGACCGCCCAGAACCGGAACGACTCGAAGGTGTCGTCGTCGGCCAGCGTGATGATGCGGACGACGGCGCCCAGACACGCGCTGAGCGCCACCCCGGCCAGGACCAGACCGATGGTGTCGTCGCGCCGCTCGCCGCGGACCGCGGTGTGCACCAGCAGCGACGCCCCCGCCGCGCCCGCGAAGGCGAACCAGACGTATCCGCTCGCCGTCGCGACCCCGAAGAACCCGATGGCGACGACGACGCCGAGGGCGGCGCCCGCGTTCACCCCGAGCAGGCCCGGGTCGGCGAGCGGGTTCCGCGTCGCGGCGCGCATGAGCACGCCGGCCACGCCGAGACAGGCCCCGGCGAAGATCGCGGTGAGGGTGCGCGGTAGGCGGAGCTGATGGACGATGACGCCGGCGGCATCCTGTCGATCCGAGAAGAGGGTCGACACGACATCGAGGGGGCTGAGGGCGCGAGATCCCACGGCGAGACTCGCGAGGACGAGTCCGACGAGGATGCCGCTGACGACCAGGAAGAACATGACCGCGCGTCGTCGCGACGACCGTCGACTCGAATCCCGTTCCGCCACGCCCGGGACGGTGGGCGGCTGGACGACGATCACATAGGTAAGGATAACCTAACCGGGTGATCGACTTTCGTTTGTTGTCCTCCCGTGCCCGATTCCGTCCTCGACGACTCGTCGGCGTCGGCCTCGCTGCAGCCGTGCTCGCCCTCGCTGGATGCGCCGGCCCCGCCGCGGGCCCTTCGGCGGTGGATGCCGAGGCCGGCTCGACCGGGGAGTGGACCGTCTCGCGCGACCTCGAGCCCGGCATGGGCTCCGCGCAAGCCGACGGCGTCTTCCCCCGCGAGGTGACGCACTTCGCCGGGACGACCGAGATTCCGTCCGAGCCGAAGCGTATAGCGGTCGTCTCCACGGGGCAGCTCGACGCGCTCCTCTCTCTGGGCCAGGTGCCGGTGGCGGCGACACGGGCCGAGAACAGCGGACTGGTGCCCCGGTATCTGCTCGACGCGTTCCCCGAGCGGGCGCCGGCGCTGGACGCCATGTCCGACATCGGCCAGCGGACCGAGCCCGACCTCGAGGCAATCGCGCAAGCCGCGCCCGATCTGATCTTGATCAACTCGACCCGGGGCGCCCAGCTCTACGACGCTCTCGCGGCCATCGCGCCCACCGTGGTGACGAAGGGCAACGGGGTGAACTGGAAGAGCGACTTCCTCCTCATCGCCGACGCCCTGGGTGACGAGGGCGATGCCCGCGGCATCCTCGACGATCTTCAGGCCCAGAGCGCCGCGTTCTCGCAGACCCACCCGGCGGGGGAGCCGGCCGTATCGTTCCTGCAGTCGACGGGCGACCGCACGCGCATCATGGGAGTGCCGTCCTTCGCGGGAGGCATCGCGGAGGATCTCGGTCTCGGACGCCCAGAGTCGCAGCGGTTCGACGAGACGTCGCAGGAGATCAGCGCCGAACAGATCGACCTCGCCGACGCGGATCACGTGTTCTATGGCGGAACGGGGCAGGGCGTGTCGTTCATCGAGCAGGCGCCGCTGTGGCAGACCCTTTCCGCCGTCGCCGGCCAGAAGACGACGACCGTCGACTTCGACCCGTGGTTCATGAACGCCGGGCCCGTCGCCGCCCGGCTCGTGCAGAACGAGATCATCCGCACGGTCGCGTTCTGACGAACGAAAGCGAGCGCCGGACCCCCTCGCCTGGGGTCCGGCGCTCGCCGTCAGGATCGGTCGATCATCGACCGGTCGAAAACGCGATGACTCGCGCTTTCGTGAATTACATGGTGGGGGGCATCAGCACCGTGTCGATGAGGTACACGGTGGCGTTGGCCGTCTGGACGCCACCGCAGATGACGCTGGCGCTGTCGTTCACCTTGATGGAGTCGCCCGAGCCCGAGACGGTGACGTCCTGGCCCTCGACCGTGGTGTGCGTGCCGTCGATCGCGTCGGGGGCGATCTGGCCGGGGACCACGTGGTACGTGAGGATCTTGGTCAGGGTGGCCGAGTCGGTCTTGAGGCCGTCGATGGTGGCGGCCGGGATCTTGGCGAACGCGTCGTCGACCGGGGCGAATACCGTGAACTCCGAACCGTTCAGCGTGTCGACCAGGTTGACGTCGGGGTTCAGCTGGCCGCTGACGGACGCGGTGAGCGTCTTCAGCAGCGGGTTGTTCGACGCGGCGGTGGCCACCGGGTCAGCAGCCATGCCGGCGACCGAGCCGGAACCCGAGGGAACGGCGGCGGCGTAGTCGGCGCAACCGGGGCCGACGAGGTTGGCGGCGGGGTCCATCGCGCTGGACGACATCGACGGCGAGGCCGACATCGAGGGCATTGCGCTCTCCTCGGTGGTCGAGCCACCCGAGGTGGTGCCACCCGAACATGCGGTGAGAGCGAAGGCCGAGCCCAGAACGAGGGCGAGACCAGCGACAACGGGCTTCTTGTTGGTGAGCATGACATTCCTCCGAAATCATCCGGATCGCGTCTGCGACCCGTCAGGGACACCCCGGTGCGAGGGGCGGTTCGCCGTGGAGCGGCTTACACAGGGTCTTCGGGACCCCCTCGGGATCGGATTGCGAAATGTTGCGGATTTGACCGGTCGCCGGCATTCGAGGGCTTTAAATCCCTGGTCAAGCGAGAATAAATATTCTTCAGAATGTTTTTCGATCGAATCCGGTGACGCCCGGAAGGCCGCGGAGGCTCAAGATAACGGTTTGCCCCGAGCTGTCTCGCCACGCGCACACACGCGCGCGGGGGTGCGCGGGGCGTAGGCAATGATGGGGTCATGGTGATCGACGGTTTCGACCTTCCCGACGACGGGACGGAGAACGCCGACCACGTGGGTGTCCTCTTGCAGCGCGTCGCCGCCGGCGACCGCGCCGCTTTCGCCGAGCTGTACGACTCCCTGTCGGCCCGCGCCTTCGGTCTGATCCTCCGTGTGCTCGTGGACCGCTCGCAGAGCGAGGAAGTGCTTCAGGAGGTCTTCCTCGAGATCTGGCAATCCGCTGGGCGCTTCACTCCGAACAGAGGTCAGGGAAGATCGTGGGTTCTCACGATCGCGCACCGTCGAGCGGTGGACCGCGTGCGGTCCTCGCAGTCGAGCGTCGATCGAGATGTGCGCGCGGGCTTCCGGGATATGGACGTCGCATACGACGCCGTGTCCGAGAAGGTCGAACTGAAAATGGAAGGGCGGCGCGTCGTCGATGCACTGGCGACGCTCCCCGAGGCGCAGAAAGAAGCGCTCACGCTCGCTTATTTCGGCGGGTACAGCCAAAGTGAGATCGCGACCCTCGTCGGGGCGCCGCTCGGTACGGTCAAGACACGAATGCGCGACGGATTGTCGCGCTTGAGAATGGAGATGGGGGTGGACAAGTGAACGAGAGGGATTTCGCCGACCTCGCCGTCGGACACGCGCTCAACGCGCTCTCCGAGGCTGATGAGCGCGCGTACCAGGAGGCTCTCGCGGGTAACCCGAGCTGGGACCACCACGTGCGCCACGCCGTCGACGCGGTAGCCGCGATCGGCGACTCCGTCGAGCCCGTCGAGCCTCCGCCGTCCGTGCGGGCTTCGCTGTTCGCGCGCATCTCCGACCTCCCGCAGGAGTCAGCGGCATCCGCTTCCGCCGCCGAATCCGTCGACGACGTCGAGGACTTCGCCGCGGCCAGCCCCGCTGTCACCGAGCCCGAGCGCGAGGCCGTCACGGTCGGCGCGTCTCCGGGATCCGGATGGGGCGCCCGTCGCTGGTTCGCACTGGCCGCATCATTCGCCGCCGTCCTCGTGCTCGGCTTCGGCGCCGTCACCGTCAGCCAGTTGTTCGCTCCGCCCGCCGCGGTCGTCGCCCTCCAGCAGATCGAAGATGCACCCGACGCGCAGTCGGCCTCGGCCACCATGCCCGACGGAACGGTCGCCACGGCGCACTGGTCGCCCTCGAGCGGAAAGAGCGTGCTCGTCGCCGACGGCATGCCGGCGCTGCCCGACGGCAAGACCTACGAGCTGTGGTTCGTTCGCGGTGAGAACCAGATCGCGATCCCGGCCGGGATCTTCGAGCCGGATGCCGATGGCAACGCCACGGCTCAGCTCTCGGGTGAGATGCACAGCGGTGACGTCATCGCCGTGACGGTCGAACCCGCGGGTGGTTCTCCCGACGGCACGCCGAGCTCGGCCCCCGTGCTCGCCGTCGCCACGGCCTGATCACCTTCAGACTGCCTGTTCCGGTGCAGTCGCCAGCGGGTACCTCGCGTGCGGCCCGCCCCGCGAGGGGGACGCTCTAGCCTGGATGCATGAGCGATTCCCCCCGCGAATTCCACAAGCCGGTTCGGCGTCCCGCAGAGCTGTTCGACCGTCTGTTCTCGGCGGAGGACCCGGCCGAGGTGTCGCGGGTCGCGCACAGCACGGCGCAGGCGCTCTTGTCGCGCGTCCGCGCCGATCCGAGCATCGACGTGGTCGAGCGGCTGGTGGCGTTCACCGACGATCACGGCATCGACGACATCGCCGAGCTGTGGTCGCGCTCGCCCGCTCGCTCCCTTCCCGGCTCGCTGTGGCGCCTCTACCTTCTGCAGCTGATGATCCACGACGACGCCGCCACGGCAGCCCTGCTCTACGAGCGCGGTCGGGTGGAGATGGCGACGGTGGATGCCGTGGTGGCCGGGGCTCCGGCGCCGGCGGGCCCCGAAGAGCTGGTGCAGCTGATCGACACCATCCTGCGCGGGCTCTTCGAAGGGGACTTCGCCGTGGCCCTCGATCGCGCCGCGGCGTTCTGCCGCGTGCAGGCGGCGGGGTCCACCCATCTCGCCGACGACTACGAGAACACCGAGTCGGAGCGGGCGTCAGCTCTCACCACGCGCGCTCTGCGGCTCGCCACGTACGCGGAGGACCTGTCGGCGTCGGCCGCTCTCTGGCGCCGTGACGCGCTGACCTGAGCGGAAAAGATAAGTGCCGGACCGCAGAACGCCTCTCGGCGCATGGCCGCTCATAGCGGCAGAAGATGGAGCCCGGGGTTACTGCGGCCCGGCTAGGAAAGTGTAACAAGCCCCGCCCGCGGACATTCCCTCGAACAGCCCGGTTGACAAGACCCGGGCGTGTCGGCGGTGCGGCGTAGGCTCGGCTCATGGCTTGGCGCTTCGCTCTCGTGATCGACCCTGCGGCATCCGATGACGAAGGCGTCGACTACCGTGACACGCTGCACGAGATCGACCCACACGGTCCCGCCCTCGGGGTGGGTGAGCTCAGTGCTCAGCGCGGAGACGGCGTGTTCGAGAGCCTCGGCGTCGTCGACGGCCATCCGCAAGAGGTCGGACCGCACCTCGCGCGCCTCGCGCATTCCGCGGCGCTCTGCGACCTCCCCGCGCCGAACCTCGCCCAGTGGCGCGTCGCGATCGAGCGCGTGGCGCGCGAGGCGGGGGCGGGGGAGAACGTCATGAAGCTGCTGCTCAGCCGCGGCGTCGAGCACGGCCCCGCGCCGACGGCGTGGATCACGCTCGCCGACGCCCCCGACAACACGAGCGGACGAACGACAGGTGTCGCTGTCGCCACCCTCGATCGCGGCTACGCCCTCGACGTCCCCGCGCGCGCTCCCTGGCTTCTGCTCGGGGCCAAGACGCTCTCGTACGCCGTCAACATGGCCGCCATCCGCGAGGCGAAACGTCGCGGGGCCGACGACGCCGTGTTCGTCACGAGCGACGGCTACCTGCTCGAGGCGCCCACGGCATCCATCGTCCTGCGTGTCGGCGACCGCTTCGTGACGCCGGAGCCGCAGGCCGGCATCCTGCACGGGACGACACAGCTCAGTCTGTTCGCGTACCTCGAGGGTCGCGGCTTCACCACGGCGTACGAGACGGTGCCGGCGAAAGACCTCGCCACAGCGGATGCCGCCTGGCTGCTGTCGAGCGTGCGGCTCGCGGCCCCGGTCCGATCCGTCGACGGGATCGAGGTGCCGGTGGACCGCGCCTTCACCGATGAACTGAACGCCTACCTGCTCAGCCCCCGCGACTGAGCGGCCCGGGGAACGACGAAGGCCCCGCCGGAGCGGGGCCTTCGCACGGGACTGCTTATCCGAAACGGCCCGAGACGTAGTCTTCGGTCGCCTGGACGCTGGGTGCGGTGAAGATCGACGCGGTGTCGTTGTACTCGATGAGCTTTCCGGGCTTGCCGGTGCCGGCGATGTTGAAGAACGCCGTCTTGTCGCTCACACGCGAGGCCTGCTGCATGTTGTGCGTCACGATGACGATCGTGTACTCGCTCTTCAGCTCGCCGATCAGCTCTTCGATCGCGAAGGTCGAGATCGGGTCGAGGGCCGAGCACGGCTCGTCCATCAGCAGCACGTCGGGCGAGACGGCGATGGCGCGCGCGATGCACAGACGCTGCTGCTGACCGCCCGAGAGGCCGCCGCCGGGCTTGTCGAGACGGTCCTTGACCTCGTTCCAGAGGTTGGCGCCCCGCAGCGACTTCTCGACCAGGGCGTCGGCGTCGCTCTTCGGCATCCGCTTGTCGTTGAGCTTCGCGCCGGCCAGCACGTTCTCGCGGATCGACATCGTCGGGAACGGGTTGGGGCGCTGGAAGACCATGCCGACGTGGCGACGCACGAGCACGGGGTCGACGCCCGGACCGTAGAGGTCGTCGCCGTCGATGAGCACGCGGCCCTCGACGCGACCGCCGGGGATGACCTCGTGCATGCGGTTCAGCGTGCGCAGAAACGTGGACTTGCCGCAGCCCGAGGGGCCGATGAAGGCGGTGACCGAGCGGGGCTCGATGTCGATCGAGACGCCCTCGACCGCGAGGAAGTCGCTGTAGTAGACGTTGAGGTCTTGGACCTCGATGCTCTTGGACACGAGTGAGTGCCTTTCTGGGCTCAGCGCGCCTTGGGCGCGAACACCGCCGCCACGATACGGGCGATCAGGTTGAAGATGACGACGAGGACGACGAGCAGGAAGGCCGCACCCCAGGCGTTCGCCTGAGACGCATCGATGTCCTGACCGGGGAAGCTGTACGCGGTGTAGGCCATCACGGGGAGGGTCTGCATCGGGCCTTCGAACGGGTTGGCGTTGAAGTTGTCGGTGAAGCTCGCCGCGATGAAGATCGGCGCGGTCTCACCGACGACGCGGGCCACGGCCAGCACGACACCGGTGATGATGCCCGATGCGGCGGTACGCAGCACGACCTTGATGATCGTCGCCGAGCGCGGCACGCCCAGCGCGAGGGACGCCTCGCGCAAGTCGGCCGGGACGAGGCGCAGCATCTCTTCGGTGGAGCGGATGACGATGGGGATCATCAGCACGCAGAGGGCGATGGATGCCGAGAACCCGCTGAACGCCTTCGGACCGACGACCAGGCTGAACAGCGAGAACGCGAACAGACCGGCGACGATCGAGGGGATGCCGGTCATCACGTCGACGAGGAAGGTGATCGCGCGACGCAGTGGGTTGTTCGGCTGCGCGTACTCGACCAGGTAGACCGCGGCGAGGACGCCGATCGGCACCGAGATGAGGGCGGCGATACCCGTGATGATGAGCGTGCCCGTGATGGCCTGCCAGGCGCCCGCCGTCGCGACGACCTCGAGGGTGTCGGGGTTGAAGGCGGTGCCGCCCACCTGCGTGACGAAGTTCCAGTTGACCACCGCGAGGCCCTTGGAGACCACGGTCCACAGGGTCGAGATGAGGGGTGCGACCGCGAGGAGGAACGCGACGGTCACCAGGCCGCGGACGACGCGGTCCACCGCCTTGCGGCGATTCTCGACGATCGAGGACCCGACCCCGATGGCGATCAGGTACAGCACCGCCGAGAGGATCAGCCACGTCGCGAGGGCGAAGCCGCCCAGCAGGAGCTGGATGACCGCGACCACGACGGCCACGCCGACCAGGAGCGCGGGCTCGATGAAGCGGGGCAGCTGGCCGCTGGTGAGGGCCAGGGGAGACGAGGACGAGGGGGCCGTGACGGTCATGAGCGCTTGCCCTTCTTGCGACCCTTCGCACCGGGGCCCGTCGCCCCGATGATGTAGCGGGCGAGCATGTTCACCGCGAGAGAGACGACGAACAGCATGAGGCCGGTACCGATCAGCGCCGAGCGCTGGAGGTCGGTGGCGATCGGGAAGTTCAGCGCGATGTTGGCCGCGATGGTCTGCGAGTTGTATCCGTCGGTGAGCAGCAGCACCGAGTAGATCAGGGTGGGCGAGACGATCAGCGCGATGGCCATCGTCTCTCCGAGCGCGCGGCCGAGACCGAGGAGCGTGGCCGAGACCATGCCACTGCGGGCGTAAGGGAAGACCGCGAGACGGATCATCTCCCAGCGCGTGGCGCCCAGCGCGAGGGCGGCCTCTTCGTGCAGGCGCGGGGTCTGCAGGAAGATCTCGCGCGTGATCGAGGTGACGATCGGGAGGATCATCACGGCGAGGACGACACCACCGGTGAACATCGTCGAACCCGTGGTCGAGACCGGGCCCTGGAAGAGCGGGATCCAGCCGAGGTACTGGTTGAGGAACTCACCGACCGGCACGAGCAGCGGGCGCATGACGATGATGCCCCACAGGCCGAAGACGATCGAGGGGACCGCGGCCAGCAGGTCGACGATGTAGCCGAGGAAGCCGGCGATCCGACGCGGGGCGTAGTGCGAGATGAACAGCGCGATGCCGATGGCGACCGGCGTGCCGATGACCATGGCGATGAGCGCGGCCCAGATGCTGCCGAACAGCAGCGGACCGACGTACTCCCAGAAGTTGGTCCAGCTGCCGTTCTGGTAGCCCGCGAGGTCGCCCTCGGTCCAGTTGCCGGTGATCGCGGGGATGCCGCGGATGATCAGGAAGATCGCCACCCCGGCGAGGATGATCATGATCGACACGGCGGCCGTGGTCGACAGCCCCAGGAAGACCGAATCGCCGACGCGGCGCTTGCCGACGATCGACGTCCGAGGCGGGGGAGGGGAGGACGGGGCGGTCTCTGTGTCAGCGACGGTGTCAGTCACGGGGGACCTCACGCTCGGCACGGGTCATGGTTCTCCTCGGTCGGGTGTTCTCTGAGGATGCTGGCTCAGCGGAGCGTTCGAGCTGGTCGACCGCTCCGATCAGCCCGGCCCGGTCCGCACACGAGGTGCGGGCCGGGCCGAGTCCGAAGAGATGTTTACTTGATCGACGCGAGCGTCTCGGCAGCAGCCGAGAGCACCGAGTCGGGCAGCGGCGCGGAGCCGGCGTTCTTGGCCGCGACCTGCTGGCCGAGCGTGCTGGTCACGAAGCCGAGGTACGACTTGACGAGCTCGGACTGCTTGGCGTCCTTGAACGTGGTGCAGGTGACGGCGTACGACACGAGCGGGATCGGGTACGTCTCAGCGGTGAGCTTCGAGTAGTCGAACTTCTTCGACAGGTCACCGGCGACACCGTTGCTGGCGTCGACCGCGGCGGCCGCGAAGGTCGCGGTGACGGCCTCGGGGCTGTAGGCGATGGCGGTGCCGTCCTGGATGATCGATGCGGCGTTCAGGCTGCCGATGGCGGAGTGGTCAGCGTAGCCGATGGTTCCGGTGCCGGCCTTGACGGCCTCGACGACGCCCGAGCCACCCTTCTGCTTCGACACGTTGCCCTCGATGGGCCAGTCCTTGCCCGCGGGCGAGGTCCAGACCGACGACTGCGTCGCGGCGAGGTAGTTGGTGAAGTTCTGCGTGGTGCCCGAGCCGTCGGAACGCGCGACGGTGGTGATGGCGCCGGCGGAGAGGGCCGTGCCGTTGTCCTTGGTGATGGCCGGGTCGGACCAGTCGGTGATCTGCAGAGCGAAGATCTTCGCGATCGTCTCGCCCGAGAGCTTCAGGCTCGTGACGCCGGGGATGTTGAAGATGATGGCCACGCCATCGAGGTAGACGGGGATGTTGACGCCACCCTCGGTGCAGAGGGCCTTGGACTGGGCCGTCTGGTCCGCGTTCAGCGGCGAGTCGGAGCCGGCGAAGTCGTACGCGCCGCTGAGGAAGTTGGTGACGCCACCGCCGGAGCCCTGCGACTTGTCGTAGTTGATGGTGACGCCCTTGGCCTGGGCGTTGTACGCGCTGGTCCACGCGGCCTGCGCGTTGGCCTGGGCGCTCGAGCCACCCGCGGTGATCGTGCCCGAGAGGTTCGGGTCGACGGTGAACGCGACGTCGGACGAGGTCGACGAGGGGGTCGAGCCCGCGGCGTCGCCGGAGCCCGAGGGGCCGGCGCAGCCGGCGAGGGTCAGGGAGGCCACGGCGGCCACGGTGCCCAGCTGGGCGAGTCGGGAGAGCTTCACGGTGTGAATCCTTCGCATGTCGGGAACAGGAACCCGGTGCAGGGTTCGTCGTGAACGGTAAACAGCGACTGCTAACAGACTGCGTTGCACGGGTGAACGGAAGGTGAACCGGGGCGGCCGTTCCGGGGTGTTTTCCCGGGGGTTGTACTGTTCATCCCCGTGACGACCTCCGCTTCCGAAGCTCAGGCCCCGCTCGACCGTACGGGGGCCGCGGCTCCCGCGCGCACCCTCATCGACATCCTCGCAGACGTCGCGTCTCGGCATCCGGAGGCCTCCGCGATCGACGACGGATCCGGAGCCCTCAGCTACCGCGAATTGCTCGCGCGGGTGAGGCGGACGGCGGCGGCCCTGCACGAGGCGGGCGTGCGTCGGGGCGACCGGGTGGGCGTGCGCATGCCGTCCGGGTCGAAGGAGCTGTACGTCTCGATCCTCGCGGTCATGGCGGCGGGCGCCGCTTACGTGCCGGTGGATGCCGATGACCCCGACGAGCGCGCGCGCCTGGTGTTCGGCGAAGCCGGGGTGCGCGGCATCGTCGCGGGGGAGGGGGAATTCGTCGCGGCCGAGGGTGATCTCGTCCGTCTCTACGACGGAGAGGCGCCGCACCCCAGCACGAGCGCCGTCCCCGTCGTCGCCCCGCCCACGATCGACGACGACGCGTGGATCATCTTCACCTCCGGATCCACGGGCGTCCCGAAGGGCGTGGCGGTGTCTCACCGTTCGGCGGCGGCGTTCGTCGAGGCGGAGGGGCGGATCTTCCTGCAGGGCGAGCCGCTCGGCCCCGGCGACCGCGTGCTGGCCGGACTGTCGGTCGCGTTCGACGCCTCGTGCGAGGAGATGTGGCTCGCCTGGGGACACGGGGCGTGCCTCGTGCCGGCTCCTCGTTCTCTCGTGCGCTCGGGGGAGGACCTGGCCCCGTGGTTGCTGCGGCAGGGGATCACGGTCGTCTCGACCGTTCCGACCCTCGCCGCGATGTGGCCGGCCGACTCGATCGAGAACGTGCGCCTGCTGATCTTCGGCGGAGAGGCGTGTCCGCCCGAGCTCGCCGCTCGCCTCGTGGCCGAGGGGCGCGAGGTGTGGAACACCTACGGTCCGACCGAGGCCACCGTCGTGGCGTGCGCGGCTCCGCTCGACGGCTCTCTGCCCGTGCGCATCGGCCTGCCCCTCGACGGGTGGGCCCTCGCGGTAGTGGATGCCGAGGGACTCCCCGTCCCCGAGGGCGCGGTGGGCGAGCTGATCATCGGCGGTGTCGGCCTCGCCCGGTATCTCGATCCCGCGAAGGACGCCGAGAAGTACGCACCGATGCCGACCCTCGGGTGGGAGCGGGCGTATCGCTCGGGAGACCTCGTGCGCTTCGAGCGCGAGGGGCTGGTGTTCCAGGGACGCGCGGACGATCAGGTCAAGGTGGGCGGCCGCCGGATCGAGCTCGGTGAGGTCGAATCGGCGCTGCAGGATCTTCCGGACGTGAGCGCGGCGACCGTGGCCGTGCGGACCACTGAAGCGGGGGTGCCGGTCCTCGTCGGCTATCTCGTGATGGAGCTCGGAGCCGAGCTCGATCGCGGGGCTGCCCGTGCGGCTCTCGCGGAACGCCTCCCGGCCGCGACCATCCCCCTCCTCGGCGTGGTGGACTCCCTGCCGGTCCGCACCTCGGGCAAGGTCGACCGCGCGGCCCTCCCGTGGCCTCTGCCGGGGGTGGAAGCCCCCGCCGCGACGGACTTCTCGGTCGACGAGGCCTGGTTGGCCGAGCAGTGGCAGGCCGTCCTCGGTATCCCCGTCACCGAGCGCAAGGCCGACTTCTTCGATCTCGGTGGGGGGTCGCTCGCCGCGGCGCAGCTCGTCTCGCGCATCCGGGCACGGGTGCCGGAGTTCTCGGTCGCCGACATCTACGACGTTCCGCGCCTCGGGGCCATGGCCAAGGCGCTCGGGCCGCAGCTCTCCGACGAGACGCCCGCCGCCTTCCACCGCGCCGAACCGACGCCGCGCACCACCCAGTGGGCGCAGACCCTCCTCGGCGCTCCGCTGTTCATCCTCTCGGGTGTGCGGTGGCTGCTGTACCTGCTCACGGCCTCGGCGCTCCTTCGGCTCGTCCCCGGATTCGACGTGCTGCCGTCGGTGCCCTGGCCGGCTCTCGTCGTCGGTCTCCTCGTCTTCGCGACGCCGTTCGGGCGCATGGCGATCGCCGTGGCATCCGCTCGACTTCTTCTCTCGGGCGTGCGCCCCGGCGACTATCCGCGGGGCGGGTGGGTGCACATCCGGCTCTGGCTCGCCGAGCAGATCGCCGATCAGGTGGATGCCGTGGGTCTGGCCGGAGCCCCCTGGGTGTCGTACTACGCCCGGGCGCTGGGCGCGCGGATCGGTCGGAACGTCGACCTGCACGCGTTGCCTCCCGTCACGGGAATGCTCGTCGTCGGCGACGGGGCCTCGATCGAGCCCGAGGTCGACCTGACCGGGTACTGGATCGACGGCGATCTCGTCCGCATCGGCGAGGTGCGCATCGGCGCCGAGGCCACGGTCGGCGCTCGCTCGACGCTCGCACCCGGCACCCGCATCGGTCGCCGTGCCGAGATCGCGCCGGGCTCGGCCGTCTTCGGACGCGTCAAGGCGGACCAGTCGTGGGCGGGATCGCCCGCCGTCCGCGTGGGCGGGACGGCGAAGGGGTGGCCGACGCACCGGCCCCCGGCGCCCACCCGCTGGCTGTGGGCCTACGCGGCATCGGCGGTGGTGCTCGCTCTTCTCCCGCTCGCCTCCTTCACCGTGGGCGGTCTCGTCGTGGCGCAGGGGATCCGCGGGGCGGACGATCTCGGCCACGCGGCCGCGGGCGCCTTCGCCTGGCTCGTCCCGGGTGTCGCCGTCGCGGGCCTGGTGTTCGCGGCATCCGTGGTGCTTCTCGTGCGCGTGATGTCGATCGGCCTCACCGAGGGCACCCATCCGGTGCGCAGCCGCGTGGCGTGGCAGGCGTGGACGATCGAAAGACTCCTGGATGCCGCCCGCACGGTGCTCTTCCCCCTCTACTCCTCGCTGTTCACGCCCGTGTGGCTGCGCCTGCTGGGTGCGCGCGTCGGACACGACGTCGAGGCCTCGACGGTTCTTCTGATCCCGTCGATGACGCGCATCGAAGACGGGGCGTTCCTCGCCGACGACACGATGGTCGCGTCGTACGAACTGCGCGCGGGGTGGATGCGCATCGGGCCCGTACGGATCGGCAAGCGCGCCTTCCTCGGCAACTCCGGAATGGCCGCGCCCGGCCACCGCGTTCCGCGGGACGGGCTGGTCGCCGTGCTGTCCGCGGCGCCAATGAAGGCCAAGGCGGGATCGTCCTGGTTGGGCTCGCCCGCGGTGCGCCTTCGCCGGCTCTCGGCCGAAGGTGACGAGTCGCGCACCTATCGACCGACCGCGAGCCTGCGTCTCGCGCGGACGCTGTGGGAGCTGTGCCGCTTCGTGCCGGTCGTCGTCACCTGCGCGATCGGCCTCGGCGTGATCTTCGCTCTCGCCGCGCTCTGGGTCGTGCTCGGTCCGGTGTGGACGCTGCTGTTGTCGGGCGTCGTGCTGCTCGCGGCGGGGGCTGTCGCCGCGGGGGTCTCGACCGCGGCGAAGTGGGCCATCGTCGGCGTGATCCGCGCGGGCGAGCAGCCGCTGTGGTCGAGCTTCGTCTGGCGCACCGAAGTGTCGGACACCTTCACCGAGATGGTCGCTGCCCCGTGGTTCGCGCGCGCGGCGGCGGGAACCCCGGCGCTCGCCGTCTGGCTGCGCAGCCTCGGCGCGAAGATCGGTCGCGGCGTGTGGTGCGACAGCTACTGGCTGCCCGAACCCGACCTGGTCACGTTGGGCGACGCGTCAACCGTCAACCGCGGATGCGTCGTTCAGACGCACCTGTTCCATGATCGAATCATGAGTATGGATACCGTCGAGCTGGAGCCGGGGTCGACCCTCGGTCCGCACAGCGTCGTCCTCCCCGCCTCCACCCTCGGCGCGCACGCGACCGTGGGGCCCGCCTCGCTCGTCATGCGCGGTGAGACCGTCCCGGTCGGTTCGCGGTGGAGCGGCAACCCCATCGGTCCGTGGCGCGCGGTGAAGGTGCGCGCGTACCAGTCGACGACGTGAGCGTGGCCGACCCCTACGCCCCGCAGAGCGGCGACCTCTCGTACGACGTCGAGTCGTACGACCTCGCGATCGGCTATCGCGTCCGCACGAACCGCCTCGACGGCGTCGCCACGATCGTCGCGGTCGCGCGCGAGGACGTGTCGTCGTTCGCTCTCGATCTCGTCGGCCTCCGAACGTCGCGCGTGCGCGTCGACGGGGCGGTCGCGCGATTCTCGGCGGGGCCGCGGACCCTGCGTGTGACGCCCCCGCACGCTCTCGCCGCCGGAGACCGCTTCGAGGTCGAGGTGACCTACGCGGGTGCGCCCGCTCCCCGCCGGTCGCGGTGGGGAACCGTGGGCTGGGAGGAGCTGACCGACGGCGCTCTCGTCGCGGGGCAGCCCATCGGCGCCCCGACGTGGTTCCCGTGCAACGACCGCCCCGACAACAGGGCGCGCATGCGCCTCGAGATCACGGTCGACGACGGCTACGCCGCCGCCGCCACCGGCGTCGCGGGGTCGAGCACGCGGCGGGGTGGTCGGACGACGACGACGTTCGTCTCCGACGTCCCCACGGCGACGTACCTGGCGGCCGTGCACGTCGGTCGGTACCGCACGCGTCAGCTCGAGGGCACCGGTGACGCCCTGGTGCCCGCCGTCACGGTCACCGCCCCTCCCGCCCTGACCGCCGCGGTCGATCGCGCCTTCGCGACGGTGCCCGACATGCTGCGGGCCTTCGACCGCTTCTTCGGGCCGTACCCCCAAGAAGCGTGCACCCTCGTGGTGACCGCCGACGAGCTCGAGATCCCCCTTGAGGCGCAGGGGCTCGCCGTGTTCGGGATGAACCACCTCGTTCCCGCCGCGCAGCGTCTGGTGGCGCACGAGCTGGCCCACCAGTGGTTCGGCAACAGCGTGGGCATCGCCCGGTGGAGCGACATCTGGCTCAACGAGGGCTTCGCCTGTTACGCCGAGTGGCTGTGGTCGGAGACCTCGGGAGGGGCCTCCGTCGAGTCGTGCGTCGCGGACTACTACGCGCGACTCGCCGCGAAGCCGCGCGACCTCCTGCTGGTCGATCCCGGGCCCGATGACATGTTCGACGACCGGGTCTACAAGCGCGGGGCCCTCACGCTGCACGCGCTGCGGCGCACGCTCGGCGACGAGGCGTTCTTCGATCTCCTGCGGTCGTGGACGGCGGACCACCGCCATGCCCTCGTCACCACGGATGATTTCCGCGCCGCGGTCGAGCGCGCCGGGGGACCGGATGCCGCGGCGGTGCTCTCGCGGTGGATCGACGACGTGGCATTGCCCGTGCGACCCTGACGGCCGGCTCGCGTCGTCGTCAGGGTCAGAGGCCCGAGGCGCTCTCCACCGCCACGGCGAGCACGACGTTCGTCGGACCATCGAGGTCCCACCCGCGCCATTCGCGCGGGAGGCCCTCCGCGGGGGACGGACCGCGTGAGGCGGACGGGAGGATTCGAGCCACCCACGTGTCCCCGTGCCCCTGGACGGCGACCCGTCGAGCATCGACGGTCAGCCCGCGTCCGTCGGCTTTCAGGACGGCCTCGACGCGCGCCCACGTCCGGGCGGGCGCGGCGCTCGACCCGCCGGCATCCGCCCACGCTTCCGGAGCAGGCGACTCGAGATCGTCCGGTCCTGGGGGCGCGAGCCGGGGAAGCACCCGCTCCAGACCCCCCGCATCGGTGGGCACCGCATCCAGACCGACGCGCTCGAGACCCTGCGCTGCCACCGCGACGGCCCACCCCTCGACGTACGACACCGAGACCGCGGCATCCGCCCCCTCCACGTGGATGCGGCCATGGTCTCCGCCGCACGCGGGGCATCGCGAACGGAACCGCGCGCCCGGCAGGAGCTCGGTCAGGAGCGCCCGCGACACGTCGCGACGCGGGGCACCAGCAGGGACCTCGCGCCAGGCGAGTCGGATGCCGGTGGGGAGCGTCACACCTTCGGTTCGTGCGTCTCGATGGCCACGATGCCGGCGCCGGGGTGCTCGACGGGGATGTGCACGACCGAGAACGCCGCGGGCTCCAGCGCCGAAGCGCTCCCGAGGTACGAGCCGCCCATGGTTCCGGTCGCGAGCGCGAGCTCGTGCAGGATGTCGGGCAGGACGGGTCGGTGGCTCGACACGACGACCGGCTTGCGCGCGCGCACCCGTTCGCCGATGAGCGACCGGGCGTCGGCGCGGCCCTCTTCCCACGCGTCCTGGCTGACGGCCTCGGTCAGGTGGACGCGCTGGCCAAGCGCCTGGGCGAGGGGAGTGGCGGTGCGGACACAGCGCTCGGCGGGGCTCGAGTAGACCCGACGCACACCGAAGGCGAGGAGGGGACCGACGATCGCCTCGGCCTGGCGGCGCCCGCGCGGGGTCAGGGGGCGGGCGCTGTCGGAGCCCTCCCACCCCTCGCGGGCCCGCGCCTTGCCGTGGCGCAGCACGACGATCGGGAAGGTGGGCAGGGCCCCCTCTTCGACGATCCGCGTGAACTCGTCGAGGATCTCGATGTCGACGGGGTAGCTGAGGTTCTTGCGGGCCTTCTTCAGGCTCACCCACTCGATCGCCGCGACCTCTTTGTTCGGCACGAACGTCGAGCTGCGCACGGCGGCATCGGTCGCCTCGGCCGCCCAGTAGTGCACAATCTTGGTGCGTGAACTCGGCATCCGGTATCGAGAGACCCCGACGGGCACCCCCAGCGAGACGCGGATGCCGGTCTCCTCACGGATCTCGCGCACCGCGGTCTCGGCGAGCGTCTCGCCGGGGTCGACCTTGCCCTTCGGGAGGGTCAGATCCCGGTACTTCGTGCGGTGGATGAGCAGGATGCGGAGCTTCCCCTCGACCTGCCGCCACACCACACCGCCGGCCGCGTAGACAGCGGTCTCGATCTCGGTCTTCGTCACCGCGCCGTCCGGGCCCGACGCTTGCGCTGGACGAGAGTCATCGTGTGCTCCTGCAGGTCGATGAGGGGCGCCCCGGCATCGTCGACGCTGTGCCGCGTCCACTCGCCCTCGGACCCCAGGTGCCATGAGCTCGTCCCGTCGTCCATCGCGAGGGTGAACAGGGTCGTCAGCTCCTGCACCTGCACGGGGTCGACCACGCGGACCAGGGCCTCGACGCGGCGGTCGAGGTTGCGGTGCATCATGTCGGCGCTGCCGATGAACACCTGCGGGTCGCCGTCGTTCTCGAACGTGAAGATGCGGGAGTGCTCGAGGTAACGGCCGAGGATGGAGCGCACCGTGATGTTCTCGCTCATCCCGGGGACGCCGGGCTTGATCGAGCAGATGCCGCGCACCCACACCTCGACGGGCACGCCCGCCTGGCTCGCGCGGTACAGGGCATCGATGATCTCTTCGTCGACCATCGAGTTGACCTTGATCCGCACCCCCGAGGGCTTGCCCTCGAGAGCGTTGCGGCGCTCCTTGTCGATGTGGCGCAGGAGCCCTCGGCGCAGGTGCAGGGGTGCGACGAGCAGACGCTTGAACTTCTTCTCGATCGCGTACCCGCTCAGCTCGTTGAACAGACGCGTGAGGTCGCGACCGACCTGGTCGTCGACGGTGAACAGGCCGAAGTCCTCGTAGATACGGCTCGTCTTGGGGTTGTAGTTGCCCGTGCCGACGTGGCTGTAGTGGCGCAGGCGCCCCTCTTCTTCGCGGATGACGAGAGCGAGCTTGCAGTGGGTCTTGAGGCCGACGAGACCGTAGACGACGTGGACGCCCGCCTTCTCGAGCTTGCGCGCCCAGACGATGTTGTTGGCCTCGTCGAAGCGGGCCTTCACCTCGACGAGCGCGAGCACCTGCTTGCCGGCCTCGGCCGCGTCGATGAGCGCCTGCACGATGGGGCTGTCGCCCGAGGTCCGGTACAGCGTCTGCTTGATCGCGAGCACGTGCGGGTCGCGGGCGGCCTGCTCGAGGAAGGCCTGCACGCTCGTCGCGAACGACTCGTAGGGGTGGTGCACGAGCACGTCGCCCTTGCGGATCGCGCCGAACAGGTCGGCGCGGCCGTTCTGCTCGGGCGGCTGGAAGGCCAGAGCCGTCTTGGGCACATGCGGCGGGTAGCGCAGATCGGGCCGGTCGATGCGCGAGAGGTCGAACAGGCCGCGCAGATCGAGGGCGCCGGGCAGCCGGTAGACCTCCTGCTCGGTGATGTCGAGCTCGCTCAGCAGCAGCGAGCGGGTCACGTCGTCCATGTCCTCGGTGATCTCGAGGCGGATGGGCGGGCCGAAGCGGCGACGCAGGAGCTCGGCCTCGAGCGCCTGGATGAGGTTCTCGGTCTCGTCCTCTTCGATCGTCATGTCCTCGTTTCGCGTCAAGCGGAACGCGTGGTGATCGAGGACCTCCATCCCGGGGAACAGGTCGCCGAGGTGGTTCGAGATGAGCTCCTCGAGCGGCAGGTAGCGCACGCCGGGCCCGTCTCCGCCGATCTCGACGAAGCGGGGGAGCATGGGGGGCACCTTGAGACGCGCGAACTCCTGGCGGCCCGTGCGGGCGTTGCGGATGCGGATCGCGAGGTTCAGCGACAGGCCGGAGATGTACGGGAACGGGTGCGCGGGGTCGACGGCCAGCGGCATGAGCACCGGGAAGACGTTGCGCTGGAAGTACTCGGTGAGCCGCTCGGCGGTGGGCTCGTCGAGCGAGCCCCACGTGACGACCTCGATACCGGCGTCGGCGAGAGCGGGGCGCACCTTCTCGGTCCAGGCGGCCGCGTGGCGCAGCTGCAGGCGGTGCGCCTCGGCCGAGATGTCGGCGAGTACGTCGAGCGGGGCCCGACCGACGTTGGTCGGGACGGCCAGGCCCGTGACGATGCGGCGCTTGAGGCCGGCGACGCGCACCATGAAGAACTCGTCGAGGTTGCTGGCGAAGATCGCGAGGAAGTTCGCGCGCTCGAGCACGGGGACCGTGGGGTCTTCGGCCAGTTCGAGCACGCGCTGATTGAACGACAGCCAGCTGATCTCGCGGTCGAGGTAGCGGTGGTCGGGAAGCTGGTCGTCCTCGGCCTCTACGGCCTCGTCGAAGTCGTCGTCGTCGGCGTCGCCGAGACCGGCATCCAGCGAGTCGTGTTCCATCATCCCCACATCATTGCAGGGGTCGGTGACACGGGAGTGAACACGCGGTGCGTGTGGCTTTATGCGGAGGGGGATGCCGCGGCGGGGGCGTCGTCTTCGTAGACGTTGAACCGGTAGCCGACGTTGCGCACCGTACCGATGAGCTGCTCGAGATCGCCGAGCTTCGCGCGCAGGCGTCGCACGTGCACGTCGACCGTGCGCGTGCCGCCGAAGTAGTCGTAGCCCCAGACCTCGCTCAGCAGCTGTTCGCGCGTGAAGACGCGCGAGGGGTGCGTGGCGAAGAAGTGCAGGAGCTGGAACTCCTTGTAGGTGAGGTCGAGGGGCTTGCCGTGCACCTTCGCCGAGTAGGACGACTCGTCGATCGTGATGCCCGAGGTCTGAATGCGCGTGGAGACCTGATCGGCGGCGCGACGGCCCATCGCGAGTCGGATGCGCGCGTCGATCTCGGCGGGACCGGCGCCGACCAGGACGACGTCGTCGATGCCCCAGTCGGTGGAGACCGCGGTGAGTCCGCCCTCGGTGACGATCAGCACGAGCGGCGCCTCGACGCCGGTGGTCGTCAGGATCTTGCTGAGCGACTTCGCGCCGACCAGGTCGAAGCGCGCGTCGACGAAGATGACGTCGGCGCTGGGGGCGTTCACCAGCTGCGCGGCCTCGGCGGGGATCTGTCGGACGCGGTGGCTCAGCAGTTCGAGCGCAGGCAGGGCCGCGCCGCCGCCCGGGGCGGAGCTGAGTACCAGAAGCTGTGCCAAGAGGACCTCCCGTGCGGCGTGCCGCGCACCCGATCATCTTAGGGTGACGGGCGCAGCCCCTCGACACCGGCGCTGCGCGTGCGCGTCGGGGGCGTCGTGGGTGATGATGGGGGCATGTCCACGCCCGACCTCGCGCCGCGCCGCACCTTCGGCGGCGTCGTCGCTGTGTGGGTGCTCGCCGCCGTCGCGGGTGTGCTCATCGGTTTGTTCGCCCCCGAGCCCTGGCGCGCGCAGTGGATCACCGTGGCCCTGGGCGGCTGCATCATCGTGGCCTTCGCCGTGCAGCTCTGGTACGGCCGATCGCAGGCCTTCATCCAGCGCATGGCGCTGAGCAGCGTCGGCGCCATGGTGGTGCTCGGCATCATCACTGCGGGGTTCGGTCTCGCCGCGCTGGTGTCGGGCTAGGATCGAGCTATGGACCTTTTCGCGCTCGAAGCGTTCTTCGTGGGACTTCTCGGCCTCGCCTCGCTGGCGATCGCCTTCGTGTCCGGGACGGTCATCTGGAACCTCTACCGCGGCCAGCGCTGAGCGCGTCGTGATCGAGATCCCGACCGATCTTCCGGCCGACCTCGTTCCGCTCTCGTGGTTGGTCGGCGTCTGGGAGGGCACCGGCGTCATCGACTACGAGGTCGACGGCCGATCCTTCTCGGGTGAGTTCGCCCACCGGGTGAGCTTCAGCCACGATGGCGGTGCGTTCCTGAACTACTCCGCCGACGCGTGGCTCCTCGAGGGAGAAGAGCGACGACCGCTCGTCTCCGAGATCGGCTACTGGCGCCTCGCACGGCCGGTCGGCGACGCCGATGCCGGTCCGGGACTGCTCCCGGCGACCGCGGCCCCGGTGACCCGGACGGCCGACGACGTCGAAGCGCTCCGCAACGCCGACGGTGGCTTCGACATCGAGGTGAGCCTGGCGCACGCAGACGGCATCCTGGAGCTTTACGTCGGGCAGGTGAAGGGCCCGCGCATCGATCTGGCGACGGATGCCGTCGTCCGCACGGCCGGAGCGAAGTCCTACACCGCGGCCACCCGCCTCTACGGTCTCGTCGACAATCACCTGCTGTGGGCCTGGGACATCGCCGCCCTCGGTCGCGAGCTCGGCTCGCACGCCTCGGCTCGACTGGCTCGGGCGGAGTGAGCATGACCTCGTTCTCGGACGTCCCCGGTGCGGTCGTCGACGACCGGGGCCTCCGCCACGTCGGTGCTCCCGTCGCGGAGCAGCGCCGCTTGGCATCCGGATCCGCCCTCGCCCCGCTCGGTGACCGCCGTATCATCACGGTATCGGGCGAGGATCGCCGTAGCTGGCTCGATTCCCTGTCGTCGCAGGCGCTCACGCACCTGGCGCCCGGGGTCTCGACCGAGTTCCTCATCCTCGACCCGCAGGGGCGTGTCGAGCACGCCGCTTCGGTGGTCGACGACGGCGAGATCACGTGGCTCCTCGTCGACGCCTCCGACGCCGAGGCCCTCGCGACCTGGCTCACGCGCATGCGGTTCCGCCTGCGCGTCGTGGTGACGGATCGTTCGGACGAGCTGTTCGTCCTCGGTGGCACGCGCGAGGCCGTCAGCGCCCTCACGACCGTCGCCCCGGTCTGGGTCGATCCGTGGCCCGACGTCTCTCCCGGCGGCTGGGCGTACGCCCGTGTCGACCCGCACCCGGGTGCCGACCGCGACTGGGCCGAAGCGATCGTGGATGCCGCGGAGTACGAGCGCGTGATCGCGTCCGCCGCGGCGGGGCAGACGGCTCTGGCCGGTCTCGACGCCGTCGAGGCGCTGCGCGTGGCCGCGTGGCGTCCCCGGGTGTCCGTCGACGCCGACGAGCGGCTCCTCCCGCACGAGATGGATTGGCTCCGCACGGCGGTGCACCTGTCGAAGGGCTGCTACCGCGGCCAGGAGACGGTCGCCAAGGTGCACAACCTCGGTCACCCGCCGCGTCGCGTCGTGGCGTTGCAGCTCGACGGCAGTGACAACGTCCTCCCCTCTCGCGGAGACGTCGTCCGCGCGGGCGACACCGTGATCGGCGCCATCACCTCGGTCGCCGTGCACCACGAGGAGGGCCCCATCGCCCTCGCCCTCGTCAAGCGCACCGCCCCCGAGGGCGAGCCCCTCGTCGTCGACACCGCTGATGGCCCGCTCGCCGCCGCAGCCGAGACGGTCGTGCCGGCCGACGCCGGGGCCACCGCCTCGGTTCCCCGCTTGCCGCGCCTCGGGCGCCGCCGCGCCGCGGAATGAGCACCGACGACTCCTCGACGACCGTCGGGGTCGTCGTCGCCCGTTCGCGCTGGCGCACGACGCTGGGTCGTCGCTTCGTCCGCGTCCGCGAGTCGCTCCCCGCGATCGCCCAGATCGTCGTCGCCGCCACGGCCGCCTTCGCGTTCGCCCACGTCGTCCTCGGGCATCCGGTGCCGCTGCTGGCGGCGACCGTGACGGTGTCGAGCCTGGGCCTCGTTCGCGACGCACGTCCGTGGCGGGTGGCCGAGACGGTCATGGGCATGCTGGTCGGCATCCTGATCGCCGAGGTCGTGCTGATCGTGGCGGGCGCGGGATGGTGGCAGATCGCCCTCGCGATGACGGTCACGCTCGTGGTCGCGCGCTTCCTCTCGCCGCAGCCGGGGTTCGCGCTCGCCGCGGTGGTGCAGTCGCTCATCGCCCTCGTCCTGGTCTCGGGCGTCCCGTTCCTCCGCCTGGTCGACGGCGCGGTCGGGGGTGTCGCGGCGCTGATCGTGACCGCGCTCATCCCGCGCACTCTGCGTCGCACCGAGCTGCGCGACGCCGACGAGCTGTTCGACGCGATGGACGCGGCCATGGACACGATCGTTCGGGCCCTGCGCAAGGGCGACCGGGCTCGGGCGGAGCGCGGTCTCGAGCGTGCCCGTTCGCTGCAGACCTACGTCGACGCGTGGAGCGGGTCGCTCGAATCCGGTCGCGAGGTCGCCCGCATCTCGCCGTTCCTGCGCCGCCAGCGGACCGAACTCGACCGCCATGAGCGAGTGCGCGGGGCGCTGGATCTCACGACGCGGAATCTGCGCGTCGTCGCTCGGCGTGCGGCGTACCTCTGCGCCGACGGCGAGAGCCGGCCCGTTCCCGCCGACCTTCTGGCCGAGCTGGCCCGAGGGGCGGGGCTCGTGCGCGACGGCCTCGACGACATCTCGCTCGAGCCCGTCGCCCGGGAGGCGATCGGGGCGGTCGCTCGGCGGCTCGATCCGGCGGCCCTCCTTCCGGACGGACGCGTCGGCGAGCTCAACCTGATCGCGGCCCTGCGTCCGCTCGCCGTCGATCTGCTCGTCGCCGCCGGGATGCCCTCGGCCGACGCGCGCGAACTCCTGCCGCGCGTCTGAGGCTCAGCGCGGAGCGACGGCCTCCCACGCCACGCCCACCTCGCCGAGTCTCCACCGCTCGCGGCGCAGCAGGGGCCACCCCGCGTCTGCCAGGGCCCGCATCGCCGTGCGCCAACGGTGGACCGGCCCGAACGGGGCGACCACCGCAGCGCGGGTCCACTCCCGATCGAGGGATGCCACGAACTCGTGCACGCGCTCGCCCTCGACGTTGCGGTGGATCAGGGCCTTCGGCAGACGTTCGGCGGCGATCGCGGGGGAGTCGAGCTCGGCGAGACGCAGCGAGAGGGTGAGGCTGCGGGGAACGGCATCCGCCCCCACCTCGGCCCAGGTCGCGATGCGACCGATCTCGTCGCAGGTGCCCTCGACCAGGATGCCGTCCGGCTGCAGCCGCGCGCACATGCGGCCCCAGGCGTCGGCGACGTCGTCCTCGTCGTACTGCCGCAGGACGTTCATGGCGCGGATGACCGCGGGACGACGGCTCCCGGGCAGCGGCACCTCGAACCCGCCGCGCGCGAAGGACACGCCCTCGACGCCGACGGCCTGCTCGCGCGCCCGAGCGACGCGGTCGGGGTCGATCTCGAGACCGAGGACCTCGGCATCCGGTCGCTGACTGCGCAGACGGGCGAGAAGCTCGAGGGGTGTCACGGCGCTGGCTCCGAAGCCCAGGTCGACGACGAGGGGGTCATCGGCGCGGCGGAGGACGGGGTGACGGGCGATCCAGCGATCGATCCGGCGGAGGCGGTTGACCCCGGTCGTGCCGCGTGTGGGCCGGCCGACGGGGGAGGGGGTCACCCGAACATTTTGCCAGGCCTCGCGGCCCCGGTCCGCGGCGCTCGTCTCGGTAGCATGGAGTCATGCCTCACACGCTGATCCTCCTCCGCCACGGGCAGAGCGAGTGGAACAAGACCAACCAGTTCACCGGCTGGGTCGACGTGCGACTCACCGATCAGGGCAAGGCCGAGGCGAAGCGCGGCGGCGAGCTGCTCGCCGAGTCCGGCGTTCTGCCCGACGTGCTGCACACCTCGGTGCTGAGCCGCGCGATCCAGACGGCCAACCTCGCCCTCGACGCCGCCGACCGCCTCTGGATCCCTGTCAAGCGGTCGTGGCGCCTCAACGAGCGTCACTACGGCGCTCTGCAGGGCAAGGACAAGGCGCAGACCCTCGAGGAGTTCGGCAACGAGCAGTTCATGCTCTGGCGCCGCTCGTTCGACGTTCCGCCGCCGGCGCTGCCCGCCGACGACCAGTACAGCCAGGTGGGCGACCCCCGCTACGACGGCATCGACGGCGCGGTGCCCGACACCGAGTCGCTGAAGATCGTCATCGACCGCATGCTGCCGTACTGGCACAGCGACATCGTCCCCGACCTGCAGGCGGGCAAGACCGTGCTCGTCACCGCGCACGGCAACTCGCTGCGCGGGCTGGTCAAGCACCTCGAGGGCATCAGCGACGCCGACATCGCCGAGCTGAACATCCCCACCGGCATCCCGCTGGTGTACCGCCTCGACGACGACATGAAGCCGCTCGGCCCGGGCGAGTACCTCGACCCCGAGGCCGCGGCCGCCGGTGCCGCCGCCGTCGCCGCTCAGGGCAACAAGCACTGACGCCGGAACAGAAGAGGGGGTGGATGCCGATCGGCATCCACCCCCTCTTCTCTTGTTCTGGGCTCAGATGACCGGGCTCGGTTCGTGAGCGGACTCGTCGTCGGCGCCGGCCCAGTCGCCCGTCGCGAGGTAGACGACCTTCTTCGCGACCGAGACGGCGTGGTCGGCGAAACGCTCGTGGTACCGGCTGGCGAGGGTGGCGTCGACCGTGGCGGTGGCCTCGCCCTTCCAGGAGTCGCCGAGCACCTTCTCGAAGACGCTGACGTGCAGCTCGTCGATGTCGTCGTCGGCGTCGCGAATGGCCTCGGCGATGCGCAGGTCCTGCGTGCGCAGCAGCTCGGCGAGCTTGCGCGCCACCTCGACGTCGAGCTCGCCCATGCGGGTGAAGGTGCTCTTCAGGCCCTTGGGGATGGCCCGCTCGGGGAAGCGCGAACGTGCCAGCTGGGCGATGTGCTCGGCCATGTCGCCCATGCGCTCGAGCGAGGCGCTCACGCGGAGGGCGGTGACGACGATGCGCAGGTCGCGGGCGACGGGCTGCTGGCGGGCGAGGATCTCGATCGCGAGCTCGTCGAGCTCTAAGGCCTTCTCGTCGATGACGGCGTCGGCTTCGATGACCTCTTCGGCGAGGGAGACGTCGCTCGTGCCGAAGGCGCGCGTGGCGCGGTCGATCGCGACGGTCACGAGGTCGGCGATTTCGACCAGTCGGCTCTGAACGTCCTCGAGGGACTGGTGGAATACTTCGCGCATGGCGGGTACCTTCCTCGTCGGCGGCACGGCACATAGGTGTCCCGCAACCCTCGGGGATTCTTCCCAGCGAAGGTTAACGAGTGGTGCTGTGACAGTGAATAGTAGCCTCTGCCGCGGCCTGCACGGGGGTGAACGGCCGGTGACGCCCGGGAGGCGGCTCTACGCTGGGGGCATGGAACAACCGCAGCTCGTGCTGCTCGCGCTCCTCGCAGGACTCCTGGTCGGGGCCGCGGTGGTCGGCCTCGTGGTCGCAGCCCTCCGCGCTCGCGACCGTTCCCTCGCACAGACCTCCTCGGAGGTGCCCGAGGGCGTGGAGGCCATGCTGGGGGCGATGGACGACCCCGCATTCGTCTGCGACACCTCATCGACCGTGCTGGCGCTCTCGCCGGCCGCCGAGGTGTTCGGCGTCCACGCCGGAGAGGTGATCGCCAGCGAGGAGCTCAAGCGCGTGTCCCGGGTGGCGCGCGACACCGGCTCGGGCATCGCCGAGAACCTGCGCCTGCGCCGCGGCGCCGCTCCCGCCGAACCGCGCCTCGTGGCCGTGCGGGCCACGCCCATCTCGGCCCGCCTCACCCTTCTCGTCCTGCGCGACATCACCGAGCACGAGCGCGTGGAAGAGATGCGGCGCGACTTCGTGGCCAACACGAGCCACGAACTGAAGACCCCCGTCGGCGCGGTGAGCCTTCTCGCCGAGGCGATCGAGTCCGCCGCCGACGACCCCGCCCAGGTGCGGCACTTCTCGTCGCGCCTGCAGGCGGAGGTCACCCGACTGGCTGCGCTCGTCAACCGCATCCTCAGCCTCTCGCGCCTGCAGGCCTCCGACGAGCTGCGCGACGTGCGCGACGTCTCGATCGACGAGGTCGTCACGGCCGCGGTCGAGGGGTACGCGATCCAGGCGGATGCCGCCCAGGTCACGGTGGTCCGCGGGGGGACGAAGGGCCTGTGGGTGCGCGGGGAGCCGCAGATCCTCACCGAGGCCGTCGGCAACCTGGTGGCCAACGCCATTGCCTACTCGCCCGAGGGATCGAAGGTCGGTGTGGGCATCAAGCTCGACGACACGGTCGTCGAGATCGCCGTCACCGACCGCGGGATCGGCATCCCCGAGAGCGACCAGCACCGCGTCTTCGAGCGCTTCTACCGCGCCGACCAGGCGCGCTCGCGCCGGACCGGTGGAACGGGACTCGGCCTGTCGATCGTGAAGCACGCCGTCCAGCGCCACGGGGGAGAGGTACGGCTGTGGTCTCGGCCCGACCGCGGCTCGACCTTCACCATCCGCCTTCCGATGTCGGAAGCTCCCGACCTCGAGAGCGTCCGCCCCAAACCCCGTCGCAAGGGCCGCAAGGGCTCCGCGACGACCCCCGTACCCGCGAAGGGAGACACCGCATGACCCGCGTTCTGATCGTCGAGGACGAACCCGATCTGGCCGACCCGCTGGCCTACCTGCTGCGCCGGGAGGGGTACGAAGTCGAGATCGCCGAGGACGGCGCCCTCGCGCTGGTCGCCTTCCGCGAGCGCGGAGCCGACATCCTCCTGCTGGATCTCATGCTCCCCGGGATGCCGGGGACCGAGGTATGTCGTCAGGTGCGTCTGACCTCGCAGGTGCCGATCATCATGCTCACGGCGAAGGACTCCGAGGTCGATATCGTCGTCGGTCTCGAACTCGGCGCCGACGATTACGTCACGAAGCCCTACTCGACCCGCGAACTCCTCGCGCGGATGCGCGCCGTGCTGCGCCGCCGCACGCCCGAGGAGGCCGACCTCGACGACCGGGTCCTGTCGGGCGGGCGCGTCGTGCTGGACATCGATCGCCACACGGTCGCCGTGGATGGCGGCGAGATCAACATCCCCCTCAAGGAGTTCGAGCTGCTCGAGGTGCTCATGCGCAACGCCGGTCGCGTGCTCACGCGCGGTCAGCTCATCGACCGCGTGTGGGGGACCGACTACTTCGGTGACACCAAGACCCTCGACGTGCACATCAAGCGGATCCGCTCGCGCATCGAGCAGAACCCGAGCGAGCCGAGCATGCTCGTGACCGTGCGCGGTCTGGGGTACCGCTTCGAGGCCTGACCCCGCGGGAACGACGAAGGCGCCGACGGAGACCGTCGGCGCCTTCGTCGTTCGTTCAGGACGCGGGCGTCGCGCTGGGAGTCGGGGTCGGCGTGGCCGAGGGCGTCGCCGGGATCGAGAACGTGGCCTCGGGGGTCGGCGCCAGGGGAGCGAGGTACTCGAGTGCACCGTCGAGCACGGGGACCTGGATGAGTGCGCCCTGTCCGTCGCCGGACTGGAAGTACACGGGCACGGTCGAACCGGGCACGGCGTCGATGTCGTCGAGGCGCAGCGGCTCGACGTCGTCGGCCAGGTCGCCGAGGCTGAGGGTCCGGTTGGCGGGGACGTTCACCGACGAGCGGACAGCGGTCGAACCTTCGCCGACCTCGAGGCGCAGCGTGAGCGGCTCGGTGGTGTCGTTGACGATGGCCGCGACGAAGTTGCCGGTGGTGCCGTCGTCGTTGGCGACGATCAGCGCGTTGCGCACGTGCAGCGGGCCGGAGTCGGCCGGCACGTTCACGCCGTCCGACGCGGAGTAATCGATGGTGGTCGCCTGCGGGGCGAGGATGTTGCATCCAGTCGTGCCGAGCACGACAGCGGCACCCACGGCGATGGACGCGATCAGGCGCGTTTTCACGGATCCTCCAAGATCGACAGACGGCATCCAGATCATCCTACGGGGTCCGCGGTGTCGAGCCGCCCCCACGCGCGCGAGGAGGGGAAGGCTGCGAGGTGGGCGGAACCTTAGCGCATGCGGGCCTGTGGTATCCTGGATGTTGCCGAAAGGACATAACTCCATGCTTTTTGAGGTTGGCGAGACCGTCGTTTACCCGCACCATGGCGCGGCCACGATCATCGAGGTCAAGGAACGCGTTATCAAGGGTGAGACGAAGAAATACCTGAAGCTCAACGTCACGCAGGGAGACCTCGTCATCGAGGTCCCGGCTGACAACGTCGACCTCGTCGGCGTTCGCGACGTGATCGGCAAAGAGGGTCTCGACCGCGTCTTCGAGGTGCTGCGCGCACCCTTCACCGAGGAGCCGACCAACTGGTCGCGTCGCTACAAGGCGAACCTCGAGAAGCTCGCGTCGGGCGACGTGATCAAGGTGAGCGAGGTCGTCCGCGACCTGTGGCGCCGCGATCAGGACCGCGGTCTGTCCGCCGGCGAGAAGCGCATGCTGGCCAAGGCCCGTCAGATCCTCGTCTCCGAGCTCGCTCTGGCCGAGAAGACCGACGAAGACCGTGCGAGCGTCGTGCTCGACGAGGTCCTCGCGTCCTGACGCCCCGGCGCCGGGACCCCCGCGCTGACGCCCCGTCCCCGTCGTCGAGAACCGATGACGAGGCCGGGGCTTTCGGCGTTCCGCGGCGCATGACGGGTCGCGCTAGCGTGAACGGGTGACTCTCACCCCCGTTCCCCGTCTCGCGGTCATCGTCGTCGCCGCCGGCTCCGGCACCCGTCTGAAGGGTGGAGCGCCGAAGGCGTTCGTCGGCATCGACGACCGGTCGATCCTGCACCACGCCCTGCGCGGTGTGTTCGCGGCGACGACCGCGCAGGTGGTCGTCGTGGTGCCCCCGGGGTACGAGGGCGAGGCGTTGACCGATGCGCGGGATGCCGCGGGCGATCGCGCCGATCTCGTCACCGTCGTGGTGGGCGGCGCCACCCGTCAGGAATCGGTCGTCGCGGGCCTCGACGCGCTGTGGGCCGACGTCGAGATCGTCCTGGTCCACGACGCGGCGCGCGCGCTGACGCCCGCCGCCGTCTTCGACCGTGTGGTCGCGGCGATCGACGCCGGAGCCGCGGCGGTCATTCCGACGCTCCCCGTGGTGGACACCATCAAGCGGGTCGATGAGGACGGACGCGTGGTCGGACCCGTCGACCGCTCGGAGCTCGCCGCCGCGCAGACCCCTCAGGGCTTCCTGCGGACCGTGCTCCGATCGGCGCTCGCGTCGGTCGATGTCGACCACACCGACGACGCGGCGGCCGTCGCCGCGGCGGGGCATTCCGTGGTCACCGTCGAGGGGGACGCCGTGGCGTTCAAGATCACGACCGGCCCCGACCTCGACCGTGCTCGAGCTCTTCTGCAGGCGATTCCCGCGGCATCCCTCGTCCAGGCGCCGGTGCACACGGCCCCGCGCGTGGGGATCGGCACCGACGTGCACGGTTTCGGCGGCGAGGGGACGCTCTGGCTCGCGGGGCTCGAATGGCCGGGGGAGCAGGCGCTCTCGGGCCACTCCGACGGTGACGCCGTCGCCCACGCGATCGTCGACGCGCTCTTGGCGGCCGCGGGTCTCGGTGACATCGGCACGCACTTCGGCACGGACCGGCCCGAATTCGCCGGAGCGCACGCCGCCGCCTTCCTCGCGCACACCGTCGGCCTGCTCGGAGCCGCAGGATGGCGCATCGGCAACGTGTCGGTGCAGGTGCAGGCGAACCGCCCGCGCTTCGCGTCGCGTCGCGTCGAGGCCGAGCAGGTGCTGTCGGCCGCCCTCGGCGGTGCGGCGGTATCGGTGAGCGCCACCACGACGGACGGTCTCGGTTTCACGGGACGCACCGAGGGTGTGGCCGCCTTCGCGACGGCATTGCTCCTGCCGGCCTAGAGCTCGCGCGACATGAAGGTCGAGAGCGGGTCGGGCGCGTAGGGCGCGAACGCCGGGCATTCGACGAAACCCTCGCTGGCGTAGAGGCGTCGCGCGGGCACGAAGTCGTCGGTGCTCCCGGTCTCGAGCCACAGACTCCGGATGCCGCGCTCCCGTGCATCGTCCATGATGTGCCGCAGGATGGCGCGACCGATCCCCTGGCCGAGGAAGCCCTCCACGACCCGCATCGACTTCAGCTCGGCCCGGCCCCCGTCGAGGTCCTTGCACGCGCCGATACCGGCGAGCTCGTCGTCCACCCACGCCGACCACACCGTGACGCCGTCGGCGGCGAGACGGTCCACGTCGAGCGCGTGCACGCTCTCGACGGGTGTGTTCTCGAGCATGCCGGCGAGGTGCGCGGCGACGAGAGCGCGCGTGGCGTCTCCGGACAGGTCATCGGGGCGGATCATGAGGGGCACTCCCGCACCCTAACGACCCCATGTTTCACGCTCGGGTCGCGCGGGGAGGCGGCCGATAGGCTGGGGCGGTGACTGTTCGGCTCTACGACACGAAGGCGCAGGCTCTGCGCGACTTCGTCCCCCTCGACCCCTCGAACGTCACGGTGTACGTCTGCGGGCCGACCGTGCAGTCGGGTCCCCACATCGGTCACGTCCGCGCGGCTCTCGCGTTCGACCTGCTGCGCCGCTGGCTCGCGCACCGCTACGGTCGCGTCACCTTCGTGCGCAACGTCACCGACATCGACGACAAGGTCCTCGCCAACGCGCGGGACACCGAGCCGTGGTGGGCTCTCGCCTACCGCATGGAGCTCGAGTTCTCGCGGGCCTACGAGGCCGTCGGCATCCTTCCCCCGACGTACGAGCCCCGCGCGACCGCTTCGGTGACGCAGATGCAGGAGCTCATCTCGGAGCTCATCGAGCGCGGTCACGCCTACGCCGCTGCCGGAGACGTGTACTTCGACGTGCGATCGTGGCCCGCCTACGGCGAGCTCACGCGGCAGAGCCTGGATGCCATGGAGCCGGCCGCCGACGCCGACCCCCGGGGCAAGAGAGACCCGCGCGATTTCGCCCTGTGGAAGGGCGCGAAGCCCGGGGAGCCCGCTTCGGCGACCTGGGCCTCGCCGTGGGGCGCGGGGCGCCCGGGCTGGCACATCGAGTGCTCGGCGATGTCGCGTCGATACCTGGGGCCCGAGTTCGACATCCACGGCGGCGGTCTCGACCTGCGCTTCCCCCACCACGAGAACGAGATCGCCCAGTCGACCGCAGCCGGGGACCCGTTCGCCCGGTACTGGGTGCACAACGGTCTCGTTACGGTCGACGGGCAGAAGATGTCGAAGTCGCTGGGCAACTTCACCCTCGCATCCGACGTGCTCGACGCTCACGACCCGCTCGTGGTGCGCTACGCCCTCGCCGCGGCCCACTACCGCTCGAACCTCGACCTCACCGAAGCCTCGTGGGCCGAGGCCGAGGCGGCTCTCGGTCGCATCCGGACCTTCCTCGACCGAGCCGCTCGCCTCGTGAAGCCGGGATGGACCGAGGCGAAGGAGGGGCTCCCGACGGAGTTCGTCGAAGCGATGGACGACGACCTCTCGGTGCCGCGGGCGCTGGCGGCGATCCACACGAGCATCCGCTCGGGAAATGCGCTGCTCGACGCCGGCAAGTACGATGAAGCGAAGCAGGACGTCTCGGACGTCTCGCAGATGACGCTCGTCCTGGGTCTCAACCCTCACTCTTCTCAGTGGGGTGGCACCGGCGGGGGAGCGGAGACCGCCGCTCTGGACGCCCTCGTCCAGACGATGATCACGCAGCGTGCGCAGGCACGCGCGGACAAGGATTGGGCGGCCGCGGATCGCATTCGAGACGCGATCGCCGCCGCAGGAATCACGCTGGAGGACACTCCGGCCGGAACGCATTGGAGTATCGATGGCTAAGCCTGGACGCCCGGGAGCACGCAACCCCGGCAAGAAGAAGGGCCCCCTGAAGGGGACCGGCGGCCACGTCCGCAAGGGACTCGAGGGTCGCGGACCGACCCCCAAGGCCGAGGACCGCGCCTGGCACCCCGCGGGCAAGCGCAAGGCCGCCCAGGAGCGCTACGCCGCCGCCGGCGGCAAGGCGAAGCCGGGCGTGCGCGCCGTCGGCAGCAACCCGAACCGCAAGAGCCCCAAGGCGGCCGACGACACCGAGACGGTCACCGGTCGCAACTCGGTGCTCGAAGCGCTCCGCGCGAAGATCCCCGCCACGGCGATGTACGTCGCCCAGCGCATCGAGATGGACGACCGCGTCAAAGAGATGCTGTCCATGGCGACCAACCGCGGCATCCCCGTGCTCGAGGTCACCCGCCCCGAGCTGGACCGCATGGCCGGCTTCGACGGCGTGCACCAGGGCGTCGCCCTCAAGGTGCCCCCGTACGCCTACGCCCACCCGCAGGACCTGCTCGAGCAGATCATCGACAAGGGCCAGGTGCCCCTGCTCGTCGCGCTCGACGGCGTCACCGACCCCCGCAACCTCGGCGCGATCATCCGCTCGACCGGCGCGTTCGGCGGTCAGGGGCTGATCATCCCGCAGCGTCGCTCGGCGAGCGTCAACTCCGCCGCGTGGAAGACCAGCGCCGGGGCCGCCGCCCGCATCCCCGTCGCCCTGGCGGCCAACCTCACGGCCACGCTGAAGGAATTCAAGAAGCAGGGTGTCTTCGTGCTCGGCCTCGATGGCGACGGCGACGTCTCGCTGCCCGCCCTCGAGCTCGCGGATCGTCCCGTCGTGATCGTCGTCGGCTCGGAGGGCAAGGGCCTGTCGCGCCTGGTCACCGAGACCTGCGACCAGGTCGTGTCGATCCCGATCTCGGCCGTGACCGAGTCGCTCAACGCCGGCATCGCTGCATCCGTCGCTCTGTACCAGGTTTCGACGCTGCGCGCGGCTCGGTAAGCTCCACGATCCTGCTCTGAAAGCCCGACGAACACGCCGGGTCGCGTTGCCCGGGCGCCCCGATCACGGCACGCTGGATGAGGACGTGGTTCCGTCCAGCAGACTGACGAAAGGAACGCCCATGCCCCGCATCGCCGTCATCGGAGGCACCGGCTACGCCGGCAGCCACATCGTGACCGAAGCCGTGCGCCGCGGCCACACCGTGGTCTCGGTCGCCCGCTCGGTTCCGGCCGAGCGCATCGAGGGAGCGACCTACGTCGAAGGCACCGTGCTCGACGTCCCCGGGCTCGTCGCCGAGCTCGAGGGGGTCGACGTGGTCGTGTCGGCCGTGGCCCCCCGCGGCGACATGGAGGGCAAGCTGCGCCCCGCGATCGCCGAGCTCGTGGCCGCGCTCCCCGACGGCGTCCGCATCGGCGTCGTGGGTGGCGCGGGTGGATCGCTGGTCGCCGAGGGCGGCCCGCGCCTGGTCGACACCGCCGAGTTCACCGAGGAGTTCAAGCCCGAGGCCCTCGAGGCGTACGGCATCCTCGAGGACCTCCAGGCCGACGACACCGGTCGCGACTGGTTCTACATCCACCCCGCCGGCGGCTTCGGCGCGTGGGCTCCGGGGGAGCGCACCGGGTCGTACCGCGACGGCGGCGACGTGCTCGTCGTCGACGACGAAGGCAACTCGTTCATCGGCGGTGCCGACTTCGCGATCGCGGTCCTCGACGAGATCGAGAACCCGAAGCACACGCGCGAGCGCTTCACCGTGGGGTACTGAGCCCGCGAGACACCGAGGCCGTGGCATCCGGGATCGAATCCGGATGACACGGCCTCCGTCGTTCCGGGCGCGCGGTGCCCGGCCCGAGGAGCGGTCAGACCAGGTCGCGCCAGTCCACCGCGTCGGTCTCGGTCGTGGGGACCTCACCGGTTTCGGGAGCGTCGGCGTCGGAGACCGTCGGCAGCGACATCGTGTCGGTGGGCGGGCCCATCACGGTGGCCTCGTCGCGACGGTGACGCAGGACGTCGTCGATGTACGAACTCACGACCTCGGCCAGGGGCACCGAACGACCGCGCGCCTGCGACATGTACCAGCGGTGTTCGAGTACCTGGTGGAACACCTCGGCGGGCTCGAGCTTGGCGCGCAGGTCCCACGGGATCGCCATGACGATCGGCTCGAACACGCGGGTGAGCCACTCGTGCGCGACCATCTCTTCATCGGCGCCGAGGCGTGACACGCGGGCCCGGAACTCGTCCAGGTCGTTGAGCAGTCGACGGGCCTGGTTCTCTTCGACATCGAGGCCGGTCAGACGGAGCAGGCGGCGCTGGTGGTGTCCGGCATCCACCACCTTGGGTTGGATCGACACCTTCGTGCCGTCGCTGGCCGTGCGGATCGACATCTCGCCGATGTCGAAGCCGAGGGCGTTCAACCGATGCACGCGCTCGGTGATGCGCCACGACTCGTCGACGGCGAAGGACTCCTTGTCGGTGAGAGCCCCCCACAGCGAGTGATACGACGAGACGAGACCGTCGGCGATGGCCACGGCATCCACTCCGCCCTCGAGGCGGCCCCCGGCTTCGAGATCCATGATCTCGCCGGCGATGTTGATGCGGGCGATGTCGAGATCGTGCGCACGCTGACCCGGCGTCAGGCGGTTGCCGTGCAGCTCACCCGTCTCGGCGTCGACCAGGTACGCGGCGAACGCGCCGGCGTCGCGGCGGAAAAGGGTGTTCGACAGCGAGACGTCGCCCCAGTAGAAGCCCACGTTGTGCAGACGCACCAGCAGCACGGCCAGGGCGTCGACGAGGCGCGTCGCGGTGTGCGGGCGGAGCACCTGCGTGAACAGGGCACGGTAGGGGAGCGAGAAGCGCAGGTGCGCCGTCACGAGCGCGGCGGGGAGCGGGCGACCCGAGGCGTCGGTGCGACCGGCGATCACCGCGACGCGGTCGACGCAGGGGGCGTCGAGACGGTCGAGGTTGCCGAGCATGTCGTACTCGCGCCGTGCCATCTCTTCGGTCGTCTCCTTGATGGCGACAACCCGACCCGACAGGTTGGCGAAGCGCACGAGGTGCCGCGAGATGCCCTTCGGAAGCGCCACGATGTGGCTGCTGGGCCAGTCGGCGAGGCCGGTCGACCAGGGCAGCTGCAGGAGGCCCGGGTCGACGGTGCTGGCCGTGATGCTGAGGGATTCGGACACGGGTACCTCCGGGGGAAACGGTGCGGCGCGCCCCCGACCCGACGGATCGGGATCGAGGACGCGCCGCGTCGAAGCGTGGGTCAGGCCGAAGCGATGGCCCGGTCGGTCAGGCGCTCGCCCGTCTCGACGTCGAAGACGTGCACGTGGCCGGGGACCGGCGCCAGCACGACCGTCTCGCCCGCGTTGGGGTGACGGCGGCCGTCGACGCGCGCGACCAGGTCGGTGCGCTTGCCGTTGATGTCGGTGTGACCGTAGAGGTAGCCGTCGGCGCCGAGCTCCTCGACGAGGTCGACGACGACCGAGAGGCCGCGGCCGTCGGCGGGAGCGACCTGGATGTCCTCGGGACGCACGCCGATGGTGACCTCGGAGCCGTTGGCCTTGCCGATGGTGTCGGCTTCGACGGGAACGACCAGGTTGCCGAACTGCACGCCACCCTCGGCCAGGTCGGCGGTGAAGAGGTTCATCGCGGGCGAGCCGATGAAGCCGGCCACGAAGACGTTCTTTGGGGTCTCGTACAGGTCGCGCGGGGTGCCCACCTGCTGGAGCAGGCCGTCCTTCAGCACGGCGATGCGGTCGCCCATGGTGAGCGCCTCGGTCTGGTCGTGCGTGACGTAGACCGTGGTGACGCCGAGGCGACGCTGGAGCGATGCGATCTGGGTGCGCGTCTGCACGCGGAGCTTGGCGTCGAGGTTCGACAGCGGCTCGTCCATGAGGAAGACCTGGGGCTGACGCACGATGGCGCGACCCATGGCGACGCGCTGACGCTGACCACCCGAGAGGGCCTTGGGCTTGCGGGTCAGGTACTGCTCGAGGTCGAGCAGTTTGGCGGCCTCGAGCACGCGGGCTGCGCGCTCTTCTTTGCCGACACCGGCGATCTTGAGCGCGAAGCCCATGTTCTCGGCGACGGTCATGTGCGGGTACAGCGCGTAGTTCTGGAACACCATCGCGATGTCGCGGTCCTTCGGCGGGACGTCGGTGACGTCGCGGTCGCCGATGAGGATACGGCCCGAGTTGACCTCTTCGAGGCCGGCGAGCATGCGCAGCGACGTGGACTTTCCGCAGCCCGAGGGGCCGACGAGAACGAGGAACTCGCCGTCTGCGACGTCGAGGTTCAGCTTGTCCACCGCGGGGCGGGTTCCGCCCGGGTACAGACGGGTTGCGTTGTCGAAGGTGACGGACGCCATGTTTTCTTCTCCTTCACCGGCAGGTACGTGCCGGACGATCCGTAGTGAATGGAATGAACGGGGGCGACCCCGTGCGCCCGACGTTGGACGCAGGGTCAGTATCGCACGTGTCTGGTCATTTCTCAGCCAGCCTGGCTACCATCGATGCTCGGTCGCCCCACCCGCGCGGCCCCCCTGATTTCATGCGGCATCGTCCGTGCCCGGAAGGTTTCATGTCCAACGACCAGTCACCGAATGTGCCAGCAGAACGCGACCGCCGCGAGGCTGTGCGCGAGAAGGCGCAGCAGGTCAAGGCGAAGCAGACGCGGTGGCGTATCATGCGCCGCTCGCTGCTGGGCGTGGGCGCCGTCGCCGTGATCGCGGTCGCCGCGGTGGGAGTCTCGTTCGCCCTGAACTCCCGCGAGGCCCGCTCGCAGGCTCTCCCCGACGCGGCGACCGACGACGGCTTCGTGATCACCAACGCCTCGCAGGTGGCCGACCCCCTTGCCGACCAGACCGTCGACGGCAGCGCCGCCACGACGTCGGCCCAGGCCACTCCTCCCGGAGACGCGCCCGCGCCCACCGCCGAGGCGACGCCGGAGCCCACGGGCACGGCCGCTCCCGTCGACATCCGCGTGTACGTCGACTACATGTCGGCCGAGGCCCGCGAGTTCCAGTCCGCGAACGCCAGCCAGCTGTCGAAGTGGGTCGGAGACAAGGCCGCGACCCTCACCTATTACCCCGTGGCGATGTTGACGTCCAAGTCCAACGGCACGAAGTACAGCCTGCGTGCGGCCGGTGCCGCCGCCTGCGTCGCGACCCACTCGTCCGACCGGTTCTTCGCGTTCAACCACGAGCTGCTCACCAACCAGCCCGCTGTCGATTCCGACGGCTACAGCGACCAGCAGCTCGCCGACATGGCGCAGGGCGCGGGCGTGAGCGACATCGGCACGGTGCGCGACTGCATCGAAGACGAGACCTACACGGCCTGGGCGAAGGCGGCGACCGATCGCGCCATCAAGGGGCTGCCCGGCACGAAGGGGCAGGCGCTGACGGCGACCCCGACCGTGCTCGTCAACGGCACCGAGTACGTCGGGAATATGGACGACGCGAAGGAGTTCGCCCAGTTCGTACTCACGGTCGACAGCAACGCGTACTACTCGACCGCCACCCCGACGCCGTCGACCACCCCGTCGACGACGCCCGCGGGCTGATTCGATCCCTCGAAGAGGCCTGTGGTGTGCGATTCTGGTCGTATGAACGAGAAGCTTGAGGACTCCCCGCCGCGGCGGTCCCTGGCGCAGCTGAAGGTTTGGGTGCAGGAGTTCCGTGAGCAGGGGCATCTGTTCGCCGGCCAGCTGAAGGTCGTCGAGCAAGAGGACGCCGACAGTCAGGACACCGGTCTCGTGGTGATGAACCTGATGAACGCGCGCGCGTCGATCTATATGCAGCCCAAGGGCTACGACGAGCCGCTGTGGGAGGCGACGTTGACGTCGCGTCCCGACGATCTCACCCTCACGCCGCACGAGATGGCGAGCCTGGCCGCCGAACTCGTCGTCGCGGGCAACCTCTGCTCTTTTCTGCAGTGGAAGTCCCTCGAGTGGGACCGCGAGAGCGGAACCCACGCCGTCTGACGCGTCGAGAGCGGCCCGCCCGCCGCTCTAGACTCGTCCATCGAGACGCTCCCCGTCTCACGCCGGCTTGGCGCAATTGGTAGCGCACCGTACTTGTAATACGGGGGTTGCAGGTTCAAGTCCTGTAGCCGGCACCCCATCCATCCCCTGCGCGGGATCGCTCAGATGACGTCGAAGGGCGTGTCGTCGTCGTCGTAGTTGATAGAGGGCGGCGCCCAGGCGGCCTGTTGCGCATCCGCCGTGTCCTCCTGCAGATGAACCGTCACGACGGAGATGGTGGCCGAGGTGGCGGGGGTGACGAGAATGCTCAGCTTGCTGCCGTCGTCGGTGGTCACCGTCAGGAAGCCTCCACCGGCGTGGACGGCGGCGAGGACCTGACGGCGCAGGTCGTCCGCGTGCTCGAGGGGCGCGAGCGCGTGCGAGACGCCGTCGACGGCGATCCGCAATCGTTCGATGCTCTGTCCCATGACACGCACGGTAGGCGTGTTCCATCGATGCCGGACGGGGGTTGCCGGAACGGGGGAGCGCGAGGCACACTGCGGGGCGTCAACCCCTGACGGAGTTTCGTCATAACGAACGCCGGAAACGTAAGCTCGGCCCGTGACCGACGCCGACATCGAAGACTCCCCGCCGCGGCGCTCGCGCGAGCAACTGCAGGTTTGGGTGGACGAGTTCGAAGAGAACGAGCACTGCATCGCGGGCAGCATCTCCGTGGCGCCCCAGGAGGACGACGGGGGAGAGGACACCGGGCTGGTGATCCTGCGCCTTCGGTATGCCTCGTCCTCGGTCTACATGAAGCCGCGCGGCTGGGACGACCCGCTGTGGGAGATGACGATCACTCCGCAGCCCCGGGAACTCGGGTTGTCCGTGCACGAGATCGCCAGTCTCGCCGCCGAACTCGTCGTGGCGAGCAACCTCTGCACGTTTCTCCAGTGGAAGTCGCTCGAGTGGGACCGCGAGAGCGGCCAGCGAGGATCCTCCGCAGGCGCGGCGCCCTCGAGCCCCCGCTGACGTCCTCGCGGACTCAGCCTCCGTGCGCGGCGGTCCACTCGCGGAACGGCGAGGTCGAATCGTCGACCGGGATCTGCTCCGAGGGCGGGGCGCGTTCCTCGCCTCGACGATGATTTCGCCGTCTTTCACGATGAGGCAGGCGAAGTGCTTTCCCCCGTTCCGGACGTTCTCCCTGGCGCGGGAGACGGTCAGGGCGGAGAGCTCGGCGTCGTTCATGGCCTCACCGTAGGCGTTCAGCCCGACGCGGATCGGCCCTTGCCCTTCCCACGGTCGGCGTGCCAGGCGTTCACGACAAGGCCCGCGCCAGAGCGACGAGGAACACCGCCGCCGCGACGATCATGGCCAGGCCCGCCAGCAGAGCCCCGGCGATGGCGAGGGCGCGAAGGGGCCCCCTGCGGCGGCTTCCGTCCAGGGCGAACAGGAGGGTGCAGACCGAGACCACCAGGACGAGAAGATCGCCGATCAGCCCCGGCGGTGCCCAGACCGAGGTCGCTATCGCAACGACCCCCGCGCCCAGCGCGGCGAGGTGCCACGCGTGGTTGCGTGCGGGACGGGAGTCCTCGGGCACGACTCAGCGCATCCGCACGCGCAGCCACCGCACACCGTGGGGCGCGAGGGTGATTCCGGCACCCAGCCACACGGGATGCGACGACACCAGGTCGAGCGCCTCCGGGACCAGTCCCGACAGGGTCAGGGCGTCGACCTCGACCGCCGAGTCCGCGACGTTCGCCAGCACCAGGACCGAGAATTCGCGTCCCGGGCGGAGGAACGAGACGACGGATGCCACGTTCGCACCGAACGCGATCAGTTCGTTGCCCGCGAATTCCGGCGTCGACCGGCGGACCTCGGTGAGGCGCGAGAGCCGAGAGAAGACGCGACCGGCCGGGGTGCCGGCATCCGTTCGATCCTCGTAGTTCTGCGCGGGACGGAAGGGGCGGTTGACCCACCGGCTGTCGTCGGCCTCGTCCGCTCGTTCGGTGTAGGTGTATTCGTTCAGCTGGGCGACCTCGTCACCGAGGTAAAGCAGGGGGATGCCCCCTGTCGAGAGCGCGAGGGCGTGGGCGAGCACGACCCGGTCTTCGCCCCCGGCGTCTCCCGCTTCGACCCCGGCCAGCGAGGCGGTGGTTCCCGTGACGCGAGCGTCTCCCGTGCGCGGGTTCTCTTGGAACGGCACGCCGCGCGCGAACGAACCCTCCGCCCGGCCGACGTAGAAGTCGTTGAGGAAGCGGCGGTGCGGGGACGCGTCGATGCCCAGCTCGGCGGCATCCTCGTCGGCGAAGGTCCACCCGATGTCGTCGTGACTGCGCACGTAGTTGACCCACGCGGTGCCGGCGGGGAGGGCGTGGCGGCGCTCGAGCGCCTGCTGCAGAAGGCGGCCGTCGCGGGTGGCGAGAGCCTCCCAGGTGAGGGCCATCTGCAGCGGGTTGTACGAGATCTGGCACTCGTCCGGCGAGATGTACGAGATCACCTCGTCGGGGTGCACGATGGCCTCCGACTTGAACAGCAGGCCCGGGGCCGCCATGCGCAGGACCGCGTTGAAGGCCTGCAGCAGCAGGTGCGCCTCGGGGAGGGACTCGCAGGTGGTGCCGAGCTGTTTCCAGATGAAGGCCACGGCATCCATGCGGAGGATCTCGACGCCCTGGTTGGCGAGGAAGAGCATCTCGCCCGCCATCGCCTCGAAGACAGCGGGGTTGGCGTAGTTGAGGTCCCACTGGAAGTGGTAGAACGTCGCCCAGATCCAGCGGCCGTCGTCGAGCTGGACGAAGGAACCCGGGTGATCGTCGGGGAAGATCTCGCGTGTGGTCCGCTCGTAGGCGTCGGGCATCTCGCGGTCGGGGAAGATCAGGTAGAAGTCCTCGTACCCCGCCTCGCCCGCGAGGGCCTTCTGCGCCCACTCGTGCTCGTTGCTCGTGTGGTTGAAGATGAAGTCGACCACGAGCGAGATCCCCGCCCGGCGCAGCTCGGTCGCGAGGGCGGCCAGCTCGTCCATCGTTCCCAGCGCGGGGTTCACCCGCCGATAGCTGGACACCGCGTAGCCCCCGTCACTGTTGCCCTCGGGGCTTTCGAACAGCGGCATGAGGTGCAGGTAGGTGAGACCCAGTTCGCGGAAGTACGGGATCGATTCCCGGATGCCGTGGAGTCCGCCCGCGTACCGGTCGACGTAGCAGACGCCCCCGAGCATGCCCTCGCTCTCGAACCAGCCGGGTGCGCTCTCGCGTTCGCGGTCGAGGGCCTTCAGCGTCCGGGGACGCGCCAGCCACGACGTGCGTGCGAGATCAACGACGGATGCCAGACGCTCGAGGCCGTCGGGACGCTCGCCGTACAGCCGCGTGAACAGATCGTGCAGGCGCGGAAGGTGCTGCTCGGCATGTGTGAGGAACTCGCGGTCGGTGTCGGCCGCGCGGAGGTCGTCGATCAGGCGCGAGACGTCGTCGGAGCCGGGGTGGAGCTGGGTCACGGATCACAGCCTGACGCATCTGGGGGTCAGCGGTCGACAGCGACGTGCCGCCGCCGGCCCGGAGGCGAGGGCAGGGTGGCCCGACCCCGCGTCGTACGATCGACGGTGGCTCCCGCGTGGGGGCGCGAGGGGAGAGCCGTGGCGGAGCGGGGAACGGTCGGCGTGGCCGTCGGGGGAGCGGTGCTCATCGGCGCCCTCACCGCGCTGCAGGCGCGTATCAACGGCACCCTCGGGGCGGAGATCGGCGACGGCTTCGTCGCGGCAGCGGTGTCGTTCAGCTCCGGACTCGTGATCCTCGTCGTCCTGTCCGCCCTGATTCCCGGGGGCCGACGCGGGTTCGGTCGCCTGGTCGCCGGCATCCGGACCCGAACCATCCCGCCCTGGATGCTGCTCGGGGGTCTGGTCGGGGCGTTCACCGTCGCGAGCCAGGGGCTGACGGTCGCGACGATCGGCGTGGCACTCTTCACGGTCGGTTTCGTCGCGGGTCAGACCACCGGGGGAATGGTGCTCGACCGCATCGGCTACGGGCCCGCCGGGGTCGTACCGGTGACGGTCCGCCGTCTGGTCGGCGCTCTGCTCGCCATCGCCGGAGTCGTCGTGTGCCTCTCTGGCGACGCGCTCGGCGGGGTTCCGCTGTGGATGCTGGTCGTCCCCGCGATCGCGGGCGCGGGTGTGGCCTGGCAGCAGGGCACCAACGGGCGCCTGCGCGTGCGCGTCGAGAGCCCGCTCACCGCGACGCTGGTGAACTTCATCGGCGGGACGGTGGTCCTCGTGATCGCCGCGGGTGTGCACGTCGGCCTCGTGGGGGCTCCGCGCACCATCCCGACCGAGCCGTGGCTCTACCTCGGCGGGGCGGTGGGCGTGATCTACATCTTCTTGTCGTCCGTCGTCGTACGCCGGACGGGGGTGTTGCTCCTCGGCCTCGGGTCGGTGGTCGGTCTTCTCACGACCTCGGTGCTACTCGACGCGCTCTGGCCGGCCCCGGCCGCCCCCTCCACTCCGGTGGCGCTGCTCGCCGCAGCCGTGGCCATCGCCGGGGTGGCCGTCGCCGCCGTGCCGTGGAGGCGCCGCCGCCGCTGACCGCGAAACGACGACGCCGCCGGGGACGGCTGTCCCACGGCGGCGTCGATCGGAGGAAGGTCAGAGACGCGTCTCGTCGACCGTGCGCTTCTTCGAGCCTCCGGGCATGCGCGACAGGTGCTTCGCGGCATCCACGGTCTTTCGTCGAGTGGCGCGGGTCCGCGGGGGCTTCCCGCCGACGTACAGCCAGCCGAGCAGGACCTCGCCTTTAGCGAGCCCGTGGGCCTTAGCGAGCACCTTGCTGCGGGTGTTGTCGTCGGTGCGCCAGAACACGCCGAAGCCCGCCTCGTCGAGCACGAGGCTGAGCATGTGGGCGACCCCGGATGCCACGGCCTCCTGCTCCCACGCGGGGATCTTCTTCGAGCTGAGGTCGGCGACGACCGCGATGATCAGCGGAGCGCGGCGGGGCTTCGACGAGTGCCCCTTCTTGCCGTCGGCCTTGTTCAGAGCTCGCGCGAGCACGTCGCGATCGGCGCCGCGGATCTCGATGAGCCGCCACGGACGCAGGCTCTTGTGATCGGCGACGCGACCGGCCGCGGCGACGAACGTCTCGAGCTCGGGGCCGGTGGGGGCGAGGTCGGTGACCTTCGACCACGACCGGCGGTCGCGCATCGCCTCGAGCGCGCTCATGCCTCGTCGACGGGGGAGTCGGCGGGGGTGAAGTTCAGCGACAGCGAGTTCATGCAGTAGCGGTCGCCGGTGGGCGTGCCGAATCCGTCGGGGAAGACGTGACCCAGGTGCGACCCGCAGTTCGCGCAGCGGACCTCGGTGCGCTGCATACCGTGGCTGTTGTCCTCGAGCAGCTCGACGGCCTCGGGACGGACCGACTCGTAGAAGCTCGGCCACCCGCAGTGCGAGTCGAACTTGGTGCCGCTCTGGAACAGCTCGTTCCCGCAGGCGGCGCAGGTGTAGAAGCCGGCACGGCTCTCATCGAGCAGCTCACCGGTCCAGGCGCGCTCGGTTCCCGCCTGGCGGAGCACCGCGTACTGCTCGGGGCTGAGCTCGGCGCGCCACTGGTCGTCGGACTTGTCGACGGCGTAGGTCATGTTCACTCTCCTTCTTCGCTTCCATTCTCTCGTGCCCGAAGACGGTCAGGTCGTGACGGCATAATCTCCCGGGTGACTCAGGACGCCGTGACCGCCGTCGTCGACCGCTACCGGCGGTTCGCGCGAGACGAAGCCCCCGGCCGTTCGGCGGTGTACGAGGCGTGGGCCCGCCGCGTCGCGGACGACGCCGCGGTGGCCGCGGCGCTCGCGCGCATCCCCGAGACACGGCGGCAGCCTCCCCTCGTGTTCGCGGTCATGCGCTTGCTCGGAGCGCCGCTCGACGACGTCGACGCGTGGAGCTCGTGGGCCCTCGACCACGCCGACGCGATCGTCGCCGAGTGCGGGCGCCGGAGCGTTCAGACCAACGAGCCTCTGCGCTGTGCCGCCCTGCTGCCGGCGCTTTCGCTGATCGAGGGGCCGATCGCCCTGCTCGAGGTGGGAGCGAGCGCGGGGCTATGCCTCTTCCCCGACCGGTACTCGTACCGGTATCGCCGCGGCGGCGAGCTCGTCACGCTCGATCCCGCCGACGGGCCGAGTTCCGTCGTGCTCGATAGCGACCTCGAGGGACACCCCGACCTGCGCATGCCCGAGATCGTCTGGCGGGCCGGGATCGACCTGAGCCCCCTCGACGCTCGAAGCGAGCAGGACCGCTCGTGGCTCACGGGTCTCGTGTGGCCGGGCGAACAGGGGCGCCTCGAGCGCATCGAGCGAGCCCTCGACATCGCCGCGGCCGCTCCGCCCGTCCTCGTCGCCGGTGATGGGGCCGGGGCGCTTCCCGCGCTCGCCGCGACCGCTCCGGCCGGGGCGACGCTCGTCGTGACGACCCCCGGAGTGCTCGCGCACGTCCCCCGCGTCCATCGCGCCGCGGTGATCGACGCCGCGCGGACGGCGGGCAGGTGGATCACCCTCGACGCGCCCGGGCTGCACGACGGGTGGACGAGACGTCCGGAGCCCGCGCGCGGCGGGTTCGCCCTTGCCCTCGACGGCGAGGTGCTCGCGGAGGTCGATCCGCTCGGGGCGTGGGTGGCGTGGCATCCGGAATCGCGGGCGGCGGCGCAGTAGCGTGACGGCGTGACCCTGTCGGACCGTGACCTCGCCTTCCTCGCTTTCGAGGGGGAGTGGCGCCGCCACGCGGGTGCGAAAGAAGAAGCCATCCGCGCGGAGTTCGCACTGACGCCCGCCCGGTACTACCAGCTGCTCGGTCGGCTGATCGACACCCCCGAGGCCCTCGCGCACGACCCCATGCTCGTGCGTCGACTGCGCCGTCGGCGCGACGACGCGGCTGCCCAGCACCGGGCGCGCCTGGGGCGGACGGCGGAACGCTGACGGGTTCGCTCGGACGCGACCGATAGCATCGTCCAATGGCCAGATCGACCTTCCCTCGGGATCGCTTCGACGACCTCCCGGCCGACTCCGGTCGCGTCGGCGCTCACCGGGCCGAGAACCCGCGTCTGCGCGGGTGGATCGTCTTCCTGTGGGCGGCCATCGCCACCCTGGTGCTGATCATCGCCGGCATCTTCGCGACGCTCGTGGTCTCGGGCCGTATCTCGCTGGGCCCCGCCGACGCTCCCACCCCGATCGCCTCGGCGGAGCCGACGACCCCGGCCGTGGTCGACACGTCGTACTCGGTGGTGGTGCTCAACGGCACGCCCGACAGCGGTCTCGCCGCCTCCGTCCGCGACCAGATCGTGGCGGCGGGGTGGAGCGGCGACACCGTCGAGACCGGCAACTCCGACAGCACCGACTTCGCCGACACGACCATCTACTACCGTCTCGACAGCGATGAGGCGGCGGCCGAGGGGCTGGCTCAGACGATCGGTGGCGCGCAGGTCGCGCAGAGCGACTTCCTGCAGCCCACCGATGACCCGAACACCCCCGACGACGAGAGCAACGTCAAGCGTCTGATCGTCGTGATCGGCCTCGACCGGGCATCCGGTCAGCCGTCCGCCTCGCCCTCATCCTGACAGGTCGCGGGCCGCGTGTTTCCGCGGAGTAACAACTTGGATGCACGCGCGTCAACAATGCTCCCGAACCCCGATTCGGTGGCGCCCCCCGTGCTTACGATGACCTCGTCGTTCAGCAACAGGAGATTCGCATGACGCAGGGCACTGTCAAATGGTTCAACGCCGAGAAGGGCTTCGGCTTCATCACGGTCGATGACGGGCAGGACGTTTTCGTCCACTACTCGAGCATCGAGATGTCGGGCTTCCGCGTCCTCGAGGAGGGGCAGGCCGTCGAATTCACCGTCGGCACCGGTCAGAAGGGCCCCCAGGCGGAGTCCGTGCGACTGGCCTGAGCGCTGATCAGAACGCCGCGGCATCCGAGTTCCGGATGCCGCGGCGTTCGGTGTTTCCGGGACGGTGCGCGGCTTGCACTCCCCAGGGGCGAGTGCCAGAATGAGTTAGCACTCGCTTTCGTCGAGTGCCAAAATCTGCAAGTCACCCGTCCGGGAGGGACGACACACTTATGGCAAAGATCATCGCTTTCGACGAAGAGGCCCGGCGCGGTCTCGAGCGCGGCCTCAACACTCTCGCCGACGCCGTCAAGGTGACCCTGGGCCCCCGCGGTCGCAACGTCGTGCTCGAGAAGAAGTGGGGCGCCCCCACGATCACGAACGACGGTGTCTCGATCGCCAAGGAGATCGAGCTCGACGACCCGTACGAGAAGATCGGCGCCGAGCTGGTCAAGGAGGTCGCCAAGAAGACCGACGACGTCGCGGGTGACGGCACCACCACCGCCACCGTTCTCGCCCAGGCGCTCGTGCGCGAGGGCCTGCGCAACGTCGCCGCCGGCGCCGACCCCATCTCGCTCAAGAAGGGCATCGAGAAGGCCGTCAAGGCCGTCACCGACGAGCTGCTCGCCTCCGCCAAGGAGGTCGAGTCCAAGGAGCAGATCGCCGCCACCGCGTCGATCTCCGCCGCCGACCCCGCGATCGGCGAGCTCATCGCCGAGGCCATCGACAAGGTGGGCAAGGAAGGCGTCGTCACCGTCGAAGAGAGCAACACCTTCGGCACCGAGCTCGAGCTCACCGAGGGCATGCGCTTCGACAAGGGGTACATCAACCCCTACTTCGTCACCGACCCCGAGCGTCAGGAAGCGGTCTTCGAAGACCCGTACATCCTGATCGCCAACCAGAAGATCTCCAACATCAAGGACCTTCTGCCGATCGTCGACAAGGTGATCCAGGAGGGCAAGGAGCTCCTCATCATCGCCGAGGACGTCGAGGGCGAAGCCCTCGCGACGCTCGTGCTCAACAAGATCCGCGGCATCTTCAAGTCGGTCGCCGTCAAGGCTCCCGGCTTCGGCGACCGCCGCAAGGCGCAGCTGCAGGACATCGCGATCCTCACCGGTGGCCAGGTCATCACCGAAGAGGTGGGCCTCAAGCTCGAGAACGCGACCGTCGACCTGCTCGGCCGTGCCCGCAAGGTCATCATCACCAAGGACGAGACCACGATCGTCGAGGGTGCCGGTGAGTCGGAGCTGATCGAGGGTCGCGTGACCCAGATCCGCCGCGAGATCGAGAACACCGACAGCGACTACGACCGCGAGAAGCTCCAGGAGCGCCTCGCGAAGCTCGCCGGTGGCGTCGCCGTCATCAAGGCCGGAGCCGCGACCGAGGTCGAGCTCAAGGAGCGCAAGCACCGCATCGAAGACGCCGTGCGCAACGCCAAGGCCGCTGTGGAAGAGGGTGTCGTCGCCGGTGGTGGCGTCGCGCTCATCCAGGCCGGCAAGAACGCTCTCGCCAACCTCGAGCTCTCGGGCGACGAGGCCACGGGCGCGAACATCGTGCGCGTCGCCATCGAGGCCCCGCTCAAGCAGATCGCGCTCAACGCCGGTCTCGAGCCCGGTGTCGTCGCGAACAAGGTCGCCGAGCTCCCCGTGGGCCACGGCCTCAACGCCGCGACCGGCGAGTACGGTGACCTGTTCGCACAGGGCATCATCGACCCCGCCAAGGTGACCCGGTCGGCTCTGCAGAACGCCGCGTCGATCGCCGGCCTCTTCCTCACGACCGAGGCCGTCGTCGCCGACAAGCCGGAGAAGAACCCCGCTCCCGCGGGCGACCCGACCGGTGGCATGGACTTCTGATCCACGCTGACGCCTGAGAACGCCCCCTTCCTCCGGGAGGGGGCGTTCTTCGTTTCGGGGCAGGTGCGGGGTGACACCGGAGGGAGGGTGAGATTTCTCACATCTTTGACGCGGGCCATGGACTCGGGGACTACCATCACCCGAGTGACAGACCTCTTCTCCTCTCGTGAAGCCGAGGCGGCCATCGCTCGGATCGAGCCATCGCGCGTCACGGCGCCGTGACGCAGGAGGTTGGTCATGTCTTCCCTCGATGACTCCCTCGTCAGCGACGCGATCGTGCGCTACATCGGCGAAGACCGCTCACCCTTCCCTCTCGATGAGATATCCGCGGTCAGGAAAGCGCATGCGAACGAGGGGCTCGAACTCACCTCGATGATCGTTCAGACCCTCGTACGATCGGAGGCGATCACACCGGAAGAGGTGGCGCCTTCCGATGACGGGTTGAGGGAACGGCTTTATGAAAAGCTCAGGGCGCTATTCCCGGGCCTGTCCGAGCAGGCAGTGCGCGCCATCGCGTGGAGGTGGGGGTTCCTCAACCTCAGGTGAGGGTGGAAACACCACCGGCTGACGCGCAAGAGATCGCCCAAGCCGTCATCGACGGCCACGGGATGGAGCGCCGGTTCCGGGAGTTCGAGGAAGCGGAAGGGCGCGAGCAACCGTGATCACGATCCGGCCTCCGGGGCGAACCCCGCTTGATCAAGCGTCGTTCTCGGGTCGGTAGTTCTCGGGGAGGCGTTCGAGGGGCTGCGTCTCGATGAGTGCGTGCTCCTGGGCGTCGCGACGATCAGCGAGGGGAAGGGAGACACGGAAGGTCGCTCCGCCCCCGGGGGTGTCGCGCACATCGACCGTGCCGTGCAGGAGGTCGACGATGGATGCCACGATCGACAGGCCCAGACCCGAGCCGCCGGTCTCTCGGGTGCGCGAGGTGTCGGCGCGCCAGAAGCGCTGGAAGATCTGCTCGCGGATCTGCTCGGGCACTCCCTCGCCGTGGTCGATGATCTCGATCCAGCCCATGTCGCTCTCGGCGTCGACGCCGACGCGCAGACCGATGGGGGAGTCCTCGGCGGTGAAGCGGCGGGCATTGCCGAGCAGGTTCGCGACGACCTGACGCACCTTGTTCTCGTCGCCCATGACGATGGGGGCGAGACGCGGAACGGGCCGGACGACACCGAGGGGGGGCGTGCCCTGCGCGGGCTCGCCTTCGGAGGAGGAGGATGCCGTGGGCTCTGCGCCGTCCTTCGACCGACGCCGCAACCGGGACAGGGTCGCGCCCGCGATCGCCATCGCCGACGTGGTGGGGGCGGTGCGGCGTCGACCGGTGCCGCTCGCAGGTCGTCCACCGGAGTCCAGCAGCGGGTCGAGGGTGATCGTGGGAAGCACCAGCTCGTCGCGCGAGGTGGTGTCGTCGACGGTCACCTCGCGCTGAGGGGAGGTCACGCGCAGGTCGAGGGCGGCATCGCGGGCGATCGGGCGCAGATCGAGGGCGATGATCGTGACGTCACGACGCTCGTCGAGGCGGGCGAGGGCCAGAAGATCCTCGACCAGGGCGCCCATCCGGATCGCCTCCTTCTCGATGCGCTCCATCGACTGAGCGACGTCCTCGTCGGAACGGATCGCACCCATGCGGTACAGCTCCGCGTAGCCGCGCATGGTCACGAGGGGAGTGCGGAGTTCGTGGCTGGCGTCGCCGATGAATCGACGCATCTGCCGCACGGTGGCATCCCGTTGCCCGAGGGCTCCATCGATCCGAGCGAGCATCGCGTTGATGGCCGTCTTGAGCCGACCCACCTCGGTGTCGGGGACGATGTCGGTCAGGCGCTGACTGAAGTCTCCCGCCGCGATGTCCATGGCTGTCGTCTCGACCTGCCGCAGGTTGCGGAAGGCGAGGGTGACGAGCCAGCGCGTGAGCAGAGCCGTCGCGATGAGGATGAGCAAGGCCACGAAGGCGTATATGCCGATGTAGGCCGCGACGATCCGATCCGTCGGGGCCAGCGGCTGGATCACCATCTGGGTGTAGACGCCGGGATTTCCCGGCACCTGCAGCACCCCGACGCGGGCGAGGAAGTGCTGCCCCGACTCGGGCGACTCGAGGTCGATGCGTCGATCGATCTGGCTGTAGGTCTGCTCGACCGTGAAGGTCGACGGGATGTCGGGGAGGGCGGTCGTCGACGTGCCGTTGTAGAACGCCTCGCGCTGACCGTCGGGACCGTAGACGACCACCATCGACCCGATCTGCGGTGCGTTGTCGACCTGCGAGAAGACGACGCGGCCGTCGACGGGCGCGGTGGTGAAGATGCTGTTCGCGATGCTTCCGGCGGCCTGCTGAGCGAGCTGCTCGTCGAGGTTGTTCACCAGGGTGGTGCGTAGGAACACCATGGTTCCGATGCCCGCGGTGAACAACCCGATGGCGAGGAGCGCGACGGTGACGCCGGTGACCTTGGTACGCAGGCTCAGCCCGCGCCACCAGCGCGTGAGCGAATCGTCGGAATGCGACAGGAGGACGCCTTCTCTCAGGCGGTCTTGCCCGACTTCAGCATGTAGCCGAAGCCGCGCTTGGTCTGGATGAGCGGCTCGGAGGAGTGCGGGTCGATCTTGCGCCGCAGGTACGAGATGTAGCTCTCGACGATGCCCGCGTCGCCGTTGAAGTCGTACTCCCAGACGTGGTCGAGGATCTGCGCCTTCGACAGCACGCGGTTCGGGTTGAGCATGAGGTAGCGCAGGAGCTTGAACTCGGTGGGGCTGAGGTCGATCGAGACGTCGCCGACACTGACGTCGTGCGTGTCCTGGTCCATCGTCAGCTCACCCGTGCGGATGATCGACTCCTCGTCGGCCTGCATCGTGCGACGCAGGATCGCCTGGATGCGAGCGACGATCTCGTCGAGGCTGAACGGCTTGGTGACGTAGTCGTCGCCTCCCGCGTTCAGGCCCATGATCTTGTCCTCGGTCTCGTCCTTGGCGGTGAGGAACAGGATCGGAGCGGTGTAGCCGGCGCCGCGCAGACGCTTGGTGACGCTGAACCCGTTCATGTCGGGGAGCATCACGTCGAGCACGATGAGGTCGGGTTCCTCTTCGAGCACGGCCGAGATCGTCTGCGCGCCGTTGGCCACGGCTCGCACCTGGAACCCGGCGAAACGCAGGCTCGTGATGAGCAGGTCGCGGATGTTCGGTTCGTCGTCCACGACGAGGATGCGAGGAGCTGTCATGCCCTCATTATCGTGATCTGACCCAGCAATGTGCTGGATATGGAACGGAAAGCCGCGTGCTGGTATGCGTCAGGCCGCTTCTGCGTCGATTCCGTCGGCATCCAGAATCGTGTAGGCGTACCCCTGCTCGGCCAGGAACCGCTGGCGATTCTGGGCGAAATCCTGGTCCACGGTGTCGCGGGCGATGAGGGTGTAGAAGCTCGCGGTGTGGTTCGACTGCTTCGGGCGGAGCAGGCGGCCGAGCCGCTGGGCCTCTTCTTGGCGCGAGCCGAACGACCCCGACACCTGGATGGCGACGGACGCCTCGGGAAGGTCGACCGAGAAGTTGGCGACCTTGGACACCACCAGCAGCGGGATGGATCCGTCGCGGAAGCCCTGGAAGAGCTCTTCGCGCTCGGGGATCGGCGTGGCGCCGGTGATCTGCGGCGCGTTCAACGCTTCCGCCAACTCGTCGATCTGATCGAGGTACTGTCCGATCACGAGGATCCTCTCGCCCGGATGCCGTTCGACGAGCCGGCGCGCGACCTCGATCTTGGCGGGGGCGGTGGCCGCGAGACGGTACCGGTCCTCGTCGGCGGCGGCGGCGTATTCGAGCCGCTCGTCGGCGGGGAGGTCGATGCGCACCTCGTAGCAGGCCGCGGGGGAGATGAAGCCCTGAGCCTCGATCTCCTTCCACGGGGCGTCGAAGCGCTTCGGACCGATGAGGCTGAAGACATCGCCCTCGCGACCGTCCTCGCGCACGAGTGTCGCCGTGAGGCCGAGGCGGCGGCGGGCCTGCAGGTCGGCCGTGAGCTTGAACACGGGAGCCGGGAGCAGGTGCACCTCGTCGTACAGCACCAGGCCCCAGTCGAGGGCATCGAGGAGGGCGAGGTGGGCGTACTGGCCTTTCCGCTTGGCGGTGAGGATCTGGTACGTCGCGATGGTAACCGGCTTGATCTCCTTGACCTGGCCGGAGTACTCGCCGATCTCGTCGGGGGTCAGACTCGTGCGGCGCAACAGCTCGTCGCGCCATTGACGGGCGCTGACGGTGTTGGTGACGAGGATCAGGGTGGTGGTCCGGGTGTCCGCCATGGCTCCCGCACCCACCAGCGTCTTGCCCGCCCCGCAGGGGAGCACCACGACACCGGAGCCGCCCTCCGAGAAGGATTCGACCGCCTGACGCTGGTAGGGGCGCAGGCTCCACCCGTCTTCGGCCAGATCGATCGGGTGCGGGGTGCCGGGGGTGTACCCGGCGAGGTCTTCGGCGGGCCAGCCGATCTTCAGCAGCTCCTGCTTGATGTGGCCGCGTGCCCACGCGTCGACCAGGAAGCTGTCGTCGCTCGGACGACCGATCAGCAGAGGGGCGATGCGCTTGTTGCGCGAGACCTCGCTGAGGACGGCGGCATCGGAGGAGCGCAGGACGAGCTCCCCGTCGTCGTTGCGCTCGATGACGAGACGCCCGTAACGGTTGACGGATTCGCGGATGTCGGTGCTGACCGAGGCGGGCACGGGGAAGCGCGACCACCGGTCGAGGGTGCCGAGCATGGACTCGGCGTCGTGACCGGCCGCTCGAGCGTTCCAGAGGCCCAGGCGGGTGATGCGGTACGTGTGGATGTGCTCGGGTGCGCGCTCGAGCTCGGCGAAGACCGCGAGCTCATGCCGCGCCGTCTCTGCCTGGGGGTGCGCGACCTCGAGGAGTACGGTGCGGTCGCTCTGCACGATGAGGGGGCCGTCAGCCATAGCGTTCGAGTCTACCGGGGTCGGGGAGGGCGGGGCGTGCGCGGCCGTCACTCGACGGGTGCGACCCCGTCGATGTGCGACAGGGGCAGGGTGCGTTCGACGTCGGCGCCGCGATCGCGACCGCGCAGTCGACCTCCGCCGAGACCCGTCGCTTCGAGCCGGAAGACGCGCGCCGAACCGTCGGGCAGGCGCACCGTGACGTCGATGACCGAGCGAGCGCGCACCGCCTGGTCCAGCTCGCGCTCGAGCCACGCGGCATCCGAGTCCTCCGCTCCCGTCCGCAGGCGCTCGATGAGGTCGGCGTAGGTGTCGGCGGGGGCGGTTTCGGGTGAGGCGGGGGCCGCTAGCTTCGCACGTTCGAGTGCGCGGGGACGTCCGTCGGCGTCGACGGCGACCGCCGGGTAGTGCGCGTCGGTCAGCGCCCAGAACACGACGTCGGCCGAGACATGGGAGACCAGCTCGTCGTCCGTGCGCGTGAGGGCGATCGAGCGGAGCGACTGATCGACCTCCATCGACCGCAGGAGCGTCTCGTCGTCGGTCATGACACGGGTGAGATGCGAGGCGGCCTCGGTGGTCACCCGCACGCGTCCGTGTTCGGCGGCGGTGCGCTCGATGACGTACGCCAGAGGCTGGGGGAGACCGGTGAGCGAGATCCCGGTGAGGAACTCGCGCAGCGAGTCGGCGGTCTCTCCCGCCGTGATCGCCGCGCCGATGGTGGCGGCGCTGAAGCGATAGCTCGAGGCCTGGGCGCGCGATTCGCGGGCGGCCATCGACCGCAGCCGCACGTCCAGGTGAGGGGCCAGCGGCCCGGGCGCGATCGCCGTGAGGTCGTTCTGCAGGTACACGCGATCGACCTCGGGAGGCAGGAGCTCGCGCAGCGCCGAGGTGTCGACGGCGCCGCCCTCCGCCAGGGGGCGTGCCCACGGCGTGGCGTGACCGGCGGCGTCGAGAAGACCCCACCGCACGAGACGTTTGATCCAGAGGGCCGCACGGTCGGGTCCCTCGAGGTCGAAGGGCGTCGCCTGGGCCCACTGCTCGGTGGGGATCCAGCCGCCGTCGGACGAGCGGTAGGCCCGCGGAAGGGCGTCGCGCAAAGCCTCGGCGGTGCGCTGCCAGCGCTCGAGGGTCGGCAGTCGCAGCCATTCGCGCCCGGCCGGAGACACCAGCCACGCGCGGTCGTTGGTGCCGAGCAGGCCCACGTCGGCGGCGAGCCCCACGAGGAGGTCCGCCTCGGCCGCGGTCGTGACGGCACCGGCATCGACGAGGCGACGTCTCTCGGTGGCTCCGAGCGATCCGGAGCCGATGCGCCCGAGCGGGGCATCGAGGGTCTGCATGAGGATGTCGGCGACGGATGCCGCGTTGGTGAACACCGCCTCGGAGGCGGCCCCCGTGCTCTCGGGCGTCGACGTCGCGCGGCGCGGGGCAACGGCATCCGGGATCCCCGAGGGCAGGATCTCGCGCGCCGTCTCGAACACGGACGGGAAGGGGAGTCCGTCCTCTCCGACGAGGGCATGGGATGCCAACTGCTCGCGGACTCCGGCGGGTGCGGGGTGCTCCGCATCGAGCAGAGCCGCGGCTTCGTCGCGGTTAAGAGCGGGCAGGCCGCGGGCGATCGAGGCCGGGTCGAGGAGCGCCTCGGCGGCGTCGAACATGTCCCGCCAGGTGCTCGAGGGGGAGATGCTGCGTTCGGCGAAGAGGCGGGCGAGGTCGGCGTCGCTGCGCGCGCTCAACGAGACCGCCAGTGCGCGTTGTGCGGAGGTCTCGGGCACGTCGTCAGGCCTTGTTGGCCCGGGCCCTTCGGACGAAGCTCATGATCAGCACGGCCAGCAGGCACGCGAAGGCCACCGGCGGGGCGATGTAGACGAGCAGGCCGATGACGGGCCACACCCCCGAACCCATGTCGGCTCCGGAACTCGAGCCGATGATGATGGCGAAGAAGCATACGATCGACAGCGCGAGCAGGCCCAGCGACATGAACGCGAGAATGCGGTCGATGCGGCGGACGGGGACGTCGTCGCCCGGTGTGCTGCCACCGGAGGTGCGGGTGCTCATCGGGCTCAGCCTACTGCCTGGCGGAGGTGCCGTAGGCTGGAAGACCGGGATCCGATCGGCTCCCGCGTTCCGCCGCGCTTGCGCGCACTCATCCAGCGAGGTGTCCATGCCCACCGGCAAGGTCAGGTTCTACGACGACGAGAAGGGCTTCGGCTTCATCGTCACCGATGACGGCCAGGACGTGTTCCTGCACGCCACCGCCCTGCCCGCCGGAGCCCCCGGACCCAAGGCCGGGACGCGCCTCGAGTTCGGCGTGGCCGACGGCAAGCGGGGCCTCCAGGCCCTCTCGGTGCGCGTTCTCGACGCCCCCGTGAGCCTGTCGAAGCGATCGCGCAAGCCCGCGGACGACATGGCGATCATCGTCGAGGATCTCGTCAAGCTGCTCGACGGCATCGGCGGCGACCTGCGACGCGGTCGCTACCCCAACGGCCCGCACGCCCAGAAGATCGCCGCGGTCCTGCGCAAGGTCGCCGATGACTTCGAAGCCTGAGCAGCCCGTCGATGAGCGTCTGATCGGCGCCCACGACCTGGCTCTCGCCGCCCTTCAGGAGATCACCCCCGCAAGCACCGTCGGACCCGCGGCCGGGTACACCGCCGAGGACGACGGGGCGGTTTCGCTGCGGTTCCACACGCGCCTCGCCGGGTACCCGGGATGGTTCTGGACAGTCAGCGTCGCCGTCGTCGACGATTCCGAACCGACCGTGCTCGAGGTCGAACTGCTGCCCGGTGACGGCGCGCTGCTCGCTCCCGACTGGGTGCCGTGGGCGACGCGACTCGCGGAGTACCAGGCGGCACAGGCGGCGGCCGCCGTCGACGATGATTCCGACGACGACGACGAGGATGCGGACGACGACGACTCGGACGACGAGGACTCGGATGACGAGGACGACTCCGACGACGAGGAGCCGAAGGCGCGCTTCCACGCGGGAGACCTCGACGGCGTCGACATCGACGAGCTGGACGCGACGCACACGGACGATCCGGCCGACGACGAGGCGGAGGACGACGAATCCGACGACGACGAGTCCGACGACGACGACGAGCGCGAACGCAGTTACTGAACGTCTTTCACGACGAAGGCCGCCCCGCTGATGCGGGGCGGCCTTCGTCGTTCCGGGGCTCAGGCCCGCGGCAGGTGCTCGATCGTGTAGTCGATCGCACCGATGAGGCGACGCACGTCGCCGGGCTCGATCGACACGAAGGTCGCCACGCGCAGCTGGTTGCGTCCGAGCTTGCGATACGGCTCGGTGTCGACGATCCCGTTCGCGCGGAGGCTCTTCGCGATCGCCGCCGCGTCGATGCTGTCGTCGAAGTCGACGGTGACGACCACGGGGGAGCGGTCGGCGGGGTCGCTCACAAAGGGGGTGGCCACCTCGCTCGCGTCGGCCCACTCGTACAGGGCCGTCGACGACTCCGCGGTCCGGGCGCCCGCCCACGACAGGCCGCCGTTGTCGAGGATCCACCCGAGCTGCTCGTCGAGCAGGAGGAGCGTCGCGAGGGCCGGGGTGTTGAGCGTCTGCTGCAGGCGCGAGTTGTCGAGCGCGTTCTTCAGGCTGAGGAACTCGGGGATGTAGCGGTCGGATGCCGCGATCCGCTCGATTCGCTCGATCGCGGCGGGCGACACGGCCGCGTACCAGAGGCCGCCGTCGGAACCGAGGTTCTTCTGGGGCGCGAAGTAGTAGACGTCAGCCTGCGTGACGTCGAAGTTGATGCCGCCGGCGGCGCTGGTGGCATCGATGACGGTGAGTGCGCCGGCGTCGGCGTTCACGCGCTGGACGGGAGCGGACACCCCCGTCGAGGTCTCGTTGTGCGGCCAGGCGTAGACGTCGACGCCGTCGACGGCCTCGGCGATCGAGCGGGTGCCGGGTGCGGCCTTGCGCACGTCGGGTGCCTGCAACCAGGGAGCCGCGGCGGCCGACGCGAACTTGCCGCCGAACTCGCCGAAGACGAGGTTCTGGCTGCGCTTCTCGATCAGGCCGAAGGCGGCGGCATCCCAGAAGGCGGTCGATCCGCCGTTGCCGAGGATGATCTCGTAGCCCTCGGGCAGACGGAACAGCTGCGACAGACGCTCGCGCGTGCTGGCGACGAGGTTCTTCACGGGCGCCTGACGGTGCGAGGTTCCGAGGATCGAGGCTCCGCGGGTGACGAGGGCCTCGAGCTGCGCGCCGCGCACCTTCGAAGGGCCGCACCCGAAGCGACCGTCGGCGGGCAGGAGATCGGTGGGCAGTTCCACGTGCGACATGGGACCGATTCTAGGGTCACCCTCGGATGGGCCCCGCGCTCATGTCGGAGGGGGTCGGTAGGCTGGGATGACTTGCCGCGCGACATCGAGGACACCTGAATGACCGATCTGATCGACACCACCGAGATGTACCTGCGCACGATCCTCGAGCTCGAAGAAGAGAAGATCGTGCCGCTGCGCGCTCGGATCTCCGAGCGCCTGGGCCACTCGGGTCCGACCGTCTCGCAGACGGTGGGACGAATGGAGCGCGACGGTCTCGTCGTAGTCTCCGAAGATCGTCGCCTCGAGCTGACCGACGACGGTCGGCAGAAGGCCGTCGACGTGATGCGCAAGCACCGGCTCGCCGAGCGACTGCTGAGTGACGTCATCGGTCTCGACTGGGCGTACGTCCACGATGAGGCCTGCCGCTGGGAGCACGTCATGAGCGAGCAGGTGGAGCGTCGCCTCGTCGAACTGCTCGGCCACCCCACCGAGTCGCCGTACGGCAATCCGATCCCCGGTCTCGACCAGCTCGGCGACGCCAACAGCGTCACCTTCGACGACGGTGTCGTCGGCCTCGTCCGCAAGCTCACCGATGCGGGCGGCCCCATCTCGGGGACGGTCCGCCGCCTCGCCGAGCCCGCGCAGGTCGACCCCGAACTGCTGCAGCAGCTCAAGGCCGCGGGAGTGCTCCCCGGTGCCCACGGCGACTACCGCTTCAACGAGGGCTACGTGCTCGTGCAGATGGACTTCGTCGATGAGGGACTCGAGCTGCCCGTCGAGGTCGCCTCGCACATCTTCCTCGTCGCCGAGGACTGAGCGCGGCCGCGTTCGACGGTGCCGGGCCGAGCATCGCCTGGGAGCGGTTACTGAAGCGTGACATGTTCGTTATCTTCGGGTAGCCTCAGAAAGTCCACAGGCGAGAAGCCCGCCGTCGGACCCCTCGCGGTTTGCCTCATCGGCTCGTCGTCCGCGCAGGGCCCAGCCCGCACATCGTGCCCCACATTCGAGTGCTGACGAGCCAGCGTCCCCGAAGACGCAGAGGCGCCGGAGGAACTTTGGCTGAACACAACGAGCCCGCAGCGGACCTACCCGAAGGTGCCGCGACGGGACCCACCCGCAAGAGCGCGCGCGCCGCGGTGACCCGCCCGACCGGTCGCGCCCTGCAGACCACGGCCCCCGCGACCGCACCCGTCGCACGCACCGCTCCTGCTCGAAGCGCCTCGTCGCCGCGTCGCGTCGGCAAGCCGTTGCGCAGCGCCGTCATCCTCTCGATGGTCGCCGGGCTCGTCGCCACGGTCGCCATCCCCGCATACGCGGCGACCATGCCGGCCGCCGAGACCATGACGCTCCAGCAGATGTCGGCCGCCGACAACCAGTCGCTCGTCGTGGCCTCGGACGCCACGGCCGAGACCCTCGACCGCAGCAGCTACTCCGCCACCACCGCCGACGAGATCCAGAAGAAGAAGGATCAAGAAGCCGCCGCGGCCGCCGCCGCGGAGCGCGCGCGTCAGCTGGCCGCCAACGCCACGAAGGCGTCGACGTCGGTGAGCTCGATCGACCTCAACATGACCGCGCCCGGATCGGGTGAGGTGCGCTGGCCGCTGACGAGCTACACGCTCGGCCGTGGCCTGTGGGACTCCGGCTACCACCAGGGAGTCGACCTCCTCGCCCCCGGCGGACAGCCCATCTTCGCCGCGGCCGGCGGAGTCGTCAGCGTCTCGCAGGAGAGCTACGGCGGCTACGGTGTCGCCATCGTGATCGAGCACGTCATCAACGGTCAGAAGGTCTCGACCACCTACGGTCACATGACGTACGGCAGCCGCCAGGTGCAGGCCGGACAGACCGTCGCCCCGGGCCAGCTCATCGGCCTGGTCGGCTCGACGGGCAGCTCGACCGCCAACCACCTCCACTTCGAGGTGCACATCAACGGCTCGGTCGTCGATCCCTACGCTTGGCTGCAGCAGAACGCCGGCTGATATTCCACACGAGGCGGCGTGCCGGAGGACATCGTTCTCCGACACGCCGCTTCTTGTTTCCCTCCGCGGCCGACCCCGGGCGTGTCGCAGTGGGTTAGCCTGTCAGCGACGTCGGAAGAACCGAAGGGACATACCGATGAACACCAGTCCGCGCATCCGCACCATGGATGCGCTCGGGCTGCTCGTTCTTCGGCATCGTGTGTTCGGATGCCGCGGTTTCACCGTGACCTCCCAGGCGCTGTCTGCCTAGACAGCGCCTTTTTCATACCCTTTCGCACCTTCCGTCGTCGCGAGTCGAACATCCGAGAAGCCGTCTCGGCCATTCGAGAGGACGAGAAATGCGCACACTGGTGCTGAACGCGGGCTACGAGCCCCTCGCGGTCGTGTCGTTCAAGCGAGCCCTCGTGCTCGTGATGAACGACAAGGCCACCGTCGTCGAGAGCATCGACGAAGACCCGGTCTGGGCCGCCCACGGAACCTACGATCGCCCGGCGGTGATCATCCTGACCCGTTACGTGCGGGTTCCGGGGGCCCGCCAGGTGCCGGTCACCCGTCGAGGGGTCCTGCGCCGCGACGCCCACCGTTGCGGATACTGCGGCAAGGCCGCGTCGACGATCGATCACGTGCTGCCCCGTTCGCGCGGCGGCAAGGACACGTGGGAGAACCTCGTGGCGTGCTGCCTGCTGTGCAACAACGTCAAGGGCGATCGCACCCCTCAGGAGATGCGGTGGGAGCTGCGGCTCGTCCCGGCGCCTCCGAGGGGGTCGTCGTGGACGGTGCGCGGTGTGGACAAGAGCGATCCGCGGTGGGAGCCGTACCTGGCTCTCGCGGCCTGAAAACGACAAGTCGGGCCCGGTGGCAGAGGGCGTCGATAGGGTGAAAGTGTCGGCGCGATCGATTCCGCGGTGACGTGGGGGCGGTCTCGAGTCGAGTCGTTCGCGCGGTGCCCGGGCGCCGGTGCGTCGCGGCCCTGTCGTCCGCGACGGGATCCACGCGACGCGAAGGGCAGCACTCGATGACCACCGATTCCCAGGGCCCCGTCTCCGCCGTCGAGCGCATCGGCCTGATGGACTCGCCCCCCGAGGAGCGTTTCGATCGGATCACCCGTCTGGCGCGGGAGATGTTCGACGTGGACTACGCGTTGGTGAACATCGTCGACGAGGACGAGGTCTACACGAAGTCTCAACCTCCGGAGACGCACTTCGGCCGGTCTCCTCGCGAGGCGGTGTTCTGCGGCGAGACGGTCACGCAGGACGGAATCTTGGAGGTCGATGATGCGACGCTCGACGAGCGGTTCCGCGACATCGCTTCTGTGACCGAGTACGGCATGCGGTTCTACGCCGGCTTCCCGTTGCGCACGGACGATGGCGAGGCGGTCGGAACGCTGTGTCTGCTCGACCCCGACCCGCGTGCGCTCGATCCGGAGCAGCTTCGCTCCCTGGAGCACCTCGGTCGGTGGGCGCAAGCGGAGATCCGCCAGAGCGACTCGGTTCCCCGGGAGGACGACGCGCTCACCGACCGGACGTCGCGAGCGGAAGACCTCACGGCGAACGGCCTGCAACTGGCATCCCTCGCCATCCCGCACGGGGTCGTGAGCGGCGACCGGAGCGGATGGCAGGAGGTGGGCGGGCGAGTGGTGGTGACGCTCGCCGATGTGATGGGCAAGGGCGAGGCGGCAGGGGCCGTGGCTGAGACGCTGCTGCGTGCGCTGCAGGAACGACGCGACATGACGCCCGTGCAGGCGATGCTGTCGGTCGAGGACGAGGCCCGCTCCGACGGGCGTTACCGCGACACCTTCGCGACGGTTTTCCATGCGGTGGTAGACGCCGCCTCCGGCGCAGTCGAATACGTCGATGCCGGCCACGGCCTCACTCTCGTGCTGCATCCCGACGGATCTTCGGAGCGTCTGACATCGCGGAACCTCCCGCTCGGGTTGCGCCCCGCCGACGTCGAGTGGGAGGCCGGGCGAGCGAGTGTCAGCCGCGGCGACCTGCTGGTGAGCGTGTCGGACGGTGCCCTGGACGCCTACGACTCCACCCTCGAGAGCCTGCGCTTGATCGGGGACGACCTGCGTGCGGCGAGCGACCCTCACGGTTTCTTCGACGGTTTGGCGCTGAGGGTGTCGACGCACCAGGTCGATGACGACGTCACCGCGGTCGTGCTCTCGGTGAATTGACGTCCGCCCTCGGCGCATCACCCCGGCCAGTCGAACGTCGCCGCCGGGTGACGGTATCCCGAATCCTTCCCGAGGTCAGCGGGGGATGACGGAGAACAGGAAGCGCTTTCGGACCATGAAGAGGATGAGTCCGATCACCACGCTGTGGATGAGTGTGCCCTGCCAGAGGCTTCCCCGGTCGAGGCCGGGGATGTTGGCGACGGCCAGCACGAAGAAGACGTGCACGATGAAGACGTACAGGCTCGCCTGGCCGAGGGGGATCCAGAGCCAGCCCATGCTCCTGAACAGCGGTTTCCACGCCACCGTGAGAACGGCGTAAGAGCACACGATCACGAGGGGGAGGTCGAGAAGGCGCCCCCATTCGAGGAAGATGCGCTGATAACCCGACTCGTAGAGAGACCCGTAGAGGTCCGCGGGGAACGGGACGGGCGTGAATCCATAGGTCTGACCGGCCCAGAGGTACACGAGGAATCCGGCATAGCCGACCACGAATACGCCGATGCCGATCTTGCCCGGGACCGTGGTGAGGGCGCGGATGATCTGGCGCCGGTAGTACCCGATGACCAGACCGTGCGTGAACAGCACCTGCCACAGGGCCAGCGGGAACACCGCGTCGAACTGCGACGGCAGGCTGAGGGCGCCGGGCGCCAGATAGTGCGTCGCGTAGACCCCCCAGCTGAGGGCGAGGACGAGCCACCACATGCCGCGCTTGATCAGCCACATGAGCGCCGGATAAGCCAGGCTCAGGACGACGAACAGCCCCATGATGTTGAACGGCCACGGGCCCATCTCGAGCAGGAGGAACTGGCGCACCGCGTACCAGGGCGGCGGGTAGTCGAGCAGACGTTCAGCATTGGGGTAGAGGTCGTAGACGCGGCCGCTGTCGCCGGTGCCGCCCTCACCCGTGCCGCGGTCGGTGAACGTCGAGATCGCGGTGGTGTCCACGAACGGGATGAAACCGAGGGCGAAGATCGTCAGGATGACGGCCAGGGCGACGAGGTACTGCTTGCGCGCACGCCCCCAGGCGGCGAGCGCAGCCGCCCACTCGCCCCCGCGTTTGATGGCGGCGGGGAACACCATCCCCAGCACGATCCCGCTGAGCAGGACGAAGAGCTCGGCACCGGTGATGGCGCCGACGGCCTTCAACGACGCGTAGGCGAAGGGGCTCGTCACCTCGATGTGGGTGACCACCACGACCACGATGATGAACCCGCGCACCATGTCGATGCGCAGATCGCGGCTGGCGGAGGAGTCGTCGTAGCGCCATTTCGGCAGGGCGCGCCCCACGATCCCGGATGCCAGGAAAGCCACGGCCAGCACCGCTGCGCTGCCGGTGATCCAGTTCATCTCGTCGTTCGGCTCGGCGCCGCCCTGGCGGACCTGGACGGTCGCCGCGGAGGCTTGCTCGGAGGTGATGACGGTGGTGACCGGCCCCCAGCTGATCAGTCCCGTGCCGTCGAGGTCGGCCCGAAGCGACCCCGCCAGTTCGCCCCGGGCGGTCGCTCGCCAGTCGACGACCTGGCCCCCGGCCTCCGCTTCCGCGCGGACGACTTCGAGCCATGTGACGCCGGTGAGCAGCGGGTGGTCGGGGAGCTCGGCGAGGACCTGCCGCCACCAGCCCTGCTTGACCGCGAGCTCGGTGTCGCCCTCACGGGAGAAGTCGTAGAGCGCCCCCGTGTCGAGGAGCATGGGCTTGTTCTCGCCGACGGCGAACCGGTCGTAGAACGACGACCCCTGCCCGGTGGTGTAGCCCCACCTCTCGTTCAACCGCGCGGCGACCTCGCCATCCTCGGGTGCCGAGTTGGTCTCGAGCGGCACGTCGCGTCCGGCGGCGGCCGCTGATTCGCCCTTCCCGAAGTAGTAGATCGACAGCCCGACACGGTCGACCGCGTCGGGGTCGGGGAAGTACGGCCCGTAGGGGTCGTCCGACTCGGTGAGGAGCCCGTCTCCGTCGGTGTCGAGGGTGACGCGGTCGCCGGCCGTGAGGCTGTCGAGACGACCGTCGGCGCGTTCGAAGGGGTACCCCGCAGCGTAAGACGGACTCCACACGGTCTCGGCCTGGGAGGAGCCCGCGTGGATCTTCTCGGCCACGCGTTCGAACGCGCGGACGTAGGCAGTCGGCTGCTGGCCCCACGACACCCACGACCCGTTCATCTCGGGGGCGAAGCGCACGAGCTGCACCGCGTCGTCCCGCGAGCGGTAGTCCTCGAGCCGGGAGTTCAGCTCGGCCGCGTCGGCGTCGGTGAGCCTGTCGAGGGCGACCGAGGGCTCGAGGGTGAGGACCAGGGCGGCGCCCTGGCCGGCGACCTGCGTCGCGGCGCGCTGCCACTCGGCGAGTGCCCGGTCATCGAGCGGATAGGACAGGCGGACGGAGTACATGGCCGGCTGCTCGCCCAGGCGCCCGCGGTACCCGTCGGGCCCGTCGTCACCCCAGTTGAGCTCAGCTCCGAACCATACGCCGTCGTCCGCGGGGACGGCAGCGGCGGCCGGGGCCACCACGGTCAGAAGGATCCCGACGGCGAGCCCCAGAGCCGCCGCGACCCGCTGTCCGACTCGCTTCACGTTCTTCTCGACTCCAGGGTCCACACGTTCCGGTCACCGTCGCGATCGAGGGCGACCTCGTCGACGCTCGCGCGGGCCAGCGCAAGGCCGCGGCCGCTGACCTCGTCCTCGTCGGCCATGCGCACGGCATCCAGGTCCAGCAGGGGAGGATCGCCGTCATCGCGGAACGTCGCACGGAGCACCTCGGCATCCGCGAACAGCTCCAGGGTGAAACGGCGTTCGTCGGCAGCCCCGCGAGAGTGCTCGACGATGTTGCCCGCGATCTCGATGACGGCGGTCTCGAACCCGAAACGCGTCGTGTCGGGCAGGTCGCCGACCTCGGGCCACCATTCGGCCAGCAGCGCGAAGACCGCTTCCAGGCTCGCGGGCGCGACGGTGGCCTCGAGCGAGCGGTGGGCCGTGAAGTCAGTCACGAAGGGCCTCATCGACGCTCGGGCGCGGACGCAGCACGCGGTCGAGGTTGGTCAGGCCGAGCACCATCGTGACCTGCTCCGAGGGAGCAGCCAAGCGCAGGTCGCCCCCTGACTGCCGCGCGGTCTTCAGGCAGGCCACCAGAGCGCCGAGTCCTGACGAGTCGACGAACTCGGTCTGCGAAAGATCCACCACGACGATCTCGCCCGCCCCGCGGTCGATTTCGGCGGTCACGGTCTCGCGGAACGATTTCGCCGACACCATGGTGAGCCGGCCGCGGGGGATGACGACCGTGCCGCCGTCGCGGGTGTCGATGTCTACCTGAAGCATGTCAGTAACCCTTCGGTTGGTGGTCGGAGGCGGAATACAGCACCGCGCGCACGATGATGCTGAAGACGGCGAGGTCGTACAGAACCCACGCGATGTTGATGAGGGGAGCGATGCCCTCGGCCTGACCCGCGGCGTAGCGGATGGCCACGACCCCGAGGGAAGCCACCATCGCGCCCATCACCCACAGCTGCGGCTTGACCAGGTCCCAACGCGGGCGGTTCTCGAGCGACCGCGTCTTCGGCGTCACCGAGAAGCCGAGCGAGCGACCGCGGTACACGTTGTCGAACGCGCTGGTCACCGCGCGGATCCAGACGGGGAACAGCGCCAGCGAGTACTGCGCGCCGCGCCACGTGGGACGACCGTTGGCGACCACGAGGAACAGCACCTGGTTGATGACGAAGAACGGAATGAAGCGGGCGAAGAAATCCACGCTCCACGCCTGAACGGGCATCACCCCGAACGAGAGATAGAGCACCGGGGCCGCCACGTAGACGATCGCGGCGAATCCGGACAGGTAGCTCCACATCGTGCCGAAATACATCAGACGCTGACCCCAGTTGAGGCCCTTCTGCACGAGCGGGTTCTCGCGGAACATGACCTGCATGGTGCCCTGCGCCCAGCGCAGGCGCTGGGTGAGCATCGTGGGGAGGTCCTCGGGAGCGAGTCCCTTCGCGAGGACCTCGTCGTGGTAGACGGACTTCCATCCGAGCCCGTGCAGTCGCATCGAGGTCGCCATGTCCTCGGTGACCGAGATCGTGGCCAGGGGCATGATCGCCTGGGCCTCTTCCTCCCGGCCGACGTCGAAGGAGTCCACGAGCATGCTCACCGACTCCACCGCGGCCAGCGGCGACAAACTCCGTTCCCCGAGGGCGTCGAGGGCGAGGTCGTCGATCGCGGCCAGGGCGGCGGGATCGCCGGTGACCTCGGCCAGCTCGGCGAGTTCGGCGCGCACGCTCGCGATGTCCTGATCGGCGAGATCTCGGCGGACCTCGACGATGCGTCGCTGGAAGGCGAAGGTGAGATCCGCGAGGGCGTCTCCGCGGGCGATGCCGGCTTTCAGGTCGTCGAGGGCGCGCGCGACGGCGTCGAGGGACGCCGTGATGCGCGGGTCGGAGACGTGTTCGCGACGGGCGCGGGCCAGGACCCGGCGAGAGGAGCGGATGCCGCGGTTCACCGCGAGCGTGACCTCGCCGACGTAGCGCGAGACGCCGAGTTGCATCATGGCCTCGCGGCGGAGGATCGCGTTCGATCCGCAGAAGAAGGCGGCGTTCCAGCCATCCTTGGACTGCTGGATCGGTCCATAGAACAGAGGAGCCTGACTTCCCAGTGGATCGCTCACGGGCACGTTCACGAACCACTGGGGTGTCTGGACCAGCGCGACGCTGTCGTCTTCGAACCAGCCGAGCGTGCGGTCGAGGATGTCGGGGGCGGGTACCTGGTCCGCGTCGAGGATCAGCAGGAACTCGCCCTCGGTGACCATGAGCGCGTTGTTGAGGTTGCCCGCTTTCGCGTGGCGCGGCCGATCGCGCCACGCCTCCGAGCGGGTGACGACGCCGATGCCTTCGGCTTCGGCCAGGGCGCGCAGCTCGGGGCGGTCGCCGTCGTCGAGGATCCACGTCTCGTGGGGGTAGCGGATCGCCTTCGCCGCGCGGGCGGTGTGCATGACGAGCTCGAGCGGCTCGTTGTAGGTGGTCACGAGTACGTCGACCGTGACGTCGCGCCGGAGTGGGGGAGCGTCGTGACGCTCGCGCAGGCGCCACGCACCGAGCCCGAACAGGAGGGAGTCGATGAGGCTGTAGGTCTCGGCCAGGACGAGGGGCACCGCGATCCACCAGGACTCCCAGTTCACCGAGGCGAGCCAGCGCCACGCGATGTAGTTCAATCCCGTGGCGGCGGACAGGATCACGATGATGCGCACGAGAGCGAGACGCCGCGCCTTCGTCAGCTCTCGACGCCGAGCCTCTCGTCGCAGTTCGTCGCGACGAATCGTGGTTTCGACGATCACGTTTGATGAACCTTTCCGTCTACTTTTCATCCTCTTTGAGAAGAAGTTCGGCCGCACAGTCCTTGACGCGCGTGTCGTCGAAACGAGAGAGTTCGTCTCCTCGGCCGACAGGCATGCCCGGATGACGAGAATGGATGCCATGACTCGTGCTCTTCTCGTCATCGACATGCAGCGGGGTTTCGACGACCTCTCGTTCTGGGGTCCGACCGCGAATCCGGAGTGCGAGGCGCATGTCGCGGCGCTGATCGATGCGTGGCGTCGTGACGACGAGCCGATCGTCGTGGTGCGCCATGAGTCGGCGTCCGTCGGTTCCCCCCTTCACCCGGATGCCGAGGGCAACGGGCTCGTCGACGCGGTCGCCGCTGCTCCCGCCGCTCTCGTCGTCTCGAAGAGCGTCAACTCGGCGTTCTACGGAGATCCCGATCTGAACGCGTGGTTGCACGAGCGCGGCATCCGGGAACTGGTGATCTGCGGCATCCAGACGAACATGTGCGTCGAGACGACGGCGCGGATGGCGGGCAACCTCGGCTACGACGTGACGGTCGTCCTGGATGCCACGCGCACCTTCGATCTGACCGGGGAGGTCGCGGGGCTCGGTACCGTCACCCGCACGGCGGCGGAGCTCATGGCGAACACCGCCATCGTGCTGCAGCAGGGGGGATTCGCGCGGATCGCGGCGACGGCCGATCTGGTCTGAGCGGGGCTGTCACCGGCGGGACGCGGGGAAGCCGGTGCGCTCTGCCGGGCGCGCGATCGGGGCTGTGCGGGCGATGTCGGAGGTCGATCGTATCTTCGACCCACAGGGATTGAGGTCATCGAACAGATGTTCTAACCTGTGGGAGTGAGGGCGATCGTGAGAGACCAGGTACAGGCCGTACCCGACATCCATGCGCTGCGCGATCGCCTCGAGCGCATGCAGGGGCGTCGCATGGACGCGCCGGTCCTGCCGACGCATCCGGCTTTCTCTTCGCTGCTGCCCGGTGGGGGATTGCGGTCGGGGTCGGCATACGCGCTGGCCCGCTCGGCGTCTCTTCTGCTGGCGCTCATGGCGCGACCCTCGCAGGACGGCGCGTGGTGCGGGGTGATCGGCATGCCCGAGCTCGGAGCCGAGGCCGCCGAGAAATACGGTCTCGATCTCGATCGACTCGTGTTCATCCCCGACCCGGGTCCCCGGTGGCTCGCCGTGACGGCGACGATCACCGAAGTGCTGCCCGTGGTGGCGGTGCGCCCTCCCTCGGGGTCGACGGCCGCCCGCGGAGGCGCCGAGACCACGAGACTGGCCGCGCGGTTACGCGATCGCGGTTCGGTCCTGCTCGTACAGGGAGCCTGGCCCCAGGCCGAGGCGGTGATCGATGTCGCCGATCCGCGGTGGTCGGGACTCGGCCACGGGCACGGGTACCTCGCCGGGCGTGAGCTGACCGTGTCCGTGACCAGCCGACGGTCGCCGAACGCCCGACGCGCGCGCATGCTGCTGCCCGCCGCAGACGGGACGATCGAGCTGCTGGGTGCTCCGGCGGAGCGACTGGTTCCGCGCGAGCGCGATGCCTTCCCGGTGCGGGCGGTGGGATGATGCAGGCCCCCACGCGCAGCCTCGTGCTGTGGTTCCCCGACTGGCCCATCACGGCGTTCTCGAACGAGGCGGTGAGCCCTCCTCTGCCGGATGCCGCGGTGGCGGTGTTCTCCCACAATGTCGTCGTCGCCTGCTCGTGGGCCGCCCGGGCGCAGGGCGTGCGCCGCGGACAGAAGCGCCGCGATGCGCAGGCGCTGTGCCCGGGACTGCAGGTGGTGCCGGCCGATCCCGTGCGAGATGCACGAGCATTCGCCCCGGTCGTCGCCCGGATCGAGGAGCGCGCTCCCGGCGTTCAGGTCGTCCGGCCCGGTCTCTGCGCCCTCCGCGCACGAGGGCCGGCGCGCTATTACGGCGGTGAGGTCGAGGCTGCGCGCATGCTGATCCGGCAGCTCGACGACGACGGGTTCGGGGGCGTGCGCGCGAGTGTCGCCGACGGGGTGTTCACCGCGGAGCAGGCGGCTCGGACGGCACCTGATGACGACCCCGTCCGCATCGTCGAGCCCGGTGGGGCCGGGGCCTTCCTCGCGCCCCTGTCGATCGCGACTCTCGACGACGCCGAGTTCGGCAGCCTGCTGTCTCGACTGGGAGTGCACACCCTGGGCGAGCTGGCGGGACTCCAGGTCGAGCGGGTGCGGGAACGGTTCGGCGAGAGGGGGGTTCGCCTGCACGCCCTCGCCGGGGGACTCGATTCGCAGCCGGTCCAGCCGCGGACACCCCCTCCCGAGTTGCACCGCGACGTCGCGTTCGAACCGCCTCTCGAGCTCGCCGACCAGGTCGCTTTCGGCATGCGTGTCGCCGCCGAGGAGTTCATCGCCCAGCTCGGCGTGCACGATCTGGTGTGCACCGAGCTGCGCGTCGTGCTCACGGGTGAACGGGGCGAACGCAGCGAGCGCGTGTGGCTGCACCCCGGTTCGTTCGACGCCGCCGGGGTGGTCGACCGCGTGCGCTGGCAGCTCGCCGAAGACGCGCAGGGCATCTTCGGTAGCGGGGTCGCGGGGGTGCACATCGAGCCGGAGGCCGTCGACGCCGCAGCGCACCATGCCAAGGGGCTGTTCGGGGCCGGACCCGACGAGCGGGTGCATCACGCTCTCTCTCGCGTCCAGGCGATGCTCGGCCACCGCGGCGTTGTGACCCCCACGATCGGTGGCGGACGCTGGCTCGCCGAGCGTCAGGTGCTCGTGCCGTGGGGTGATCGGGCGATCGCCGAGAAGGTGCGGACGCGGCCGTGGCCGGGCAGCCTCCCCGACCCTCTGCCCGCCACCGTCTATCCGGAGCCGCGTCTGGTGGGGGTCACCGACATCGCCGGTGCGCCGGTCACAGTAGGCGAACGCGACGTGCTGAGCGCTCCGCCGGCCGTCCTCGAGACCGCCGGGCAGCGACGCCGCATCAGCGAGTGGGCGGGTCCGTGGCCGATCAGCGAGCGGGGGTGGGATGCCCTGCGGGCGCGCAAGGCTCACCGGTTCCAGGTGGTCGACACCGATGGGGGTGCCTGGTTGCTGGTGGTCGAAGAGGGCGAGTGGAGAGCAGAGGGACGCTATGACTGAGGCTCCGCGCACCCCCGGTCCGCAGAAGGGGTCGCGCTGATGGGATGGACCAACCCTCCCGTGAAGTGGTCCGAGCTCGAGCGCGTGCTCAGCGACGCCCGCAGACCCACCGGCGCACCGCCGAACGGCGACGGCGGTGACAGCCCCGCCTGGTCGCACAAACGCGGAGCCTACGTACCGCCCTCGATCGAGCGGCCCACCGATACGGTGCCCTACGCCGAGCTCCACGCGCACTCGTCCTACTCGTTCCTCGACGGCGCGTCCTCACCCGAAGAACTCGTCGAAGAGGCCGAGCGCTTGGGGTTGCACGCCCTCGCCCTCACCGACCACGACGGCTTCTACGGCATCGTACGATTCGCCGAGGCGGCCGAACAGCGGGCCGTGAACACCGTCTTCGGCGCGGAGTTGTCGCTCGGGCTCCCCGGCCCCCAGAACGGGGAGGCGGACCCGACCGGCTCGCACCTGCTCGTCCTCGCCCGCCAGGAAGAGGGTTATCACCGCCTCGCCGCCGCCATCACCCACGCCCAGCTGACCGGTGCAGAGAAGGGCCGGCCGGTCTACGACCTCGAAGACCTCGCCGAACGAGCCGGGGGACCGGGCGACCCGCAGTGGGCGGTGCTCACCGGATGCCGCAAGGGGGCGGTACGCCAGGCCCTCGCCTTCGAGGGGCCGGCCGGAGCCGCGCGTGAACTCGACACCCTCGTCGACCTGTTCGGCGCCGAGGCGATCTATGTCGAGCTGATGGATCACGGCGATCCGCTCGACTCGCGCCGCAACGACGTCCTGGCCGCGCTCGCCGCCGAGCGAGGGTTGCCGATCCTCGCCACCAACAACGTGCACTACGCCGCTCCGCAGAAGGAGCTGTTGGCCGCCGCCGTCGCCGCGGTGCGGGCGAACCGCGGCCTCGATGAGCTCGACGGCTGGCTCCCCTCCCACGCCGGGGCGCATCTGCGTTCGGGCGTCGAGATGGCGGCGCGGTTCCGGCGCTACCCGGGAGCGGTGGCGCGCACGGTCGAGCTCGCCGATGAGATCGCTTTTCCGTTACGGCGGGCCAAGCCCGCCCTGCCGAAGCAGAAGGTGCCCGAGGGGCACACGCCCATGTCGTGGCTGCGGCACCTGGTCTGGGCGGCCGTACCTCGCAAGTACCCAAATCTGTCCGACGACGACCGGCGGCGCATCGAACGCGAGCTCGAGGTCATCGAGATGAAGGACTTCCCGGGCTACTTCCTCATCGTCTACGGCATCGTGGCCGAGGCGCGGCGGCGCGGCATCCTGTGTCAGGGGCGGGGGTCGGCGGCCAACAGCGCCGTCTGCTACCTGCTCGACATCACCGCCGTCGACTCGATCTTCTACAAGCTGCCGTTCGAGCGGTTCCTCTCGAGCCTGCGCGACGAAGAGCCCGACATCGACGTCGACTTCGACTCCGACCGTCGCGAAGAGATCATCCAGTGGGTCTACGGCGAATACGGGCGTGAACGAGCGGCGCAGGTCGCGAACGTGATCCAGTACCGCCCGAAGAACGCCGTGCGCGACATGGCCCGTGCGCTCGGGCACTCCCCGGGCCAGCAGGATGCCTGGTCGAAGCAGGTCGAGCGGTGGGGAGCCACCCTCGAGAGCGGAGCCGATCACGACATCCCCGACCAGGTCATCGAGTTCGCGTCGGAGCTGTTGAAGGCGCCGCGACACCTCGGCATCCACTCCGGGGGAATGGTGCTCACCGACCGCCCGGTGGGCGAGGTCGTCCCCATCGAGCACGCGCGGATGGAGAACCGCACGGTGATCCAGTGGGACAAGGACGATGCCGCGTGGATGGGGCTGGTCAAGTTCGACCTCCTGGGCCTCGGCATGCTCGCGGCCCTGCAGTACTGCTTCGACCTGATCCGCGACGCCACGGGGGAGGAGTGGGAGCTGTCGACTCTGCCGAAGGAAGAGAAGGCGGTGTACGACATGCTCTGCCGTGCGGATTCGATCGGGGTGTTCCAGGTGGAGTCGCGCGCGCAGATGGGTCTTCTGCCCCGGTTGCAGCCCCGCAAGTTCTACGACCTCGTGGTGCAGATCGCCCTCATCCGCCCCGGCCCGATCCAGGGCGGGGCCGTCCACCCGTTCGTGCGCCGCAAGCTCGGCCAGGAGCCGATCACCTACGTGCACCCCAAGCTCGAGCCGGTGCTCTCACGCACGATGGGAGTACCGGTGTTCCAAGAACAACTCATGCAGATGGCCGTGGCCATCGGCAACTGCTCCGCCGAAGACGCCGATCTGCTGCGTCGCGCCATGGGATCCAAGCGTGGACTGGAGCGGATCGACTCCTTGCGGGAGACGCTCTACGCGGGCATGGCCGAGAACGGCCTGGTGGGGCAGGTCGCCGACGAGCTCTACGCCAAGATCCAGGCCTTCGCGAACTTCGGTTTCGCGGAGTCGCATTCGCTGTCGTTCGCTCTTCTGGTCTACGCCAGCTCATGGATCAAGCTGCACTACCCGGCCGCCTTCCTCGCCGGGCTCCTGCGCGCACAGCCCATGGGGTTCTACTCGCCCGCCACACTCACCGCCGATGCCCGCCGGCACGGGGTGCAGGTACGTCGGCCCGATCTGCTGCGCTCGGGGGTCGAGGCGACCCTCGAACCCGTGGACGACACGGACAGCGAGAGGGGATCGGAGCGGACGAATGCCGCGGGGACGGCGAGAGGGGCGGATGCCGCGGGGTCCGCATCACCGGGTTCGGCGCCGCGGCGGGCGAGGAGGCCGGCGACCGGGCTCGAGGCGTGTGCTCACGCGATCCAGCCGCCGACGGGGGAGTTCGACCCCGCGGAGGCCGATGAGACGCTCGCCCATCGCCGCGACGGGGGTTTCGCCGTGCGTCTCGGGCTGGCCGGCGTCACCGGAATCGGAGCCAAGGTCGCCGCGCGCATCGTCGACGAGCGAGAGAACGGCGGAGACTACCGCGACCTGCGCGACCTCGTTCGGCGGACGGGATTGGTCACGGCTCAGCTCGAAGCCCTCGCCACGGCGGGAGCGTTCGACTGCCTCGGGCACACGAGGCGCGAGGCGATCTGGTTGTCGGGGTCGGCCGCCCTCGACCGTCCGGAGTTCCTCCCCGACTCCCTGGTGGCCGTCCAGCCTCCTCTATTCACCGACCCGTCGAGCTACGAGATCCTCGCATCCGACCTGTGGGCCACGGGCCTGTCGGCGGACGACCATCCGCTCACCCATTTCCGGGCCGCGCTCGATGCCCGCGGGGTGCTGACCTCGCGTGAGCTCCGCACCTTCGAGACCGACCGGCGCATCGAGGTGGCGGGGCTCGTGACGCACCGACAGCGGCCGGCCACGGCATCCGGGATCACGTTCCTCAACCTCGAAGACGAACACGGCCTGATGAACATCATCTGCTCGGTCGGCGTGTGGAACAGATACCGCCGCGTCGCGCGCGAATCACCCGCTCTCATCGTGCGCGGGATGCTCGAGCGCTCGGTCGAGGGAGTGACCAACGTGGTCGCCGACGGATTCACCGATCTGCGCGTGGGAGTGTCCCACGCGTCGCGAGACTTCCGATGACGTCGGATGCCATCACTAGACTCGGGCCATCTCGCCCGGTTCCGCACCTGACAGGGGAAACGACATGACCGACACTCCCACTCCGCCCGACGGCTGGTATCCCGACCCCGCCGGAGGCGGCGGTCTGCGCCGCTGGAACGGCACCGGCTGGACCGACGAGGTGCGCTCCGCCACGGAATCCGCACAGACGCACGACGCTGCGCCGCGACCCGGCGACAGCTCGGCGGACCAGGGCTCCGCGGCCACCGAAGGGTCGTCGTACGACATCTCGTCGAGCCTCGACCCGCAGGAGCACCCCGCAGGCGCGGCGCACGAGGGAGCGTCGGCCGACGCTTCGGCGCACGAGGGCACTCCGTCGCTCGACACCCCGTCGGCGTACGCTGCGGGCGGTGCGGACAGCCACGACACGCACGGCCAGGACGGCGCGCACGATGCGGCCGCTCCGCTCACCGCCTCCGAGCCGGCGGCCCCTGCTCCACACGAGCCGGCTCCGTACGACTCTGCCGCGCACAACTCAGCCGCGCACGACTCTGTCGCGCACGAGTCCCCGTCGCATGACTCCGCAGCGTCCGAGTCCGCCTCGCACGGCTCGGCGTCGCACGGCTCGGCGTCGCACGGCTCGGCGTCGTCCGGCTCCGCGCCCTCGGCGGTTCCGGATTCGGCGTACTCCGCCGCCGGGGCAGCCGCCGCCGCGGGCGTGCCGCCCGTGGCTCCGCCCGCCGCCCCCGTGGCTCCGCCCACCGCCCCCGTCGCTCCGCCCGCAGCCCCGGCCTACACGTCCGCCCCGGCTTTCCCGGGCGCGCCGGCTTCCTCCTCCGCTCCGGCGTACGCCGCCGGCGCGGCCGGGGCCGGCTACGCCGCAGGCCCGGGCTACCCGAGCGCACCCCCGGTGTCGTACGACACCGCAGCCCCTCGCCGCGACATCAAGACCAACACCGTGTGGGTGTGGCTCATGGTCTTCCTGCCGGTGCTCAGCCTGCTCGGAGTGGTGATCTTCGACTGGTCGTCGTACTTCCGTGACGCCTTCTACGCCGGCGTGTACTCCTACGACTCCGGCCCGGCGTCGATGGCCGGCACGAACGCCGCGACCGCGCTGATCACCGTCGTGACGTCGGTGGTGAGCATCGTCGTCTCGGCGCTCACGGTTCTGTTCGCCTTCCTCGACTGGCGTCAGTTGCGCGCACGCGGTGTCGATCGTCCGTTCCACTGGGCCTTTAGCTTCTTCGTGCTGGTCATCGGCTCGGGCCTTGTGTACATCATCGGTCGCGGTGTGATCCTGCGTCGCCGCACCGGCTCGGGCCTCGGTCCGATCTGGGCCGCTGTCGCTGTCAACCTCGCCGTGGTGATCGGCTTCATCGTCTGGATCGTCGTGCTCATCGCGCAGATGTCAGCTCTCATCAACGACTTCTCCACCAGTTTCGGCTACTGAATCGTCGGGCGGGCGCCCCTGGTGCCCGCCCGGCCACGTTCGAAGTCCGTCGTGCGTCTTGCGCCCCGCGTTGTCAGCCGCGCGGCGACAGTCACGCGTCGTCAGTGGCGCATCGACGCGCGCACGGTCAGGACCGCGTCGAGGAGCGCGTGAGCCGCGTCATCCTTGGATCCCGCGACCGTCGCGAGCACGTCACCCGTGGCATCCACGATGGTGAGGGCGTTCTCAGACGATTCGAACCCGCGCGTCCAGCCCACGGCGTTGGCCGCCAGCAGATCGACGCCCTTTCGCGCCGCCTTCGCGCGAGCGCGTTCCCGCAGCTCCACTTCGTCGGCCACGGTCTCGGCCGCGAACCCGACGATCGTCTGCCCGGGGCGGCGGGCGGTCGCGAGTCCCGCGAGGATGTCGCGGTTCTCGCGCAACTCGAGCGTAAGGCCGCCGGGGGAGTCCTGCTTCCGGAGCTTGTGTTCCGACACCGCGGCGACGGAGTAGTCGGCGACAGCCGCGGCCATGACGATCACGTCGGCGTCGGGGGCTACGGCATCCATCGCCCGTCCCAACTCGTCAGCGGTCCCGGCGGCGATCACTTCGACGCGAGGGTCGGGGCGCACGTCCGCGTCGAGGTGCGCGGCGACGAGCGTCACGCGCGCGCCCCGGTCCGCGGCGGCCCGTGCGATCGCCACGCCCTGCCGACCGCTCGAGCGGTTCCCGAGGAACCGCACGGGGTCGATGGGCTCGCGCGTCCCCCCGGCGCTCACGACGATCGAAAGCCCCTCAAGGTCGCGCGGGCGTCCGACGAGCGCCAGGGCCGCGGCCACGATCTCTTCGGGCTCCGACATGCGCCCGGGGCCCGAGTCGCCGCCCGTGAGCACGCCGTCGGCCGGTCCGACCACGTGCACGCCGCGGGAGCGCAGGACGTCCATGTTGTGCGCGGTGGCCGGGTGCCGCCACATCTCGGTGTGCATGGCCGGGGCGACGACGACCGGAGCCGTCGTCGCGAGGAGAGTCGTGCCGAGCAGGTCGGACGCCAGCCCCGCCGTCATCGCGGCGAGAGTGTTCGCGGTGGCGGGGGCGACGATCACCAGGTCGGCTGACTGGCCCAGCGCGACGTGCCGGACACGCGCGACGTCATCGTGCACCGAGGTCGTCACGAGGTTGCGGCTGAGGGCCTCCCACGTGGGCAGGCCCACGAAACGCAGGGCGTCCGCGGTCGGGATCACGTGCACGTCGTGCCCCGCCTTCACGAGCAGGCGCACGAGGCTCACGGTCTTGTAGGCGGCGATGCCCCCGGTCACTCCCACGACGACGAACATCGTCCCAGTCTTCCAGGTCGGCGTCCGAGACGGGGGTGGTGCGATGAGAACAGGGGGAGCGACGAGAACAGGCGGTTCCGACGCCGAACGGCCTGTTCCCGTCGCGCGGCCTGTTCTCGTCACGGACCCGGGCCGCCGCACGGGGCGTCCGCGGCCCGCCCCGTCCGGGCCTCGCGCGGGTAGCGTTGTCGGAATGTGCACGGTCGTGATCGACGTTCCCGCGAGTCCCGGTGAGCCCGTGCGGGTGCTCGCCGTCCGCGATGAGGACCGCGACCGCCCCTGGCGGGGCATCGGTGCCTGGTGGCCCGAGCGCGACGGCGTCCTGGGCGTGCGCGATGACCGCGCCGGAGGAGCGTGGCTGGCCCTCGACCCGGCCGCTCACCGGCTCGCGGTTCTGCTCAATCGCCAAGACCTGTCCGATCGTCCGGACGACGGCCTCGTCAGCCGGGGCGGTGTTCCCCTCGATGCGGTGGGGGCCGGCATCCCGGATCGTCCCGCCACGCGGGGGTTCAACCTCGTCGAGGTGGATGCCGCGGGTGCGCACCTCGTGGAGTGGGACGGCGTGGTCTCGCGTCGCACCGCACTCGCCCCGGGCACGCACATGGTCGCCCACCACGCGGTCGACGACCCGGGAACCCCGCGCATCGCGCGGTGGCTCGAGGCGTTCCGCGCGGCCGGCCCGGCGGCCGGCTCGGACTGGTGGATGCCGTGGCTCGGCGTGATCGAGAAGGCGACGCACGAGCCCGAGTCGTCGATCCTGCGGCGGGATGCCCACGACGGGCTCGTCCTCGAGTCGCTCCTGGTCTGTGCGGTGAGCATCGGGCCCGACGGCGTGGACGTGCGCGAAGCGACCCTCGCCGAGCCGGGGCGATGGGACGACGGTCTGGTCGCGGCGCTGCGGGAGCGCACGCCGCTGACGGGCGCCGACCGAACCGCCCGGGTCGAAGCGCCGCAGTAGGCTGGGACGATCCCGCCTCCGTAGCTCAGGGGATAGAGCGCCGCACTCCTAACGCGGGCGTCGCAGGTTCGAATCCTGTCGGGGGCACTCCATCGCGATGACTTCGTCGCGCCTCCTTCTGCGCTCGGCGCGACGCGCCCCGCGCGCGACGTCGCTCCGGCAGCGTCCGACGTGCCGTGATTCCGACGACGTCCGTCTCGGCGTTGCCTCCCCGCGTACCGCCGTGGCATGATTACTGAACGATCGGTCGGAAAACCTCGCAGGCGAGGTGGACGGGCCCCGCCAAAGTCGGCGGGGGAGAGGAAGACGATGGCGGACGCGTTTCTCATCGGCGGTGCGCGCACCCCGGTCGGTCGGTACGGCGGGGCGCTGGCATCCGTTCGTCCCGACGATCTCGCGGCCCTCGTCGTGGCCGAGGCGGTGGCCCGCGCGGGCGTCCCCGGCGAGGCGATCGACGAGGTGATCCTCGGTGCTGCGAACCAGGCGGGGGAGGACAACCGCAACGTCGCCCGCATGGCCGTGCTGCTCGCGGGGCTGCCCGACAGCATCCCCGGTCTGACCGTCAACCGCCTCTGCGCCTCGGGAATGACCGCGATCGCGCTCGCCGCGCAGGCCGTGCGCGCGGGGGACGCCGACCTCGTCGTGGCCGGCGGCGTCGAGTCGATGACCCGCGCGCCCTGGGTGCAGGCGAAGCCCGAGAAGGCCTGGGCGAAGCCCGGGGCGGCATTCGACACCTCGATCGGCTGGCGCTTCACCAATCCACGCCTCGCCGCGCGCGAGAAGGCCACGTTCTCGATGCCCGAGACGGCCGAAGAGGTCGCGCGCCTCGACGGGATCTCGCGGGCGGATGCCGATGCCTTCGCCCTGCGCAGCCACGAGCGCGCGATCGCGGCCCAGGATGCTGGTCGCTTCGCGAGCGAGATCGTCGCCGTCGACACCGGCCGGGGCATCGTCGACAGCGACGAGGGACCGCGCCGCGACACCTCGCTCGACGTGCTCGCGAAGCTCAAGCCGGTCGTGAGGGACGGCGAGGTCGTCACCGCGGGCAACTCCAGCTCGCTCAACGACGGGGCCTCGGCCCTCGTCGTCGCGAGCGCCGAGGCTGTCGAGCGCTACGGACTCCGGCCGCGCGCGAGGATCGTGGCGCACGCCTCCGCGGCTCTCGCCCCCCAGATCATGGGCCTCGGCCCCGTGCCCGCGACCGAGAAAAGCCTCGCGAAGGCCGGGCTCTCGGCATCCGACCTCGGCGCCGTCGAACTCAACGAGGCCTTCGCCTCGCAGTCGCTCGCGTGCGTGCGGCGCCTCGGGCTCGACCCCGAGATCGTCAACGCCGACGGCGGGGCGATCGCGCTGGGGCATCCGCTGGGCTCGAGCGGCTCGCGGCTCATCGTGACCCTGCTCCGCCGGCTCGAGCGCGAGGGCGCGCGGTACGGCCTCGCGACGATGTGCGTCGGCGTCGGCCAGGGCACCGCGATGATCGTGGAGCGGGTCGATGGCTGAAACCATCCGCATCGACGCCACCGCCGACCGCGTCGTCGCCACCCTCGACCGCCCCGAGGTGCGCAACGCGATCGACCAGGCCATGGTCGACGAACTGCACGTCCTGTGCGCCGAGCTCGAGGCGAACCCGCGCACCCTCATCCTCACCGGCGCGGGCGGTGTCTTCGCCGCGGGAGCCGACATCGCCCAGCTGCGCGAGCGCACGGGAGACGACGCGCGACGCGGCATCAACGCGACGGTGTTCGATCGCATCCGGCACCTCCCGATGCCCGTGATCGCCGCGGTCGACGGCTTCGCCCTCGGCGGGGGAGCCGAACTCGCGTACGCGGCCGACATCCGCCTCGGCACCCCCCGCGTGCGCTTCGGCAATCCCGAGCCGGGCCTGGGCATCATCGCCGCCGCGGGTGCGTCATGGCGTCTGCCCGAGATCGTCGGCCACGCCCGCGCGAGCGAACTGCTGCTCACCGCGCGCGTAATAGACGCCGACGAGGCCCTCGCCTGGGGGCTGCTGTCGAGCGTGCACGAGCCCGACGACCTGCTCGCCGCCGCGCACGCGATCGCCGACCGCATCGCCGCGAACTCGGCGCGCGCGACGATCCTCACCAAGCGCGCGCTGCTCGCGCCTCGCGCCGAGCACCCCGCGATCGACGGTGAGCTGCAGGTCGAGCTCTTCGACAGCGTCGACAAGCGCGCCCGCATGACCGCGTTCCTCGAGAGGAAGAAGAAGTGACCCTTCCCGAGACCACGTCTCGCACCGGCGCCGCCGCCACGGACGCGACCGACACAGCCGCCGCTCCCGCCGGAGCCACGGCATCCGTCCCCGCCGTCGTCGGCGTGCTCGGCGGAGGCCGCATGGGTGCGGGGATCGCGCACGCGTTCCTGCTCGCCGGCTCCCGCGTGCACGTCGTCGAGCGCGACGAGGCCGCCGCCGCCCAGGCGCGGGAGCGCGTCGAGACCGCCCTGTCCCGCTCGGCCGAGCGCGGAACGCAGATTCCGGATGCCGACACCCTCACCACCGGAGTCGACGCGGACGCATTCGCCGAGGCGGGCCTCGTGATCGAGGCCGTGCCCGAGGATCGCGACCTCAAGCGCGACGCCCTCGCGCGGATCGAGGGGGCTGTGCAGGACGACGCGGTCGTGGCATCCAACACCTCCTCCATCTCGATCGACGCGCTCGCCGCCTCGCTCGCCCGGCCCGACAGATTTCTCGGGCTGCACTTCTTCAACCCCGTGCCTGCTTCGGCCCTCGTCGAGGTGGTGACCGGCGAGCGCACCGCCGCCGCGGTCGTCACGCGGGCGACGCAATGGGTCGAGGCGATCGGCAAGGCCGCGGTCGTCGTGCGCGATGCGCCGGGCTTCGCGTCGAGCCGGCTGGGGGTCGCGCTCGGGCTCGAGGCGATCCGCATGCTCGAGGAGGGTGTCGCCACCGCGCACGACATCGACACGGCGATGGAGCTGGGCTACCGGCATCCGATGGGACCCCTGCGCACCACCGACATCGTCGGGCTCGACGTGCGCCTCGGCATCGCCGAAGAACTCGAGCGCGCGTTCGGCGCGCGTTTCACCCCGCCCGCTTTGCTGCGCGACCTCGTCGCCCAGGGGCACCTGGGCCGCAAGACCGGCCGCGGATTCTACGAATGGAGCGCCTCATGACCTTCCTTCCCAGCTACGTGAACGGCACCTGGTGGGCACCCGAAAGCGACTCCGACGCGGCGATCGTGCGTGACGCCTCGACGGGGGAGGAGATCGTTCGCGTCAGCACGCGCGGACTCGATCTCGCGGGCGCGGTCGCCTACGCGCGCACCACCGGCCAGAAGAGCCTCGGCGCCCTCACCTTCCACCAGCGCGCGATGGTGCTGAAGAACCTCGCGATCGCGCTGAACGAGCGCCGTGAAGAGCTCTACGCCCTCTCGGCGCGCACCGGCTCGACCCGCCGCGACTCGCTCAGCGACATCGATGGCGGCATCGGCGTGCTGTTCACCTTCTCGTCGAAGGCGCGGCGCGAGCTGCCCGCCGGAAAGGTCGTGCTCGACGGACCGATCGAGCCCCTGTCGAAGGACGGCTCGTTCCTCGGCCGGCACGTCTACACGCGCCTGCCGGGCGTCGCGGTGCAGATCAACGCCTTCAACTTCCCGATGTGGGGCGCGCTCGAGAAGTTCGCTCCGGCCTTCCTCGCCGGGCTCCCCACGATCGTCAAGCCCGCAACCCCGACGGCCTATGTCGCCGAGGCGTGGGTGCGCATGGTCGTCGAGACCGGCCTGCTGCCCGAGGGCTCGCTGCAGCTGGTGAGCGGAAGCGTCCCGGGCCTGTTCGACCTGCTCGAGCTCGGCGACACCGTCGGGTTCACCGGCAGCGCCTCGACCGCCGAGCGCCTGCGCGCCCAGGCGAAGCCCGGCGTGCGGTTCACGAGCGAGACCGACTCGATCAACGCCTCGATCCTCGGCCCCGACGCCACCCCCGGCACCCCCGAGTTCGACGCCTACGTCAAGCAACTGCTGGTCGAACTCACGACCAAGGCGGGTCAGAAGTGCACGGCGATCCGCCGCGCGATCGTGCCGACGGGCATGACGGATGCCGTGGCCCAGGCGCTGCGCGACAAGATCGCCGAGCGCGTGGTCATCGGCGACCCACGCGTCGAGGGCGTCACGATGGGGCCGGTCGTCTCCCTCGAGCAGCGCGACGAGGTGCTGCGCCAGGTGCGCGCCCTCACCGATGCGGGTGGGCGCTTCGTGGTGGGATCCGCGGAGACGCCCGAGGGTGCTCCTACCGATGGCGCGTTCCTGCAGCCGATGCTGCTCGCCTTCGCGGATGCCGCGACCCCGGCCGTCAACGACATCGAGGCGTTCGGCCCGGTCGCGAGCATCGTCGAGTACGCCGACGTCGCCGAGGCCGCGACCATCGTGGGCCGCGGCGGGGGATCGCTGGTCACCAGCGTCGCCACCCACGACCCCGACATCGCGACCGAGCTGCTCACCCGCATGGGCGCGATGAACGGCCGCGTGCTCTTCCTCGACCGTGACGACGCCCGCACCTCGACCGGACACGGTGCCCCCGTGCCGCACCTCGTGCACGGCGGACCCGGCCGCGCCGGCGGCGGTGAGGAGCTCGGCGGCATCCGCTCAGTGCTCCACTTCATGCAGCGCACCGCGATCCAGGGCTCGCCCCGAATGCTCACCGCGTTGACCGGGGTGTGGCATCCGGGAGCCGATACCGACTCCGCCGGGACGCATCCGTTCCGCAAGCCCCTCTTGGACCTCCGAATCGGGGATGCCGTGGAATCGGCCGAACGCGAGGTCACCCTCGACGACATCGAGGTGTTCGCGAGATTCACCGGCGACAGGTTCTACGCGCACATGGACGAGGAGTCGGCGGCGGCGAACCCCTTCTTCCCGGGCCGCGTCGCGCACGGATACCTGCTCGTGTCGTGGGCGGCCGGCCTCTTCGTCGACCCCGCGCCCGGCCCGGTGCTGGCGAACTCGGGGCTCGAGAACCTGCGCTTCGTCACTCCCGTCTCACCCGGCGACCGGATCCGCGTCGCCCTGACGGCGAAGCAGATCACCCCGCGCGAGACCGACGCCTACGGCGAGGTGCGGTGGGATGCCGTGATCCGCAACCAGAACGACGAGATCGTCGCGCAGTACGACGTGCTCACGCTCGTGGCCAAGACGTGGGCGCCCGCTCCTCGGTCGGAGGGGGTGCTCGCATGAGCCTGCGGCCGATGATGCGCAACGACAACGCCTCGCGCATGCTCGGCATGGTCGTCGAGCACGACGCGCCGGGGGAGTCCCGCGTGTCGATGACCGTGCGCGACGACATGCTCAACGGCTTCGCCATCACCCACGGCGGGCTCGTGTTCACCCTCGCCGACACGGCCTTCGCGATCGCGTGCAACGAAGACGAGCGGGTCACGGTCGCCGGGGGCGCCGACATCACGTTCTTGAAGTCGACGACGGCGGGGCAGACGCTCACCGCGACGGCCGCCCGTCGCGCGCGGAGCGGGCGGACGGGCCTGTACGACATCCGCGTGACCGATGAGACGGGCGACCTCGTCGCCGAGGTGCGCGGCCGCAGCATCACGACCGACCGGCGGCCGCCGGAGGCTGAGCCCGTCGAAGCCGCCAGCCGCCGCGCACCCCACGACCCCGCCCCCGAGCGCGACGAGGCGCTCACGACCACGGAGGTGTCCCGATGACCCTGACCGCCGCATCGCGCCCCGACTTCCTGGCATCCGTCGATCCGACCGCGATCCCGCTCGAGAGCCTGCGCGCGCTGCAGCTCGAACGGCTGCAGTGGACCGTCCGCCACGCCTACGACAACGTCGCGCTCTACCGACGCAAATTCGACGAGGCCGGCGTTCACCCCGACGACATCCGCAGCCTCGACGACATCCGCCTGCTGCCCTTCACGACCAAGGCCGATCTGCGCGAGACCTACCCCTTCGGCATGTTCGCGGTGCCGATGGCCGACGTCCGCCGCATCCACGCGTCGTCGGGTACGACCGGGCGCCCCACCGTCGTCGGCTACACCGCGGGCGACCTCGACCGGTGGGCCGATCTCGTCGCGCGGTCGCTGAGTGCTGCCGGCATCCGCGCCGGGGATCGCGTGCACAACGCCTACGGCTACGGCCTGTTCACCGGCGGTCTCGGAGCCCACGCGGGGATCGAGCGCCTCGGCGCGACCGTCATCCCCATGTCGGGTGGGCAGACCGCGCGGCAGGCGCAGCTCATCCAGGACTTCGAGCCGGATGCCATTCTCTGCACGCCCAGCTACCTCCTGACGATCGCCGACGCGCTGGAGTCCGCCGGCGTCGACCCGCGGTCGACCTCGCTGAGGGTCGCGGTGCTCGGTGCCGAGCCGTGGACCAACGAGATGCGCCACGAGATCGAGCGTCGCCTCGACCTCGTCGCGGTCGACATCTACGGCCTGAGCGAGGTGATGGGTCCGGGCGTGGCATCCGAGAGTGCCCTGACGAAGGACGGTCCGCACATCTGGGAAGACCACTTCCTCCCCGAGACGATCGACGGCGACAGCGGAGAGCCCGTCGGCGACGGCGAGCTCGGCGAGCTGGTGTTCACCTCGCTCACGAAGGAGGCGTTCCCGGTCATCCGCTACCGCACCCGCGACCTCACCCGGCTGCAGCCCGGCTCGGCGTTCCCGGCGATGCGGCGCATCCAGAAGATCACCGGCCGCAACGACGACATGATCATCCTGCGCGGGGTGAACCTCTTCCCCACGCAGATCGAGGAGATTGTGCTGGGCATCGAGAAGCTCACCCCGCACTTCGTGCTCGAGCTGCGTCGAGAAGGACGAATGGATGCCATGACCGTGCGCATCGAGCGGCATCCGGCCCTCGACCGCGAGGTGTGCGAGGCCGCGGGCGTCGTGCTGCAGCAGCGCATCAAGGTGCTGATCGGCACGACCGTCGACGTGCGCGTCGAGGAGCCCGGCGTGCTGCCGCGCAGCGAGGGCAAGTACAAGCGCGTGTACGACCTGCGCTGACGTCCCGGCGATCGAGAGCGGCCGCCCCGCCCGCGGGCTGAGGACGCACCGCTTCGTCGAGGACGCACTCGTTCGGTGGCCATCTGGTGCGTCTTCGACAAATGTGTGCGGTCTCGCCGACGCGGCGCGGCCGCGGGGCGTCTCAGGCCTCCGGGCGGGCGAGCGTGGTGTCGTCGAGTCCGTCGATGAGATCGCGGAGGCTGTCGAACACGCGAACGGCTCCGGCGTCCCGAAGCTCTTCCGGAGAGAAGCCACCCGTGCGCACGGCGATCGTGGAGATGCCGGCCTTCCGAGCGGCGATCGCGTCCCAGGGGGAGTCCCCGATCATGATGCCGCGCGAACCCGGCACGCGATCGAGTGCCGTCTGAACGAGGTCGGGCGCGGGCTTGCTCGCCTCGACGTCGTCGGAGGTGGTCCAGGCGTCGGCGAGTTCGCGAGCTTCGACGAGGTCGAGGAAGTGCTCGACATGATCGCTCTTGCCGGAGCTGGCGAGGACGATCTGGAACCCACGCCTCTTCACCTCCGCGAGAAGGTCGTGCGCTCCCTCGAAGGGTTTCACCTCGTCGATGAGGGGGTCGAACTCCTCGGTCCACGCCGTCCGCAAGGCCTCGCCGTGCTCGCGCTCGACGTCGTCGCTGGTGAGGGACGCGACGAGCTGATCCCCGCCCATGCCGATGGCGCGGTGGATCCGCCAGATCGGCAGCACGATGTCGTGCCGCAGGAACGAGCGGTACCACGCGAGGGCGTGCTGGTAGTTGGTGTCGACGAGGGTGCCGTCGACGTCGAAGATCGCGGTGTCTGCCATGTCCTCCACGACACACGTCCGGCGGCGCAGGTGCACGCCCGTTGCAGTCCCTCGCGCCCTCCGCTACAGTTTTACTGAACGATCGGTCTGTAAAAGGAGTCGATGATGACGATGACCGCCCCCACAACGGAGGCCCTCGACGGCGAGGCGATGTTCGACGCCCTCATCGAGGCCGACGGACGCATCGAGCCGCGCGACTGGATGCCCGACGGCTACCGACGCACGCTCATCCGCCAGATCTCGCAGCACGCGCACTCGGAGATCATCGGCATGCAGCCCGAGGGGGCGTGGATCACGCGCGCCCCGAGCCTCAAGCGCAAGTCGATCCTGCTCGCCAAGGTGCAGGACGAGGCCGGTCACGGGCTCTACCTGTACTCCGCCGCGCAGACCCTCGGCATCACGCGCGACGAGATGACGCAGCAACTGGTCGACGGCAAGGCGCGGTACTCGTCGATCTTCAACTACCCGACCCCGACGTGGGCCGACATGGGGGCGATCGGCTGGCTCGTCGACGGCGCCGCGATCTGCAACCAGGTGCCCCTGTGCCGCGCCTCGTACGGACCGTACGGACGCGCGATGGTGCGCGTCTGCAAGGAGGAGTCGTTCCACCAGCGCCAGGGATTCGAGATCCTGCTGACGCTCATGCAGGGCACCGACGAGCAGCGGCAGATGGCTCAGGATGCCGTGGACCGGTGGTACTGGCCGAGCCTCATGATGTTCGGACCCCCTGACGACGACTCGCCCAACTCGGCGCAGTCGATGGCGTGGAACATCAAGCGTTTCAGCAACGACGATCTGCGCCAGCGGTTCGTCTCGATGCTCGTGCCGCAGGCCGCGGTGTTGGGCGTGACCCTGCCCGACCCCGAGCTGCGTTTCAACGACGAGACCGGCCAATACGACATGGGCGAGATCGACTGGACCGAGTTCCACGAGGTGCTCGCCGGTCGAGGGCCGCTCAATCGCCAGCGTCTGCAGAACCGTCGCGCCGCGCACGAAGAGGGCGCCTGGGTGCGCGAGGCCGCGGCGGCCTATGCCGCGAAGAAGAGCGCCGCCCGTACCGAGACGGCGGCGGCCTGATGGCCACCCCCGGCGGCAGCCCCGCCGAGACCTGGCCGCTGTGGGAGGTCTTCGTGCGCGCGAACCGCGGTCTGAGCCACGTGCACGTGGGCTCGCTCCACGCGCCCGATGCCGAACTCGCGGTGCGCAACGCCCGCGACCTCTACACCCGTCGCGGCGAGGGCGTGTCGGTGTGGGTCGTGCCCTCGGATGCCGTGACGACGAGCGACCCGGGAGCCAAGGGCGCCTTCTTCGAGTCGCCTGCGGGAAAGAACTACCGGCACGCGGTGTACTACACCGCCTCCGAGGGGGTGCCGCACCTGTGAGCACCTGGACCGACCACGGTGCAGCGCCGGCGGCTGAGCCCGTCGAAGCCCCTGATCCCCCGCACGGCGACGATCCGCACGGCGACGTCTCGCTCGACGCGCGCGAGCTGTCGGCCGAGCTCGCCGGGGGAGAGGACCGCGCGACCGACCCCGACGTCGCCGCGTACGCCCTGCGCCTCGGCGACGACGCCCTGATCCTGTCGCAGAACCTCTGCGGCTGGATCGCCCGTGCCCCCGAGCTCGAAGAAGACGTCGCGCTCGGCAACATCGCCCTCGACCTGCTCGGCCACGCCCGCTCGCTCCTGCGCTACGCGGGGTCGTACGACGGCCGCAGCGAGGACGACCTCGCGTACTGGCGCGACGAGCCGGAGTTCCGCAGCGCCTGGCTGTTCGAGCTCCCGAACGGCGACTTCGCCCACACGATCGCCCGACAGCTCCTGGCATCCGCATATCTGCTCGAGCTGTACCGCGACCTCACGGCATCCGCCGACCCGGTGATCTCGGCGGTCGCGGCGAAGGCCGAGAAAGAGGTCGACTACCACCGCGATCACGCCGTGCAGTGGACGCTGCGTCTCGCCGGCGGCACCGACGAGTCGCGTCGACGCTTCCTCGTCGCCCTCGACGACGTGTGGCCCTATCTCGACGAACTGTTCCGCGACGAGCCGCTGCACGAGCGGCTCGACGGAATCGCCGTGCGCCCGTCGTCGCTGCGCGGTCGCGTCGACGACGTGCTCGCCGCCGTTCTGGCCGAAGAGGACGTTCCCGTACCCTCGATCCCCGGTTCCTCCGCGGGGGGTCGCCGGGGTGCCCACCATCCCTCGTTCGGGCCGTTGCTCGCCGAGATGCAGGTGCTGGCCCGCCGGCATCCGGGGGCGACGTGGTGACCGCGACCCTCGCGCACGCGCGCGAGGTCGTCGCGGCCGTCGTCGACCCCGAGGTGCCCGTGCTCACGATCGACGACCTCGGGGTGCTCCGCGACGTGCGCCTCGACGGCGACACAGTGACCGTCACGATCACGCCGACCTACTCGGGGTGCCCCGCGGTCGACGCGATCCGCGACGACATCGTGCTCGCGCTCACCTCGGCCGGCTTCGACAACGCGGTGGTCAAGACGACGCTCACCCCCGCGTGGACGACCGACTGGATGAGCGACGACGGCAAGCGCAAGCTCACCGAGTACGGCATCGCCCCGCCGACCGGACGCGCGCCCGCGGGACCCATCCGCGTGAAGCTCAGCGTCGCGTGCCCTCGCTGCGGATCCCTCGACACCCGCGAGGTCTCGCGCTTCGGCTCCACCTCGTGCAAGTCGCACTGGGAGTGCCGCGCGTGCCTCGAACCCTTCGACCACTTCAAGGCCCTCTGATGACGATGACGGATGCCGTGAACCCGGTCGCCACACCGGGAACCCCGCGCGCCCGCGCCCGCTTCCACACCCTGCGCGTCGCCGACGTGCGCCCCCTCACCCCGACCGCGATCGAGGTGACCTTCGCGGTGCCTGACGAGCTCGCGGACGCCTTCGACTACGCGCCCGGGCAGTACGTCGCGCTGCGCGCCCGTATCGACGGCGAGGAGCTGCGCCGCTCGTACTCGATCTGCCGACCGCCGGCGCCCGGCTCGATCAGTGTCGGCATCAAGCGCGACCCCGACGGGCGCTTCTCGACCTGGGCGCACGAGGGCCTGCGTCCCGGCGACGAGGTCGACGTGATGAGCCCGCAGGGAACCTTCGTCTCGAAGGCCTCGACGGCCACGGGCCATGTCGTCGCGATCGCCGCGGGCTCGGGCATCACCCCGATCATGGCGCTCGCCGCCGACGTGCTCGAGCGCTCCGCCGACAGCCGCATGACCATCGTCTACGCCAACCGGTCGTCGACCGACGTGATGTTCGTCGACGAGCTCGCCGACCTGAAGGACCGCTATCCGTCGCGCCTCACGCTGCACCACGTGCTGTCGCGCGAGCAGCGCGCGGCGCCCGTGTTCTCAGGGCGCATCGACGACGAGCGGCTGCGGCTGATCCTCTCGCGGCTCATCGATCCGGCATCCGTCGACGAGTGGTTCCTGTGCGGTCCGTTCGCCCTCGTCGAGCTGTGCCGCGAGGTGCTCGCCGAGGTCGGCGTACCGCGCGAGCGCGTGCGGTTCGAGCTGTTCACCGCGGGAGACGGCGACGCCCCCGCGCAGGCCGGGGGAGCGCGCCCGGTGCGCCTGCGCCAGGACGAACCCGTGCGCCGCATCGACTTCACCCTCGACGGACAGTCGGCGTCGGTCGACAGCCCGGTCGCGGCGAACGAGACGATTCTCGCGGCCGCGCTCCGCGTGCGCCCCGATGTGCCGTTCGCGTGCGCGGGTGGGGTGTGCGGAACCTGCCGCGCCCGCGTGATCGAGGGCGCCGTGACGATGACCGAGAACTACGCCCTCGAGCCCGACGAGATCGAGCGCGGATACGTCCTCACCTGTCAGTCGCACCCGAGCACCGACGCCGTCCGCGTCGACTACGACGGGTGAGCGCGATGATCGACTACCGCTTCGACGAGGGCGTCGCCGAGATCGTGCTGAACGCGCCCTCCCGCCGCAACGCCCTCGGCCTCAACGACCTGCACGAGCTCGCCGCCGCGTACGACCGCGCCGAGGCCGACGGCGCCCGCGCCGTGCTGCTGCGCGGAGAGGGGCCCTCGTTCTGCGCCGGCCGCGACATCTCGGGCGTCGATCCCGCGACCGACGACGTCGGCGGCTACCTCGATGACATGCTGACCCCGCTGCTGCGGCGCATGGCGATGTTCCCCGCACCCACGTTCGGCGTCGCGCACGGCGCCTGCCTCGGCGTGGGACTCGGTCTGCTGATCGCCACCGACGTCGTCTACGTCGCCGACACCGCGAAGATCGGCTCACCCTTCGCCGCCCTCGGGGCGACCCTCGATTCCGGCGGTCACGCGCTGTTCGTCGAGCGCCTCGGCGCTCACGCCACGCTCGACCTCATCTACACGGGGCGGCTGATGTCGGGTGCCGAGGCCGTTCGTGCCGGACTCTTCTCGCGCGCTTTCCCGGCGGATGAGCTTCCGGATGCCGCGTCCTCGGCGGCCCTCTCGGCCGCGGCCGGTCCGACGCAGGCCTTCGGCGCGAGCAAGCGCATCGTGAGCGCGATCCGCGACGAGCGCCTGGGCCTGTGGGACGCGATGGCGCTCGAGAACCGCGCCCAGGCGGCCCTGGCCGCCACGGACGACTACCGCGAGGGGTTCGCCGCCTTCCAGGCCAAGCGCCGTCCGGAGTTCACGGGGCGGTGAACCGCGGCCGCGGGGCAGACCCTGCTTGAATCGGGAGATGCCGCGCATCGACGATGATGACGAATTGTCCGCCCTCCGCCGCCGGGCGTACGCGCCGGGCGGCGACATCGCCGACGATCCCGAGGCCCTCGGGCGCTTGATCGAGCTCGAGAGCCGCGACGGCTCCTCCTCGACCTCCGCTTCCGGGTCGGCGCCGCCGGATGTGGAGGGGGCGCCGATCGAGGACAGCGCGGATGAGGGGCCGGACCCGGTACCCGACCCGCCGCGACGGAGGTTCCGGATGCCGCGCCTGCCGCGTTCCACGACGATCCTGCTGACCGCGGCGGCCCTGGTCGTCGTCTGCGCGGGGACCGCGCTCGTCCTCGTGCAGCGCGTGCAGACCGACCCTCTGCAGGTGGGCGCGACCCAGGTCGCCCGACTCGCGCCGGATCCGGGCTTCCGCCCGCCGAGCTCGTTCACGCGGGGAGTGTCGAGCGGCGTCACGTCGTACGCGGAGTTCGAGGGCTTCCGCGTCGCCGTGTACGCCTCGTTCGACGCCGGGGAAGGAGGGTCGAAGTGCATGACAGTCTGGCAACCCGCGCTGCTGCAGGAGCTGGGTGACGGCACGTCCTATGACGGCCAGTACCTCATGCCCTCCTGTGGGGCCGGGCTGTTCCCGCCCACCGCGACGATGCTCCTGAGCGAAGGCACCCCCGAATTGCGCAACGGCGACCTGCCCGCCGGCACCGCCCTGCAGTTCGTCTACGACGCCGCGAACGACGAGGTCGTGGTCTTCGAGGGCTGAGGTCTCGGCATCCGCCCCGCCCATGCGCCACCCCCGCCGCACGCGACGATGCCCCGGCACGCGGCCGGGGCATCGTTCGACAGCGTCAGCGCGTCACGCGGCGCTGGTCACCGCGAACTGCACCGAGCCCTGTTCGGGGTCGATCTGCGCGTCGAGCACGCGGTCGTCGAGGACGGCGGCGGCGTCGCTGTCGAGGAAGACACGCGCTCCGGCGTTCTCCACGACGGCGTCGTCGGGCTGGGGGCCATCCACGACCGAGAGCGCGAACTGCGACTCGGGGGATCCCGCGCCTTCGATGCGGACGCCGCCCTGGGCGGCGTCCGGGAACTGGGCGGTGATGGTCTTCACGGCGGTCGTGGCCTCTTCGGTGAGCGTCAGCATGGTGACTCTCCTTCTCTGATCGACGACAGGAGTCAGCCACGATGCCGAGAATCCGAGCCGCGCTCAAGCTCAGGCCGTCATTGCCAGGGTTTTCCCACCGGCCTCTCGACCGGACTCAGGGCAGCAGGCCGGCGCGCCGCGCCCGCGTCACCGCCGCGTGACGCGTGGAGGCGTCGAGCTTCGACATCGCCGAGGCGAGATACGACTTGACCGTGGTCTCGCGCAGGTGCAGCGATGCCGCGATCTCGCCGTTCGTCGACCCCACCGCGGCGCACGCGAGCACGTCGATCTCGCGACGGGACAGGTGCACCTCGGAATCGGATGCCGTGTCGCCGGCGTCTCCGGTGAGGGCGGCGAGACGCGCTTCGACGTCTTCGAGGCGACGGCGCACCGCGTCGTCGGACACCCTCGCCGCGATGCTGCGCAGCTGGGCGTAGCTCTCTCGGATCTCCTCGCGCGCTCCGGCGCCGAGTCCGTTCTCGGGGCCGGGGGCCGAGGCCAGTCGCCGCTCGACTTCGGCGCGCACGCGGAGCTCGGTGCCGAGCTCGCCGGCGACGTCGAAGGCGGGGCGCGCCTCGATGTCTCCGACCGGGGCCTGCGCCCACGATCCGCAGTACAGGATTCCGCGAGCCGCTCCGCTGACGAGGACGGGGACGGCGAACAGCGTGGCGATCCCCTCGCCGAGGATGGCGCGGTCGTAGTCGTGGGTGATCGAGCGAGACGTGCGGTAGTCCAGCGTCATGCGCGGGCGCCGCTCCACGAGGGCGCGGCCGCCGAGGCCCCGCGACGCGTGGACGACGAGGCCCTCGATGCTGCGCGTGCGGGCGCCGACGATCGTGCTGACGTGGACGGCGCCGTCGTGCTCCAACCCGCCGAAGGCGACGGGGAAGTGCGTACGGCGCGCGAGCTCGGCGACCGCGTGCGACACGAGGGTCGCATCGTCTCGAAGTGTGGAGGGTGCACTCACGCACTACCTACTTCCGGGGGTGACGGCTTCGTCGCCGCGTTTCGTAGCGTCGACCCTATCACCGGGGAAGCAGCGGCCGACCCGGACTTTTCCGCCGTTCGACGCAGCGTTGCGTCGCACTCATGAGGCAAGGAGGCCACATGACGGACCGTCGCATCGACGAAGCCCACAAGGGCGGCGTCGACTACATCGCGGTCGAGGAGTCCGCCCCGTTCCGGGAGTTGAAGAAGCGGCAACGCAGCTTCGTCTTCCCCCTCGCGGTGGCGTTCCTCGTCTGGTACTTCGTCTACGTTCTGCTGTCGTCGTTCGCGCCGGAGTTCATGGCGCAGCCGGTCTCGGGAGCCATCACGGTGGGGCTCGTGCTGGGGCTCGGCCAGTTCGTCACCACGTTCGCCATCACCATGGGCTACGTCGCGTATGCCAACCGCCGCCTCGACCCGGGGGCCGAGGCGTTGCGGGTCGAACTCGAGCGAGCTGACGGGGGCCGCGCATGAACGACGTCTTCGCCAGCATCGAGGCGGCCGTGCAGACGGTCGAGAACAACCCGGTGCTCAACATCTCGATCTTCGGGGCGTTCGTCGCCGTGACCCTGTTCATCGTCATCCGGGCCAGCCGCAACAGCAAGACCGCGGCCGACTACTACGCCGCGGGTCGCTCGTTCACCGGGCCGCAGAACGGGTTCGCGATCGCCGGCGACTACCTGTCGGCCGCGTCGTTCCTCGGCATCGTCGGCGCCATCGCCATCAACGGCTACGACGGCTTCCTCTATTCGATCGGCTTCCTCGTCGCGTGGCTCGTCGCGCTGCTCCTCGTCGCCGAGCTGATGCGCAACACCGGCAAGTTCACGATGGCCGACGTGCTGTCGTTCCGTCTGAAGGAACGGCCGGTGCGCATGGCCGCGGCCATCACCACGCTGGCCGTCTGCTTCTTCTACCTCCTCGCGCAGATGGCCGGAGCCGGTGGCCTTGTGTCGCTGCTGCTGGGCATCACCGAGCGCGTCGGGCAGTCGATCGTCGTCGCGGTGGTCGGCATCCTGATGATCGTGTACGTCCTCATCGGCGGCATGAAGGGCACCACCTGGGTGCAGATCGTCAAGGCGTTCCTGCTGATCGGCGGCGCGATCGTCATGACGGTCTGGGTGCTGGCGATCAACGGCTTCAACCTCAACACGCTCCTCGAGAGCGCGGTGGCGGCCTCTCCCAAGGGTGATGCCGTCCTTGCGCCGGGCCTGCAGTACGGCAAGAACCCCTGGGACTTCATCTCGCTCGCGCTGGCCCTGGTGCTCGGCACCGCGGGTCTGCCGCACGTGCTGATGCGCTTCTACACCGTGCCCACCGCGAAAGAGGCGCGTCGCTCGGTGGTGTGGGCCATCTGGCTGATCGGTCTGTTCTACATCCTCACCCTCGTCCTGGGCTACGGCGCCGGTGCGATGGTCGGATCCGAGACGATCCTCGCCGCGCCCGGGGGAGTGAACGCGGCGGCGCCGCTGCTCGCCCTGGCTCTCGGCGGGCCGCTCCTGCTCGGGTTCATCTCGGCGGTGGCGTTCGCGACGATCCTGGCGGTGGTGGCCGGCCTCACGATCACGGCGGCCGCGTCGTTCGCGCACGACATCTACGCGAACGTCGTGAAGAAGGGCGACGTCCCGCCTGACGGCGAGGTCAAGGTCGCGCGGCGCACGGTCATCGTGATCGGCGTGCTCGCGATCCTCGGCGGCATCGGCGTGCAGGGGCAGAACGTCGCGTTCCTCGTGGCGCTGGCCTTCGCGGTCGCGGCGTCGGCGAACCTGCCGACGATCCTCTTCTCGCTTTTCTGGCGCCGCTTCACCACTCGCGGTGCCGTCTGGAGCATGTACGGCGGTCTGGGATCGGCCCTGGTGCTGATCTTCCTCTCGCCGGTGTTCTGGGGGACCGCGACGAGCGTGTTCGCCAACACGGGTGTGGCGATCTGGCCGCTGAACAACCCCGGCATCGTGTCGATTCCGCTCGGGTTCTTCCTCGGGTGGCTCGGGTCCGTCACGTCGCGGACGCCGGAGGATCCGCGCAAGGCCGCTGAGATGGACGTCCGCTCCCTCACCGGTTACGGCGCCGAGAAGGCCTCGAATCACTGACTGATAGATGCCCGGTCCCGCATCGCGAGGCCGGGCATCGTCGCGCGCGGCGCCCGGGGCGTTCAGGCCGAGGCGCGCAGGGTCTCGCCGAGGATCACGTCGCTCTCGAGCGAGAGCAGGTATTCCTTCACCTCGGGGTGGCCGCCGTATTCGCCGATCGAGCCGTCGGCGCGGACGACCCGGTGCACCGGGACGACGATCGAGAACGGCGACGACGCGCACGCCGTTCCCACCGCGCGGGCTGCTCGCGGGGCCCCGGCCATCATCGACACCTCGCCGTACGAGGCGACTTCGCCGTAGGGGATCTCGAGGGTGGCCTCGAGCGCAGCGCGGGTGAATCCGCGGGCGAAGCGCCAGTCGAGGGCGACATCGAAGGCCCGTCGCGTCCCGTCGAAGTACTCCTCGAGCTGCGAGACCAGGGGGTGGTCCGTGGGCTGATGGTGCTCGGGGACGACCCCGAGACGGTGCGCGATCTCGGCGCGCGCGAGCTCGAGACCGTCGAGGGCCACATTCAGACGCACGAGGGCGTCGTCGACGAAGGTCAGCAGGATCGGCCCGACGGGGCTGTCGTATTCGGTGCTGGTGACTCTGTTCATACGCTCATCCTCATGACCGTGCCCGGGGCGTGCGCCGCGATCGCGCGCGAATGGGGAGGATCTCGCCGACTCCCTACCTGGGGAGGAAGAGCCGGTGGCGCGGCGTGTCGCCGATTACCGCGAAACTCGGGCCCGCTGCGCACGATCCCGCACTGCCCGGCTTAGTCTGACAGGTGTGTGGCGAGCTGAGGACGGTGCCGTGATCGGCACTGACGGAGACGAGACGGTGTCGTCCGTCGATCCCGGCGACCTGCGATTGTCGGAACCCGGCATCGTGGTTCGCCACGTGGCCGACCCCGAACGCGACCGGATCCGGTCCGAGGCTGCGGCTCTCGGCGGACGTTCGACCCTCCTGCGCTTCGACGACGCCCGCGATGCCGGCATCGACATCACGAAGGCGCACCCGGGTTCGCTCCCGCAGTTCATCACGGGTCGCGCGACGATGCTGTCGAACCTCTTCCGCGACGAGGTGGCCCTGCGCACGGCCCGCATGGCCGCCGAGCGCATCACGGCGAAGAACGTCGAGCTGCGCACCGCGCGCGGCCTCGAGCCCGTGCACCTCGCGGTGGGCCTGTCGGCGTGGAAGATCGGGGGAGTGGAGTGGTCCGCTCCGGTCCTCCTGCGCCCGCTCGCCATCCGCCGCCACCACGGTGACTTCGAACTGAAGCTGCACGGCGCGTTCGTCATGAACCCCGAGCTCGCTCGCGCGTTCCGCACGCACCTCGGCATCCAGATCGATCCCGCGGCTCTCGCGGGCCTCGCCTACGACCAGGGCGTGTTCAAGCCGCAGCCGGTCATCGACCACATCCGCCGCCTCACTTCGCACGTGCCGACCTTCGTCGTGCACCCGCGTCTGGTGATCTCGTCGTTCGCCGACGTCGGATCGGGTATGGCTCGCGACACGCACGACCTCGACCACACCCTCTTGAACGCGCTCGCCGGTCACCCCGACGACCGCGCGCGCATCACGGTGCGTCGCGACGACCCGCAGGTCGTGAGCCCCGACGAGCGCACTCCCGCTGCCGACACCCTGCTCCTCGACGCGGATGCCGAGCAGGAGCGCGTCCTCGCCCGCATCGCCGCGGGGCAGTCGCTCGCCGTGCACACCCTGCCCGGCACGGGCGGCACGCAGACGGTCATCAACGCGATCGGGCAGCTCGTCCACGACAACAAGCGCGTGCTCGTGGTCAGTGCCCGTCGCTCGACGCTCGACGGCATCCGTCACCGTCTGGCCGGAGTCGGCCTCACGGGTCTCGCCGTCTCTCCGAACCACGTGCGTCGCGACCTCATCCGCGCGATCGGTCGCAACGAGAAGGCCGACCAGCCGAAGGTCGCCGAGATCGACGACGCCCTCGTGCGTCTGCGCACGGTCCTGCGCGACTACCGCTCCGCCGTGACCGAGCCGCACCTGGCGCTGGGCGTCTCGGCGCTCGACATCCTGCGCGCGCTGACGTCGTTGGCATCCACTTCTCCCGCTCCGTCGACCGAGGCCCGCTTCGATCTCGCGACCCTCGAGAGACTCGCCGGACGACGGGATGCCGCGGCCCGGGCGCTCGCGATGGCCGCGCGCCTCGGCGAGTTCCGCTTCGGGCCCGACGATTCGCCCTGGTACGGCGTCAGCTTCTCGCGGACCGAGGACGCGCGTGCGGCGCACGATCTCGCGGGCAAGCTCCACAGCAGCGACGTTCCTCGTCTGCTCGAGCGCGGGTACGAGCTCATCGCGCAGACGCGCATGCGCCCGTTCCAGACGGTGTCCGAGCTCGGGTCGTACCTGAAGCTCCTGCAGGGCATCCGCGAGTCGCTCGATCGCTTCAGCCCGAGTGTCTTCGAGCGTCCGCTCGGCGAGCTCATCGACGCGCACTCGCCGCGCCGCGACGCCTCCGCGATGAGCGGTCCCAACCGTCGTCGCCTCAAGCGGCTGTCGAAGGAGTACGTGCGCCCGGGCGTCCACGTGCCCGACATGTACGAGGCGCTCGTGCGCATCCAGCAGCAGCGTACGGAGTGGCAGCGCGTCGTCGACGCCGGCGTCACCCCCGAGGTGCCGCTGGGTCTCGCGGACGTCCACGTCGCGTGGCAGCGCACCGACGCCCTGCTCGGCGAACTCGATCAGATCCTCGGCCGTCAGGGCTCCGAGCGCCTCGCGACCCTGCCCGTGCAGCGTCTCGTGCGCACCCTCGCCGGTCTCGCCGCGGAGTCGACCTTCTTCGACAACCTCGTCGAGCGCGCGCAACTGCGTTCCGAGCTCGCGCGCCTGGGTCTCGAGCAGCTCCTCGTCGAGCTCTCGGTGCGCCACGTTCCCGAGGAGCGCGTGGGGGCCGAACTCGAGTTCGCGTGGTGGCAGTCGGCCCTCGAGCACCTGCTGCGCACCGACCGTGCTCTTCTCGGTGCGAACACGAGCGTCGTCGACCGTCTCGAGCGCGACTTCCGACTCGTCGACGAGGCCCACGCCGCTGCGGCCGGCCCGTTGCTCGCCGCTCAGCTCGCGACGCAGTGGCGTATCGGCATCGTCGATCACGCCGACGAGGCGGCCGCCCTCAAGCGCGTCCTGAAGGACGGCCTGCACACGGCGCAGGAGATGTCGGATGCCGCGCCCACCCTGCTGCGCACGCTCGCGCCGGTGTGGCTCGCGTCGCCGTACGAGGTTCCCGACGTTCCGACCGATCTCGCGTTCGACGTCGTCATCATCGCGGATGCCGCGGCCCTGTGCCTCGCCGAGGCGGCCCCGGCCCTGCGCCGGGCTCGCCAGGTCGTGCTGTTCGGCGACCCGGTGGTGCAGAAGCCCACCCCCTTCCGCGTGAGCGCGTCGATCGCCGCCGGCCCCGACGAGGCCGACGAGGTCCCCTTCGACGAGACCTCGGTCTTCGAGCGCATCGCCGAGCTGCTGCCCGTCGAGACGCTCACCCGCAGCTACCGCGCCGGCGGCGAGGATCTCTCGCAGCTGGTGAACGACGCCTTCTACGGCGGAGAGATCGTCTCGCTTCCCTGGGCCGGTTCGTACCTCGGCCGCGGCAGCCTGAGCGTCGATTACGTCGAGGGCGGTGTCGGTGCCCCCGACCCCGTCAGCGGCGCGGTCGAGAGCCCCGATGCCGAGGTCGCCCGCGTCGTCACGCTCGTCGTCGAGCACGCCGTGAACCGGGCGTCCGAATCGCTCATGGTCGTCACCGCCAGCCGCAAGCACGCCGAGCGCGTGCGTGCCTCGGTCGTGGCGGCGTTGGCCGGACGCTCCGACGTCGCCGAGTTCATCTCGAGGGATGCCGCCGAGCCCTTCGCCGTGCTGACGCTCGAGGAGTCCGTGGCCGAGAGTCGCGACCGCGTGGTGTTCTCGCTCGGCTTCGGTCTCACGCGCCACGGTCGCGTACTGAGCGACTTCGGCGACCTGTCGACGCCCGATGGGGAGCGACTGCTCACCGTCGGGATGACGCGTGCTCGCCGCTCGATGGTGATCGTGTCGTCGATCCGTCCCTCGGCGTTCGACGACGGCCGCCTCGAGCACGGTGCCGCGACCCTCATGGGCATTCTCGGCAATGTCGCGTCGCGCAGCCGCGAGACGCGCCTCGAAGACCTCGCCGATCCGCTGACCCGCGCCCTGGCGCGCGAGCTGCGCAGACTCGGCATCGAGGTCGACGTCGATTACCGCGGGTTGCTTCCCCTCGTCGCTCGCTACCAGGGCAAGGCGGTGGTGGCCGAGAGCGATCCCGAGACCATCGGCGAATCCCTCCGCGAGACCCTCCGTCTGCGGCCGCAGATCCTCCGCCGCCTCGGCTGGCACTACGTGCGCGTGCACGCGTTCGATCTGTACAGCGACCCCGCGGGCGTGGCATCCCGTATCGGGGAGCTCCTGGGGATCGCTCCCGACGACGCGGTCGCCCCCGATGCGACCACCGAGTCGCTCGATCTCCCCGACTGAGCGCGTGATGAGCGACACCCCGCACGATGCCGTCCCCGAGGCGGACGTGACGAGCGGTCGCGGCACCGAGCGTCAGCCGGTCGTCCGCGTCCGCGGTGCTCGTCGGGCGCGCCTTCTCGCCGCCCCGGGCACGACCGCCGAACCGGCGCCGGCCGATGATCCCGCGCGCGGGACGGGTGCGCGGCCCGCGGCATCCGGCCCCAACGACGAGCGCATGATGCGCGACGTCCCGCCGCACTACTGACCCGCGCAGACGAAACGGCGCCCGGACCGGGATGCGATCCCGGCGCGGACGCCGTCAGGGTGGGGCGATATCGGTTCAGAGTTTGTTCTGGCGCTCCAGCAGGTCGCGGATCTGCACGAGCAGCTCCTGCTCCGTCGGCAGCTTCGGCTCGTCCGAGGCGGGCTCGTTCACCCCGGCGCGCGCGGCGGCGATGGCCTTCCACCGGTTCATCGGGTAGACGAACACGAGGTAGACGACGATCGCCACGGCGAAGAAGCTGATGATCGCCGAGAGCAGGGTGGGGAGGGGGAAGACCACTTCCTGCCCGTAGATGCCCGTGATCGTCGGCCCGACCTCGCCGTTCTCGGCGGGCTTGTAGAACACCTCGATCAGCGGGGTGATGACCGCCGCGACGATGGCGTTGACGACCGCCGTGAACGCCGCGCCGATGACCACCGCGACGGCGAGGTCGATGACGTTCCCGCGGAGGATGAACTCCTTGAATCCCTTGATCATGCGCTGGCTCCTCTCAGGCCGCGCCGACTCGGGCTCAGGAGGCCGAGGACGGGGCGGACGACTTCGATTCCGACTTCGATGATGTCGAAGAACCGGTCGAGCCGCTACCGGACCCGCCGGAGGTGGAGCTGCGGGAGTCGGTGCGGTAGAACCCCGAGCCGTTGAACGTCACGCCGATCGATCCGTACTGCTTGCGCACCTCGCCGCCGCACTCGGGGCACTCGGTGAGGGCGGCGTCCGCGAACGACTGGACCGCGTCGAAACGGTGACCGCACTGCTTGCAGGCGTAGGAGTAGGTGGGCATGAGCGTCCTTCGGGTGTTCAGGAGGTGTGGGCGGCGAGCGGAAGCGTGCGCGTGGGGGTGACCACGCCCGTGACGGGCTGGTCGTGCACGTCGCGCGGCACGTCGTCGATGAGCTCGGAGTCGAAGATGACCGCGTACACCGGCGGGCACTTCTCCATCGAGCCGAGGGTCTTGTCGAAGTAGCCGCGGCCCCAGCCGAGACGCATGCCCTGGTGATCGACGGCGGCAGCCGGGATGATCAGGAGGTCGACGTCGTTGACGGCGATCGGCCCCAGAACGTCACCGATCGGTTCGGGAAGCCCGAACAGTCCCTCGGTGATCTCGGTGTCGGGAGTGGCCACGCTCCAGTCGAGCAGACCGTCTTCGCGGGTGATCGGGAGCAGGACCCGGATGCCGCGCCCCACCGCCGCGCGGACGAAGGCGTGCGTGCCGGGCTCGGTGGGGGTTGACAGGAAACACGAGATGCTGCGCGCGCCGAGGCGGGCGACGAGGGCGTCGAGCTGCTCTGTGACGCCGGCCGCGGCCACCTCGCGCGCATGGGCGGAGATGGTCTGGCGGCGTTCGCGCAGATCGGCGCGCAGTGCGCGCTTGGCCTGCTCGATACGATCCGGCATGCGTTAAGTCTACGGGCGGGCGCGTTACCGGCGGTGTCGTAGGACCCCGCTAAGGTATGCCCATGCCTCATAAGCCCTTCAAGGCCGTCATCCCGGCCGCCGGACTCGGTACGCGCTTCCTGCCCGCCACGAAGGCGATGCCCAAAGAGATGCTGCCCGTCGTCGACAAGCCGGCCATCCAGTACGTCGTCGAAGAGGCCACCGGCGCCGGCATCGAAGACGTCCTGATCATCATCGGTCGCAACAAGAACAACATCGCCAACCACTTCGACTCGATGCCCGAGCTCGAGGCGAAGCTGCGCGAGAAGGGCGATGACGACAAGCTCGCCAAGGTCGAGCACTCGTCCGAGCTCGCCGACATCCACATGGTGCGTCAGGGCGAGCCGAAGGGTCTGGGTCACGCGGTGCTGCGTGCGCGCAGCCACGTCGGCGACCACCCCTTCGCCGTCCTGCTGGGCGACGACCTCATCGACGAGCGCGACCCGCTGCTCACCAAGATGATGGACGAGTACGACAAGCGCGGCGGTGCCACCGTCATCGCGCTGATGGAGGTCGATCCCGCCCACATCCACCTCTACGGCGTGGCCGCCGTCGAGGCCACCGACGAAGAAGACGTCGTCAAGGTCACGCAGCTCGTCGAGAAGCCCAAGGCCGAAGACGCGCCCTCGAACCTGGCGATCATCGGTCGGTACGTTCTCGGTCCCGATGTCTTCGACATCCTCGAGCGCACCGAGCCCGGCAAGGGCGGCGAGATCCAGCTGACCGATGCTCTCGAAGAGCTCGCGACCGGTGGTGGCGACGGCGGCGGCGTGTACGGCGTCGTCTTCCGCGGGCGTCGTTACGACACCGGCGACCGTGTCGACTACATCAAGGCGATCGTGCAGCTGGCTGCCGACCGCGACGACCTCGGCCCCGCCCTCCGCCCCTGGTTCAAGGAGTTCGCGCAGGGTCTCTGACCCGGGCAAGACGCCATGGATCTGTCCGTCCCCCGGCGGCACGGCGACGTGTCGATCCGTCTCATCCGCAATCGCGATGCGCGCGTCCTCCAGCAGCAGCTGATCGACAACCGCTCGTGGTTGAAGCGGTGGGAGGCGACCAGCCCCGACGGTCCCGTGTCGTTCGACATGCGCCTCGGCATCCGTCGTCTCCTGCAGCAGTACCGTGACGGCGTCGGCGTCCCCTTCGTGATGGCGTGGGACGACGACGTCGCCGGGCAGCTGAATGTGTGGGGCGTGTCGCGCGGGTCGCTGGCGTCGGCGACGATCGGGTACTGGGTCGCCGAGGAGTTCGCGGGTCGCAACATCACCACGATCAGCGTGGCGATGGCGACCGATGTGTGCTTCACCGAGCTCAACCTGCACCGCGTCGAGATCTGCATCCGGCCCGAGAACCACGCCAGCCTGCGCGTGGTCGAGAAGCTCGGCTTCCGCTACGAGGGGTTGCGCCGCAAGTACATCCACATCGACGGCGATTGGCGCGACCACTACGCCTTCGCCCTCGTGCGCGAAGAGGTTCCGTACGGGGTGCTGGACCGATACGTGCGGGGGCAGGTCCCGCCGGATGCCGCTCGCGTTCCTCCTTCGGATCGGGTCTGAACGGTTCCGTTGCGATCCGCCTCCGGTACGCGGCGAAAGTCTCGTCGCGACACGCCGGGGGATGCCGAGGTGTGATCTCTCGGTGACCTACCTTTATGGCATGGGTGGGCAGGTTCTCAGCGGCGGCGTGATCGTCTTCGTCGCGGTCGCGCTCTGGCTCGTCTATCTGCTTCCGTCGTGGCAGAGCCGTCACCGGTTCACCTCCGCCGAACGCAATGCCGTGCGTCTCAACCAGGCGCTGCGCGTGCTCGCCGAGACAGCCGAGACGCCCCGCGAGGTCCGCCTGGAGCTGACGGCCCGCACCGCCCACCAACAGCAGAAGCTCGCGCGCCAGATCCAGGCCGAGAAGGCCCAGACCGAGCTCGCCGCGGCCAAGGCACGACTCGAGGTGGCTCGTCTCGAGAGTGCCCGCGATCGCGATGTCGTCAAGGAGCAGCGCGCCGCGGCCGTGGACCTGGCTCGTGCCGAGCGTGCCGCGGCCGTCGAGGTCGCTCGCGCCGAACGCGCTGCCGCGCTCGAGAAGACCCGCGCCGAGCGTGCCGCCGCCGTCGAGCGGGCGCACGCCGAGCGCGCCGCGGCCGTTGCGCGCCCCGAGGCTCGTCGAGTCCGTGCTCGCCGCCGCTTCCGTCTGAGCGTGACCACGGTGGGCCTTGCGGGCCTTGTTGCCGCGCTGGTCGGCCTCGCGCAGGTCGTCACCGGGGGAGCTCCGGTGCTACTTTCTCTCGGGTCGGTCGTCGTCGTGGCATCCCTCGTCGTCCTCCGCCGCATCTCGGTCGTGGCCGCCCGCACGGCGCCTGTGTCCGTTACGACGTCGGTGGCGACGCGCACGGTCGCGACAGAAGTTCAGGACGTCGCCCTCGTGCCCGAGCCGCGCCCCACGTGGACGCCTCGCGAGCTTCCGCGCCCGCTCGTCGCGTCGGCCGGGTCGCGTGCCGCCGCCGTGGTCGACGAGCAGATCGCCCGCGAGGCGCTGCGCGCCGCCGCCCGCGAGGAGGCCGCGCGCGAGCTCGCCGCCGAGCAGGCTCCCACCCCGATCGAGACGGCTCGTCCGGCCGCTGTCGCCCCCGCTCCGTCGCCGTATGCCGCGATGGGGTACGTCGACGAATCGGAGATCCAGGATCACGTTCAGCGGCTCCTGGCGCGTCGCGCGTCGGGGGAGTGACGCCGGCCCGTTCGCGGGTGCCGGGCTCGCTCCGTCGATCTCCCTCTCGACCGATGCTGTCAGCGGCATACGTTGCTCGTCGCGTGCTCGACGGGGGCAGCGCGCGTCGAGGTGGGCGCGAATGACGTGATAGTGTTTACGAGGTTTCCGGGCCTGTGGCGCAGTTGGTAGCGCGCCTCGTTCGCATCGAGGAGGTCAGGGGTTCGAATCCCCTCAGGTCCACCAGAACACCACAAGAAGGCCTCCGCTCAGCGGGGGCCTTCTTCGTTTGTCGCCGGACTCTTCGGGGATGTGCGCACCTTAGCGCTGTAGGCCAGCGCCCTCGGGCTTCTTCCGCACGGCGGTGAGGAGCAAGGGCTCGGATGCCCTCGGCCCCTCGTCCGATGGACGTCTCCGATTCAGTCGGCCTCCGCCGCGGCGCGTGCCCGGCGAGAGGCGACCGTCTTGCGGACGATCGCGATGATCACGGGTAGTACCGAGATGAGCACGATCACGATCATGAGGACGTCGATGTTGTCGACGATGAACGGGATGCCGCCCAGAAGCAGACCGATGAGGGTCATGGCCACGACCCAGAGCGTGGCGCCCAGGGTGTTCCACAGGAGGAACCGGCGATAGTGCATATGCGCGGTCCCGGCTGCCACCGGCACGTACGTCCGCACGATCGGCACGAAGCGTCCGAGCACGAGGGAGCCGCCGCCGTACCGGGTGAAGAAACGCTCGGCATCGTGCAGACGTTCGGGGCGCAGCACGCGCGCGTCTTCGCGGAAGAGGCGGCGTCCGAAGCGTCGACCGAGCCAGTATCCGACCTGATCGCCCAGGATCGCGGCGGGGATGCCGACCAGCAGCACCTGCCAGGGCTGGATGCCGAGAGGGCCGGCCAGCACCGCCGCGGTGACCAGCAGGGAGTCGCCGGGCAGGAACGGGAACAGCGCGCCCGACTCGATGAAAATGAGCAGCGCGATGCCCCCGAGCACCCAGGGCCCGAAAGCGTGGAGGATCGACGCCGCGTCGGGCAGGATCCCGGTCGCCATGGCGACGGAGTGGATGGTCACGGCAGGTTCGCTCCCCGATTCGATCCGGCGCGCGTGGGTTCGCGGGCGCCGGGGCCCGGGGCGACGCTAACGCACGCGCTCTAAGGAGTCGCCAAGAATCCAAGGATGAGCGGACGAAGCGCGGGTGAATGGCGGGCGGTGCGGCATCCGAAGCTTCCTCGAAACCGCGCCTGATGGCGCGGCCGGTGCCTACGACGCGGGCTCGGGAAGCCGCGCGCCCGCACGGATCTCCTGCAGGGCCCAGGAGTTGCCGTCGGGATCTGCGAAGAACGCGTAGCGCACCCCGCCGCCCGTGTCCTGCACCGGCGTCACCTCGAGGCCCTTCCCCGCGAGGTCCGCGCGAACGGTGTCCAGGTCTTCGACCACCAGGTGCATGTTCGACACCGGCGTCCCAGCCCCCATTCCGACGCCGAAAGCGATCGAACAGGCGGAGCCGGGCGGGGTGAGCTGAACGACACGCATGCCGTTTCCGGGGGAGACGTCGTGGTCGAGGACGAAGCCCACGACGTCGCGGTAGAACGAGATGCTCCGGTCGACGTCGGACACGGGCAGGGGGACCAGCTCCAGGCGCATGCTCACGAGCTCACACTCTCGCTCTCGGCCCAGCCGCTGGGGGCGGCGATGTTGAACATCCAGGCCACGCCCCACGGGTCGGTCACCTCGCCGTAGAGGTCGCCCCACATCTGCTTCTCGAGCGGCTGCACGACCTCGGCGCCGCGCTCGACGAAGCGGTCGTAGAAGCCGCGCACGCGATCGAGCTCGTCGCTCATGAAGGCCGCGTGCACGCGGTTCGCGCCCCAGCCGCCTTCGGGCTCGCCGAAGGCGTCGGCGCCCATCACGGTGAAGCCGTCGGCGCGCAGCTCGGAGTGCATCACGCCGTCGGCGGGGGCATCGGCCATGCCGAAGTCGCCGAACGTGCTGATCTTGAGCTCTCCGCCGAAGACCGACTCGTAGAAGGTCATCGCCTCGCGGGCGGCTCCGGCGAACGAGATGTAGACGACGAGCGAGGTGGCCATGAGGCATCCTTCCGGCGGCGGGTGGTGGCCCTCACCCTAGACCCGTGCGTGGCGATGGCGCCGGCCGCCGCCGCCTGCCATGCTCGAGACCATGAAGCCGTCTGCCACCGTCGTCGCCGGCGCTGTGTGCGCGGTGGTGGTCGTGGGACTGGCGGCGTTGACGGTGCCGGCCTTCGCGCCGCTGGGGACCGTCGCCTCAGTGGCCGCGGGCCTCACCTCGTCGCTGGAGTCGACTCCGAGCGATCCGTCGACGCCGTCGGCATCCGCAGCGCCGGTCGATCCCTACGGGCCTCCCGAGGGGTACGTCCACGTCGGGAACGGTACGTACATTCCCGGTGGCGGCTTCGGCGACTGCGCGGAATCCGCCTACATCCACATGGGCAGTCAGGACGGTCAGGCGCCCACCGCAAGCCTGTTCGGCAAGCTCGTCGACACGGGCGTGAGGGAGTTCGCGGCGGGGACCCCCGCGTTCGCCGATGACGGGCGGATCGCCACCTACACGGTCGCCCCGGGCGATGTCCCCACGGCGATCGGCGACCGGTTCTGCATCTGGAACGGCATGTCCCTCACCACGCTCAACGGCATCCCGGGCAGCACCGCCATCCAACCCGGTCAGGTGCTGGTGCTGGATCCCGCGGCGGTCCCGGGGTTCGTCTTCGATTACCCCTACGCCCGGTGATCGCCCGCCGGGACCGGCACGTGGCATCCGGTCGTCAGGCGCCCTGGAACGCCCGCAGCTGAGCGAGCAACGTCGGGGCTCCCGCATCGAAACGCTTGCCGCCGATGAACACGCCGCCCGCGAAGACGATCGCGCCCCAGAGCAGTCCGATCGCGAGCGAGACCCATCCGGCGCCCGTCACTCCGAAGAAGACGGCCATCACGGCGGGGATCACGGCGGGCAGCGCCAGCACGGCGACGAGAGCCCAGCACAGGAAGAACGCCAGGAACATCGTGAACGTCGACCCGGGCACGCGCTTGAAGGGCGAGTCGCCGGGGGCGGGCGTGGGAACGACGAGCAGGGCCGAGCTCACGGCACTGACACCGAGGCCGACCAGCGTGAGGCCCATCGAGCCGCCGATGACCGCGGGGAGCAGCTCCCACCTGCCGACGATCCCCAGCGTCACGACATCGGCGAGTAGCACGAGCGGGATGCTCACGGTCGCCGATCCGAGCATGCGCCCGAGACGGTCGGCGCGCCCGCGGATACCGGTCTGCATCACCGTGGCGAAGGCGGTGCCGTCGTACGACACGTCGGTGTACGCCAGGATGCCGGCGAAGAATCCGACCAGCAGGCCCGAGGCCGCGAAGAACGGCCCGTCGAGATCGCCGCGTGAGTAGACGAGAACGAGGACGGGGGCGAACGGGATCAGCAGCAACTGCCGCAGATACCGGAAGTCCCGCGTCCACGACGTGAGTGAGCGCGCCCAGGTCGCCCCGACGGGACTCGAGGGCATGATGCCGAACCACCCCAGCGATCCGGACCGGCGACGCGTGGCCACGCGTGCCGGAGGACCGACGAGGGATGCCGCCAGGCTCCGCCGCCAGAGCACCCACAGCAGCGCGAGGGTGGCGGCCGCGATGACGAGCTTGAGGAGCCCCGTGATCCACGCCCCCGCGGCGAGGTCGCCCGGAACGGCCCACGCCGCGGCGACCGGGGTCCACGACAGCGCCGAGACGACGGTTTGCAGCTGCGCCCCCTGCTCGCTCGCCGAGAACAGCAGGTTCGTGACCCCGATGAAGAGCGGACTCGCGAAGATGACGAGGGCAAACCCGACCAGACCCACGACCTCGCGCGTGCGGCGGCCCCCGCCGATGCCCGCGGCGAGAGCGGCCACCGCGCGCGACGCGACGACGCAGATCACCACGCCGAGGGGGACGCACACGACGGCGGCCACGGCCGCGGCCGGGTAGCGGGCCCAGACGAGGAACACGGCGAGGGATCCGATCGCGGTGGTGATCCCGGGCACGCCCGTGAGCCCACCCGCGGTGATCGCGACCATCATCTGCCGGGTCGTCATCGGGAACGGTGCGAGCTTCGCGGGATCGAGGGTGGTGTCGAGCCCCGCGGCGAAGATCGGTCCCACCACCCACCCGAGGGTCAGCACCGCGCCCGCCAAGGTGATGACGGCACGCGCGATGTCGAGGTCGAGCGTTCCGACGAAGAAGAGGCCGACGCCCGCGAGGAACAGCATCCAGACCGCACCGATGACGCCGAAGATGAAGCCGACCAACTGCATGGGGCTCCGCGACAGGGTGTTGCCCAGCACGCGGAACCGGATCTTCAGGACTGTCGCAACCACTGCGGCCCCTCCGCGTGGTGGCGCCCGCCGACCAGCTCGACGAAGCGGTCCTGAAGGGTCTGTCCCCCGCGGACCTCGTCGACGGTCCCGGATGCCAGCAATCGGCCCTGCGCGATGATGGCGACGTGGTCGCACATGCGTTGCACGAGGTCCATCGAGTGGCTCGAGACGATGACCGTGCCGCCCGAGGCGGTGTAGCCGCGCAGGATGTCTTCGATGTTGGCCGCCGACACGGGGTCGACGGACTCGAAGGGTTCGTCGAGGACGAGCAGGCGGGGGGCGTGCACGAGAGCGCAGGCGAGGGCGACCTTCTTGGTCATGCCCGCGGAATAGTCGACGACGGGCGTGCCCGCGGCCTCGGTGAGGTCCATGATCTGCAGCAGGTCGGCCGTGCGGGCACCGACCTCCTCGCGCGTGAGGCCGAACATCATGCCGGTGTAGGTGACGAGTTGCTCGCCGGTCAGCCGGTCGAACAGACGCACGCCGTCGGCGAGATTGCCGATAAGCTTCTTCGCCTCGACCGGGTGGGTCCAGACGTCGACTCCGTGGATGCCGACCGTGCCGGCATCCGGCCTCAGGAGTCCCGTCGCCATCGACAGCGTGGTGGTCTTGCCCGCGCCGTTGGGGCCGACCAGGCCGTAGAACGACCCGGTCGGAACGACGAGGTCGAGGCCTTCGACCGCGACCTTCTGACCGAAGCGTTTGGCCAGACCGGTCACCTGCATCGCCGGGCGGGAGTCGGTCGAGGCGCGGGGCGCGACCGCCTCGGGCAGGGCGGACGGCGGGGGGACGTCACGAGGGATGTCGGTCACTCCTCGAACCTATCGGCGGGCAGCGGGGCATTCCCAGCCCCGCTGCGCAACTCTGCGTTCTCAGTACCGGATGGCGTCGATGACCTCGACCCGAACGGCGACGAGAGCGATGTTCATCCGCCCCGGAGCGCCACGCCCCCGAGCGTCCTGAGAACGACGGGGGCGTGGCATCCGGTGTCCTATCGGGTCACTCCTTCGGAGGCGAGACGACGTTCGGCTTGGTCGGGTCGAGCGGCGCTCCGGTCCCGACACGGGCGTGGCTGCGCGAGTAGGCGAAGTAGATCGCGAAGCCCAGGGCCAACCAGATGAGGAACCGCAACCACGTCTCGACCGACAGGTTGAGCATGAGGTAGGTGCAGATGGCGGCCGAGAGGATCGGCAGGACCGGGCTCCACGGCACGCGGAATCCGCGCTTGAGGTCGGGGCGCTTGCGGCGCAGCACGATCACGCCGATCGAGACGAGCACGAACGCCGACAGGGTGCCGATGTTGACCATCTCTTCGAGGATGCCGACGGGCGTCAGGCCCGCGACGAGGGCGACGATCACGGTCACCACGATCGAGATGACCCACGGGGTGCGCAAACGCGGGTGCACCTTGGCGAGAGCGCCGGGGAGCAGCCGGTCGCGCGACATCGCGAAGATGATGCGCGTCGCGCCGATGAGCAGCGTCAGCACCACGGTGGTCAGACCCGCCACGGCGCCGGCGGCGATGACCGTCGCCATCCACGTCTGGCCACGCGACGCGAACGCCTCGGCGAGGGCGGCCTTCGGGTTCAGCTCGTCGAAGGGCACCATGCCGGTCACGACCACGGCGACGGCGCAGTAGAGGATCGTGCAGATGACGAGCGAGGCGATGATGCCGATCGGCAGGTCGCGCTGCGGGTTCTTGGTCTCTTCGGCCGTCGTCGCCACGACATCGAAACCGATGTAGGCGAAGAACACCAGGGCCGCACCGGCGAGGATGCCCCCGACGCCGAACGTCGCCGGCTCGAGGCCCGAGAGGAACTGCAACAGCGGCTGGGTGAGGCCGGAGGCCGACTCGGTGGGGACCGACGGCGGGACGAAGGGGGTGTAGTTGGCCGGATTGATGAAGAGGATGCCGGCCACGATGACGAACAGCACGATGAAGAGCTTCACGGCCACCAGCACGAGGTTGACCCGGAGGGACTCCTTGATGCCGACCGTCATGAGGCCGCCGAGGACCAGGACGAGAAGGATCGCGGGCACGTCGACGACACCGCCGGAACTCACCGCCTCGGGCAGGACGATGCCGAGTTGCTGAAGGAAGGTGCTGAGGTAGGCGCTCCACCCCTGGGCCACGACGCTCGCGCCGAGGAACATCTCGAGGATGAGATCCCACCCGATGATCCACGCGAAGAGTTCGCCGAGCGAGGCGTACGAGAAGGTGTACGCCGATCCCGAAACGGGGACGGTGGAGGCGAATTCGGCGTAGCACATGGCCGCGAGACCGCACGCGATCGCGGCGATGATGAAGCTGATCACGACAGCCGGGCCGGCGACCTCGTTGGCGGCGCGACCGGTCAGGGTGAAGATGCCCGCGCCGATCACGACGCCGACACCGAAGACGGTCAGGTCGACGGCGCTGAGGGACTTCTTGAGCCGGAACTCCGGCTCATCGGTGTCGGCGATGGATTGCTCCACCGACTTGGTTCGGAAAAGACTCACGCGACGCATCCTCTGTCTCGAGCGATGTCCAGGGAGCGAACACCACCCAGGGAGGATAGTCCCCCGACGGGCGCGGTGCCTATCTTCGGGGAGGGCTCGACAGTCGCGCCTTTATCAGAGATGACTAATGCGGGAAATTCATTGAATGCGGGTGTAAGGTTTTTCGTATTATGGCTATGAAGCACATCACGCACCTCGTCGACGACCTCGACGGCTCTGTTCTCGAAGACGGCCAGGGAAAGCAGATCACCTTCTCCGTCGAAGGTCGCGCTTACGAGATCGACCTCTCCGACCGCAATGCGGACAAGTTCTATTCGGCGATCGCCCCGTTCGTGGATGCCGCTCGTTCGGTGTCCCGTGGCAATTCGTCCGCGCGCCGCCCCCGTGCTGCTCGCCGCTCGAACGACGTCGATCTCGGTGCCGTTCGGGAATGGGCGCGCGCGAACGGACACACCGTGAGCGATCGCGGTCGCGTTCCCGCGACGATTCTCGACGCGTACGCCGAGGCGAATTCCTGAACCTCGCTTGTTCTCCTCTCGGCCGGGCGTGAATGCGACGGCCGAGAGCATGACGATGTTCGCCCCCGCAGCTTGTCGCGTGCTGCGTCACCCGCGTGGAATCGCGGACGCGCCGCGCAGGGCGGGGGTCGGTGAAAGCGGACGAGTCGGCGGGTGAATTCCCAAACCGCAGCCCGGAATGCGCCTCGTCGGCGGCTTATGGTCGCGACATGGCGAAAAAGCACATCATGCAGACGATCGACGACCTCGACGGTTCGGTCATCGAAGACAGAACGACTGTGACCTTCTCTCTGGAAGGGCGTTCCTATGAAATCGATCTGGCTTCTGACAATGCAGACAAACTGCGCGACGACTTTGGGCCGTACATTACGGCCGCGCGCCCGGTCGGTTCTTCTCCGTCTCCTCCGCGACGCACCCCGCGCGGGCGGGCCATTCCGACCCGCGATGTGATCGACGTGCGTTCCTGGACACAGAAGAACGGTTTCTCGATCACTGATCGCGGACGCATTTCCGCCACTGTCCTCGCGGCATCCGACGCCGCGCATTAAACCCCCGAACGCGAAGAACCGGATGCCCCGTCGAGGCGGCATCCGGTTCTTCTTTTCTTCCGGTCAGACGAGCGCGGTGCGTCCTGCGCCCGCGGCGAGTCGCTCCGCGGCGAGTCCCTCTGCTGCCGCGAGCGGGGTCACGCCCCGGTTCGCCGCCTCGTCGAAGACGCGGCGGACGGTGTCGCCGATGCCGGCGACGCGCCCCATGATGTCGTCGAGGCTGCCGCGCTCCTTCGCCACCAGGTCGAGGTAGATGACCCCGCCCGCGTTGACGACGAAGTCGGGCGCGTAGAGGATGCCCCGGGCGGCGAGACGGTCGGCGCCGGAGCGGTCGGCCAGAGGATTGTTCGCGGGACCGCAGACGGAGCGGGCGTCGAGGGCGTCGATCACGTCGTCGGTGAGCACCCCGCCGATGCCCGCGGGAACGAAGACGTCGGCGGGAATGAGGTGCGCCTCGCTCGGCTCGACCCACGCCGCGCCCAGTTCGGTCGCGAGAGCGCGCTTGGCGGGATTCACGTCGGTGACGGTGAGAACGGCGCCCTCGCCGGCGAGACGCTCGGCAAGGCGGCTGCCCACCTGGCCGAGACCGGCGATGGTGACGCGGCGCCCGGCCACGGCGCCGGTTCCGACGGCACGCTCCAGGGTCGCGACGAGCGAGGCGTACACGCCGAGGCTCGTGGGACCGGCCGGTTCACCCGAGCCGCCGACCGTGTCGGGGAGCCCGACCACGTGCGCGGTGCGCTCGCTGACGACGAGCATGTCCTCGGTGGTCGAACCCACGTCCTCGGCGGTGCGGTACAGCCCGCCCAGGCTCTCGACCGCGTCACCGAGGTCGAGGAACGCGGCGCGGCGCCGGTCGGCGTCGAGCACGGCGCCCTCCGGCAGTCCGATGACCGACTTGCCGCCGCCCGCGTCGAGGCCGGCGGCGGCGTTCTTGAGCGTCATCGCGGCCGAGAGGCGGAGCGCGTCGCCGAGCGCGTCGGTCCACGACGGGTAGGTCCACAGGCGCGCGCCGCCGAGAGCGGGGCCGAGGACGGACGAGTGCAGGGCCACGGCGACGAACAGACCGCTGCGTCGCCCCGTGATCACCTCCACGCGTTCGTGGGTGAAATCGGGCAGGGGCAGAGCGGTTGTCATCGCGTTCCTTGTCGTCGGTCGCCTTGTGGGCGGCACTGTGCGGATGCCGCGGCGTTGCGGCATCCGGGATCTATTCTGACCCGTCGGCGGGCGTCACGCGAGCGGCCCCGCGGCGCCTCGGCCGAGACCACACGATCCGCGCGAGCGCACATGGCCGGCCCGCGCTCGCGTCCGGCCCGCGGCGGGGCTCGCTCTAGGCTGTCGGGCATGACCGACGCCCTTTCCGCCCGTAGTCGCCTGGTCGCCGCCGCCCTCGAGGAGGCGGGCATCGCCGGGCGCATCGTCGTGCTGCCGGGTGCCGCGTCGACGGCAGCGCTCGCGGCCGCCGCCGTCGGTGTCGAGGTCGGCGCGATCGCCAACAGCCTCGTGTTCTGGAGCGACGACGAGCCATTGCTCGTCATGACCAGCGGCGCGCACCGGGTCGACACGGCGGCTCTCGCCGAACGGCTCGGGCGCGGCGGCATCCGCCGGGCGACCCCCGAACAGGTGCTCGCCGCGACCGGCCAGCCCATCGGGGGAGTGGCGCCGACCGGACACCCCGCGCCCCTGACGACGGTGGTCGACGAGGACCTCGCGGCATTCCCCGAGATCTGGGCCGCGGGCGGCACGCCGCACACGGTGTTCCCCCTGACGTTCGACGAGCTGGTGCGGCTGACCGGCGGGACGGTGACGCGGGTCGCCTGAGCGGGGGCCCGGCGCGGCGTCTCGCCGTGGCCCCGGGGCCTCTTTTGACGCCCCGGGGCCGTTTTCAGCGCCCCATGAACGGGGAGGGACCGGGCGGCGGCGGTTCGGGGCGGCGCCGCCCGGCGGGCTCACACCCCGGGGGCGGGTGTGAGGGCTGTGAGGCAGACCACCGCGGCGGCCGCTGACCACGCCTGCGGACGGCAGGCGGCGGGGTACGGCGTCGGCACCGACGAGTGGGTGCGCGGGTCGCCCGCGTGCAGCTCGGGCACGCGGTACGCGAAGCCCTCGGCGGCGTCCAGCAGACCGTCGACCACGGACCGCGCCTCGTCGTGCAGGCCCGCGCGCAGCATGCCGTGCGCGGCGATCGCGGTGTCGTGCACCCAGACGCTGCCCCCGTGGTACGACAGTGGCCAGTACCCGGCGGCGCCGGTCGACATGGTGCGGATGCCGTATCCACTCGACATGCTCTCGCCGAGCAACAGCTGGGCGACGTGCGCCTCTTCTTCGGCCGACAGGATGCCGGTGCCGAGCAGGTGCCCGATGTTGCTCGTCAGCGTGTCGACCGGACGCTTGTCGCGGTCGAGCGCGACGGCGGGGTAGCGGCCCTCGGGCGTCTCGACCCAGTACGTGGCGGCGAAGCGCTCCTTGAGGGCGGCGGCCCAGGAGCGCCAGAACGCGGCGTCATCGGCATCCGCCCCCTCGCCGAACTCCTCGAGGAGGTCGGCTCCGGCCAGGGCGGCCTCGTACGCGTAGGCCTGCACCTCGCACAGGGCGATCGGACCCTCGGCGAGACTGCCGTCGCGCCACTGGATGGAGTCGCCGGAGTCCTTCCACCCCTGGTTCGACAGGCCCGTGCCCATGCGGTCGATGTAGTCGAGGAAGCCGTCGCCGTCGCTGTCGCCGCTGTCGCGGATCCAGCCGAGGGCGCCGCGGAGCGTCGGGAGCAGCTCGCGCACCTCGGCGCCGGGCATGCCGGCGCGCCGGGCGTCGGCGAGAAGACAGATCCACAGCGGGGTCGAGTCGACGCTGCCGTAGTACTTCGGCGGCAGCACGATGCCCTCGCCGGGGATCTCCAGCGCCGAGGCCCGCAGCTCGTGCAGGATCTTGCCGGGCTCCTGCGCGGTCTGCGCGTCGTCGTCGGCGCCTTGCAGGCGGGCGAGGACACGGAGGGTGGATGCCGCGATCTCGCGGTCGAGCGGGAGCGCGAGCCGCGCGGCCCAGATCGAGTCGCGGCCGAAGAGCGTGAAGAACCACGGCGCCCCCGCGGCGAAGAACTCGTCGTCGGGGTGATCGGGGAGCACGAGCCGCAGGGCGTCGAGGTCGTCGAGCGCCGCGCGCAGCCACCGCGACAGGCGCGGGTCGGGGGCGCCGGCGGCGACCGCCGCGGCATCCCATCGCGCGGGAGCGGTCGCCGAGCCCACGACGAGCGTGTCGTCGCGCAGCGTCAGCGTCCACCCGATCTCGGCGGAGCCGAAGGGGGCGATCTCGACGTCCCACTCGGCCTCGACGTCGTGATCGGTCGACGCCACGCGAGCGCCCGGAGCGACGAGCTCGAGGCCTTGGGCGCCGGCATCCACCCGGATCTTCTCTCCGTCGACCACGGTCTCCACATCACGAGCGGAGGCGTGGCCCGACTTCACCTCGTGCAGCTGCGCGAACTCGGGAGTGAGTGCCAGGCGCAGCGTCGTGCGGATCGGCTGGTCGACGCGCGAGTGCAGGGTCCACGACTCGCTCACCACGCCGTCGGCGACGCGGCGGTCGCGCAGCAGCCGCACCTTCGGGTCGGGCGTGGTGTCGTCGAGCCCGCGCAGCAGCCCGCCGAAGACCACGCGCGAGGCGCCGTCGGGGGCGGTCGAGATCCACTCGATCGGCGAGCCGTCGCAGCGGGCGGTGAGCGCGCGCACGTGTCGCACGTCTCCGTGGTAGACGCCGTGCACCGCACCCGCGCCCATGTCGCCCGTGCCGTCGGACCACACCTGGGTGGGGGCCCGCAGAACGATGAGCGCATCGCTGAGCAGCGGTTGCAGGGGAGGGGAGTCGACCGTCGTCCCGGCAGGCGAGGTGGTGGGGGCGGTGGTCATTCTTTGACGGCTCCTTCGCTGGCGTTCATGATGCGGCGCTGGAAGATGAAGAACACCACGGCGACCGGAATCGTCATGATGGCCGCGGCTGCGAGTTTGAGGGGGAATTGGCTGCCCTGGCTGAGCTGACCGCTGGCCAGCGACGCCACGCCCTTGGTCAGCGTGGTCAGCTCGGGGGACTGAGTGGAGATGACGAAGTGGCTCAGCTCGTTCCACGATCCCTGGAATGACAGGATCACGATCGTGATGAGCGCGGGCCGCGCCATCGGCAGCACGACCGACCAGAAGATGCGGAACGTGCCGGCTCCATCGATGCGGGCCTGCTCCTCGACCGAGGGCGGGATCGACTCGAAGAAGTTCTTCATGATGAACACGCCCGCGGCATCCACCAGCAGCGGCAGGATCATGCCCGCGTACGAGTCGTAGATGCCCAGCTGATTGATGACGAGGAACTTCGGGATCAGCAGCACCACGGTCGGCACCGCCATGACCGCGATGAGGGCCGCGAACACGACCCCGCGCCCGCGGAACTGCAGACGGGCGAGCGCGTAGCCGGCGAGGGAGTTGAAGAACACCCGGCCCGCGGTGACGAACACGGTCACCACGACCGAGTTGCCGAACCACACGGGGAAGTCGGAGTTCAGGAACAGTCGCTCGTAGGCCGCCCATGTGAAGGGCTGCGGCGCGAGCGAGATCGGGTCGGCCGCCGCCGCGGCATCCGTCTTGAACGACGTCGCCACCTGCACGAGGAACGGATAGATGTAGATGACCGCGAGCACGATCAGCAGGACGTACAGACCGATCTGCCAGCGCAGGGCCTTGCCCGACAGGCGGTGCTTCGCGGGCTTGACGGGTCCGTCGATGCGCTGTTCGGCGAGGACGGTGGTCGGGGGAGAGGCCGTGGCGGTCATCGCGGCATTCCCTTCTGCGCAGGCACCTCGTACTGGCGCAGGCGTCGGCGCGAGACCGGGCGATCGCGCAGCACGAAGCGCTGCAGGATGGTGAGGGCCACGATGATGACGAAGAGCACGAAGGCGATCGCCGCACCCTGCCCCCACTGCTGCGAGAGGAACGCCGAGGAGTAGCTGAGGTAGGCGGGCGTCAGCGTCGTCTTTCCGGGCCCACCCTGGGTGCCCGTGTAGATCTGGTCGAACACCTGCCACGTGCCGATGAGGCCGAGGGTCAGCACCGTGAACAGCACGGGCTTGAGCTGCGGCAGGGTCACGCGCCAGAAGCGCTGCCAGCCGTTCGCGCCGTCCATCATCGCGGCCTCCTGCACGTCGGCGCCGATGTTCTGGAGGCCCGCGATGAACAGCAGCATGAAGGTGCCCGAGGTGGTGAACACGGCCATGAGGATGAAGGCCGACATCGCGACCGAGGGTCCGGCGAGCCAGTCCCACCACGAGACGCCGAGCATCGTGTTGCCGGTGAGGAAGGCCGGGCCGCTCGTGACGCCGACCGCGCCAAGGAGGTTGTGCACGACGCCCGAGGGATCGCTGAACCAGTTCGGTCCGTTGATGCCGAGCCACGACAGCACCTCGTTGACGGCACCGGATGCCGAGAAGAGGAAGAGCCACAGCACGGTGATGGCCACCGAGCTCGTGACCGAGGGGAAGTAGAAGGCGGTGCGGAACAGACCGCGTCCGCGCAGGATCGCGCGGTTGACGAGCACCGCGAGGAAGAGCGACAGCGCGGTCTGCAGCGGCACGACCAACAGCACGTACCAGGCGTTGTTGCGCAGCGCCGTGCCGAAGTCGCGCTCGGCCAGCCCGCCGCCGGTGGTGACCGCGGCGTAGTTGTCGAGGCCGACGAAGCCGACGTTGGACGAGAAGGGGCTGCCGCGCCCGGTCCAGTCGGAGAAGCTCACCCACAGCGCCATGAGCACGGGGACGAGCAGGAACACGCCCAGGATGATCAGCACGGGGGCGGTGAACAGCCAGCCGGCGGCGGCCTCGCCGCGCCGGATCCCCGGGGAGGAGGATCCGGCGCGACGCGGCGCTGAGGTGAGAGCACTCATGGTTACTTGGTGATGGCCTCGAGGTTGGATTGCGCCGTCTTGAGCAGCGCCTGCGGGTCACCGGTCTTCAGGGACTCCAGCTGAGCGTTGAAGTCGGTGATGACGTCGGCGGCGCCGGCCATGTTCGGCGGGAACTGCGCGTACTCGGCACCGGAGAGGAACGCCGTGAGGTCGGGGTTCGCGGAGCTCCACGCGTCGGCGGCCGACTGGATCGAGGGCATCGGGCCGAAGGCCTTCGAGAACGCCAGCTGCTGGTCGGTCGAGGTCAGGAACTCGACGAGCGAGCGTGCCTGCTCCTGGTTGCCGCTGTCGGCGGCCATGCCCCAGCAGTTGGTGAACTGCAGCGTGCCCTTGCCGCCGGGGCCCGCGGGCAGCTCGGCGACCTTGTACTTCACGCCGGGGTAGTCGGCCGACATTGCGCCGGTGATCCAGTTGCCCTCGATGACCATCGCTGCCTTCTGGGTGCCGAACGCCTCGCCGCCCCAACCCGCGCCCACATCGGACGCGAAGGCGAAGGTGCCGTCGTTCAGGTGCGTCTTGACGTAGTTCAGCGCCTCGACGTTGGCGGAGCTGTCGGCTGTGGCCTTGCCGTCGGTGACGAGTCCGCCGCCGGCCTCGGCCATGAAGGCGCCCACGCGCTGGTACTCGGCGCCGAACGCGAGACCGACGCGGCCGTCGGTGGTGAGCTTCTGAGCGACGGATGCCAACTGGTCCCAGGTCGTGGGGACATCGGCATCCGTGAGCCCTGCCGCCGACCAGAGGTCGGTGTTGATGATGAGGGCCAGGGTCGAGAAGTCCTTGGGCGCGCAGTAGAACTTCCCGTCGACGGTGAAGTTGTCGACGAGCGAGGGGTAGAAGTCGTCCTTGTTCGCCAGGTCGTCGCCGTAGGCGGCGATCGAGCCGTTCGCGGCGTAGCCGGCGAGGGCCTCGGGGGCGAGGTAGAAGAGGTCCGGCGGCGAGCCGGCGGCGAAGCCCTGCGAGAGCTGCTGGGGGAGGTCGTTGGCGGTCTGGACCTCGGCCTGCACGCCCGACTGCTGGCTCCAGGCGGCGACGGCGTCGGTGACGGCCTTGGTCTCGGCGTCCCCCGAGGAGCCGATGAGGATGCTCAGCGTGCCCGAGCCCGAGGCTTGGGACTCGCCGGGGGTGTCGTTGAAGCCCGAGCCGCACGCGGTGAGCGTGAGCGCTCCGGTGGCGAGTAGTGCGCCGGCGGCGAGCCAGTTCCGGGCGGTGTGCCGTGTCATGTGTCTCTCTCCTTCGATGAGGCATGCGACCCCTCCGGGTGCTCGGAGGGCCGTCTCTTTTGATCGTTCAAATGACGGTTCGACTACGGTAAGGAACGGCGGTGTTTCCTGTCAAGCGGTTGCTCGCCCGCTTAGGCTGTCGGTCTGACCGTCAGGCCTGCGTGCGCGTCATCGCGGAACGCGCAGGCGTCGAAGGATCGGAAGAACCGGATGCCGCGGGGCACCGGCCACGGCACGGGGGAGACGAGGCATGGCGAAGGCGCCCACCGTCGACGACGTCGCACGCGCCGCCGGCGTCTCGCGGCAGACCGTCTCGAACGTCGTGAACACCCCCGACATCGTGCGCGAGGCCACCCGCCTGCGCGTCGAAGCCGCGATCGCCGAGCTCGGATACCGCCCGCACGCCGCCGCGCGCCGCCTGCGCACGCGTCGCAGCTCCACCATCGGCATCCATCTCGATCCGTATGCCGGGGGGATCTCGGGCGTCGTGCTCGACCGCTTCGTGCACGCCCTCACCGAACGCGCGGGCGAGCGCGACATGCGCGTGCTGCTGTACGCCGCGCGCACCCCCGAAGAGGAGATCGCGCGCCTCGGCGACCTGCTCGAGGGGGGAGAGGTCGATGCCGTCGTCATCACCGGCACCTTCCACGGCGACCCGCGCACGGGGTGGCTGCTCGAGCGCGCCCTGCCGTTCGTGTCGTTCGGCCGCCCGTGGGGCGAGGATGATGTCGAAGCGCCCGCGCACCTCTGGGTCGACGTCGACGGAGCGGCCGGCACGAGCGCAGCCACCGCGCACCTGCTCGGGCAGGGTTCTTCGCGGATCGCGTTCCTCGGCTGGCCGGGCGGATCCGGCACCGGCGACGAACGCGAACGCGGCTGGCGCGAGAGCGCGGCCTCGGGACCGCGGTGGGTCGTCGAAGAGAACGTCTCGGCCGCGCGCGACGTCGTCGCCGCAGGGCTCGCGGCCGACCCGGGAGTGACGGGCATCGTGTGCGCGAGCGATTCGCTCGCGATCGGCGCGCACCTCGCCGTCACTCTCGCCGGCCGCCCCGACATCACGGTCATCGGCTTCGACAACACCCCCGCGGTGGAGGCGCTCGGCCTCTCGAGCGTCGAGCAGTTGCCCGAAAAGGTGGCATCCGGAGCCCTCGACCTGCTCATGGGCGAGAACGGCACGGTCATCGCCCCCCGCGCCCCGACGGCCGGGGCGGCGCACGTGCTGGTGGAGCCGCGGCTGGTCGTGCGCTGACGCGCTGCGGTGGGCGCGCCGAGGCGGCTGAATCGGGCGGTTGGGGCGATCTTTTGCGTTTGGGGCGGGAATCTCACGCCCCAAACGACGGAATGTGCCCCGAACCGGGAGAACGCGTGGGCGCAGCGCCCACTCGGCCCGGCGCCCACTCGGCCCGGCGCCCACTCGGCCCGGTGCTCAGCGGTCGCCGCGGTCCTCGGCGCGACGGTCGCGTCGCGGGCATGTCCGCGGTTTGGGGCGATACTTTGCGTCTGGGGCGGGAATCTCACGCCCCGAACGACGGAACGCGCCCCAAACCGTGAGAACAAGAGGCCGCGGCCCCGCAACCCGGAACCCGCGTCAGGCCGGCCGGCCGATGCGGCGGGCGAGCTCGGCGGCGGTTCCGGATGCCGCTGACGCCAGTGCCGCGGCATCGCGCGGCGGGCCGTCGGCCGGCCACGTGATCGCCACGGCCGCGGCGGGCCACCCGGCGTGATCCAGCACCGCAGCGGCGACGGAGCGGAATCCGGGCGTGACCTCGCCGTTCTCGCTCGCGTGGCCGTCTGCCCGCACCAGTCGGAGCACCTCGCGCAGCTCGCGCGGAGTCGCGGGGCCCGCGCCGTGGCGCTGGGTGAGGGCCGTGGCATCCGGGAACAACGCCCGCACCTGTTCGCGAGGAAGCGCCGCGAGCATCGCCCGACCCGTCGCGGTGAGGTGCGCGGGCAGGCGCACGCCCACGTCGGTCACGAGCGCGGGGCGGCGCGGAGCGCGCTCTTCGACGATGTACAGCACGTCGCGTCCGGCCAGCACGGCGAGGTGTGCGGATTCGCCGACCCGGTCGGAGAGCCCCGCGAGCAGCGGCCGGCCGAGGCGGGCGAGGGGTTGCTGCCGGGCGTAGCCGCCGCCGAGCTCGAACGCCGCGGTGCCGAGGCCCCAGCGGCGGTCGCCGGGCAGGTGCACGACGTAGCCGTGCTGCTCGAGGGTCGCGAGCAGGTGATAGACGCTCGAACGCGGGATGTGGAGGGTCGTCGCGATCGACTGCGCAGCCATCGGGCCGGGCTGGCGCGCGAGCAGCGAGAGGATCCGCAGCGTCTGATCGGCGGCGGGGACCTGCGGGCGGGGATTGTCTGGCATGACAGACACAGGATGCCAGAACCCGGTCGTCGCGCGACAGTGCGCACGATGGAATCGGCGTATGAACGCGAGCGTCACCGTCGGATCCCAGCCCCTCACCCCTCAGGACGTCGTCGCCGTCGCGCGACACGACGCGCGGGTGACGGTGGACGACGACGCTCTGCAGCGCGTGGCCGACACGCGCGCTCTCATCGAGGCGCTCGCCGACGACCCGCAGCCGCATTACGGCATCTCGACCGGCTTCGGTGCGCTGGCGACGACCTTCATCGCCGAGGACCGGCGCGCCCAGCTGCAGGCGAGCCTTATCCGCTCGCACGCCGCGGGCACCGGCTCCGAGGTGGAGCGCGAGGTCGTGCGCGCCCTCATGCTGCTGCGCCTGCAGACCCTCGCGACCGGCCGAACCGGCGTGCGACCGGTCGTCGTCGAGACCTACGCCGCCCTGCTGAACGCCGGGATCACCCCGGTCGTGCGCGAGTACGGCTCGCTCGGCTGCTCGGGCGACCTCGCTCCGCTGTCGCACGTTGCCCTCGCGGTGATGGGCGAGGGGGAGGTGCGCGATGCCGCCGGTGATCTGCGATCCGCCGCCGACGCGCTCGGCGCCGCGGGGATCGCCCCGGTCGCCCTGCGCGAGAAGGAGGGCCTCGCCCTCATCAACGGCACCGACGGCATTCTCGGCATGCTGCTGCTGGCCCTGCACGACCTCGAGATGCTGCTCACCACGGCCGACGTCTCGGCGGCGATCTCGATCGAGTCGCAGTTGGGGACGGATGCCGTGTTCGCGGCCGACCTGATGGCGCTCCGCCCGCAGGTCGGCCAGGCGGCATCCGCGGCGAACCTTCGCTCGTTCCTCGCCGGTTCGCCCATCGTCGCGAGCCACCGCGGGCCCGAGTGCACGCGCGTGCAGGATGCCTACTCCCTGCGCTGCGCGCCCCAGGTGCACGGCGCCGCGCGCGACACGATGGCCCACGCGGCGCAGGTCGCCGAGCGCGAGCTGGCATCCGCCGTCGACAACCCCGTCGTCACCGTCGACGGGCGCGTTGAGTCGAACGGCAATTTCCACGGCGCCCCCGTCGCGTACGTGCTCGACTTCCTCGCGATCGCGGTCGCCGACGTCGCCTCGATGTCGGAGCGCCGCACCGACCGCGCGCTCGACGTCGCGCGGAGCAACGGGCTGCCGCCCTTCCTCGCCGACGAGGTGGGGGTCGACTCGGGCCTGATGATCGCGCAGTACGCCGCCGCGGGAATCGTGTCGGAGCTCAAGCGCCTCGCCGCCCCCGCCTCGGTCGACTCGATCCCCTCGAGCGCCATGCAGGAGGACCACGTCTCGATGGGGTGGGCGGGTGCCCGCAAGCTCCGTCGCTCGATCGACGGACTCGCCCGCGTGCTCGCGATCGAAGTGCTGACCGGATGCCGTGCCCTCGACCTGCGCGCTCCCCTCCAGCCCGCGGCGGCCACCGGCGCCGTGCGCGACCTCGTCCGTACGCGTGTCGAGGGCCCCGGCCCCGACCGCTTCGTCTCGCCCGAGATCGAGGCGGTCACCGACCTCGTCGCCTCGGGCGCGGTGGCGCTGGCCGCGCTCGCGCAGACGGACGCCGCCCACACGCCCTCCACTCCCGTACACACCGCCTGACCTCGCGCCCCGATCGAAGGAGATCCGCCATGACCGACACCACCACGACCGGCACGGCACCGGTCGACACGACGCCCGAAGCCGCCGCCCCGGCACCGGAAGTCGTCACGGCCGCAGGACTGGTCACGGAGGCCGCAGCCGCAACGACCGCCGGGGTCCCGGCATCCGCTCCCCGCTCTCCGATCCGCGCGGCGCGCGGCTCCGAGCGCACCGCGAAGAGCTGGGGCGCCGAGGCCGCCAAGCGGATGCTCATGAACAACCTGGACCCCGAGGTCGCCGAGCGTCCCGACGACCTGGTCGTCTACGGCGGCACGGGCAGGGCGGCGCGGTCGTGGGAGGCGTACGACGCGATCGTCCGCACGCTCGACGAGCTCGAGCCCGACGAGACCCTGCTCGTGCAGTCGGGCAAGCCGGTGGGCGTATTCCGCACGCACGAGTGGGCGCCGCGCGTGCTCATCGCGAACTCGAACCTCGTGGGCGACTGGGCGACGTGGCCCGAGTTCCGCAGACTCGAAGAGCTGGGGCTCACGATGTACGGGCAGATGACGGCCGGGTCGTGGATCTACATCGGCACGCAGGGCATTCTGCAGGGTACGTACGAGACGTTCGCGGCCGTCGCCACCTCGCTCGGCCGCGAGTCGCTCGCCGGCACCCTCACCCTCACCGCCGGGTGCGGCGGCATGGGCGGGGCGCAGCCGCTCGCCGTCACGATGAACGGCGGAGCGGTGCTCATCGTCGACGTCGACCGCACGCGCCTCGACCGCCGCGTCGCCCACGGCTACCTCGACGAGGTCGCTCCCGATCTCGACGCGGCCGTCGAACGGGTGAGCGCGGCACGCGAGGCGGGTGAGGCGCTGTCGGTCGGCGTCGAGGGCAACGCGGCCGAGGTGTTCCCGGAGCTTCTGGCCCGCGGCATCCGGATCGACATCGTCACCGATCAGACCAGCGCGCACGACCCGCTGTCGTACCTGCCGGTCGGCGTCTCGCTCGATCAGTGGCAGGCCGAAGCCGCCCGTGACCCCGAGGACTTCACCCGCCGGGCGCGCGAGAGCATGGCGTCCCACGTGAAGGCGATGGTGGGATTCCAGGATGCCGGGGCGGCGGTGTTCGACTACGGCAACTCGATCCGCCGCGAGGCGGAGCTCGGCGGGTACGACGGGGCGTTCGCGTTCCCGGGCTTCGTGCCCGCGTACATCCGCCCGCTGTTCGCCGAGGGCAAGGGACCGTTCCGCTGGGTCGCGCTCTCGGGAGACCCCGGAGACATCGCCAAGACCGACCGGGCCGTCGCCGAACTCTTCCCGGAGGACGCAGCCCTGCACCGCTGGCTCGACAAGGCGGGAAAGCAGGTGCAGGTCGAGGGACTGCCCGCGCGCATCTGCTGGCTCGGCTACCAGGAACGCCACCTGGCGGGCCTGAAGTTCAACGAGATGGTGGCCTCGGGCGAGCTGGCGGGACCCATCGTGATCGGCCGCGACCACCTCGACGCGGGATCCGTCGCCTCGCCCTACCGCGAGACCGAAGCCATGGCCGACGGCTCGGACGCCATCGCCGACTGGCCCCTGCTCAACGCGCTGCTGAACACCGCGAGCGGAGCGTCGTGGGTGTCGATCCACCACGGCGGCGGGGTGGGGATCGGCCGCAGCATCCACGCGGGACAGGTGTGCGTCGCCGACGGCACCGAGCTCGCCGCCGAGAAGCTCGCCCGCGTGCTCGTCAACGACCCCGGCACCGGAGTCATGCGCCACGTGGACGCCGGCTACGACCGCGCTCGCGAAGTGGCGGCCGAGCGCGGCCTGACGGTGCCGATGTGGTGAGCGCTTCCGCGCTGACCGGTGCCGATGTGGCGAGCGGTTCCGCGCTGACCGGTGCCGATGTGGTGAGCGCTTCGGAGCGGACCGGTGGGAACGCGGGAGCCGACGGAGCCGGACGCGCGTTCCTGCTGACGAACATCGGCGAGCTCACCACCAACGTCTCCGCCGCGGGCGACCCGTGCGGAACGCTGCGCGACGCGGCGGTCCTCGTGCGCGCGGGGCGCGTGGAGTGGACGGGGCTGACGACCGAGGCTCCGGATGCCGCGGGCCTCACCGTCGACGCGAGGATCGAGGTCATCGATGTCGGCGGTCGCGCCGTGATCCCGGGGTTCGTCGACAGCCACACGCACCTCGTCTTCGGCGGCGATCGGGCCGAGGAGTTCGCAGCGCGGATGGAGGGGAAGCGGTACGCGGCGGGAGGGATCCGCACCACCGTCGCCGCGACACGGTCCGCCTCCGACGACGAACTCCGCGAGCGCCTGCGCTCCCTCGTCGCCGAGTGTCGCGCACAGGGGACGACGACGCTCGAGATCAAGACGGGCTACGGCCTCGACGTCGAGACCGAGCTGCGGCTCGCGCGACTCGCCGCGGAGGTCACCGACGAGGTCACCTTCCTCGGCGCTCACGTCGTCGCGCCCGAGTTCGCCGGGCGCGCGGACGAGTACATCGACCTCGTGGTGGGCGAGATGCTCGACGCCGTGTCACCGCTCGTCCGCTGGGTCGACGTCTTCTGCGAGACCGGCGCGTTTACGGCCGCCCAGAGTCGGCGCGTGCTCGAGGCGGGTCTGGCGAAGGGACTCGGCATCCGGGTGCACGGAAACCAACTCGGCGCGGGAGACGGGGTGGCACTCGCTGTGTCCCTGAATGCCGCCTCCGTCGATCACTGCACGTTCGTCTCGGATGCGGACGTGACCGCACTCGCCGGATCCGACACCGTCGCGACCCTGCTCCCGGGAGTGGAGTTCTCGACGCGCCAGCCGTACCCCCACGCACGGCGCCTTCTCGATGCGGGAGTGGCGGTCGCGCTCGCGAGCGACTGCAACCCGGGATCGAGCTTCACGAGCTCGATGCCGCTCATGATCGCCCTCGCCGTGCGCGAGATGGGGATGACGCCCGCCGAGGCGGTGTGGGCCGCCACCGCGGGCGGCGCGCGGGCACTGCGGCGCACGGATGTGGGCGTGATCCGTCCCGGCGCTCGCGCCGACCTCGTGCTCCTCGAGGCCCCGACCCGCGTGCACCTGGCCTACCGGCCGGGTGTGCCCCTCGTGCGGACCGTCTGGAAGGACGGGGCCGAGGTCTGAGGCAGGGCGGGCGGACGGTGGGCGGCCGGCCTCAGGGCGTCAGCAGCTCGAACTCGTCGGGAGGGGTGGCGTCGACGTCGTCCCATGTCCCCTCGTGCCAGGTGAAGATCGCCACCGCGCACGTGACCATGCGTTCATCGCGATCGGCGAGACGCGATACGAGAGCACTCATTCCGGGGTCGTGAGCGACCACCATCACCTCGTCGACCCCCGCGGCGCGCGCGGAGGCGAGCAGCTGCGCGGGCTCGGCGAGATAGAGCTCGGCGTGCTCGACGACCTCGGCATCGAATGCGCGGGCGAACGCCTCGGCGGTCTGTCGGGCGCGCAGCGCTGAGCTCGAGAGCACGACCTCGGGGCGGACGCCCTTGCGCACGACGGTCCGGGCCATCGCGGGTGCATCGCGTCGGCCGCGGTCGTTGAGGGGACGGTCGTGGTCGTCGAGACCCTCGTCGACCCAGTCCGACTTCGCGTGCCGCGCCAGAACCAGTTGGATCATCGTCTTTCCGCCATTCCTGCCAGGAGCTCCAGAACGCACAGCGCGGCCAGCCGCACGGTGCGGGCGTCGGGAGTGTCTGCCGTGGCATCCACCTCGACGATGTCGGCGCTCGTCACGCCGGGGTCTCGGGTCAACCCGCGCACGAGGGCGCGCAACTCCCAGGCGGCGAGTCCGCCCGGGACGCTCGCGGGGCAGCCCGGGGCGACCGAGCGGTCGCACACGTCCACATCGATGTCGAGGTGGATGCCGGAGGCCGCGGCCGCGGCATCGCCCGCCGCGGGGGCGGAGGCCCGGGTCGCCGGGTCACCGGCCGGGGACGCGACCGCGTCGCCGTCCGCCCGCACCACGGGCCCGTTCGCCGATCCGCCCGCGCCGCGCGCGATGCGTAGGGCCTCGGCGACGACCTCGTCGATGCCGCGGCGACGCACCTCGTCGAGGGTGATGACCGTGATGCCCGCGTCGAGGGCGCGCTGCGCGTATGCGGCGGAGTTCGCGAAGTCGGCGATGCCGATCTGAACGATGCGGCGCGGGTCGAGACCATCGGCGATGAGTCGCCGCACGGGAGAGCCGTTCGACTCCCCGTCGCGGAGATCGAAGTGCGCGTCGAGGGTGATCAGACCGCCGACTCCGCGCCCCTGGGCGACACCGTAGGTGGCGGAGTTGTCCCCGCCGAGGGCGATCACCAGACGGGCCGCCGAGAGCCCCGCCACGGCTGCGCGCACGCGCGCCTCGCCGTCGCGCCCGTCGGGGTCGTCGACGTCGCCGGCGTCCGCGATGGTCAGTGCGGCGGTGAGATCGAGAGGCGGGGGGCCGAGCACCGTCGGCGAGAAGCGCCGGAGAGCCTCGCGCACGGCCGCCGGTGTCTCGCCCGCGCCGGTCGGGGAGAGGGACGTGCGCCACGCGGGGACCCCCAGCAGGACGGCATCCGGCGCCGTCTTCTCGTCGGGGGCGGGCCAGTCCCCTGCGCGCGGCCAGAGCGGGTCGACGGACAGGGCGCTCATGCAGCCACGTAGACCCAGGCGCGGATGCCGCTGGCCAGGACGACGGAGGCGCGGCGGTAGAGCGAGACCTCGTACTCGTCGGCGGCGTCGAGTTCTTCGGGCGTCACGCGCAGCACGCGTCCGAACACGCGGTCGCGCGGGTCGTCGGTGCGGCGCAGGATCGGGTGTCGGTCGAGGCCGGAAAGGCGCGCAACCCCCTCGTCGGCGATGTCGGTCCACTCGAGGCGGTAGCCGGCCAGGGCGTCTTCTGCTCCCTCGACACGGTGACCGAAGGTGTCGAGTTGCACCTCGGGCAGCTGCAGCGTCCCGTAGGTGAAGAGGGACTCCGTGCCCGAACCGTCGCTCACGCGCACCAGGCTACTCACGCGGCGGCGGCGAGGGGCGGCGCGACGCGAGAGGTTTCGGCCAGTGACTGCGCGAACCGTCATGATCCCCACACCAGATGGGCGACCGTGAAGATCAACAGGCCCGCGAGAGCACCGACGATCGTGCCGTTCAGACGGATGTACTGCAGGTCGCGCCCGACCATGAGCTCGATCTTCTCGGTGGTCTCTTCGGCGTCCCAGCGTTCGACCGTGTCGGTGATGACCGACGCGATGTCGTGCCGGTACCGCCCCACGACGAACACCGCCGCATCGGTGACCCAGCCGTCGACCCGCTTCTGCAGGGCCTCGTCGCGCTGCAGGCGGACGCCGACCTCGGCGAGGGCGGCGGAGGCGCGAAGACGCAGGGCGCTCTCGGGGTCGGCGAGCGAACGCAGGAGACCGGCCTTGGCGGTGTTCCAGGCATCGGCCGCCAACTGCCGCACCCGCGGGCTGTCGAAGACCGCGGCCTTCGCCTCTTCGAGACGCACCATCGTCGCCGGGTCGTGCTGAAGGCTGTCGGCTAGTCGCCCGAGATAACCGTCGATCGCACCGCGCGCCTGGTGCCGAGGATCGGCGCGCACCGCGTCGACGAACTGCACGGCCTCGCGGTACACGGTGTCGTCGACGAGCCGTGCGGCCATGCTGGGCACCCAGGCCGGGAGTCGACGCGAGACGAGCCCCTGGAACGTGTCGCGGTTGTTGCCGAGCCAGACCGCGATGTTGTCGAGGGCGAGATCCACGGCGCCGTGGTGAGCACCCGAGCCGACGACGCGTTCGAGCCATCCACCGATCGAGGGGCCCCAGTCGGGGGAGAGGAGGTGTTCGCGGGCGAGGTCTTCGATGAGACCCTGCACGTCGTCGTCGCTCAGCGCGGTGAGGACGCTCGATGCGAGGGTCGCGCCCTCGGCGGCCACGCGGTCGGCGTGTGCGGGATCGGCGAGCCAGGCTCCGGCCCGCGCCGAGAGCGGCGTGGATTCGAGCTTCGTGCGCACGACGTCGCCCTCGAGGAAGTTCGTCTCGACGAACTCGCCCAGCTGGCGCCCGATCTCGTCTTTTCGGCGCGGGATGATCGCCGTGTGCGGGATGGGCAGGCCCAGCGGGTGCCGGAACAGCGCGGTGACCGCGAACCAGTCGGCCAGGGCGCCCACCATGCCGCCCTCGGCCGCCGCGCGGACGTACTGCAGCCACTCGACCTCGCGCTGCAGCGAGAACGACACCGCGAAGACGAGGGCCATCGCGATCAGGGCGCCGAGAGCGACCCCCTTCATCACCCGGAGAGCGCGGCGGCGCTCCTGATCGGCCGGGCTCAGCGCCCGGGTCGGCGTGCGCGCCATCAGTCGGTCACCGGCCCGAGCCAGGCCGTGGCCGCGGTGGAGTGCGCCGACTCGGAGTCGGAGGGGTGGAACATGCCGGCGAGGACGTCGCGGTACAACCGGCTCAGCTCGTGGCGCGAGAAGTACGCCGAACCGCCGCCGACGAGGACGGCGTCGTCGACGACCTCTTTCGCCATGGCGACGGCGCGGTACTTCACGCCCGACAGCAGGGTGAACCAGCGCGCGCCGTGGTCGACGAGGGTGTCGACGTCGGAGGCGAGCGAGGCCAACTGCGGCGGGAGCGCGTCGTAGGCGAGCGCCATATCGGCGACGCGCCACCGGATGTCGGGGTCGTTCGCGTAAGTGGTCCCGGTCTTCTTGGACCGGCGCGAGGTCGCCGCCTCGACCGCGAGGTCGATGGCCCGCCGCGCGATGCCCGTGTAGACGGAGGCCAGCAGGATCTCGAAGACGGCGAAGATGCCGAACACGAGGGGATCGGGCTGGGGCCCCGGGACGACGCGGCGGATGACGCGGTCGGCGGGAGCGTGCGCACCGCGAAGCTCGGTCGTGCGGCTCTGCGTGCCGCGCATGCCGAGGGTGTCCCAGTCGTCGCGGGCGACGACGTCGTCGCTGCGGTCGAGGAACGCGAACACCATGCGGGGGCCCTCGGGTGAGGTCTCGTCGAGCCCGTGCACACCGAGGTGGTCCCAAACGGGGGACAGCGAGGTGAAGATCTTCGTCCCCGTGAACGTGTAGCCGCCCCGCCCGTCGGGGCGAGCCTCGGTGTCGCTGCCGAACAGGACCAGGTCGTTGCCCGCCTCGCTGATGCCGAAGGCGAACACCTCACCAGCGGCCGCGCCGCGCTGGACGAAGGCGAGATCGTCGAGCCCGCGATCGCTCAGCACCTTCGCGACGCCGGTCCACACGAGGTGCATGTTCACCGCCAGGGCCGTTGCCGGGGCCGCGCCCGCGAGGCGCTGCTGCAGGAGCGATGCCTCGGCGAGACTCAGCCCCGCTCCGCCGAGTTCGGTGGGCACCAGGATGCCGAGATACCCGGCCTCCCGCAGCTCGTCGAGGTCGTCATGAGGGAACGTGTTCTCGCGGTCGTGCACCACGGCGCGCTCACGGATGCGCGCGAGCAGGTCGTCGGGCAGGTACCGAGCCGGATCGAACGAGGTCATGGCATCCATTCTGCTCGGCCCCACCGACATCGCGGGCGGGGTGGCATCGCGGCGCGAAACGCGTATGCGCGGGTCAGCGCAGGGCGTCGAGGACGGCGGCCACCGCGGCCTCCGGCCGGTCGCGATGCGGAGAGTGGCCGGCGCCGTCGACGACGCTCATCGTCACGACGGGATTGCGGAGGACCTCGGCCGCGAGCTCGCCCGTGAAGATCGAGTGCACCGCCGGATCGGCTCCGACCACGTGCGTCGGCACCGACAGCGCGGCCGCCGCCGCGCGCACGTCCCACACGGCGTTCTGCAGGCTCGTCTGCTCGACGGCCCACCGGCTCGCGCGCGTCGTCGCTCGTGCCTTCAACTCGACATCGATCGGGTGCCAGTCGGGATGCGCGGCCCGGACGGCGGCGATGCTCGGGTCGTCGAACGACTGCTCCTGGCTCGCGCGGACGATCGCGCGGTCCTCCTCCGACAAGAGGATGGCGGGGTCGATGAGCACGAGGCGACGGGTCCACCCCGGGCTCTCGGACGCGGCGAGAGTCGATGCGGCGCCGCCGAGGGAGTGCCCGACGACCGCGTCCCACGCCCCGCCGCGCGGGGGCGTCGTCCCGCGCAGATCAGCCGCGTACGCCGACAGGCGGTAGTCGAGGGTGCGCGGTGCGTCCCCGTGCCCGCGGAGGTCGACGGCGACGGCGCGCCACCCCGCCTCGGCCAGCGCGACGCCGTACCGCCACATGAGGGCTCCGTCGGAGCCGAGTCCGTGCGCGAGCAGCGCCTGCGGTCCGCGCGGGTCGCCCCAGGCGAGCTGCGGAAGGGTCACGGGAGAGGGCATGGCATCCATCTTGCTCCGTCCGCGCGCAGCGCCGCCGACCCGTCGTCACAGAACGCCCCCAGAATGGATGCCATGATCTCGACCGAGATGGCCCAGGCCCTGCGCGAGGCCGGATTGGTGTGGCATCCGCGATCCGGTGACCGCTTCCAGCTCGACGAACCGGAGTTCGAGGCCGACGTCTTCACCGTGAGCGACATGACGGTGGAGCCGCGCGACTACCCCACGGGTCGGATTCTCGCGTTCAACGGCACGACGGAATGGGCGCTCGACTCGGTCGCGACCGAGGATGCGCTGTGGCTGCCGTCGGAGTCGCAGCTGCGCGAGATGCTGCGCTCGACCTTCCGGTCCCTGCGTCGACTGTCCGACACCTACGAAGTCGAGATCTCGATCGGCGGGTCGACACTGGTGTTCGACCACCCGGCCCCGGCGGATGCGTACGCACACGCCGTGCTCGAGTTGCTGCGACGCACGCACTGACCCGCCCGTCGGGGCGTTCCGACACGGGATGCCGCGCCCCGGCATCCGCTCAGGTGATGGTGGGCACCGGTTCGGTGTCGGGGATGGGGCTCGCGTCGCGGTGGCGGAGATCGGGGAATCCACGGACGAAAACCGCGGCGACGACGAAGCCGAGCACCGCGAATCCGGCCGCGGCGACGTACGCGCCGGTCGGGCCGACCCCGTCGACGAGGAAGCCCGCCACGGCCGAGCCCGCGGCCGCGCCGATGAGCTGACCCGTGCCGATCCAGCCGTAGGCCTCGGCCGTCTCGCTGAAGCGGACGCTCGCCGAGGTCATGGCGAACATCACGGCCAGCGCCGGCGCGATGCCGGCACCGGCGACGAGCAGGGTCGCACCGATCCACCACGCGTTGAGCGAGAAGACGGTGAGAGAGAGCCCGAGGGCGACGATCGCGAAACGTCGGGCCATCGCCCAGGGGCCGATGGGGATGTGGCCGAACGACAGGCCACCGGCGAGACTGCCGACGGCGAAGACGGCGAGGATGAGACCCGCCTCGAGCCCGCCGTGGTCGAAGGTCGCGACGACGCCCGCCTCGACCGCCGAGCACGCGCCGATCAGGAGGAACCCGGTGGCGGTGGCGAGGATGACCGGCGGTTTCGCCAGGACGCGACCGAGCCCGCGGCGGCTGCGCGGGATGCGCACGCGGCCGACCTCGGGGCTGAGGATGAACCACGCGCCCCCGCCGAGGAGGATGACCACGACGAGGAGCAGACCCGGGACGGTGCCGATCTGCGTCGCCACGAGGGTGATGAGCACCGGTGCGAGGACCCAGATGATCTCTTGCAGCGAGGCGTCGAGCGAGTACAGCGGGGTGAGCCGCTGGGAGTTGACCATCTTGGGGTAGATGGTGCGGACCGCCGACTGCACGGGCGGGGTGGAAAGGCCGGCGATGAGGCCGAGCACCATGTAGAGGGGGAGCGGCATCTCGATGAGGGCGAGGGTCGCGATCGCCGCCGCGCACACGAGGAGCGTGACGGTGAGCACGCGGCGCATGCCCCAGATGCCCATCCAGCGGCTGGTGACGGGGCCGGCGACGGCCTGGCCGATGCTCGTGGCGGCCAGGACGAGGCCGGCGGCGCCGTACGAACCGGTGACGTGCTCGATGTGCAGGAGCACGGCGAGGCTGGTCATGCCGTTGGGGAAACGCGCCGTCAACTGCGCGGCGATGATGCGCCCCACGCCTGGGGTTCGAAGGAGTTCGCGGTAGCCGGCCACCGGATAACGCTACAGCCGACCTCCGACATGCGCCGAGGCCCCGTCCGTCCGCCGCGTCGCGACACGCCGCGACACGCCCACGGACGTTTTCGCTCGCCTGTGCAATGTCGGAACCCCCGTCTAGCGTCCGACCTGTGGACAGACATCGAGCGGAGCCGCGAGAACCGCGGAATCGCGCCTGTTAACAACACCCGGGAAGGGGGTTGATCTGTGGATGAAATCGTGGACAACCTGTGTTGTACATGGGGAGAGACGGTGGAAAATCACACTGATGTAACTACTACCCCTTGTGGTGCCTTCCGATGTCCGTCCCCATATGTAGTATTGAGGTCCCGGCTGGCCCTGCCCGCCCGGACACAGTTTTTCCAGGGGAGAGAGAGAACGACATGGCGATCACGGTCTACACCAAGCCGTCCTGCGTCCAGTGCACCGCGACCTACCGCGCACTCGACTCGAAGGGCATCGAGTACAACGTGCTCGACCTGTCCGAAGACCCGACGGCGCTCGAGCAGGTCAAGTCGCTCGGGTACCTTCAGGCACCCGTCGTCGTCACCGACGAGGACCACTGGTCGGGCTTCCGCCCCGACAAGATCGACGAGCTCGCTTCGCGCCTCGCCTGATCCGGCGACAGGCTCTCAGACCACCGTCATGAGCACTGTCCTGTCGGCGACCGAGGCTCCGCTGCTGGTCTATTTCTCGAGCGTGTCGGGCAACACCGCGCGTTTCATCGAGAAGCTCGGCAAGCGGGCCGTGCGCATTCCGCTGCGGCCGACCGATCCGCCCCTCCACGTCGACGAACCCTTCGTGCTGGTCACCCCCACGTACGGTGGGGGTGCCGGCCGGGGCGTCGAGAAGGGCGCGGTCCCCAAGCAGGTCATCCGGTTCCTCAACGAGGAGCGGAACCGACGAAACATCCGCGGGGTCATCTCCGCGGGGAACACGAATTTCGGCGATGCCTTCTGCCTCGCCGGCGACATCATCAGCCGCAAGTGCGCCGTGCCGCACCTGTACCGGCTGGAAGTATTCGGCACGCCCGACGACGTCGAGCGGGTCACCGAGGGATTGGAACGATGGTGGAAGTTGAGCTGACCGACGTGGACTTCAAGACCGAGGCGCGATTCGAGGGAATGGATTACCACGCCCTCAACGCGATGCTGAACCTGTACGACGCCGACGGCAAGATCCAGTTCGACGCCGACAAGCGGGCGGCGCGGGAGTACTTCCTGCAGCACGTCAACCAGAACACGGTCTTCTTCCACTCGCTCAAGGAGCGCCTCGACTATCTCGTCGAGAAGGAGTACTACGAGCCCACCGTGCTCGAGAAGTACTCGATGGACTTCATCCAGGAGCTCAACGACCGCGCCTACGGCGCGAAGTTCCGCTTCGAGACCTTCCTCGGCGCCTTCAAGTACTACACGAGCTACACGCTCAAGACCTTCGACGGAAAGCGCTACCTCGAGCGCTTCGAGGACCGCGTCGTCATGACCGCCCTCGCCCTCGCCGACGGCGACCCCCGTCTGGCCGTCCAGCTCGTCGACGAGATCATCTCGGGCCGCTTCCAGCCGGCCACCCCCACGTTCCTCAACGCGGGCAAGGCGCAGCGCGGCGAGCTCGTGTCGTGCTTCCTGCTCCGCATCGAAGACAACATGGAGTCGATCGCCCGCGGCATCAACTCGGCGCTGCAGCTGTCCAAGCGCGGCGGCGGCGTGGCCCTGCTGCTGTCGAACATCCGCGAAGCGGGTGCACCGATCAAGCAGATCGAGAACCAGTCGTCGGGCATCATCCCCGTCATGAAGCTCCTCGAAGACAGCTTCAGCTACGCCAACCAGCTCGGAGCGCGTCAGGGCGCCGGCGCGGTGTACCTCAACGCCCACCACCCCGACATCCTCCGCTTCCTCGACACCAAGCGCGAGAACGCCGACGAGAAGATCCGCATCAAGACGCTGTCGCTGGGTGTCGTCATCCCCGACATCACCTTCGAGCTCGCGAAGAACGGCGAGGACATGTACCTCTTCTCGCCGTACGACGTCGAGAAGGTCTACGGCAAGCCGTTCGGCGACATCTCGGTCACCGAGAAGTACCGCGAGATGGTCGACGACCCGCGCATCAAGAAGACGAAGATCAACGCGCGCGAGTTCTTCCAGACCCTCGCCGAGATCCAGTTCGAGTCGGGCTACCCGTACATCATGTTCGAGGACACGGTGAACAAGGCCAACCCGATCGCCGGTCGCATCAACATGTCGAACCTGTGCTCCGAGATCCTGCAGGTCAACACGCCGACCACGTACAACGAGGACCTCTCGTACGACACCATCGGCAAGGACATCTCCTGCAACCTCGGATCGATGAACATCGCCCTCGCGATGGACGGCGGCGACCTCGGCCTCACGGTCGAGACCGCGATCCGGGCCCTCACCGCGGTCAGCGTGCAGAGCCACATCGCCTCGGTGCGCTCGATCGAAGACGGCAACGACCGTTCGCACGCCATCGGCCTCGGCCAGATGAACCTGCACGGTTACCTCGCTCGTGAGCACGTCTACTACGGCTCCGAAGAGGGCATCGACTTCACGAACATCTACTTCTACACGGTGCTGTTCCACGCGCTGCGGGCCTCGAACCGCCTCGCGATCGAGCGCGGCACGGCCTTCGACGGCTTCGAGAACTCCACCTACGCATCGGGCGAGTTCTTCGACAAGTACACCGACCAGGTGTGGGAGCCGCAGACGGCCAAGGCGAAGGAGCTCTTCGCCGGGGTCCAGATCCCCACGCAGGACGACTGGCGCGAGCTGAAGGCCTCGATCCAGGCGCACGGTATCTACAACCAGAACCTGCAGGCCGTACCCCCGACCGGCTCGATCTCGTACATCAACAACTCCACGAGCTCGATCCACCCGATCGCCTCGAAGATCGAGATCCGCAAGGAAGGCAAGCTCGGTCGCGTCTACTACCCGGCTCCGTTCATGACGAACGAGAACCTGGAGTACTACCAGGACGCGTACGAGATCGGCTACGAGAAGGTCATCGACACGTACGCCGCCGCGACGCAGCACGTCGACCAGGGCCTGTCGCTGACGCTGTTCTTCAAGGACACCGTCACCACCCGCGACATCAACAAGGCTCAGATCTACGCGTGGCGCAAGGGCATCAAGACCATCTACTACATCCGTCTGCGTCAGCTGGCGCTCGAGGGCACCGACATGACCGAGTGCGTCTCGTGCATGCTCTGACCCGCTGACCACCCATCGATCAAGGACACAGGAACGACATGGCTGAGAAGCTGCAGTTGCTGAACCACGTGCAGGCCATCAACTGGAACCGCATCCAGGACGACAAGGACCTCGAGGTCTGGAACCGTCTCGTGAACAACTTCTGGCTGCCCGAGAAGGTGCCGCTGTCGAACGACATCCAGTCGTGGAACACGCTCACCCCCGAGGAGCAGACGCTCACGATGCGCGTGTTCACGGGGCTCACGCTCCTCGACACGATCCAGGGCACGGTCGGCGCCGTCTCGCTCATCCCCGATGCGATCACCCCGCACGAGGAGGCCGTCTACACGAACATCGCGTTCATGGAGTCGGTGCACGCGAAGAGCTACTCGTCGATCTTCTCGACGCTGTGCTCGACGAAAGAGATCGACGAGGCGTTCCGCTGGTCGACCGAGAACGAGTTCCTTCAGAAGAAGGCGCGCATCGTCATGGACTACTACCGTGGCGACGACCCGCTCAAGCGCAAGGTCGCCTCGACCCTGCTCGAGTCGTTCCTGTTCTACTCGGGCTTCTACCTGCCGATGCACTGGTCGAGCCGCGCCAAGCTCACCAACACGGCCGACCTGATCCGCCTCATCATCCGCGACGAGGCCGTACACGGGTACTACATCGGCTACAAGTTCCAGCGCGGTCTCGAGACGGTCGACCAGGCCCGTCGCGACGACATCAAGGACTACACGTTCTCGCTGATGTACGAGCTCTACGACAACGAGGTGGGCTACACCCAGAGCCTGTACGACTCGGTCGGCCTGAGCGAAGACGTGAAGAAGTTCCTTCACTACAACGCGAACAAGGCGCTGATGAACCTCGGTTACGAGGCGATGTTCCCCGCGTCCGTCACGAACGTGAACCCCGCGAT